>NZ_JBZXDZ010000008.1:0-354559 GCF_058725305.1 Pseudomonas sp. DW-iso3
TTTCGACTGCGCCGGAAGTGGGGCGAATTATAGACGTCTGGAATCTGCCGTCAACCCTTGATTTTGCTTTTCTATCAATTACTTAGAATTGATTAAAAAACCACCAATACAGGGCCACCAGCATCTTCTATATAGAGGAAGGGATTCAGATAACACCTGCCGCCTTCAGAGCAGCCACATTCACGCCCGCCAACCCCAATACATCTTGAAGCACCTGAGCCGTATGCTCTCCCAGCAGAGGAGGCGCATTGCGGTACTCCACGGGCGTCTTGGACAAGCGTATCGGACTGGCGACCTGAGGCACCATCCCCGCCAATGCGTGAGGCAATGCCATCGCCAACCCACGCGCCTTGACCTGGGGGTCGGCAAATACCTGAGCCAAATCATTAATCGGCCCGCACGGCACACCCACACGCTCCAACTGCGACACCCACTCGGCCGTCGTCTTGAACACCGTTGCCTGACGAATCAGCGGAATCAGCTCCGCCCGATTTGCCACCCGCACCTTGTTAGTAGAGAAGCGCGGATCATCCGCCCACTGTGGCTGACCAGCCACTTCGGCAAACTTACGAAATTGCCCGTCATTGCCTACCGTCAGGATGAAATCACCATCGGCGGTGGGAAAGTCCTGATAAGGCACGATATTCGGATGTGCATTGCCCAGCCGCTTTGGCGATGCCCCTGTCGTCAGATAATTCATCGCCTGGTTTGCCAGGCATGCCACCTGCACATCCAGTAGCGCCATATCGATGTGTTGCCCACCACCATCGTGATCCCGATGAGCCAGTGCCGCCAGAATCGCCACCGTCGAGTACAGCCCCGTAAGAATGTCAGTCAGCGCCACACCCACCTTAACCGGCCCAGCCCCATCATCACCTTCGGGACGGCCGGTCAGGCTCATGAGCCCGCCCAACCCCTGAATCATGAAGTCATAGCCCGCTCGCGTCGCATAGGGCCCGGTCTGACCAAAACCCGTGATCGAGCAGTAAATTAACTCGGGGTTGATCTCTTTGAGCGACTCATAATCCAACCCATACGCAGCAAGCCCGCCCACCTTGAAGTTTTCAATGAGGATGTCCGACTTGGCCGCGAGCTCACGCACCAGCGCCTGCCCCTCCGGCCGCGTAAAGTCGATGGTCACCGACTGCTTATTGCGATTGGCAGACAGATAGTACGCAGCCTCACTGGTGTTCTCGCCATAAGCATCCTTAAGGAAGGGTGGCCCCCAGGCGCGCGTATCGTCGCCGCTGCCCGGCCGCTCAACCTTGATCACTTCAGCACCAAGGTCCGCAAGGATCTGCCCGGACCAGGGGCCCGCCAGTACTCGCGATAAGTCCAGTACCCGCAGATGCGAAAGCGCGCCCATGCCGTGCTCCTATTAATAGAACGCCTGAAGACCGGTTTGCGCACGCCCCAGAATCAAGGCATGCACGTCATGAGTACCTTCATAGGTGTTGACCACCTCGAGGTTGACCAGGTGACGCGCCACCCCGAACTCATCGGAAATGCCATTGCCGCCGAGCATGTCGCGCGCCATACGCGCGATATCCAGGGATTTACCGCAGGAGTTGCGTTTCATGATCGAAGTGATCTCAACCGCCGCCGTGCCTTCATCCTTCATACGCCCCAGGCGCAGGCAGCCCTGCAGGGCCAGGGTGATCTCGGTCTGCATATCAGCCAGCTTTTTCTGGATCAACTGGGTCGCCGCCAGGGGACGTCCGAATTGCTGACGATCAAGGGTGTATTGGCGAGCGGTATGCCAGCAGAATTCGGCGGCACCCAATGCGCCCCAGGAGATGCCGTAGCGTGCAGAATTAAGGCAGGTGAAAGGCCCCTTCAAACCACGCACGTCCGGGAAGATGTTCTCTTCCGGGACAAACACGTTATCCATCACGATTTCACCGGTGATGGAAGCACGCAGCCCGACCTTGCCGTGAATCGCCGGTGCGCTCAACCCCTTCCAGCCTTTCTCCAGGACAAAGCCACGGATATCGCCGGCATCGTCCTTGCCCCACACCACAAACACATCCGCGATCGGGCTATTGGTGATCCACATCTTTGCGCCCGTGAGGCTGTAACCACCCTCCACTTTGCGGGCACGGGTAATCATCGCGCCTGGGTCGGAACCATGGTTAGGCTCTGTCAGACCAAAGCAGCCGATCCATTCGCCAGAAGCCAGCTTCGGCAGGTACTTCTGTTTCTGTGCTTCAGTACCGAATTCGTTGATTGGCACCATGACCAGGGACGATTGAACACTCATCATCGAGCGATAGCCGGAGTCGACACGCTCCACTTCGCGGGCAATCAACCCGTAACTGACGTAATTCAAGCCGCTGCCGCCGTACTGCTCAGGAATCATCGCACCGAGCAAACCGGTCTCGCCCATCTCGCGAAAAATAGCGGGGTCGGTCTTTTCATGGCGGAAGGCTTCAAGCACACGCGGGGCCAGCTTGTCCTGGGCGAACTGCTCAGCACTGTAGCGCACCATGCGCTCTTCTTCGGTGAGCTGTTGATCCAGCAGTAGCGGATCAATCCAGTTGAAGCTTGCCTTGCCAGCCATGAATAAGTCCTCGCGGAAAGAAACGGAAGTCGTGCAACCAGCCTAGGCCCGACCGACGTGTAGGGCAAACGAGGTTTCCGCATAGGGTTGTGCTAATTTCTCACTTCGAAATAGCCGAGAAGCGCGCATATGCGCTTTACATGTGAGGACACGGTATATGCGCAGAAAAATTCCCAGTACCACCGCGCTGGTCAGTTTTGAAGCGGCGGCCCGCCACGAGAGCTTTACCAAGGCCGCACACGAGCTTTCGATCACTCAAGGCGCCATCTGTCGACAGATCGCCAGCCTTGAGGAGTTTTTGAGTGTCGAGCTGTTTCGGCGCTCACGGCGCGGGGTAAAACTGACGGAAGCCGGGCTTTCGTACAGCCGCCGCGTTGCCACGCAACTGGACGCAGTGGAACGCGACACGCTTTCCGTCATGGGTCAGCAAGGCGCCAACACCATCGAACTGGCCGTGGTCCCGACATTTGGCACTCAATGGCTGATCCCTCGCCTCAAGGATTTCCAACGCAAGCACCCTGAAGTCACAGTAAACCTGACGAACCGAACACGGCCCTTCCTGTTTGCCGACACCGAATTCGACGCCGCTATCTACTTCGGCGATGCCGACTGGTCGGGTACGGAATCGCACCGCCTGATGGGAGAAAACCCTGTCCCCGTGTGCAGCCCAAGACTGCTGGCTAACACCACACAATTCAGCCCCCAGGAAATCGCAGAGCTGCCCCTCTTGCAGCAGACGACGAGACCCTACGCCTGGCGCCAATGGTTCAACGCACAGCAACTGAACATACCCCGCGACATGACAGGACCGCGTTACGAGCTATTCTCGATGTTGTCTCAGGCCGCCATGCATGACATGGGAATCGCGCTGATCCCGCCGTTCCTCATCCAACGCGAACTGGAGGAAGGTCAACTGGTGATTGCAAGCCCCGAGGCGTTGAGCAGCTCAAAGGCTTATTACTTGATGATTCCTGACAGAAAGGTCGAATCAGCCTCATTGCATGCATTCAGGGACTGGCTAATCGACCAGTCACAGCGCTACAACCATAGTATTTAAAGGCCCGCACTGACTTATTGACTCTGTAGTCAGCAAATCTACAGCCCTACAGATATACAAATATGTCGCATTTAAACAGACTGTATCTGTCGAGCAAAAATAAGGCTAGAAGCCATGATCCATATGGCTTGCAGCGACTAATACAAGCCAATAACCGACTATTCACACCAACGATGTCAAAAGGTTAAAAAAACGCCTGCAGCTCTTTAAATCCCTGTATTTGAAGAGGTTATTTCAGGGCGTTGCGACAATCAGTCACAGGGTGACTTGTAGTTAATTTTTCGTCACCCGTCATAATCCCTTGAAGGCCGTAAAGTTCGCCTGCAAAATGCCGCGCCCCGCTGTCATTTCAGCGGGATCGTGCTGATCGGCCGCCCCAGTTGCGCCACTCGCGGTGCACTGGCCTTTTTACAAAAAGATCAAAAGCAAAAAGATCATGCAGGAGATTTGACGTGCACATTGGTGTTCCTCTCGAAACCCAGACCGGTGAAACGCGGGTGGCTGCCACCCCGGAAACCATCAAGAAGCTGATCGGCCAGGGCCATAAGGTCACTGTACAAAGCGGAGCCGGCATTAAAGCCAGTGTCGTCGACAGTGCCTATGAAACGGCAGGCGCAACCATTGGCAGTGCCAACGATGCGTTCGGCGCCGAGCTGATCCTCAAGGTGGTTGCCCCTAGCGACAGCGAACTGGCGCTGATCAAAAGCGGCACCGTGTTGGTGGGCATGCTCAATCCGTTCAGCAACGAAACCATTGCCAAGCTCGCAGAGCGTGGCATCACGGCCTTCGCACTTGAAGCAGCACCACGCACCTCGCGGGCCCAAAGCCTCGACGTGCTGTCCTCCCAGGCCAACATCGCCGGCTATAAAGCCGTGTTGCTGGCGGCTCATCACTATCCGCGCTTTATGCCGATGCTGATGACAGCCGCAGGCACTGTGAAGGCTGCACGCGTACTCATTCTCGGCGCCGGCGTGGCAGGCCTGCAGGCCATCGCCACGGCGAAACGCCTGGGTGCGGTGATCGAAGCGTCTGACGTGCGCCCGGCCGTTAAAGAGCAGATCGAATCCCTCGGCGCCAAGTTTGTCGACGTGCCTTACGAGACCGATGAAGAACGCGAGTGCGCCGTCGGCGTCGGTGGTTATGCCCGTCCCATGCCGACCAGCTGGATGCAGCGCCAGGCCCTGGCCGTGCACGAACGCGCAAAGCAAGCAGACATTGTCATCACCACCGCTCTGATCCCAGGCCGCAAGGCACCGACCTTGCTCAGTGCTGAAACCGTCGCACAGATGAAGCCCGGCTCAGTGGTGATCGACCTTGCCGCCGCCCAAGGTGGCAACTGCCCGCTGACAGTTGCCGACCAGGTGGTCGTCGAGAACGGCGTGATCATCTGCGGCCCGACCAACCTGGCCGGCGCTGTCGCCGCCGACGCCTCGGCCCTGTACGCGCGCAACCTGCTGGACTTCCTGAAGCTGGTCTTCACCAAGGAAGGGCAGTTCGAAATCAACCTTGAAGACGACATCGTCGCCGCGTGCCTGATGTGCCGCGACGGCCAAGTCATCCGCAAAAACGCCTAAGCAGGGATTCAGACGATGGAAGAGCTTATCTCCCCCGGTATCTACAATCTGATCATCTTTGTGCTGGCCATTTATGTCGGCTACCACGTGGTCTGGAACGTTACCCCCGCGCTGCACACGCCCTTGATGGCGGTAACCAACGCGATTTCCGCGATCGTGATCGTCGGCGCCATGCTGGCCGCAGCCCTCACCGTCACGCCACTGGGCAAGACCATGGGCACCCTGGCCGTGGCACTTGCAGCGGTCAACGTGTTCGGTGGTTTCCTAGTAACCCGCAGGATGCTTGAGATGTTCAAGAAGAAAGCCCCGAAAGCAAAAGAAGAGGCGCCTAAGTAATGAGCATGAATCTCGTCACGACGCTCTACTTGATCGCGTCGATCTGCTTCATCCAGGCGCTCAAGGGCCTGTCGCACCCAACCACTTCGCGGCGCGGCAACCTGTTCGGCATGCTCGGCATGGCGCTGGCCGTCCTTACCACCGTCGGCCTCATCTATAAGTTGGGGGCCGAGCTGGCAACGGCTGGCATTGGCTATGTGATTGTCGGCCTGCTGGTCGGCGGTACCGCTGGCTCCATCATGGCCAAGCGCGTAGAAATGACCAAGATGCCGGAGTTGGTAGCGTTCATGCACAGCATGATCGGCCTGGCCGCGGTGTTCATTGCGATCGCCGCCGTGGTCGAGCCGCAATCCCTGGGCATCGTCAAACACCTGGGTGACTCGATCCCTGCCGGCAACCGCCTGGAGCTGTTCCTCGGCGCAGCCATCGGCGCCATCACCTTCTCCGGTTCGGTGATTGCGTTCGGTAAACTGTCGGGCAAGTACAAGTTCCGCCTGTTCCAGGGCGCGCCGGTACAGTTCGGCGGCCAGCACAAGCTGAACCTAGTGCTTGGTCTAGCAACACTGGGCCTGGGCCTTGCGTTCATGTTCACCGGCAACCTCACCGCCTTCGCGCTGATGCTGGCCCTGGCCTTCGTGCTCGGCGTGCTGATCATCATCCCGATCGGCGGTGCGGACATGCCCGTGGTCGTCTCGATGCTCAACAGCTACTCCGGCTGGGCGGCGGCGGGCATCGGCTTCTCGCTGAACAACTCGATGCTGATCATTGCCGGCTCACTGGTAGGCTCCAGCGGCGCGATCCTGTCGTACATCATGTGCAAGGCGATGAACCGCTCCTTCTTTAATGTACTGCTGGGCGGTTTCGGCAATGCGCCGGATGCCGGTGCAGCGGCAGGCTCCAAAGAAGCACGCCCGGTCAAATCCGGCTCGGCTGACGACGCTACCTTCCTGCTGACGAACGCCGATACCGTGATCATCGTCCCGGGCTACGGCCTGGCGGTGGCGCGGGCACAACACGCGCTCAAGGAACTGACCGAGAAGCTGACTCACCACGGCGTCACGGTGAAATACGCGATCCACCCGGTCGCGGGCCGTATGCCTGGCCACATGAACGTCCTGCTCGCCGAGGCCGAAGTGCCTTACGACCAAGTGTTCGAGATGGAAGACATCAACTCCGAGTTCGGCCAAGCCGACGTGGTGCTGGTGCTGGGCGCGAACGACGTGGTCAACCCGGCCGCCAAGAACGACCCGAACTCACCGATAGCCGGCATGCCGATTCTCGAAGCCTTCAAGGCCAAGACGATCATCGTCAACAAGCGTTCGATGGCCAGCGGCTACGCCGGTCTGGATAACGAATTGTTCTACCTGGACAAGACCATGATGGTCTTCGGTGATGCCAAGAAGGTTATCGAAGACATGGTCAAAGCCGTCGAGTAACACTGCTTCAGCGCAATACTCGAAACCCCGGCCTGCGATAGGCTGGGGTTTTTTATCACCGCATGAAACCCGACCAAAGGCTCTAAATCGCTGCCTGGCATTCGACCATGGTAGCGGGCCGAATTTTTCTGAAATCACTAAACTGCGCACCTTGCTTCCGTAGCCTGAGATAACAATCCATGTACCGTGATCGTATCCGCTTGCCTTCGTTGTTGAACAAGGTCATGAGCGCGGCAGACGCCGCCGCACTGATCGAGGACGGCATGACCGTCGGCATGAGCGGCTTCACCCGTGCCGGTGAAGCCAAGGCCGTCCCGCACGCCCTGGCCGAACGGGCCAAGACCTCTCCGCTGAAAATCACCCTGATGACCGGCGCCAGCCTGGGCAATGACCTAGACAAGCAACTGACCGAAGCGGGCGTACTGTCCCGGCGCATGCCGTTCCAGGTCGACAGCACCTTACGCAAGGCAATCAACGCCGGCGAAGTGATGTTTATCGACCAGCACCTGTCGGAAACCGTCGAGCAACTGCGCAACAACCAGCTCAAGCTCCCGGATATCGCCGTGATTGAAGCGGTCGCGATCACTGAGCAAGGCCACATCGTACCGACAACGTCTGTAGGCAACTCGGCCAGCTTTGCGATTTTCGCCAAGCAGGTGATTGTCGAGATCAACCTGGCCCACAACCAGAACCTGGAAGGGCTGCACGACATTTATATTCCGACGTACCGGCCAACCCGTACGCCGATCCCGTTGGTGAAGGTCGATGACCGGATTGGCAGTACCGCAATCCCGATCCCGCCGGAAAAGATCGTCGCTATCGTCATCACCAACCAGGCCGACTCCGCCTCCACCGTGACGCCGCCTGACAGCGATACGCAAGGCATTGCCAATCACCTGATCAACTTCCTCAAGCAGGAAGTCGATGCAGGCCGCATGACCAACAAACTCGGTCCGTTGCAGGCCGGTATCGGCAATATCGCCAACGCCGTGATGTGTGGCTTGATCGAATCGCCGTTCGAAGACCTGACCATGTATTCGGAAGTGTTGCAGGATTCGACCTTCGACCTGATCGACGCGGGCAAACTGAGTTTCGCTTCGGGCAGCTCGATCACCTTGTCGGAACGCCGCAATGCCGACGTGTTCGGTAACCTGGAGAAGTACAAGGACAAACTGGTACTGCGCCCGCAAGAGATCTCCAACCACCCTGAAGTGGTGCGTCGCCTAGGTATCATCGGCATCAACACCGCGCTGGAGTTCGACATCTACGGCAACGTCAACTCCACCCACGTCTGCGGTACGCGGATGATGAACGGCATCGGCGGATCCGGGGATTTTGCGCGCAACGCACACCTGGCAATCTTTGTTACCAAATCCATTGCCAAGGGCGGGGCGATTTCCAGCGTGGTACCGATGGTCAGCCATGTGGACCACACCGAGCATGACGTCGATATCCTGGTCACCGAGGTTGGGCTTGCCGACCTGCGTGGCTTGGCGCCACGGGAGCGGGCCCGGGTGATCATCGATAACTGTGTTCACCCCGCCTACCGGGATGCCTTGAACAGTTACTTTAACGCTGCCTGCGCCATCGGCGGGCACACGCCGCATATCCTGCGCGAAGCACTGAGCTGGCACATCAACCTGGAAGAAACCGGGCACATGCTCAAGGCGTGATTGATACAGAGTCGTGCTGATGCAAACACAGTTTCATCAGCTCGACGCTTTCCCTGCCACTTCTTGAAAAACTGTACTGCTGTACCGGTCATTTCCTACCGAAATCTCCCACATACCTCCTCTAAAAAGCCAATTTCGCACTATTTCAGTGCGGACAGGTACAGTTGCCCCATTTCCGTACAGTACAGCGCCTATAAACAGTTAACTGGCCCCTCACAATACAGGTGAACTGTATCTAGAGAGTCTTGCGCCGGAAGAGGATCATTGGCATCAGTTAAACCACTACCTAATCCCGCCACAAGCGGAAGGATGTCATCATGGAACGTACACTCAGTTCCGATCTGTTCTTTGAAGAAAAAGCTGTAAACACCCAGGCTTCCCTGCCTCTGCGCGTTATCGCCAACCTGATGTTGTGGCAGCGCCGCATCTCCAGCCGCCACCAACTGGCTCGCCTGGATTCGCGTCTGCTGGCTGACGCAGGCATCAGCGAAGCTCAACGCTACGAAGAGCTGAGCAAGCCGTTCTGGCGCTGATTTAGCGCCCGCTGGCCCTGACCTAACGGGTCCACCGCCAGCACCCAGATTTGTCAAAGCAAAGCCCGCCCCGGGATACTGGAGGCGGGCTTTGTTGTTTCCGAGGTGAAGGTTTTCAACGGGAAAACAGTGGCTTCAATCGGCGACAAGTACAGTTTAAAAAATACAACAGTTAAGCAGTACAATTTAACCCGAGTGTATCTGTATCGGTCACGTCCCCTCGCTCAACATGGTGTTCCAAGACCTCATGAAAGGTGCACGCCATGGATACGCCACCCCTCCGTTATAAACGGTTGTTACGCCATACGGCCTCCACGCTCGCCAAGTGGCTGCGCCTGGCCTATGAACGCCGCCAACTGTCGCAGCTTGATAGCCGGGAACTGTCCGATTTGGGCATCAGCCACGGCGACCGGATGGCAGAGCTGTCCAAACCGTTCTGGCGTGACTAGGCAGTCAAGACGCTTCCCGAACGGATAAGCGGCGGCTTAATATCCAGTCACCACGTGGCGAACCACGTAGTACAGGCGTCTGATCCCCAATGGCTGCCCTGCGCCGCCTTATTCGTTCATCTACAGGAGTCATCCCATGTCCCGTCTTCGCCTGCTGAGTGCCGCTGCCCTGTTGGCCATGGCTGCCAACGCCAACGCGACCAGCTTCATCGTGACCACCGACTCCATCGTCGGCGCGTTGAAGGCCACCTCCGACGCCAGTTCCGATGCCACGTCGTCCCTGCGGGACAACAAAGTCGTGCGTGCCGCCCGCGACGACGCTGCCAGCTTTGTTGCCAGCGAAGGCGCCATCCGTGGCGTGAAACTGGAAAGCGCACTGGCACAGATCCGCCAACAAGCACCACAACTGAACAGCGCGACAGACGCACAGCTGGCGCAGGCGATCCTGACTATCTGAATGCAGGGTTGATGCCTGGGCGCTGGCTCTAGCCCGGGCATTAAGCTAGCCTTGGCGCTCGTTTTCAGTTGTCGAGTCCCATGGCTTTTTCATACCGCCTTTTACGAGTTCCCGTATTGCTTTGCACGGCTTGGTCGCCAGTGGCGTTCGCCTTCGACCTGAGCACCCAAAGCACCGTCGTCAGCGCGTATGCCACCAGCAAGGTGACTTCCGCTCCCTTCGACAGAAAAGTGATAATGGCTGCTCAGGATGACGCTGCCGCGTTTATCGCCACTGACGGCCAACGGCGAGGGGCACGGCTGGAGTCGGCGCTGGATTATCTGCGCCGCAGCCAACCAAAACTTAACGCCAGTGACCTTGAACTGGCGCAAGCAATTCTCGTCCAATAATCATCTTTGTATTCCGGAGTCATCTCATGCGTAGCCCGCTGATTGCCGCCACCCTTGGCCTGCTGTTGTTGGCCGACGTTGCCCAGGCACAGACCCTGGTGGCCACCAGTAACATCATTGTTCGCGCCTCTGGCCGCACGATTGATTTCACCTCGGACACCACCACCTCCATCCGCGACTCCAAAGTCGTGCGCGATGCCCACGACGACGCTGCCAGCTTCGTGGCTACCAACGGCGAGATCCGTGGCGCGCAGCTGGAAGCCGCCTTCGACACCCTGCGCACCCGTTTGCCGGAAGCCCGCGACGCCAGTGACCAGACCCTCGCCGAAGCTATCCTCGCACTGTGAGGCGAATTGCCGCCTGGCTCCTGGCCGGGGTTGTGCTGCTGTGTGCCAGTGCAGCCCAGGCCGACCTGCAACTGCGGCTCAAGACCGATGGCTTGAGCCCGGCTGAACAACAGGCCAGCCAGGCGTTGCTCGACGAAGCGCTGCGCGCTTTGCCGCCGCGCTTCATCGAGCAGTTGGATCGACGCATCGATGTCGGCTGGACCGACAAGATGCCCGAGAACGCCTATGGGCAAGCCTCCCTGGTGTCCGAGCTGGACCTCAACCGCAACCTGCTCGCCAGCCTGACCGACGGCAGCGCCGCCACCCAGAAAACCAATCGCCCCCACGGTACTGTGCGCCGGGAAATGCTCGCTACCGTGCTGCATGAATTGACCCACATTTATGACCGTGCACGCTTGTGGTCCAAAGCAGACCGCGCACTGATCAACCGCTGCAGCCGCCAGAACAGCATCACTGGCTTGATCGGCCTGCCTGATCAATGCCGCGGCCAGAATGACCGACGCTTTACCCTCAGCGATGACCCACGCCTGCTGGACCTTGCCGGCTGGCCGCAATACGTCGGCCGCCGCGGTGAGCGTGAACAAAACAACCATCAGGTTGCCCGCAGCCCGGACATCTACGAAACCACCAGCCCGTTGGAGTTCGTGGCGGTCAATATGGAGTATTTCCTGCTTGACCCGAGCTACGCCTGCCGCCGTCCCTCGCTGTTCCGTTACTACAAAGAACACTTTGGCTGGGCGCCGCCGAATCAAAGCGCCTGCGCCAACACCTACGCATTCCTGAACGCCGGCAACGACTTCGCCAAGACGCCACTGGGCCACGTGGACCCGGAGCGCGTCTACGAAATCGACTACCTGCTGGCCGAAGCCAACCAGAACCTGGTGAGCCGCTGGGGCCACAGCATGTTGCGCCTGGTGATCTGCGCGCCAGGTCGTCCGCGTGGGCCGGATTGTCGGCTGGATCTGGACCAGCATCTGGTGTTGTCCTACCGCGCGTTCGTCGGCGACGTACAGCTGTCGAGCTGGGACGGACTGGTCGGCAAATACCCGTCTCGCCTGTTTGTGCTACCGCTGGCGCAAGTGATCGACGAGTACACCAAGACCGAGTTGCGCGGCCTGGCCTCCGTGCCGCTGAAACTGACCCGCCAGGAAATCAACGACACCGTCGAACATGCCGCCGAGATGCACTGGAGCTACGACGGCAACTACTTCTTTATTTCCAACAACTGTGCAGTAGAGAGCCTGAAACTGTTGCGCAGCGGCAGCGCCAACCCGCAACTGACCGGCCTGGACAACATCACCCCCAACGGCTTGCTTGAGGTATTGAGTGCCCGTGGCCTGGCCGACACCAGCGTGCTGGACGACAAACGCAGGGCATTGCGCCTGGGCTATCACTTCGATTCCTTCCGCGAGCGTTATCAGGCGATGTTCGATGTGCTGCGCAAACACTTGCCGATCAAACAGACCCAAGTCGAAGACTGGCTGTCCCTCAGTGCCGAGGAGCGTCGCCAGTGGTTCGGCCAGGCTGATCTGCGCACCAGCGCCGCATTGTTGCTGCTTGAGCAGGCGAGCTTTCGCAAACAGTTGATGCTGGCCCAGGACGAAGTCAAACAACGCTACCTCGGCGCCCGTGAGCTGAAAAACGGCGGCATGGAGAAGGCCAACGCCACGCTGCAACAAATCCTCGCCAACAGTGGCTTCCTCAGCCGCCCGGCAGAACTGCTGGGCAGTGGCGGCTATGGCCTGCCGCAACCGTCGGAGGCCGAGCGCCTGGAATCGGAAAGCGCCGAGCGTCAGAAGCAGCTGCAATCCCTTACGGGCGAACTCGATAAAGAGGTGAGGGCGTTGCTGGATCCCTCCCGTTCCGCCGAGATTGCCGCTTGCGAAGCCAACCTCAAGCAGGTGGGCGAGCACTTGCGGGCATTGCATAAAGCGGCGGGCGGCCTGGAGCTCCCGTAAGAGTCTCACGCCAAACACCATTCGAATGTGGGAACTGGCTTGCCTGCGATCGCATCACCTCTGTTCAACTGAACGACCGAGGTGTCTGCATCGCAGGCAAGCCAGCTCCCACAGTTGAACTGTGTAAACCTGAAGACCGTATGTCTGGCCTTCATCACCTGTTTTTCCAGCGAAAGCTGGCTGAAAGCTTACCCGTCTAGGATCGCCCCCACTGCCGGCAACAGACCGGCTGTTAACAACAACAATGGTGATTCCCGATGTCCGCCCGTACCCGCCTGTTTGCCCCAACTCCACCCGTACGCCTCGTGCCTTTCGTTCTGCGCTGACCTCCACCCGGTCCGCCTTTCCCTAGCCGCGCTACGCCTGGAGTATTCCTATGCTGACTTTCCTTGGCTTTGCCATGGTCATCACGTTCATGTTCCTGATCATGACCAAGCGCCTGTCCGCGCTGATCGCCTTGATCATCGTGCCGATCCTGTTCGCGCTGTTCGGTGGTTTCGCACCGAAGATCGGCCCGATGATGCTCGAAGGCATCACCAAGCTCGCGCCGACCGGCGTGATGCTGATGTTTGCCATCCTCTACTTTGCCCTGATGATCGACTCTGGCCTGTTCGACCCGGCCGTGCGCAAGATCCTCAAGATGGTCAAAGGTGACCCGCTCAAAGTCTCCGTCGGCACCGCTGTGCTGGCCCTGGTCGTGTCCCTCGACGGTGACGGCGCGACCACCTACATGATCTGCGTGGCCGCCATGTTGCCGCTGTACCAGCGCATCGGCATGAGCCCGCGGATCATGGCCGGCTTGATCATTCTCGCCGGTGGCGTGATGAACATGACCCCTTGGGGCGGCCCGACTGCCCGAGCCGCCAGTGCGCTGCATGTGGACCCATCGGATATTTTCGTTCCGATGATCCCGGCCATGGCCGCCGGCGTGGTCGCGATCCTGGTGATCGCCTACTGGTACGGCAAGCGTGAGCGTGCGCGCTTGGGTGAACTGCACCTGCAAGGTGACGAGATCGACCACAGTGAAATCAGCGTGTCGCAATTCCCGGATGCCCGCCGTCCGAAGCTGATCTGGTTCAACGGCGCGCTCACCCTGGCACTGATGTGCACACTGATCGCCGGCCTGTTGCCGCTGCCGGTGCTGTTCATGGTGGCGTTCAGCATCGCGATGATCGTCAACTACCCGTGCCTGCAACAGCAGAAAGACCGCGTCGCCGCCCACGCCGGCAGCGTACTGGCGGTAGTCGGGCTGATCTTCGCCGCAGGTATCTTCACCGGCATCCTGTCCGGTACCGGCATGGTCGATGCCATGTCCAAGAGCCTGCTGGCGGTCATCCCGGAAGCCATGGGCCCGTACCTGGCCGTGATCACCGCGCTGGTGAGCATGCCGTTCACCTTCTTCATGTCCAACGACGCGTTCTACTACGGCGTGCTGCCCGTACTGGCCGAAGCTGCCAGCCACTACGGCATCACTGCCGTGGAAATGGCTCGCGCCTCCATCGTTGGCCAGCCGGTACACTTGCTCAGCCCTCTGGTCCCTTCGACTTACCTGCTGGTGGCCCTGGCCGGTATCGAATTTGGCGATCACCAGCGCTTCACCCTGAAGTGGGCAGTGCTCGTGTGCCTGTGCATAATGTTCGCCGCATTGCTGATGGGGATTTTTCCGCTGTTCAGCACTCTATAATCGTACCGACTCACCCACCGCGCGGCGCTGCAGCTTGCGCGGTTTAACACTTGCTCAAAGGAATAAACATGGAATGGCTGACCAATCCGGAAATCTGGATTGCCTTCTTCACCCTGACGGCCCTCGAGATCGTCCTGGGCATCGATAACATCATCATGATTTCGATCCTGGTCAGCCGCATGCCCAAGCATATGCAGGCGCGTACTCGGATCTTCGGCCTGGCGCTGGCGATGGTCACGCGCATCCTGTTGCTGCTGTCGATCACCTGGGTGATGCAACTGACCAACGACCTGTTCGTGGTGTTCGGCCAGGGCATCTCCGGTCGCGACCTGATCCTGTTCTTCGGTGGCCTGTTCCTGCTGTGGAAAAGCTCCCAGGAGATGTACCACGCGCTGGAAGGTGAAGACGAAACCCACGACGAGCCGAAGGGCGCCGGTGGCAAGTTCATCTACACCATCATTCAGATCGCGATCATCGACATCGTGTTCTCCCTGGACTCGGTGATCACCGCGGTGGGCATGGTCTCGCACGTACCGGTGATGGTCGCAGCGATCGTCGTGGCGGTACTGGTGATGATGCTGGCTGCCGGCACCATCAGCGAGTTCATCGACAAGCACCCTTCGCTGAAGATGCTGGCGCTGTCGTTCCTGCTGGTCGTCGGTACCGTGCTGATCGCCGAATCCTTCGATGTGCACGTGCCAAAAGGCTACGTCTACTTCGCCATGGCGTTCTCGCTGGCGGTGGAAGCGGTGAACATCAAGATGCGCACTGCCATCGCGAAAAAGAAGAAACAGCAGGATCCTGTGAAACTGCGCAAAGATATCCCGGGTCAATAACACTGACTCGCTGCTGAAAAAGGGGCTTTCGAGCCCCTTTTTCTCGTCTGCAAAAAGCTGATTTCATGACAGTTTTGTTTCAATCCCCAGTTTAGCTATGCGATGCTGGCGCAGAACCCATTCGCCAACTACAGCTTAATCACTAGACGTAGAACGGCAGCGGCAATTCTCATTTGCGTCGATTGGCGCACACCCATACGGGGGGCCGAGCATGCTGACCTTGCTCAATCTGCTTTCCGCCGTGACCCTGCTTATCTGGGGCACGCACATCGTCCGTACCGGCATCCTGCGGGTCTACGGTTCCAACTTGCGCCAAGTCATCGGGCAGAACATGTCCAAGCGCTGGCTGGCGTTTATCGCCGGTATCCTGGTGACTGCCATGGTGCAGAGCAGCAACGCCACGGCGATGCTGGTGACGTCCTTTGTCGGCCAGGGCTTGATGGGGCTGATGCCCGCCCTGGCGACGATGCTCGGCGCCGACGTCGGTACGGCGCTGATGGCGAGGGTGCTGACGTTCGACTTGTCCTGGCTATCGCCACTGCTGATCTTTCTCGGGGTGATTTTCTTCCTGTCGCGCAAACAGACGCGGGCAGGGCAGTTGGGACGCGTGGGGATCGGCCTCGGGCTGATCATTCTCGCGCTGCAACTCATCGTCGAAGCCGCTGGGCCTATCACCCATGCCCAGGGCGTCAAGGTGCTGTTCGCTTCCTTGACCGGCGACATCCTGCTCGACGCCTTGGTCGGCGCCTTATTCGCGATGATCTCCTACTCCAGCCTGGCCGCCGTCCTACTGACCGCCACCCTGGCCGGCGCCGGTGTGATCGGCTTGCACGTAGCCATCGGCCTGGTGATCGGCGCCAATATCGGCAGCGGTGTGCTGGCCTTCCTCAGCACCAGCATGCAGAACGCCGCCGGTCGCCAAGTCGCGCTGGGTAGCCTGTTGTACAAATTGATCGGCCTGTTGCTGATCATTCCGGTACTCGACCCGCTGGTGCTGTGGATGGACGGCCTGGACTACAGCGCCCAAGGCATGGTCATCACCTTCCACCTGCTCTACAACGTCACGCGTTGCCTCATTCTGCTGCCCACCATCGGGCCGATGGCACGGCTGTGTGCCTGGCTGCTGCCCGAGCGCGAAGAAACCAATGGCAAGGCCAAACCCCGTCATCTTGACCTGGCCGCGCTCGCCACGCCGAGCCTGGCATTGGCCAACGCTGCTCGGGAAACACTGCGCCTGGGCGACCTGATAGACAACATGCTCACCGCCATGCAGGAAGTACTGCGCGGCAAACAGACGGCCATCACCCAGGAAATGCGCAGCCTCAGCGACGACGTCGAATCGCTGTACAGCGCGATCAAACTCTACCTGGCGCAAATGCCCCGCGAAGACCTCAGCGAGCAAGACAGCCGGCGCTGGGCTGAAATCATCGAGCTGTCGATCAACCTGAAACTGGCCGGCGACCTGATCGAACGCATGCTGCGCAAAGTCCAGCAGCAGAAAACCTCCCAGCGTCGCCAGTTTTCCGAAGTCGGCCTGGAAGAACTCACCGGCCTGCACGGCCAGTTGATCGCCAACCTGCGCCTGGGCCTTTCGGTATTCCTCAGCGCCGACCCGGAAAGCGCTCGCCAATTGCTGCGCGAAAAACGCCGCTTCCGCGCCCAGGAACGCCGCCTGGCCCATGCCCACGTGAGCCGATTGCAGCGAAAAATCGTACAGAGTCTGGAGACCAGTTCCCTGCACCTGGAACTGATTGCGGACATGAAACGCCTCAACTCGTTGTTTTGCAGCAGTGCTTATGTAGTGTTGGAAACGTCCGACACCGGCGCGCTCTCCGCCGAAGATATTGCCGACATCACACATTCGCCCTGAACGGATGATGGCCCGTGAAGTCAGTTAACATTGACCTCACACGCCAGGAAGCTTGTTATGCGTCGCCTGTTGTTCGCTTGCCTACTCATGGGTTCTGCCCACGCCTTTGCCTTTGACCGTCTGCAAGTCGAGGGCTACACCTTGCCCAATGGCCTGCAATTGTTGCTCAAACCGGGCACCGAGCGCGGGCATGTGGCGATCCGCCTGGTGGTAGGCGTGGGCCTGGATGACTTCGGCTGCGAAGACAAGGAATTGCCACACCTGCTGGAACACTTGCTGTTCAGCGGTATCGACGGTGGCGGCGAAGGCGAGCTGGAAGACCGCATGCAGGCCCTGGGTGGCGAGTGGAACGCCTACACCAGCAACGCCGATACCACCTTCGTGATCGAGGCGCCCGCGCAGAACCAGCGCAAGGTGCTGGACCTGCTGCTGGCGATCATCACTCGCACCGAACTGACCGACGCCAATATCAACGCCGCCAAGCGCGTGGTCGAACGCGAAGACGGCGGCCACTACTCACACCTGCAACGCCTGCTGGACCGTCAGGACCTGGGCCACACGGCCAGCAACCAGCTGGCCGTTGAACTGGGGCTCAAGTGCGCCGAACGCGCCCAGGTCGACCACCTGACCCGCGACCAGTTGGAGAACCTGCGCAAACACTGGTACGCGCCCAACAACATGACCCTGATCATCGTCGGCGACCTCGACAAACTGCTGCCGGCCTATCTGGAACGCACCTACGGCCAACTCGAACCGGTCGAGCCCAGCGAACATTTGGCGCTGCCTGAGATCCAGCACGCCGCCGCCAGCCATCGTGAACTCATCCACGGCTGGGTCGGCGACGGTGCCAAGCTGCACTGGCTGTTCCCTGAACCTGTGCTGGACGACGGGCATGACGAAACCTACGACCTGCTCAAGGACTACCTCGACTGGGCGTTGTACCGCCAACTGCGCCTCAAGCATGGTTTGTCCTACGGCCCGTGGAGCGAGCGCGAAGTACTCGGCGGCGTTGGTTTCCTCAGCCTGAATGCCGACCTTGAGCGGGAAAATCTCCCCGAAGCCGAACAGGTACTCCAGGACCTCAAGGCACACCTGCTCAAGGACGGTCTCGACCCGGCGGTATTCGCCCGCCTGCAACAAGCCGCCATCGCCCGTCAGGCCTGGGCGGTGCAGGGCAACAGCGCGTTGGCCGATTACTACTGGAGCGCATCCGGGGATTACAACAAAGGTCACTTCAGCGACCCGGTCAAACGCATCAAAGCCGTGAGCCTGGACCAGACCAACCAGGCCATGCGCGACGTGTTCAAGCAGCCGGGCTACTGGCGCATCGAAAAACCGCTGCTGAGCTACGATGCTCTGAGCTGGATCGGCGCCGGGCTGCTCGGCTTCATCGCTATTGTATTGATCGGGCTACGGAGTTATCGCAAACGGATCGCGTAATGAGGCACCGAACGCCAGGCTAAGACGCTATTCTGTCTGGGATTTTTTCCTACAAAGACTGCGAACTGTCGAATGCAAACCCTGACCCGCTTGATCACCCGCATCCTCGAACTGATGAAGCGTTACCCAGGGGTGATTGCACTCGGCGGCTTCATCTCGGGTGTGGGCAGCTTCATCCTGGTGGATCGCCAGCAGGGCATGGCCAGTTGGATCGCGGTGATCATGCTGGTGAGCTGGCTGTGGCTGATGTTGGAAAACAGCTTCACCCAGCTGTTCGCCCAGGTCTTCAAGCGCGAAATCCCCGAACCGCTGCTGCGCTACGCGACCCAGATGATCCACCAGGAAAGTCTGTTTTTTGTGTTGCCGTTCTTTTTCATCACCACAGCGTGGAACAGCGGCCAATCGATTTTCACCGGCCTTCTCGGCGCGGCGGCGCTGGTGTCGATCGTCGACCCGCTGTACTACAAATGGCTGGCGCCCAAACGCTCACTGTTTCTCGCGCTGCACACCTTCACCCTGTTCGCCGCGCTGCTCACCGCGTTGCCGATCATTCTGCACCTGACCACTGCCGAGAGTTACAAACTCGCCTTGGGCGTGGCCATGGCATTGTCGATTCCAAGCCTGGCAGTGAGCTTGCCGCTGCGCAGTATCAAAGGCTGGGCGATGTTGCTCGGGGTCACGGCTGCGATTGGTTGCGCCGGGTGGTTCCTGCGCAGTTGGGTGCCACCGGCCACCTTGTGGATGACCGAAGTGGCCATCAGCACTGAGTTGCAAGACCGCACGCCAGGCGACGATCTCAAGGAAGTCACGGCCGCCCAACTGCGCAGCGGCGGGCTGTACGCCTACACCGCGATCAACGCGCCGCGCGGGTTGGACGAGCGGATCTATCACGTGTGGCAATTCAACGGTAAAGAGGTCGACCGTATCGCCCTGGATATTCACGGCGGGCGCAAAGAGGGCTATCGCGCCTGGACCCACAAGCAGAACTTCCCCGGCGACGCCGTAGGCCGCTGGCAGGTACGGGTGCTGACCGAAGACGGGCAGGTGATCGGCGTGCTGCGCTTCAAAGTGACGGACTCAGCACAAACGGACAACCCAAAGTAGGCAGGTTCATGCTATTACGTAAGAATTGCGGATAGCCAAACAAGCTCGGAGCTTATGACCCCCCCTACGACGGCCGGTGCAGCCCACCTCGATACGTCCACCACCCCGCCACAGCTGAGGATTACGGGGGACTGGACGCTTGCCCACTATGCCAGTCTGAAGAAGCTGTCAGACAAGCTCGACGGCCAATACGACGCTGGCGCGCGCATCGACCTTAACGGCCTAGGTGCCCTGGATACCGCCGGCGCCTCGCTGCTGGTGGAGTTGCTGGGGCCGACCCGCATCGAGCAATCTGCGGAGCAGACCGATTGCAGTTTGTCTGCCGCCGACCGCGCACTGCTCAAGACCGTCTACCGTTCCCTGAATGATTTTTGCGTGCCGGACAAGGCACCGGAAGAAGCTGCCGGGATTCAGGTGCTGGCCCGCATCGGTCGAGCCGTGGACACCGTCTGGCAGGACAGCAAGAAACTGCTGGGCTTTATCGGCCTGATTCTCGAAACCTTCGCCCGTGGCATTTTCCGACCCAAGCGCTGGCGCATCACGCCGATGGTCGCGCATATCGAACAGACCGGCCTCGATGCTGCGCCTATCGTAGCCTTGCTGACCTTTCTGGTGGGCGCGGTGGTGGCGTTCCTCGGGGCCACGGTGCTCAAGAGCTTCGGCGCGACGATTTTTACCGTGGACCTGGTGGCGTTCTCTTTTCTGCGCGAGTTTGGCGTACTGCTCACCGCGATCCTGATCGCCGGTCGTACGGCCAGTGCGTTTACCGCGCAGATCGGCTCGATGAAGGCCAACGAAGAAATCGACGCTATCCGCACGCTGGGCCTGGACCCAATGGAACTGTTGGTATTGCCGCGCGTGCTGGCGTTGCTGGTGTCCTTGCCGATGCTGACCTTCCTGGCAATGCTCTCAGGGATAGTCGGCGGTGGTGTGGTGTGCGCTGTAGCGCTGGATATTTCGCCAGCGATGTTTCTCTCGCTGCTGCAATCTGACATTGGTGTGCAGCATTTTCTGGTGGGCATGGTGAAAGCGCCGATCTTCGCTTTCCTGATCGCGGCCATCGGCTGCCTGGAAGGCTTCAAGGTCAGCGGCAGTGCTGAGTCCGTCGGCGCCCACACCACCTCCAGCGTGGTGCAATCGATCTTCGTGGTGATCGTGCTGGATGCGGTGGCCGCGCTGTTCTTCATGGAGATGGACTGGTGAGTCGCCTACACCGAGCGCCCGCCGAGGCGGTGATTGAAGTGCGCGGCCTGTGCAATCGCTTTGGCAGCCAGAGCGTGCACGAGAACCTCGACCTGGACTTGTACAAAGGCGAGATCCTCGCAGTGGTCGGCGGCTCCGGCAGCGGCAAGTCGGTGCTGCTGCGTAGCATCGTCGGCCTGCGTCGCCCCACTGAAGGTGAGGTGCGGGTGTTCGGCAAGAACCTGCCGAGCCTGCCGGAACATGAGCGCTCACTGGTGGAACGGCGCTTCGGCGTGTTGTTCCAGAAGGGCGCGCTGTTTTCCTCGCTGACTGTCACCGAGAACGTTGCACTGCCGTTGATCGAACACGCGGGCCTCAGCCGCCGTGACGCCGAGCATCTGGCCGCGGTGAAACTGGCCCTGGCCGGGCTGCCGCTGTCGGCAGCCGACAAGTACCCATCGTCGCTGTCCGGCGGCATGATCAAGCGCGCCGCCCTGGCCCGCGCGCTGGCGCTGGACCCGGATATCTTGTTTCTCGACGAACCCACCGCCGGCCTCGACCCGATTGGTGCGGCGCAATTCGACCAACTGATCCTGACCCTGCGCGATGCGTTGGGCTTGAGTGTGTTCCTGGTCACCCACGACCTGGACACGCTGTACACCATCACCGACCGCGTGGCGGTGCTGGCACAGAAGAAAGTGCTGGTGGCCGATGCCATCGATATCGTTTCGGAAACCGACGACGCGTGGATTCACGAATATTTCCACGGCCCCCGTGGCCGCGCGGCATTGGATGCCGCTCAATCGCTAGACGAGGTATGACATGGAAACCCGAGCCCATCATGTGATGATCGGTCTGTTCAGCGTGATCGTGGTGGTCGGCGCGATGCTGTTCGGCCTGTGGCTGGCCAAGTCCAGCGTCGACAGCGCCTTCCAGGACTACGAAGTGATCTTCAACGAGGCGGTCAGCGGCCTGTCCCAGGGCAGCGCGGTGCAGTACAGCGGGATCAAGGTGGGCGACGTCACCAGCCTGCGCCTGGACCCTAAAGACCCGCGCCGCGTTTTGGCACGCATCCGCCTAGCCGGACAGACACCGATCAAGGAAGACACCCAGGCCAAACTGGCGCTGACCGGCATCACCGGCACCTCGATCATCCAGCTCAGCGGCGGTACTCCGCAAAGTGCCGAGCTCAAGGGCAAGAACGGTGAGCTGCCGCAGATCATTGCGTCACCATCGCCCATCGCGCGCTTGCTGAACAACAGCAACGACCTGATGACCAGCATCAACCTGTTGCTGCACAACGCCAACCACATGTTCTCCCGCGAGAACGTCGAACGCCTGAGCAACACCCTGGACAATCTGCAGCAAACCACCGGTGCCATCGCCGACCAACGCGGCGATATCAAGGTGGTGATGCAACAACTGATGCAGGTGAGCAAACAAGCCAGCGCCGCCCTGGAACAGACCACCGTGCTGATGCGCAACGCCAACGGCTTGCTCAATGAACAAGGCAAGCAGGCCTTCGGCAGTGCCGAGCAGGCCATGAAATCCCTTGAACAAAGCACCGCGACCCTCAACACCTTGCTGACCAACAACAAGGACTCGGTGAACAGCGGCATGCAAGGCCTCAACGAACTGGCGCCGGCCGTGCGCGAACTGCGCGAAACCCTCGGTTCGCTGCGCGCCATCTCCCGCCGCCTGGAAGCCAACCCCAGCGGTTACCTGCTGGGCAGCGACAAGAACAAGGAGTTCACGCCATGAAGCGTGCTTACCAAATAATCGCCCCTGTAGCCTTGGCGCTGGTGAGCGCGTGCTCGATCCTGCCCAAGGCCGACCCTTCGGATGTGTATCGCCTGGCCACCGCGCAGACCACCAGCCAGGCCGCGCCGGTCAGTTGGTCACTGCGTGTGAACAAGCCGCAGACCAGCGAGTTTCTCGACAGCCCGCGCATTGCCGTGGTGCCCAATGGCGACCTGATCAGCAGTTATGCCAACTCGCGCTGGAGCGACCCGTCGCCGGTGTTGCTGCGCAACCGCTTTATGGATGGCTTCCAGCGCGATGGCCGGGTGACGCTGCTGAGCACCGACGATACCAATCTGCAGGCCGACTATGAGCTGGGCGGGCAATTGCAGGCGTTCCAGAGTGAGTACCACGGCAGTACGGTGGAGGTGGTGATTCGCCTGGATGCGAGGTTGGTGCGTGGGCGTGATCAGCGGATTATCGCCAGCCGACGCTTTGAGGTGAGGCAGCCGGTGAACGACACCCAGGTGCCGGCGGTGGTGGCCGGGTTTGGGCTGGCGGGGGATCAATTGAACAAGCAGGTGGTGGATTGGGTGGTTACGCAGGGCAATGCATCAGCGAAACGCTGAGGGCCTCTTCGCGAGCAAGCCCGCTCCCACAATCGACCGCGTTTCGTCAGGATGAACACGGTCTAATGTGGGAGCGGGCTTGCTCGCGAAAGCGGTACAAGCCTCAGCCAAAGAACCAGTAGCACACCGCAATCGCCGCCACGACACCGGCAAACTCTGCCAGCAACGCACATCCCACCGCATGCCTGGCGCGCTGAATCCCCACCGAACCAAAGTACACCGCCAACACATAAAAGGTGGTTTCCGTACTGCCCTGAATCGTCGCCGCCACCAGCGCCGGGAAGCTGTCCACGCCCTGGGTCTGCATGGTCTCGATCAGCATCGCCCGCGCGGCACTGCCGGAGAACGGCTTGACCATCGCAGTCGGCAAGGCATCGACAAAGCGCGTGTCCATGCCGGTCCAGGCGACCACATGGCGAATGCCTTCCAGGCCGAAATCCAGCGCGCCGGAAGCGCGCAACACACCGACGGCGCACAGCATCGCCACCAGGTACGGCAGCAGGTTCTTCGCAACGTCGAAGCCTTCTTTAGCCCCTTCGACGAAGGCCTCGTAGACCTTCACCTTGCGCAATGCGCCGATCACCAGGAACAACATGATCAAGCCGAACAGCGTGAGGTTGCCGAGGATCGACGACAAGCCCGCCAGCGCAGTCGCGGAAAGTGTCGCCAGCAACGCCATGAAGCCGCCCAAGACCAGTGCGCCCGGAATCAGATAGGCCAGCACCACCGGGTCCCATAGCCGCAGGCGCTGCATGATCGCCACCGAGAGCAGGCCGACGAGGGTTGAGGCGCTGGTCGCCAGCAGGATCGGCAGGAACACCAGCGTCGGATCCGCCGCGCCTTGCTGGGCGCGGTACATGAAGATGGTCACCGGCAACAGCGTCAGCGACGACGCGTTGAGCACCAGAAACAGGATCTGTGCGTTGCTTGCGGTGTTGGGGATTGGGTTGAGCTCCTGCAGCGCCTTCATCGCTTTTAAACCGATGGGCGTTGCCGCGTTATCCAGGCCCAGACCGTTGGCGGCGAAGTTGAGGGTGATCAAGCCGATGGCGGGGTGGCCGGCTGGCACTTCCGGCATCAGGCGGCGGAACAGCGGGCCGAGGGCCTTGGCCAGCCAATCGACGATCCCGGCCTTCTCGGCGATGCGCAGGAAACCCAGCCACAAGGTCAGGGTGCCGAACAGCAGCACCATCACTTCCACGGACAGCTTGGCCATGGCGAAAATGCTTTCGACCATTGCCGCGAAAATCCCGGCGTTACCGCCGACCAGCCATTGCGCCAGTGCCGACACCATTGCCACGACAAAGAAGCCAAGCCACAGGCCATTGAGCATCAGTTGAATCCCCCGAAGAATGGAGCGAATGATAGCGGGGCTGGCAGAAACGACAAACCCCGGAATTGTCCGGGGTTTGTCTTAGCGCTGTCGGCCTATCAGCTGCGGGTTGCTTGAGCAACCGGCGCGGCGTCCTTGCTGCGCCAGTGCGGCAGCGAGTTCCAGTAGCGCTCGCCCTTGGCGTCGTCGTACATGCCTTCCCAACGGGAGATGACCAACACGGCCAGGGCGTTGCCGATCACGTTCAAGGCGGTACGCGCCATGTCCATGATGCGGTCGACACCGGCGATAAACGCCAGGCCTTCCAGCGGAATGCCCACGCTGCCCAGGGTGGCCAGCAGCACCACAAACGACACGCCCGGGACACCGGCGATACCTTTGGAGGTGACCATCAGGGTCAGAACCAGCATCAATTGCTGGCCGACCGACAGGTCGATGCCATACAACTGGGCAATGAAGATGGCCGCGATGCTCTGGTACAGGGTCGAACCGTCGAGGTTGAACGAGTAACCGGTCGGCACCACGAAGCTGCAAATGGCTTTCGGCGCGCCGTAGGCTTCCATCTTCTCAATTACGCGCGGCAGCACGGTTTCAGAGCTGGCGGTGGAGTAGGCCAGGACCAATTCATCCTTGAAGATGCGCATCAGCTTGACCACCGAAAAGCCGAACAGGCGGGCAATCAGGCCGAGGATCACGAAGGCGAAGAACAGGATAGCGACGTAAACCAGGATCACCAGCTTGGCCAGCGGCAGCAAGGAGGCGAAGCCGAAGTTGGCGACGGTCACGGCGATCAGTGCGAATACGCCGATCGGGGCGTACTTCATGATCATGTGGGTGACTTTGAACATGCTCTCGGACACGCCCTGGAACATTGTCACCAGCGGCTCGCGCAGATCAGGCTTGAGGCTCGACAAGCCGAGGCCGAACAGCACGGAGAAGAAGATGATCGGCAACATCTCGCCACGGGCAACAGCAGCGAAGATATTCGACGGGATCAGGTTGAGGATGGTCTCGATGAACGCATGCTCATGCTGCACTTCGGCGGCAGTGGCGGTGTACTTCGAGATGTCGACGGTACCCAGGGTACTCATGTCGATGCCTGCACCCGGGTGGAACAGGTTGGCCAGCAACAGTCCGACCACGATGGCGATGGTGGTGACGATTTCGAAGTAAAGGATGGTTTTGACGCCGATACGCCCGAGCTTCTTCGCATCACCGACACCGGCAATGCCGACGATCAGCGAGGAAATCACAATCGGGATCACGATCATCTTGATCAGGCGGATAAAGATATCGCCCGCTGGCTGCAACACATTGCTGATCCACCAGGCCTTTTCAGCACTGAAATGGTTGAGCACTGCACCGATTGCGATCCCCAGCACCAAACCGATGAGGATCTGCCAGGCGAGGCTTAGCTTTGCCTTCTTCATGTCATTACCCTTACTTCAAGTGAACTTAAGGCAAATGCGCCAGCTGCAACGCTCGAGAGCGAAAAAGTGTGTGCATCTGCCTCCATGGAAGGTCACCGCAGCGTGGCCGAAATGGCTTACTGGCAGGCGAAAAAAGGCGCAACTATTCCCATGCAAGGGGGCGACGTCTAATGCCGTAAACGCCTACCCTATGCCGAATCGGCATGGCTTTTTTTAATAATAACTGTCCGAACGGTCAGTTCAAATGTGACATTTTGTCCAGCAAACATGCCGTGAACCTGCCAAACCCGGCTCGCGCAGAGAATCAGGACGTCTCTGGAGCGTTGGCAGAAATGCCTGGGATTACCGCTGCTTAGCGTCGGAAATGTCCGATGGGCCTGGCCAAATTTTATCGATAGATGGTCGACCCGACACACTAAGTAATGGTTGGGAAAGTGCAGAAAGGAATTTTGCGGCTATGAGGGACATAAGAAGCGGCAATGAGCCTGATAAGCCCGTCGCAGGTTCAGCAAGCCATGAGCTTGTGAACCTGCGCCGCAGCTTTTCGCCTGACCCGGCCCTTGCGCAGGCACTCCCTGTACCCGTAGGTCACGCCGATCGCAATTGATCAGAGCAACCCGGCCCCCTGGTCATGCACCCCCTCTTTTCAGGCGGTGCAGACAGAAAGAAGCGTGGGGCTTCTTTCTATGGACGCTCGCCCCGTAGACGACACTCGCGTCAGACGGAACCTAGTACCAATTAGGATCTTTCTTCAGCTGCTCCATGAGCAACTTCTGCATGCCTTCATCCGGCTTACCGATAAACCGGTAATCGGCATGCCGCGTCGGGGATTTATCCGCCGGCAGGCCGGCAGGGACTTCCACCAACATGGCGTAGGCATCTTCCTTGTCTAGGCTGAAGGCAACGATCAGGCGCTTGTTCAGGCAGGTGTCCGCGGTTTCGCAGAGCGGCCCGACCAAGTACTTGTCGCCGTCTTCTTCCACGGCATTCATCTGCTCGGCGGTGCCTGACAGGTTCATGACCCATTCCGGCAGACGCTCTTCTTTCTTCACCACGCCTTGCCAGGTCTCACGGTATTGCGGATCCGCGCTGAGCAATTCGTTGGCTCGGGACTGACCGTCGTTGGCGGCCATTGCCAAGCCGCTACCGCCCAGAAGCAGGGCGGCAGTAATGGCTTTGAAGGACAAAGTGGTCATTTTCAGCCTCGGCCGCGACGACCAAAGAAGAAGGAAGCGATGAACATCACCAGGAAGACCACAAACAGAATTTTTGCGATACCCGTGGCGGTGCCCGCGATACCACCGAAGCCCAGGACTGCAGCCACAATGGCGATGATCAGAAATGTGATTGCCCAACTCAACATGGTGATTCTCCTTACGCTTCTTTAAGAGGTAACAGCGGTAGTGCCGTGCGACCACTCAACACGAGTGGCCGTTTGGTGCCTAGAACACCCAACGGTCTTGGGATGGCAGCTCACTCAGGGAAGAGCCCTGGTCAACCATCCGCAATTGCGGGGCTGTTGCATCGGCAGCTACGCTGCCAACGGAACGGAAATGGGTCTGGGTCATGACTGGTCGTTCAAACTGGGGAATCTGCTGCTGACTCTGCTGCCAATGTTGCAGCTGCTGGCCGCCAATCAACGTGACCATCAGGGCCAGGCTGGCAAACAGACCTTGCTGCAAGCGCAGTGGCGATACACGCAGTTGGTTGAGGCTTTGGCGAGTCATGCTGCTGTTCTCCCGCATTTGATTATTCGTTGGGAGAGCTATTGCAGAGCGCATGCCAGCTTTTTTACAAAATAAAACCCAATAAAATCAATGAGTTAAATATTCTCAATCCAACTAGAGCACAGCATCCTGCACGATGCCCTCTCGGAGGCCGTGCGAAATGCACGATGTCCAGCGGTCGGATCGAGGGATAGAACCGGCAAAGCGAGTTGCCGAAGTAGCAAGACGGCATGAAACGCCATCAAGCGGGGCTTTGTAGAAAGGGATGCAGATATCTGCGCGACGCGGCCTTTTATCGATCAGAATAAACCATGCAACTTGCCCGATTATTACGGGACTAAACACCATCATTCATAGTTTAAGGAGCGCGGGACAGATGGAATCAGCCAAGGAACTTCAAGGCCGCATTCTTTTAGTGGATGACGAGTCCGCGATCCTCCGCACCTTCCGCTATTGCCTGGAAGATGAAGGCTACACCGTTGCCACTGCGAACAGCGCGGCCCAGGCCGATGCCCTGATGCAGCGCCAGGTCTTCGACCTTTGTTTCCTCGACCTGCGACTGGGCGAAGACAACGGCCTGGATGTGCTGGCTCAGATGCGAATCCAGGCGCCATGGATGCGCGTAGTGATTGTCACCGCCCATTCGGCAGTCGATACCGCCGTTGATGCCATCCAGGCCGGTGCTGCCGACTATCTGGTCAAGCCTTGCAGCCCCGACCAGTTGCGCCTGGCCACCGCCAAGCAGTTGGAAGTGCGTCAGCTCTCCGCGCGCCTCGAAGCCCTTGAGGGCGAAGTACGCCAGCCGAAAGACGGCCTCGACTCCCACAGCCCGTCGATGATGGTGGTGCTGGAAACCGCGCGCCAGGTGGCCGGCACAGATGCCAACATTCTGATCCTGGGCGAATCCGGCACCGGTAAAGGCGAGTTGGCCCGCGCTATTCACGGCTGGAGCAAGCGTTCGAAAAAATCCTGCGTCACCATCAACTGCCCGTCGCTGACGGCAGAGTTGATGGAAAGTGAATTGTTTGGTCATAGCCGCGGTGCATTTACCGGCGCGAGTGAAAGCACCTTGGGCCGCGTCAACCAGGCAGACGGCGGCACGCTTTTTCTCGACGAAATCGGCGACTTTCCCCTCACGTTGCAACCCAAATTGCTGCGATTTATTCAGGACAAGGAATACGAACGCGTCGGCGACCCGGTCACCCGCCGCGCCGATGTGCGCATCCTTGCAGCCACCAACCTGAACCTGGAAGACATGGTCCGCGACGGCCGTTTCCGCGAAGACTTGCTGTACCGCCTCAACGTGATCACCTTGCACCTGCCGCCGCTGCGCGAGCGCAGTGAAGACATCCTGACCCTGGCCGACCGCTTCCTGGCACGCTTCGTCAAGGAATACGCTCGCCCCGCGCGCGGTTTCAGTGATGAAGCGCGTGAAGCACTGCTCAACTACCGCTGGCCGGGCAATATCCGCGAGCTGCGTAACGTGGTGGAGCGCGCCAGCATCATTTGCCCGCAAGAGAAGGTGGAAATCACCCACCTGGGGATGGCCGAGCAGCCTGGCAACAACGCGCCACGCATTGGCGCGGCGCTGAGCCTGGACCAGCTGGAAAAAGCCCATATCGGCGCCGTACTTGCCACCAGCGACACCCTGGACCAGGCAGCCCGCACCTTGGGCATCGACGCGTCGACCTTGTACCGCAAACGCAAACAGTACAACCTGTGAGCTGTACCTTATGAAGTTAGCGATGAAGCTGCGCACTCGGCTGTTCCTGAGTATCTCAGCGTTGATCACGGTCGCCCTGTTGGGTTTGATCCTGGGCCTGGTCAGCGTCATGCAAATGGCCAAGACCCAGGAATCCCTGATTCGCAGCAACTTCATTACACTGGACCTGGGGCTGAAGCTACGCCAGAGCCTGGGCGATCAATTGATCATGATGCTGGAGGACCGCCCCGACCCCGAGGCACTGAAAGCCTCCAAGCAACATTACTTCGACCTGCTGGACCAGGGCATTGCCCATGAACAGCGCGACAATCGTGGGAGTGGATTCAGCCTGGCCCGAAGCCAGTATCAGGACCTGTTGGATGCGTTTGACGAATCCCAGCAACCGACGCCCCCTCCAGGCGCCAAGGAAAAGCTCACTGAAACCTTCAATGCCTTGCGCAATGGCCTGATCAACGAGCACAAGCAGGCACTGGAAAACATCAGCAACAGCGAACACAAGTCTCGCGAGCGCGCTTTGCTGATCGCCGGTTTGCTGGGATTGGTGGGGCTTGCGGTGTTAATCATTGGATTTGTCACAGCCCACGGCATTGCCCGGCGTTTCGGCGGCCCGATCGAAGCGTTGGCCAAAGCCGCCGACAAGATCGGCCAGGGCGATTTCGAAGTGACGCTGCCGATCTCGTCCGCAGCAGAAATGAACCTACTGACCCGCCGGTTCGGCATCATGGCCGAAGCGTTGCGCCAGCATCAGGCGACCAATGTCGATGAACTGCTGGCCGGCCAACAGCGCCTGCAAGCTGTACTCGACAGCATCGACGATGGCCTGCTGATGATCGACCGTCAGGGCCGCCTGGAACACCTCAACCCTGTAGCCCAGCGCCAATTGGGCTGGGATGAGGAACGCCTCGGTCAAGGCCTTGGCGAAGCACTGGTACGCCCCGAGTTGGATGAGCAGCTGCAACTGGTACTGCGTGGCGGCAGCCTGGAGCGAGCGCCGGAGGATTTGGAGGTGGAGGTCGAAGGTGAATTGCGCCTGCTGACCTACAGCCTGACCCCCGTCAGTCATACCCAGGGGCATATTCTCGGTGCGGTGATGGTGCTGCATGACGTCACCGAACAACGCGCCTTCGAACGGGTACGCAGCGAGTTTGTACTACGCGCTTCCCATGAGCTGCGTACGCCGGTGACCGGAATGCACATGGCCTTCGGGCTGTTCCGCGAGCGTGCGAAGTTTCCGGCGGAGTCCCGTGAAGCGGATTTGCTGGATACGGTCAATGAAGAAATGCAACGCCTGATGCAGTTGATCAATGACCTGCTCAACTTCTCGCGCTACCAGAACGGCCTGCAGAAACTCACCTTGGGGCCATGCGATGTGACTGACCTGCTGGAACACGCCCGTGCGCGCTTCGTCGAGCCGGCCAATGCGCAAAACATCGAACTGCTGGTAGAAGCCCAATCCGACCTGCCCCGCTTGTATGCGGACCAGGCACAACTGGAACGGGTGCTCGACAACCTGCTGGGCAACGCCCTGCGCCACACGGCGGCCGGTGGGCAGATTCGCCTGCAGGCGCGCCGTCATGGCGAGCGAGTGATTGTCAGCGTCGAGGACAACGGCGAAGGCATCGCTTATGGGCAACAGGGACGAATCTTCGAGCCGTTCGTCCAGGTGGGCCGCAAGAAAGGTGGCGCCGGCCTGGGCCTGGCGCTGTGCAAGGAAATCGTGCAACTGCACGGCGGCCGCATGGGCGTGTATTCGCGGCCGGGGCAGGGCACTCAATTCTATATGGCGTTGCCGCTTTAATTTCGGTTCAACGCACGCAGGATTGCGGCGCTTTCCGCATCCGGTGTGCCGTCGAAGAGTGACGGCCGGAAACGCATCTGAAACGCCGCAATGACATGACGCGTGGCGACATCCAGTTCGCCGGTCTGGGGCGTCTGGTAGCCCAGGCGTGCCAATTCTTCCTGGAACCAGGTGATGCTCGGCAGCTCAGCGGCATATTGCACTTGGAACCGCGCAACAGCCTGGGCATTCGGCCATACGCCCAACCCTTCATCGGCCAGGCGCTTCCAGGGAAACAAAGGGCCCGGGTCCAGTTTGCGCAACGGTGCGATGTCACTGTGGCCAATGATGTTCTTGGGATCGATGCCGTTGCGCTTGCTGATGTCCTTGAGCAGCACCACCAGGGATTTAACCTGCGCCTCCGAGTACGGGTACCACACGCGACCGGTCGGGGTGTCTTTGTAGCCAGGATTGACGATCTCGATGCCGATGGAGCTGGAGTTGAGCCAGGTGCGCCCCATCCATTCGCTTTCGCCGGCATGCCAGGCGCGCTGACTCTCATCAACGAGCTTGTAGATGGTGCCGGAGGCATCGTCGCCGATCAGGTAATGGCTGCTGACTTGGCCATGGGTGAGCAATGCCAGGGAGCGTTCAAGGTTGGTGGAGGTGTAGTGGACAATCACGAACTGCACGCGATTGTCGTGATTCACCGAAGGATGGCTGGTGTCCATGCGCGGGCCGCTGGCACAACCTGCAAGCAGAAGAAACACAAAGGCGAAGTACAAGGATTTCATGGCGGAAGACAGTACACTGAAGACGATAATGCAACAGTGTAACGTACCCTTTGTGACCCGACCGTCAAATTACAAAATGGAACATCTTTTAGGCAGGCTGCACCCGGTTCCTTCCCGCCGCCTTGGCCCGATACAACGCCTCATCAGCACGTTTGAGCGCCAGGTCACTGCGCTCTCCCGGCTGGAACTGCGCCACACCCATTGAAACGGTGATCGTCACCGGCTCGCCCTTGAAGTGAAACGGGCACGCTTCAATCGCTGCGCGCAATACTTCGCCCGCCGCCAGCGCATCCGTCAGGGATGAGTCCGGCATTAGCAATACAAACTCCTCCCCACCAAAGCGCGCGATAAAGTCGGTCGAACGCAGACGCTTGCGCAGTACGTTGGCGATGATTTTCAGCACTTTGTCACCCGCCAAGTGACCATAGCCATCGTTGATGCGCTTGAAGTGATCCAGGTCCAGCATCGCCAGCGAGAGGCTGTTGCCACGCTGGTGCCAAGTGTTGACCTCCTGATCGAGGCGCTCGCTCCAGGCTGCGCGGTTGGGCAGCCCAGTGAGCGGATCGATCAAGGCTTTCTGGCGTTGGACCTCCAGATGCTCGCGATAGCCCTGAGCCTCCTGCTCCATATTGGCAACGCGCTCGGCCAAGCCTTTCAAACGCGCTGCCGTTTCCTGCTCGCGCTGGTCACGCTGCTGTTGGTGCTCGTCCATCGTCCCGAGCAGGCCTTCGAGATGGCTCTCCAGTACGTGCTTGAGGCTGTCCAGGTCGGCCGCGCCCTGCACGCTGCTTTGCAGGCCATCGACCTGTTCGCGGATCTGCGTGTCCAGCTCGCGGGCCGCGGAGCGACTATCGGCGTGGCCATCGCTGGCAACCTGCAGGTGCCCCTGGAATGCTTCTAGGCGCTCGTTAAGCTGCTTGAGGTAAGCCTCGAACTCATGCTGGCCGCTGTCGGTGATCGCCAGCATCAACACCGCCAAGTCATCAAGGATAGGCAGCAGCTCGTACCAGTTCAGGCCATGGGCCAGGCGTTCGCGCATCGCTTCGGCCTGCGGCCGGTGGCGTTCGGGCAGCGAGAGCTCTTCCAGCAGGCCGAGCAGGGTGTCCTCGATGTGTTTGGCCACGGAGCTGTAGGACGGCTCCGGCGAGTCGGGCAAGGCATAGGTGCCGTCCGCTTGCAGCTCGTCGGGATCAGGCTCCTCGACCTCCAGCACCGGAGGGAGCGACAGACTGCCAATGGCAGTCTCATCCGGGGTTTCGACCTGAATTTCAGGTGTTTCGATGAAGGCGGCGAGGGCGCTTTCCGTTGCAGGCGCTTCGACTTGAGGCTCGGGCTCGGGCTCGACACGCGCTACGGGTGTTTCAATGGGTGCGGAGCGAGGCGGGGCTTCGTAGACGAACGTTTCGCTGGAGGCGTCAGCCACCTTGATGGGCGCGGCGTGCTCAATGACAGGGGCGACCGTTTCTTGAGGCTGTGGCGTAAAGGCGCGCAACGCTTGCTTCAGTTCCTCGGATTGCTCGGGCGGCTGTGCCTCGGCAGCGGCTGGTTTGGTCGGCGCAGGCTGCGGGGCCGGGCGAGGTGTCGGTTCGTTTGCCACCACCTCATTCGCGACGTCCTTGGAACCAAACAGGCGCTGTAAAAGCCCCGGCCCCGAACGCGCGGTATCGCCATCCGGCTCCAGGTTGTTGAGCGCCTGGCCTTGCAGGCCGCTCAACTCGCTGAGCAGCAAAGGGATCTCACGTGCCTGGCTGACCCGACCGTCCAACTGCTTGGCGAACGTTTTCAGTGGCCGGGCCACTTCACGCGGTAATGGCAGTTTTTGCAGCTGGGTGACCAAGGCCGTCAGCGCGGTACTGATCTGGTCGACTCGGGTTTCGCGGCGCTGCTCTGAATCCAGCACCGCCTTTTCCAGGCGCGGCAGCAAGGCGGCGAGGGCGGCGTCCATATCATCAGTGCGGACAACGTCACGCATTTCCTTCATGCATTGGTCAACCGCGCGGTCGGTGCCTTCAGCGGCCAGGGTGCTGCGCACCAGCCCACGGCGCAGCAGGTCGAGGCGGGCGGCCCAACGGCGTTCGAGCTTTTCTTGTTGCTCGATGCTTTTAAGGTATTTTTCTTTCCAGCGCTGGGCGTCGTCGCTCATGCAAGGGGTCCGCGAGGGCCGGGGCTCAACGCGGGCAATGCATCAGCCGTGAGCGAACCCGGCAGACGAATCTCTACCGCGACCGGCAGGTGATCGGAGATGGGCTGCGCCAGCACCTGCACACTCTCAAGTGTGAGGGTAGGACTGAGCAGGATATGATCAAGACAGCGTTGCGGACGCCAGCTGGGGAACGTGGCTTCGGCTTGCGGCGCCAGCAGCCCGAGGTCGCGCAACGGAGAATTCTGCAGCAGGTCGCTGGCGTGGGTGTTCATGTCCCCCATCAGCACCTGGTGTTTGTAATTGCCAATCAGCTCTCGGATGTAGGCCAGTTGCATGGTGCGGGTGCGAGCCCCCAGCGCCAGATGCATCATCACCACCACCAAGGCTTCCGGGCCTTCGCCAAACCGTACGAGGATCGCACCCCGGCCCTTGGGGCCTGGCAGCGGGTGATCTTCGATAGCCGAGGGCTTCAAGCGACTCAGCACGCCATTGCTGTGCTGCGCCAGACGCCCGAGGTTGCGATTGAGTTGCTGGTACCAGTAAGGGAAGGCACCGAGCTGGGCCAAGTGCTCCACCTGGTTGATGTAACCGGAGCGCATGCTGCCGCCGTCGGCTTCCTGCAAGGCAACCAGGTCGAAATCGTTCAACAGCTTGCCGATCTTTTGCAGGTTGCCGGCACGCCCGTTGTGGGGCAGCAGGTGCTGCCAGCCACGGGTGAGGTAATGCCGGTACTTTTCGGTACTGATGCCTACCTGGATATTGAAGCTCAGCAGGCGCAGGCGGCTGTCTGCCGGCAGGCCCGTGGATTCCAGGTGATGTTCGTTGACCTGCGGATCATGCAGGCCAACCACACGTTCGGTACCCCAGCGGCGCATGACGGGCCCCTTACTTGGCTGCGCGCTCTTTGGCGATCAGTTGGTCGGCAACATTGAGGGTCTGCTCAGGACCACCGGAGGTGCCCAGGTCAAACCGGTATTTGCCATTGACGATCATGGTCGGTACGCCCTGCACGCCGTACTTCTGCGCCAGTTCTTTAGCCTGTTTGATCTGGCCCTGGATGGCGAAGGAGTTGAAGGTGGCCAGGAACTTGTCCTTGTCTACACCTTGGGTGGCGACGAAGTCAGCCATTTCGTCCGGCTTGGTCAGGCGCTTGCCCTGCTTCTGGATCGCATCGAATACCGCGTTGTGGACCTTGTGTTCCACACCCATGGCTTCCAGGGTCAGGAACAACTGGCCGTGGGCATCCCATGGGCCGCCGAACATAGCCGGGATGCGCCGGAAGTTCACGTCCTTGGGCAGTTTCTCAACCCATGGGTTGATGGTCGGCTCAAAGGCGTAGCAATGCGGGCAGCCGTACCAGAACAGCTCCACCACTTCGATCTTGCCAGGTTCCGAAACCGGAACCGGGTTAGCCAATTCAACGTAGGTTTTACCGGCTTCAAGCGGCACGTCGGCAGCTTGTGCGGTCATGCCGAAGAGGCTGGCAGTGACGAGAGCGGCGCTGAGGATCAGATTACGCATGCTTTACTCCTGGACAAATAAAGTCGCCTCACGCGACCTTTGTTGTGACAGGTCTACGCGGGCATGAGTTCGTTAGTGTAACGGCACCGGCCACAAAAAAGGGCGGCCTGGGCCACCCTTTTTATGCTTGCATCGCGGGATTAATCGAGTGTTAACGTTACATGCACCTTAGTGCAGGCCCTGGATGTAGCTGGAGACCGCCGCAATGTCTTCATCACTCAGTTTGCGAGCGATGGTGCGCATGATTGCCGTGTCGCCATCATTGGCTCGCCCTGCCTCTTCCTTGCGGAAATCGGTCAGCTGCTTGGCGATGTAGGTAGCGTGCTGGCCGCTCAGGTGCGGGAAGCCGGCGGCCGCTATGCCCGCGCCATTGGGCGAGTGGCAACCGGTGCAGGCAGGCAGGCCTTTCTCCAGGTCACCGCCGCGGAACAGTTTCTCACCACGGGCCACCAGTTTCGGATCAGCAGCTCCCACACTGCCTTTCTGGCTGGCAAAATAAGCCGCGAGGTCTGCCAGGTCCTGATCGCTGAGGTTGGTCAGCAAGCCGGTCATTTCCAGGACCGTACGCTTGCCATCCTTGATGTCGTGCAGTTGCTTGGTCAGGTAACGCTCACCCTGGCCGGCCAGTTTGGGGAAGTTCGGCGCCGGGCTGTTACCATCCGGTCCATGGCAAGCACCACATACGGCGGCTTTCGCTTGACCGGCAGTGGCATCACCTTTGAGGGGGCCCTCTGCAGCGACGGCAGCGCCTGTGATGCCCAAGGTCAACAGCAGACTCACGATCAGTTTGTTCATCAGCTAATCCAACTACGGCTAAGGGGTTTAAGAGTTATCTACCGGGTTTACTCACCATCAATTCAATGATGGCCTGGTAATCCTCAGTACTGCAGTCCATGCACAAACCACGCGGCGGCATTGCCTTGAAACCCTGGGTCACGTGTTGCACCAGCGTGTCCATGCCCTGCGCCAGTCTTGGCGCCCAGGCTGCCTGGTCACCCCGTCTGGGGGCGCTGGGCAACTGGCCAGCATGGCAAGCCACGCAAACTCGGTTGTACACCGCTTCCGGATCCTGTGTAGCCTGAGCGCTGTAAAGCGGGACCAGGACACCGATAGCGAGCAACCACTTGGTCATACGTCGACCATTTCAGGGTTTGAGAGCGTTTTGCGTTCTAATGCGCAATAAAGGTCTATCGCTCCCGTGAACTTCATCCTTCGCTGGGACAAAGCACACACAAAATCTGCGGCATTATATACTGGCGCTACTGAAACGGAAACGACACCGCTTGCCGCACCCTTTTTCGGCACCGCCCACATCGGAAATCTCATGCAACTCAAGAATCCCATCCTCGGTCTGTGCCAACAGTCCACGTTCATGCTCAGCGCCGCCAAAGTTGACCAATGCCCCGATGACGAAGGCTTTGAAGTCGCCTTTGCCGGTCGTTCCAACGCTGGCAAATCCAGCGCGCTGAACACCCTGACCCACGCCAGCCTGGCACGCACCTCAAAAACCCCAGGCCGCACGCAACTCCTCAATTTCTTCAAGCTAGACGATGATCGGCGTCTGGTCGACCTGCCGGGCTACGGATACGCAAAAGTACCTATCCCGCTGAAGCTGCACTGGCAGCGTCACCTGGAAGCTTATCTGGGCGGCCGCGAGAGTTTGAAGGGTTTGATTCTGATGATGGACATCCGCCATCCGATGACCGACTTCGACCTGTTGATGCTCGATTGGGCCGTCGCCAGCGGCATGCCGATGCACATCCTGCTGACCAAGGCCGACAAGCTGACCTACGGCGCGGCCAAGAACACCCTGCTCAAAGTGCAGTCCGAAATCCGTAAAGGTTGGGGTGATGCGATCACTATCCAGCTGTTCTCGGCGCCAAAACGCATGGGTCTGGAAGAGGCCTACACCGTGTTGGCAGGCTGGATGGAATTGGCCGACAAGGGCGCGGAATTGGCCGAGTAACTTTTCTGCAGGCAAAAAAAACCCCGGACTTCGTATGGGGAGGGGAAGTTCGGGGTTCAAGTTCCGGACCGCTAGGGCGGGGTCCAGATATCTGCCAACACTTAACACAACATAGGAGCATTGAAGGGCTTCACCACCCATTCAGTAACTCTGAGTAGCAATTCACGGGTTAAGTTCCGGCAGGTTCGAAAATCTATTTGAAATAACCGACGGCGACTTTCGGACTAAAGCACTCTGCCACCACGCAAGGTGATGGCAGAGCCCGGCAATCAGTGCGCTTCGTCCCAGTTGTTGCCCACGCCCACTTCCACCAGCAGCGGCACGTCCAACTGCGCAGCAGCACTCATGTGCTCGCGGATTTTCTCGCTGACTTGCGCCACCAGGTCCTCACGCACCTCAACCACCAGTTCATCGTGCACCTGCAGGATCACTTTGGCATCTAGCCCGGATTCGGTCAGCCAATTGTCCACCCGCACCATGGCCTTCTTGATGATATCCGCCGCCGTACCCTGCATCGGCGCGTTGATCGCGGTACGCTCTGCCGCTGCGCGCTCCTGGGGCTTGTTGGAGTTGATATCCGGCAAGTACAGGCGACGGCCGAAGAACGTTTCGACATAACCTTGATCAGCCGCCTGGGCACGCGTGCGCTCCATGTATTCGCGAACGCCAGGATAACGGGCGAAATACACATCGATATACGCCTTGGCGGTCTTGGTATCGACGCCAATGTCCTTGCCCAGCTTCTGCGCCCCCATGCCGTAGATCAGGCCAAAGTTGATCGCCTTGGCACTGCGACGCTGATCCGAAGTGACGTCGCCCAATTCAACCTTGAACACCTCGGCCGCCGTAGCGGTGTGCACGTCCAGGTTGTCGCGGAAGGCATTCATCAAGCCTTCGTCCTTGGACAGGTGCGCCATGATCCGCAGCTCGATCTGCGAGTAGTCCGCCGCCAGTAGCTTGTAGCCCTTGGGCGCGACGAACGCCTGACGGATCCGCCGCCCTTCGGCGGTACGCACCGGAATGTTCTGCAGGTTCGGATCACTGGAGGACAACCGCCCGGTCGCAGCCACCGCCTGGTGATAAGAGGTGTGGATGCGCCCGGTGCGCGGGTTGATCTGCTCCGGCAGCCGGTCGGTGTAGGTGCTTTTGAGCTTGCTCATGCTGCGGTACTGCATCAGCACCTTTGGCAGCGGGTAATCATCCTCGGCTAGCTTGGCCAGCACCTCTTCAGCCGTAGAGGCTTGGCCCTTGCCGGTTTTTTTCAGTACCGGCAGGCCGAGCTTTTCGTAAAGGATCGCGCCAAGTTGCTTGGGCGAGCCCAGGTTGAACTCCTCGCCAGCGATCTCGAACGCCTGTCGCTCCAGTTCGACCATCTTGTTGCCCAGCTCGATGCTCTGGATGCCCAGCAGATCCTTGTCGACCAGTGCGCCCTGACGCTCGATACGGGCCAGCACCGGCACCAACGGGATTTCGATATCCGTGAGCACACTCGCCAGGCTCGGGATCGCGCTAAGTTGTGCAAACAGCTCCTGGTGCAGGCGCAAGGTGATATCGGCGTCTTCCGCCGCATACGGGCCAGCCTGCTCCAACGCGATCTGGTCGAACGTCAGCTGCTTGGCGCCCTTGCCGGCGATGTCCTGGAAAGCGACGGTGTCGTAGTCCAGGTACTTCTTGGCCAGACTGTCCATGTCATGCCGTGTTGCGGTGGAGTTCAACACATAGGATTCGAGCATGGTGTCAAAGGCGATGCCGCGCACGGTAATGCCGTGTGCCGGGTCGCCGCCGATGGCGCAGTTGGCCAGGATATTCATGTCGAACTTGGCATGCTGGCCGACCTTGAGCTTGGTCGGGTCTTCCAACAGTGGCTTGAGGGCCAGGAGCACGGTGTCGCGATCCAACTGCTGCGGCGCGCCTATGTAGGAATGGGTCAGCGGAATGTAGGCCGCCTCATGGGGCTGGACGGCGAAGGAAACACCCACCAACTGCGCCTGTTGGGCGTCGATACCGGTGGTTTCGGTATCGAAAGCAAACAACGTCGCTTCGTTGAGCTTTTTCAGCCAGATATCGAAGGTCGCCTGGTCGAGGATGGTGGTGTAGCTCGCCTCTGTTGGCGCCACTGTTTCAACAACGGCTTCAACTGCAGGGGCCGCCTTGAGTTCTACGCGCTTGGCGTCGCGCTGGATTTCATCAAACCAGCTCTTGAACTCCAGCAGCGTGTACAGCTCCAGCAGCTTCTCGCGATCCGGCTCGATCAGGTGCAGGTCATCCAGGCCGACATCCAATGGCACATCACACTTGATCGTCGCCAACTGGTAGGAAAGAAACGCCATCTCCCGATGCTCTTCCAGCTTGGCGGGCAGCGTTTTGGCGCCACGAATAGGCAGGGACGGTACGATGTCCAACTGCTCATAAAGCTCTTTGATGCCGCCATTCACGCCGACAAGTAAGCCGGAAGCGGTTTTCGGACCAATGCCCGGAACGCCTGGAATGTTGTCGGATGAATCGCCCATCAACGCCAGATAGTCGATGATCTGCTCGGGAGCGACACCGAATTTCTCCTTCACGCCCTCGATGTCCATCGCGCTACCGGTCATGGTGTTGACCAAGGTAATGTGCCCGTCGACCAGCTGTGCCATGTCCTTGTCCCCGGTGGAAATCACCACCGGGCGGTCAGCGGCCGCACTGCTGCGGGCCAGAGTGCCGATCACGTCATCGGCTTCGACCCCCTCGACGCACAGCAACGGGAAGCCCAGGGCGATCACGCTCTGGTGCAGTGGCTCGATCTGCAGGCGCATGTCATCAGGCATGCTTGGGCGGTTGGCCTTGTATTCGGCGTACATTTCATCGCGAAAGGTCCCACCCTTGGCGTCGAACACCACCGCGAACGGACTGTTCGGGTACTGCTTGCGCAGGCTTTTGAGCATGTTCAACACGCCCTTGACCGCGCCGGTGGGCAGGCCTTTGGAGGTGGTCAGCGGTGGCAACGCGTGGAACGCGCGGTACAGATAGGAAGAACCGTCCACCAGGACGAGGGGTGCTTGGCTCATGAGCAGAATCAACCTTTTCGGCGGGTCAGGCGCTAGAATAGCCGGACCAATGACGACAAAGGGACAAGGTTATCATGCGTACATTCAAACGCCTGCTGTTGACCGGCTTGATCGCACTCGCCCCGATGGCTGCCATGGCGGCAGACGATGCGCCTGGGGGTGATCCGGAAGTGACCATTCGCACGGAAGGTGACAAGACTATCCAGGAGTACCGCCAGAACGGCTTTCTGTACGCAATCAAGGTCACCCCGAAGGGTGCGCCCCCGTATTTCCTGGTGCGCGCGGACGGAACCGACGCGAACTTCATCCGCTCTGACCAGCCGGATATGCTGATCCCGTCATGGAAGATCTTCGAATGGAAATGATTTCTTAACTTCAATTGGCGCCGCACACCGCGGCGCCCGTACTGGCAGTTTTAACCATGTCTGTGTTCACCCCCCTGGCTCGGCCCGAGCTGGAAACCTTTCTCGCCCCTTACGGGCTCGGCCGCCTGATCGACTTCCAGGGGATTGCCGCCGGTAGCGAAAACACCAATTTCTTTATCAGCCTGGAGCAGGGCGAGTTCGTCCTGACCCTGGTTGAACGCGGTCCGGTCGCGGAAATGCCGTTCTTCATCGAACTGCTCGACGTGCTCCACGACGCCGACCTGCCAGTGCCCTACGCGCTGCGCACTACCGATGGCGTGGCCCTGCGCGAGCTGAAAGGCAAGCCGGCGCTGTTGCAACCGCGCCTGGCCGGCAAGCACATCAAGGAGGCCAACGCCCAACACTGCGCCCAGGTCGGTGAGCTGCTAGGCCATCTGCACCTGGCAACACAGGGCGAAAAGGTGCTGGAACGCAAGACCGATCGCGGCCTGGACTGGATGCTCAGCGAAGGCGCGCAGCTGATTTCGCATCTGAACGATGCACAGCAGCGCCTGCTGCAGGACGCACTGAGCGAGATCGAAGCCCACAAGGCTGGGATCCTTGCCCTGCCACGCGCCAATGTGCACGCCGACCTGTTCCGCGATAACGCGATGTTCGAAGGCACGCACCTCACCGGCCTGATCGACTTTTATAACGCCTGCTCCGGCCCGATGCTGTACGACGTGGCGATTGCCTTGAATGACTGGTGTTCGGACGCGGATGGCGTGATCGATGGGCAACGCGCCCGGGCATTGCTGGGGGCTTATGCGAGCCTGCGGCCGTTTACCGCCAAGGAGGCCGAGTTATGGCCGACGATGCTGCGCGTGGCGTGCGTGCGATTCTGGTTGTCACGCCTGATCGCGGCTGAGTCGTTCGCCGGGCAGGACGTGTTGATCCATGACCCGGCGGAGTTCGAGCATCGGCTGGTGCAGCGTCAGCAAGTGACTATCCAACTGCCGTTCGCCCTATAAAACTCGATCAATGTGGGAGCTGGCTTGCCTGCGAAAGCGGCGGGTCTGCAACGGAGATGCTGGCTGACCTAACGCTATCGCAGGCAAGCCAGCTCCCACAGGTCAGAGCGACTCCAGGCAACCCGCCAAATCATTGCCTAACTTCTCCAGCACCTGCTCATAGCCCTGAGCGGTAGCCGGGGTATAACCGCCCAACGCATCCAACTCCGCCAGCTTCACCGGCAGACCGGAGACCAGCGTTTCCGCCAGGCGCGGACGCAACGGCGGCTCGCTGAACACGCATGTCTTGCCGACTTCCTGCAAACGCGTACGCATCGCCGCCACATGCTGGGCGCCGGGTTGTACCTCAGCAGCCACGCTGAACACGCCGGCATGCTTAAGCCCGTAAGCCTCTTCGAAGTAATCGAAGGCTTCGTGGAACACGAAATAAGGCTTGCCATCGATCGGCGCCAAGCGGGCTTTCAGGCGAGCATCCAGAGCATCCAGGCGCTCGTCGAAGGCTTTAGCGTTGCTCTGGTAACGCGCGGCATTGGCCGGATCGGCGGCAGCCAGGTCAGCAGCCATGCGCGCAGCGATCACCCGAGCGTTGACGGTCGACAGCCACAAGTGCGCATCCAGGCTGCCTGGGCGGTGATCATGGTCGTGTTCGTCGGCATCATCGGCGTGGGAGTGGTTATCTTCAGCGAAACGACGCAACTTCATGCCTGGCAGATCCTGCACTGCCACTGTCGTAGCCGTACGACCTTTCAGCACGCGCGGCAGGAAACTCTCCATATCCGGGCCGATCCAGTACAGCAGGTCCACCGACTGCACACGCCGTACGTCGGATGGACGCAGCGCATAGTTATGCGGCGATGCACCCGGCGGCAATAACACCTCGGGAACGGCCACGCCATCCTGCACAGCCGCGGCAATCAGCTGCAACGGTTTGATGCTGGTCAGTACCTTGACCTCGGCCTGAGCGGCGCCAGTGATGAACAAACTGGTGACAAATACGACAAAAACGGGAAAAAGTCGGGACACGATGACCACTCAATGGCGTAGGAACGGGTAACATAATAACGTCTCTATCAAATATCTGTCGCCGCTCATGCCTAAAACACCGCTTGCCAGCCGTCCCCACGACCACTCTCACTGCGTGCATACCGCGCTGTCGGAGGCCGAGACCCTGTGCACACAGAAGGGTCTGCGCCTGACCGCCCTGCGTCGCCGCGTGCTGGAACTGGTGTGGCAGAGCCACAAGCCGCTGGGCGCCTACGACATTCTCGGCGTGCTCAGCGAGCAAGATGGCCGCCGCGCCGCACCGCCGACCGTGTACCGTGCCCTGGATTTCCTGCTGGAAAACGGCCTGGTGCACCGCATCTCCTCATTGAACGCCTTTGTCGGCTGCAGCCACCCGGAACACGCACACCAGGGCCAGTTCCTGATTTGCCGCGAGTGCCACGCCGCCATCGAGCTTGAACAAAAAAGCATCAGCGATGCCATCATCAAGAGCTCTGCCGACGTCGGCTTTCAGGTCGAAGGGCAAACGGTCGAAGTGGTCGGCCTGTGCTCGGGTTGCCAGGGGGTTTGATGAGCAACGCGTTAATCCGCCTGGAACAGGTCGGGGTCACGTTCGCCGGGCAACACGTGCTGGATAACATCGCACTGAGCGTGGAACCTGGGCAGATCGTCACCCTGATCGGTCCCAACGGCGCCGGCAAGACCACCCTGGTACGCGCCGTACTCGGCCTGCTCAAGCCCGACACCGGCAGCGTGTGGCGCAAACCCAAGCTGCGCGTCGGCTACATGCCGCAGAAGCTGCACGTCGACCCGACCCTGCCACTGTCCGTGCTGCGCTTTCTGCGCCTGGTGCCGGGCGTGGACCGCGCCCGCGCCCAGGCTGCGCTAAAGGAAGTCGGCGCCGAACAGGTGATCGACAGCCCGGTGCAAAGCATCTCCGGCGGCGAAATGCAGCGCGTACTGCTGGCCCGAGCCTTGTTGCGCGAGCCGGAACTGCTGGTGCTGGATGAGCCGGTGCAAGGTGTCGACGTCGCCGGCCAGGCCGAGCTGTATAGCCTGATCACCCGCCTGCGCGACCGTCATGGTTGCGGCGTACTGATGGTCTCCCACGATTTGCACCTGGTGATGAGCACCACCGACCAAGTGGTATGCCTCAACCGTCACGTGTGCTGCTCCGGACACCCGGAGCAGGTCAGCGGCGACCCGGCGTTCGTCGAGCTGTTCGGTAAGAACGCCCAAAGCTTGGCGATTTACCACCACCATCACGACCACGCCCACGATTTGCATGGCGCCGTGGTCGACGATCCCGCCGCCCCTCACACCCACGTTCATGGAGATAGCTGCAAGCATGGCTGATTTTCTGCTCTACGCCCTGCTGGCAGGCTTGGCTTTGGCACTGGTGGCGGGCCCACTGGGCTCGTTCGTGGTCTGGCGGCGCATGGCTTATTTCGGCGACACCCTGTCCCACGCGGCGCTGCTGGGCGTGGCCATGGGCTTCTTGCTGGATGTGAGCCCGACCATCGCCGTGACCGTGGGCTGCCTGTTGCTGGCGGTGCTGCTGGTGACCCTGCAACAGCGCCAGCCGCTGGCCTCCGACACCTTGCTGGGCATCCTGGCACCGAGCACCCTGTCCCTGGGCCTGGTGGTGCTGAGCTTCATGCACGAAGTGCGCATCGACCTGATGGCCTACCTGTTCGGCGACCTGCTGGCCATTAGCACCACCGACCTGGCCTGGATCCTCGGCGGCAGCGCCGCCGTGCTGGTGTTGCTGGTCGCGCTATGGCGCCCATTGCTGGCGATTACCGTGCACGAAGAGCTGGCCACGGTCGAAGGCCTGCCTGTGCCGAGTCTGCGCATGGCCCTGATGTTGTTGATCGCCGTGGTGATTGCTGTCGCGATGAAGATTGTCGGCGTATTGTTGATCACGTCGCTGTTGATCATTCCCGCAGCCGCCGCCCAGCGCCATGCCCGTTCGCCGGAGCAGATGGCGATCGGCGCGAGCCTGCTGGGGATGCTTGCAGTGTGCGGGGGCTTGGCGCTGTCCTGGTTCAAGGACACGCCGGCCGGGCCATCGATTGTGGTCACGGCCGCCGCCCTGTTTTTGCTGAGTTTTGTCCTGCCCCGTCGAGGGGTGTAGACTTGCTCGCTTTTTGCGCAAATAGAGAGTCGCAGGAATGAAGCCGTTCACCTCCCGTTATCTGCTCCTTGCCGCATTTTCCCTGCTGCTGGGCGCCTGTCAAAGCACACCGCCCGCCGCCCCCGAGGCCCCGGACGCTCGCGCTGCGGCCATCGCGCAGCTGGAACAAAACCTGGCCAGCAGCGAGTTGGCCACCGCTGAAGATCAACTGGCAGCACTGCAGACCCAGTCGCCGAACGACCCGGCGCTGGAGGCCTACCAGCGTCAATTGGCCGAAGCCTATCTGCAGCGCAGCCAGATCGTGCTGCAAAAAGGTGACGTAAACGCCGCCGCCACCGCACTGAGCCGTGCCCGCGCCCTGATGCCCAAGGCCCCGGCGCTGACCGGTGGCGTAAACAGCGCCATCACTCACGCCCGCAAAGCCGAGCTGGACCAAGCCGAGGCCGCCCTGAAAGCCGCCGAAGCCAAACCCGCGGCCAAAGTCATCGACCCGGCAGCCCCCAGCACCACCGTGGCGCTGAACCTGACCCATATCGAAGAACTGCGACACCAGCTGGATGCAATTGCCACCGACGTGGTGAATTACCAGTGCGACGTGAGCATCCAGGCGCCGCGCACAGAGGATTACCCGTGGCTGGCCACGTTGCTGACCAAACGGGTGAAGCGTATCGATTCGGACTATGACCTGAAGATTCACCGTCAGATTCTGAAGAATATTCCTGCGCAAGTTGTGCTGATTCCGCGCAAGGCGGAATAAAAGCATCGCAGGCAAGCCAGTTCCCATTTGAAGTGTGAACACATTCAAGTGTGGGAGCTGGCTTGCCTGCGATGACGATCTAACAAACAGCCAATGATTTAAGCCGGAATCGCCTTAGCCTTAGGCTCACGATCCCAAACCCGATGCTGGCCGATGGCGGCAAAAAACGCCTTGAACGCCTTGGCATCCGACCCCACGATCAGCCCCGCATCCACCTCAAGCTTCAGCAGGTCCAACAATGGCTTGGCGTCACTGGCAACGGTAATCGCCTTCAGGTGCTTGTACGCCTCCAACAGGAAGTGCAACGCCACCCCATCACCGCTCAAGGCTTTCACCGAGTCCTTTCCGCCAGGGACAAACACCGCATCAAACGCAATGGACGGCATACCTTCCATCGACGCATCCACTGGCAGGCTCTTGCCATCGGCCGTTTTCACCGGCGCCGAGGTGGGCCCCAGCAACTTGGCGTGCGCACCCTCTGCTTCCAGTGCCTTTTTCAGCGCGGCAATCGCTACGCCGTCCACGCCATTGGCTGCCAGGATCGCGACCTTGCGGGTCTTGATATCGCCCGGCAGCAGGTTCGCCTGGCTCAATGCCGGCGAACGTTCCGGCTTGGTTTGACGCTCCGGCACGGTGCCTTTAGTCGGCGCTGGCAGCCCGAGGTTCTGTGCCACGCGCTTGGCCAGTTCCAGGTCGATATTGGCCAGGATCTCGTTGACCTGACGCGCGCGAATGAACTCACGCTCCACCTTGCCCAACTCAAAGCTATAAGCCGCGATGATGTGCTCTTGCTCGTGCTTGCTCATGCTGCGGAAGAACAGGCGCGCCTGAGAGAAGTGATCGCCGAACGACTCGCTGCGCTCACGGATCTTGTGGGCATCGATACGCTCCGGATAAGTCTCGAAGCCACCATCCTGTGCCGCCGGCGGGGTTTCCTTAGGCCAGCCGCCATCAATCGAATTCGGCTCGTAGGACGCACGGCCTTTGTCGATGGTGCTGCGGTGCATGGCATCACGCTGATTGTTATGCAACGGCGTCACGGGCTGGTTGATCGGCAACTGGTGAAAGTTCGGGCCGCCCAGTCGGCTGATCTGTGTATCGGTGTAGGAAAACAGACGGCCTTGCAGCAGGGGGTCATTGGAGAAGTCGATACCCGGCACGATATGGCCAGGGCAAAACGCGACCTGCTCGACTTCTGCGAAGAAGTTATCCGGGTTACGATTCAGCACCATCTTGCCCAACGGCGTGATCGGCACCAGCTCTTCCGGAATCAGCTTGGTCGGGTCGAGAATATCGAAGTCGAATGCATGTTCCTTATCCTCGGGAATAACCTGCACGCCCAATTCCCACTCGGGGTAGTCGCCCATCTCAATGGCTTCCCAGAGATCACGACGGTGGTAGTCGGTATCTTTACCGGCCAGCTTTTGCGCCTCGTCCCACACCAGCGAGCAGGTGCCTGCGGTAGGGCGCCAATGGAATTTGACGAAGTTGGATTGACCCTCGGCATTCACCAGGCGGAAGGTATGCACGCCAAAGCCTTGCATGCTGCGTAGGCTCTTTGGAATGGCGCGGTCAGACATCGCCCAGATCACCATGTGAGCGGATTCGGGCTGCAGCGAAACGAAATCCCAGAAGGTATCGTGCGCCGATCCGCCGGTAGGAATTTCATTGTGTGGTTCAGGCTTTACGGCGTGCACGAAGTCAGGAAACTTGATCGCGTCCTGAATGAAAAATACCGGCATGTTGTTGCCCACCAGGTCGAAGTTGCCTTCTTCGGTGAAGAACTTAACCGCAAAACCGCGCACGTCACGCACCGTATCACCCGAGCCACGTGGACCCTGCACGGTGGAAAAGCGCGTGAACACCGGGGTTTTATGCCCAGGATCACGCAGGAACCCAGCCTTGGTCAGCGCCGAATGGTTCTCATACGTCTGGAAATAACCATGGGCGCCGGTGCCACGGGCATGCACGATGCGCTCCGGGATGCGTTCATGGTCAAAGTGCGTGATTTTTTCACGCATGATGAAGTCTTCCAGCAGCGATGGGCCACGGGAACCGACTTTCAAGGTGTTCTGGTTGTCGGAGATCTTCACGCCTTGGTTGGTGCGCAGGGCCTGGCCGGTCGCATCGGAGCGGAATTCTTCCAGGGCCTGCAGCTTGGCGTTGGTGTTGCCACGGTCCAGGGTATCGGTACCCGCGAGTTCACTCTTCAGCGGGGTGGCTGGCTTCTTGGTACTCATCAGACAAAACTCCTTATTCAAAGTGGCCAGAGCGGTCCCCGGCTCGTTTGAGCAAAACCCCAGGCACGGCACCTGGGAAATCGAGTTGCTTAAGTAGTGACTGATGGGGTTTTGGGCCGTTCCTTTTTTATGACCTTTGATCGCGTTATTGCCAAATCGCTGGTTGAATGCGAAATAAATGCTAAGAAACACTATACGGACAGGCTAAAATGCGCGCCCGGCTAACCGCTGATCCCTTTTCCATGCGCCCCACAAGGTTCGCTACGTGATCGAGTTTCAAAACGTCCATAAAACTTACCGCGTCGCCGGTAAGGATATTCCCGCGCTGCACTCCACCAGCTTGAGTGTCGAAAACGGCCAGGTGTTCGGCCTGATCGGCCACTCTGGTGCGGGTAAAAGCACCCTGCTGCGTCTGATCAACCGCCTCGAAGAACCGAGTGGCGGGAAGATCACGGTCGACGGCGAAGAAGTCACCGCGCTGGACGCCAACGGCCTGCGCCGTTTCCGCCAGCAGGTCGGGATGATCTTCCAGCACTTCAACCTCCTGGCGTCCAAGACCGTCGCCGACAACGTGGCGCTGCCGCTGACCCTGGCCGGCGAGTTGTCGCGCAAGGAGATCGACCAGCGCGTTGCAGAGTTGCTCGCTCGTGTCGGCCTGTCGGACCACGCCAAGAAGTACCCGGCGCAGTTGTCCGGTGGCCAGAAGCAGCGCGTCGGCATCGCCCGCGCCCTGGCGACCAAGCCAAAGATTTTGCTGTGCGACGAAGCCACCAGCGCCCTCGACCCACAGACCACCGCCTCGGTGCTGCAGCTGCTGGCCGAGATCAACCGCGAGTTGAAGCTGACCATCGTGCTGATCACCCATGAAATGGACGTGATCCGCCGCGTGTGCGACCAGGTGGCCGTGATGGACGCCGGCGTGATCGTCGAGCAAGGCTCGGTGGCCGACGTGTTCCTGCACCCCAAGCACCCGACCACCAAACGCTTCGTGCAAGAGTCCGAGCAGGTCGACGAAAACGAGCAACGCGACGACTTCGCCCACGTACCCGGCCGCATCGTGCGCCTGACGTTTCAGGGTGAAGCGACTTACGCGCCACTGCTGGGCACCGTCGCCCGCGAAACGGGTGTGGACTACAGCATCCTCGCCGGCCGTATCGACCGCATCAAAGACATCCCTTACGGGCAATTGACCCTCGCCGTCACCGGTGGCGACATGGAAGCCGCGTTTGCGCGCTTCACCGCCGCTGACGTCCACATGGAGATCCTGCGCTAATGGACGTCCTGTTGAGTTTCTTCGCCAATATCGACTGGTCCGAAATCTGGCTCGCCACCGGCGACACCATGACCATGCTGTTCGGCTCACTGTTCTTCACCGTGGTGCTCGGTCTGCCGCTGGGCGTGCTGTTGTTCCTGACCAGCCCGCGCCAACTGTTCGAACAGAAAGGCTTGTACGCGCTGCTGTCGCTGATCGTGAATATCCTGCGTTCGCTGCCGTTCATTATTCTGTTGATCGTGATGATCCCGTTCACCGTACTGATCACCGGCACTTCGCTGGGTGTGGCGGGGGCGATTCCACCGCTGGTCGTGGGCGCAACGCCGTTCTTCGCGCGGCTGGTGGAAACCGCCCTGCGTGAAGTGGACCGCGGCATCATCGAAGCCACCCAATCCATGGGCGCCAGCACGCGCCAGATCATCACCAACGCCTTGCTGCCCGAAGCCCGTCCCGGCATTTTCGCGGCGATTACGGTGACGGCGATTACACTGGTGTCCTACACGGCGATGGCCGGTGTCGTCGGTGCCGGTGGCCTGGGTGACCTGGCGATCCGTTTCGGGTACCAGCGCTTCCAGACCGATGTGATGGTGGTCACCGTGGTGATGCTGCTGATCTTGGTGCAAATTCTGCAAACCGTCGGCGACAAGCTGGTGGTGCACTTTTCTCGAAAATAACGGCCATTGCCGGCCGCAAGCCGGTACATGCCCGAACAAGGAGCTTGTTGGATGAAAAAACTACTGGTTGCTTTCGCCGCCGTTGCCGCGTTTTCCGCCCACGCCGAGACCATTACGGTCGCAGCTTCGCCGGTGCCTCATGCGGAAATCCTGGAATTCGTGAAACCTGCGCTCGCCAAAGAAGGCGTAGACCTGCAGGTCAAAGTCTTCACCGACTACGTGCAGCCGAACGTACAAGTCGCTGAAAAGCGCCTGGACGCCAACTTCTTCCAGCACCAGCCGTACCTGGATGAGTTCAACAAGGCCAAGGGCACTCACCTGGTGAGCGTCGGCGCCGTGCACCTGGAACCCCTGGGCGCCTACTCCAGCAAGTACAAGAAGCTGGACGAGCTGCCTAGCGGCGCAAACGTCGTGATCCCGAACGACGCCACCAACGGCGGCCGCGCGCTGTTGCTGCTGGCCAAGAATGGCCTGATCATCTTGAAGGACCCGACCAACATCCTGTCGACCATCAAGGACATCACCCAGAACGAAAAGAACCTGAAGTTCCGCGAACTGGAAGCCGCCACCCTGCCGCGCGTGCTGACCCAGGTCGACCTGGCGCTGATCAACACCAACTACGCGCTGGAAGCCAAGCTGGATCCGTCCAAGGACGCACTGGTCATCGAAGGCAGCGACTCGCCTTACGTGAACATCCTGGTGACGCGCGAAGACAACAAAGACTCGGACGCCGTGAAGAAGCTGGTTGCTGCCCTGCACACGCCTGAAGTGAAGAAATTCATCGAAGAGAAGTACAAAGGCGCGATCAAGCCGGCGTTCTGATCTGACTCGATCTCCCAAACACTGGAGATCAAAAAATGTGGGAGCGGGCTTGCTCGCGAATGCGGAGTGTCAGTCGACGAAGATGTTGGCTGGCCCCCCGCAATCGCAGGCAAGCCAGCTCCCACATCTGTTTTGTGTTGTTGGCAGGGTTGGCGTCCGACTTATTTACGCAGTAGCAAGCCGGGCAATTGCGCTACCAGCTTCTGATTGTTCAACGGCGCCCGGATAAACCCACGCTGGGTCCCATCCGGTCCGATCAGCGCCAGGTTGCCACTGTGGTCGACGGTGTAGTTGGGCTTGCTGGTATCGGCCGGAATGAACGGAATGCTCACCGCATTCGACACCTTCTGCACCTCCTCCACGTTTGCGCCGGTCAGGCCCTGGAACTGCGGGTCGAAGTAGCCCAGGTACTGCTTGAGCTGAGTCGGCGTGTCGCGGTTCGGGTCGACGCTGACCAGGATCACCTGCAACTTATCCACAACGTCCTTGGGCAGTTCGCTCTTGATCTGGCGCAGCTGGGCGAGGGTGGTCGGGCAGATATCCGGGCAGAAGGTGTAGCCGAAGAACAGCAGGCTCCACTTGCCTTTCAATTCGTTGACCACCACTGGCTGGCCGTCCTGGTTGGTCATGGTCACCGGCGGCAACTGACGGCTTTGCGGCAACAGGATGATGCCAGCGTCAATCAAGGCGGTAGGGTCACCCTGGCCTTTGCCCGAGAGCACTTTGTTAACGGTCAGGCCCATGATCAATGCCACCAGGGCCACCAGGATGAAGACAGTTTTTTGAGTTCGAGTCATAGGTTCAACAGTAGGTAGTGGTCAAGGAGCAGCGCGATAAACAGCAGCAGCAAGTACCAGATAGAGTACTTGAAGGTGTTGATCGCCGCGTGCGGCCGACCGCCACGGTACAACACCCAGGCCCATTGCAGAAAGCGCCCGCCCAACAGCAGTGCACACGCAAGGTACAACGGGCCGCTCATGTGGATCACATAGGGCATCAGGCTCACCGCCAGCAAGGCGCAGGTGTAGAGCAGGATATGCACCTTGGTGTAGTGCTCGCCGTGGGTCACCGGCAGCATCGGGATATCCGCCTTGGCGTATTCCTCCTTGCGGTGTATGGCCAGGGCCCAGAAGTGCGGCGGCGTCCAGGCGAAGATGATCAGCATCAACAGCAGGGGCTCGGCGCTGACATGCCCGGTGACCGCGACCCAGCCCAGCAGTGGCGGCGCAGCACCGGCCAGGCCACCGATAACGATATTCTGCGGCGTCGCACGCTTGAGAAAGCCGGTGTAGATCACCGCATAACCGAGCAGCGAGGCCAGCGTCAGCCAAGCCGCCAACGGGTTGGTGAACGCCAGCAACAGCGCCAATCCTGCCACAGCCAGAAACAATGCAAACGCCAACGCCGCCAGCGGCGATACCCGTCCCTCTGCCAGCGGCCGCTTGTGAGTGCGCGCCATCACCGCATCGATACGCCGATCCACCACATGATTGACCGCCGCCGCACCGCCCGCGCACAGGGCAATCCCCAGGTTGCCAAATACCAGTACCGTCCACGGCACGCCGGCACGGGTCGCCAGGAACATCCCCACCAGCGAGGTAATGAGCATCAGCACCACCACCTTCGGCTTGGTCAGCTCCAGGTAATCACGCCAGATCGCCTGACCCTGACGCGCGCCGATCAAGGTCGCCATGGCATTTCTCCTTTAAGGGTGATGAGGCCCGATACGTGTTTACGCGGAATGAAACGCCAACCGAACGGCAACTGGTTGCGCACCCGGACCAGGCTGGTGCGGGCGTGGTAGTTGACCAGAACCAGCGTCAGCAACAAGGCCGCACCACCCGCGTTATGCCCGACCGCAACCGGCAGCGGCAGGTGGAAATACACATTGCTCAGGCCCAGGCAGATTTGCGCCACCAGGGCGATCAGTAGCAAGCCCGCCAAGCGAGTCATACCTACTGCACGCAGTTGCCAGGCCAGGCCGAGCAGCACCAGGCTGACGATGACGGCGCCAATGCGATGGGTCAGGTGGATGGCGGTGCGTGCCTCACTGTCCAGTTGCCCGCCCAGGTAGTTGGGCCCGATGTGCTGGGTAAGATGAAAGCCGTTGGCAAAATCCGCTGCCGGCCACCATTCGCCATGGCACGTCGGCAGATCGATACAGGCCACCGCCGCGTAGTTGGAACTGACCCACCCCCCCAGCGCGATCTGGCCGATCACCAGCACCAGGCCCGCCGTCGCCCAATATTGCAGGCGCCTGGGCACAATCAAGGCGGGCAATACGCCGGACAAGCGCAGGGTCAGCAGAAACAGCAGGCTCAAGGTCGCAAAACCGCCTAACAAATGCCCGGTGACCACCTGCGGCCACAGCTTCAGCGTCACCGTCCACATGCCAAACGCGGCCTGCGCGAATACCACCGCCAGCACAAAGAGCGGCAACTTCACCGGCTGGCCTGGATCGCGCCGATGGCTCCACGAACGCGCGGCCAGCAGCACGATCAGCAAGCCCAGGGTGCCGGCGAAGTAGCGATGGGTCATCTCGGCCCAGCCCTTGTCCGCCTCGACCGGCGTATCAGGGAAATGCAGTTCGGCATGGGCCAACTGGGCTTCGGTCTTCGGCACGCTGATGAAGCCATAGCAGCCCGGCCAATCCGGGCAACCCAGACCGGCGTGGGTCAGGCGCGTATAGGCGCCGAGCAGCACGACGATCAGTGCCAGCAGGGTGGCAAACAACGCGAGGCGAAATCCAGGCTTGGCCATGACGATGCCCTTATCCGATGTTCGACAGTTTCAGCAGAAGGCGCAGGTCGTTGAGCAAGTCCTTGCCCTTGACCTTGGCGTCATAGCGCAGCACCAGGTTGCCGTGGGGATCGACAATCCACAGCTGCGCGTCACCCGGCGCGGCGGCGTCCTTGGTGAAGGTCGACAAGTCCAGCGAGTAGCGTTGCAACTGTGGATATTCCACTTTCAGCTTGGCCTCGTACTCCGCGCTCACCGGTTGCGCACTGGCCAGGGCATGGCTGGCACGGGAGGCATCACGGCCCAGGCTGATTTGCAGTTGGCGTGCGAGATACACCAATTGCTGGCAATCGGCTGCACAGGCGGTGGGCGCGGTCACCAGCAGTTGCCAGCGCTGCTCATCGGCCTGTACGCCTATATCAGCACGGGTCTGGCCATTACCGATCATCTCTCCGTGGTAGCTGCGGCTCTGCGGTACCCAAAACTGCAGCTTGTACATGAAGGTGGCCAGCGCCATCGGGCCGATCACCATCATCAGAATCAGGATCAACTGCCAACGGCCTTTGCGCCGATCGGGCGTTTCAGACATGTTGAGTGGATTGGTGGCCGCTCCCATGGGGCTTCTCCTTTTTGTTGTGCCATCCGAGGTAGAGATAAAGCGCCAGCAACGCCAGCGACATGGCGAACCACTGCACGGCATACGCCACGTGTTTTTCCGGGCCCATGGCGACGATTGGCCAGGTGGTTTCGTAGGTGCCGGGGCCGGCTTCGGCCCGCAGTTCGTAGGCGAATCCGTTGCGGCCCAGCTCGGACCAGAGCGCGGCAGGGTGCAAGGCCGTCAGCAGACGCGGCCATTGCGCGGTCGTGGGGTCCGCGCGCAACTGGAAGGTTTCGCCAGGCGCGATGTACACCCAGGCGTCAAGATTCACAGGCTGATCCGGCGTGGTGAAGATGGGCGGCGTGCGCCGATCCGGCCAGGGCAGCCAACCGCGATTGAGCAACAGCCACAGGCCGCTGGCCTGGTCGTGGAAGGGTTGCAACAGCTCTACGCCGGCTTTGCCGTCGCGCAGGCGATTGTCGAGAAACACGCTGTGCTCAGCGTCGAATTGACCGCGCAACCGCACGCGGCGAAAGGCGGGGTCAGCCCTGTCGTTGAGCTGCGCGCTGCTGATCGGGTCAGCCGCGCGCCGCTCGGCATAACTGTCCACCAGCAACTGCTTTTCATGGCCGCGAGACAGCTGCCAAAACCCCAGACCCACCATCAACGGCAGCAGCACCAACACCACCACAGTGGGTGCGACGCCTGGACGAAAGCATTTTATGGCGCTGGCTATACTTGTTTTCATTGCCCGCCCATCCCATTGGAGCCAGACCATGCTCAAAGCCGCTATTGCCCTGATGCTGATCGCGACCGTTGTGAGCCTGTTCAGTGGCTTGTTCTTCCTGGTCAAGGACGAGGGCAACTCCAACCGCCTCGTCACTGCCTTGACCGTACGTGTCGTGCTGGCCGTGATCACCGTGGCGCTGATCGCCTGGGGCTTTTTCAGCGGCCAACTGGTTTCTCATGCGCCGTGGTAGGGCGCCTCACAGCACATAGACGAAGAAAAACAGCCCGATCCACACCACATCCACAAAGTGCCAATACCAACTGGCCGCCTCGAAACCGAACTGGTGCTCGGCATTGAAATGCCCCTTGAGGATGCGCATCAGCATCACGAACAAAATAACGGTGCCAATGGTGACGTGGGCGCCGTGGAAGCCGGTGAGCATGAAGAACGTCGCGCCGTACACGCCAGAGCCCAAGGTCAGGCCCAGCTCTTTGTAGGCGTGGATGTATTCCTCAGCCTGGAACCCGAGGAATGCCAGGCCCAACAGCACGGTGATCGCCAACCAGATTTTCAGCGCGCCGCGATGACCTTTGCGCAGCGCATGGTGGGCAATGGTGATGGTCACGCTGGAGCTCACCAGCAGGATGGTGTTCACCAGCGGCAGGCCCCAGGGGCTGATGGTGCCTTCCGGTGCCGGGTACATCTTCGGATCGGGGTTGTTCAGCAACGGCCAGGCAAATTCGAAGTTCGGCCACAGCATGTGCGCAATGCCCTTGTGGCCCTCGCCACCCAGCCACGGACCGGACATGTGCCGTACATAAAAAAGCGCACCGAAGAATGCGATAAAGAACATCACCTCGGAAAAGATGAACCAGGTCATGCCCCAGCGGAACGAGCGGTCCATCTGCGAACTGTACAAACCGGCACGGCTTTCCTTGATCACCGCGCCGAACCAGCCGAACAGCATGTAAGCCAGCAACAGCCCGCCGACGAAAAAGATCCACGGGGCGTGGGATTCCGCGCGCGCGGCCTTGAGGTCGTTGAACCACAGACCCAACCCGTACACCGTGATCAACAGGCCAAACGTGGCAATTATTGGCCATTTGCTTTGTGCTGGTACGTAGTACGTATCATGAGACGACATGTATTCGCTCTCCTGATTGAGGGGGCAAACAGTAGCTAGCCGCCGCTGTGGACAGCCACCGGCGGTTGGCGCGCAGTGATGTCGAACAGCGTGTACGCCAGGGTCAGATGCTTCACATCCTTGGGCATGTCGCGGTCGACGATAAAACGCACCGGCATCTCGATGCGTTGGCCCGGTTGCAGCACTTGCTGGGTGAAGCAAAAGCACTCGGTCTTGTGGAAGTACATCGCCGCTTCGGCCGGTGAAATACTGGGGACGGCCTGGGCAGTCATTGGCTTATCGGTAGGGTTGTGCGCCACGAACAGCATCTCGGTCACCGCGCCCGGGTTAACGACTACCTCGTCAGCCTTGGCATAAAAATCCCAGACCATGTCGATGGCGTTGGTGGACAAAAACTGCACTCGCACCTGGCGCGAGGAATCGACGATCTGCTCGCCCTCGTACTGCCCGGCCGTCTTGCCGTTGATGCCGAATGCCTTGCACATCACGTCGTAGATCGGCACCAGTGCAAAGCCGAAGGCGAACATCGCCACCACCAGGATCAGCAGCCGCGTGACCAGGCGCTTGGTGGGCAAGGACTCAGCCATGGCAGCCTCCCATCGTCCTGTTCATTTGACCTCCGGTGGCGTGGTGAACGTGTGGTACGGCGCAGGCGAAGGGATGCTCCACTCCAGGCCTTCAGCGCCATCCCAAGGCTTGGCCGGCGCGGGCGTACCGCCACGGATGCACTTGATCACAATGAACAGGAAGAAGATCTGCGTGGCGCCGAACATGAACGCGCCGACCGACGAGACCATGTTGAAGTCGGCGAACTGCAGGTTGTAGTCCGGCACCCGCCGCGGCATACCCGCCAGCCCGACGAAGTGCATCGGGAAAAACGCCATGTTCATGCCCACGAAAGACAGCCAGAAGTGCAGCTTGCCCAGGGTTTCGTCGTACATGTGGCCAGTCCATTTCGGCAGCCAGTAGTAGGCCGAAGCGAAGATGCCGAAGATCGCACCGGGCACCAGTACGTAATGGAAATGCGCCACCACGAAATAGGTGTCGTGGTACTGGAAGTCCGCCGGAGCAATCGCCAGCATCAGCCCGGAGAACCCACCGATGGTGAACAGGATCACAAAGGCCACGGCAAACAGCATCGGCGTCTCGAAGGTCAGCGAGCCTTGCCACATGGTGCTGACCCAGTTGAACACCTTCACCCCCGTGGGCACGGCGATCAGCAACGTGGCGTACATGAAGAACAGCTCGCCCACCAGCGGGATGCCCACCACAAACATGTGGTGCGCCCACACGATGAACGAGAGGAACGCGATACTCGCCGTGGCGTAGACCATCGAGGTGTAGCCGAACAGCGGCTTGCGCGAGAAGGTCGGGATGATCGAGCTGACGGCGCCAAAGGCCGGCAGGATCATGATGTACACCTCGGGATGGCCGAAGAACCAGAACACGTGCTGGAACAGCACCGGGTCACCGCCGCCAGCGGCACTGAAGAAGCTGGTGCCGAAGTGGATATCCATCAGCATCATGGTCACGCAACCGGCCAGCACCGGCATGACCGCAATCAGCAGGAACGCGGTGATCAGCCAGGTCCAGACAAACAGCGGCATTTTCATCAACGTCATGCCGGGGGCGCGCAGGTTGAGAATGGTGGCGACCACATTGATCGCGCCCATGATCGAGCTGATGCCCATCAGGTGGATCGCGAAGATGAAGAACGTCACGCTTTCCGGCGCGTAGGTGGTCGAGAGCGGGGCGTAGAAGGTCCAGCCGAAGTTCGGCCCACCGCCCGGCGTGAACAGCGTTGAGACCAACAGCAGGAATGCCGCCGGTAACAGCCAGAAGCTGAAGTTGTTCATGCGCGGCAGGGCCATGTCGGGCGCGCCGATCATCAACGGGATCATCCAATTGGCCAGGCCTACAAACGCTGGCATCACCGCGCCGAACACCATGATCAGCCCGTGCATGGTGGTCATCTGGTTGAAGAACGCCGGCTGCACAATCTGCAGGCCTGGCTGGAACAACTCGGCCCGGATCACCATGGCAAATGAGCCGCCGAGCAGGAACATGGCAAAAGCGAACCACAGGTACAGGGTGCCGATGTCTTTGTGGTTGGTGGTCAGCACCCAGCGCATCAACCCCTTGGCGGGGCCGTGGGCATGGTCGGCGTGACCATGGTCATCGATCACAGCGCTCATGGCCGTTCTCCTGCAAGCGAGTGGGCGGGGCGGGTCGAGGTAGACGCCTTGAGGTAGGTCATTTGCTTTCCGCCTGCTTGATGGCCAGCACGTCTTTAGGCGTGACCATGTCGCCTTTGTTGTTGCCCCAGGCATTGCGCTCGTAGGTCACTACGGCAGCGATATCCACTTCCGAGAGCTGTTTGCCAAAGGCCGCCATCGCGGTGCCGGGCTTGCCGTGGTAGACAATGCTCAGGTGATCAGCTGCGGGGCCGGTGGCGATCTTCGAGCCCTTGAGCGCCGGGAACATCGGCGGCAGGCCCTGGCCTTCGGCCTGGTGACAGGCCACGCAGGTGGTGTGGTAGACCTTGTCGCCACGGGCCACCAACTCTTCCAACGTCCACTCTTTAGAGGTCAGCTCCTTGAGCTTGGCGGCCTCTGCCTTGCGCTCGCCAAGCCAGGTCTCGTAATCGGCCTTGGACTTGACCTCGACCACAATGGGCATGAAACCGTGGTCCTTGCCGCACAGTTCGGCGCACTGGCCACGGTAGATGCCGGGTTTCTCAACGCGGGTCCAGGCCTCATTGACGAAACCGGGAATGGCGTCGCGCTTGACCGCAAAGGCCGGCACCCACCAGGAGTGGATCACGTCGGCGGCCGTCACCAGAAAGCGCACCTTGGCGCCCACTGGCAATACCAGGGGCTGGTCGACTTCCAGCAGGTAGTGTTCACCTTTGGTCGCCTGGTTGTGGATCTGCTCGGCGGGCGTGGCCAGGTTGCTGAAGAACTCCACGTCCTGGCCCAGGTATTTGTAATGCCACTTCCACTGGTAGCCGGTGACCTGGATATCGATATCCGACTCACTGCTGTCGTAGATATTGATCAAGGTCTTGGTCGCAGGAATGGCCATCGCGATCAGGATCAACAAGGGCACGACGGTCCAGAGGATTTCCACGGTGGTGCTCTCGTGGAACTTGGCCGCGACCTGGCCCGTGGACCGGCGATGAAGGATCATCGACCAGAACATCGCGCCAAACACGATGATGCCGATCACCACACAGATCCAGAAAATGGTCATGTGCAGGTCGAACACAGCGTGACTGACTTCTGTCGCCCCTGGCGCCATATTCGTTGTCCAGGCGGCATGTGCCTGGCCGAATACCGACCACAACAGGAGGCCCATCCAAACGTGTGGATGTCGCATCATTGCGGGTTCCCCTTATCGTTCTTGTTATCCCGCCGGTTTGCACCTGCGTCGAAGGGAGCGGCTTCCATACTGCTTACAACCGCCTGGCCTTGCCTGCTTATGCAGTCTGGCGTCATCAGCTAATCGCGTACAAACCCGAGTATAGACACGCTCTGCAACCCTGCAATGCGTAGGGGCAAATGAGTAGAAATGACCGGAAATAGCCAATAAAACCGGGAGCGGAATCGTTTATCCGACGAACGATGGCAATTCGATATAACGGTGGCGCATAACCATGAAATAATTATGACAAATGCGTCTTAGACGCTCGTATAAACGAGCTACCTTATCCTCTCCCTTTTCCTACACCTGCATCACTGGAGCTTTCATGAACACCGCCGCATTGCGCGAGCAGATTTCCCGTGCCCATCAACACGAAGCCAGCACAGGCCAGCTTGCCCAGCAACTGGAAAAACAATTGCCGCACCTGCATTCGGCCATCTCCCTGGCTGACGGTGATCGCCACATTGTCATGACCCGCTTTGTCACCGCCTACATCGATCTCGTCCCCGATTTACTCGACGCCGCCAACGACGTGGCCCGCGAAGCGGGTATCGAAAGCCAGATCAAGCCGGTGCTGAAGATCGCCGAGCATTTCTTCCTGCAACCGCCCGCCATCCTCGCCGGCCACGAAGGGCTCGACGGCCTGCTGGACGAGGCCTACCTGGCGCATCGATTGGTGGAAGAGGTGAACGATCTCTATATCAAGCATTTTGGCCAGCCATTGATTCCGGCCGACACGACTGTCGCTAATGTCATCGCCCACCAACTGATCGGCGAAGCCTTCGCCAACCAGTTGGATGAAGCGGTACACCACGCCGTGGATGAAATGCTCAACGAAGACAGCTTTGCGCTGGAGTCGGTCGAAGCCTATCGCGAACAGCTGAAGAGCCCGGACACAGAAGCCGCGTGGAAACGCTGGCCGTGCCTGTCGCGGCAGTTGGGGGTTGAGTTGGCGTTGGATCAGCCCGCCTAGATCTTCGATCTAATACAAAACCCACGTGGGAGCGGGCTTGCTCGCGAATGCGGTGACTCAGTCAACATTTCCGGTGACTGACACCCTGCATTCGCGAGCAAGCCCGCTCCCACATTTTTGATCCGGTTTCGTCAGCTCACCGACGGCGCCGAACCTATCCCCGTCGTCGTCCGCACCCGACCTTCCAACCGGCGCTTCAACCCGCGCGCTTCGATCACCAGCGTCGAGCCCTTGGCCGCATTGGCCCGCCCCCATTCTTCCAGTAGCTCCAGGCAGGAATGGTCGATGTAACTCAAGTTGCTCAACGGCACGTGCACGGTGCTGCCCGCAGGTACCGTCGAGAGCACCTGAGTCAACGCCGGCACCTTCAGGAAGGTCGCCGCCCCCGTCAGACGCAGCTCCATCTCTCCTTCCTGGGGCAAGTCGATCAAGCTGACCTTGAGCCGCGAAGCCTTGAACGCCAGCTTGACCAACGTCAACCCAAAGCCCACCAGTACGCCGGTCAGCAGGTCGGTAAAGATGATCGCCAACGCCGTGGCTGCGTAGGTAAACATCGGCATCCGCCCATAGCGCCCCAGTGCCTTGAACGCCTTGATGTCCACCAGCTTGATCCCGGTGTACACCAACACACCCGCCAGGCTCGCCACCGGAATGCTTTGCAGCACACTCGACAGTAACAGCACGAACGCCAGCAGCCACAGCCCGTGGAACATCGCCGACAAACGCGTGGTCGCACCGGCCTGCACGTTGGCCGAGCTGCGCACGATCACTCCAGTCATCGGCAAGGCACCGAGCAGACCACAGAGCATGTTACCGACACCCTGGGCGGACAACTCCTTATCGAAATCAGAACGCTGACCACTGTGCATGCGGTCGACCGCCGCGGCGGAGAGCAGGGTTTCGGCGCTCGCGATAAACGCCACAGCGAAGGCGGCAATCAGCAGCTGGGGGTCAGCGAGGTTGAGCAGGTCGCTGGGACGCAGCCAGTCGATAGCGTCGGCGAGGTTTTCCGGGACTTCCACGCGTTTGACCTGCAACGCCAGCACCAGGCTGACCACCGTGGTCAGGCCTACACCCAACAAGGCACCCGGCACAAAGCGCAGGCGTTGCGGGCGTAATTTGTCCCAGGCGTACATCACCAGCATCGTCGACAAACCGAGCAATCCCGCCTGCCAACCCAGGCCGCCGCCCAGGATAGGAATCGCCTCGGCCAACGCCGCTGGGAACCCCGTCAGGTTATCCAGCCCAGAAGGCTTGGGCGCGCCGTCGAGCATCACGTGAATCTGGGATAACACAATCAACACGCCAATCCCCGCCAGCATACCGTACACCACCGCCGGCGCCGTGACGCGGAACCAGCAGCCCAGACGCAAACGCCCGGCCACCAGTTGCAGGAAACCCGCCAACAACAGGATCGGCCCGAGCATCAGCATGCCGTGCTGGCGCACCAGCTCGAACACCAACACCGCCAGGCCCGCCGCCGGGCCACTGACCTGCAGCGGCGAGCCTGCCAACCAACCCACCACCAGGCCACCGATGATTCCGGTGATCAAGCCCTTGGCCGGGGGCATGCCTGAGGCAATCGCGATCCCCATGCACAGCGGCAGGGCGACCAGAAACACAACCACAGAGGCGAGCAGCTCCCGTGGCAGTACAGCTTTCAATTGAGCAGCACGCATGATGACTCTCCCGAGGCATTTACCGGGCGCGGCAAAGCCTGGCTGCGTCCATGGCAGCCACCGCTTTACCCGGCAGGGAAGTGTTTTAGAAGCGCGCTTTAGGCGTCGCGGAAGGAATCGGCCCGTCGCCGCTCAATGGGCGGAACGCAGACTGGTCCGCATCGTAGGCCCGGATTTCACTGGTCTCGATGTTGTAGATCCAACCATGAATAAATAAATGACCGTTGGCCATGCGCGAAGCCACGGAGGGGTGGGTGCGCAAATGTTGCAGCTGGGCGATGACGTTTTCTTCGGTCAGCACCTTCATGCTCTCGCCTTCGTTGGCGCAGTCGCAATTGTCATGGACCATGGTCTTGGCGACCTCGGCATGCCGCAACCAGGCTTTGACCGTCGGCATCTTCTCCAGGCTGTCGGGGTTGAGTACCGCGCGCATGGCGCCGCAATCGGAGTGCCCGCAGACGATGATGTGCTGTACGCCCAAGGCCAGTACCGCGTACTCGATGGCCGTGGACACACCGCCGTTCATCTGGCCGTAAGGCGGCACCACGTTGCCGACGTTACGCGTCACGAACAGGTCGCCAGGCGAACTTTGGGTGATCAGCTCGGGCACGATGCGCGAGTCGGCACAGGTAATGAACATCGCCCGTGGGCTCTGAGCCGTGGCAAGTTTTTTGAAGAGCTCTTCCTGCTGGGGGAAGACGTCGTGATGGAAATGCAAAAAGCCGTCAACGATATGCTTTAGCGCTGCATCGGCGGTTTCAGCCACCGAAGAGGCAGAAGCCGACGCAGCCAACGGCTGTTTATCCTTGTCACTCATGATTCATCCTCTTGATTAATGCAGGGGAGTTTTCAGGTCAGTTCGACGCTTAGCCAATGGAAAAGTTGTAATACGCCAGAGGCCAGAGCGCCGACTCATCAGTCACTCGCTGAACAAGGTAACCGTCGAAACTTAACTCAAACTGAATGAACCGCTCTAGATCGCGGGTTTCAGTGATATCAAAACGCGACCATTCCTACAGGAGTTTCGCGTTTCACCTCTTCAGTTTACAACAAAGCCATCTGTCTGCCCGGAGGGCAAAAGGCCGTGCAATCCAGATTAAAACCTTCCCGCCGATCAAGACCAAGACGCTTGATCGCTTTACTGAAGCGTTGAGCCAGCAAATCGGCAAACGGCCCTTCACCCCGCATGCGCACGCCGAAGCGGCTGTCATACACCTCACCACCACGCACCTGGCGCACCAGGCTCATCACATGGGTCGCGCGCTGCGGGTAATGCGCCGCCAGCCACTCTTCGAACAGCGGCGCCACCTCCAGCGGCAGGCGCAGCATCATGTACGCGGCACTTTGCGCGCCAGCGGCATGGGCTTCGGTCAGCAGACTCTCCAATTCACTGTCGTTGATCATCGGGATCATCGGCGAACACAACACGCCCACCGGAATCCCCGCCTCACGCATCACCCGAATCGCCCGCAACCGTGCCTTGAGCGCCGCCGTGCGTGGCTCCAGGATGCGCTTGAGTTCGTCGTCCAGGCTGGTGAGGCTGATCATCACGGCCACCAGCCGCTGGCGCGCCAACTCAGTGAGCAGGTCCAGATCGCGCAAAATCAGCGATCCCTTGGTGATAATGGTCACCGGGTGGCGATAGCGCAGCAGCACTTCCAGGATTTGCCGGGTGATCTTGTACTCGCGCTCGATCGGCTGGTACGGGTCGGTATTGGACCCCAGATTGATCGGCGCGCACACATAACCCGGCCTCGACAGTTGCTGCTCCAACACATCGGCGGCGTTGGTCTTGGCGATCAGTTTGGTTTCGAAATCCAACCCCGGTGACATGTCCCAATAAGCATGGCTGGGCCGCGCATAGCAGTAGATGCAGCCATGCTCGCAGCCACGGTAGGGGTTGATCGAACGATCAAACGGCAGGTCCGGCGAGTTGTTGCGGGTGATGATGCTCTTGGCCGTCTCGATACGCACTTCAGTGCCCTGGGTCGGTGGCACTTCCTGAAACCAACCATCGTCCTCGGCCACGCTCACCGTAGGCGCAAAGCGGTTATGCAGGTTGGTGGCCGTGCCTCGGCCACGGGGCGGCAGGAGAGAACTCATGGGCATACCTCTATACTGTATCCACATACAGTATTTGAACCTGGCATTTCGCGCCAGCACCGTCGAGCGGGAAGTTTCGAGGCCATCTCCTGACAGCTGAAAACGCACCGTATTACATACGAACTTTCACGACATAAATCGCCACACTTGAGTCGTGGATTAAACTTTTGTTCTGCAACTATGATCCAGTCTCAACTTAGTAACCAACCAGAAGGACCTCTATATGTCTCAGGACGAACTGCGCTTAACGTGTGAAGATTTTGAAAAAGATAACAGCCCTGAAGTGTTGCTCGAACGTTTTAACAATGGGGTTCTTTCGTACGCCATGTACGCCTCTTCATCCAGGAAAGACGGCCACTACGACACCACATCATCGCCAACGGACCTGGACAATGACGGCGACTTTGACGACGAGGACAAGGCTATTTTTCTGACCATGGCCAACGCGTTTGCAATGACCTGCCAGAAAACTCGGAATTAAACTAATTACACCGACTAACTACAGCCGCCCAACTTATATCAACAACCTATAAGTTGGGCTTCCCACTCTAACTGTAGTTAATTCTTATCGCCCGATTTTTTACGTATGTCTGCAACTTGAGCAGCACTGATTGCGCTACCTGTATTACCCCAGCTGCCCCGGACAAAACTGACAACATCAGCCACTTCCTGATCCGACAGGCGCCAAGCGAATGCCGGCATGGTGAACGTGGACGGTGCCGTGTGAGTGGCCGGCAAGGTACCACCGTTCAACACGATATTGATCAATGACGTGGCATCCGCCGTCTGCAACACCGGGTTGCCCGCCAGCGCTGGGAACACCCGTGTGTAGCCATGGCCGTCGGTACGGTGGCAGGCCGCGCAGTTGTCGATATACACCGAGGCGCCCCGCTGGCTGTCGTCGCCTTTCCACAAGGCCTCGGCCACTTGCTTGTCATACGTGTGCGGTGAGTCCTTGGGGTCCACCGCCGGTAAACTCTTGAGGTAACGGGCGATAGCCGTCAGGTCATTTTCCGACATGTACTGCATGCTGTGGACGACAACGTCGCTCATGCCACCAAATACTGCGCTGCGGTCACTGCGGCCGGTCTTGAGGAACTGCACCAGTTGCTCCTCGCTCCAGCTACCGAGGCCGTCCTTGTGATCGCCACGCAGGCTTTTCGCGATCCAGCCTTCGAGCGGCGCGCTGCCGGCCAGGAAGGCGTTGCCATCAGTGGCACTCAGGGCTTTTTCCTGCATGGTCAACGCCCGTGGCGTATGGCACGCACCGCAATGGCCAAGGCCCTCCACCAGGTAGGCACCCCGGCTGATCACCGGGTCGACGACGGCTTGCGCCTGATGCTCCTCGACGGCAGGCGCAAACATCCAGCGCCATGCCGCCAACGGCCAGCGCATGCTCAAGGGCCACGGAATGTCACTGTCCTTGTTCTCTTGAGCGACGGGTTCCACCCTCTTCATGAAGTACGCGTACAACGCCTGCATATCGCTGTCGCTGACACGTGCGTAAGACGGGTAGGGCATCGCCGGGTAGAGCGTACTACCGCTCTTGGCGACGCCATGGCGCACAGCCTTGTCGAAGTCTTCGAAGCTGTAGTCGCCCAGGCCGCTCTTGTCCGGGGTGATGTTGGTGGAATAGATCACGCCAATGGGGGTTTCCATTGGCAGGCCACCGGCAAACGGTTTTCCGCCCTTGGCGGTGTGGCAGGCCACGCAGTCACCCGCGCGGGCCAGGTATTCACCTTGCTTGATCAAGTCAGTTTCAGCGGCGCTGACAGAGCAACTGCTGAAAAACGCGAAGGTCGCGATAACAAGTGCTTTCATGGTCATCGCTCCTTATGCCTGAACCAGTGGGCCGGGGTTTTTCAGGTACTGCTCGCGGATCGCCCGCGCCGACCAGTAGGTCAACGCCGCCACCAGGCCTGTAGGGTTGTAGCCCAAGCCTTGTGGGAAAGCGGATGCACCTGGGACAAACACGTTGTGCACATCCCAGCACTGCAGGTAGCGATTCAATGCACTGGTTTTAGGGTCGGTGCCCATGATCGCGCCACCGTTGAGGTGGGTGGTCTGGTACGACGCCGTGTTGAAGTGTTCGCCGACTTTTTTGCCGAGCACGGCAATTGCCTTGGGGTTCATCGCTTCAGCGACCTTGCCCATTTTCTCGACCATGAAGCGGTTCATCTTGATGTCGTTTTCCTGCCAATCGAACGTCATCCGCAGCAACGGCTGGCCGTAGGCATCGCGGTACACCGGGTCCAGATCCAGGTAGTTACCCCGGTAGGACTGATGGGCACCGTGGGCATCCATCGACACCTGGTGGGTGTAGTAATCGGCGGTGGCGCGCTTCCAGGCGCTGCCCCACGCCGGGGTGCCCGGCGGGTTGGACGTACCGGCAATCGGTCGACTGCCGGCCTGGTTGACCCACATCGGCGAACCGCCCACAAAGCCATGGGGCCCGTGGTCGAAGTTGTCGGCGTTGAAATCATCGATGGCCACGCCATTGCCGCCGGCGCCGATGAAGTTGTTGGTGTGGGTGTCCTTGTCGAAGAACGCCTTGATGGTGGCCATGTTCTGGTAGGCGAAGTTTCTGCCCACCACGCCCTCGTTGGTGATCGGGTCGTAGGGCTTGCCGATACCGGAGAGCAGCATCAAGCGCACATTGTGGAACTGGAATGCGCCGAGGATCACCAACTCCGCTGGTTGCTCGCATTCCCGGCCCTGGGCGTCGATGTACGTCACGCCAGTGGCCTTGCTCTTGGTGCTGTCGAGGTTGACCTTGAGCACGTGGGAATTGGGCCGCAGTTCAAAGTTCGGCACCTGGCGCAACGCCGGCAGGATGTTCACGTTCGGCGATGCCTTGGAATACATGTAGCAGACGTAGCCGCTGCAAAAACCACAAAAATTGCACGGCCCCATCTGGGCGCCATAGGGATTGGTGTAAGGCCCCGAAGTGTTGGCTGAGGGCAGGTTGTAGGGTTTGTAACCCACCTCGGCAGCCGCTTTCTGAAACAGTTGTGCGGAGACGGTGTTTTTCTGCGACTCCAGCGGGAAAGGGTTGGAGCGATCCGGCGCATACGGGTTACCGCCACGGCCTTCGCCTACCAATTGCCCTTTTACGGTCCAAGCCTGTCCAGAGGTGCCGAAGACTTTTTCCGCGTAGTCGAAAAACGGCTCCAGCTCTTCGTAGCTCACGCCGAAGTCCTGGATGGTCATGTCCTTGGGAATGAAGTGTTTGCCGTAGCGTTCTTCATAGTGGCTGCGCATGCGCAACTCGATCGGGTCGACACGGAAATGCACGCCGGACCAGTGCAGGCCCGCTCCGCCCACACCATTGCCCGGCAGAAATGCGCCCAGCTGACGGTTGGGCAGGGCAACGTCATTCACGCTATGGCGAATGGTCACTGTCTCCTTGGAGATGTCCTGGAAGAGTTTTTTACGCACGCTGTAGGTCAATTCGTCGATGACCTGGGGATAGTTGCCGTCGGGGTAAGTGTCCTGCATAGGACCGCGCTCCAGCGCTACCACGTTGAGGCCTGCTTCTGTCAGCTCCTTGGCCATGATCGCGCCGGTCCAGCCGAAGCCTACGATCACTGCATCCACTTTCTTCATAATGGTCGCCACGTTTATGCCCTCTCGCCGCGGATGGAAACTGCCGGGAAGGGGTATTGCTCGTTGCGTTCAACCCAGTCCATGAAATCGGCGCGGGCGCCGGGAAAACCGATCATGGTCCAGCCGACCATGCCTTTGTTGCCGCCGTGGATCGGGTCGCAGAAGAAGCCTTCCTTGGTGTTTTGCAGCAACAGGTTGAAGAACAGCTTTGGTGGCACCGCCTCGAAATGCGCCGTCACCTCACTGCCGCCCGCCTCCAGACGACGCAACATGTCGTCTCGGGTAGCGCTGTCTTGCGCAGCAAAAACTTTGCCGTTGAACGCTTTCGACCATGCATCCGTCGCGGCAATGCCCAGGCGATAGATCTCCTTGGGCACCAATTTGCTCTGCCACCCCATCTCCGGCGGCGCATCGGCGTTGAATGGGCCTTGCATGAACCACAGGGCTCCGCTGGCGTAAGGCGTGTTCATCTGGCGGTCGATGTATTCCGGCGCACCCGCTTCCAGAGCGCCTGGGCCTTGGGCATCGGCGGGGATCAATTGCGCGACGGCGGCATTGATAAACGCCCACTCCTCAGCCGTGAAATAAGTTGGCTCGTAGGCCTTTTCGCTGGCTGCAGGCTGGACGGGCGCGGCCTGGGCCGGCTCAGGCGTCGCCATCAGCATCGAGCCGCCAAGGCCGGTGCTGGCAACCGTGACCACCGGGATCAAGGTCAAGGATTTGCGCAGAAAGTCACGCCGGGGGTTGTCTTGATCTTGATCAGACATGGTGGCACCTCATCATGTGGTCACGGGTTTATCAGCCGGCTTCTAGTGAGCGATTTGGCTTTTTAAGAAATCAATAGTTACAAATGATAGCAGGCTATGTATCAGGAAAAGCGTTTCAGCGACTAAAGACTGAGTATTCACAGTCCTTTGACGGGCCCCAACCTGAGTGCCATTCACCGAGCTCCTGCTCGGCCATGTCAACAATGCTCAAGAATCAAGGGCTGCCGGTCTTCGGCCCCAGCAATGGCTTCAAGGACGGTGTTCGCTACATGATGGGAGCCGATGTCGACAAATTGCGCACGGCTTTGGGGAATGGCGATTACAGCACCCGCGCGTTTGCGTTGTGCTCGATGAAGGACTGGATCACGACAACGGGAAAAGAAGAGAAACAACAGTAGGAGCCGGCTTGCCGGCTCCTGCAGTGGGCCATCCGTTAGTCCTTTTTCAGCTTCGGGTTAGGAAAGAACTGCACCGCCTGCACCTTGGGGTCCGCAGGCGCTTTCAACGCCGACGTGTTCACCCGTGTGCCCAATTCCTTGGGGACCGACAACCCTTGGTCATTCAGCGTGTCGGTGTAACCGCAGGCCACGCACTCGCGATGCGGCACGTTGTCCTCGGTCCACATCTTCAACTTGTCCGGCTCGCTGCACGCCGGGCAGACCGCCCCGGCGATAAATTGCTTTTTAGTAATCACAGGCCCTTCACTCATGCTGCCGCGTCCTCACTCAGGCCGCTGTGGCGCAAGAGTGCGTCAATCGACGGCGCACGTCCGCGGAAGTCGACGAACAGCACCATCGGCTCCTGAGAACCGCCACGCGCCAGGATTGCCTCGCGGAAGGCGCGGCCAGTCTCAGCGTTGAGCACGCCCTCTTCTTCAAACTTGGAGAAGGCATCCGCCGACAGCACTTCGGCCCACTTATAGCTGTAGTAACCCGCGGCGTAACCACCGGCGAAGATGTGCGCGAAGCTGTTCGGAAAACGGTTGTAGGCCGGTGGACGCATCACCGACACCTCATCGCGCACGCCTTCCAGCACTTGCGCCACGCTGCGGCCATCACCGTGGGTGGCGTGCAGTTCAAAGTCGAACAGCGAGAACTCCAGCTGACGCACCATCATCAAACCAGACTGGAAGTTTTTCGCCGCAAGCATTTTTTCCAACAAGTCCTGGGGCAGTGGCTCGCCGGTTTCGTAGTGACCGGAGATCAGCGCCAGGCCTTCCGGCTCCCAGCACCAGTTCTCCATGAACTGGCTCGGCAATTCCACCGCATCCCAGGCCACGCCATTGATGCCCGACACGCCAGCATGTTCAACACGGGTCAACAGGTGGTGCAGGCCGTGGCCGAACTCGTGGAACAGCGTGGTGACTTCATCGTGGGTCAGCAGGGCAGGCTTGCCACTGTCGGCCGGGGTGAAGTTGCACACCAGGTTGGCCACCGGGCTTTGCAGCACGCCATCGATCGTGCGACGACGATCGCGGGCGCCGTCCATCCAGGCACCGCCACGCTTGTTGGCGCGGGCATAGAGGTCGAAGAAGAAGCGGCCGACGTGCTGGCCGTTTTCCTTGATTTCAAACAGGCGGACATCCGGGTGCCAGGTGTCGAAGCCTTTCTGCTCGGCGATTTCGATGCCGTACAGGCGCTGCACGATGGCAAACAGGCCGCCCAATACTTTGTCGATCGGGAAGTAGGCGCGCAGGGCCTCCTGGGAAACGCTGTAGCGTTGCTCACGAAGTTTTTCGCCGTAGAAACCGCTGTCCCAGCTTTGCAGGTCCGCGCAGCCTTGTTCGGCGGCATAGGCCTTGAGCTGTTGCAGGTCCTGGGCGGCAAACGGCTTGCTGCGCTTGGCCAGGTCGCGCAGGAAGTTCAGCACCTGATCGCTGGACTCGGCCATTTTGGTGGCCAGGCTCAGTTCGGAGAACGACGCATACCCCAGCAGCTTGGCCAGTTCCTGACGCAGGTCGAGGATCTGTTCCATGACCGGACCATTATCATTCTGACCGGCATTCGGGCCTTGGTCCGACGCACGGGTACAGTAGGCCGCGTAGACTTCTTCACGCAGGGCGCGATCCTGGGCGTAGGTCATCACCGCGTAGTAGCTGGGGAATTCCAGGGTGATCAGCCAGCCGTCGAGGCCTTTGGCCTGTGCGGCGGCCGCCATTTGCGCCTTGGCCGAATCGGTCAGGCCGGCGAGGGTGGCTTCGTCGGTGACGTGTTTGGTCCAGGCCTGGGTGGCATCCAGCAACTGGTTGGAAAATTTGCTGCCCAACTCGGACAGTTTGCTCTGCACTTCGGCGTAACGCTTTTGCTGCTCCGGCGGCAAATCGATACCCGACAGGCGGAAATCACGCAGGGCGTGTTCCAGGATGGTTTTTTGCGCCACGTCGAAACCGGCGGCTTCCGGGCTGTTGGCCAAGGCTTCGAAAGCCTGGAACAATTCGCGGTTCTGGCCCATCTCGGTGGAGTAAGCACTCAACGCCGGCAGGCAGCCTTCGTAGGCTTCGCGCAGTTCGGCGCTGTTGCACACGGCATTGAGGTGGCTGACCGGGCTCCAGGCGGCACCCAGGCGGTCATTCAGTTCATCCATCGCCAGGACCAGCCCGGCCCACGTCGGATGTTTACCCTGGCTTTGCAGGATGCCTTCGATGGCGACACGGTTGTCGGCGAGGATCTGTTCGATGGCCGGCTGGACGTGCTCGGCACGGATCGCCGAGAACGGCGGCAGGTCGTAGGACTGCAGAAGCGGGTTGTTCGCGCTCACGGTTGGCACCTTGGCTGAAGAAATAGGTAAGAACAAAGATGGGGCCATCTTAATTACAATCAACGCCCACCGCAGCTATCAGCAGAAGAGAGAGAGGCTATCGTGACCCTTCGCACCTACCAAAACCATACGCCAACCCTGGGCGCCGGGGCTTTTGTCGATATTTCGGCGGTGGTGATCGGCGATGTCGAAATCGGCGCCGACAGCTCGGTCTGGCCGCTGACCGTGATTCGCGGCGACATGCACCGCATCCGCATCGGTGCACGCACCAGCGTGCAGGATGGCTGCGTGCTGCACATCACCCACGCGGGCCCCTTCAATCCGGATGGCTTCCCATTGCTGATCGGCGATGATGTGACCATCGCCCACAAGGTCATGCTGCATGGCTGCACTGTGGGTAATCGCATCCTGATCGGCATGGGCAGCACCGTAATGGACGGGGCGGTGGTGGAAGACGACGTGATCATCGGCGCCGGCAGCCTGGTGCCGCCCGGCAAGAAACTCGAAAGCGGCTTCTTGTATGTAGGCAGCCCGGTTAAACAAATCCGCCCGCTGACTGACAAGGAACGCGCCTTTTTCACCTACAGCGCCGCGAACTACGTGAAGCTCAAAGACCTGCACCTGGCTGAAGGATTCGACCGATGACTCTGCATTACCAAACCGTGCTGTTCGACCTGGACGGTACCCTCACTGACCCGCGCGAGGGCATTACCCGTTCGATCCAATATGCCCTCGGCAAACTGGGAATCGACGAGCCGGACTTGACCCAGCTGGAACATTTCATCGGCCCGCCGTTGCTGCAAGCGTTCATGCAGTTCTACGGTTTTGATGAAGCCAAGGCGTGGGAGGCGGTGAATTTCTACCGCGAGCGTTTCAAAGTGACCGGCCTGTATGAGAACCGCGTGTTCGAGGGCGTGATGCCGTTGCTGGAGGACTTGAGCGGCCAGGGACGCCAGCTCTACGTCGCGACGTCCAAGCCTTGGGTGTTCGCTCGCGAGATCGCCCGGCACTTCGATTTCGCCAAGCACTTCAAGGTCATCTACGGCAGCGAACTGGACGGCACGCGCACCAACAAAGTCGAACTGATCGCCCACCTGATGAGCGAGGAAGGCCTGGACCCGACCACCACCCTGATGATTGGTGACCGCAAGCATGACCTAATCGGTGCGCACAGCAATGGGCTGGATTCGGCAGCGGTGGGGTATGGTTTTGGCAGTTTTGAAGAGTTGAATGCCGAGGCGCCAACCTGGCATTTTGAGACATTGGCCGAAATGCACCAGGCGTTTATGCAGCGTTCTTGAGATAGCTTTCGCAGGCACGCCAGCCCCTACATTTTGACCGGTGTACCCAGGACCAATGTGGGAGCTGGCTTGTCTGCGATGAGGCCCTAAAGCCCGGCACCTTCCAACTGTTTCAACGCCGCCTTGCGCTGCTCCACCGGCAACCCGCCCAGCTTCTCCACCGCCGCATAAAACCGCACCCAATCCCCACCTTCCTGCGCAAACAACGCCGCAAACGCCGGTACCCACTGGTCATACAACCCAAACGGTAACAACCGCGCATTGTTCATGGGCTGGTTTATCCAGGCGTCATAACGCTTATCCCCGCCCCATTGGTTATCACGCAGGTGTCGATAATCGGCGCGCAAACGCTCGAACTGAGCCGCCTTGGCCTGACGCATCGCATCCTTAGCCAACGGCTGGGCGTAGAGCGTTTCCAAGCGTCGACGGGTATCGAGGACCAGTTGGATAAACTGATCACGTTGCTTGGACGTCGACAGGCTATCTGGCGCCAGCCCCCGCGCAGCGCGCCATTGGCGTGTACCTTCCTGCTCAACGAAATTGGCAAACGACTCGTTGAATTCGGTGTCGTCCTTCACATAGAAACGCTGGTGCGCCAGCTCATGGAAGATCAGCGTGGCCAGGCGCTCATCGCCCCAGTTCATCATCGAATTCATGATCGGGTCATTGAACCAGCCCAAGGTGGAGTAAGCCTCGACGCCACCTATCGACACGTCCATACCCCGCTGCTTCAACAACGCTGCCTCGCCACGCGCCGCGCCCTGGTTGTAGTAGCCGCGATAGGCCACACAACCGGCAATGGGGAAGCAATGGGTTTCGGGGGACAGGGAAAATTCCTGCGTGGCGAAGACATTCCAGACCACATAGGGCCGGCCGATATCGGCGTACAACTTGTAACTCTGGTTGTCGGGCAGGTGCAGATGTTCACTGGCGAACGTGCGCGCCCGCTGAGATTGCACCAGGTGCTCGCGCAATAACGCAGGGCGTGTGGGGTCGGCAATCACCTGCGCCACCGGCTCACGAGCCCGCAGCAATTGCCACTGACCGCTGGCCAACTGACTGTAATAACTGACACTGGAGCAGCCGCTGAGCAGCACAACCAACAACCCTGGAAGAAAACGCCTGACCATGCCCCGACCGCTCCTGGGTAATTTGCTCGCCAGACTATCGCGCCTGTGTGGAATTTTTCCATGGCATGACGTGTTTATACTCATAGGGAGTCTGTTGCCGTCGGCGCCAGGCTCAATACTTCCTTCCCATTGAGTGCCTGCCATGCGCCAGCTCTTGCTTCCCGTCGCCGCCCTGTTTCTCGGTGCCTGCACCACAACGCCCGTACCACCGGTGGACCCGCAGCAAGCCTGGGTCGATTTCACCACGCCGACACCGGGCTCCAAGCTGGTCATGGCGCAGCGTCTGGACGGCAAGAACCTGGCTGACGGACGTTTCTTCCAATTCCCGCCCGGCCATCACGAACTGATGGTGCGTTTCGACTTTGAAGTCCCGGCAGGCGGCGGGCTGGGTGGGCTGAGCCAGATGATGTACCGCACTTGCTTCATGACCCTGGAATACGATCACTTCCAGGCCGGCCAGCGCTATGTGCTGGAAGGCCGCTCGCTGGCCTTCACGCCGAATATCCGGCTGTACGACTCGGCGCGTCAGTTGCTCGCGGAAGAACGCAGCGTCAACTGCATCTGATCAGTCGTTGTTCTTCTGGTAGACGATGGCCTTGGTGCCGTTCTCACAGCTGCCGACGACCATGGCGCTGTCGTGCTTGTCGGCTTCTTCCTTGCTGACGATTTCCAGGGTGTACGAAGGAACCGCATTCGCCTGGATCTTGACCTCGATCTCTTTCCTGAGCTCTTCACAATCTTTTGGAGCGGCCACGGCCGAAGTGGCCAATACACCGCAGATGATCGCCAAGGCAAAACGTTTCATGTGTGAAGCTCCCTGAATGCACTGCGCACGGATGTGCGCCTAGACTGCATAGGCTATAGGACCACATCGGTGAAATACGAGTTCTGATTTAACGCATAACTAAATGTCTGAAGACACCTCTGTGGGAGCAGGACTTGCCCGCGGTGCGTCGCCTCGGTTTCGCAATGACGTCGAGGTGACGCGTTCGCAGGCAAGCCAGCCCCGACAAAAGCCGGCGCCTATCGCTACAGGGGCGTCAGTTTACGAGCGTGGCATCCAGGCTGATTTTCGCATTCAGTACCTTGGACACCGGGCACCCTTCCTTGGCTTTCTTGCTTAACTCCTCGAACTGCGCCTGGCTCGCGCCAGGGATCTTGGCCTTGAGGATCAGGTGCACGGCGGTGATCGCGAAGCCACCGTCGACCTGGTCGAGGGTTACTTCGGCCTGGGTGTCGATGCTGTCAGCCTTGAGCCCGGCATCGCCGAGAATCATGGAAAAGGCCATGGAGAAACAGCCTGCGTGGGCTGCACCGATCAGTTCTTCCGGGTTGGTGCCCTTGCCGCCCTCGAAACGCGCCTTGAAGCCGTAAGGCGCTTCACGTAGCACACCGGTTTCCGTGGAAATAGAACCCAGGCCCGTCTTCAGGTCACCTTCCCAATGCGCGGATGCTTTTTTAACGATACTCATAGCGGTCTCCTCGAACGGTGGTTTTGCGTCAGTAAGGGTTCTGAGGATAGACGGCGTGGCAAAGTTCATCTTGTCGGAGAAACCGAGTGATTCAGTAGGAAATTTCCGGTCCCACTATTGAATCTCGGGTATATGCCCTCATTGCATGGGTATGCACATGAAGCGGCAGGTTTTGGTTCGTCTAAAAAGCCTGCGGCCCCCTTGGAGAAGCAGGCTTATGAAATCGCTGTCCGACGTAAAGTTCTCGACCCTCGACCTGGTGCCCGTGCGGGCCAACGGCAGTCCGGCGCAGTCGCTGCGCAATTCCCTGGACCTTGCCCAGCATGTGGAAAAGTTTGGCTACAACCGTTTCTGGGTGGCTGAACACCACAATATGGATGGCATCGCCAGTTCGGCCACCTCGGTGTTGCTCGGTTACCTGGCCGGCGGCACCTCGACGATTCGTGTCGGTTCCGGCGGCGTGATGCTGCCCAACCACGCGCCTCTGGTGATCGCCGAACAGTTCGGCACCCTGGAAAGTCTCTACCCCGGCCGCATCGACCTGGGCCTGGGCCGCGCGCCCGGCTCCGATCAGATGACCGCCCGCGCCCTGCGCCGTGAGCGCTCCGGCAGTGCCGACGATTTCCCGGAAGACGTGGCAGAGCTGATGGCCTACCTGGGCCCGCGCACGCCCGACCAACGGGTGATCGCCGTTCCCGGCACCGGCACCAACGTGCCGGTGTGGCTACTGGGTTCCAGTCTATTCAGCGCACAGTTGGCGGGCGAACGCGGTTTGCCCTACGCCTTTGCCTCGCATTTCGCACCGCGCCTGATGCATGAAGCGATTCGCGTGTACCGCAATCACTTCAAGCCTTCTGCCGTGCTGGACAAACCCTACGTGATGCTCGGTATTCCGTTGGTGGCGGCGGACACCGATGAACAGGCCGACTACCTGGCAACCTCGGTCTACCAGCGCATCCTCGCCCTCATGCGTGGACAAAGCCTGGTGCAGCGCCCGCCCGTGAAAACCATGGACGGCCTGTGGCTGCCCCACGAAAAAGACGCCGTCGGCAGCTTCCTCGGCCTGGCAATGGTGGGCAGCCCTGCGAAGATCCGCGCCAAACTGGAGGTGCTGATCGAGCAAACCGGTGCTGATGAGCTGATTTTTACCTGCGACCTGTACGAGCACGCCGACCGGATTCATTCCTACGAGTTGCTGGCGCAGTTAATGAAGGGCTAAAACCCTCAGGCAAAAAAAACCGACGCATCGCGTCGGTTTTTTATGTCCGCAACACAGGGTTAACCGCGCTTGTAGGCGATTTCCTTGGTGCCAGCTTCGCAGGTGCCGACCACTGTGTGGTCGCTCGGCGCAGCACCTTTATCCACCACTTCCAACGAATAACCCGAAGCGCCCTTGGCGTCGATTTTCGCCGCAATCTCGCTTTTGAGCTCTTCACAAGGCTTGCCCGCCGCCAGGGCCGTGCCTGCAATGCTCAACAAACCTACCGCTAACAGGAACTTCTTCATCCGTTACTTTCCTTGCGCTGATCTAAAAGAGCGTGCCGACGCTTGTGGCATCGGCACCCATTGGTTGTAGCGCAGGTTATGGCAATCGGCCAGTCAGCAAGTTCAACCGGTGCGATCAACTACTGGCAATTCGGAACCCCACCTTGAGGGTGACCTGAAAGTGCGCGGCCTTGCCGTCTTTGATGTGCCCGCGGGTTTCGGTCACCTCGAACCATTCCAAATGCTTGATGCTCTTGTTGGCCTCGGCCAGCGCATTATTGATGGCGTCTTCGATGCTGGAGGTGGACGAGCCCACCAGTTCGACTTTCTTGTAGGTGTGATGATCACTCATGGCAACTCTCCTAGGGGTCGTAAAGCAAGCGTAGCAGTCAATGTGCGTACTGCTTCTGGCGGCCGTTTCTACCTGAAAGTTCATATTTACTGCACTTTCTGAAACGGCCGCAGTCGGTATCTACACACGCCACTCAATCACTTCAGGAGAGTCCACATGGCCAACACTTCTTTACGCAAAGCGTCGCTGGAAAGCATGGAAGCCGAGATTTCGAGCCTGCTCAAGTCTCTGGAAAGTCTCAAGGACGATGCATCCGACGAGTCGCGCAAAACCTTGAAGGCGCTGAAGAGCAATGCGGAGAATGCCCTCAAGCACTCCCGCCACCTGATCAGCGACGCCTACGAAGAAAGCAAAGTCAAAATCCGCGAAACCGGTGTTGCAACCCGGGACTACGCACAAGAGCACCCATGGACAACGGCCGGCGTTGCCGTCGGTGCACTGGGTCTGCTCGCGGCTTATCTGCTGTGCAAGCGCGGCGATTAAACGCGTCGATTAAATAGGTTCGCGCTGTAGCTCAGCCTTGAGCCACTGCGCCAGTTGCCCGGCGCGCCCATCTGCGGCGCGTTTGGGCAGCCACAGCGCCAGGTGCGCCGGGGTTTCGCTGAAACCCCACGGCGCCACAAGGCGACCCGCCCGCACGTCCTCGGCCACCAGCGGCTGCGGGGCAATCGCTACGCCCAACCCTGCCACGGCCGCCTCCAGCAAGTAATACAAATGCTCAAACCCCTGGCCGTGCTTCAGCGCGCCGGGCTCAATGCCGTGCTGCGCTGCCCAACTGGGCCAGGCTTGCGGCCGTGACGTGGTGTGCAACAGCTTTTCGCCACACAAAGCCTCAGCAGGTGCATCGCGCAAGTGTGCATAGCCGGCAAAGCGCGGGCTCATCACCGGGCCGATGCGTTCACTCGCCAGCTCATACACCTGCATGTCCGCCGGCCAAGGCGGTTCAGCGAATACCAGCAGCGCGTCCAGGCCCGGGCGGCGAGGGTCCAGATCACCATCCCCCGCCGACAAATGCAGGCGCAGATCCGGCAGGTCAGCGTTCAAGCGGCCCAGGCGCGGGATCAACCAGCGCGCCAGCAGGCTGCCCGAACACCCGAGCACGAAAGGCGCATCGGCGCTGGCCTGGGTCAACTCGGCGCACACATCGCGCAGCCGCTCAAAGGCTTCGGCGCTGGCATCCCGCAGGCGAACGCCCGCATCTGTGAGTTTAAGGCCGCGCCCATCCTTGACGAACAAGCTGATCCCCAGATGCTCTTCCAGCACCTTCAACTGCCGACTGACAGCGCCGTGGGTCACATGCAATTGCTCGGCGGCCTGGCTGACGCTGTTCAAGCGCGCAGTCGCCTCAAAGGCACGCAAGGCATGGAGGGGCGGAAGGTCTCGGGTCATCTGTGAGTTTTCCTGACAGGTTACGGCGATCTTATCGGTTTTCAGCGCAGAGCGTCAGGGGTAGAGTGGCCCTCATTGCTTCCTACATCCTTTCTTTCCTGGAGCCTCCTATGACTCAGTCCCAGACCGATCTACGCCACGGCCCAGACGCCAACGGCCTCTTTGGCGCGTTCGGCGGCCGTTACGTCGCTGAAACCCTGATGCCGTTGATCCTCGACCTGGCCCGCGAATACGAAGCGGCCAAGGAAGATCCTGCATTCAAGGAAGAATTGGCCTACTTTCAGCGCGACTACGTCGGCCGCCCAAGCCCGCTGTATTTCGCCGAACGCCTGACCGAATTCTGCGGCGGCGCCAAGATCTACCTCAAGCGTGAAGAGCTGAACCATACCGGCGCGCACAAGATCAACAACTGCATCGGCCAGATCCTGCTGGCACGGCGCATGGGCAAGAAACGCATCATCGCCGAAACCGGCGCCGGCATGCACGGCGTGGCCACTGCCACCGTGGCGGCGCGCTTCGGCCTGCAATGCGTGATCTACATGGGCACCACTGATATTGAGCGTCAACAGGCCAACGTGTTCCGCATGAAGCTGCTGGGCGCTGAAGTGATCCCGGTGGTCGCCGGCACCGGCACGCTCAAAGATGCCATGAACGAAGCCCTGCGTGACTGGGTGACCAATGTCGACAGCACCTTCTATCTGATCGGCACTGTGGCCGGTCCGCACCCATACCCGGCGATGGTGCGCGACTTCCAGGCCGTGATCGGCAAGGAAACCCGCGACCAGCTGCAAGCTCAGGAAGGCCGCCTGCCAGACAGCCTGGTAGCGTGCATCGGCGGCGGTTCCAACGCCATGGGCCTGTTCCACCCGTTCCTCGATGACCAGAGCGTGGAAATCATCGGTGTTGAAGCCGCCGGCCACGGTATCGAAACCGGCAAGCACGCCGCCAGCCTCAACGGCGGCGTACCCGGCGTACTGCACGGCAATCGCACCTTCCTGTTGCAGGACGACGACGGCCAGATCATCGACGCCCACTCGATCTCCGCAGGCCTGGATTATCCCGGCATCGGCCCGGAACATGCGTGGTTGCATGATATCGGCCGCGTTCAGTACACCTCGGTGACGGACGACGAAGCCCTCGACGCCTTCCACAAATGCTGCCGCCTGGAAGGGATCATTCCTGCCCTGGAAAGCGCCCACGCCCTGGCCGAAGTGTTCAAACGCGCCCCCACCCTGCCGAAGGATCATCTGATGGTGGTCAACCTGTCGGGCCGTGGCGATAAAGACATGCAAACCGTGATGCACCACATGGAACTCTCTCTACAAGAGAAAACGCAGCAGGAGAAACACTGATGAGCCGCCTGCAAACCCGCTTCGCACAGCTTAAAGAACAAAACCGCGCCGCCCTGGTGACCTTCGTCACCGCTGGCGACCCTGGCTATGACACCTCGCTGGCCATCCTCAAGGGCTTGCCAGCCGCCGGCGCCGATGTGATCGAGTTGGGCATGCCCTTCACCGACCCAATGGCGGACGGCCCGGCGATCCAGCTGGCCAACATCCGCGCGCTGGAAGCCAAGCAGAACCTGGCAAAAACCCTGCAGATGGTCCGCGAGTTCCGCAAAGACAACAACGACACGCCGCTGGTGTTGATGGGCTATTTCAACCCGATCCACAAATACGGCGTGCCGCAGTTCATCGCCGACGCCAAGGAAGCCGGCGTGGACGGCCTGATTGTGGTCGACATGCCGCCCGAACATAACGGCGAACTGTGCGACCCGGCCCAGGCCGCTGGCATTGATTTCATCCGCCTGACCACGCCCACCACCGACGATGTGCGTCTGCCGACCGTGCTCAACGGCAGCTCCGGCTTTGTGTACTACGTGTCGGTGGCCGGCGTGACCGGTGCCGGCGCCGCGACCCTGGAGCACGTCGAAGAAGCCGTGACCCGCCTGCGTCGCCATACCGACCTGCCGATCAGCATCGGTTTTGGTATCCGCACCCCGGAACAAGCGGCGGCCATCGCGCGCTTGGCTGACGGTGTGGTGGTAGGTTCGGCACTGATTGATCACATCGCCAATGCCAAGAATGACCAGCAAGCCATCGATGGCGTGTTGACCCTGTGTGCGGCGCTGTCGGAAGGCGTGCGTAACGCCCGTAAGTAAAGGCCCCGTAAGCAGTGGGTAAAGTTCCTGATACAGAGGAATCAACCCGCCCAGGCACGGCCTAAACAGCAAGACCAAGGGATTTCGAACCTCGTTCGAGATCCCTTTTTTGTTTGCGTGCCCTGAGGAATACCCAATGAAAATGCCCAACTCCGTGATTGCCGGCCTTGGCGTGCTGGTGCTTGGCGCCAGCGCCCTGGTGCAGGCCGCGCCTTATGACCAAGGCGGCCCTGACCGTGGCGGCCCACAGGGCCAGCACGAACAACATCGCGACGACCCACGCGGCCCGCAGGACAACCGTCGCGGCGGCCCGCCCCAGGACTTCGGCCCGGTACGGCAGATCATCCACGACAACCACGGCCAGTTCGCCCGTGGCGCACCGCCACCACCGAATGTGCGCCTGGTGCGTGGCCAGCCGCTGCCCCGTGGCTACTACGGCGAACGCCTCGACAATCGCGCCCTGGCGCGCCTGCCGGTGTATCCCGGTTATGAATGGCGCCGTTCGGGGCCGGATGTAGTGTTGATCGCCGTGGGTACGGGCATCGTCTACGAGATCCTCGACGGCGTCCTCAACTGAAACCCACCCACTGTAGGAGCCGGCTTGCCGGCGATGGCGGTAAGCCGGCTCCTAAAGGGCTGTGGTTATTTGAGCTCGATGCGTTCGACTTTGCCTACGAGCAATACGTAGGACAGCGCTCCGAGCAACGCCAGCACCGCGATGTAGGTAATCGCCGGCGCAAACGAGTCGCCACTGGCCAGAAAGCCGATCACGATCGGCGTGGCAATCGCCGACAGGTTGCCGATGAAGTTGAACACCCCACCGGTCAGCCCCAACAGGCGCGCCGGTGCCAGGGTCGACACCAGCGACCAGGTAATCGACGCCAACCCATTACCAAAGAACGCCACCGCCAGGAACGCAATCACCCACGCCGTCGAGTCCACATAGTTGGCGCCAATGATCGCCGTGGAGATCAGCAGCCCGCCAATGATCGGCAACTTGCGCGCAAAGCCCACCGACGCGCCGCGACGAATCAGCCAGTCGGAAAAGATCCCTGAGCACAGCACGCCGACAAACGCTGCAAGGAACGGCAGTGACGCCAGCAGGCCGGACTTGATGAAGTCCATGCCGCGGTATTTCACCAGGTAAGTCGGGAACCACGTCAGGAAGAACCACAGCGTGGAGTTCAGGCAGAACTGCCCCAGGTAGATGCCCCAGAGCTTGCGCTTGCTCAGCACGATGCCCAAATCGACCCAACTGAAGGGTGCCTTGGCGGCTTTTTCCTGCATGTCCACCAACCCGCCACCTTCACGGATCAGGTCGATTTCAGCGGTGTTCGCGCCTTTGAATTCCTTCGGTTCGCGGTACACCGCGTACCAGATCACCGCCCACACAATCCCCACGCCACCGGTCGCGACAAACACCATGTGCCAGCCGAATGCATGCTGCAGCCAGGCCAGTACCGGTGTGAGGAATGCTAGGCCGACAAACTGGCCGGAGGTGTAGACGCCAATCGCTGTGGCGCGCTCGCGTTCGGGAAACCAGGTGGTGACCACGCGGCTGTTGATCGGATACGCCGGGGCTTCAAGCGCACCCACCGCCATGCGCAAAACAAACAGCGCGATAAAGCTGGCGGCAAAGCCGAGCATGACGGTGGCGATGGACCACAGCAGCAACGCAGCGGTGTACAGAATGCGTGGGGGCACACGGTCCACCAGCCAGCCACCAGGGATTTGCATGGCGGCGTAGGTCCAACCGAACGCGGAGAAAATCAGCCCGACGTGCACCGGATCGATGCCCAGTTCGCTGGTCAACGCCGGGGCGGCAATCGACAGGTTGCTGCGGTCGAGGTAGTTGATCACCACGGTGATGAACAGCAGCACCATGATGAAAAAACGCTTTCTGGTAGGCGTGACTAAAGAAGCCTGCCCGGTGAAGGATTCAGGGTGCATGGGGGTGCCTCTTCTTATGCTTATTGAGGTCTGAAATGGATCTGACTGAAGCAACCGGATCAATCATGTGGGAGCGGGCTTGCTCGCGAATGCGCTAGTTCAGCCCCAGATGTGTTGATTGACACACTGCATTCGCGAGCAAGCCCGCTCCCACATTTCTGATCGCCCTCCGTCAGTCAGGAATCACCACTCGGCGAAGCTGCCGTCGGCATGCCGCCAGATCGGGTTGCGCCAGCGATGGCCGATGGCCGCGCGTTCGATCACGTATTCCTCATTGATCTCGATGCCCAGGCCCGGCCCGTTGGGGATCTTCACGAAGCCTTGGTCATAGTCGAACACGCCCGGATCGCGCACATAATCGAGCAGGTCATTGCTCTCGTTATAGTGAATGCCCAGGCTTTGCTCCTGGATAAACGCGTTGTAGCAGACCGCGTCCAGTTGCAGGCACGCCGCCAGGGCAATCGGGCCCAGCGGGCAGTGCAGGGCCAGGGCCACGTCGTAGGCTTCGGCCATGTTGGCGATCTTGCGGGTCTCGGTGATGCCGCCGGCGTGGGAGGCGTCCGGCTGGATGATGTCGACGTAGCCTTCGCTGAGCACGCGCTTGAAGTCCCAGCGCGAGAACAGACGCTCGCCCAAGGCAATCGGGGTGCTGGTCAGCGGCGCCAGTTCCTTGAGCGCTTCGTAGTTTTCGCTGAGGACCGGCTCTTCGATAAACATCAGCTTGTACGGGTCCAGCTCTTTCATCAGCACTTTGGCCATGGGCTTGTGCACCCGGCCATGGAAGTCGACGCCGATGCCGACGTTCGGGCCTACCGCATCACGTACGGCGGCGACGTTGGCCAGGGCCAGGTCGACTTTTTCAAAGCTGTCGACGAACTGCAGTTCTTCGGTGCCGTTCATTTTTACGGCGGTAAAACCTCGGGCCACGGCTTCTTTGGCGGCGCGGGCAGTGTCGGCCGGGCGGTCGCCGCCGATCCACGAATACACGCGGATCTTGTCACGCACCTGGCCGCCGAGCAGGTCGCTGACCGACACACCCAGGGCCTTGCCCTTGATGTCCCACAGCGCCTGGTCGATACCGGCGAGTGCGCTCATGTGCACGGCGCCGCCCCGGTAGAAGCCACCGCGATAGAGCACGGTCCAGATGTCTTCGATATTGCGTGGGTCTTTGCCGATCAGGTAGTCGGACAATTCTTCGACGGCAGCCGCCACGGTGTGGGCGCGGCCCTCGACCACGGGCTCACCCCAGCCGGTCACGCCCTGGTCGGTCTCGACCTTGAGGAAGCACCAGCGCGGCGGAACGATAAAGGTCGTCAGTTTGGTGATTTTCATCTGTTATCTCTCTTATAGATGCGGCGCCTGGGGGCGCAAGACTTGAAGTCAGTTCAGGGCTTTCCAGGCGGCGACATAAGCCTGGGCGCGGCTCGCTACCTGATCCACTGTCATACCCGGTTTGAACAACCCGGAACCCAGCCCGAAACCTTTGGCGCCGGCGTCGATGAACACCTGCATATTGTCCGGGGTGATGCCGCCCACCGGCAGCAACAAGGTGCCGGCCGGCAACACCGCCAACCACGCCTTGATCACCGAAGGGCCCATTTGCTCGGCAGGGAACAGCTTCAGCACGTCGGCGCCTTCAGCCAGGGCGGCGAACGCTTCGGTAGGCGTGGCCACACCCGGCGACAGGAACAGGCCTGCGGCTTTCGCGGCACGCAACACCTTGGCATCGCTGTGGGGCATCACGACCACCTGACCACCAGCCGCCTTCACCTGCTCGACCTGCTCAGGCAGCAACACCGTGCCGGCACCGATCAAGCAGTCGGCGGGCAGGCTGGCGCGCAGGGTGCGGATGCTGGTGTAAGGGTCGGGCGAATTCAGCGGGACTTCGATCACACGAAACCCGGCCTGGTACAGCACCTGGCCGACAGCCTCGGCTTCGTCCGGGCGAATGCCTCGCAGGATGGCGATCAAACCGTTTTGCGCGAGTGCTTGCTTGAGCATGTCAGGCCTCCAATACAGGTTGAGTGAGCCCTGCCGCCACGGCCAGTTGCCACAGGCCGCGCTCGGCAGCTTCCTGCGCCAGGCTGACGTGGGCAAAGCCGCAGAGGGCGAGGGCGCGTTGATAACGGGCGCAGAGAGGAGCGGCGCCGACCAGGATGATCGGCTTGTGTTTGGCGCTGTCGGGCAGGCCGGCGAGCTCATGTCCGATGAGCAAGCCGGACAGGTAGTCGGGCTGCTGGTCTGGGGCGAGTTCGCCGGTGAGCCCAAGGGTGCGGGCGCTGAACAAGGTGGACAGCACGCCGCGCTGACCGTCATTGGAGCGCGCCACGTGTACGCCGCGGTCGAAGGCTTCGGCCTGGAATCGTTCGCTGGGTTGCTGGGTACGCCCGAGGATGCTGTGCTTGCTCAACACCGCAAACACCTCGCCGGTCATGAAGGTATCGAAGTGCGTGATACGGCCCTCGACCACCTCGACCCACTTGGAATGGCTGCCGGGCAGGCCGATCAACATGTCGGCGCCCAGCCCTTGCAGCACACCCAGCACTTGGGTTTCTTCGCCGCGCATCACGTTGGGCAAGCCGACCTGCTCGATCACGCCCGGCACGATGTGCACGTCCACACCACGCAGGCTGCGCACCTTATGCAGCGCTTGGCCGAGGCTGGCGACATCGACGGGGGTAGGGCGGTAGGCCGCTTCGCTCCAGCCCTGGGCGCTGCCGACCATGCCACAGGCGATCACCGGCAAACCCGGCTCGGCGTCGAGCCAATCCCCGCACGCCGCATCGAACGCCAACTCGAAGCCGTTGCCGCAACGCACACCGGCGATGTCCCGGGGCTCGCTGGGCAAATGCATGATGCCCCACGCCAGCGCGCGCTGTTCCAGCACCACGCCTGCGAGGCCGAGTTTATAAGCACGAAGGGAGCTGGTCCCCCAATCGAGCGCGATCAATTGCGCCTGCATCGCTTCACCTGAGTTCTGAGCGGATGCAGCGAATATAAACCTACGCGAGCGGAAGTCTCAATATATAAATATCAATCCCATATTTAGGGATTGAATTTAAGAAAAGGCTGACAGGTTCAGCTCCCGCATCGCCCCCATCCAGACGGCATAGTCAGTGTGGTCCTTTAGGTCATCACCGGTTTCGGGGTGCAAAAAAACCACCAGCCCGTTGCGATGAATCACCAACCACGGCAACACGACACCGATGTATTCAGGATCGAACGCCAGCTGGCAGCTCCAATCCGGGTGCGGCCCCACCGGCCGTTCGTGCACACGGCCCATGCGCAGCGGGAAGAGTTTGGCAGCGTCTTCACACAGGCTGCGCGCTTGGTCGATAGTGCTCGCGTCGAAGTAGATATGGGCGTGATAGCCCTTGATACGTTGCATGACGGACTCCGGATCCCCTATGCGCCAGATGCTAGACCGCAATGGACGGTAGGGCCAGCCCGGTCAGCGACTGTGCGCTGCTGGCTTGTTCCGCCACCAACCATTCGACGAAGCGCTCGACCAACTGCCCCCTGCGTTTGCGCTGGGGTTGCACCACGTAATAGCCGAAGCGCGAGATCACGGTGTCGCTCAGCGGTCGGCACAACCAACCCTGCTCCAGCAGGTTATCCACCAAGTGGCGCCAGCCGATGGCCACGCCCTGGCCGGCAATCGCGGCTTGGATCAGCAGGGTGTAGTTGTCAAAACGCAGTTGGCCCGGCGTCGGCGCACTGGCGATGCCCAGTTCGCGAAACACGCCGCTCCAGTCGAACCACTGGCTGTTGTTTTCCTGGCGCAGGTGCAACAGTGGGAAATCGTGCAAATTTTGCACAGTCAGCGGCGTGGTCTGGTCCTTGAGCCATTGTGGACTGCACACCGGGAACACCTCCTCGTTGAACAGCCACAGGCTGTCGCCCTGCTTGAAACGGCCGTCACCAAACAACACCGCCACGTCAATATCGCTACGCAGGGTGGCGTGGTTGCGCTCGCTGGTCACCAGGCTTACATCGACCTGCGGGTTGGCCTTATGAAAGCGATGCAGGCGCGGCATCAGCCAATAGGCGGCGAAGGCGAAGTCGGTGGCGACTTGCAGCACTTCATGCTGGTCCTGCTGGGTGATGAGGCTCAGGCCCTGGTTGATCCCCTGCAACCCGCCTTGCACGTGCTCGAATAGCAGGGCGCCGGCGTCGGTCAATTCGATGCCTCGGTAGATGCGGTCAAACAGGCGGATCGCCAACTGTTCTTCCAGGCGCTTGATCTGCTGGCTGATGGCCGGTTGGGTGGTGCCCAATTCCATCGCGGCGGCGGTAAAGCTGCGATGACGTGCGGCGGCTTCGAAGGCACGCAGCAAATCGAGGGACAGGTCACCGAGGGCTTCATACATAAGCTGTGCTTATCCTAGACATTGCTTCTCATGGGCTTTACCCCACTTTTCATGGGCTGCATGCTCATTCGCATAAACACCGCCTATGGAATGCCGATAGATCATGAAGCGCAAGAACATTCTTTTCATCATGGCCGATCAAATGGCCGCACCGTTGCTTCCGTTCTACGGTTCTTCGCCTATCAAATTGCCCAACCTGAGTCGCCTCGCCGAGCAAGGCGTGGTGTTCGATGCCGCCTATTGCAACAGCCCGTTGTGTGCGCCGTCGCGCTTCACCCTGGTCACTGGCCAACTGCCGAGCAAGATCGGCGCCTACGACAATGCCGCCGATTTCCCCGCCGATGTGCCGACCTATGCCCACTACCTGCGCCGCCTCGGGTATCGCACAGCGCTGTCGGGCAAGATGCACTTCTGCGGCCCCGATCAGTTGCATGGCTATGAAGAACGCCTGACCAGCGACATCTACCCCGCCGACTATGGCTGGGCGGTGAACTGGGATGAGCCGGACGTCCGCCCCACTTGGTATCACAACATGTCGTCGGTGCTGCAAGCCGGGCCGTGCGTGCGCACCAACCAGCTGGATTTCGACGAAGAGGTGGTGTTCAAGGCCCAGCAATACCTGTTCGACCATATCCGTGAGGACGGCGACCAGCCGTTCTGCCTGACGGTGTCGATGACTCATCCCCACGACCCGTACACCATTCCCAAACCGTTCTGGGACCTGTACGACAACGCCGATATACCTTTGCCTACAACACCTGCGCAAGGCGATCTCGATCCGCATTCCCAGCGCCTGCTCAAGGTCTACGACCTGTGGGACAAGCCGCTGCCTGTGGACAAAATCCGCGATGCACGCCGTGCCTACTTCGGCGCCTGCAGTTACATCGACAGCAACGTCGGCAAGCTGCTGCAAACCCTGGAAGACACCGGCCTGGCCGACGACACCATCATCGTGTTCTCAGGCGACCACGGCGATATGCTCGGCGAGCGCGGCCTCTGGTACAAAATGCACTGGTTTGAAATGGCCGCCCGCGTACCGCTGCTGGTCAGCGCGCCGGGGCAATTCGCAGCAGGCCGCGTGAGCAAAGCCGTGTCCACCGCCGACCTGCTGCCAACGCTGGTGGAACTGGCCGGCGGCGAGTTGGATCCGCGCCTGCCGCTGGACGGCCGTTCACTGGTCCCGCACTTGCAGGGGCAGGGCGGCCATGACGAAGTATTTGGCGAGTACATGGCCGAAGGCACCATCAGCCCGCTGATGATGATTCGCCGGGGCGCCTACAAATTCATCTACAGCGAAGACGACCCTTGCCTACTGTTCGATGTACACAACGACCCACGGGAGCAGGAAGACCTCAGCCAGTCGCCACACCATCAGGCGCTGTTTGCAGCCTTCCTGGACGAGGCGCGGGCCAAATGGGACATCCCGGCGATCCACCAACAGGTGCTCGCCAGCCAACGCCGCCGCCGTCTGGTGTTTGAAGCATTGACCCAGGGCAAGCTGAAGAGCTGGGATCACCAGCCACTGGTGGACGCCAGTCAGCAATACATGCGCAACCATATCGACCTCGACGACCTGGAGCGCAAGGCACGTTATCCACAACCCTGCCAAAACCAATAACACTGAGGGAAGGCCATGCAAAAGTTAACTGTGATGCTGGGGCTCTTGGCGCTGGGAAGCGCCAATGTTTACGCCGACGCCAGTTGTGAAACGGTAAAGATGGCCGATCCGGGCTGGAGCGATATCGCGGCCACCAATGCCATCACCGGTTTTCTGCTGACGGGCATGGGCTACAAACCCAAAGTCGACACCCTGGCGGTGCCGATCACCTTTGGCGGGCTCAAGGACGGCCAGGTGGATGTGTTCCTGGGCAACTGGATGCCGGCGCAGCAGGGCTTCTATGACAAGTTCGTGGCCAATGGCGACGTGGTTCAACTGGCGAAAAACCTCGACGGCACCGAGTTCACCCTCGCCGTGCCCGACTACGTATGGGATGCCGGGGTGCATGACTTTGCCGACCTGAACCACCATGCCGACAAGTTCGACAAGAAGATCTACGGCATCGGCTCCGGCGCGCCGGCGAATATCTCCCTGCAGGAAATCATCAAGAAGAACGACTTCGAGCTGGGCCAGTGGAAACTGGTGGAGTCCAGTGAACAGGCGATGCTCGCCGAAGTATCGCGGGCCGTTAAGAAGCAGAAATTCGTGACCTTCCTCGGCTGGACGCCGCATCCGATGAACGTGCAGTTGAAAATGCGCTACCTCAAAGGCGGCGAGAAATATTTTGGTGACACCGGCAGCGTGTATACCTTGACCCGCAAGGGCTACGCACAGGCCTGCCCGAATGTTGGAAAACTGCTGACCAACCTGAGTTTTACCCAGGAAATGGAAAACAGCATCATGGCCGAGGTGGCCAACAACAAGGTCAGCAATGCCGATGCGGCGAAAGCTTGGATCAAAGCCAATCCGGCGGTGTTGGATAAATGGCTGGAGGGCGTGAAGACCGTGGATGGCAAGGACGCGCTGGCCGCTGTAAAAGCCAAACTCTGAACGATACACAACCCCTTGTAGGAGCCGGCTCGCCGGCGAAGCCCTCGAAAACGCCGCGTTTTTTCACACAACCCGCGTTATCGTTACCCACCTTCGCTGGCAAGCCAGCTCCTACAGTATTTAGAGCAGTCCGATGCCCTGGCCCAACCGCCATACACTTTTCCCCTTCCTCGCCTGGCTCCCGCGCCAGACCCGCGCCAGCGTCGGCCGAGATGCGATGGTGGGCCTCAGCGGCGCAGTGCTCGCCTTGCCACAGTCTATTGCCTACGCGCTGATCGCCGGCCTCCCACCCGAATACGGCCTGTACGCCGCGATCATCCCGGTGCTGATCGCCTGCCTCTGGGGTTCCTCCTGGCACTTGATCTGCGGCCCCACAGCGGCGATTTCCATTGTGCTCTATGCCAGCGTCAGCCCGCTGGCCGTGCCGGGATCGCAGGACTACATCACCCTGATCCTGTTGCTCACCTTTCTCGCCGGTGTTTTCCAGTGGCTGCTGGGCATGCTGCGCTTTGGTGCGCTGGTGAATTTTGTCTCCCATTCAGTGGTGCTCGGTTTCACCCTGGGAGCCGCTGTGGTGATTGCGCTCGGGCAACTGCCCAATCTGCTGGGGCTGGATTTGCCGAGCCAGGCCACGGCGATCAACAACCTGCTGACACTGATCCATCACAGCGGCGAATGGGACCCTGCGTCCGTCATTCTCGGGCTCGGTACCTTGCTGGTGGGTGCGTTGCTCAAATACCTCGTACCGCGCTGGCCGACCCTGTTGATCGCCCTGACGCTGGGCAGCCTGGTCACCTGGTTGTGGCCGGCAATGTTCGGGCATGTGGCGCTGGTCAGTTCCTTTATCGGCAAGCTGCCGCCGTTCAGCCCGTTGCCAATGGACCTGGACGTGATCCTGCGTCTGCTGCCGAGCGCCGTGGCGGTGGGCATGCTGGGGCTGGTCACCAGCCTGTCGATTGCCCGTTCACTGTCAGCGCGCTCGCAGCAATTGCTCGATGCCAACCAGGAAATCCGTGCGCAGGGTTTTTCCAACATCGTGGGCGGATTTTTCTCCGGGTATCTGTCAGCCGGCTCCTTTACCCGCTCCGGCCTCAGTTATGAGGCGGGCGCCTGTTCGCCGTTGGCTGGCGTGTTTTCTGCCTTATGGGTGGCGCTGTTTGCACTGTTTGGCGCGGCGCTGATCGCCCATATTCCGATCCCGAGCATGGCGGCGAGCATCTTGCTTATCAGTTGGGGGCTGGTGGACCGTCGCGGTATTCGGGCGTTATTCCGCGTCAGTCGCGCCGAGTTTGTGGTGATGAGCCTGACCTGCGTCGCCACCTTGCTGCTGGAGCTGCAAACAGCGATTTACGCCGGGGTGCTGGCGTCACTGTTTTTCTACCTCAAGCGCACTTCGCAGCCACGTGTCCAGCAATGGCGCGATGGCGATGAGGACGTTCTGCGCGTGGGCGGTTCGATCTTTTTCGGCGCCAGCCACTACCTGCAAGTGCGCCTGCAAAGCCTGCAGGGCAAACGGGTGGTGATCGAGGCGCAGCAGATCAACTTTATCGACTATTCCGGGGTGGAGATGCTGCACCAGGAGGCGCGGCGCTTGCGTGGGTTGGGACGCAGTCTGACGCTGCGCCGGGCCAGGCCGCAGGTGGTGGAGGAGTTGAGGAAGCTGGAAGGGGCCGACAATTGCCCCATCCATTTCCAAGCATCCATTGCCAAGACTGAACACCCTTAACGCTGTGGGAGCTGGACGTGCCCACCTCAAATAGCGTCAAGCCAACTGCCGGCGCAGCTCAGCCAGCACCGGCGCAGAATCCGGACGCACACCGCGCCACAAGTAGAAGGCTTCCGCCGCCTGCTCCACCAGCATGCCCAGGCCATCCATCGCCACGGATGCGCCATGCTCAGTGGCCCAGCGGCAGAACGCGGTCGGTTCCTTGGCGTACATCATGTCGTAGCAAAACGTCTTGCCCGGTTCGATCAGGCTGCTGGCAATCGGCGGTACATCGCCTGACAGGCTGGCGGACGTGGCGTTGATGATCACATCCACCGGCTCACGCAGCCAGTCGAAACCACTGGCGGACACCGGGCCCAGATCGTCGAACAACTCGGCGAGCATTTCGGCCTTTTCCACGGTGCGGTTGGCGATGATCAGCGAAGCAGGCTGTTCGGCCAGCAACGGTTCCAATGCGCCGCGCACCGCGCCGCCGGCGCCCAGCAACAGGATGCGCTTGCCTTGCAGGTTCAGGCCGGCATTGACCGTGAGGTCGCGCACCAGGCCGGCGCCGTCAGTGTTATCGCCCAGCAGGCTGCCGTCGGCCAGCTTGCTCAGGGTGTTCACCGCACCCGCACGTTGAGCGCGTTCGGTGAGGCTGTTGGCCAGGCGGTAAGCGTCTTCCTTGAACGGCACAGTGACGTTGGCGCCACGACCCTGTTGAAAAAACTCACGAGCACAGCCGGAGAAATCCTCCAATGGCGCCAGCAGGGTGCTGTAGTCCAGTTGCTCGCCCGTCTGCTCGGCGAACATCCGGTGGATCAGCGGCGACTTGCTGTGGCCGATGGGGTTGCCGAACACGACATAGCGGTCCATCAGACAGCCGCCTTGGGCGCGGCAAGGCCCAGCCAGTCACGGTCTTGCAGGAAGTAGTCGGTGAGACGCGCTTCTTCGCTGCCGGCTTCGGCCTTCCAGTCGTAGCTCCAGCGCACTTGCGGCGGCAGCGACATCAGGATCGACTCGGTGCGCCCGCCCGATTGCAGGCCGAACAAGGTGCCACGGTCGTAGACCAGGTTGAATTCAACGTAGCGGCCGCGGCGGAATTCCTGGAATTCGCGCTGCTGCTCAGTGTACGCGGTGGACTTGCGGCGCTGCACGATCGGCAGGTAGGCGTCGATGTAGGCGTCACCGATGGCGCGGATGAAGGCGAAGCAGGTGTCAAAGTCCCACTCGTTCAGGTCATCAAAGAACAGGCCGCCAATACCGCGCGGTTCGTTGCGGTGCTTGATGTGGAAGTAGGTGTCGCACCAGGCTTTGTAGCGCGAATACACGTCCGGCCCGAACGGCGCACAGGCCTGCTCGGCCACGCGGTGCCAGTGGATGCAATCGTCTTCGTTGCCGTAGTAAGGCGTCAGGTCGAAGCCGCCGCCGAACCACCACACCGGTTCTTCGCCTTCTTTTTCAGCGATGAAAAAGCGCACGTTGGCGTGGGACGTTGGTACGTGGGGGTTGTGCGGGTGGATCACCAGCGACACACCCAGGGCCTCAAAGCCACGACCGGCCAGCTCAGGCCGATGCGCGCTGGCGGACGGTGGCAGACCGCTGCCAAACACGTGGGAAAAGTTGACGCCGCCTTTCTCGATCACCGAACCGTTTTCGATCACACGGGTGCGACCGCCGCCGCCGGCAGGCCGGGTCCAGGCGTCTTCGATAAAGCGAGTGTCCGTCTCGAAGGTTTCCAGGGCGCTGCAAATGCGGTCTTGCAGGTCAAGCAGGTAGGCCTTTACAGCCTCGGTGCGGGTAGTCATGGCATCACCTTGAATCGGGCAAAGCTACGCGAGGCCATTGGGCGTCGGCGGCAAATGGGCGCACAGGATACCACTGCACCCGGTTGCGCCGCAGTTGACGAAGATCAAGCTTAGGAGTTCGATAGGCGGCTACGCGAGTTCGACCCAAGGAGAAGGCAGATGGCAAAACGTATCCAGTTCAGCGCCCATGGCGGTCCCGAAGTGCTTGAGTATGTGGACTACACCCCAGCGGAGCCTGGCCCGCAGCAAGTGCGCGTGCGTAACGAGGCGATCGGCCTGAACTTCATCGACACCTATTTCCGCAGCGGTCTGTACGCGCCGCCAGCCCTGCCATCGGGCTTGGGCGCAGAAGGCGCCGGCGTGGTCGATGCGGTCGGCAGCGAAGTCACCCAATTCAAGGTTGGCGACCGTGTGGCCTACGGCAGTGGTCCATTGGGTGCCTACAGCCAACTGCACGTGCTGCCCGCCGCCAATCTGGTGCATCTGCCGGACGAGATCAGCTTCGAACAAGCCGCCGGCGCCATGCTCAAGGGCCTGACCGTGCAGTACCTGCTGCGCCAGACCTATGCAGTGAAGGCCGGTGAAACCATCCTGTTCCACGCCGCTGCCGGTGGTGTGGGCTCGCTGGCCTGCCAATGGGCCAAGGCCCTGGGTGTGAAGTTGATCGGTACCGTGAGCTCGCCGGAAAAAGCCGCCCTGGCCAAATCCCTCGGCGCCTGGGAAACCATCGACTACAGCAAGGAAAACGTCGCACAGCGCGTGCTGGAATTGACCGACGGTAAAAAGGTACCGGTGGTGTATGACGGCGTCGGCAAGGACACCTGGTTGACCTCGTTGGACAGCGTGGCGCCGCGTGGGCTGGTGGTAAGTTTCGGTAATGCGTCGGGCGCGGTGGATGGGGTGAACCTGGGGATTCTGTCAGCCAAGGGCTCGCTCTACGTCACTCGGCCGACCCTGGCGACCTACGCCAACAACCCACATAACCTGCAGGCGATGGCGGATGACTTGTTCTCGATGATCAAGAGCGGCAAGGTGCGCATTGATATCAACCAGCGGTATGCGCTGGCGGATGCGGCCAAAGCGCAGACCGAGTTGTCGGGGCGGCGGACTACCGGTTCGACCATTCTCCTGCCATAAGGCTACAGCTCTCCGGGGTCAGTGAGGCCTCTTCGCGAGCAAGCCCGCTCCCAGATGTTGATCGGATTCCCACTGGAGGAACTCGATCGAACGGGGGAGCGGGCTTGCTCGCGAAGGCCACGACTCGGTCTCAGGAGGGCCGCACCACCTCACCCGTCACCAGATCACGAATCAGGCTCGGGTTCTTGCGCCCACCCAGGGCGCCACCCAACACCAGGTCCACCTGGCCACGGAAGTATTGCTCCACGCGAATCCGCGAGCGCGCCGCCGGACGGCCCTGCGGGTTGGCCGATGTGGAAATCAGCGGCCCTACCAGCGAACACAGGTCCCGCACCAGCGGATGGTCAGTCACCCGCAGCGCCACGGTGTCGTGCACCCCCGTGACCCATTCCGGCAACAAGTCCTGATGGGGCACCAACCAAGTATTCGGCCCTGGCCAGGTACTGGCCATGCGGTCGATCCAGTCCTGTGGGAAATCTTCGAACAGAAAGTCGAACTGACGGATGTTGTCCGCCACCAGGATCAGGCCCTTGTCCACCGAACGGTTCTTGATGGCGAGCAAACGGTCCACTGCTTCTTCGTTCCACGGGTCGCAGCCCAAGCCCCAAACCGCTTCGGTTGGATAGGCAATCACCGCGCCTGCGCGAATTTCTCGTGCGGTTTCCAGCACACGCCACCGGTTGACCATTGTTCACTCTCCAGACTAAAGCTCTGCTCAGTTTACCGATCTTCTTTACAAAACCTAGCGGCGCGCAAGCCAGCGCCCGCTCTCGCAGATGACCTGGCCTTCCAGCTCAAGCTCCGTCAGGGTCGCCAGCACTTGGGACAACGGCCTTGCGCTGGCAATCGCCAGGGCTTCACTGGTGTGGGGCGCCGCGTGCAGCAGCGCCACCAGCGGGTGGACCACCGGCATCGGCGCCGGACGAGACAATGCCTGCCAGCCACGCAACCCTTCCAGGATGTGCTCGATAGTTTCCACTAGCACCGCGCCATCGCGGATCAACTGGTGACAGCCCTTGGCGCCGGGATGATGGATTGAGCCTGGAATCGCATACACCTCGCGCCCCTGCTCGGCCGCCAGTTTCGCGGTAATCAGCGAACCGCTGGCCATGCTGGCTTCCACCACCAACACCCCCAGGGACAGCCCGCTGATGATCCGATTGCGTCGGGGGAAGTTACCCGCTTGGGGCGGCGCGTCCAGGGGGAACTCGGAAACCACGGCGCTGCCTTGGTCAATCATCGCCGCCGCCAGCCGCCGGTGGCGCTGTGGATAAAAATTTTCAAGCCCCGTGCCGAGCACGCCGATTGTCTGGCCGCCCACATCCAATGCCGCCTGATGGGCTGCACCGTCAATGCCCAGCGCAAGGCCGCTGGTGATGACAAAACCGGCGCTCGCCAGACTGCGTGAAAACGCTGCCGCCGTGTCCATGCCGGGGCGCGATGCACGACGACTGCCGACTATCGCCAGTTGCGGTTTTTCCAGGATCGAAGGGTCACCGGCGACGAATAACAGTGGCGGCGCATCATCGATCTGGGCAAGCAGTGCGGGGTAGTCCGGCTGGTCCCACATCAGCAATTGCTGGGCCGGACGCGCCAGCCAGGCCAATGCGTCGCTCGCACCGTCGCGGATTTCATGACTGCGTCGGGCATCGGCGCTGATGGAAGGCAACCCGAGCGAACGCCAGGCACTGGCAGGCGCACTGATGGCTTTTGAGGCAGAGCCGAACGCCTCGATCAACAAGCGAAAACGCTTCGGACCCAGTTCCGGCAGCCTGTGCAAGCGTAGACGCGCTTCCAGTTCTGAGGGGGAGATTTCGTGGTTTTTTGTCGGATACATCTGATCATCCTTGACCGGAACAAGCTGTGGATAACTCTGTTGGTAACTTATTTAGCAGGCTATTTATTGCGTTTGATGGGCAGTCTCGAAACGGTCCATTACGGCCAGGGGCCGTGAGGCATTGAGGACCAGGCCGTAACTGAGTTTTTCGTAGGTGCGAAACACCAACAGTGTGCCGGCGCGTTCATCAGGGAGTTGGGTCGGCGTGCCCGTCAGACTGTCGCGTACCGTGGCGCCAGCCTTGATTACGCTGAGCAGTTGGCCTTCGACCAGGCCGTCACGACGGCCTTTATTCAGGGTTACGGCATCCAGCACGCCGATCTGGGTCACGCCCTTGGGGATATCGATGATCTGCCCTTTGATAAAGCGCGTTGCTGGCGTGACGGCAAAGGCTGCCGGGTCGACGGGTGTTTGCGCACGCAGCAAGCGGTCACCGGGACGCACCTCCTGGGTGACACGCTGCACAGCGAGGGTGGTGAGGTCGCCCGCCGTGACGAAACGGGCGGTGCCAATGTCGTCGGCGTTGATCCCCAGTAGCTCTCGGGTCTGCGGGTCGGTGTAGACCTTGCCACGTCGGAATATGCCGTAATTCGGCTGGGAAGGCTCCAGGTCGCCCCTGGCGTGGACCCGCTCGCCATTGGCGCCAAGCACGCGGCCAGCATCGGCAGCGACGATGTAGGGCGCGTTGTCCAGGTCCTGGGGTGTATCGAGAATGCGGTTATGCAGCAGGAAGCGCTGGATAGCGTGTTGTGTCGGTGGGTCCAGACGCTGGATGGGCTGGGGTAGCAGGGCCATGGAAAACGGGGCCCACAGCAGCAAGACGAGTAGCGATTTCCTCATAGGGTGAATCTCCTTTATTATGTGCGTTCGCGTGAAATGCCTGGGCCTTAGCGGCTTTTAAGGGTTTCACACCGGTCGTGTGGGTCCATCCCAACGCCGATTTGCCTCTACCTCACATGTGCAGCAATTACGCTTATGGCTATTTTGAACATCCTCGAATTCCCCGACTCGCGCCTGCGCACGATCGCCAAACCGGTGGCCGTAGTGGACGACAAGGTTCGTCAGTTGGTCGATGACATGTTTGAAACAATGTATGAAGCCCCGGGTATCGGCCTCGCCGCGACCCAGGTCAACGTGCACCTGCGCGTCGTGGTCATGGACCTGTCGGAAGATCGCAGCGAACCGAAGGTGTACATCAACCCGGAGTTCGAACCGCTGACCGACGAGATGGGCGAATACCAGGAAGGCTGCCTTTCTGTGCCGGAGTTCTACGAGAACGTCGAGCGCCCGCTGCGCGTGAAGATCAAGGCCCTGGACCGCGACGGCAAGCCGTTCGAGCTGATTGCCGAAGGCCTGCTGGCGGTGTGCATCCAGCACGAATGCGACCACCTCAACGGCAAGCTGTTTGTCGATTACCTGTCCACGCTCAAGCGCGACCGGATCAAGAAGAAGCTGGAAAAAAAGCATCGCCAGCAAGCTTGATGCCCTCCTTCCAAAGGCTTGCTGCGGCAAGCCTTTTTCTTTTGTGACTGCTTTTAACCGAGACCTCCCATGACCGAGCCACTGCGCATAGTTTTTGCCGGCACTCCTGAATTTGCCGCCGAACACCTCAAGGCCCTGCTTGCCAGCCCTTATGACATCGTCGCGGTATACACCCAGCCGGATCGCCCGGCCGGTCGTGGGCAAAAACTGATGCCGAGCCCGGTCAAACAGCTGGCGCTGGAACACGACATCCCTGTGCTGCAACCGCCGACCCTACGCAACGCCGAAGCCCAGGCAGAACTGGCGGCGCTGAAGCCGGACCTGTTGGTGGTAGTGGCCTATGGCCTGATCCTGCCGCAAGTCGTGCTGGATATCCCCCGTCTGGGCTGCATCAACAGCCACGCCTCGCTGCTGCCTCGCTGGCGCGGTGCGGCGCCGATCCAGCGCGCCGTGGAAGCCGGCGACAGCGAAAGCGGCGTGACCGTGATGCGCATGGAAGCAGGCCTGGACACCGGCCCGATGCTGCTGAAAGTCACCACCCCGATTACCGCCCAAGACACCGGCGGCAGCCTGCACGACCGCCTTGCCGAGCTGGGCCCACCGGCTGTAATCCAGGCCATCGCCGGTCTGGCTGCTGGCACCCTGCAAGGCGACGTGCAGGACGACAGCCTGGCCACCTACGCCCACAAACTGAACAAAGACGAAGCGCGCATCGACTGGCGCCGCCCGGCCGTGGAGCTTGAACGCCTGGTGCGCGCCTTCAACCCATGGCCGATCTGCCACAGCACGCTTAACGGCGAAGCCTTGAAAGTGCTGGCCGCGACCCTGGCCGAAGGCAAAGGCGCGCCCGGTGAAATCATCGGCGCCAGCAAGGACGGCCTAGTGGTCGCCTGCGGTGAACAGGCGTTGTGTCTGACCCGTCTGCAATTACCCGGTGGCAAGGCGCTCAATTTCAGCGATTTGTTCAACAGCCGCCGTGAGAAATTTGCCTTGGGCACGGTCCTTGGGGTGGTAGCCCAATGAACCCACGTCTGGCCGCCGCCAAGGCTCTCGCCGCCGTCCTCAGCGGCAAGGCGTCGTTGAACAGTTCGTTGCCCACCCAACTGGACAAGGTCGAAGACCGCGATCGCGGTTTTACCCAGGACCTGGCCTTTGGCACAGCGCGCTGGCAACCACGCTTGTCGGCGCTGGCAGCCACGTTGCTGCAGAAGCCGTTCAAGGCGGCCGACGCGGATGTCGAGGCGCTGCTGCTGGTCGGCCTCTATCAACTGCTCTACACCCGCGTGCCCGCCCACGCCGCTATCGGCGAAACGGTCGGTTGCGCCGACAAGCTGAAAAAACCCTGGGCCAAGGCCCTGCTCAACGCCGTGCTGCGCCGCGCCCAGCGCGAAAGCGAAGCACTGCTGGCTGAACTGGAGCACGACCCGGTGGTGCGCACCGCCCACCCGCGCTGGCTGCAAAAGTCCCTGAAGGCGTTCTGGCCGGAGCAATGGGAAGCCATTTGCGCAGCGAACAATGCGCACCCGCCGATGATCCTGCGGGTCAACCGTCGTCATCACAGCCGTGACGCCTACCTGCAATTGCTCACCGACGCAGGTATCGGCGCCACGCCGTGCGTGTACAGCGTCGACGGCATCGTGCTCGAAGCCGCCACTGATGTGCGCGGCCTGCCGGGATTTGCCGAGGGCTGGATCAGCGTGCAGGACGAAGCCGCGCAACTGGCTGCCGACCTGCTCGACCTTGCACCGGGCCAACGCGTACTCGACGCCTGTTGCGCGCCGGGCGGTAAGACGTGTCACATCCTGGAAGTCGAAAAAGACCTGGTCGGTGTAGTTGCCGTCGACCTGGAAGCCAAGCGCCTGGTGCGCGTGCGCGAGAACCTGGCTCGCCTGGGCCTCAGCGCCGAGCTGATCGCGGCCGACGGTCGTGACACCGCCACGTGGTGGGACGGCAAACCGTTCCAGCGCATCCTGCTCGATGCGCCGTGCTCCGCCACAGGCGTGATCCGCCGCCACCCGGACATCAAGCTCACCCGCCAACCCGACGACATCGCCGCCTTGGCCGTGCTGCAGGGCGAGTTGCTCGACGCCCTGTGGCCCACCCTGGAAGTCGGCGGCATCCTGCTCTACGCCACCTGTTCGACCTTGCCGACAGAGAACACCGAGGTGATCGAAGCCTTCCTCGCCCGCACCAGCGGCGCGCGGGAGCTGGACCTCGCCACCACGGCCGGCATCAGGCAGCCCCACGGCCGCCAATTGCTTGCGCAAGAAGGCGGACACGATGGCTTCTACTACGCCAAACTGATCAAGATCGCCGCCGCGCGCGGCTGAATGATTTAAGGGAGTGACCGGATGAAAATCATCATCCTTGGGGCAGGGCAGGTCGGCGGCACGCTGGCTGAACATTTGGCCAGCGAAGCCAACGACATCACCGTGGTCGACACTGACAGCGAGCGTCTGCGCAACCTTGGCGACCGCCTCGACATCCGCACCGTACAAGGCCGCGCGTCGTTCCCAACAGTGCTGCGCCAGGCCGGTGCCGACGACGCAGACATGCTGGTGGCCGTGACCAACAGCGACGAAACCAACATGGTCGCCTGCCAGGTTGCCCATACTCTGTTCCACACCCCGACCAAAATCGCCCGTGTGCGCGAAGCGGCCTACCTGACCCGCGCCGGGCTGTTCGACAACGACGCGATTCCCGTCGACGTGCTGATCAGCCCGGAACAAGTGGTCACCCACTACATCAAGCGCTTGATCGAAATTCCGGGCGCCCTGCAGGTGATCGACTTCGCCGGCGGCAAGGCGCAGCTGGTCGCGGTGAAGGCCTATTACGGCGGCCCGCTGGTGGGCCAGCAGCTGCGCCAGTTGCGTGAGCACATGCCGAATGTGGAAACCCGCGTAGCGGCGATTTTCCGGCGTGACCGTCCGATCCTGCCCCAGGGCGATACGGTGATCGAGGCCGACGACGAAGTGTTTTTCATCGCTGCCAAAGCGAATATTCGTGCAGTCATGAGCGAAATGCGCCGCCTCGACGAGACCTACAAACGCATCGTCATCGCCGGCGGCGGGCAAATCGGCGAGCGTTTGGCCGAAGCCATCGAAAGCCGCTACCAGGTGAAGATCATCGAGATGAGCCCGGCACGCTGCCGGCATTTGTCCGACACCCTCGACAGCACGGTCGTACTCCAGGGCAGTGCCTCGGACCGCGACCTGCTGATGGAAGAGAATATCGCCGACGCCGACATTTTCCTGGCCCTCACCAATGATGACGAAGCCAACATTATGTCTTCCCTGCTGGCCAAGCGGCTGGGGGCGAAGAAGGTGATGACCATCATCAACAACCCGGCTTATGTGGACCTGATCCAGGGCGGCGATATCGACATCGCCATCAGCCCCCAGTTGGCCACCATCGGCACCTTGCTGGCCCACGTGCGCCGTGGCGATATCGTCAGCGTGCACTCCCTGCGCCGGGGTGCGGCGGAAGCCATCGAGGCGATTGCCCATGGTGACTCAAAGTCGAGCAAAGTGATCGGCAAGGCCATCCGCGATCTCGGCTTGCCGCCGGGCACCACCATTGGCGCGATCATTCGTGACGAAGAAGTGATCATTGCCCACGACGATACAGTGATCGAAACCGGGGACCATGTGATTCTGTTCCTGGTGGACAAGAAACATATCCGCGATGTGGAGAAACTGTTCCACGTGGGCCTGAGCTTTTTCTGATCGAACGGAGAGAACCGATGCTGGAGTCCCTGGAAAAAATGCTCGCCAAAGGTGCGGATAATTCCCTGCTGCGCTTTGGTTTGGGCAAGGGTTATCTGGACCTGAAAGACAACGCCAAGGCAGCGGAGCATCTGCACAAGTGCGTCGAGTTCGACCCGAAGTATTCAGCGGCGTGGAAGCTGCTGGGCAAGGCGCATCAGGGACTGGGGGATAGTGCTGCGGCGCGGCTGGCGTGGCAGAAGGGCATAGAAGCCGCCCAGGCCCATGGCGACAAACAGGCCGAAAAAGAGATGACCGTGTTCCTGAAAAAACTCGACCGCCAGGGGTGAATGGCGATCAACAATGGGGGAGCGGGCTTGCTCGCGAAAGCGGTGTATCAGCGTCACATTCAGTGACTGACATACCGCTTTCGCGAGCAAGCCCGCTCCCACATGGGTTTCGCGGCGAACCGGAGTCAGTATGGAATCAATACCACCGCGCCTCACCCGGCGGGCGTTTCTTGAAGCGCTTCATGCTCCACATGTACTGGCTCGGATAAGCGCCGACATAACGCTCCACCACCTTGCTCATCGCGGCGCAGGACGTGGCGGTGTCGGTGCTGTACATGTCTTCCGGCGCCGCTTCCAAAATCACTTTGTAACCCGAACCGTCCGGCAGCCGCAGCGCATGCAGGAACACACCCACCGCCTTGTGGCCGGCGAGCATGTTCGGCACGAACTTGCTGGTCAGCGCCTGGGTGGCGAAGAACGGCACGAAGATCCCCGCGGATTCCGCCGGCTCGGGATCGGCCGGGATTCCCACCTGGCCGCCTTTGCGCACTTCCTTGATCACACTGAGGATGCCTTCCTTGGTCGACGCGGCCACGCGGTTGCCCAACTGCACGCGCTGTTTTCGCAGTAACTCATCCACCGCCTTGAGCTTGGGTGGGCGGTAGAAAATGATCGGTTTGCACTGGCTGCAATAGAAGTGGTTCAGCACTTCCCAGTTACCCAGGTGGCTGGTGATGCCAACCACGCCTTTGCCTGAGGCGAGGGCTTCGTGCAGCACTTCCAGGCCTTCGACTTCACGCACCAGGTCGATGGAACGCTGGGCCGGCCAGATCCAGGCGCAGGCGCTTTCGGTCAGGGACTTGCCGATGTCCATCAGGCTGCGGCCGACCAGCGCTTCGCGCTCCGCGGGGTCCATGTCCGGGAAGCACTTGGACAGGTTGATCCGCACCGTGTCACGGGAACGGTTGGGGGTTTTCCACATGATCCAGCCAATCGCGGTGCCGACGGCCTGAACGGCGCGCCAGGGCAGCAGGGCAAATAACCGGAGAGCGCCTACCAGCAAGGCGCCTTTCAACTTTTCCACAGGTCACTCCTGATCGTGTGTGGTGCGCAAAGCCGGCATTCTAACCGGCGTTGGCCAGGTCCGCGTAACGGTCGCAGTCCTGAGTGTGGTCCATGACCATGCCCGAGGCCTGCATGAACGCGTAGCAAATGGTCGGGCCGACGAAGGTGAAACCGGCTTTTTTCAGGGCTTTGCTCATGGCTTCAGCTTCCTGTGTAATCGCCGGTACTTCGCTGCGGTCCTTGAAGTGATTGACCTTGGGTTTGCCGCCGACGAAGGACCAGAGCAACCCCACCGGGTCCTCCAGCGCCAGCCAGGCGGCGGCATTGCGGCGGGTGGCATTGAGTTTAAGGCGGTTACGCACGATACCCGGATCGAGCATCAGCGCTTCGATCTCGGCGTCGCTCAGTTGGGCCAGACGCTGCGCATCAAAACCGAACAAGACCTTTCGATAATGCTCGCGTTTGCGTAAAACGGTGATCCAGGAAAGGCCCGCCTGGAACCCTTCGAGCAAAAGCAACTCGAACAAACCCTGCGCATCGCGCAGCGGCGTTCCCCACTCCTGATCGTGATAAGCCATGTACAGCGGATCTTCAGAACACCAAAAGCAGCGTGGCATAAGGCTCCAGGGAGTGGTGGCAGGGCCGAATCGGGTATACTCCCGCTCTTTAAATCGCAGCCCAAGTAACAGGTGAATTTTGTGAGCCAGCCTACGCCAGCCGTGCGTACCTTCCAAGACTTGATCCTCGCCCTCCAGCAATACTGGGCCGAGCAAGGTTGTGTGGTACTTCAGCCCTACGATATGGAAGTAGGCGCCGGCACTTTCCACACCGCAACATTCCTGCGGGCCATTGGCCCGGAAACCTGGAACGCCGCTTATGTGCAGCCCAGTCGTCGCCCGACTGACGGCCGCTACGGCGAAAACCCGAACCGTCTGCAGCACTACTACCAGTTCCAGGTGGTACTGAAGCCGAACCCGGACAATTTCCAGGAACTGTACCTGGGCTCGCTCAAGCACGTGGGCCTGGACCCACTGGTCCACGACATCCGTTTCGTCGAAGACAACTGGGAGTCGCCGACCCTGGGCGCCTGGGGCTTGGGCTGGGAAGTCTGGCTCAATGGCATGGAAGTGACGCAGTTCACGTACTTCCAGCAAGCGGGCGGCATCGAGTGCTACCCGGTGACCGGCGAAATCACTTACGGTCTTGAGCGCCTGGCCATGTACCTGCAAGGCGTGGACTCGGTCTACGACCTGGTGTGGGCTGACGGCCCGTTCGGCAAAGTCACCTACGGCGACGTGTTCCACCAGAACGAGGTGGAGCAGTCCACCTATAACTTCGAACACGCCAACGTCGACAAGCTGTTCGAACTGTTCGACTTCTATGAAAGCGAAGCCAAGCGCCTGATCGAACTCGACCAGCCGCTGCCATTGCCGAGCTATGAAATGGTGTTGAAGGCCTCCCATACCTTCAACCTGCTGGACGCCCGCCGTGCCATCTCGGTAACCGCGCGCCAGCAATACATCCTGCGTGTACGCACCCTGGCGCGTTCCGTCGCCCAAGCCTATCTGCTGGCTCGCGCCAAGCTGGGCTTCCCGATGGCAACCCCGGACCTGCGTGATGAAGTGTTGGCTAAGCTGGAGGCTGCACAATGAGTGCTCAAGATTTCCTGGTTGAACTGGGCACCGAAGAGCTGCCACCCAAGGCACTGAACACCTTGGCCGACGCCTTCCTGGCCGGTATCGAAAAAGGCCTGCAGACCGCTGGCCTGAAGTTCGAAACGAAGAAAGTCTACGCCGCACCGCGTCGCCTCGCGGTGTTGCTGACCGCGCTGGAAACCCAGCAGCCGGACCGCAGCATCAACCTCGACGGCCCGCCGCGCCAGGCGGCTTTCGATGCCGAAGGCAACCCGACCCAGGCCGCCCTTGGTTTTGCCAAGAAGTGTGGCGTCGAGCTGAGCGAGATCGACCAGAGCGGACCGAAACTGCGTTTCAGCCAGGTCATCACCGGCAAGCCGACCGCCAGCCTGTTGCCGACCATCGTTGAAGACTCGTTGAACGACCTGCCGATCCCGAAGCGCATGCGCTGGGGTGCTCGCAAGGAAGAATTCGTACGTCCGACCCAGTGGCTGGTGATGCTGCTCGGTGACCAAGTCATCGACTGCACCCTCCTCGCCCAGAAAGCCGGTCGTGATTCCCGTGGCCACCGCTTCCATCACCCTGAAGCCGTACGCATCACCTCGCCGGCCAACTACGCCGCCGACCTGCGTGCTGCCTACGTGCTGGCTGACGCCAACGAGCGTCGCGAGTTGATCAGCAAGCGTACCGAAGAGCTGGCCCGTCTGCAGGAAGGCACCGCCATCGTGCCGCCAAACCTGCTCGACGAAGTGACGGCGTTGGTTGAATGGCCGGTGCCGCTGGTGTGTTCGTTCGAGGAACGTTTCCTCGACGTACCGCAGGAAGCGTTGATCACCACCATGCAGGACAACCAGAAGTACTTCTGCCTGCTGGACGTGGACGGTAAGTTGCTGCCGCGTTTCATCACCGTGGCCAACATCGAAAGCAAGGATCCGCAGCAGATCATCGCCGGTAACGAGAAAGTCGTTCGCCCGCGCCTGACCGACGCCGAGTTCTTCTTCAAGCAAGACAAGAAGCAGAAGCTGGAAGACTTCAACCAGCGCCTGCAAAACGTGGTGTTCCAGGAAAAACTCGGTAGCGTCTACGACAAGGCCGTACGGGTTTCCAAGCTGGCCGCCTACATTGCGCCACGCATTGGCGGTGATTCCGCCTGGGCTGCGCGCGCAGGCCTGCTGTCCAAATGCGACCTGGCCACTGAGATGGTCGGCGAGTTCCCGGAGATGCAAGGCGTTGCCGGCTACTACTACGCCCTCAACGACGGCGAGCCGGACGATGTGGCCCTGGCGCTGAACGAGCAGTACATGCCGCGCGGTGCCGGCGCTGAACTGCCGACCACCCTGACCGGTGCAGCCGTGGCGATCGCCGACAAGCTGGACACCCTCGTGGGTATCTTCGGTATCGGCATGTTGCCAACCGGCAGCAAAGACCCCTATGCCTTGCGTCGTGCGGCCCTGGGCGTACTCCGCATCCTGATCGACAAGAAGCTGGACCTCGACCTGACCCAGGCCGTGGTGTTTGCCGTCGGCCAGTTCGGCGCCAAGGTCAAGCAGGCCGGCCTGGCCGAGCAAGTGCTGGAGTTCGTGTTCGACCGCCTGCGTGCGCGTTATGAAGACGAAGGCGTGGACGTGTCGGTGTACCTGTCGGTGCGTGCCCTGCAGCCGGGTTCGGCGCTGGACTTCGACCAGCGCGTACAGGCCGTGCAGGCCTTCCGCAAACTGCCGGAAGCCGATGCCCTGGCCGCCGTGAACAAGCGTGTGTCGAACCTGCTGAGCAAGGCCGAAGGCCTGGGCAATGCCGACGTCGACCCTGGCCTGTTCGCGGATGCCAAGGAGTTCTCGCTGAACTCGGCCATCGCCAAGGCTGAAAACGCCGTGAAGCCGCTGATCGCTGAACGCAACTACGCCGAAGCATTGGCTCGCCTGGCGACCTTGCGTGAGCCAGTGGATGCGTTCTTTGAGGCGGTGATGATCAATGCCGAAGATGCCGGCGTGCGGAAAAACCGCTACGCCATGCTGGCGCGTCTGCGTGGCTTGTTCGTCAACATCGCTGACATTTCGACGCTGAGCTGACCATGTTGAAACTGCTGATTCTCGATCGGGACGGGGTGATCAACTACGACTCCGACGCTTACATCAAGTCGGTGGCGGAGTGGATTCCTTTGCCTGGCTCGATCGAGGCCATTGCGCAGTTGAGCAAAGCCGGCTGGACGGTGGCGATCGCCACCAACCAGTCCGGCATCGCCCGTGGCTACTACGACATCGCCACCCTGGACGCCATGCACACGCGCTTGCGCACGTTGGTGGCGGAGCAGGGCGGTGAGGTGGGGCTGGTGGTGTACTGCCCCCACGGGCCGGATGAGGGCTGCGATTGCCGCAAACCCAAGCCTGGCATGTTGAAAACCATTGCAGAACATTACAACGTGCCGTTAGCTGGGATATGGTTCGTCGGGGACAGCCTCGGTGACCTGGAGGCGGCCAAAGCCGTCGACTCTCAGCCAGTTTTGGTTAAGACCGGGAAAGGCGACAAGACCCAGGCGAAAAACCTGCCGGTAGGCACCTTGATTTTTGACGATCTGGCGGCCGTTGCCGCAGAACTTATCAACAACTAGCCGCCCTCGACTTCCTGACCAAGGAGTGTTCGGGAGTGCGCTTTTAGCAGGCGGGCCGTGTCCCGCAACGGTAAATGCCGCCATGTCGATTTTGCAGGCCATCAGAACCTTTTTCTTTTACCTGCTGCTGGGCACCAGTTCGTTTCTCTGGTGCACCCTGAGCTTTTTTATTGCGCCCTTTTTGCCGTTCAAGGCGCGCTATCGCTTTATCAACGTTTATTGGTGCCGCTGCGCGTTGTGGCTGACCAAGGTGTTCCTGAACATTCGTTTTGAGGTCAAGGGTGCGGAAAACGTTCCGGACCAGCCCTGTGTGATTCTGTCGAACCACCAGAGCACCTGGGAGACGTTCTTTCTCTCGGCGTACTTCTCCCCGTTGAGCCAAGTGCTCAAGCGTGAATTGCTGTATGTGCCGTTCTTCGGCTGGGCCATGGCCATGTTGCGTCCGATCGCCATCGACCGTGACAACCCCAAGGCTGCGCTCAAGCATGTGGCCAAGAAGGGCGACGAGTTGCTCAAGGATGGTGTTTGGGTGCTGATATTCCCGGAAGGCACGCGTGTGCCCTTCGGCACGGTAGGCAAGTTCTCACGCGGTGGTACGGCATTGGCGGTCAATGCGCATCTGCCAGTGCTACCGATTGCGCATAACGCCGGTAAGTTCTGGCCGAAGATGGGCTGGGCCAAGCGCGAAGGCACCATCACGGTGGTCATCGGTAAACCGATGTACGCCGAAGGTGAAGGACCCCGCGCCATTGCAGCGCTGAATGACCGTGCCCAGGCCTGGAATGAAGCACAGCAGAGGGCCATGGGTTCGCTGCCGCCGGAGCCGGTTGTAGTCGACACGCCCATTATCTAAGTATCTGTGGATAACCTGTGCACGGTTTGTTGGCGAATCGCCTTTTTTGTCTTGTAAGAATCTGATTTTATTACATATTTCCCAACATAATAAAATCACGAAAAAGGTGCATAAGTTTTTTCCGCATAAAAAAACCGGTCCTTGCGACCGGTTTTTTATGCACAACTGAAAAGTACGTTTTTCAGTCGTCCAGCAGCGGCAGTCGAAGGCTGAATGTGGTGCCTTTCCCCACCTCACTTTCGCAGCTGATGCGTCCACCGTGGCGCTCTACCACGGCCTTGACCATCGTCAGCCCCAAGCCCAGTCCTTCACTGCCTTGGGACGAATCGAAACGACGGTATTGGTTGAACAACTCCGGCAGGTCCTCTGCAGCAATCCCCGGGCCCTGGTCGCTGATACGGCACTCCAACCAACCCTGCTCGCTACTGTGCCTCAACCTCACGGTCGTCCCGGAAGGCGAATACTTGATGGCATTCTCCAGCACGTTGAACAACGCCCGTGTGAGCAGTGACTGGTCGGCAGAGACCATGCCTTCATCGGCCTCATCCAAATCGTGGACCAGGTGAATACCTTTAAGTTGGGCGATCAGCGCTACTTGATCAAAGGCATCCATGACCAACATAGCGAACAACGTCGGTTGGAACTGATAACCGTCAGCCTCGGCCTTCGCCAGTTGCACGAAGGATTCGGTGAGGCCCAAGGCGCGGCGAACCTGCTGTTCGATCTGGGCAAAGACCGGGGATTCACCGTTATGCACATCCAGCAACGCGAGGATCGCTGAATGGGGCGCACGCAGGTCGTGAGAGAGGAACCGCAACATGGTCTCGCGGTGTTGCTGGGCGTCGCGCTCCTTACTCAAATCCGTCAGGCTCAGCAGCCAACCGAGGGCGACATCGCCTTCAGCCGGCAGCAAGGGCGCAAGCTCCATGCGCAGGCTGCGTTGGTGGATGTCCCGGAACTCTACAAGCTCCAGCGCTGATAGGGCAGGGCGCACGCCATTGTGCAGCGGCGGGTAGCCCAAGTCGGCCAACTGCTCCAGCAGGTTCTGCGTGACCAGCTCATTACCGAACACCTCGCGGGCAATGCGGTTGGCCAGCAGGATATTGCCCATGGGATCGGTAATCAGCGTCGCCACCGGCAGGCATTCCAGGCCATCGGCCATAAAGCGTCGTGTGTCACGCGTACGGCTGACGGCTTGCTCCAGGGCGAAGATACGCGCCTGCAGTACATCGCCTTTGCTGGCGGGTGCACGGCGCCGTTCGGGCAGGACTTTGGGTTCATTGTCCAGGCGTGCCAGCTCCCAACCGAAATAGGCGAGGATCACGCTGAGGCGGCGCCAGTTCCAGATCAGATAACTGAGCAGCAAACCAATCAGGCAGGCCGCAGGCGACCACCAGTGGCCCAGGCGCAACAAGGCCAAGGACACGAGCAAAGCGACAGCCATGCAGCTCAGGGTCATCCACAGCGCATAGCGCGGCCGGTAGAGCAGCAACCCCAGCAGTAACGCCACCCATGCGGTAGCGATCAATGCGGCGAGCCAGCCCGGTAGATCAACGATGCTGCGGCCTTGGAGCAAACCATTGAGCACGTTGGCCTGTATCTCCAAACCCGCTGTGGTGCCCACCGTGGAGGAAAGAGGCGTGACGAAACGATCGCCCATGCCGGAAGCCGTCGAGCCGACGAGGATCAGGCGGTTACGTAGTCGCTCAGGCGCGACTTCACCGTGTAGGACGCTGACGTAGGACACACTGGGAAAGCGCGTATGAGGTGCGATGAAGGGGATACGGATGGCATGTTCGCGATGCCATTGCTGGGTGACCGATTGCTGAGGCTCGCCCGGCATCTCAGACAGCTCGCCACTCATCTCATAGGCCAACCAGGCCAATTGCGGCGCCTTGGCATCAGGCGGGCCTTCACGCAGATAGAGGCTGCGGACCACGCCATCGCTGTCTGCTTCAACATTGATGTGGCCCACGCCTTTGGCACATTTGAGCAGCGGCATCATCTGTGCGTCCGGTTGGCTGTAGTTCGCAGCACCTTCACGCACCAGAGGCAGCAAGACATTGCCAGCGTTGCAGACCGACTCGGCCAGGCGTTTGTCATTGGCCGGGTCACCGGGCTCACTGAAGATCACATCGAACAAAATGCCCGCCGGTTGCGCGGCGCTCAAGCGATCGATCAGGTCGGCGTGCAAGCCGCGTGGCCAAGGCCATCGGCCAAGCTTTTTCAAACTGGCGTCATCGATCGTCACCAGCAGGATGCGTGGGTCGACCGGCAGCGGGCTGAGGCGACGCAAACTGTCGTATAACGGATTGTTCAAGGCCAAGCCGGGGCTCAACGACAGGTAGGCGGTGATAGGCAACAGCAATAAACCAATCCACAACCACTCACGCACCAGGCCGTGGAACAGCCGCTGAGCATGGGTAGGTTGACGTTTTTCGGCCTTGCCCCAGAGCATCATCGGTCAACGCACCTGAACAGTGGGTGGGTAATAGAAGATGTCATAGACCCCGGTTTCTCCCTCAAGGCCGTGTTCGTCGTAAGCCGACAAGCGCACGTGATAGAACGAGGCTTTGAGCCCAGTGAAGCTCATTTTCGGCATGCTGGAGAAGTTTTCCTGCTTGATATTCATAAAGGCTTTGTCGGTGGCGACCTGGGCACGGTATCGCTGGGCGCCGGGCAACGGGCGAAGGTACAAACTCCAGACTGGCGCGTCACCTTTCTGGCCGTCTTGGCCGATAAGCTTCGGCGCCGCAAGCAGCTCCACAGGATTGAGGTCGCCCAGTTTCCTGAAGAGCAGACCTTGGCGAGCGGCCACTTTGATCTCGCTTGTGCGATCGCGATTGACGGCGACCTGGCCGTCCAACACTTCCACAAGCGATCGCTCAGCGTCATTGCGCACCCGAAAATGCGTGCCCCGCACGCCCAGCACACCGACCGGCGTCACGATCTGAAAGCGATCATGATCGCTGGCGCGCTTGATCACATACGCCTCCGCCTGGCCTTGTTCGAGCACCACCTGGGGGATCGACAGTTTCTTCTCCAAGCGCAACCGCACCTGGGAGTCAGAAGGCAACACCACTCGGGATCCATCACCGAGCAACAGACTGACAAACGCCGAAGCCGAAGTCTTCACACCTTCCTGTTCATCAACAGTCATGCCTTCCAGCAAAGGCGTCGCCTTGCCCTTGGTATCGAGTTTCCAGGCCTCTCCAGTGAGATGCTGGACCACCGCAGGCAGAGGCTGGACCCGGCACAGAAACTCATCGTCGATGTAAGGCGCTCGAACCTTTGTGGCAGCGCCCGCCGAACCCACCACCATGATCAACAGAGAGGGAAGTGCGCTGCGCAAGTAATTGGGAAGAACAGACATGGCGCTCATCAAGGTCGGGGGTTCCAGAAGGCATCTGACATCAGACACAGGAGTTTACGGCAGCGCATGCGTCGGCTGATCCTTTTCCTTATGGTCAGGAGCCGGTATCTTTCCCACATTGGTATCGAGGACTTTCAATGGGTTAACCGCCCATTGTTCCCAGCGTATAGAGAGATCCGAGGGCTCGATGAATCTGCGCACAATTCTTCAGATTCAAAGACCGGCCGGACGGCTGCCGCACTCTTCAAATGAAAGGACCCACCCATGCGTGTCGCAATACTGGATGACGAACCCGCGGAACTGCGCCGGGTGGAACAGACACTGCGACAAATCCCCAGCACCGCCGAACAGCCCTGGACGCTGCATTGCTTCGAACGCGGTGAAGACCTGCTTCGTCAATTGCGCCGGGAAACCTTCGACCTGTTGATACTCGACTGGCAACTGCCGGATATCACCGGCATCGCATTGCTCCGCTGGACCCGCGAACACATGGAATCCCCGCCTGCCGTCATCATGCTCACCAGCCGTGATGCCGAGAGCGACATCGTCACCGCGCTCAACAGTGGCGCGGATGATTACGTCAGCAAACCGTTTCGCCCCAATGAACTGAAAGCACGGGTTACGGCGGTGCTGCGTCGGCATGGCCTGCAGAAGTCTGCTAGCCATGAAGTGCAAAGCTTCAACGACTTGACCTTTGACGATGCCGAATTGACGGTGACCCGAGCGGGAAAACCCATCAACCTCACAGAACGGGAGTATCGCTTGGCTAGCTGTCTGTTTGCCAACCTGGCGCGACCGCTGTCTCGCGAGTACCTCTACGAGCGATTCTGGACCCATGAAGAAATGGTGTCTTCACGGCCGCTGGATACACATATCTACCGGTTAAGAAACAAACTCGGGCTGACGGCGGACCGAGGTTGGCAGTTACTGACCATCTATGGGTATGGTTATCGATTGGAGAGTGTGGCGGCCGCTTCTCAAAGTTAGTGTGCTGATGTTCCACGTGGAGCATTTTAAAAATCAACGTGTTTTACCCAATAAAAAAGGCCAACGTTTAAGCGTTGGCCATTTTAGTTTGACGGGCTTACCGGGATCAGAAGTCCAGGTTGGAAACCGCCAGGGCATTGCTCTCGATGAAGTCACGACGAGGCTCGACCGCATCACCCATGAGGGTGTTGAAGATCTGGTCTGCGCCAATGGCGTCTTCGATGGTCACACGCAACATGCGACGCTGAGCAGGGTCCATGGTGGTTTCCCACAGCTGATCCGGGTTCATTTCACCCAGACCTTTGTATCGCTGGATGGTGTGACGCTTGGTGCTTTCCGCCATCAGCCAGTCGAGGGCTTCCTTGAATTCCTTGACCTGCTTCTTGCGTTCGCCACGCTGAATATAAGCGCCGTCGTCCAACAGGGTGCTCAGTTGAGCGCCCAGCGTTACCACGGTCTTATAGTCATTGCTGCCGAAGAAGTCACGGTTGAACGTGACGTAGTTCGACAGACCGTGGGAGATCAGTTCGACCTCAGGCAGCCACACGTTACGTTCACGGTCTTCTCGCAGGCTGGCCTTGTACACCAGACCAGACTTCTCGACGGTACGCAGGCGCACCTCGTACTGAGCCAGCCAATCTTGCATCGCTGCGTGATCGCCCAATTGCTCAAGGCTGACAGCCGGCAGGTAGATGAAGTGCTCGGTCAATTCCTGAGGGTAGAGACGCGACAGGCGCTTGAGGGTCTTCATCACCATGCGGAAGTCGTTTACCAGACGTTCCAGCGACTCACCGGAAATGCCCGGCGCTTCGTCGTTCAAGTGCAGGCTGGCATCTTCCAGAGCCGACTGCGTCATGTACTCTTCCATGGCGTCGTCGTCTTTGATGTATTGCTCTTGCTTGCCTTTTTTCACTTTGTACAACGGCGGCTGAGCGATGTAGATGTAGCCACGCTCGATCAACTCCGGCAACTGACGGAAGAAGAACGTCAGCAGCAGCGTACGAATGTGCGAACCGTCGACGTCAGCATCGGTCATGATGATGATGTTGTGATAGCGCAACTTGTCGATGTTGTACTCGTCGCGGCCGATACCGCAGCCCAACGCCGTGATCAAGGTGCCGACTTCCTGGGAGGAAATCATCTTGTCGAAGCGAGCCTTCTCGACGTTGAGGATTTTGCCTTTCAACGGCAGGATGGCTTGGGTGCGACGGTTACGACCCTGCTTGGCGGAACCGCCAGCAGAGTCACCTTCCACCAGGTACAGTTCGGAGAGGGCAGGGTCCTTCTCTTGGCAGTCAGCCAGTTTGCCTGGCAAGCCTGCGATATCCAGCGCGCCTTTGCGACGAGTCATCTCACGGGCTTTACGCGCCGCTTCACGAGCACGCGCGGCGTCGATCATCTTGCCGACAACCAGCTTGGCTTCGTTCGGGTTCTCCAGCAGGAAGTCGGAGAAGTACTTGCCCATCTCCTGTTCCACCGCAGTCTTCACTTCGGAAGACACCAGCTTGTCTTTGGTCTGAGAGCTGAACTTCGGATCAGGTACTTTTACCGAGATAATCGCGGTCAGGCCTTCACGGGCATCGTCACCGGTGGTGGCGACTTTGTGCTTTTTGGCCAGGCCTTCGGCTTCAATGTAGGTGTTCAGGTTACGCGTCAGTGCGGAACGGAAACCCACCAGGTGAGTACCACCGTCGCGCTGAGGAATGTTGTTGGTGAAGCACAACAGGTTCTCGTTGAAGCTGTCGTTCCACTGCAGAGCGATTTCCACGCCGATGCCGTCTTCACGCTGAATGTTGAAGTGGAACACCTGGTTGACCGCGGTCTTGTTGGTGTTCAGGTATTCAACGAATGCGCGCAGGCCACCTTCATACTTGAACAGCTCTTCCTTACCGCTGCGCTCATCCTTGAGGACGATACCCACACCGGAGTTCAGGAAGGACAGTTCACGAATACGCTTGGCCAGGATGTCCCAGCTAAAGTGGATATTCTTGAAGGTCTCAGCCGATGGCTTGAAGTGGATCTGCGTACCGGTGGTTTCACTGTCACCGACGATTTTCATCGGTTCTTTTGGAACACCGTGAACGTAGGTCTGTTCCCAGATCTTGCCACTGCGGCGAACAGTCAGGATCAACTCTTCAGAAAGAGCGTTCACTACCGAAACGCCCACACCGTGCAGACCGCCGGAAACTTTATAGGAGTTGTCGTCGAACTTACCGCCGGCGTGGAGCACGGTCATGATGACCTCTGCTGCCGAAACGCCTTCTTCTTTGTGTACGTCTACCGGAATGCCGCGACCATTGTCGCGCACGGTAATAGACTCATCCGGGTGGATGATGATGCTGATGTCGTCGCAGTGACCGGCCAGAGCTTCGTCGATGGAGTTGTCGACCACCTCGAACACCATGTGGTGCAGACCGCTACCGTCATCAGTATCGCCAATGTACATACCGGGACGTTTGCGTACGGCATCCAAACCTTTCAGCACTTTAATGCTGGTCGAGTCGTACGTGTTTTCTTCGCTCATGCCTTCACTCCCGATGGTCGTGGGTCTGGGTGATACGGCCTTGTTCCACGTGGAACAAAGCGACTGGCGTTTCCGTCTGCCAGCCTTCCCTCAATAATTCGTGGTCTACACAGGTGATAAACACCTGGCAGCGTAATTCTTCCAACAAGCGGCATAACGCGCGGCGGTGTTGCTCATCGAGCTCCGACGGCAAGTCATCCACCAGATAAATACACTGACCGCGCCGGGCCTGGCTAACCAGATGGCCCTGGGCGATGCGCAATGCACACACCACCAACTTCTGCTGACCACGGGACAAAATATCCGCGGCATTGTGAGCGCCTAGTCTAAGACGCAAATCAGCCCGTTGGGGTCCGGCCTGGGTATGGCCAATTTGCTGATCCCGCTGCAAGGACGTCGCGAGCACTGCACTCAGCTCACGTTCTTTGTCCCAGCCACGGTAGTAACTCAGCGTCAGCCCTTCGAGTTCCAGCAACTCACTCAAGGTCTGCTCAAAGACTGGTTTCAAGGCTTTGATATAAGCACGGCGGTATTCATCTATTTCGTCGCTGGCCAGGCACAGTTCCCGGTCCCAGGCCGCTTGCGAAGCGGCGTCAAGTGTACCATGCCGCAGCCATGAGTTCCGCTGCCGCAGGGCCTTCTGCAGGCGCTGCCAAGTGGCCATGAAACGCGGTTCCACGTGGAACACTCCCCAATCGAGGAACTGCCTGCGGATTTTTGGCGCGCCTTCCAATAGGCGGAAACTGTCGGGGTTGATCAATTGCAGCGGCAGGATCTCTGCCAGCTGCGCAGCACTGCGCGCGTTTTGCCCGTCAATGCGAATCTGGAACTCTCCGCCGCGATCACGGGATATCCCCAGGCTGCTATGCCCACCTTCAGCGAGTTCGACTTGGCCAAACACTGTGCACGCCAACTGCTCGTACTGGATAACCGGTAACAAGCGAGCGCTGCGGAAGGAACGAGCAAGCCCCAGCAGGTGAATGGCTTCCAGCACGCTGGTTTTGCCACTGCCGTTGGCGCCGTGGAGGATATTGATGCGGGGAGAGGGGGAGAAGGTCACCGGGTGCAGATTGCGCACCGCGGTGACCGAGACGCGACTGAGGGACATCTAGCTTCTGCTGAGCATGATTACAGGCGCATCGGCATGACAACATACGCCGAGTCGTCATTGTCGGATTCCTGTACCAGCGCGCTGCTGTTGGAGTCCGACAGAATCAGGCGAACCTGTTCGGTGGTCATCACACCCAGTACGTCCAGCAGGTAGCTCACGTTGAAGCCGATTTCCAGGGAACCGCCGTTGTAGTCGACGCCCACTTCTTCTTCCGCTTCTTCCTGCTCCGGGTTGTTCGCCTGGATTTTCAGCTGACCGTTGGCCAGTTGCAGACGGATACCCCGGTACTTCTCGTTGGACAGAATCGCGGTACGGCTGAACGCTTCACGCAGCGCTTGACGATCCCCCAGCACCAACTTGTCGCCACCTTTGGGCAGCACACGCTCGTAATCCGGGAACTTGCCATCAACCAGCTTGGAGGTGAAGGTGAACTCGCCGGTGGTCGCACGAATGTGGTGTTGACCCAACACAATGCTGACGTTGCCTTCCGGCTCGGTAAGCAGGCGCGCCAGCTCAAGAATACCTTTGCGCGGCACGATCACCTGGTGACGGTCCGGCTGACCGATATCGGCGCGCATAGAGCACATAGCCAGACGGTGACCGTCGGTTGCCACGGCGCGAATGATGCCTTCCGAGACTTCCAGCAGCATGCCGTTGAGGTAGTAACGCACGTCTTGCTGAGCCATGGCGAAGCTTGTGCGCTCGATCAAACGACGCAGCTTGCTCTGCTCCAGGCTGCAGGTCAGCGAGCCTGGGCCTTCTTCCACTGTCGGGAAATCATTGGCCGGCAGGGTGGACAGGGTGAAGCGGCTGCGACCCGCCTTGACCACCAACTTCGCCTCATCAACCTTGATGTCGATCAGCGCGTCGTTAGGCAGGCTTTTGCAGATGTCCATCAGCTTGCGCGCGGGTACGGTGATCTCGCCCGGTTCGGCGGGCTCTTCCAGCTGCACACGACCCACCAGCTCGACTTCCAGGTCAGTACCGGTCAAGGACAATTGCTGGCCTTCGACTACCAGCAATACGTTGGAAAGCACCGGCAAGGTCTGTCGGCGCTCGACGACGCCTGCGACCAGTTGCAGGGGTTTCAACAGGGCTTCGCGTTGAATGGTGAAATGCATGGTCTAGTCCCTTGCCTTAATAAGCTGCGCTGGTGTCATCACGTTGTCAGTGTACGCAGCAGGTTCTTGTAGTCCTCGCGAATATCCGCGTCGGATTCCTTAAGTTCATTGATCTTGCGGCACGCGTGCAAGACCGTGGTGTGGTCGCGTCCGCCAAACACATCACCGATTTCCGGCAGGCTGTGGTTGGTCAACTCCTTGGAGAGGGCCATGGCCACCTGACGGGGGCGTGCCACCGAGCGCGAGCGGCGCTTGGACAGCAGGTCGGAAATCTTGATCTTGTAGTACTCGGCCACGGTGCGCTGGATGTTATCCACACTCACCAGTTTGTCCTGCAGTGCCAGCAAGTCCTTCAGGGATTCGCGAATCAGCTCGATGGTGATATCGCGGCCCATGAAGTGAGAGTGAGCGATGACCCGCTTGAGTGCACCTTCCAGCTCACGCACGTTGGAGCGAATGCGTTGAGCGATGAAGAACGCCGCATCGTGGGGCAGGTCGACCTTGGCCTGGTCGGCTTTTTTCATCAGGATCGCGACGCGGGTTTCCAGCTCCGGCGGCTCTACCGCAACGGTCAAGCCCCAGCCGAAGCGCGATTTCAAGCGTTCTTCCAGGCCTTCGATTTCTTTTGGATAACGGTCACTGGTCAAGATGACCTGCTGGCCACCTTCGAGCAGGGCGTTGAAGGTGTGGAAGAACTCTTCCTGGGAGCGCTCTTTGCGGGCAAAAAATTGAATGTCGTCGATCAGCAACGCATCAACCGAGCGGTAGAACCGCTTGAACTCGTTGATTGCGTTGAGCTGCAACGCCTTGACCATGTCAGCCACGAAGCGCTCCGAATGCAGGTACACGACCTTGGCATTCGGATTCTTCTTTAATAGGTGGTTACCCACAGCGTGCATCAAGTGGGTCTTACCCAAGCCAACGCCACCATAAAGGAAGAGTGGGTTGTAACCATGCTTGGGGTTATCGGCTACCTGCCAGGCGGCAGCACGGGCCAGCTGGTTGGATTTACCTTCGACGAAGTTCTCAAAGGTAAAGGTGCGGTTCAGGTAGCTGGTGTGCTTGAGCGCGCCTTCGACCTGCACGGTGCGCTGTTCGGCGCGCACCGGAGCTTGCTGGGAGGCCGCGCCTGCCATCGGATCAAAGCTGTCGCGGGACGGCTCTTCATTCTCTGGTGCATTTTTTTGCGCAGACGACTTGGAGGGCGCAGGAGCAGGAGACGGCGCACTGACAGCCGGTGCCGCTGCCGCCTGGGCTTGCGACGCAGCCGCCGCCAGAGGCGCATTCGGCGCAGCACGAGGCGCCGAGCTACGTTTGCTGCCTATTAATAAGGAGAGCACGGGCGCGAGGCCGTTGCCATGTTCATCGAGCAATTCGAGAACGCGGCTCAGGTACTTCTCGTTGACCCAGTCAAGAACAAACCGATTGGGCGCGTAGACACGCAACTCGTCGCCTTCGGCTTCGACCTGTAGCGGACGGATCCAGGTGTTGAATTGCTGGGCAGGCAGCTCTTCGCGCAAAAGCTCCACGCACTGCTGCCAAAGTTCCACTGACACGGATATCCCCTAAGTTGAAAGCCGGTGAGGCAAAAACAGCCGCCATTGTAGCGGCGAGCCGCCCACTTATCCACATGTAGGTTGATCACAGGCCAGCCAAAATCAACGTCTTAACAGCAATAAAGGCGACCAATGGTCTGTGCATAAGCTCTGTGGATAAGCGCCCTTGAGGTCGTTGTACAAGTGGGGTCAAAAGTCTGTGGGTAACTGGCCTGTGGATAACTCGCCATTCCACACACAGCTTATCCGACAGCGCAGCACAGGCAGAGCACCGTTTCTCCCCCGTGTTGTCATTCTCTGTACATCAGGTGGAACAAGGCCTCAATGCAGTTATCCACAGATGATTGCCTGCCTAGCTTTTATAAGCTTTACAGAAAAGCTTTAAATAACTTCCTTCTTTATTTTTATATCTATGCCACGCGCTGGGAAAGCCAAGCGGACAGAAAAAGGTAAATGACCGGTAGATATCTAATTAAAGGAAAAGCTGGTTGGAAATTGACCTAGAGGCTTGCTTTCTCTAGAATCGCCGGTCTCTTAAAACGGGGGCCATTCCGGCCCGTTGTGGACGAACCAGGTAACAACGCCATGAAACGTACTTTCCAACCAAGCACCATCAAACGCGCCCGTACCCACGGCTTCCGTGCTCGCATGGCCACCAAGAACGGCCGTGCTGTCCTGTCGCGTCGCCGCGCCAAAGGTCGTGCGCGTCTGGCAGTTTGATAATCCGGTACTGGTGGTGAGTCAGGACTTCAGTCGGGAAAAGCGTCTGCTAACCCCCCGGCATTTCAAGGCAGTCTTTGACTCCCCCACCGGCAAGGTTCCGGGGAAAAATCTCCTGCTCCTTGCGCGTAACAACGATCTTGATCACCCCCGTCTCGGGTTGGTGATCGGCAAGAAGAGCGTAAAGCTCTCCGTTGAGCGCAATCGCCTCAAGCGTCTGATGCGCGAATCGTTTCGCCTCCACCAGGACACTCTGGTTGGTTGGGATATTGTTATCGTCGCGCGCAAAGGCTTGGGTGATGTAGAAAACCCCGAATTGATTCAGCATTTCGGCAAGCTCTGGAAACGTCTGGCGCGTACCAACAAACCAGCTCCAGCGGCCAACGCCGAAACTGTAGGGGTAGACAGCACTGATGCGTAAACTGGCCCTCGTTCCGATCCAGTTTTATCGCTATGCCATTAGTCCTCTGATGGCCAGCCACTGTCGTTTCTACCCCAGTTGTTCCTGCTACGCGTTAGAGGCCATAGAAAATCATGGTCTTCTGCGCGGTGGCTGGCTGACCTTTCGTCGTTTAGGTCGCTGTCATCCGTGGAATCCCGGTGGTTATGACCCGGTTCCGCCTATCCCTACCTCCCGTTCTTCTTCGATGGCCGAGTAATCATGGATATTAAACGCACGATCCTGATCGTCGCCCTGGCAATCGTGTCCTACGTCATGGTTCTTAAGTGGAACCAGGACTACGGCCAAGCTGCCCTGCCGACTCAGAATGTTGCTACCAATCAGGCTGCGCCGGCTATTCCGGACACCCCGCTGGGTAACAATGCGTCCGCGAGTGCCGATGTTCCCAGCGCGAATGGCGAGACAAGCGCCCCTTTAGAGACGCCAGTGGTCACCAATAAAGACCTCATCCACGTCAAAACGGATGTGCTCGACCTGGCTATCGACCCACAAGGTGGTGATATCGCGCAGTTGAAACTGCCGCTGTATCCACGTCGCCAAGACCATCCGGATGTTCCGTTCCAACTGTTCGATAACGGTGGTGAACGTACTTATCTGGCGCAAAGCGGCCTGACCGGCACCAACGGTCCGGATGCTCGTGCTACCGGTCGTCCGGTTTATTCGACCGAACAGAAGACTTATCAACTGTCTGATGGCCAGAACCAGTTGAACGTCGACCTGAAATTCAGCCTCGACGGCGTCAACTACATCAAGCGCTTCAGCTTTACCCGTGGTCTGTACGACTTGAAGGTCACTTACCTGATCGACAACGAAAGCGACAAGCCATGGAGCGGCAACCTGTTTGCCCAGCTCAAGCGTGATGCCAGCTCCGATCCTTCTTCCAGCACTGCCACCGGCACCGCGACTTACCTGGGCGCCGCCCTGTGGACAAGTAGCGAGCCGTACAAAAAAGTGTCGATGAAAGATATCGACAAGGGCTCGCTGAAAGAAACTGTCCAAGGTGGTTGGGTAGCTTGGCTGCAACACTACTTCGTGACTGCCTGGATCCCGAGCAAAGGTGAAGCCAACCTGGTTCAAACCCGCAAGGACAGCCAAGGTAACTACATCATTGGTTTTACTGGCCCGGCGTTGACCGTCGCGCCAGGTGCCAAGGCTGAAACCAGTGCCACTCTGTACGCCGGTCCGAAAAGCCAGGCCGTACTGAAAGAGTTGTCCCCAGGTCTGGAACTGACTGTGGATTACGGCTTCCTGTGGTTCATTGCTCAGCCGATTTTCTGGTTGCTGCAACATATCCACAGCATTGTGGGTAACTGGGGCTTCTCGATCATCTTCCTCACCATGCTGATCAAGGGGATCTTCTTCCCTCTGTCGGCAGCCAGCTACAAGTCGATGGCGCGCATGCGTGCCGTGGCTCCGAAACTGGCGGCGCTGAAAGAACAACATGGCGACGACCGGCAGAAAATGTCGCAGGCCATGATGGAGCTGTACAAGAAAGAGAAGATCAACCCGCTGGGTGGATGCTTGCCGATTCTGGTGCAGATGCCGGTATTCCTGTCGCTGTACTGGGTACTGCTGGAAAGCGTGGAAATGCGTCAGGCACCGTTCATGCTGTGGATAACTGACCTGTCGATCAAAGACCCGTTCTTTATCCTGCCGATCATCATGGGCGCGACCATGTTTATCCAGCAGCGTCTGAACCCGACTCCGCCGGATCCGATGCAGGCCAAGGTAATGAAAATGATGCCAATCATCTTCACCTTCTTCTTCCTGTGGTTCCCTGCTGGTCTGGTGCTGTACTGGGTGGTCAACAACGTGTTGTCGATCTCTCAACAGTGGTACATCACACGTAAAATCGAAGCGGCTACCGCGAAAGCCTCTGCGTAATTTACTCTGTGGATAACCACTCAAGACGCCCCATAGTGGGGCGTTTTGCTTTCCGTCACTTTAATTCTGGAACCTGCTGATGAGCGCTCCCCGTGAAACCATCGCTGCTGTCGCTACCGCTCAGGGTCGCGGCGGTGTCGGTATCGTTCGTATCTCTGGACCGCTTGCGAGTGTGGCAGCCAAGGCCATCAGTGGCCGTGAGCTGAAGCCGCGCTACGCCCATTACGGCCAGTTCCTGGATGCTGACGACAGTGTGCTGGATGAAGGCCTGGCTATCTATTTCCCGGGGCCGAACTCATTCACAGGCGAAGATGTCCTGGAATTACAGGGGCACGGCGGCCCGGTTGTACTGGATATGTTGTTGCAGCGCTGCCTGCAATTGGGCTGCCGCTTGGCGCGTCCAGGGGAATTCAGTGAGCGCGCCTTCCTGAACGACAAACTCGACCTGGCCCAGGCCGAAGCCATCGCTGATTTGATCGAAGCCAGTTCGGCACAGGCGGCACGCAATGCACTGCGCTCGCTGCAGGGCGCTTTTTCCCTGCGTGTGCATAACTTGACCGAGCAGTTGATCAGCCTGCGCATCTACGTCGAGGCAGCGATTGATTTCCCGGAGGAGGAAATTGACTTTCTCGCCGATGGCCACGTGTTGGCCATGCTGGATAAAGTGCGCGAAGAGTTATCCACAGTGCTGCGCGAAGCTGGGCAGGGCGCACTGCTACGTGACGGCATGACGGTGGTGATCGCTGGGCGACCTAACGCCGGCAAATCCAGCTTGCTCAATGCGCTGGCGGGGCGTGAAGCCGCTATCGTTACCGAGATTGCCGGCACCACTCGGGATATCCTGCGTGAACATATCCACATCGACGGCATGCCACTGCACGTGGTCGATACCGCCGGCTTGCGCGATACCGAAGACCAGGTGGAAAAGATCGGGGTGGAACGCGCGCTCAAAGCCATCGGCGAAGCGGACAGGGTGCTGCTGGTGGTCGATGCCACGGCGCCCGAAGCGATGGATCCTTTTGCATTGTGGCCGGAATTCCTCGAGCAACGTCCGGACCCGGCGAAAGTCACCTTGATTCGCAACAAAGCCGACCTGACGGGCGAAGCCATTGCGATGGAAACCAGCGCGGATGGCCATGTCACCATCAGCCTCAGCGCCAAGGCGGCGGGAGAAGGCCTGGAATTGCTGCGCGAGCACCTCAAGGCCTGCATGGGCTACGAGCAAACCTCGGAAAGCAGCTTCAGCGCGCGCCGCAGGCACCTGGAGGCGTTGCGCCATGCGAGCGCGGCGTTGGAGCACGGCCGGGCCCAGCTGACGCTGGCGGGGGCAGGGGAGCTGCTGGCTGAGGATCTGCGTCAGGCACAGCAGCTGTTGGGCGAAATCACCGGTGCGTTCAGCTCCGATGATTTGTTAGGGCGGATCTTTTCCAGCTTTTGCATCGGCAAATAGCCAAGTTATCCACAGTCTCTGTGGGCACTGGCGGCCTGAAGAACATCTGGATTCTTCAGGCCGTTATCCATCACCAGTTGTACGAAACCGTCCCAAGCAGCGTACGGCTGTCGCCCCAATAGCAGCGGCCCGCATCGTTGCAACCAGATACATATTCCTTGTCGAACAGGTTCTTGGCGTTCACGTCCACAGACCAGTGTTTGTCGATCTGATAACCAACGGCTGCGTCCACCAGGGTGACGCTTCCTGCGTCCAGCTTCCCGTAAAGCGTTGGTGCCGTGTAGGAGAACGTGCTGTCGAAATACCGCACGCCGCCGCCCAGGGACAAGCCTTTGAGCTGACCGTCGAGGAAACGGTATTTGCCCCACACTGAGGCCTGGTTGCGTGGAACCCCCGTCATTTGGCGGCCCTCGACCAGCGATGTCGCCGAGTCCTTGGTAATCCGAGCGTCAGTGTAGGTGTAGGCCGCTGTCACATTCAGGTTGGGTGTGATGTTGCTGTTCACCTCGACTTCCGCACCTTTGGCGCGGCTCTCGCCCACCTGGCGGTAGCTGTTGGTGGTGGCGTCCAGGTAGGTGTCGTCTTCCTTGCGCAAGTCATACACCGACAGGGTCATCGCCGTATCCCAGCCGATCGGTTCGTATTTCACACCCACTTCGTACTGGCTGCTGGTAATCGGCTTTAACGGTGAACCCGCGTTGGAGATCTGCTGCACAGGCACGAATGCGGTGGAGTAGCTGACATACGGCGTGAGGCCATTGTCGAACTGGTACATCACCCCGCCTTGGTAAGTGAACTTGCGGTCTTCCGAGCGGGTGTTGCTGGCTTTGTTGACCTTGTCGCGGAAATCGCTGTCGACCCAATCCTGACGGCCACCCAGCAGGAACAACCAATGGTCATACTTGCTTTGGACCTGTGCATAAACGCCCTTCATTTGCTGTTCGAGCAAGGTGTTTTGCACGGCCACTGGGGTAAGCGGATCGCGCAGGTACACGGGGTTATACACATTGATGGTGCCGGCGAAGCCTGCGTCCCAATCCTGGTTGAAAGAGGTGCGGTCGTAACTGGCACCGAACAGCACTGTATTTTCCAGGGCACCGACCTGGAATTTGCCTTCCAACTGGTTATCCAGGGAATAGACCATCGACTTGTTATAGCGGTCGTAGGCGGTCATGTTCAGTTGAGTACCGAAACCGCGGTTGTTCAGCGTGCTGGGCCAGGTCTCATGGCGGTTGATGCGCGACTGCATATAGCGCGAGTTCTGACGGAACTGCCAATCATCGTTGAAGCTATGGCTGAATTCGTAGCCGGTGCTCCAGGCTTCACGTTCGAACGTATTCCAATCCGGATCGCCGAGCATGGTGTGCTTGGACAGCTTGCCATTGGGATTTGTAAGCAAGGTGCCAGCGGCCGGTAGGCCAAGTTCGAGGTTGGTGTGGTCCTTCTGGTAATTGGCCAACAGCGTGAGGGTGTTGTAATCGTCGAAATTCAGGGTCAGTGAGGGGGCGATATACAGGCGATCATCGGGCACATGGTCAGTCTGCGTGTCGGACTTACGCCCGAGCATTACAACGCGACCAAGAATGTTGTCGCTGTCGTTGAGCGGCCCCGAGATATCCACACCCAATTGACGGCGATTATTCGAGCCATAACCCAGCTGCACTTCACCTTGCGGCGTCGCAGTAGGGTGTTTGCTCACCAGATTCACCAAACCACCGGGCGCGTTTTCGCCGTAGAGCAGGGAAGAGGGGCCACGGAAGATTTCGACCCGTTCCAGGCCATAGGGCTCACTGGTGGTGTCGTACCGATTGCCTTGTACGCGCAGGCCATCTCGCAGCAGACCGTAGCCGTAATCCGTGGCATTGAAACCGCGAATGAAGAATAAATCACCCGCCAGACCATCGCCGGCAGCAAAAGGTGGCGCGAAGATACCTGGCACGTAACCCAATACTTCGGTCAGGGTCTGCGACTTCTGGTCCTTGATGCGCTGGCCGGTCACGACCGATACCGAACGCGGTGTTTCCGACAGAGGTGTGCTGGTCTTGGTACCAATACGGCTATTTTGCGCCTTGTAGCCCACATCCCCGGCAATCTCTTGATTGAAACCCGCCTGTTGATAAGTGCTGACGGTGGTAGGCGCGAGCGTGAGTTGCCCTGCGGGAATAGCCTGCAGGACATAACTGCCAGGCGCCTGGGTGACGGCTTGCAACCCCGTGTTCTGCAACAACAGGGCAAAGCCTTGCTCCACCGAATAGTCACCTTCCAGCCCAGTCGTGTTCAAACGCGCGGTTTGCTGGGGCGAGAACGACAAGATCACATTCGCCCTGGCGGCAAACTGGCTCAAGGCATTGTCCAGGGGACCCGCGGCAATGATGTAATGCTGCACCGCGCTGGCGGCCATGGCATCAGTAGAGAGCACAACCCCAGCGGTGGCTGCCGTGCCGAGCAGGAGGCTGCAGGTCATACCGTGGTAGGAAAGTCGCTGGCGGAGCTTGGGAGGAAGGCGCATAGGTGGATAAGCCCTGAAGGTGGCGTCGTGATTACCTGTAGGGCCGTTCCAGGTAAAAAAAAGATAACCCCTTGTGCGATTTTTTTTGCGATCAACCGATTCGTTTCACCGAAACCCAATAACGAGTGAAGTACTTCACCTGGATCGGCAGGGTTGCCTGCAGGTTGGCCAGTACTGCGTCGGTAGAATCCAGGCGGAAGGTCCCGGAAACACGTAGACGTGCCGAAGCCAAGTCGCATTGCAGGACACCCGGACGGTAGCGGGCGAGGTCTTCGATCACATCTCCGAGGCGAGCGTCCAAGACGATCAGTTGGCCATCAACCCAGGCCGCCTGTGACCCGCTATACACACGGTCCAGCCCCACGTTTTGGCGATCAAAGTCAGCGCTTTCCCCGGCCCCAAGCAGTCGTGCGTGGTTAGGTTGGTCCCCTGGCGACACGCTCACCCGATCCTCCAGGACGCCGACGCGCGTGGCGTCTGGCAACTGGCGCACAGTGAACGTGGTGCCCAACGCTTGGACTCGGCCTTGGCGGGTCTCGACATAAAACGGTGTCTGCCCACCCAATTTCCCAGTGTGGATAAGTACTTCACCTTCGCGCAGGCGCACCAATCGCTGGCGCCCGTCGAACACCACGTCAATCGCTGTGCGGGTATTAAGATCAATCCGCGTGCCATCGGCCAGTTCGATGCGCCGGCGTTCCCCCACAGACGTACGGTAGTCAGCCCACACATTGCCCAGGGGCGTGTGCTGCTGGAGATTCCAACCGAGATACCCAGTACCGCCGAGCACCAGCATCCACTTCAGTACCTGGCGACGTTGCTGGGTGGTCGACAATGCGCGGCGGGTGAAGTCCTGCGGCAGTGCGCCAAGGCTGCGCTGCAGTTGTTCCATCTGGTTCCACGCGGCCTGATGGGACGGATCGCCGTTGAGCCATTGTTGCCAGGCCAGGCGTTCGGCAGCGGTAGGCACTTGGGATTGAAACTGTACATACCAAGTGGCAGCGGCCTCAAAGGTCTTGCGATCGGGGTTCGCCATTACAGGCTGGCCATGATCAGTGAGCATTCAGTCAATGCACGGATCATGTGCTTCTTCACCGTGGTCAATGACACCTGCAGTTCATCCGCGATCTGTTGATAAGTCAGGCCCTCGACCTGCGACAGCATGAAGATCCGCCGAGCTCGCTCGCCGAGCCCGGCCAAGGCTTTATCAACGGCCACCAGTGTCTCGATGATGATGGCTTTGTCTTCTTCACTGATGGCCGTGGCGTCAGGCCGTTCGGCCAAGGTTTGCTTGTAGGCCTGCTCGATGGCATGCCGACGGTAACGATCAATCACCAGGCCCCTGGCGATGGTCGCCAGGTAGTCACGTGGTTCAAGGATCTGCGCTGCATGTCGCCCACCCAAGATACGCACGAACGTATCGTGCGCCACATCGGCCGCATCGCAGGCGTTATGCAACTTGCCTTTGAGCCACCCATGCAACCAGGAATGGTGCTGCTCGTAGATGTTCTGGACCGCAGCCGTGTGTGAAGAAGGGGACATAGGGCATGACAAAGTAGGTTAATGATAATCGCTATTATTAACTGCCCCGCTGTTTTCTCACAATAGATCTCTTTTTTGGCTGTGCTTACTACCGGGTGGGAGGTTTCGGATGGCTTCGTCGTGGACGAAATACCCAGGGGTGTGGCGATTTATGTGGATTAAGCCCTGTGAATAACCGCCTCTGTGCCCAGTTGATAACAGGCCCTGAAACCTGAGTAAAAACCCCTCTGTGGATAACCATCGCTTTAATCCACAGGCTTAAAGCACTTATCCAAGGGCCTCATTGGCACATGACCACAGACTTTTGAATCTCTGTACACTAAGTAAATAGGGGCCTGTAGAGATCTATCCACAGAAAGGTTGCTCAGTATAAATAAACATAAAAACAAAGATTTAATAAATTTCTCTCTTTTAATTTCTATTGTCTGTGATTCATCCACAGCTGGTTAAATTTTGTGCAAAGGGTTCTTTAGGAAGGGCTAAGTCCCTATACTTGCCGCCAAAGCTCTAAAACTCTTTCAACAGACAATTCCTGATTACCTACATAAGCAGGCACGAGGTGCGTGGTGGATTTCCCTTCCCGTTTTGAAGTGATCGTCATCGGCGGCGGTCATGCCGGTACCGAGGCAGCACTGGCGTCAGCACGCATGGGCGTAAAAACCCTGTTGTTGACGCACAACGTGGAAACCCTCGGAGCAATGAGTTGCAACCCTGCCATCGGTGGGATCGGCAAAAGTCACCTGGTCAAGGAAATCGATGCCCTTGGCGGCGTGATGGCCATGGCTACCGATAAGGGTGGTATTCAATTTCGTGTGCTCAACAGTCGCAAAGGCCCGGCCGTACGTGCTACCCGTGCTCAAGCAGACCGCATCCTGTACAAGGCTGCCGTGCGCGAAACCCTGGAAAACCAGCCGAACCTGTGGATATTTCAACAAGCAGCGGACGACCTGATCGTCGAACAAGACCAGGTACGCGGTGTTGTCACCCAAATGGGCCTGCGGTTCTTCGCAGAATCCGTGGTGTTGACCACCGGTACGTTCCTCGGCGGACTTATCCACATTGGTATGCAGAACTATTCCGGCGGTCGCGCCGGTGACCCGCCGTCGATTGCCCTGGCAAAACGCCTGCGTGAATTGCCACTGCGTGTCGGCCGCCTGAAAACCGGGACCCCGCCGCGAATCGATGGGCGTTCCGTGGATTTCTCGGTGATGACCGAACAGGCCGGCGATACGCCGATCCCGGTCATGTCGTTCATGGGGTCCAAAGCGCAGCACCCGAAACAGGTGAGTTGCTGGATTACCCACACCAATGCCCGCACCCACGAGATCATTGCCGCGAACCTCGACCGTTCGCCGATGTATTCCGGGGTAATCGAAGGCATCGGCCCGCGTTATTGCCCGTCGATCGAAGACAAGATCCACCGCTTTGCCGACAAGGAAAGCCACCAGGTCTTCATCGAGCCCGAAGGCTTGACCACTCACGAGCTGTACCCGAACGGAATATCCACGTCCTTGCCGTTCGACGTGCAGATCCAGATCGTGCAGTCGATCCGCGGCATGGAAAACGCGCACATCGTGCGTCCGGGCTACGCCATCGAATACGACTACTTCGACCCCCGCGACCTGAAGTACAGCCTGGAAACCAAAGTCATTGGCGGTCTGTTCTTCGCCGGGCAAATCAACGGCACCACCGGTTACGAAGAAGCCGGCGCCCAAGGTTTGCTGGCCGGAACCAACGCTGCGCTGCGTGCGCAAGGCAAAGACAGCTGGTGCCCGCGTCGCGACGAAGCGTACATCGGTGTATTGGTCGATGACCTGATTACCCTGGGCACCCAGGAACCGTACCGGATGTTCACTTCCCGGGCGGAATACCGTTTGATCCTGCGCGAAGACAACGCCGACCTGCGCCTGACCGAAAAAGGTCGTGAACTTGGGCTGGTCGATGATGTGCGTTGGGAAGCCTTCTGCAAAAAACGTGAAAGCATTGCATTGGAAGAGCAGCGCCTGAAAAGCACCTGGGTTCGCCCGGGGACTGAACAAGGCGATGCGATCGCTGAAAAATTCGGCACGCCGCTGACCCACGAGTACAACTTGCTCAACCTGCTGTCACGTCCGGAAATCGACTACGCTGGTCTGGTCGAAGTGACCGGCCAGGGCGCAGAAGATCCACAGGTCGCCGAGCAGGTCGAAATCAAGACCAAATACGCCGGTTACATTGACCGCCAACAGGACGAGATCGCTCGCCTGCGCGCCAGTGAAGACACCAAGCTGCCTGCGGACATCGATTACACCGGGATTTCCGGGCTGTCGAAAGAAATCCAAAGCAAGCTGGGGATAACTCGGCCGGAAACCCTGGGGCAGGCTTCACGTATCCCAGGCGTCACCCCGGCGGCGATATCGCTACTGATGATTCATTTGAAAAAACGCGGCGCGGGCCGTCAGTTGGAGCAAAGCGCTTGAGTTCGTTGGTCACCTCGCAACACGCCGAAGAGTTATCCACAGGTGCACGCCAGTTGGGCGTCGACCTGACCCCGGCCCAGCATGAATTGCTGCTGGGCTATCTGGCCCTGTTGATCAAATGGAACAAGGCTTACAACCTGACAGCGGTGCGTGATCCCGACGAAATGGTGTCCCGTCACTTGCTCGACAGCTTGAGCGTGATGCCATTCATCGAAAACGGCCGTTGGTTGGACGTTGGCAGTGGCGGCGGCATGCCTGGCATTCCGTTGGCCATCCTGTTTCCCGGCTCCCAAGTGACCTGCCTGGACAGCAACGGCAAGAAAACCCGCTTCCTGACCCAGGTCAAACTCGAACTCAAGCTGGATAACCTGCAGGTTATCCACAGTCGTGTCGAAGCCTTCACGCCTGAACAGCCTTTCACCGGAATTGTTTCCAGGGCATTCAGCAGCATGGAGAACTTCAGCAACTGGACTCGCCATCTTGGCGACCGCGACACCCGCTGGCTGGCAATGAAGGGCGTCCATCCAAGCGATGAGCTGTTAGCATTGCCGGCAGACTTCCACCTCGATAGCGAACACGCCTTGGCTGTACCCGGTTGCCAAGGCCAACGCCATCTGCTGATACTGCGCCGCACGGCATGATTGGGAACACAAGCAAGAATGGCTAAGGTATTCGCGATAGCGAACCAGAAAGGTGGCGTGGGCAAAACCACCACCTGCATCAACCTCGCAGCATCCCTGGTCGCGACCAAGCGCCGGGTGCTGTTGATCGATCTCGATCCACAGGGCAACGCCACCATGGGTAGCGGTGTGGATAAACACGGCCTGGAAAACTCGGTCTACGACTTGCTGATTGGCGAGTGCGACCTGGCCCAGGCCATGCACTATTCCGAACACGGTGGTTATCAACTGCTGCCGGCCAACCGCGATTTGACCGCGGCGGAAGTGGTGCTGCTGGAAATGCAGATGAAAGAAAGCCGTCTGCGCAGCGCCTTGGCGCCAATCCGTGAGAATTACGACTACATTTTGATCGACTGCCCGCCGTCACTGTCGATGCTGACCTTGAACGCGTTGGTGGCCGCCGATGGTGTGATTATCCCCATGCAGTGCGAGTACTACGCGCTGGAAGGTCTGAGCGACCTTGTGGATAACATCAAACGCATCGCCGAGTTGCTCAACCCGAACTTGCAGATCGAAGGCCTGTTGCGGACCATGTTCGACCCACGCCTGAGCCTGATGAACGATGTGTCGGCGCAGCTCAAGGAACACTTCGGTGATCAGTTGTACGACACGGTGATCCCGCGCAACATCCGTTTGGCCGAAGCCCCGAGCTACGGCATGCCGGCCCTGGCCTACGACAAGCAATCCCGTGGCGCCATTGCCTACCTGGCGCTGGCCGGCGAGATGGTTCGTCGCCAACGCCGCAACTCACGCACCGCTGCAGCCCAGCCAACTTAAGGAATCCCCATGGCCGTCAAGAAACGAGGTCTCGGACGTGGACTGGATGCACTGTTGAGTGGTCCGACCGTCACATCGCTTGAAGAACAAGCGGTGCAGGCCGACGAGCGCGAGCTGCAACACCTGCCGTTGGACCTGATCCAGCGCGGCAAATATCAGCCGCGCCGCGACATGGACCCCCAGGCACTGGAAGAACTGGCCAATTCGATCAAGGCCCAGGGTGTGATGCAGCCGATCGTGGTGCGCCCGATTGGTGGCGGCCGCTTTGAAATCATCGCCGGCGAGCGCCGCTGGCGTGCGAGCCAGCAGGCTGGCAAGGAAACCATTCCGGCGATGGTGCGCGATGTGCCGGATGAAACCGCCATCGCCATGGCGCTGATCGAGAACATCCAGCGCGAAGACCTCAACCCGATCGAAGAAGCGATCGCTCTGCAGCGTTTGCAGCAAGAGTTCCAGCTGACCCAGCAACAAGTGGCCGAGGCGGTGGGTAAATCCCGCGTGACCGTGTCCAACTTGTTGCGCCTGATCGCGTTGCCGGAAGTCATCAAGACCATGTTGTCCCACGGCGACCTGGAGATGGGTCACGCCCGTGCTTTGCTCGGTTTACCGGAAAATCAACAGGTTGAAGGGGCGCGACACGTTGTCGCACGAGGGCTCACCGTTCGCCAGACCGAGGCGCTGGTTCGCCAGTGGCTCAGCGGTAAACCTGCACCGGTCGAAACGGTTAAACCTGATCCGGATATCGCTCGTCTCGAGCAGCGCCTGGCCGAGCGCCTGGGCTCTGCGGTGCAAATTCGCCACGGTAAGAAAGGCAAAGGGCAATTGGTCATCGGATATAACTCCCTCGACGAGCTTCAAGGCGTCCTTGCCCACATCCGTTGAAACATTCACTGAAACATTTGCTCATGTAGCGCGTGATCGGAAATCACTACCCGACAGTTGAATAGGGGCAGAACCGCCCCTATACTCTGCGCGCATTTTGTCGGCACAAATTATGCCAAGTTATTGATATCCGGCAGCCGACCATTGAGGAGCAAGAGTGATGGAAACCCGCACGCCAAACACGTTGCCGTTCCGTCGCTTGGCCGTTTTTCCGGTTTTATTGGCTCAATTTGTCATTTTGCTGATCGCCGCATTGGCGCTTTGGTACGGGCATGGAGTCGTTGCCGGATATTCAGGACTCTGCGGAGGCCTGATAGCCTTGCTGCCCAATATGTATTTTGCTCACAGGGCCTTTCGGTTTTCCGGCGCCCGAGCAGCCCAGGCTATCGTCCGGTCATTTTATGCCGGCGAGGCGGGGAAACTGATTTTGACGGCAGTGCTGTTTGCACTGACCTTTGCAGGTGTGAAGCCATTGGCGCCGCTGGCTGTATTCGGCGTCTTCGTGTTGACCCAACTGGTCAGCTGGTTCGCTCCCCTGCTAATGAAAACAAGACTTTCGAAACCTTAGGGCGTTTGAGGCAACCATGGCAGAAACAACCGCTTCGGGCTATATCCAGCACCACTTGCAGAACCTGACCTTCGGTCAGCTTCCTAATGGCGGCTGGGGCTTTGCCCACTCCGCAGCAGAGGCCAAAGAAATGGGCTTCTGGGCTTTCCACCTGGATACTCTGGGCTGGTCGGTCGCATTGGGTCTGATTTTCGTCTTCATTTTCCGCATGGCGGCAAAGAAGGCGACTTCCGGTCAGCCAGGTGCTTTGCAGAACTTCGTTGAAGTACTGGTCGAATTCGTCGATGGCAGCGTGAAAGACAGCTTCCATGGCCGTAGCCCGGTGATCGCACCGCTGGCACTGACCATCTTCGTCTGGGTGTTCCTGATGAACGCCGTCGACCTGATCCCGGTTGACTGGATTCCTCAGTTGGCCATGGCGATCAGCGGCGACCCACACATTCCATTCCGTGCCGTATCGACCACTGACCCTAACGCTACCCTGGGCATGGCCCTGTCGGTATTCGCGTTGATCATTTTCTACAGCATCAAGATCAAGGGCATTGGCGGCTTTATTGGCGAACTGACCCTGCACCCGTTCGGCAGCAAGAACATTTTCGTTCAAGCCCTGCTGATCCCGGTGAACTTCCTGCTGGAATTCGTGACCCTGGTCGCCAAGCCGATTTCCCTGGCCCTGCGACTGTTCGGCAACATGTATGCCGGCGAGTTGGTGTTCATTCTGATCGCTGTGATGTTCGGCAGCGGCCTGCTCTGGCTTAGCGGCCTGGGCATTGTCCTGCAGTGGGCGTGGGCTGTGTTCCACATCCTGATCATCACCCTGCAGGCCTTCATCTTCATGATGCTGACCATCGTCTACCTGTCGATGGCGCACGAAGAGAACCATTAAGACCAGTCTCGACTAGTCTGATGTCCTTCCCGGTCAAACGGGAAGGTGGCCCACCAGGGCTATGAAACGATTTGTTTTACCGCTTTAAAATCTAAAAAACCTAAACCATACGACGTAAAAGTCGGGAGGAAAGATGGAAACTGTAGTTGGTCTAACCGCTATCGCTGTTGCACTGTTGATCGGCCTGGGCGCCCTGGGTACTGCCATTGGTTTCGGCCTGCTGGGCGGCAAGTTCCTGGAAGGCGCAGCGCGTCAGCCAGAAATGGTTCCAATGCTGCAAGTTAAAATGTTCATCGTCGCCGGCCTGCTCGACGCCGTGACCATGATCGGTGTTGGTATCGCTCTGTTCTTCACCTTCGCGAACCCTTTCGTTGGTCAACTCGCCGGTTAATCACTCGTTTTTTCGAGTGATTGGTGTGTTGTGCAACGAATGAGCGAGGTATTGGCGTGAACATTAATGCAACCATTATTGGTCAGTCCTTAGCGTTCTTGATTTTTGTCGTTTTCTGCATGAAGTTCGTATGGCCTCCGGTCATCGCAGCTCTGCACGAACGTCAGAAGAAGATCGCGGATGGGCTGGACGCTGCAGCACGAGCAGCTCGCGACCTGGAGTTGGCCCAAGATAAAGCGGGTCAACAACTGCGCGAAGCGAAAGCTCAAGCAGCCGAAATCATTGAGCAAGCCAAGAAACGCGGTAACCAGATTGTTGAAGAGGCTGTTGAAAAAGCCCGTATCGACGCTGACCGTGTGAAGGTTCAGGCTCAGGCCGAGATCGAGCAGGAACTGAACGGTGTCAAAGATGCGCTGCGTGCCCAACTGGGTGCTCTGGCCGTCGGCGGTGCTGAGAAGATCCTGGGTGCCACAATCGATCAAAACGCGCACGCGGAGCTGGTAAACAAACTGGCTGCTGAAATTTAAGCGAGGGCGATCATGGCAGAATTGACCACGTTGGCCCGACCTTACGCTAAGGCAGCCTTCGAGCACGCCCAGGCCCACCAGCAGCTGGCCTCTTGGTCAGCCATGCTCGGCCTGGCTGCAGCAGTGTCGCAAGACGACACAATGCAGCGCGTGCTCAAGGCCCCGCGACTGACGAGCGCAGACAAGGCCGCCACTTTTATTGAAGTGTGCGGCGACAAGTTTGATGTGAAAGTGCAGAACTTCATCCACGTCGTTGCCGAAAACGACCGTCTCCTGCTTCTGCCGGAGATTGCCGCTCTGTTCGACCTGTACAAGGCCGAGCAAGAGAAGTCGGTAGACGTTGAAGTGACCAGTGCTTTTGCATTGAACCAAGAACAGCAAGACAAACTCGCCAAGGTTCTCAGTGCACGACTCGACCGGGAAGTGCGCCTGCAAGTTGCGGAAGACAAGTCCCTCATTGGGGGCATTGTCATTCGCGCCGGCGACCTGGTTATCGATGGCTCGATTCGCGGCAAACTCGCGAATCTTGCCGAAGCATTGAAATCTTGAGTTTGAAGGGGCAGCAGAGCAATGCAGCAACTCAATCCTTCCGAAATAAGTGAAATTATCAAGGGCCGCATCGACAAGCTCGATGTGACCTCCCAAGCCCGTAACGAAGGCACTGTCGTCAGCGTATCTGACGGTATTGTGCGGATTCACGGTCTGGCCGACGTAATGTCCGGCGAGATGATCGAGTTTCCGGGCGGCGTCTTCGGTATGGCCCTCAACCTGGAGCAAGACTCCGTAGGTGCCGTTATCCTGGGCGCTTACCAGTCTCTGGCTGAAGGCATGAGCGCCAAGTGCACCGGCCGCATCCTGGAGGTTCCGGTTGGTAAGGAACTGCTGGGTCGCGTAGTCGACGCACTGGGTAACCCTGTTGACGGCAAAGGTCCACTGGGCAACACCGAGACCGACGCGGTCGAGAAAGTTGCTCCAGGCGTGATCTGGCGTAAGTCGGTAGACCAGCCTGTACAGACTGGCTACAAGGCTGTCGATGCCATGATCCCTGTCGGCCGTGGCCAGCGTGAGCTGATCATCGGTGACCGTCAGATCGGTAAAACCGCTCTGGCGATCGACGCGATCATCAACCAGAAAGACAGCGGCATTTTCTGCGTCTACGTAGCCATCGGTCAGAAGCAATCGACCATCGCCAACGTGGTTCGCAAGCTGGAAGAGAACGGCGCACTGAAAAACACGATCATCGTGGCTGCCAGTGCTTCGGAATCGCCTGCACTGCAATACCTGGCACCGTATGCCGGTTGCACCATGGGTGAATTCTTCCGCGACCGCGGTGAAGACGCGCTGATCGTTTATGACGATCTGTCCAAGCAAGCAGTGGCTTACCGCCAGATTTCCCTGCTGCTGCGCCGTCCACCAGGCCGTGAAGCTTACCCAGGCGACGTGTTCTATCTCCACTCCCGTCTGCTGGAGCGCGCATCCCGCGTTTCGGAAGAGTACGTAGAGAAGTTCACCAACGGCGCAGTGACCGGCAAAACCGGTTCCCTGACCGCACTGCCGATCATCGAAACCCAGGCTGGCGACGTTTCCGCGTTCGTTCCGACCAACGTGATTTCCATCACCGACGGTCAGATCTTCCTGGAATCGGCCATGTTCAACTCGGGCATCCGCCCTGCAGTGAACGCCGGTGTTTCGGTATCCCGTGTGGGTGGTGCCGCTCAGACCAAGATCATCAAGAAGCTCTCCGGTGGTATCCGTACCGCTCTGGCTCAGTACCGTGAACTGGCGGCATTCGCCCAGTTCGCTTCTGACCTGGACGAAGCGACCCGTAAGCAACTTGAGCATGGTCAGCGCGTTACCGAGCTGATGAAGCAGAAGCAATACGCCCCAATGTCGATCGCTGACATGGCGTTGTCGCTGTATGCCGCTGAGCGTGGGTTCCTGACTGACGTCGAAATCGCCAAGGTCGGCAGCTTTGAACAAGCGCTGATTGCTTACTTCAACCGCGATCACGCCGACTTGTTGGCCAAGATCAACGTGAAGGGTGACTTCAATGACGAAATCGACGCTGGCCTGAAAGCCGGTATCGAGAAGTTCAAGGCCACCCAAACCTGGTAAGCCGCAGCGGGAGCCGCAAGGCTCCCGCTTGCTAACCTGATAGGTGTTACATGGCAGGCGCAAAAGAGATTCGCAGTAAGATTGCGAGCATCAAAAGCACGCAAAAAATTACCAGCGCCATGGAAAAAGTGGCGGTCAGCAAAATGCGCAAGGCACAAATGCGCATGGCTGCTAGCCGTCCTTATGCGGAGCGTATCCGCCAGGTAATTGGGCATCTGGCCAACGCCAACCCGGAATACCGCCACCCATTCATGATCGACCGCGAAGTTAAGCGTGTGGGTTATGTGGTTGTGAGCAGTGACCGTGGTTTGTGCGGTGGTTTGAATACCAACCTGTTCAAGGCCCTGGTCAAGGACATGGCGGTAAACCGCGAAAAAGGCGTCGAGATCGATCTGTGTGTTGTTGGTAGCAAGGGTGCGGCCTTTTTCCGCAACTTCGGCGGTAACGTCGTAGCAGCTATCAGCCACCTGGGTGAAGAGCCGTCGATCAATGATTTGATCGGCAGCGTGAAGGTGATGCTGGATGCGTACCTGGAAGGCCGGATTGATCGCCTCTCCGTGGTATCCAACAAGTTCATCAACACCATGACCCAGCAGCCAACCGTGGAGCAATTGATTCCACTGGTGGCGACTCCGGATCAGGAACTCAAGCACCACTGGGACTACCTCTACGAACCAGACGCCAAAGAGCTGCTTGACGGCTTGATGGTGCGCTACGTGGAGTCGCAGGTGTACCAGGCGGTGGTCGAGAACAACGCAGCTGAACAAGCGGCGCGGATGATCGCGATGAAAAACGCTACCGATAACGCCGGTGATCTGATCAGCGATTTGCAGCTGATCTACAACAAGGCGCGTCAGGCTGCGATCACCCAAGAGATCTCGGAAATCGTCGGCGGCGCTGCCGCGGTTTAACGGTTCAAATATTCAGAGGATCCAGCTATGAGTAGCGGACGTATCGTTCAAATCATCGGCGCCGTTATCGACGTGGAATTTCCACGCGACAGCGTACCGAGCATCTACAACGCGCTGAAAGTACAAGGCGCGGACACTACTCTGGAAGTTCAGCAGCAGCTGGGCGACGGCGTAGTTCGTACCATTGCGATGGGTTCCACCGAAGGCTTGAAGCGCGGTCTGGACGTTGTCGACTCTGGCGCAGCCATCTCCGTACCGGTCGGTAAAGCGACCCTGGGCCGGATCATGGACGTACTGGGCAACCCGATTGACGAAGCTGGTCCGATCGACACCGAAGAGCGTTGGGGCATTCACCGTCCAGCACCTTCGTTCGCGGAACAAGCTGGCGGCAACGACCTGCTGGAAACCGGCATCAAGGTTATCGACCTGGTTTGCCCGTTCGCCAAAGGCGGTAAAGTCGGTCTGTTCGGTGGTGCCGGTGTAGGCAAGACCGTAAACATGATGGAACTGATCCGTAACATCGCCATCGAGCACAGCGGTTATTCCGTGTTCGCCGGTGTGGGTGAGCGTACCCGTGAGGGTAACGACTTCTACCACGAGATGAAGGACTCCAACGTTCTGGACAAAGTGGCACTGGTTTACGGTCAGATGAACGAGCCGCCGGGTAACCGTCTGCGCGTAGCACTGACTGGCCTGACCATGGCCGAGAAGTTCCGTGACGAAGGTAACGACGTTCTGCTGTTCGTCGACAACATCTATCGTTACACCCTGGCCGGTACTGAAGTATCCGCACTGCTGGGCCGTATGCCTTCCGCAGTAGGTTACCAGCCGACCCTGGCTGAAGAGATGGGCGTTCTGCAAGAACGTATCACTTCGACCAAGGAAGGTTCGATCACTTCGATCCAAGCGGTATACGTACCTGCGGATGACTTGACCGACCCGTCGCCAGCGACCACCTTCGCCCACTTGGACGCCACCGTCGTTCTGTCCCGTGACATCGCTTCCCTGGGTATCTACCCAGCGGTCGATCCACTCGACTCGACTTCGCGCCAGCTGGACCCGAACGTGATCGGCCAGGAGCACTACGACACCGCTCGCGGCGTTCAGTACGTGCTGCAGCGTTACAAAGAACTGAAGGACATCATTGCGATCCTGGGTATGGACGAGCTGTCGGAAGCCGACAAGCAGTTGGTAAACCGTGCTCGTAAGATCCAGCGTTTCTTGTCGCAGCCGTTCTTCGTGGCTGAAGTCTTCACCGGTGCCTCGGGTAAATACGTTTCCCTGAAAGACACCATTGCTGGCTTCAAAGGCATCCTCAACGGTGACTACGACCACCTGCCAGAACAAGCGTTCTACATGGTCGGCGGCATCGAAGAAGCGATCGAGAAAGCCAAGAAACTGTAATCCAGGCGCCCGGAAACGGGCGCTCATCAGGTTGAGGCAATCAGATGGCTATGACAGTCCATTGCGATATCGTCAGCGCGGAAGGGGAAATCTTCTCCGGTCTGGTAGAGATGGTGATTGCACACGGCGAACTCGGTGACCTTGGTATTGCCATGGGTCACGCGCCGTTGATCACCAGCTTGAAGCCAGGTCCGATCACTCTGACCAAGCAAGGCGGGGAAAAGGAGGTGTTTTACATCTCCGGTGGTTTCCTCGAGGTTCAGCCGAACATGGTCAAGGTACTTGCCGACACCGTGCAACGTGCTGGCGACCTGGATGAAGCCTCCGCTCAGGAAGCCGTCAAGGCTGCTGAGAAGGCCCTGAACGAAAAGGGTGCGGACTTCGACTACAGCGCTGCTGCTGTACGTCTGGCCGAGGCTGCAGCTCAGCTGCGCACGCTCCAGCAGATCCGCAAGAAGTAAGCGGCCATGCCGTCATGCTTCAAGCGCGATTGATTAAAAAGGGTAGCCTCGGCTACCCTTTTTCTTTTTTTGCAAAACACTTCTTTGGTCTGAAGCCGGACCGCCTAGGATTGGTAGCCACTCATGTCTCTTGAAATCGTCATTCTCGCCGCAGGCCAGGGCACCCGTATGCGTTCGGCCTTGCCCAAGGTGCTGCACCCGGTTGCCGGTAATTCCATGCTGGGCCATGTTATCCACAGTGCCCGGCAGCTCGACCCACAGCGCATTCACGTCGTAATCGGGCACGGTGCCGATGCGGTGCGTGAACGCCTCGCCGCGGATGATCTGAATTTCGTATTGCAAGACAAGCAGCTGGGCACCGGCCACGCCACCGCCCAAGCCGTGCCGTTCATCACCGCCGACACCGTGCTGATCCTCTACGGCGACGTGCCGCTGATTGAAGTGGAAACCCTGCAACGCCTGCTCAAGCACGTAGTGCCTGGCCAGATGGGCCTGCTGACCGTTGAACTGGATGATCCCACCGGCTACGGACGTATCGTGCGCAACGCCGATGGCAAGGTAGCCGCCATCGTTGAGCACAAAGACGCTAGCGAAGCCCAGCGTGCGATCACCGAGGGCAACACCGGGATCCTGGCTGTCCCAGCCGATAAGCTCGGCGACTGGATGAGCCGCCTGTCCAACAACAACGCCCAGGGCGAGTACTACCTCACCGACGTCATCGAAATGGCCGTAAGCGATGGCCTGCTGGTTGCGACCGAACAGCCCCACGACCCGATGGAAGTGCAGGGCGCCAACGACCGCAAGCAACTGGCCGAGCTGGAGCGTCACTATCAACTGCGCGAAGGCCGCCGCCTGATGGCCCAGGGTGTGACCCTGCGTGACCCGGCGCGTTTCGATGTGCGCGGGGAAGTGACCGTCGGCCGCGACGTGCTGATCGATATCAACGTGATCCTCGAAGGCCGTGTGGTCATCGAAGACGACGTGGTAATTGGTCCTAACTGCGTGATCAAGGACAGTACCCTGCGTAAGGGCGTGGTGATCAAGGCCAACAGCCACATAGACGGTGCGGTGATGGGCGAGGGCAGCGACGCCGGCCCGTTTGCGCGGCTGCGTCCAGGTAGCGTGCTGGGAGCCAAGGCCCATGTGGGTAACTTTGTTGAACTGAAAAACGCCAAGTTGGATGCCGAAGCCAAAGTCGGTCACCTGACCTACCTGGGTGATGCTACCGTCGGCGCGCGAACCAACATCGGCGCCGGCACCATCACGTGCAACTACGATGGCGCCAATAAACACCAGACCACCATTGGTGCGGACGTGTTTATCGGTTCCAATAATTCGCTGGTCGCCCCGGTTACCCTCGACGATGGCGCCACCACCGCCGCAGGCTCAACCATCAACCAGGATGTGGATAAGTCCCAACTGGCAGTAGCCCGCGCCCGTCAACGCAACATCGACGGCTGGAAACGCCCGGTCAAAATCAAGAAGACCTGACTTATCCACATTCTCGACAGCGATAAGTAACCCCCTGTGGGAGCGGGCTTGCTCGCGAATGCGAAGTGCCAGTCACCGGAAGTGGCGACTGGACCCACGCATTCGCGAGCAAGCCCGCTCCCACATTCGTGTGCGGGTAAATAAAAAATGTCCTCGCCCTCTTGACGACCTTTCGACAATAGGTTTTGATTGCCTTCGTTATCTTTCGAAACGAAACTTACCGTTACCATGTCGAAACGAAATACCCCCCAGCGACGCCACAACATCCTGACCTTGCTGAATGAACAGGGCGAAGTCAGCGTGGACGAGTTGGCCAAGCGTTTCGAAACTTCGGAAGTCACGATCCGCAAGGACCTGGCCGCCCTCGAAAGCAATGGCCTGTTGCTGCGCCGCTACGGTGGCGCGATCACCATGCCCCAGGAACTGGTGGGCGACGCCACCCAGCCCATCTCGGTGTACAAGCGCGCCATTGCCCGTGCTGCCGTCATGCGCCTGCGCGAACACGCGCGCATCATCATCGACAGCGGCAGCACCACCGCCGCCATGATCCCCGAGTTGGGCCACCAGCCCGGCCTGGTGGTGATGACCAACTCCCTCCACGTCGCCCGCGCGTTAAGCGAACTGGAGCATGAGCCAGTGCTATTGATGACCGGTGGCACCTGGGACCCGCATTCGGACTCGTTCCAGGGCCAGGTCGCCGAGCAAGTGCTGCGTTCCTATGACTTTGACCAGCTGTTTATCGGCGCCGACGGCATCGATCTGCAACGGGGTACCACCACCTTCAACGAATTGCTGGGCCTGAGCCGCGTCATGGCCGAGGTCGCTCGTGAAGTGGTGGTGATGGTCGAATCCGACAAGATCGGCCGCAAGATTCCCAACCTGGAACTGCCGTGGAGCAGCGTCCATACCCTTATCACCGATGATCGCCTGCCGCTTGAGGCCCGCGACCAGATCCAAGCCCGCGGCATTACGCTGATATGCGCGGCAATCATCTAGGAGAAACATCATGTGTGGCATCGTAGGCGCAGTCGCTGAACGCAACATCACCCCGATTTTGATCGAAGGCCTCAAGCGCCTGGAATACCGCGGCTATGACAGCGCCGGTGTGGCGGTCTTCACCAACGCCGGCAAGCTGGAGCGCATGCGCCGTCCGGGCAAGGTCAGCGAGTTGGAGCAAGCCTTGAACTGTGAGCCGCTGGTCGGCCGTCTGGGCATCGCCCACACCCGTTGGGCGACCCACGGTGCACCCTGCGAACGCAACGCCCACCCGCATTTCTCGGGCGACCTGGCGGTGGTCCACAACGGCATCATTGAAAACCACGAAGTGTTGCGTGAACAACTCAAGGGCCAGGGCTACGTGTTCACCTCGGACACCGACACCGAAGTCATCGCCCACCTGCTCAACCACAAGCTCAAGGACCTGGGCGACCTGACCGTCGCCCTCAAGGCCACCGTTAAAGAGCTACACGGCGCCTACGGCCTGGCCGTGGTCAGCGCCAGCCAACCGGACCGCGTGGTTGCTGCTCGCAGTGGCAGCCCGCTGGTGATCGGCCTGGGGCTGGGCGAAAACTTCCTCGCCTCCGACCAACTGGCCCTGCGCCAGGTCACCGACCGCTTCATGTACCTGGAAGAAGGCGATATCGCCGACATTCGCCGTGAAAGCGTGCAGATCTGGGATGTAAACGGCCAGTCCGTCGAGCGCGAAGCCGTGCAATACCGCGACGGCGCCGAAGCTGCCGATAAGGGCGAGTTCCGCCACTTCATGCTCAAGGAAATCCACGAGCAACCGTCCGTGGTGCAACGCACCCTGGAAGGTCGCCTGAGCCAGAACCAAGTGCTGGTCAACGCCTTTGGTCCACAAGCCGCCGAGCTGTTCGCCAAAGTGCGCAACGTGCAGATCGTTGCCTGTGGCACCAGTTACCACGCCGGCATGGTTGCCCGTTATTGGCTGGAAGAACTCGCCGGCATCCCTTGCCAGGTGGAAGTCGCCAGCGAGTTCCGCTACCGCAAGGTGGTGGTGCAGCCCGACACCCTGTTCGTGACCATCTCGCAGTCCGGCGAAACCGCCGACACCCTGGCCGCCCTGCGCAATGCCAAGGAGTTGGGGTTCCTGGCCAGCCTGGCGATCTGTAACGTCAGCATCAGCTCCCTGGTGCGTGAATCCGACCTGACCCTGCTGACCCAGGCCGGTCGCGAAATCGGCGTGGCGTCCACCAAAGCCTTCACCACCCAGTTGGTTGGCCTGTTGCTGCTGACCCTGTCTCTGGGTCAAGTGCGTGGCACCCTGGCCGAAGGCGTCGAAGCCACGCTGGTCGAAGAACTGCGCCGCCTGCCAGCCCGTCTCGGTGAAGCGTTGGCCATGGACAGCACCGTGGAAAAAGTCGCCGAGCTGTTCGCCGACAAGAACCACACCCTGTTCCTCGGTCGTGGCGCGCAATACCCGGTGGCCATGGAAGGTTCGCTCAAGCTCAAGGAAATCTCGTACATCCACGCCGAAGCCTACCCGGCCGGCGAACTCAAGCACGGCCCACTGGCCCTGGTGGATGACGACATGCCGGTGGTCACCGTGGCGCCGAACAACGAACTGCTGGAAAAGCTCAAGTCCAACTTGCAGGAAGTCCGCGCCCGTGGCGGCCAACTGGTGGTGTTCGCCGATGAAAAAGCCGGCATGACCAATGGTGAAGGCACTCACGTCATCAACATGCCGCATATCAACGACACCCTGTCGCCGATCCTCTACACCATTCCGCTGCAGTTGCTGTCGTACTACGTCGCTGTGTTGAAAGGCACTGACGTCGACCAGCCGCGCAACCTGGCTAAGTCGGTGACGGTGGAGTAACACGCCCCCTCCTGGAGGCCCGCCCGGGTCTCCAGGCTCCCGCGAAAGGACGCGCCCTCGATGCAACCCCCCTCCCAGATCCACCAGCGTTTGAACAACCGCCGGTTCACCGTCGCCAACAATGCCCAGGGGCTGTCCGGTTCGGGCACGGTATTTCATTACCTTGTCGAAGGTGATGCCATCTCTGGCACTTACCAGGGCGGGCGGATTCGCCTGGGCACGCAAGTGGGACGAGTGACAGGCCCGGACACTATCGAATTGCTGTTTCAGTGCCTGACGCTGGAGGGTGAGCTGCTGTCCGGTTGGTCGCGTGGCACGGTAGGCATTGATCACGCGGGTCTGACGACGCTGGCTTTTGAATGGGGCTGGTTGTCGGGGGCCATGGGCGGTGGAGAGTCCGGTTACGTGGAGTGTGTCTCCCGTTAACCAGCGCGTGTCGGTGCTGCGCAATAAGCAGCCTGATCAGGGCACAAACTCCACCTTCAACCCGCGACTCGCGCTGCGCCCCTGATCATCACTGACTCGCAACCGATACTCCCCCGACTTTCCCGGGCGCCAGTTCAGCGTGGTGTGCGGCGGACCCTGGCCGATCAAAGTTTGATCAGCAAACCAGTACAGTGTGGCAGCGTCGCTGGCGGCGTTGGCATTCAGCGGGATGCTTTCCTGGGGCTGGGACAGGCGCAATTGATAGCTCACCTGGGTCAGCGGTGAACGAATCTGCGGGGCTTCGCTCTGGTCACTGAGGCGGTTGGGCTGGCAGTTTTTCATTACGTTTGGCGGGGTACGCCGTGGAAGGCCGGCGGCGCGGTACAAGCGTTGCACGTCACTGGGCCAGAATTCGAAGACTTCTTCGCGCGTGTAGTGTGCGTCGAACGGTGGGCAGGCGGCCTTGCCGGTGCGGGTGTCGATCAGCACGGGGCGGTGCAGGTTGGACACGCGAATCGGCGACACACCGGGGATGTACCAGGTCTTGCGGGTCTGCGGGCACCAGCGGTTGGGCAACTCGCCGGACGCCGCGCAGACGTCGATGCGCACTAAGCCGGCAGGCGGTTTGTCGGCTTTGATCACCACGTTGGGCAACGCCAGGGGCAGGGCGTCGGCGATGCGGAAGAACAACGGCGCGGCGGTCTTGGCGCCGATGAATGCAGGGTTCGGCCGGCCATCGAAGTTGCCCACCCACACCACCAGCACGTAGGGACCCACCAATCCCGCACTCCACGCATCGTGAAACCCCCAGGACGTGCCGGTTTTCCAGGCGGTGCGCCAATGGCGGCCGGGCAGGCCATCCGGGCGTGGGTTTCGGCGCAGCATGTCGCGCACCATGAACGCCGCCTGGGGCGTGAGCAGTTGCGCGCCGGTGGATTGCGGTTGTTCCTGCAGATAGCGCAATGGCCGCAGGTGCCCGTCACCGGCCAGCATCACATACAGTCGCGCCAGTTCCTCCGGGGTCATTTCACCCCCACCGAGGGCCAGGGCCAGGCCGTAATGGCTTTCGTCACGCAGGCCTTTTATCCCGGCGCGTTGCAGCAATCCATACAAGGAAGGCGACTTGACTTGGCTGGCAAGCCACACCGCCGGGATGTTGCGACTACGGATCAGGGCATCCCGCGCGGTCAGCGGCCCGACAAAACTGCCGTCGAAATTTTCCGGCTGGAAGTAGCCGAAGTTACTCGGCAGGTCCTTGAGGATACTCATGGGGTGAATCACCCCTTGGTCCAGCGCCAGCCCATACAGGAACGGCTTGAGTGTCGAGCCCGGCGAGCGCCGCGACAGCACGCCATTGACCTGGCCGTGAAGGCGTGTGGATAAGTAATCCGCCGATCCCACCAGCGCCTTGACGCTCTGGTCGCGGCTGTCGATCAGGATCGCCGTGGCGTTTTCCACACCCGTGCTGCGACGCTCGGCGATGAAGCCGCTGATCAGGCGTTCGAGCAAGTGTTGCAGTGGTAGGTTGAGGGTGCTGTTCAGCTCATTGCCAGGCTGGGACGCCAGCAGTTGTTCACTCAAATGCGGCGCCAGGAACGGAATCTGCTGGCGGTTGCGCGCCTCCAGAGGCAAGTCCAGCAAACTGTCGTTACGTGGGTCTTGTGGATACGTCTCGCGCCAGTCGGCCATCAAGCGCTGCCGCGCATGTTGCAGCGACGGCCCGAAGCGCGCGCGTCGCCCCGGCTGCTGCGGAATCACCGCCAGCGCCAGTGCTTCGGACAGCGACAGCTGCGCCGCCGACTTGCCAAAGTAGATCCGGCTGGCCGCCTCGGCGCCTTCGATATTGCCGCCCATGGGCGCGAGGTTCAGGTAGGCCTCAAGGATGTCGTGCTTGCTGTAGCGCGCCTCCAGCCACAGCGCCAAGGCCATCTGCTGCAACTTGCCCGGCACCTGTCGGGTGTTCAAGTCCCACAGGCGCCGTGCCAGTTGCATGCTCAAGGTCGAGCCGCCCTGGCGCTGGCCACCGCTGTAGGTGGCCACAGCCGCGCGCACCAATGCCGGGGGGTTGATCCCCGGGTGCCAGTAGAAGTTGCGGTCTTCCTTGAGCAGCAAGGCTTCGACCAGTGAAGGCGATATCCGCTCCAGCGGTAGCCAAAGTCGGTATTGCCCGTCATCGGCCAACGTCATGCGCAGCAGCGAGCCGTCATCGGCCAACACCACGCGTGATGACGTGACTGCTTGCTCCAGCGGGACATGGGGCCACAGCCGCAACCCCGCCAGCATCACCGCCGCTGCGAGCAGCGGCGTCAGGCGCTTAAGGCTGGGTGATTTCAAGCTGGCCTACTTTACCGCGCCCTTGCAGGGTGGTTTCGTACATGCCTTCGGCGTAGGCCGGTGGCGTGTTGAAGGTGCCGGCGTTGGTGGCACGCACGCGGTAGACGAAGGTGCCTACATCGCGCAGTGCGGTGCCGTACAACACCACTCGATCATCACGTACGTCCACGTACTCCGGCTGCCAGTTGCTCAGCTCGGTTTCGCCGATAGGTGCTTGCCAGCTTTCTTCTTCCTGGCTGTCCTCTTCCACGTACTCGGACGCTTCGCCTTCACCGTCCTCGCTGCTGACGGCTTCTGGCTCCGGCGGCAAGTTATACACAGGCTCGACGCCACCGGGCAGCAGGTCGACCACCGCCACTTGCTGCACCTGGTCACGGTCGATCGCGCGCAGACGCAGGCGCACCAGGAACTCATCGCCTACCGCGACCGTGCTCACCGGCTCTCCCTTGAGGTCGAGGTATTCGTGGATGATCTCCAGGCCATTGTTGATCGGCTTGAGCTTGGCGCCCTTGTCGAAACCGGCTTCGCTGAGCATGTAGAACGCTGCCGGGCCGTCGGATTTTTCCATCACCAGCTTCTGCGTAGCGCCCGGCACAGCGGCGCGCGGCGGTTGCCCGGTCATCTCCAGCAATTGCTGCTGTTTGTCCCCCAGCCAGGCCGTGGCCTTGAGGGTCATGTCGCTTTGCGCACGTTGGCCGTAATTGTCCAGGGCGCGCAGCAGCAGGGCCGCCGACAGCGAGTTGTAACGCTGCTCGTTGAGGCGCTTACCGAGTTTATCCAGCAGCGCTGTAGGTACATCGTCCATCAGCTCTGGGAAATGCCGCGCCAGCAGGTGCAAGTGTTCGGCATCGTGCACCAGTGGGTCGTAGTAGAGGCCGTCGCTGTCCCACTTATCCACAAGTGAGCGCCAAGGGATTTTGCGGAACAGCGTGTCAGCCTGGCGATCCTGTTTGAGCAGTTTATAGCTGGCCGCCAGGTAGGCGGCGCCCAAGTCGTTCTGCCAACTGTCCTTGAAGTAGTTTTCGTAGCGCTCGCGGATATCGCTCAATGCGCCGCTTACCAGAATCCCCTGACGGCTCAGCAGGTAACTGGCGTAGGCGCGGTTGCGCAATTCCGACAGGCCTTCGCTCGGGCCATTGGCCAGGTCCGTCAGATAGGCATTCGAACGCACCAGCAGGTCTTCCGGCACCGGCAAGCCGCGCTCCCTGGCTTCGATCAGGAAGTCGGTGGCGTACAGGCTGGCGTACGGCGCCACGTCCGGGTTTGCCGCCCATAAACCGAAGCCACCGGCCTGGTTCTGGCGCTGGCGCAGCATGCGTACCGCACTGCCGAAGGCTTGTTCGGCTTCCGGCGCGTTACCGCCCCAGATCAACGCCGGCATGGCCTTGGACACCAGCTGCTCGGTGCAGGCGTAGCCGTAGTCGTCCAGGTAATGCTTAAGGCCGTTGGCCCACACCAGCGGCGACGCCGCCACGCCCAGTTGTACGTCACGCAGTTGGCTGAACAGCTCGCGGGTGGGCTTGAGCTCTTTGCTGGCGCTGTCGAAGCGGCCCAGGCTCAGGGCGACGCGATGCTCGCTCAGTGGGCGAATCGAGGTGGTTTCGGCCACCTGGATACGTTTGCCGTCCGGCAGCACTGCGACAAAACGCAAGTCCGCCGAACCCAGGGTTTCGCCGACCTTGATCTTGAACTCGGCGGTGCCTTCCTTGCGCGGTTGCAGGGACAGGGTGCTGCCCTTGTCGCCCTGTACCTTCAGGCCATCGCTGGTCTGCAGTTCAAACTTCACATCCGCCGTGGAGTCGAGGTTGCTGAACACCCCGGCGCTGACGTTGAACACATCCCCCGGTGCCACAAAGGCAGGCACGTTTGGCGTGATCACGATCGGGCCGCGTACTTCGGTATTGGTTTCGCTGACACCCACACTGTCGGTGTCCACCGCCACCGCAAACAGGTGCAACTTACCGTTGAAGCTGTCCGGCACCTGATAATGCAGCACGGTTTCGCCGGCGGGTAGATCGACCAGTCCAGACCACCAAGCCACCGGCGGCTGATGTTTGCGTTTGAACGGGTTGAGGTGATTGGCCAGGGCGCCTTCCGTATCGCCACCGGGCGCTGCCCCACTGAGCAAACGGCTGAATTCCGGCAGGATCAGGTCAAGGATCTGACTGGTGCCTACCTCCAGCGCACGCTTCTGGAAGAAGAAGCCCAACGGGTCCGGCGTCTGGTAACGCGCCACTTGCAGAATGCCTTCGTCTACCGCGTAAACCACTGCGCGGCCCGGACGGTCAGCGTTAACCTTGATATCCAGCGTCTGCCCCGGCTCGATCTTCGCCGGGCCTTCAACCTTCAATGCCATGCGCCGCGCATCCAGGTTGATGCTGAACGGCACCACGCCGTAGGACAGGGGGCTCATGTACACCTCGGCCGAGCCCATGTCGCGCACAAACTGCACGTTGACGTAGGCATTGCCCTCAAGCCCTGCCGGTACGCGGATGTGTTGCACGCTGTTGGTGCTGTCGGCCTTGAACCACTGCTGGGTGTAGACCTTGTCGCGTTCGATGGTGATCAAGCCGGCACCGGTATACGGGGCACGAATGCTGATGGCGATCTCATCACCGGTGGCGTAGCTGGGTTTATCCAGACGCAGTTGCAGCTCGGCGTTGCGTTCCAGGGAGCGCGATGTGTTGCCGTGCCCGGCCACGCTGTAGTCGACCTGGTTGAGCAGGTTGCCGTTGGCGTCCTTTAACTGCAGGGTGAAATCGCCCGGCGTTGACGTGTTTAACGTTTGCTTGGCGCCTTCTTTCGTCATCACCAGCGGTGAGGCGGGTTGGCTGATGTTCTTGATGCGCGACTCGTACTTGTAGGCGCCGTTGGACTGTTTCACCAGCACCGACACATAACGGTGCTCGACCACTTCGCTGGTCAGGCCGTCCACCGCCAGTGGCGAAAGGTCCGGCGCGACGGCCAGCCATTGAACCTGGCGCGGCGCATCCTTGGCGACGTACGACAGCGAGTCCTGACTTTTCACACCGACCAGATAAGGTGCGGACGACACCAGCAAGGCACTTTGCGCCGCCACATTACGGCCGCCTTCGGCCTCGAACACCTGGGTCATTACCTGCAGGCGGTAGGTGCTGTTGGCGAAGCGTTGCAGGTTGAGGTCGAGCACGGCCTGGCCGTTGTCGTCGACGGTGGTTTCCGCCAGGTCTTCAGTGGTGGCGTCTTCCAGGGAGTCGTTGAGGCGGAAACGGTAATCCGGGTAACGGTCAAACGCCGCGAGCGTCGGGCTCAGGGACATCTTCGCGGTGACACGACGCCCTGATGCCGGAGCGCCGAACAGGTGCATGGCGGTGACCTTGGCCACCACCTGGTCCGGTGGAATCCAACCCTGAACAGGTGTGTCATGCAGGCTCAGGCTGACCTTCATGCGGTCCGGCTCGAAGTCGCGGACCTTGAAGCTCACGCTGCCCAGGTCGGTGCGGGTCTGCTTTTGGCCGATCAACTGCAAGGTCGCGGTGTATTCCCCGGCGGGGGCGACTTCGCTGCTGGGGAAATCAAAGGTTTCAAAACCGCTGGCGGACAGCTTCAACGGCTGGCGAATCACTTCCAGTCCGCGCGGGTCGGTGATTTGCAGTTCCACCGGCAAGCCTTGCAGGGCGCCTTTCCAATTGCCGCTGCGCACGATCATGCCCAGATGCGCGGTTTCCCCAGGCCGGTACAGGCCGCGGTCGGTAAACAGGTAGGCGCTGAGGCGATCGATCGCACCGTCTTCTTCCAAACCGCCTACATCGAATCGCGACAGATCCAGTTGCTGGGACTGACGGGCGATCGGCAGGAACGACTGGTCATTGCCGCGAGTGACTACATACATCAGCGGCGTTTTCTCACGGCGCAGTTCATCCAGCTTGGCGAAATGCGCGTGGCCTTCGCCGTCAGTGTGGCCGCTGCTCACCGGCAAACCGTTGCGGCCGATGATGTCGACTTGCGCGTCGGCGACGGGCGAACCATTGCCGATGGACTGCACATACACATCGTGGCTGCCATCGCTGGAACGCTTGGCGATGATGCCCAGGTCCGTCACCACGATAAAACGCAGGTCGCTGGTGCTGCCGCGGTCGTATTCGAAGGTGCGCTGGGCCGGATCATCCTGGGGGCTCAGCTTGAGCACGAAAATGCCGCGGCGCCCGCCATTGGCCGTGAGGTAGTGGCTGAGGTCCACATTGTCGTAGACGGTTTTCGCGGGGTCATTGGACGACAGCGGGATGTCCAGCGATTGACGCTCAACCATGCGGTCGAAGTATTCGTTGCCGAAGTTCGGCCGGGCAAAGCTGCCGCTGCTCTGGTCCACCAAGTGTTGCAACTGGTTGGGCAGCAGGCGGGCGATTTCCACATGGGCGCCAGGCACACCACGGGCCATGAAGCCCAGGCGTTTTTCACCGTTGAGGCTGAGCAAGGCGCCTTCAGACAGGAACTGCAGGGTGCGCGGGTACGCGGGCATGCTGATCAGCGACGCCGTAGGATTCTTCGCCAGGTAGCCGCCGATGGCTTCCAGGTTGGCGGGTACGCGTACATACACGGCGCGACCCGCCGGGGCCTTGAATTTGAAGGCGTGCAGGGTATTCAGCGGTTCGACGCTCGGCACGTGGGTCAGGTTAACCTTGCTGCTGCGGGCGAGCAGGGCGTCGTCGATGTCGTTGCTGCTGTAGGGGCGCGTGTCGTCCTGGGCTTTTTCCGGCAACAGCCAGGCCTGGACCTTACCGGCGATGGTGTCGTCGGCTACAGCGTTGGAGCTGCTGAACATCAACACCGGCTCTGGTTCACCACGCGCGTTGTCGACAAAACTCACTTCGGCGCCGGTAAAGGTCAGGCGATAGCGACCGGGCACGGTGACTTCCGCCACCAGCGGCGCGGTGCTGGCGTTGCCACCGTCGCGGGCCTTGATACCTTCGTCGAGCTTGGCGCTGACCGGCGTGCTTTCAAGTGGCGTGGCCAGGGCGGCGGAGCGTACGTAGGCGTTGAGTTTTTTCTCGTCGAAGGTGATTTCCGGGCGGTTGGGCAATTGGGCGTCGCGGTAGGCCAGGCCTTTGCCGAGGGTTACCGTGACGCGCTTGCGTAGGTTGTCTTCATCCACCGGGTGGGAAAAATGGAAGGTCGCCACCAGCTGTTTCAGCGTCGGGTTGGACGGGTCCTGGTACAGCTCGTTTTGTGCCAGGGTGGCGCGAAACGGTTGGGTGGAAAACTGCGTGCTGTATTGGTCCAGTAACACGCCATCGGCCAACAGGTCTTTCTTCGCCATGTCCAAGGTGTAATGGGCGTCGATGGGCCAGTCTTTTTCCGGTACGAACAACAGGCTGCGGTCATCTGCCCAGCGCCAGGTGCCCGCAACCGCTGGTTTGAGGGTGATGCCCTCGGTAACCGGCTTGCCGATGGCCGACAGCGGCGCCACGGATTCGCTGAAGCGCACCTGCAAGTTATCCACAAGCGGGGTTTGCTGGGTGTAGTCGGTGAGGTTCGGTTTGTGCAGCGAATAGCTCGCGGTATGCGGCTGCGGCAGGTTGGAATACCAGTGCCAGCCGTAGAAGCCGGCGGCCGCCAGCAACACCAGACCCAATAAGCCGGCACCGGTTTGGCGCGGATAAGCGCGCGCCTTGTTGCCCAGGTTCGCCAGCCCACGGCCGATGGCACGCAACCAGAACGGCGGATGCCATTGACCAAAGACGGCCCCCACCACAGTCAATAACGCACCGACAACACGGCGGCTGATCGCTTTGAACGAATCGAACATGGTGAGCATCCCTGGCTAAGTGCGGCGTATCTTACACGCCTCTTTGACACAAAAGATGACGCCGATACGCTGCGCCGCTAGGCGTGTTGTACAAAAGTGAGACGCACCGCAAAACCGATCAAAAGACTGCCGAATAACCACTGCTGCATACGCTGCGCCGAGCGATTGCGCGCCAGCCACTGGCCGATGCGCGCGCCGGTCAGTGCGTAGCAACAGTCGAACACGAAACCGACGGCCACCAGGATCACGCCCAGTAACGCAAACTGCGCCGCCACCGGGCCGGCTTGGGGGTTGATGAATTGCGGCAGCAGTACCGAGCAGAACAGCAGCGCCTTGGGGTTGAGCAGGTTGGTCAGCAAGCCGCGTTGAAACGCTGCACGCCAAGCATGGGCTGCCAGCGGGGTGTTTGCCATATCCAGAGGCGGCAGCATAGACGCGCGCAGGCATTGAATACCAAGCCACAACAGATAGGCCGCGCCACCCAGGCGCACGACATCAAAGGTCCACGGCGCCACCTTGAACAAGGTCGCCAGCCCCATGCCCGCCAAGGCCACATGGCAGGCGCGGGCCAGTCCCAAGCCAATCGCCGTGGTCAGCGCCAGGGCTTTGCCCTGGCGGGCTCCGGTCTGCAGCAGCAGGATCATGTCCGGCCCGGGCAACAGGTACGCCACCGACAGCGCCACCAAAAACAACCAAAGTTCCGCCATGTAAAGTTCCGCCATGTCTCACCCCCTAGTGTGTTGGCCAATTCTAGGGCTGAAGGGTGGGGCAGGTGCTTGCGTAGTCAGCCACAAAAGCGTCTAGTCTTGGCATTCTCTGCCACTGATAACTTGATCGGCCATTCACTTATGCCAAACCTGAAACTCGATGCGTTTGACCGCAAGATTCTCGAAGCCCTGCAACGCGACGGCCGCCTGAGCAATGTGCAACTGGCGGATGAGATCGGCCTGTCTGCCTCACCCTGCCTGCGGCGCGTGCGTCTGCTGGAAGAAGCCGGTGTGATTCGGGGTTACCAGGCCACGCTGGACCGTGACGAAGTGGGCCTGGGGATGATGGTGTTCGTTGGCGTGAAGGTGGAGCGGCACAACGACACCGAGGCCAACGCCTTTCGCGAAGCGGTGATGGCCTTGCCCGAGGTGATCTCGGCGTTCCTGGTGTCGGGGGAATCGGACTTTCTGTTGCAGGTGGTGGTGCCGGATCTGCGCGGCTACGAGCGATTTGTCACGGGCAGCCTGTTGAAACTGCCGGGGGTGAGGGACATCCGCAGCAACTTCGCGATCCAGACCGTGAAAACCCCAGGCGCTTTGCCGCTGGGGCATTTGCCAGGTTGATGTCTGAGCCCCTGTAGGAGCGTCAGGTCCACCAGTAGCGCACGAGGTGGAAGAAGATGGGGGCGGCGAAGCACACCGAATCCAACCGATCCAACATCCCGCCGTGCCCTTCGATCATATGGCCCCAGTCTTTCACGCCCCGGTCGCGTTTGATCGCTGACATCACGATGCCGCCGGCAAAGCCGAGCAGGTTGATCAGCAGCGCAATCAAGAACGACTGCCACGGGTTGAATGGCGTAGTCCACCACAGTGCCGCGCCGATCAGGGACGACAACAGGATCCCGCCGACAAAGCCTTCCACGGTTTTCGACGGCGACAGGTTGGGCGCGATCTTGTGTTTGCCGAACAACTTCCCACACACGTACTGCAATACGTCCGACAGTTGCACCACGATCACCAGGTAGGCAATCAGCAGCAGGTTGCGGCCTTCGTAGCCGGGAATGTCGAGGGTGAGCAGGGCGGGTACGAAAGACACGCAGAACACCGCGATCATCAGGCCCCATTGCACCTTCGACGCGCGTTCCAGGAAGTGCGTGCTGTCGCCACCCAGCGAAGCGAGGATCGGCAGCAGCAGGAACACGTACACCGGGATGAAGATCGAGAACAGCCCGTACCAGTCTGAATAGATCAGCAGGTATTGCAGCGGCAGCGCCAGGTAGAACGCGGCGACCAGCGCCGGGTAGTCGCTGCGGCGGGTGGGCGTAAGGGTGAGGAATTCACGCAGGGCGTAGAAGGACACCGCGTAGAACAGCAGGATCACCGCGCCGGTGCCGAGCCAGAAGGCGATGCCGATGACTACCACCATGACCCACCAGGCGTTGATGCGGGCGTTGAGGTTGTCGATGACGGCGTTTGGGCTGCCACGGGTGCGTAGCTTGAGGATCAGGCCGATCAGCGAGGCGAGCACCAGGATCGCGCCGATGCCGCCGAACAACATCAGGGTTTGGCTATCCATGTCAGACATGCTCCGGGGCAAGGGCGAGCAGGGCGTCGCGGGTGCGGGCGAGGAACAGCGTTTTTTCTTCGCCTTCTTCCAATTGCAGCGGCGCGCCGAAGCTGGTGGTGCACAGCAGGGGCAGCGGCAGTACGCGGCCCTTGGGCATGACCCGATTTAGGTTGGCGATCCACACGGGGATCAATTCGGCCTGTGGGTAACTTTTCGCCAAGTGATACAAGCCACTTTTGAACGGCAGCAAACCGTCTTCGAGGTTGCGCGTGCCTTCCGGGAAGATGATCAAGGAGTCGCCGCCTTCGAGCGCGGACAGCATGGGCTGCAGTGGGTTATCCACAGGGTCCTTGCGTTCGCGGTCGATCAGCACGCCGTTGAACACCCGGTTGATGATGTAGCGACGCAAGGCGCTTTTATTCCAGTAATCGCTGCCGGCCACCGGGCGCGTGAATTTGCGCAGGTTCTGCGGCAACGAGGCCCACAGCAACACGAAATCACCGTGGCTGCTGTGGTTGGCGAAGTAGATGCGTTGCACCGGCACCGGCGCGCACCCCAGCCACAGGCTGCGGGCACCGGTGACAGTGCGGGCCATGGAGGTAATCAGCGTGGCGACCACGGGTTCGAACATGGGAATTCCTTATCCGGCGAAAGGCAGCCAAGGGCTGGCGAGGATCACGCCCAGGGTCAGCAGCGCTTGCGCGCCCAGTAGCCAGGCTTGTTTGCGCAACAGTTTAAGGGCGCCGCGACGGCGTTCGGTCCAGGGCCGGCCAATGCGCTTGGCCGATTGCAGGCCAAGGGTTTGCAGGGCCTGGTCAAGGTCCGGGGTGCGGTCGATGTCGCGGGCCAGCAGGGTGAACAGGTCGGCGTCGAAGGCCACGCGCAACGCCCAGTATTTTTGCAGCAGCCCCAGGATAATCATCCACAGGCTGAGCAGCAGGCAGATGGTTGAAATACTCGCCATCAGCAACTGGGCGAGGCCAAATAACACACCGGCCACGGTCAGGCCTGTGGATAACTGATCCAGTGAACGGCCACGGCGCAGCAGGCTGGCGACCACCTGGAGTTCCATATCAGCGGGCATGGGGCAAACCCTCCAACGCTTGACGATGAGCAGGATGCAGGACCACATGGGCCCGCGCTGTACGAATAATAGCCAGCGCCTGGTCCACCGTGGCGGCGCGCCCGCTGTGCAGCAGCCAGGCGGCGACCGCGGTGGCGCTGCGTGAGTAGCCAAGGGCGCAGCACACCAGCACCGGGCCGCTTGAACGCAGACGCTCGATGGCCTCGGCGGCTTGCTGGCATTCGGTGGGTGTCGGAGCGATCAGGTCCAGCACGGGGATGCTTTGATACGCGCGACCCTGTGGATTAATTGGCAACTCGGCACAGAGGTCGACGATGGCGTTGAATGAATCCTGCTCTTTCGCACTGGGAATCCGTCCAAGCCACACGTTATCCACAATCAGGTCCGGCTGTGGGTGTTTGCGTGTCCACAGGCGCGAATTTATCCACGCCCCGGCCAGGTAAGGTGCATACAGCCAACGCGCCGCGGGTGTGAGCCGGCCATCGGTGCGTTTCTGAAAGCCCGACGCGCCGAGCACTAGGTAATTCACCTTGATCAGGCCCAGGGACACCGCCGGCCAGAGCAGCCATAACCAGCCGCCGCCCAGGGAAAATGCGAGTACTGCCAGTGCCAACGCCCCCAGGCCGTAGCGCAGACCCAAGCGCCAGCGCTTCGAATCCCGGGTAAGCCGTGCATTCAGCAATGGGCTTGGATGTTCCACCGGCCACAACCACACACACAGCCAACCGGCGAGGGCGCCTGTGGGTAAGTCGATAAAGTGATGTTGATAAGTGGTCAGCACCGAAATGCCGATCAACGCGAACCAGCCATGCACCAGCCAGCGCCATAACCCCTGGGTGTGGCGCTGATACATGACCCACAGGATCACCAGCAGCGCGATATGCAACGAAGGCGCCTGGTTGAACGGTTTGTCGAACCCCGCCAGCACGGCAAACAGCCAGCCGAACACGCCATTCAGTTCCGGCCGCTCGAAGGTGAAGCGCAGCGGCCAGATCAGGAAGCAACTCACGGCGATCACCTGGGCACTCAGCAAGCGCAGCGCATGCTGTTTCAACTCATGCCGGGTGTTGGGCAGCAGCAGGGAAAACCCGTAGAGCAGGTCGATGGACCAGTAGGGCACGATGGTCCAGGCCCAGAACGGCATATGGGTTTCCCAATCGAACACCAGCGTGCCGACGTCGCTGCGTTGGCTGGTCACCCACGTGGCAAAGCCGTAAGTGCTGAAGAACAGCGGCGCCAACAGCAGCAGCCACAGGACCGCGGGTTTCAACAAACCGGGTTCGCGCATGCTCAGATCTTCTGTGCCAGGGACACGGTGAAAATGCCCCATTCATCCACACGCTGGGTGATCTTGCGGAAACCGGCAGCTTCCACCAACTGATCCATTTCCGCTTGGCTACGGCGGCGCATGACCCAGGCCTGCCCCTGGCGGTGGCTGGTCAGCGCACGGGCGATCAGCTCCAGTTGCGGGTGCCATGGCTGGCCGGTGTAGACCAGATAGCCACCAGGTTCCACGGCTTCAGCGAGGCCCGCCAGTGAATTGCCAACCATGCCGTTATCGGCAAACAACTCATACAGTCCGGACACCACCGCCAGCGTCGGCTTGGGTTCCAGCGCAGCCAGATCCAAACGGTCGAATGCATCGCCTTTGACGAACTGCGCAATGTCCCCCAGGCCTTTCTCGCGAATCAGCGCGCCACCGTCGCGCACGTTGATGTCGCTGTAGTCGCGCAGCAGGATCGATTCCGGCAGCGGCGACACGCCCTGCAAGGCTTCCAGAATATAGCGGCCATGACCGGCGGCGATATCCACGATACGGACTTCGCGACCCTCCCCACGCAACTTCGCCATTGCCAGGCGCAGGAGCTCTTCGACGTTCAACTTGCGTTGGCGAATGCCACGCCAGCCGATGGAGTTGAGGTAGTTGGTGTCGATCAGCCGCCCCACCCCGCCCTTGCCGGTAGGTGTATTGCGGTACACGTAGTCCAGGGTGCTGCCGGAGTCGAAGCCGGTGTCGAAGCCCAGCTTTACGCCGTCCGACAGGCTCTTGCCCAGGCCCATGCTGGCGCGGGTCATGCGCCAGTACAGGTCGCGCAAGGAGTTGCGCGGCAGGGGGGCGGCGAGGGCTTCGGACTCGGCACAGGTGGCGCCCAGCTTGTCGGCATCCAACAGTGATGCACGGTCCAGCGGGTGTTCGAAATTTTGCAGGATGAAACGCCGGGCGCTGTTCACGGCGGTGGCGCGGTCGCGTTCGCCCAGGGTGTCGTGGAAGAAACCGGGGAGGATGTGCAGCTCTTTTTTCAGGCTCCCAAGGCGGTCGAAAAATTGCTGCTGGGGCTTGCGGTGCACCACAAAGTCCGAACCCGAGATCAGCAGCTGCGTCGGCACCTGGATCGCCTGGGCATCGGCGACAACCCGGTCGGCCGCTTCGTAGAGGCCGAGCAGCACATTGACCGATATCGCCTTGGTGATCAGCGGGTCGCTGTCATAGGACGCGACCCGCTCCGGGTCATGGCTGAGGAACTTGGCCTTGACGTAACTATTGACGAAAAAGTTGCCACGGAACTTGCGCATCAACGCCAGGCCTGGCCGCGCAAAAGGCACGTAGAGCTTGACCTTGAAAGCGGGGGAAGCGAGCACCAGCGCGCGGATTTTCGGCGCGTAATCGTGCACCCAAGTCGCGGCAATCACCGCGCCAACGCTTTGCGCGATGACCGCGAAGTTCTCTTCCTCGATGCCATAGGTGGTGCCGATGTGGTCACAGAAGGTCTGCACATCACGGGCGCTGGTGGCGAAGCTGGGGCTGTCACCGCGTTCGCCGGGGGACTGGCCGTGGCCACGGGCGTCCCACGCGAAAAAGTCGAAGTGCGGCAGGTTCAGTTCATCCACCAGGTGGGCGATACGCCCCGAATGCTCATGGCCGCGATGGAACAGCACGATAGCCTGGCGCGGCCTGTCGCTCTGCGTGGCCGGCCAGTGCCGGTAGAAAAGCTCGACGCCGTCATGGGTGCTGAAGGTGTGCTGTTGCTGTTCGCGCATTGCAAAGTCCTTATGCAGAAGGGGAGGTTTCTGGTTGTTCTTTGAGGCCCTGACGCACCCGATTGACCATGGTGTAAGCGAGCAGGGCGGCCACCAGCCACATCACCGTGTCGACCCAGCCCGCGCCCAGCCAGCCCAGCGCCACGCCGGTGGCCAGTACGCCGAGTACGAACGCGCGATCGCTTTTGCCCATCGGCCCGTCATAGCGCCGTGATGCGCCCACCATCGGCCCCAGCACGCCGGCGTATTCGCTGAACACTGCCAACAACGCCACCAGCAGCACCGGCGCCAGGCTCACGCCGGGGATCAGCGCGAACGGCAGGATCAGCGCACTGTCGGCGATCACATCACACAGTTCATTCAGGTAGGCACCCAGGCGCGACTGCTGGCCGAATTCCCGGGCGAGCATGCCGTCGATGGCGTTGAGAGCCATGCGCAGGATCATCCACAGCGGGATCAGGGCAAACAGCCACAGGTGTTGGGCGAAGCCGGCGATCAGCAGGCCGACCAGCAAGGAAATCACGCCGGCCAGCACGGTGATCTGGTTGGCGGTGGTGCCATTGTCATAGAGGCGCTGCACAAGAGGGCGCAGCAGGTTTTGAAAACGCGGCTTGAGCTGATAGATCGAAATCATGGGAGGTGACGCTTCCTTGTCCGTGGACCCGCGAAAAACTGTTCTGGAGTGTGCCGATTAATCGTGGCCTGCACCAGTGATGGCGCGTGTTTCTGGGGGTTTAGTCACGGTCTGCTCTTAAGCAAACAAAAATTTCACGCCGTGTGTTATATCGTAACTAATTGTGTACAAGCGGACGTAAGTGGATGCGAGTGGATCTGGAAGCTGACGGCGCTTCAGCGCAAGGCCTTCCGCGTTTTCAACAGGGGCTGTTCCATGCGCGCCGAGTGCGCCAGGCCGGTATCAGCCTGACGGTGCTGGCCATTGCCGGCTGGGTGCTGGCGTTGTTTGTCGCGTTGTTTGCGCCGCTGTCGATCTGGCCGGTGGTATTGATTAACTGCGCGTCGGCGTTGCTGCTGCTGGTGGCCGGATTGCAATCGGCGTGGTGGGTGGCGGATTGGCGCGCCCAGGCGTTGGAAGAACCGTTGGTTCAGCTACCGGTTGAAGACGCGAGCCGTTACGCGCGTCTTGTGGAGCGCTTTGGCCAACAGATTGGCACGCCAGTGTTGTGGCTGGGGGGGTGGTCGTTGCTGGCGCTGGTCAGCATTGTCGAGTTCTGGAACCTGGCCTTGCCCGCCGCACCGGTCGGTCAATCGGCAAGCGTTGGAGCCGCGCTCGCGTTGGGATTGGCGTTTGGTTTGCTGGTGTTTGAACGCCGCCTGGCCCAGGAGACCGCCGCGCAATGGCCGGAAGCGTCGCAACTGGCGCAATTGAGCCGGGTAGCGATTATTTGCCTGGTGGTCAGTGCGGTGTGCCTGCTCTTTGCCGGTGCGAACGCCGTCTGGCCCCTAAGGTTGGCCGTAGGGATCGGCTTGCTGCCAGCACTGGTCTCGCTGGAGTTTCTATTAAGAGCGGTGCTGTCCCTGTTCAGCCCGCGCGAGCCACGCCTCGAGCCCCGGCTGATGGCGCAAAGCTTTATCGCCGGGCTGCTGCGCTGGCCGCCGCAACCCTTGCTCGCGCTGCAGCATGAATTGCACAACCGCTTTGGCATCGACCTGCGCCAGATCTGGGCGTTTACTTACATGCGTCGGGCGTTCCTGCCGGTGTTGCTGGTGGTGTTGGCGGTAGGCTGGACGCTGACCGGCGTGCACGAAGTGCCCCTGCAAGGCCGTGGGATCTATGAACGTTTTGGCAAGCCGGTACAGGTCTTCGGCCCAGGCCTGCATGCGGGATTGCCGTGGCCATTGGGCCGCGTCATCAACGTGGAAAACGGCGTAGTGCATGAACTGGCCACCAGTGTCAGTGAAGCGGCCACGTCGGAACTGGCCCCTGCCGAAGGCCCGGCGCCGTTGATTGCCAACCGTTTGTGGGACGCCAGCCATGTGAATGACAAGTCTCAGGTGATCGCCAGCAGCAGCGGCGACAAACAGAGCTTCCAGATCGTCAATATGGATGTGCGTTTCGTCTACCGCATCGGCCTTACCGATCAGGCCGCGCTCGCCGCCACCTATAACAGCGCGGACGTAACAACCCTGCTCCGCAGCACCGCCAGCCGCATCCTCGTGCATGACTTTGCCTCGCGCACCCTCGACGAATTGCTCGGTGAACAACGCACCCGCCTGGCTGACGAAATCGGCCGCGCCGTACAGGCCGATCTGCAAAAACTCGACAGCGGCGTGGAAATCCTCGCCACGGTGGTGGAGGCGATCCACCCTCCGGCCGGTGCCGCCAACGCTTACCACGGTGTGCAGGCTGCACAGATCGGCGCCCAGGCCCTGATCTCCCGCGAACGCGGCGCGGCCAGCGAACAAACCAACCAGGCGTTGCTGCAAGCCAGCACCGCCCGCGACCAGGCCACGGCCACAGCCCGCGAAGTGAACGCGGGCGCGCAAGCGGCCAACCTGCGCTTCGCCGCCGAACAAAAGGCCTACGCCACGGCGGGGCAGGCGTTCGTGCTGGAACAGTACCTGGGCCAACTCAGCCAGGGCCTGGCCCACGCCAAGCTGCTTATTCTGGATCATCGCCTGGGTGCCGACGGCGCGCCGACGATCGATCTACGTTCTTTTACCTTGCCGGCCGATCCTTCGGTGCCGCGTAAAGCCGTTCAATAAGGAGTCGGTCTGTTGAGCGCTCATTCTCACGATCACGGTCATCATCACGGCCATCACCACCACCATCATCACGGTGATGAACAGGCTGCCGGCCCGTTCCCCTGGCGGCGTATGACCTGGGCGCTGTTGCTGGTGCTGTTTGCAGTCGCCGCCGCCAGCCTGGTGCAAGTGCGATCCGGCGAAGCTACGGTGATCACGCGTTTCGGCAACCCATCGCGGGTGCTGCTGGAACCGGGCCTGGGCTGGCGCTGGCCGGCGCCGTTCGAAGCGGCGATCCCGGTCGATTTGCGCCTGCGCACCACTTCCAGCGGCTTGCAGGATGTGGGCACCCGCGACGGCCTGCGCATCATCGTGCAGGCGTACGTGGCGTGGCAGGTACAGGGCGACGCGGACAACGTGCAGCGCTTCATGCGTGCGGTGCAGAACCAGCCGGATGAAGCGGCGCGGCAGATTCGTACCTTCGTGGGTTCGGCGCTGGAAACCACGGCGGCGAGCTTCGACCTGTCCAGCTTGATCAACACCGACGCCAGCCAGGTGCGTATCGCTGATTTCGAAGCACAGTTGCGCCAGCAGATTGATCAACAATTGCTCACTACCTACGGTGTGCGCGTGGCCCAGGTCGGCATTGAACGCCTGACCCTGCCGTCGGTGACCCTCACCGCCACCGTCGACCGCATGCGTGCCGAGCGTGAAACCATTGCCACCGAACGCACCGCCGTGGGCAAGCGTGAAGCTGCGCAGATCCGCTCCGCCGCCGAGCGTGATGCGCGGATTGTGCAGGCCGATGCCACGGTGAAGGCCGCCGATATCGAGGCCCAGTCGCGGGTCGAAGCGGCGCAGATTTATGCTCGCGCTTACGCCGGTAATCCGCAGCTTTACAACCTGCTGCGGTCCCTGGACACCTTGGGCACGGTTGTCACACCGGGCACCAAGATCATCCTGCGCACCGACGCCGCACCGTTTCGCGCCTTGGTGGACGGGCCAAAGGATGTCCAGCCATGACCGAGCGTGACACCCCGGACAGCCCATGGATCCAGGCCGGGCGCCTGGCCTTCCTGGCGTTGTACGCGGTGACTGTATTGGCGGCGCTGGCCTGGGCGTTTTCCAATGTGCGTCAGATTGACCCGCAGAACCGCGCGGTAGTCCTGCATTTCGGCGCGCTCGACCGTATCCAGAATGCCGGGTTGTTGGTGGCGTGGCCGCAGCCGTTCGAGCAAGTGGTACTGCTGCCGGCTGCTGACCGCGTGATCGAACGCCGCGTGGAGAACCTGCTGCGCTCCGACGCAGCGATCCAGGCCGACCGTGTGGCCAGTTTCGCGACGCCATTGAGTGATGCGTTGGCCGGTTCCGGTTACCTGCTGACGGGCGATGCCGGTGTGGTGCAACTGGATGTGCGGGTGTTCTACAAGGTCACCGAGCCCTATGCGTTTGTGTTGCAGGGCGATCATGTGCTGCCGGCCCTGGATCGGGTGGTGACGCGCAGCGCGGTAGCCCTCACAGCGGCGCGGGACTTGGATACTATTTTGGTCGCGCGCCCCGAGTTGATCGGCACCGACAACGGCGCCGCTGAACGCCGTGAGCGGTTGCGCGGCGACTTGGTGCAAGGCATCAATAAACGCCTTACGGAGTTGGCGTCCACTGGTTTGGGGCTGGGCATCGAAGTGACCCGTGTCGACGTGCAATCGAGCCTGCCGGGCCCGGCGGTGAATGCGTTCAACGCCGTGCTGACTGCCAGCCAGCAAGCCGACAAGGCCGTGGCCAATGCGCGCACCGACGCGGAAAAACTCACCCAGACAGCGACCCAGCAGGCCGACCGCCTGGTGCAAGTCGCCCACGCCCAGGCCAGCGAACGTCTGGCCAATGCCCAGGCGCAAACCGCGACCGTTGTTAGCCTGGCCCAAGTGAAAGACCCGGGCCTGTTGCTGCGCCTGTACCGTGAGCGCTTGCCGAAGATTCTCGGCCAGGCCGGTGCCGTGACCACGGTGGATCCGAAAGACGACTCCCGCTTGATCATTCAGGGAGCCGAACAATGAGCGCACCCATGCTGACCTCCGCCGAGCAGCGCAGCGCTGCCCGGCAATTGACCCTGGCGATGCTGGCCCTGGGTTTGCTGGTACTGGGCCTGGCATGGCGCTGGCTGGCGCCGGACCAATCCGGCGTGAGCCAACTCCTGCTGGGCGTCGCGTCGTTGCTGGTGGCCGTGCCGGTGATGCGTTCGGCCTGGTACAGCCTGCGGTTTCCCAGCCTGCATGGCATCACCGACCAACTGATCGCCCTGGCCATGCTCGGCGCCTGGGCGACGGGCGATCTGCTGACTGCCGCGTTGTTGCCGATCATCATGATCTTCGGTCACGTACTGGAGGAGCGCAGCGTGATCGGCTCCCAGGAAGCGATCCACGCGTTGGGCAAGCTGACTCGCAGCCATGCGCGGTTGGTACAGGCGGATGGCAGCATTGTCGAAGTGGATAACGGCACGCTGAACACCGGCGATGTCGTCGAAGTGCGGGCCGGTGATCGGGTGCCGGCAGATGGCGTGGTGCTGTCGGGCCAGGCGAGCCTGGATACGGCGCCGATTACCGGTGAGTCGGTGCCGTTGGAAGCCAGTGTGGGCGTGCAGGTGTTTGGTGGGGCGATCAATCTCGACGGCCTGCTGCGCCTGCAAGTGACCCGCACGGGTAATGAGTCCACGTTGGGCAAAGTCATCGCGTTGATGCAGAACGCCGAGCGGTCCAAGCCACCGATTACGCGGCTGCTGGAACGCTATGCCGGCAGCTATATGGTGCTGGTGTTGCTACTGGCGGCGGTGACCTGGTTCGTGACCAACGACGCCCAGGCGATGCTCGCCGTGTTGGTGGCGGCGTGCCCGTGCGCGTTGGTGCTGTCGGCACCAGCCACCGCGATCGCCGGGATAGCCGTCGCGGCGCGGCATGGAATCCTGATTCGCAGCTCCGCGTTCCTGGAGGAGCTGGCGGACCTGACCTCATTGGTGGTCGATAAGACCGGGACGCTGACCTTCGGCACCTTGCGCCTGCACTCCATCGAAACCACTGCGCCGGATCGGCAGGTGCTGCTCAACCTGGCGGCCAGTCTCGGCTCCGCCAGCAGCCATCCGGTCAGTCGGGCGTTGGCGGGTTTGGCAACACAGGAACAGCTGTTGGTGTTGACGGATATTCGTGAGCGTCAGGGCTTGGGGGTAGTGGCGCAGACTGATCGGGGTGAAGCGGCCTTGGGTCGGCCGGAATTGTTTGAGCAACTGGGTATCACCACCACCGCCGTGCCGAATCACGATGGCCCCATCGCCGGGCTGGCGCTGAACGGGCAGTTTCTCGCCTGGTTGCTGCTGGCCGACAGCGTCAAGCCGGAGGCACGCCAGGCTCTGCAAGAGCTGCGTGACCTTGGCCTCGGTCGCCAACTGCTGCTCACCGGCGATCGCCAAAGCGTGGCCAACAGCCTGGCGCTGGAGGTAGGCATCAGCGATGTCGAAGCCCAGGCCTTGCCCGAAGACAAGCTCAACCGCGTGTTGGGTGAGATCAGCAACGGCTTCCGCCCGATGGTGGTGGGCGACGGCATCAACGACTCCCTGGCTCTCAAGGCCGGTGTGGTTGGCGTGGCCATGGGCGCGGGTGGGGCGGATATTGCCCTGGCGTCTGCGGACGTGGTGCTGATCGGCAGCGACTTGCGACGCCTGGGCACGTGTGTGCGCTTGAGTCGCCAGTGTCGGCAGACTTTGCAGGTCAACGTGATCATCGGCCTGGGCTGGACCTTGGCCATTGTCGTGTTCGCCGCTTTCGGCTGGTTGGGTGCGGCGGGCGCCATGATTGCAGCGGTGTTGCATAACCTCAGCACTTTGCTGGTACTGGGAAACGCGGGGCGGTTACTGCGCTTTCAGGAACCGCTTTTGAAGCTTGAAGAGTAATTTCAGAAATATTTGCACACCGCTGTAACGCCGATGAGGGGCCTCACTCTAGTGGTGTGTCGAGACTGAACAACCCGTTCGGACCGACACCCCTACGATCATGAGGAATACAACAATGAACATCAAATCCGCTGCTGCCGGTGCCGCTCTCGCAATGGCCGCCGCTACCCTGTTCGCCGGTGTTGTCACTCAGGCTCAAGCCGCCGACACCGCCGTTCACTGCTACGGCATCAACGCGTGCAAAGGCCAGAACGATTGCAAAACCAAGGACCACGCCTGTAAAGGCCAGGGTTCTTGCAAAGGCCAGGGCTTCAAGGCGATGGCCAGTGCCGATGCCTGCACCAAGGCTGGCGGCAAAGTCGGCGAATAACCGACAGCTCAGTGCACCCGCAGCGGTCGCCCCCACCGCTGCGGACACTTTCCCAGGAGTGTCTTATGCCTACCTCTCTTCCGAGCCTCGGTTACGGCCTGGGTTTACGCAGCGAGTACTACCAGCAGATCCTTGAACAATCGCCACCTGTGGATTGGTTCGAAGTGATCTCCGAGAATTACCTGGTCCAGGGCGGTAAAGCCTTGTATTACCTGGATGCGATAGCCGAGCGCTATCCCCTGGTGATGCACGGTGTGTCCCTGTCCATCGGCGGGCCCCATCCCCTCGATACCGATTACCTGCAGCAGATCAAACAGCTCGCTGAGCGTATCCAGCCGGCGTGGGTGTCCGATCACCTGTGCTGGAGCCGCGGCAGCGCCCACCAGTTGCATGACCTGCTGCCGCTGCCCTACACCGAAGAAAGCCTCTACCACGTGGCCGCCCGTGTGCTCCAGGTGCAGGACGTGCTGCAACGCCCGTTGGTGCTGGAAAACGTCTCCAGTTATGTGCGTTCGAAAGCGGACGAATTCACCGAATGGGAATTCCTCAATGCCTTGGCCCACCTGTCGGGCTGCCAGCTGTTGCTGGACGTCAACAATGTGTACGTCAGCTCGCGCAATCATGGCTTCGACGCCTGGACGTTTATCCGCAACCTGCCACCGGAGAGTATCCGCCAACTGCATCTGGCGGGGCATATGGATTATGGCGACTACGTGGTCGACACCCATGACCATCCGGTGTGTGACCCGGTGTGGGCGCTTTACCAACAGACGCTTGAACATCTGGGACCCGTGTCGACGCTGCTGGAGCGGGACGACCATTTCCCACCCTTTGAAGAGCTGCTCACCGAACTGAACAAGGCCCGTGAACTGGGCGCGACGGCACTGGCCAGGAGGCCGTTATGCGCCTGACCGATTGGCAGTTGGCCTTCGAACAGCACCTGCTGACGGAAACCTCGACTGCCCGCAGTGACTTCGCCGCCACGTTGCTCGGCGGGCCGACGCTGGATGTGGACACGGGCCTGGCGATTTACCACAACGCCTACCTCTCACGGTTGCAGGAAGTCTTGCGGCATGACTTCAGCGCCCTCCTTTATTGGTTGGGCGATGACGAGTTTGCCGCGTTGACCGAGGCTTACCTGCGTCGCTACCCCTCGGCTCATTACAGCCTGCGCTGGCTGGGCGAGCGTTTCCCGGCGTTTATCCTTGAGCATTGGAGGGTGGAGCAGAGTGCGCCATTGGCGGAGCTGGCGCGCTTGGAATGGGCGTTTACCCTGGCATTTGATGCGCCGCAGGGTGAACCGCTGACGCTGAACGACATGGCGTCGTTGCCGCCCGACGCGTGGCCGGTGTTGCAGGTCTCCCTGGCGTCCTCGGTGCAACCGCTGCTGTGCCGGTTCAACAGCGTAGCCATCTGGCGTGCCAGCAAGGACGAATCCGAATTCCCCGACAGCCACACGCTAGCCCCGGCGCAGATGTGCCTGGTGTGGCGCCATCAGAATGTCTGCCATTACCGTAGCCTGGAGCCCGCCGAAGCCTCTGCCTTGACAGGAATGGCGACCACCGGTTGGAGCTTTGCCGAACTGTGCGCCGAGTTGGCAGTCACTCATGCAGAGGGTGCGCCACTGCAGGCCGTCACATGGCTGAAGCAATGGGTCCAGGACGGGTTGCTCGAGCGCCGAGCCCCATAGAAGAGGGCTATCAAATCGATAGCCTCCTACTTTGTCTTCGGATGGTCTAACCTCTCAGCAGACGTCTGAAACAAGGGGGGATCATCCATGCTCGCGCAACTTCCACCGGCCTTACAGAATCTTCAGCTACCGCTGCGTCTTCGACTCTGGGACGGCCATGAATTCAACTTGGGCCCCGAGCCCAGTGTGACCATCGTGGTGAAGGACCCCACGGTCGTGACCCAGCTGTCCCATCCAACGCTCGATTCACTGGGCGAAGCCTTCGTCGAGGGAAAGTTGGAGCTGGAAGGCTCCATCTCCGAGGTCATCCGGGTTTGTGATGAATTGAGTCACGCCCTGATCGCAGACGACGAGGGGAGTCGTCCGGTGCGCTCGATCCACGACAAGGCCACTGACGCAGCGGCTATTTCCTACCATTACGACCTGTCCAATGAGTTCTACCAGCTGTGGCTGGACCAGGACATGGCGTACTCCTGCGGTTATTTCGAAACCGGCAGCGAATCCATCGATCAGGCCCAACAAGACAAATTCCGCCACCTGTGCCGCAAGTTGCGGTTGCAGCCAGGTGAGTACCTGCTCGATGTCGGCTGTGGCTGGGGCGGGCTGGCGCGGTTTGCTGCGCGGGAATTCGGGGTCAAGGTGTTTGGCATCACCCTGAGCCGGGAGCAGTTGGCGCTGGCGCGGGAACGGGTCAAAGCCGAAGGCCTGGAAGGCCAGGTGGACCTGCAATTGCTCGACTACCGTGACCTGCCGCAAGACGGCCGTTTCGACAAAGTGGTCAGCGTGGGTATGTTCGAACACGTCGGCCACGCCAACCTGGCGGAGTACTGCAAGATCCTGTTCGGCGCGGTGCGCGAAGGCGGCCTGGTGATGAACCACGGCATTACCGCCAAGCACACCGACGGTCGTCCTGTAGGGCGCGGCGCCGGGGAGTTCATCGAGCGTTACGTGTTCCCCAACGGCGAACTGCCGCATTTGGCGATGATGACGGCCGAGATCAGCGAAGTCGGGCTGGAAGTGGTCGACGTCGAAAGCCTCCGCCTGCACTACGCGCGCACCTTGGACCATTGGAGCGAGCGCCTGGAAGACAACCTTGAAGCGGCGGCGAAAATGGTGCCGGAGCAAGCGTTGCGCATCTGGCGGCTGTACCTGGCGGGTTGTGCGTATGCGTTTGCGCGGGGCTGGATCAACCTGCACCAGATTCTGGCGGTGAAACCCCATGCCGATGGCAGCCATGACCTGCCGTGGACACGGGAAGATATCTACCGTTGAGTGGGTTACAAAATCGGTGAAATCAGCCGCGCAACCCGCATGCCCAGTTGTTGAAGGCGGCGGGTTTCGCGGCTTTCCGCCTGGCTGACTTCATGGGCCAGGGAGAAGTCGTCCAGCAGCATGTGTTCGACTTCCTTGGCAAAGGCCTCGTCGACCGTCAGCAACATCACTTCGAAATTCAGCCTGAACGAACGGTTGTCCATGTTCGCACTGCCGATGGCGCTGATTTCGTTGTCAACCAACACCACCTTCTGATGCAGGAAGCCTGGGGTATAGCGGAACACCCGCACGCCAGCGCGCACGGCTTCGATCGCGTAAAGGCTGGACGCGGCGTAGACGATGCGGTGATCAGGCCGTGAGGGCAGCAGAAGGCGCACATCGACACCCCGCAGCACTGCCAGGCGCAGGGCGGAAAACACCGCTTCGTCGGGGATGAAGTAGGGGCTGGTGATCCATACGCGCTCAGTCGCTGCATGGATGGCTTCGACGAAAAACAGTGAGCAGGTTTCATAGGGGTCGGCTGGACCGCTGGCGAGCAATTGGCAGAGCACGCCGTCTTCGGGGTAGGCGTCCGGCAATATCAGTGGCGGCAGTTCTCGCGCAGCCCAGAACCAGTCTTCGGCAAACGATTCCTGCAAGCACGCCACCACCGGGCCGATCACCTGCACATGGGTATCGCGCCACGGTGCCAGCGGTGGTTGCTTGCCCAGGTATTCATCGCCGACGTTATGCCCGCCGACAAACCCGGTGATGCCATCCACCACCACGATCTTGCGGTGGTTGCGGAAGTTGACCTGAAAGCGATTGAGCCAGCCGCTGCGGGTGGCGAAGGCTTTCACGTTGACTCCGGCGTCGCGCAGGGATTGCACATAACGATGGGGCAGGGCGTGGCTGCCGATACGGTCATACAGCACGTAAATGGCGACACCCTCTGCGGCCTTTTCCTTCAATAGGACGTGCAACTGTCGGCCAAGGTCGTCGTCATGAATGATGAAAAACTGGAACAACACCGCCGTCCTGGCGTTGCGAATCGCCTCGAAGATCGCGCCGAAGGTGGCGTCGCCATTGATCAGCAAACGCACTTCGTTGTTGGCCAGGCACGGCATGCGGCCCAGCTTGGGCATGGCGCGCAGCGAGGCATAGGCGCTGGAGTTACGGGCGGCCAGGGCTTCTTCGACCCATGGGCGCCAGTTCAGCTCGGCAATGGCGGTGTGCATTTCCTGGTTGGCCTGGCGACGGGCCTGGATGTAGGCGTCGAACGTGCTCCGGCCGAAGATCAGGTACGGGATCAGCGTGAGGTAGGGCATGAACATCAGCGACAATGCCCAGGCGATCGAGCCTTGGGCGGTCCTGACGGTCAGCACCGCGTGAATCGCGGCGAGGGTCCCGAGAAAATGCAGCGTGGCGATGAAGTAGGCGAGCAGGTGCGGGCCAAAAAAATCCATGGACGACGTTACTCCAGGCAATCCAAGTGCCTAACAGACCATGTCTGGTCAGGAATGTCGCTATTTTATTTGCCGTGCAACCCTGGCACCTTTGCGGCGTCTAACGCCCAACATTACCCAGGAGTTACCCGATGAATGCTCGTCTGCTGTCTTTGGCCATGATGATTGGTTTGTCGCTGCCGGTGGCGGCGCAGGCGCAGATGCTGGCGCCGGGCTTGTGGGAACTGACCACCAGCAATATGAAAGTCGATAACCAGGACCTGCCGGACCTGTCGCTGATCCTCGGTCAGCTTAAGCAACAGATGACCCCGGAACAGCGCGCCATGCTGGAAAAACAAGGCATCACCATGGCCGGTAAAGGCGTGCAGGTGTGCCTGACCCCAGCTCAAGTCGCCTCCGATTCGATCCCGCTGACCGACCCACAATCGGGCTGCAAACAGGAAGTGACCGACAAGACCGGCAATCAGTGGAAATTCCGCTTCAGTTGCCCGAAAGCCCAGGGCACTGGCGTCGCTACCTTCCAAAGCCAGAAAGAATTCAGCACCACCGTCAACGGCACCTTCAATGCCACTGGCATTCAGCAGAAGGGCAGCCTGGACAGCCATGCCCAGTGGCTGGGCAACGATTGCGGAACGGTCAAGCCTCGCGCCTGACTTCCCCCTCTGTAGGCGCGAGCTTGCGCCTACAGGTGTGCGTGGGGTCAGCGCTCAAAGTGCAGAGGCAGACCCTGGCAACTGTCGACGACCTGACCGTTGTGCCAGGCCAAGTGGCCGGAAACCAGGGTGGTGCTGACGCTGTGGCGAAAGCTGCGTTCGGCGAAGGGCGTCCAACCGCAGCGGGCCAGGATCGGCTGGCTGCTGACGGGTTTGCCTTCGGGCTCCGGTTTGATCAACACCAGGTCGGCCCAATAACCCTCACGTAGGTAGCCGCGATCCGGGATGGCGAACAAGTCGGCCACACGGTGACTGGTTTTCGCCACCAGGGTGGTCAGCGGCAGCAGCTCGTCGGCCACCAACTCCAACAACGCCGGCAGCGCGTGCTGCACCAGGGGTAATCCCGACGGCGCCTCGCGATAACGCAACTGTTTTTGTGCCCACGTATGCGGCGCATGATCACTGCCAATCACGTCCAGACGATCACTCAACAAGGCTTGGCGCAAGGCGTCGCGGTCGGCGCGGGTCTTGATCGCCGGGTTGCATTTGATCTGATGGCCGAGGCGGTGGTAATCGCGATCATCGAACATCAAGTGGTGCAGGCAGACTTCGGCGGTGATGCGTTTTTTGCTCAAGGGTTTGTCTTCGAACAGCGCCAGCTCGCGTGCGCTGGTCAGGTGCAGCACATGCAGGCGGGTGCCGTGGCGCTTGGCCAATTCCACCGCAAAGGATGAAGAGCGGAAGCATGCCTCGGCATCGCGGATCAGCGGGTGCGCGACGGCGGGGATATGCTCGCCGAAACGCTCACGCAGCCGCGCTTCATTGGCCTGGATGCTTGGTGTGTGTTCGCAATGGGCCAGCAGAATCGTGGGAACCTCGGCAAACAGGCGTTCCAGGATCCGCGGATCGTCGACCAACATATTGCCGGTCGAAGCGCCCATGAACACTTTGACCCCGGCCACCTCGCGCGGGTCGAGGGCGGCGACGGTGTCGAGGTTGTCGTTGCTTACGCCGAAGTGAAAACCATAGTTGGCTACCGAGTGCAGGGCGGCGCGGCGTTTCTTGTCGGTCAGGGCATCCAGGTCAAGGGTGGCGGGATGGGTGTTGGGCATGTCCATGAAGCTGGTGATACCACCGGCTACCGCTGCCCTGGATTCGCTGTAGAAACTGCCTTTTTCCGGCGCGCCAGGTTCGCGAAAGTGCACTTGGTCATCGATCATTCCGGGTAGCAGCCATTGGCCTTGAGCGTCGATTTCCACGGGCTCGTTGTAGCCTTGCAGGCTGCTGGCAATTTTCTCGATACGGCCATTGGCGACCAGCACATCGGCGTCGAATTCCTGGCCTTCGTTCACCAGGCGGGCGTTGCGGATCAGCAGGCGGCTCATGGTTCAGAACTCGTTTTGCAGGGCTTTGTACCCGCGCACCAGATCAACGTTGGTGCGTGCCACGTCTTCGGAAAATTCCGAGGCGCTGACGCTCACGGGGGGGAACTGCGAGAGGTCGGTGTGGGGCCCGATGCGGGTCGTGGAGGGCACATAGAACGCGGCGGGCAAGTCGCGGCCGTCGACCACCGAGTTGTGGCGCACCACGCAGCCGTCGCCCACGGCGCAGTTGAACAACACGCTGTTGAAACCGATAAACACACGGTCGCCGACGGTGCAGGGGCCGTGGACGATGGAACGGTGCGCAATGGACGTGAACTCGCCGATCGTCACCGCCGCGCCGGACTTGGAGTGGATGACCACGCCGTCCTGGATATTGGAGTTGGCGCCGATGACGATCGGGTCCATACCACCGCTGGCGTCGACTTCGTCGGCACGGATCACAGCGTAGGGCCCGACGAAAACGTTTTCGCCAATGATGACTTTTCCGCAGATGATGGCGGTCTTGTCGACGTAGGCCGATTCGGCAATCACGGGCAGATCGCCGGACGGATTTTTGCGGATCATGCGAGGGGCTCCGTAATGATGTGAACGTAGTCGCCGTCGATGGCGTTGTAGAAGCAGGTGGGCCGTCTGGTGTGGCACGCCGGGCCTTGCTGGTCGACGATCAGCAGGACCGCGTCGCCGTCGCAATCCAGGCGTGCTTCCACCAACTGTTGCCAGTGCCCGGAGCTTTCGCCCTTGCGCCACAACTGCTGGCGTGAGCGCGACCAGTAGCAGACTTGCCCGGTGTCCAAGGTTTCCTTGAGGGCCTGGCGGTTCATCCAGGCCAGCATCAATACCTCGCCGCTGCCGTGTTGCTGGGCGATGGCGGCGATCAGGCCATCGCTGTTCCACGGCAAGGCATCGAGCACGGGTTCGAGTGGAAAGCGGCTACCGACGGCAGCCCCTTCCAGGTCGAGCATGCTCAAAGTCATGGTTTGCTCAGGGCCGTGCACAGAGTGTTGAGGTTGTATTCGAACAGACCGGTAAAGGTGCTGGCCGGGCCTTCTGCGGCGAGGGCATCGGAGTACAGCGTGCCGCCGATCTGCGCGCCGCTTTCGTCAGCGATCTGCTTGAGCAAGCGCGAATCCTTGATGTTTTCCATGAACACGGCTTTGACTTTGTCTTTACGGATCTGGGTGATCAGCGCAGCCACTTCGGCAGCGGACGGCTCGCGCTCGGTGGACAGGCCCTGGGGCGCCAGGAACTCGATGCCGTAGGCTTGGCCCAGGTAACCGAAGGCGTCGTGGGAGGTGACGATGCGCCGGTTGCCGGCGGGCAGTGCGCCGAACTTGGTCTTCGCTTCGGCCAGCAGGCGATAGATTTCTTTCAGGTAGGTTTGGCTGTTCTGTTTGTAGTCGGCTTTGTTGGCCGGGTCAGCAGCGATCAGCGCCTTGGTGATGTTGTTCACGTAGATTTCGGCGTTGGCCAGGTTGTGCCAGGCGTGCGGGTCAGGGATGGTCTCGCCGTCCTCTTCCATGGTGTGGGAGATCACGCCCTTGCTGGCGGTTACCACCGTGGCTTTGGTTTCGGTGCTGGTCACCAGGCGGTCCAGCCAGGGTTCGAAGCCCAAGCCATTCTTGATGATCACCTTGGCCTTGAGCAACGCCTTGGCATCGTCGGGGGTGGGTTCGTAGGTATGGGCGTCGGCGTCAGGGCCGACCATGTTGCTGATCTGGATGTGATCGCCACCGATCTGGTGGGTGATGTCATCAAGGATACTGAAGCTGGTAACCACCTGAAGCTTGTCTGCGGCCTGGGCCGTCGACAACGACAGGACGAGACTGAACAGCACGAGTAGGGCGCGCATCGGGAAACACCTCATTGGGATGACAGCAAGGGTGGGCGGCGCAGCAAACCGTGCACCGGACCGAAGACCACGGACAGCAGGTACCCGGCGCCAGCCACCAGCACGATGGCCGGGCCGCTGGGCAACGAGTAGTAGAACGACAGCAGCAAACCCAACCACACCGACAGGCATCCCAGCACTGCCGATACCGCGATCAACACCGGCAGGCGCCGGCTCCAGAAGCGTGAAGCGATGGCCGGTAACATCATCAAGCCCACCACCATCAAGGCGCCGATGGCCTGGAAGCCAATCACCAGGTTCAGCACCACCAAGGTCAGGAACAAGCCATGGGCCAACGGGCCAAGGCGGCTGACGGTCTGCAGGAACAGCGGGTCCAGGGTGTCCAGCAGCAGGGGTTTGTAGATCACGGCCATGGCGATCAGGCTGAAGCTGGAAACCCAAAGCATGCCGGTGAGGGTGGTTCCGTCCACGGCCAGGGCGGAGCCAAACAGCAGGTGCAGCAGGTCCAGGCGTTTGCCGGCGAGGCCGAGGATCAGCACGCCGGCGGCAAGGGAGATGGGGTAGATAGCGGCGAGGCTGGCGTCTTCGCGCAGGCCGGTGCGGCGGGTGATCCAGGCGGACAAGCCGGCCATGCTTAGGCCCGCGCCGAGGCCGCCGATGGTCAGGGCGGGCAGGCTGAGGCCGGCGAACCAGAAGCCGAGGGCGGCGCCGGGCAGAATGCCGTGGGCGACGGCGTCACCGATCAGGCTCATGCGCCGCAGGATCAGGAATACCCCCAGTGGCGCGGTGCTGCAGGCGAGCACCAGTCCACCGATGAGGGCGCGGCGCATGAAGACGAAGTCGACGAAGGGCATCCACAGGTGGGCGGCGAAGTGCATCAGGCCACCTGCATCTGTGGCTGCGGACGGATCAGCTCTTTGCTTGGGCCGAATACGCAGCCGGTGCTTTTGATCTGCACCACGTGCGGGGTGTGGTGGCGTACTGCGGCGAGATCATGACAGACCACGATCAGCGTGCGACCGGCGTCGTGCCAGGCGTGGATGTGTTTCCAGCACAGCGACTGGCCATCTTCATCGAGGGCGGCGTGGGGCTCATCGAGCAGCAGAACCGGAGCCTCCGCCAAGCTCATGCGGGCGAGCAGAGCGCGCTGCAATTCACCTCCGGACAAGGCCATCAACGGACGGTTTTCCAGGCCGCTCAGGCACCACTCTTCGAGTACCGCTTCCAGGCGCTGGCTGCGTTGTTGCGGTGACCGTTGTTGCGTGCCCCAGAAACCGGCGGCGACCAGCTCTTGCAGGCTAATGGGGAACTGTCGGTCCAAGTGTTGCTGCTGGGGCAGGAACGACAGGCCGCCACGGCGTGGAACGTCCACCGTCACTTTGCCCGCCAGCGGTTTTTGCAGGCCGGCGATAACTTTGAGCAGGCTGCTCTTGCCGGTGCCGTTGGCGCCGATGATGCCGGTGAGGCTGCCTTTTTCCAGCGTGAGGTCGATGGCGGGCGTCAGCGGTTGGCCGGGTGCGCCCCAGCGTAAAGCGGTACAGGTGATCATGCAGGGTGTCTCGTCCAGCGGCTTTCAGCCACGGCATCGTGCGCGTGCAGGCTTTCGGCGTGGATCACTTTCAGGTGGAAGGCTTTGACGGCATCCGAGCGTTTCAAGGCGAGGTTCAGGCGGCGGGCGGCGTCTTCGCAGAACATCAGGTTCTGCCCATTGGCCAGTGCGAAGGCTTGTTCGTCCGCCCGTTTTACGGCGGTTTGTACGGCGGTGCCGAGGGCAGCTTCGACGTTATCGATCAGCTCGGTGATGGGCAGGCTGGGGTGTTCGCTGTCCAATGCAATCAGTAGTTGCGCGCTGCTGCGCTGGCTGTGGGGTGTCGCGACGATGCCGTTGGCGGAGCCAAGCCAGCTCAATACGTCTTCATGCTGTAAAGGCGTGTTGGCGAAGTCTTCAAGAAATTGCTGCTGAATCAACTGCCTGGCGAGGGCAGCGGAGCAAGGACAGGTTGAGGAATAAGTAACGTCAATTTTTAGTTCCACGTGGAACATCTGGTTTTCCAGACGCGCCTCGATGCTCACCGGGTAGCCTTTCCAGCCGGCCAGGGGGCTCACCAGCGCTGGGCGTTTCAGCAGCAAATCGGTGTGGATACGCAGGTAGGCGTTGTTAGATAAACCTTCATGACTGTCGAGAAAACGCTGCAGTACATTACGCAGAAGTGCAGGCGTAAGAGGCTGTTGGTCGAGCATCTCCAATGCCAGGTACAGGCGTGACATATGAATGCCACGGGCGGCGCCATCGTCCAGACTCACGCCGGCATCCGCGGTGGCAGTCAGGCGTTGTCCGTCGATGAGAATGGGCAGGGCGATGCCACACATGCCTACCCAGTCGAGTGGCAAGGCTTGGCGTGAAGCCTGCGCGGCGATATCCGGCAGAGTCAGCGCATTCATGAGCAGGTCCATCATTGGAAATAAAAAGACATGTTATAGTATAACGATTGTGTCGACGATGGTTTTTCTGCTCCAGCCTTTTTTCAGTCATGTCGAGTACGGACGCTCCTTTATTTGCGGTATTTTTCATGCACAGACGTCAGCTCCTAAACCTGCTTCTGGCCAGCCCTCTGTTCACGTTACCGTTCGCCGCCCACGCCACGCAGATCAGCAATGCACGCCTGTGGCGTTCGGACGAAAAGTTGCGGCTGGTGTTCGATCTCAGCGGACCGGTGCAATACAAGACCTTCACCCTGAGCGCGCCGGAACGCTTGATCATCGACCTCAGCGGCGCCGGGCTCAGTGGTGACTTCTCTCAGTTGGCACTGAAGAACAGCGGGATCACCTCGATTCGCTCCGGGCATTTCGGCAAAGGCGACACGCGCATCGTGCTGGACCTCGCAGCGCCGATGCAGCTCAACAGCTTTCTGTTGCCGCCCCAGGATGGCCAGGGGCATCGCCTGGTACTGGACCTGACCAGCGCCACCCAGGCGCCGCGCCAAATTGCGGCCGAGCCCAAGCCACTGGTGGACAAGGCCCACCCCAAGCGCGACATCATTGTGGTGGTTGACCCCGGCCACGGCGGCAAGGACCCGGGCGCGGTCGGCTCCAAGGGGCAGCGCGAGAAAGATGTGGTGCTGTCCATCGCTCAGTTGCTGGCTAAACGGTTGAAACGCGAGAAAGGCTTCGACGTGAAATTGGTGCGCAACGACGACTTCTTCGTACCGCTGCGCAAACGCGTGGAAATCGCCCACAAGCACAATGCCGATATGTTTATCTCGGTGCATGCGGATGCGGCGCCGCGGGTCACTGCGTCGGGCGCTTCGGTGTATGCCTTGTCGGAAGGGGGCGCGACATCAGCCACGGCGCGCTTCATGGCACAACGGGAAAACGGTGCCGATCTGCTCGGTGCCACCCGCCTGCTCAATCTGAAGGACAAGGACCCGATGCTCGCCGGGGTGATCCTGGATATGTCGATGAACGCCACTATCGCTTCCAGCCTGCAACTGGGCAACTCGATCCTGGGCAGCCTGGAAGGCATCACCAGCCTGCATCAGAGGCGTGTGGAGCAGGCGGGTTTCGCGGTGCTCAAGTCACCTGACGTGCCGTCGATCCTGGTGGAAACCGGGTTTATTTCCAACGCGCGGGACAGTGCGCGGCTGGTCACCGCGCGTCATCAACAGGCGGTTGCCGATGGCCTGTTCGAAGGTCTGAAAAAATACTTCCAGAAGAACCCACCCATGAACAGCTACATGGCGTGGGTACAGGAACAGAAGAACGGTCAGGTCTAACAGCCGGTCATACGGCTGCAGGTGAATTTGGCGCTGGCGCCACCCGAACTGGAAAACCGGTTGAGGGTGGTCCAGCCCACACGCCGTGTATAGCCGACCCACGCTTCCCCATCCGATGCCAACCCGGTAAAGAACGTCAGCTGCCCGTAGCGGCTGTTGGTCTGTGCCCAATAGCGTTTGCCGATCACCTCGTAGCCGCGCAAATACGTGGTGCTGCCGACCGTCGCCACACTGTAGGCATTGCCCAAGGGGTCGACACACGCGAGCAGGTTGGCGCTGCGCGTGCAGTGGGCCAACAGGCTAGGCGCCTGGGCGCAGGCAGGTCCTGCGGCAATCAATAACAGGGCGCACACCAAGTATCTCATCGGGTTTCTCAAGGCTGGAGAGTGTTGAAGCATTGCGCCCTTCGTCGTGGCGAGCAAGAGGGGATTGGCTTATTTGCATTGTTATACTATAACATTGAAAAACAGCCTGACCCGTGAACCGCTCCCATGACCGAACAAGACCTCCTGGCCCAGTCTTGCGCCGACTACATGAATGAAGCCCAGCAAGGTTTCTTCCGTGAGTTGCTGCTGAGCCAACGCACTGAATTGCAAGCACGCATCGACGCTGAGTTCCTGGTACTGCGCGAGCAGGAAACCAACAGTGATCCAGCCGATGTCGGCAGCGCCGAAGAACAGCGGCAATGGCAACTGCGCCTGCTGGAACGGGAAAAGAAGCTGCTGGACAAGATCGACGACGCCCTGGAATTGCTGGCCCGCGGCGAATACGGCTGGTGCCGCGAAACCGGCGAGCCCATCGGCCTACAGCGCTTGTTGCTGCGTCCTACCGCCACCCTGTGTATCGAAGCCAAAGAACGTGAAGAGCTGCGCGAACGCCATAGACGGGCGAGTTGACCGGCCAACCCTGATGAGGAATACCTGATGCCCAATCGTCTCCCCGTTACCGTGTTGTCCGGTTTTCTCGGTGCCGGTAAAAGCACGCTGCTCAATTACGTCCTGCGCAACCGCGAAAACCTGCGAGTGGCGGTGATCGTCAATGACATGAGCGAAATCAACATCGACGGCAGTGAAGTCCAACGCGACGTCACGCTCAACCGCGCCGAAGAAAAACTGGTGGAGATGAGCAACGGCTGCATCTGCTGCACCTTGCGGGAAGACTTGCTGGAAGAAGTCGGAAAACTCGCCAAGGAAGGTCGCTTCGATTACTTGCTGATCGAGTCCACCGGTATTTCAGAACCCTTGCCCGTGGCCGAAACCTTCACCTTTCGCGACGAAAATGAGCAAAGTCTGGCCGATATCGCGCGCCTGGATACCATGGTCACCGTGGTCGACGGCATGAATTTCCTACTCGACTATCAGGCTGCCGAGAGCCTGGCCTCGCGCGGTGAAACCCTCGGTGAAGATGACGAGCGCTCCATCACTGACCTGCTGATTGAGCAGATCGAATTCGCCGACGTGATCCTCATCAGCAAGATCGACCTGATCAGCAGCCGCGAACGCGAAGAGTTGATGGCGATCCTTGAACGCCTCAACGCCCAAGCGGAAATCATTCCGATGGTCATGGGCGAAGTGCCGCTGAACAAAATCCTCAACACCGGCCGTTTCGACTTTGAACGCGCCGCTCAGGCCCCGGGCTGGTTGCAGGAACTGCGCGGTGAGCATGTGCCGGAAACCGAGGAATACGGCATCGCTTCCACAGCCTACCGTGCGCGCCGGCCGTTCCATCCCCAGCGTTTCTTCGACTTCATCGACCGTCCGTGGGTCAACGGCAAACTGCTGCGCTCCAAAGGTTTTTTCTGGTTGGCCAGCAAGCATAAGGAGGCGGGCAGCTGGTCCCAGGCCGGCGGTTTGATGCGCCATGGTTTTGCCGGACGCTGGTGGCGCTTTGTGCCTAAAAGTCAGTGGCCTCAGGACGAAGAAAGCATCGCGGCGATCATGGGCAACTGGCAACTGAGCACAGGTGATTGCCGCCAGGAACTGGTGTTTATCGGGCAAAACCTCGACTTCACCCAACTGCGTGCCGAGCTGGACGCATGCCTGCTCACCGATGAAGAAATGGCCCTGGGCGTCGAAGGTTGGCGCCTGCTGGTCGATCCCTTTGGCCCTTGGTATGAGGAGGCCGTCGCCTGATGCTGGCCCCGGCTATTTCCCTGCGTCCCGTGATTCGCCAGACACGCGGTGACACCCCGCTGGCGCTGTCCGACATTCTGGAAGATGGCGTCAACCTGGCCGTGTGGGAGCGGCAGTTGCCGTTGCACATCGCCGAGTTCGGCGCCTTGCTGGTGGCGCTCAATGAGCCATTGGCCGATTCCCTGGTGATCGAGCTCAACAATGAAGACGCCCTGCCCAACCTGCAGGGTTTGGCGTCCAGTTGCCGTGACCTTGAGGGCTACGAAGGCTTTATCGCCGATGTGTCGTGGCTGGTCAGCGCGTTTGCCTGCCTGCTGGGTGCCAAACGTATCGGCGTGCGATTGAGGTTGCTGGACAAGGCGATGTGCCCACGTTTTCACGTCGATCATGTGCCGGTGCGGCTGATCACCACCTATGCCGGAGTCGGCAGCCAGTGGTTGCGCGAAGGCGTGATGGATCGCCGCCAGCTGAGCCAGCCGGATGCCGAGCCCACCGGGTGTATCGAGCAGATCCATTGCGGCGAAGTCGCTCTGTTGAAGGGCACCAAATGGCATGGCAATGAAGGTTATGGACTGATTCACCGTTCGCCCGCACTCAAGGCTGACGAACGTCGCTTGATCCTGACACTGGATTGGCTCGCATAACCGCGTAGGATCAAACGCTCTACACGGTCCGAACGATGCCCCTCATGCTGCAGAACATTCCCACCCACGTGATTGCCGGGCCCTTGGGCGCCGGCAAGACCAGCCTCATCAAGCATCTGCTCGCCCAGCGTCCGGCCAACGAGCGCTGGGCTGTGTTGATCAACGAGTTCGGGCAGATCGGCCTGGACGCCGCCTTGCTCACCCAGGATGACGACGGCATTGCCCTGGGCGAAGTTGCCGGAGGCTGCCTGTGTTGCGTGAATGGTGCGCCTTTTCAGGTAGGACTGGGTCGTCTGTTGCGTAAGGCCAAGCCCGACCGGCTGCTGATCGAACCGTCAGGTCTGGGCCATCCGGCGCAGTTGCTCAAGCAGCTGCGACAGGCGCCATGGCAGGACGTGTTGTCAGTCCAGCCCTGTGTGGTGGTGTTGGATGCCCAGGCGCTGGCAGCGGGTAAACCGTTGCCACCCTCACAGCAGGCGGCGCTGGCGAGTGCTGGGTTGCTGGTATTGAACAAGGATGAAGGGTTGGACGCGGGACAGCGCCGTGCGATCGAACGGCAGTTGCCCGAATGCCCGCTCTACTGGACCCGCCAAGCGCAATTACCCTTGGACCAGTTACCAGGCCTGAACGCGCAGGCCTCAGCCGCTGTGGATAAGGTTGAAGTGCCCGAAGGCCTTGCCCAAATGCCGGCTATCTGGGGCGATCCCACGCAACCGATCTGCCTGAGCCAGGCCCAGGAAGGCGGTTGGAGTGTCGGCTGGCGCTGGCACCCAAGCCAGCAATTCGACACCCGCCGTCTTCACCAGTGGCTGACAAGCCTTGAATGGCGCCGCGCCAAATTGGTTATCCACAGCGCCGAAGGCTGGGTTTCGACCAACGCGGTGGATAACAGCGAGCTCACTTGGCAGGCCAGCGAGTGGCGCCGCGATTCACGTATCGAGTTGATTTTCAGCGAGCCACAGGACGTGGCCGCCTTGCAGGTCGCGTTAAACGCCTGCCGTCACTGACGGTTCTTGGTGCCGTGGTCCTGACGCCACTGGCTTAGCTCGATCACTTCGGCGCTGGGCAACGGCGTCTTGATCTCGAACGGGTAGGGCGCCAGTTCGATCTGCGCACTGTGGGCGCCAAATTGGGTGATGGTTCCCGGATGGCGGGTTTCGCCGGTCACGGTGAATTCAAAGTTGTAGATGCGCGCCAGGCGCCGCCGCCCGTTGGCATCCCTCACAAGCCCTATGCGCTTGAGCGCTACGGCGCCGTCCAGCAGTTCGATGTCGAGCTTGGCGCAATGCTGCTTGACCCGCTCCAGCGCCCGCTCGCGCAGGCCGTGGTTGTGCCACACCCAGGCGGCACCGGTCGCCAGCAGCATCAACACGAAGATGTTTCCCAGGGTCAGCATGCGAAAGACTCCAACAAAGTGAGAGCAGCTTAACTGTGTCGCCGGTCTGTCGTACAGGCTGCGTTTAGTCGCATACTGCGCGGCCAGAATTTCAATGGCTTTACGGAAATCCCGCGCATGAAACGCACACCTCATCTGCTTGCGATCCAGTCTCATGTGGTCTTTGGCCACGCCGGAAACAGCGCCGCCGTATTCCCCATGCAGCGAGTCGGGGTGAACGTCTGGCCGTTGAACACGGTGCAGTTCTCCAACCATACCCAGTATGGCCAATGGGCGGGCGAAGTGTTGGCGCCGCAGCAGATTCCGGCGCTGGTGGAAGGTATCGCCGCGATTGGCGAACTGGGCAACTGCGACGCTGTGCTGTCCGGCTACCTGGGCAGTGCGGACCAGGGCCGGGCGATTCTCAGCGGTGTGGCGCGTATCAAGGCCATCAACCCCAAGGCGCTGTACCTCTGCGATCCGGTGATGGGCCACCCGGAAAAAGGCTGCATCGTGCCCCAGGAAGTCAGCGATTTCCTACTGGACGAAGCCGCAGCCATGGCCGACTTCCTGTGCCCTAACCAGCTGGAGCTGGACAGCTTTGCCGGGCGCAAGCCGCAGTCGCTATTCGATTGCCTGGCCATGGCCAAGGCGTTGCTGGCGCGCGGGCCAAAGGCCGTGTTGGTTAAGCACTTGGATTACCCCGGCAAGCTGCCGGACGGTTTCGAGATGCTGCTGGTGACCGCCGAAGGCAGTTGGCACCTGCGCCGGCCGCTGCTGGCGTTTCCGCGTCAGCCAGTGGGCGTGGGCGACCTGACCTCGGGGTTGTTCCTGGCGCGGGTACTGTTGGGCGACAGCCTGCTGGCCGCCTTTGAATTCACCGCCGCTGCGGTGCACGAAGTGCTGCTGGAAACCCAAGCCTGTGCCAGTTGGGAACTGGAACTGGTACGTGCCCAGGATCGCATCGCCCATCCGCGTGTGCGCTTTGAAGCCACGCCGATCGGTCTATAAATACACAGAACCCAGTGTGGGAGCGGGCTTGCTCGCGAATGCGGTGGATCAGTCAAAGATGCATTTACTGACACACCGCATTCGCGAGCAAGCCCGCTCCCACATTTGAATCGTGTTCGCCGCTGTCAGCCTTTGATTTCCTGGTAGCGCTTTTCCAGCTCCTGACGGATCTGACGGCGCTGCTGGGCCTGGACGAACCGGCGCTTGTCTTCGCTGTTGTGCGGTTGCAGCGGCGGCACGGGGGCTGGTTTACGCTGGTCGTCTACGGCCACCATGGTGAAGAAGCAGCTGTTGGTATGGCGCACCGAGCGTTCGCGGATGTTCTCGGTCACCACCTTGATGCCCACCTCCATCGAGGTGTTACCGGTGTAGTTGACCGACGCGAGGAACGTCACCAGCTCGCCGACATGAATCGGCTCGCGGAAAATCACCTGGTCCACCGACAGCGTCACGACATAGCGCCCGGCATAGCGGCTTGCGCAGGCATAGGCCACTTCGTCGAGGTACTTGAGCAGGGTGCCGCCGTGGACATTACCTGAGAAGTTGGCCATATCAGGGGTCATCAATACCGTCATCGACAGCTGGGCGTTTCCGGGTTCCATAGCACACTCACGGGTTGTAGGCATTGGTTTGGGGGGGCACCTCTGCGGGTGCTGGAATCTTTGCAGCGCCATCCATAACGGGACGCCAGTGGGCGGCTTGCCGTCACGCATGCACCGATCTGTTTCCATATATTGCACCGGCTTTCTGCCGGAAGTCGCGGTGTTAACCTTCAAAAGCCCGTCTCAGGGCATTTCTTACGATCAAGGCAAACTTTTCCTTCCGCACTTTGCGACAGTTCAACGGCGTGAACGGAAGTGGGAAAAGTGTCTGTACCCTCAAGGAGCCCCTCGCCATGCACGCCATCAGCTTTATCCAGGACTTGGCCGTGATCATGTTGGTGGCAGGGGTTGTCACCATCCTGTTTCACCGCCTCAAGCAGCCGGTGGTGCTGGGCTACATCGTCGCCGGGTTCATCATCGGCCCCCACACCCCTCCGTTCGGCCTGATCCACGACGAAGACACTATCAAGACCCTGGCCGAGCTGGGTGTGATCTTCCTGATGTTCTGCCTGGGCCTGGAGTTCAGCCTGCGCAAACTGTTCAAGGTCGGTGCCACGGCGTTTATCGCGGCCTTCCTGGAAATCATCCTGATGATCTGGATCGGCTACGAGATCGGCCGCTGGTTTGACTGGAGCACGATGGACTCGCTGTTCCTCGGCGCGATCCTGGCGATCTCCTCGACCACCATCATCGTCAAGGCGCTCAATGACCTGAAGATGAAGAACCAGCGCTTCGCCCAGCTGATCTTTGGCGTGTTGATCGTGGAAGACATCCTCGGCATCGGCATCATCGCCTTGCTGTCGAGCATTGCCGTCAGCGGCACGGTCAGCTCCGGCGAGGTGTTCTCAACGGTCGGCAAGCTCTCGCTGTTCATGATTGTCGCGCTGGTTATCGGCATTTTGCTGGTGCCGCGTTTGCTGGCCTACGTGGCCAAGTTCGAAAGCAACGAGATGCTGCTGATCACCGTGCTGGGCCTGTGTTTCGGCTTCTGCCTGCTGGTGGTAAAGCTGGAATACAGCATGGTGCTGGGCGCGTTCCTGATCGGCGCGATCATGGCCGAATCCCGCCAGTTGATTAAGATCGAACGTCTGATCGAACCGGTTCGCGACATGTTCAGCGCCATCTTCTTTGTGGCAATTGGCTTGATGATCGACCCACAGATCCTGCTGCAATATGCCTGGCCGATTGCAGTGATTACCGTGGCGGTGGTGCTGGGCAAGATGTTGTCCTGCGGCCTGGGTGCGTTTATCGCCGGCAATGATGGCCGTACCTCACTGCGCGTGGGCATGGGGCTGTCACAAATTGGTGAGTTTTCCTTCATCATCGCGGCGTTGGGGATGACGTTGCAGGTGACCAGTGATTTCCTCTATCCCGTAGCGGTGGCGGTTTCGGCGATTACCACACTGCTCACGCCGTACCTGATCCGTGGCGCCGACCCGCTGTCATTGAAGATCGCGTCGGTAATGCCCAAGCGTTTGAGCCGGGTGTTCGGCATGTATGGCGAATGGCTGCGCAGCATTCAGCCTCAGGGCGAGGGCGCGATGCTGGCGTCGATGATCCGCAAAATCATCCTGCAAGTAGGGGTGAACCTGGCGCTGGTGGTGGCGATCTTCTTTGCCGGCAGCTTTTTTGCTGTGCGAATCGGAGGGTATCTGGAAGGCTGGATCAGTGATCCCAGCTGGCAGAAGGCGCTGATCTGGGGTGGGGCGTTGTTGCTGTCGCTGCCCTTCCTGATTGCGGCGTACCGTAAGCTCAAGGCGCTGTCGATGCTGCTGGCGGAGATGAGTGTGAAGCCGGAAATGGCCGGGCGGCATACCCAGCGCGTGCGGAGGGTGATCGCGGAGCTGATCCCGATCCTCTCGCTGCTGGTGATCTTCCTGCTATTGGCAGCCTTGTCGGCCAGTATTCTGCCGACCAACAAGTTGCTGGTGCTGATCGCCGTGGTCACGGCGGCAGTGGCGGCCGTGCTCTGGCGGTGGTTCATCCGCGTGCATACGCGGATGCAGGTCGCCTTGTTGGAGACGCTGGATAATCACAAGGATACGCCGGAGCACTAAGCGCCTGGGGGTGGGGTCAGCTTTCCAGCCAGACGTCCCGCGCCCAGTGCCACACCGATTCCCAGGTTTCCTCGGTGACGATTTCTTCTTCGCCGGACCACAGCACTACAGTGCCGTCTTCTTCGACGCAGTAGTAGTCGTCGCCGTCCTGGCAGATCGGGATCAGGCTACGATCAACACCGGCGTCCCAGGCGTTGGCGGCAACGTCTGGCAGGTAGGTGTGGGATTGCGGGTCGGTGACGGTCACCGGCTCCAGGCTGCCGTACACCACGTCGCTGACGGTCAGCAGAAACTCTCGGAAGACAAACGGGATGTCGATGAACAGTTGTTCCTCGATTTCCACCAGCAGGTCTTCGTCAGGCAGCTCCAAAGGAACCGGGACCGGTTCGTTGGCTTCACGCAATTGTTCGATGATTTCTTCCACGGCCGGGATCCTCTTGCTAGATGGCGCGGTTTATAGGGGCGTTTTATACAGTAGCTCGCTATAAGTGCAACCGTGAAATAGAAAACCCCGGACAGGTCCGGGGTTTTTTGTATCTGCGTGCTAAGCGTGCAGGGATCAGCCGTTCTGGCGAATACCGGCCACCAGCCAAGGCTGGTTGTCGCCCTGGGCACGTTCCATGTTCCAGCTTTCGCTGAACACTTCGCCCTGATCGAAACGCGAGGTCTTCGACACACCGCTGAAGGTCAGGGTGGCGATGGTCTTGTCGGCGCGATCATCCACACCTTCCAGCTGGACGCGCAGGTCGTCGATGTAGGTCGACTGGAAGCCGTCGCCCAGGTCGGCGCGTTCGCGCTTGAGGAACTCCAGCAGCTGTGGGGTCACGAACTCGGAGATCTTGTCCATTTCGTTGGCGTCCCAGTGTTGCTGCAGGGACTGGAAGTGGCTACGGGCCGCTTCGACGAAACGCTCTTCGTTGAACCAGGCCGGCGCGTTGATCACCGGACGGGCTGCAGCAGGGGCTGCAGAACCACCGAAGATCGAGCCCATGGCTGGTTTTTGCTCGAACACTTCACGCTGCATCGGCGCGCCGGCTGGAGCCAGGTGCTCCTGCTGCTTGCGGCGACGGGCGGCGATAAAGCGGAAGATCACAAAGGCGATGACCGCCAGGATCAGGATGTCGAAGATCTGCATGCCCTGGAAGCCGCCGCCCATGAACATGGACGCGAGCAGGCCACCGGCGGCGATACCGGCCAGAGGGCCCAACCAGCGCGAAGCACCGCCGGCCTTGGCCGCGGCGCCTGCAGCACCGGCTGCGCCTGCGGTCGCGGCTGCACCGCCCGTGGCGCCGGCGGATGGAGCCATTTGGCTGGTCTGGTGAGTCGGTGCCGCACCGGAACTTTTGCCGCCACCGAAGCGTTTGGCGTTGGCGTCGAGGCTCATCGTCAGGCCGATGCACAACGCCATGGCGATGCTAAGAAAACGTTTCATAAAGGGAATTCCCATTTGTGGATTGCACGCGCGCCATGTTGCACAGGTGTAGTGACACTGGCTAGCGACATAATGTTTCGGGCTTTTGCGTAGGACCGATTCAGAATGGTCTGTAGGACTTATTACAGATATTGGCCCGCGCTCGTTAAATACAAGGGCGGGCCAATAACCTTCATGTAGGCAAATGTTTCAGCTCTGACAGCGGGGAAGACCTCAGAGGGCTTCGAGTTTCGCGTAACCCATCATCAGCCACTTGCTGCCTTCGGCGAAGTTCACCTGCACCCGTGCCTGGGCACCCGCGCCTTCGAAGTTGAGGATCACGCCTTCACCGAACACTGAATGCCTGACCTGCTGGCCAAGGCTGAACTGGGTTTCCGGGATTTCGGAGCCGGCAAACAGGCTGCTGGAGTTCTGCTGCTGGCCTCCGCCGAATGGGCGGCTGACGCTGTTGGACAGGCGCACTTCCTGGATTAGACCCTTCGGCACTTCACGTACGAAGCGTGACACCTTGTTGTAGGTCTCGCTGCCATACAGGCGTCGGGTCTCGGCGTAGGTCATCACCAGGTTCTGCATGGCGCGGGTGATGCCCACGTATGCCAGGCGGCGTTCTTCCTCAAGGCGGCCGGGTTCTTCCAGGCTCATCTTGTGCGGGAACAGGCCTTCTTCCATGCCCACCAGGAACACATACGGAAATTCCAGGCCCTTGGCGCTGTGCAAGGTCATCAGCTGGATGCTGTCTTCATGCTCATCGGCCTGGGTATCACCGGCTTCCAGCGACGCGTGGCCGAGGAACGCAGCCAGCGGCGTCAGCTCTTCGTCTTCCTCGGTGTTTTCGAAGGCACGGGCGGCGCTCACCAGTTCCTCAAGGTTTTCTACCCGGGCCTGGCCTTTCTCGCCTTTTTCCGCTTCGTGATAGGCGATCAGCCCGGACTGTTCGATTACCGTCTGGGTCATCAAATGCAGGGGCATTTGCGCGCACTTGGCCGCCAGGTTCTCGATCAGCTCGACAAACACCCCCAACGCACCGGCTGCGCGGCCAGTCAGGCCTTTATTGACGATGAGCAAGCGCATGGCTTCCCACATCGACACATCGGCATGGCGTGCGTGATCGCGGATGGCTTCGACGGTTTTTTCGCCGATGCCGCGCGCCGGGATATTGATCACCCGCTCCAGCGCCGCATCGTTGCCGCGACCTTCCAGCAAGCGCAGGTAGGCCATGGCGTTCTTGATTTCGGCGCGCTCAAAGAAGCGCTGGCCGCCATAGATGCGGTACGGGATGCGCTCGCGCAGCAAGGCTTCTTCCAAGACCCGCGATTGGGCGTTGGAACGGTAAAGGATCGCGATGTCGCTGCGCGCCAGGCCGGTCTTCAGCGCGCTTTCGATGGTTTCCACCACGTAGCGCGCTTCATCGTGCTCGTTGAACGCGGCGTACAGGTTGATGGCCTCGCCTTCGCCGCCGTCGGTCCACAGCTCTTTGCCCAGGCGCCCGGTGTTGTTGGCGATCAAGGCGTTGGCGGCCTTGAGGATGCCGGCGGTGGAGCGGTAGTTCTGCTCCAGGCGGATGGTCACCGCGTCTGGGAAGTCTTCGGAATACTGGTAGATGTTCTCGATTTTCGCGCCACGCCAGCCGTAGATCGACTGGTCGTCGTCGCCCACCACCATCAGGCTGTCGCCACCCTTGGCCAGCAGGCGCAACCAGGCGTACTGCACGGCGTTGGTGTCCTGGAACTCGTCCACCAGAATGTGACGGAAGCGCTTCTGGTAATGGGCCAGCAGGCCTGGGTTGTCACGCCACAGGTCGAGGGCGCGCAACAGCAGCTCGGAGAAATCGATAACCCCGGCGCGTACGCAGGCGGCCTCGTAGGCTTCATAAATGCTGCGCATGGTGGCCAGGAACAAATCACCGCTGGCCTGGATATGTTGTGGGCGCAGGCCTTCGTCTTTCTGGCCGTTGATGAACCATTGCGCCTGACGCGCCGGCCAACGCTGCTCGTCGAGGCCCAGCTCGCGGATGACCCGCTTGACCAGGCGTTGCTGGTCATCGCTGTCGAGGATCTGGAAGGTCTGGGCCAGGCCCGCCTCCTGCCAGTGTGCCCGCAACAGGCGGTGTGCCAGGCCGTGGAAGGTGCCCACCCACATACCGGCCGGGCTGATGCCCATCAACTGCTCGATGCGATGACGCATCTCGGCAGCGGCCTTGTTGGTGAAGGTCACCGACAGGATGGAATGCGGGGACGCGTTTTCGACCTGGATCAACCAGGCGATACGGTGCACCAGCACTCGGGTTTTACCGGAGCCAGCACCGGCCAGGACCAACTGACGGCCAACAGGGGCCGCTACGGCCTGGCGTTGGGCATCGTTGAGGGAGTTCAGCAAAAGGGAGAGATCATCGCGCATCGGCGCATTCTATGGCCCCCGGGGAAGTGGGGCAAATACCAATGCCGGGTGGTCGACGGAAAACCGCCCGGGTGATGACCGGTCGGTCAATGGCCGCAGCCCGCGGGGCGTCTCGCTCGAGCCCTCTGGCACCGAAGTTTGCGCCGCACGACCGTGCAGATTTTATGACGTAGAGCAGTTTGGCCCAGGCGCTTGCTTGTGTATGCTCCGTCGACGTTTCGGGCTCACCATTATAAGAACACTGCCTATGACCTTCAGCACTGATCTGCTCGGCCCCTCAGCGGCGCCCGCGCAGGTTCTTCGCAAACACTACGCCACGGAGATGGCGGTCGAGCGCACGCGCCTGCTGTATCAGGGTTCGCTGTTGCCGACCCTGTTGATGCTGGTGAATGGCCTGGTCTGCGCCTGGCTGTTGTGGAACCCCAAGCAATACCTGCTGGACAGTATCTGGCTGGTCTGGCTGCTGGCCCTGGTGGCGATGCGTGTGATCCAAGTGGCGGCGTTCGACTCGGCCATGCCCAGCCGCCAGGCTCAGCCGGTGTGGCGGCGTATGTTCATGCTGGGTTCGGCCGTCAGCGGTCTGACCTTGGCCACGGCCGCGATCGCGCTGGTGCCGGTCGATAGCTTCATGCAACAGGCCTGGGTGTTCGGCCTGATCGGCGCGGCGACGCTGTCCGCCAGTGTGGCCTATGCCGTGAGCCTGCCGGCGTTCTTGTCGTTCGCCTTGCCGTGTCTGGTGCCGGCGATCCTGTACCTGTTCTGGACCGGCGACCCGCAGCAACGCGGTTGGGGTGTGCTGGGCCTGATCCTGCTGGCATCCTTGAGCCTGGTGGCGTGGCAGGTCAATCGCCTGATCCAGCGCGGGCTGCTGCGGCGGTTTCAGAATCAGGCACTGATCGAACATCTGCAACAGGCACAACAGCGCAGCGAGCAACTCAATCAGGAGCTGGTGCGCGAAGTTGAACAACGTCGTCAGGTCGAGCACGAACTGCGCGAAGCCCAGGTCGGCCTGCAGGACCGCGTGGCGCAACGCAGTCAGGAGCTGGACGCCACCCATCTGGCCCTGAATAAAAGCGAAGCGCGCCTGGCCATGGCGCTGCAAGCCAGTGAGTTGGGCCTGTGGGACTGGAACCTGCAAACCGACGAAGTCCATCACACCCAACTCAAGGAGTTGTTCGGCCTGGAGCCGGAATACGTCACGGCCATGCTCAGCCACCTCAAGCCGCGCTTGCACCCTGATGACCTGCCGCTGCTCAAGCGTGCCTTGGTGGAACACCTCAAGGGCCGCAGCGAGGACTACCAGGTGGAATACCGCGTGCGCCACGGCGATGGGCACTGGGTGTGGATCGAAGACCGTGGCCGCGCCGTGGAGCGTGCGCCCAGTGGGCGGGTGACGCGCATGCTGGGTACGCGCCGCGATATCACTGCGGGCAAGGCCCTGGAAGAACAGCAGCGTTTGGCGTCGACAGTATTCGAGGCCGCCAGCGAAGGCATCGTTATCCTTGACCCGGACTACAAGCTGATCGCCGTGAACCAGGCGTTCAGCCGTGTCACGGGTTTTGAAACCGACGACATGATCGGTCGCAATGTGGTCGAACTGCCCAGCAGCCGCGATGCCCGCCGCCACTTCCCAGTGATCCGCCAGGCGTTGCTCAGCCACGGTACCTGGCAGGGTGAACTGGTGGAGACACGCAAGAACGGCGAGCTGTATCCGCAGTGGCTGCAATTGAATGTGGTGCGCGATGTCCGAGGAAAAGTCAGCCACATTGTGGGCTTCTTCGCCGATCTCTCGGCGCGGCGCGAGTCCGAAGAGCGCATGCGCTACCTGACCCATTACGACGAATTGACCGGCCTGGCCAACCGCTCGCTGTTCCGCGAACGGCTGCGCGAGGCTCACCAGCGCGTACGCCAGGGCGGGCGCAACCTGGCGTTGCTACACATCAACCTCGACCGCTTCAAATTGCTCAATGACAGCCTGGGCCATGAAGTTGCCGACCAACTGCTGCAGAAAATGGCGCGCCGCCTGATCAACGCTTTACCTGAGGCTGACACCATCGCGCGTCTGTCCGGGGACGAATTCGCTGTGCTGTTCGACGCCTACGGCAACCTGTCCAGTCTTGCGCGAGTGGCCACGCGGTTACTGGCCAAACTGCGGGTGCCCGTGACGGTGGAGGGGCATGAGCTGGTAGTGAGTGCCTCGATGGGTGTCAGCCTGTTGCCGGACAATGCGCGGGAAATTTCCGCATTGGTCAGCCAATCCAACATGGCCATGCAACATGCCAAACACCTGGGCGGTAATAACTTCCAGTTCTACACCGACAGCCTGCAAGCCAGCACCCTGGAGCGCTTACAGCTGGAAAACCACTTGCGCAAAGCCATTGAGGAGGGCCAGCTCACGGTGTTCTATCAGCCGAAACTCTGCCTGGCCACCGGCAAGCTGAATGCTGCCGAGGCGTTGATCCGCTGGGAGCATCCGCAGTGGGGCATGGTGCCGCCGGGGGACTTTATCGGCCTGGCCGAAGAGACGGGTCTGATCGTGCCATTGGGCGAGTTCGTGCTGCGCGAAGCCTGCTGGCAGGCTTGTGAATGGCAGCGCCAGGGGCTGGCGCCGATCCGGGTGTCGGTGAACCTGTCGGTGCATCAACTGCGCCAAGGCAAGCTGGTCAGCCTGGTGCGCCAGGTGCTCGAAGAAACCGGCCTGGACCCGCAATACCTGGAGCTGGAACTGACCGAAAGCCAATTGCTCGACAGCGTCGAACACATCATCGCCACCTTCCAGCAACTGCGGGACCTGGGCGTGAAACTGGCGATCGACGATTTCGGCACGGGTTATTCGTCCCTGAGCTATCTCAAACGCATTCCCGTGGACTATGTGAAGATCGACCAGACCTTCATCCGTGGGCTGGGCCAGGGGCGTGAAGACGCGGCCATCACCCGCGCCATCATCGCCATGGCCCACGGGCTGGCGCTCAAAGTGGTGGCCGAAGGCGTGGAAGATCAACAGCAGCTGGATTTCCTGCGCGGTGAACGTTGTGACGAGGTGCAGGGCTATTTGATCAGTCGGCCGATGGAGGCCAAAGGGCTGGCAGATTTGTTACGGAAAAATGCGGATTTTCCCTAGTGATGCCTGGGGCCGCCCCGTGGCTACAACTTGGCCGCCCTTAGATTCAAAGGGGGGCAGGGCGATTTAGTGATGCGCCGGACGGGCAAAACGACAATTCTTGTAGTATAACTACAAGCTTGCTACATCCCTGGCCCTGCCCATAACAAGAGTCCTGCCCTTTGAACCTGTTGCAACATATCGCCCAGTCGCGCCACCTGTTACGCAAATCGGAACTCAAGGTTGCCGATCACGTGCTGCTTGACCCTGCGGCTGTGATGCACAGTTCCATGGCCGACCTGGCGCACAGCGTGGGCATCAGCGAGCCGACCATCGTGCGCTTCTGCCGCGCCATCGGCTGCTCCGGGTTCCAGGACTTGAAACTCAAGCTGGCGCAAAGCCTGGCCGCGGGTGCCAGCTTTGGCCAATTCGCGATCCATGAAGACGACTCCGTCGCCGACTACAGCCTGAAAATCTTCGACACCACCCTGCACACCTTGATGGAAGTGCGGGAGAAGCTTGACCCGGTGGAGTTGCAAAAGGCCGTGACCGCCATGTCCCAGGCCCAGCGTGTCGAGTTCTATGGTTTTGGTGCTTCTGGCGCGGTGGCTGCCGATGCCCAGCACAAATTCTTCCGCTTGCTGCTCACCGCAGCGGCCTACAGCGACCCGCACATGCAGGCGATGTCGGCGGTGACCTTGAAGCCTACGGACGTTGCCATCTGCATTTCCCAGTCGGGCCGTTCCAAAGACCTGCTGATCACCGCCAACCTGGTGCGTGAAAGCGGTGCATCGCTGATCACCCTGTGCCCGAGCCAGACGCCGTTGGCGGAACTGTCCACGGTCAACCTGGCGATTGATGTGCATGAAGACACGGAAATCTATACGCCGCTGACCTCGCGTATTGCCCATCTGGTGGTGATCGACGTGCTGGCGATGGGCGTGGCCATGGCGCGCGGGCCGAGCCTGGTCAACCACCTCAAGAGCGTGAAGCGCAGCTTGCGCAGTCTTCGCCTGTCGCCTAAATCGGTCAAAGCCCTCGACGATTGATTCAAAGTCACGCACGGTCAAATGTGGGAGCAGGCAAGCCAGCTCCCACAGTGGGTTTGCGTCAGCTTTAGAAGATTCATCGTCCTGTAACCCCCGCGCCGCCAAACCGTCATCGCCCAGGGCCATCCTGAACTCCCCGTACTCGCATTGGGAGACTCCAAATGGCCCGGCCCTACGAAGACAGCAACAGCTCCGTCAAAACCCGTCGTCAGCAGGAAGACCAGCGCCGCATGGCGTTCCGTCGCGCAATCGAAGACCGTTGCGAGGAGCGTCAACTGCTCCAGAGCATCAGTGACTACCCGGAACTCCATTGGCAGGCACCCGCGGCTGCCCAGCGAAACGCTCAGCCAGTGCGCTGATCTGCACCCGCTCGCTGCGGATAAAGCCCAGGAACGCATGGGCCACCGGTGACAGGCGCTTGGCTTTGGCTTGCACCAGGCACCAACTGCGGTACAGCGGCAGTTCTTCCACCGGCAGCTCCTTGAGCCCGCCGGTGGCCAGTTCCATGTTGACTGCGTGACGCGTCAGCAGGGCCACGCCCAACCCCGCGCATACACATTCACGCTGCGCCTCGGCCGAGGCCACTTCCACCGTCTGGGTGAAGTGCACGCGTTTTTCCTTGAAATACTCTTCGCAGGCCAGTCGCGTGCCGGAGCCTGGCTCGCGCAGCAACAGTGTGTAGGGTTCCAGGTCCTGCAGGCGCAGCGGCCCTTGCAGGCTTAGCGGGTGATCGTGTGGCGCCACGGCGACGATCGGATTGTTGAGGAACGGCAGGAATTCCAGGCCCATGTCCTGGGGCACCATGGACATGATCACCAAGTCATCGCGGTTGTCCGAGAGCCTTCGGATCACCTGGGCGCGGTTCACTACCGTGAGGTGCAACTGCACTTCCGGATGCTGGCGCTTGAAGGCGGCAAACAGGTGCGGCACGAAGTACTTGGCGCTGGACTCAATCGCCAGCTTGAGCTGGCCTTGCAGCGAACCCTGCATATCCGACAGCTGCATATCGAGGTTTTCCAGGCGCCCGAAAATGTCGCGACTGGCGCGTTGCAAGGCTTCGGCGGCCTCGGTCATGTAGAGCTTTTTGCCGACATAATCGAACAACGGCTGGCCGATCAGCTCTTCCAGCTGGCGGATTTGCAGACTCACGGCCGGTTGAGTGAGGGACATTTCCTCGGCTGCGCGGCTGTAGGAGCGCAAATCGCAGACTTCATTGAAGATCTGCAATTGACGCAATGTCATACGCATCAATGATTTACGCATTATTTCAATCCTTTCGCCCCAGGCCGTCCGGCCAACTATAAGTCTTTACTTATGCACGACCCAATAATTATTGATTTTTGTTAATCCCTCTGCAGGCTTAGTGTGTGTCTCGCGACTGTCATGAAACATTTGGTCACGCGCCGACCCGGGTCTAGCGGGTCGAAGAACGCAGCAATCGGCTCAAGGGAATTTCCAAGTGATAAAAAAGATCCTGATCGCCAACCGTGGTGAAATCGCCGTACGAATCGTGCGTGCCTGCGCCGAGATGGGCATTCGCTCGGTCGCGGTCTATTCCGACGCCGACCGCCACGCGTTGCACGTCAAGCGTGCCGACGAAGCCCACAGCATTGGTGCCGAGCCCCTGGCCGGCTATCTGAACCCGCGCAAGCTGGTGAACCTGGCGGTGGAAACCGGTTGTGATGCGCTGCACCCTGGTTACGGCTTCCTGTCGGAAAACGCCGAACTGGCAGACATTTGCGCCGAACGCGGCATCAAATTCATTGGCCCGTCGGCAGAAGTGATTCGCCGCATGGGCGACAAGACCGAAGCGCGCCGCAGCATGATCAAGGCCGGTGTACCGGTCACGCCGGGCACCGAAGGCAACGTTGCGGATATCCACGAAGCCCTGACCGAAGGCGACCGCATCGGTTATCCGGTGATGCTCAAGGCCACTTCCGGTGGCGGTGGCCGTGGTATCCGTCGCTGCAACAGCCGTGAAGAACTTGAACAAGCCTTCCCTCGCGTGATCTCCGAAGCCACCAAGGCCTTCGGTTCGGCGGAAGTGTTCCTGGAAAAGTGCATCGTCAATCCCAAGCACATCGAAGCGCAGATCCTCGGTGACAGTTTTGGCAACGTGGTGCACCTGTTCGAGCGCGATTGCTCGATCCAGCGCCGCAACCAGAAGCTTATCGAGATTGCCCCCAGCCCCCAGCTGACCCCAGAACAGCGCGCCTACATCGGCGACCTGTCGGTGCGTGCGGCCAAGGCCGTGGGTTACGAAAACGCCGGCACCGTGGAGTTCCTGCTCGCCGAGGGCGAGGTGTACTTCATGGAGATGAACACCCGGGTGCAGGTGGAACACACCATCACCGAAGAAATCACCGGTATTGATATCGTCCGCGAACAGATTCGCATCGCCTCCGGCCTGCCGCTGTCGGTGAAACAGGAAGACATCCAGCACCGTGGTTTCGCGTTGCAGTTCCGCATCAACGCTGAAGACCCGAAGAACAACTTCCTGCCCAGCTTTGGCAAGATCACCCGTTACTACGCCCCCGGCGGCCCTGGCGTGCGTACCGACACGGCGATCTACACCGGTTACACCATCCCGCCGTTCTACGACTCCATGTGCCTGAAACTGGTGGTGTGGGCGTTGACCTGGGAAGAAGCCATGGACCGCGGCCTGCGAGCCCTGGACGACATGCGCCTGCAAGGTGTGAAGACCACCGCCGCCTACTACCAGGAAATCCTGCGCAATCCGGAATTCCGCAGCGGCCAATTTAATACAAGCTTTGTGGAAAGCCACCCTGAGCTGACCAACTACTCGATCAAGCGCAAACCCGAAGAGCTGGCCCTGGCCATCGCCGCCGCCATCGCCGCCCACGCAGGCCTGTGAGGAATATAAGAATGAGCAAGAAAATCTTCGTAACCGACACCATCCTGCGCGACGCCCACCAATCGTTGCTGGCGACCCGCATGCGTACCGACGACATGCTGCCGATCTGCGACAAGCTCGACAAAGTCGGCTACTGGTCCCTGGAAGTCTGGGGCGGCGCGACCTTCGACGCCTGTGTGCGCTTCCTCAAGGAAGACCCGTGGGAGCGCCTGCGCAAACTGCGCGCCGCGTTGCCCAACACTCGCCTGCAGATGCTGCTGCGCGGCCAGAACCTGCTGGGCTACCGCCACTACAGCGACGACGTGGTCAAAGCCTTCGTCGCCAAGGCTGCCGTAAATGGCATCGACGTATTCCGCATTTTCGACGCCATGAACGACGTGCGTAACCTGCGCGTGGCGATCGAAGCGGTGAAAGCCGCCGGCAAACACGCCCAAGGCACCATCGCCTACACCACCAGCCCGGTGCACACCGTCGAAGCTTTTGTGGCCCAGGCCAAGCAGCTGGAATCCATGGGTTGCGACTCGATTGCGATCAAGGACATGGCCGGCCTGCTGACGCCGTACGCCACCGGCGAACTGGTCAAGGCGTTGAAGGCCGAGCAAAGCCTGCCGATCTTCATCCACTCCCACGACACCGCCGGCCTGGCTGCGATGTGCCAGCTCAAGGCCATCGAAAACGGTGCCGACCACATCGATACCGCCATCTCCAGCTTCGCCTGGGGCACCAGCCACCCAGGCACCGAGTCGATGGTCGCCGCCCTTAAAGGCAGCGAATTCGACACTGGCCTGAGCCTGGAACTGCTGCAGGAAATCGGCCTGTATTTCTACGCCGTGCGTAAGAAATACCACCAGTTCGAAAGCGAATTCACCGCGGTCGATACCCGCGTTCAAGTCAACCAGGTGCCCGGCGGGATGATTTCCAACCTGGCCAACCAGTTGAAAGAGCAGGGTGCGCTCAACCGCATGAACGAAGTGCTGGCGGAAATCCCGCGTGTGCGTGAAGACCTCGGCTTCCCGCCGCTGGTCACTCCGACCTCGCAGATCGTCGGCACCCAGGCGTTCTTCAACGTGTTGGCTGGCGAGCGCTACAAAACCATCACCAACGAAGTGAAGCTCTACCTGCAAGGCGGCTACGGCAAGGCGCCAGGCATTGTGAACGAGAAACTGCGTCGCCAGGCCATCGGCAGCGAAGAGGTGATCGACGTACGCCCGGCCGACCTGCTCAAGCCGGAAATGACCAAGCTGCGCGGCGAGATCGGCGCGTTGGCCAAGTCTGAAGAAGACGTGCTGACCTATGCCATGTTCCCGGACATCGGGCGCAAGTTCCTCGAAGAACGCGACGCCGGCACCCTGGCGCCTGAAGTGCTGTTGCCGATCCCTGAAGCCGGCGGCGTGGCGCGCGTCGGTGGCGAGGGCGTACCGACTGAATTTGTGATCGACGTGCACGGTGAAAGTTACCGCGTGGACATCACCGGTGTGGGCGTGAAGGCTGAAGGCAAGCGCCACTTCTACCTTTCCATCGATGGCATGCCGGAAGAAGTGGTGTTCGAACCGCTCAACGAGTTTGTCAGCGGTGGCAGCAGCAACCGCAAGCACGCTACGGCGCCGGGTCATGTCAGCACCGCAATGCCGGGCAATATCGTCGACGTGCTGGTCAAGGAAGGCGACGTGGTCAAGGCCGGCCAGGCCGTGCTGATTACCGAAGCCATGAAGATGGAAACCGAAGTGCAGGCCGCTATTGCCGGCAAGGTGACCGCGGTTCATGTGGCCAAGGGCGACCGGGTCAACCCTGGCGAAATCCTGATTGAAATCGAAGGCTGATCCAGCCTTCGAAACTACCGTTTAATCCTCGGGGGGGCAGGTGCCCCCCTTTTTTTTGCCCGAAATCTGGTAGGTTTAGAAGCTCATCTTCCATTGGCCCATCAAGCCTTGGTTACGGCTGTTTGTACCGGCTTGGACGCTGTAGGTAAGGCCTACGGTGTGCTGTGTCGACAACGCGAGGTCCAGGCCAGCGTGCAGGTCCAGGCTATTGCGGTCCAGCGAGGTGCCATTGATGGTGAAACCGTCTGCCATGGCCGGCAGGGCTCGATAGGACTGGCGGACCTGGCTGTCGACGTCGCCGTAGAGGTGTTTCCAGCTTGTGCTGAGGTGAGGTGTGAGGCTGATCTGGTTATCGAATCGATACAGCGTTGCCAAGCGCAGGCCAAAAGTGCTGCTCAGGTTTTGCTGGGTTTGTGCGCCGACGTTCAGCGCGGTCAGACCTCCCGTTTCCTTGAAACTGTCGCGGTGGTAGCGCTGGAAGCCGAGGCCTGCGAAGGGTTCGATGCTCAGATCCGCGACGCCCAATTGATAGCCCATTTCAGAGAACAGGGTTTGGCTTTGAGCGTTGTATTTGCCCTTTAGCTGCTCCTTGTAATCAAGCAGGTTGACGTTGCGCTTGTTCTGGCCAGCATGGTCGCTGTAGATCGCACCCAGGCGCAGGGCCAGCGGTCCGTCCTGGCGCACGGCATAACCCCCCAGGTGCCAGCTGTCCAAGTTGGCGGAGAAACGTTGGGCATCGAGGTTGCTGGTGGATTTCGCGGCCATGACACCGACTCTCCACGCGTCATCCAGTGCCCAGTCGGCACCCAGCAACAGGCCTTGGCTTTCGTATTTCATCCCGGCGCTGCCGCCTTGTTTGTCGAGGCTGCCGCCGTTGCCCAAGCCTTGCACCCAGACGTGGCCTTCGTCGTCGGTGGGCAACGAGCGCAGGGTCGAGAGCAATTGGTTGCTCAGGTGCTGCGTGGTGTTGTGCGTTGCCGTGGCAAGGTTGGCGTTCTGGCTGCCGGCCAACTGCTCAAGGCTTGCGCCGATCCCTCCGGGTTGTTTGCCCAGTGCATCGCCGAATTTTTCCAGGGCTTTGATTTGCTCGGAGTTCAGTTCTCCGGACTCCAGTAACCGAATCAACGCGGGCTCCAGCACCTTGGCCACCTGCAAGCCATTGTGGGAGGTCGCTTTCTGAGTGAGATAACCGTCGAGGGGCTCCGCGTTGGCTTCGGGCTCGTAAGGCCACGCGTCGGGCAGCGCATCGTCGGGTTGAAACGGATACGGCAGGTATTCGATATCGCCTCGCGCCTGCGCGGTTTGAAGGCTGGCGGCGCTGAGGGCAAGGGCAATGACAAGTGCGAGTCGGTGTTGTGTAAAGGACATGAAATCCCAACCTCTGATGAATGAGGCCGGGAATTTAGCGAGATCGCGGGGTGATAACTGTCAGGCCAACTACCCCTGGTTTGCGGGAGTTGTCTCTAGTCCGGCGCGATTAAAAACGCATCTGCTGTGGCCGCGTATCGAACACGGCGAAGGCAATCAGACCCTGAAATCGCTGAACGCGGTGTTCCGCCCCTTCGGCTTGCAGATGGGCGTGGTCAAGGTCCGTCGTAAATGGAGCGACTGACCCTCACCCGCGCCGTACGTAGCCCTTGCCGTAATGCCGCTCCATCCGTGCCTGGATCAGTTCCAGGCCGAGGGACATCACCCAGTAGATGATTGCTGCGGTGGTGAGCATCTCGATGTAGCGATAGCTTGAGCGTCCATAGGACTGCGCCAGGAACATCACTTCCCACACGCCCATCACTGAGATCAGGGACGAGTCCTTGAGCATCGAGATGAACTGGTTGGTGGCGGGCGGGATGATGGTGCGCATGGCCTGGGGCAGGGTCACGTGCCAGAAGATCACACTGTCACGCATGCCCAACGCCAGGGCCGCTTCGCGTTGGCCGTGAGGCACGCCGAGGATGCCGGCGCGAAAAATTTCGCTCAGGTAGGCGCCGTAGTTCAGCGACAACGCGATGATCCCTGCGACGATGGCGCCTGGCACCAGGCCCAGTTGGGGCAGGCCAAGGTAGATCAGGAGGATCTGGATCAGCAGCGGCGTACCGCGAAAGAACGACGCGTAAAAGCTGGCAATGCCAAAGGCCACGGCGCTTTTGGACAGGCGTCCCAGCGCGGTGACAAAGCCCAGTATCGACGAGGCCACGATTGCGCACAGGCACAGGAACACTGTCAGCGCCGCGCCTTGCAGAAAACCGTTAGGCGCCAGGTGCAGGCCCACCAGGTTGGGCAGTTTGTCGAGAATGATCGAGAACTTCAGGTCAAAGCTCAGGAAAAAACTCGCAAACAGGCAAAACAGCGCGGCCCAGGTCAGGTACAGCCGCGTGCGGAAACCCAGCAGGCGCTGAAGCCGCGATGCATTGACCGGCGGCTTGGGAGGCGTTGGAAATGCTGTCATTGGCTGATGTCAGCGCCGATCCATTTTTGCGACAGCTTGCTCAAGGTGCCGTCCTGTTTCAGCTGCGCGAAGACTTCACGCACTTTGCTGTCCCATTGCGGGTCGCCTTTTTCGATGGCCACCGAATTGGGCTCGGAATACAGCGGCTCGCCGGCCAGCTTGAAACGCTTGTCCTGGGTCAGGCGCGGTTGGGCGGTGACCAGGTTGGTGAGGATCGCATCCAGACGCACGCCGGCGCCCAGGCCCAGGTCCTGGAAGGCCACGTTGTCGGTGTCATACGGGGCGATCTGCACATCCTCGAATGGATATTGCAGTTGGGTGTCCTCGGCGCCTTCAATCACCAGGTTTTTATTCAGGTAGCTCTCGTAGCTGGAGGCGCTGGTGAGGCCGACTTTCTTGCCGCTCAGGTCCTTGGCGCTGTGGATGCGATCATCCTTGGCGTTGACCACGATCACCGCCGGCGACGCGTAATACTCCACGGGGAAGTCGAACACTTCGGCGCGAGCCTTGCTCGGGGTCATGGAGCAGATGCAGATGTCGTAGCGCCCGCTCCAGCGCCCGGCGGCGATCACGTCCCAGGACGGGGTCTCAAGACGCAACTTCACACCGAGTTTCTGCGCCACGGCCTTGGCCACGTCAACGTCGAAGCCATCCAGCTGGTTTTGCTCGTTCAAGAACGAGAACGGTGGATAGCTTTCCATCAGCACGCCCACCAATTCTTTGTTCTTCTCGATGCGATCCAGCGTCGCACCGCCGAAGGCTTGAGTCGAGGCGGCCAGCAGGGTCAGGCCCAGGGCCAGCAGCGGTTGAAGTTTCATGAAGGACACCGTTAGAAAAAAGAGTTGTTATGTACCGAATGGAGCGTATTAAATAGTTATAAGAACGACTCTCATAGTGAGTTATTTTCATAAGCTTATGAGTAAAAAGCATATGGCCACAGCAACAGTAATTCTCGATGGCGGCATGGGCCGTGAACTGCAGCGCCGCGGCGCGCCGTTTCGGCAGCCGGAGTGGTCAGCACTGGCGTTGAGCGAAGCACCGCAGGCGGTTGAAGCGGTGCATGCGGCTTATATCCAGAGCGGTGCCAATGTCATCACCAGCAACAGCTACGCGGTGGTGCCGTTTCACATTGGCGAGGAGCGGTTTGCCGCCGAGGGCCAGGCCCTGGCGGCCCTGGCCGGTACGCTGGCACGACGTGCTGTGGAAGCTTCCGGTCAGGCCGTGCGAGTAGCGGGTTCGTTGCCGCCGTTGTTTGGCTCATATCGCCCCGATCTGTTCGAGCCGCAGCGCGTGGCCGAGTTGCTGACTCCACTGGTGCAGGGCCTGGCGCCCTACGTTGACCTGTGGCTGGCGGAAACCCAGAGCTCCATCGCTGAAGCGCGTGCGATCCAGGCCGGGCTGCCGCAGGACGGCAAGCCGTTCTGGCTGTCGTTTACCCTCAAGGACGAAGACACCGACGACGTGCCGCGCCTGCGCTCCGGCGAGCCAGTGGCGGACGCGGCCGAAGCGGCGGCGCAGTTGGGTGTGCAGGTGTTGTTGTTCAACTGCAGCCAGCCGGAAGTGATCGGCGATGCGATTGATGCCGCGCGCCAAACCTTCGAGCGGCTCGGCGTGCACATTGAAATAGGGGCCTACGCCAACGCCTTCCCGCCGCAACCCAAGGAAGCCACGGCCAACGATGGTCTGGACCCACTGCGCGACGACCTTGACCCGCCGGGCTATCTGCACTGGGCTGCGGATTGGCAGGCACGTGGCGCCAGCCATTTGGGCGGGTGCTGCGGGATTGGGCCGGAGCATATCGCCGTGTTGGCGCAGAAGCTGGGTTAATTGAACCCACACAGGCCCAAATGTGGGAGCGGGCTTGCTCGCGAAAGCGGTGGGTCAGGCGACATCGTCGTTGGCTGAAACACCACCTTCGTGAGCGAGCCCGCTCCCACATTCATGTTGTGGTGACCGTGGGGGCTAGGCTCGGCACTCTGCCAGTGTGTTGAGCTGGCCTGAGGATGTTTGATTCGCCTCCGACAACCAGCGCTCAAACCCCGCCTCAATCGCCGGCCATTCCGAATCGAGGATCGAGTACCACGCGGTATCTCGGTTCTGCCCCTTCACCACCATGTGCTGGCGGAACACCCCTTCAAAACTGAATCCCAAGCGCTCGGCCGCATATTTGGAACGGGCATTGCCGTTGTTGCATTTCCATTCCAGTCGGCGATAGCCCTGCTCAAATGCATACTTGCCCAGCAAGTACACCGCCTCGGTGCTTTTGGGCGAGCGCTGCATCGGCGCACCGAAGGTGACGTGACCAATTTCAATACGACCTTGCGCCGGCACGATGGACATCAAGCTGAGGATGCCCTGTACCTGACCGGTCGCGCGGTCGATCACGCTGAAAAAGTACGGATCACTGTTGGCGGCGTGATTGTTCAGCCAGGCATCGAATGTGCTGCGCTCGGGAAACGGCCCATAGGGCAAGTAGTCCCACAGTTTTGGATCCGCGCCTGGGCCATGGAGGGCGTGGAACAAGTCGTCGCCATGGCGGGCCGGATCGAGTTTTTCCAGGCGGATAAAGCGTCCTTCCAGCAGTTGAGCTGTGGGCGCCGGGACGCCTTTCCAGTTGGCGAGAGAGGTCATCATGCTGCGCTCCTTAAAGGCCTTTGCGAAATTGGATGAAGCCAGGGCGTTCGGCGATGCGTTCGTAGAGTTGGATCGCGGTGGCGTTGGTCTCGTGGGTCAGCCAGTGGACCTTGCAGCAACCGTCAGCTTTGGCGGTGGCGTAGACGAATTCGATCAGCTTGCGGCCCACGCCGGTGCCGCGTTCGGTCGGGACCACCAGCAGGTCCTGCAGGTAGCAGGAGTTCTCGATGCTCCAGTTGGAGCGGTGGTAGATAAAGTTGACCATGCCCACCGCCTTGCCGTCCTGCCAGGCCAGGGCCGAGTAGGTAGGCTCGCTGGCGTCGATCAGGCGCTGCCAGGTGCTTTGGGTGACGGCGTCGGGCAGTTCGGTGTTGTAGAACGTCAGATACGCTTGCCACAGCGGCAGCCAAGCGGCGTGGTCGGCGGCGGTGACTGGGCGGATGTCGATCTGGCTCATTCTGTGGCTCCTTGGGGAATGAAGCGTGCGAGGGTCTGGTCACGCACATCGATGCTGGCGGCAAGGCCTTCGCGTACACCGGCGATATCCGCCGAGCTGCGGTTCTGGCTGAGTTTGCGTTTACCGATCAGGCGCTCGATCGGCAGGGCGAAGCCGACGATGGCTTTGAGCATGCCGTCAATGTAGTCGGCCGGGGCGTCGCTGACTTTCCACGGCTGCGCGCGACTGCCTTCGTGGCGATCGGTCAACGCCGTGACCACGGCGAGCAGGCGCTGGGCGTCGCTGAATACCTCGGCCTTGCCGTAAGCGTGCACGGCGATGTAATTCCAGGTGGGTACCACTTTGCCGTGCTCGGCCTTGGCCGGGTAAAACGCCGGGCTGATGTAGGCCTCGGCACCGGCAAAGATCACCAGGGTTTCGCTGCCGTTGTGCAGGTCTTGCCATTGTGGATTGGCCTTGGCCAGGTGCCCGTAGAGCGTGCCGTTCGGGCCCTCATCCGGGTTGAGCAGCAGTGGCAAGTGACTGGCCAGCAGGCCGTGCTCACCAAACGTCACCACTTGCGCCAGGCGAGTGTGTTGGATCAGCTGATGCAGTTCGGGCAAATCATCGAGGGCGAATGAGCGTGGTGTGTACATGCAAATTTTCCTTGGCGAATGCTTGCATCGTAGGCAGGCTAATGGCTCGTTGTAAGAGCCATCTGGAACCAATTTCATAGGTCCAATATGTCGCCTGTCTCGCCACCCCTGTCATTCAACCCCGCCGGTATTGAGTTGGATCGCCGTCAGGGCCTGACTCGCCAACTGTATGACGCCTTGCGCCAACGAGTACTGGACGGGCGGCTGGTCAGTGGCACGCGCTTGCCTGCTACCCGTGACTTGGCGGCCGCGCTGTCGATCTCCCGCAACAGCGTGGTGCGTGCCTACGATCAGCTGTATGCCGAGGGTTTCACGGAGAGCCGCGTGGGTGACGGAACTTATGTGGCGAAACTGCCCACTGCAAAAAAGCTGTCCACAAACCTGTCCACAGGGTTATCAACAGGCTTATCCCCAGGGTTATCCACAAATCCCTCTCAAAACCCTCAAGCTGCGCCGGTAAAAGTTATCCACAGCGCAGCGCTGGGGCGCTTGGAAAACAACCATTTGCCCCTGCCGCCCACGGGGCCACCGCGCGCTTTTCGCGTGGGTGTGCCGGCGTTTGATCTGTTCCCCTTTGACGTTTGGGCCAAGCTGAATGCGGCTTTTTGGCGCAAACCGGACTTGGAACAACTGTGTTACGGCAACCCCGCAGGCGACCCGCGATTGCGCGGGCTGATCGCCGCGTATCTACGCAGCTCGCGGGGCATGCAGTGCTCGGCTGAGCAAATTGTGATCACCAGTGGAGCGCAACAGGCAATTAGCCTTTGTGCACAGTTGCTGGTGGCGCCTGGCGATGGTGTGGCGATTGAAAACCCTGGCTACCGTGCGGCCGGCCATGCCTTCGCGTTGGCTGGCGCACAGCTGCGCGGCGTGGCGGTGGATGCAGAGGGCATTGATTGCAACGTGTTGAACACCTTGAGCGATTGCCGCCTGGCCTATGTCACCCCGTCTCATCAGTACCCGTTGGGCGTAGTCATGAGCCTGGCCCGGCGTCTGGAGTTGTTGGCCTGGGCCGAGCGTAGCGGGGGGTGGATCATCGAGGACGACTACGACGGCGAATATCGCTACAGCGGCGCCCCGTTGGCCCCGCTGGCGGCCTTGGATCGCAGCGGGCGCGTGCTTTATGTGGGCACCTTCGGCAAAGTCGCATTCCCCGCATTGCGCCTGGGTTACCTGGTGTTGCCGCCGACGCTGGTGGAGGCGTTCGCCCAGCGCCGCGCGGTGGATGTACGGCATTCGGAGGTCAGCACCCAGGCGGTGATGGCGGAGTTCATGGCCACGGGGCATTTTCAACGGCATATCCGACGCATGCGCCGTGCTGCACTCAGTCGGCGTAACGCGCTGCTGAACGCCTGGTCGGGCGAGCTGGCGGGCGTCGGCAGTCTGCCCAATGCCGCTGCGGGCCTGCACCTTACAGTACGGGTGGACAGCCTCGCTCGCGAACAGCAACTGCTGGCGCAAGCGCGCTCGGTTGAGGTGGAGATCAGTGCCCTGAGCAACTACTGGTTGCCCGACTCCAGCACACCCCCCGATCAACGCGCCGGGCTGGTGCTGGGGTTTGCCGCGGTGCCCGAGGCGGCGATCAGGCAGGCGCTGGGCCGGTTGCGCAAGGCCTGGACAGGTTAGGCGACAGGCTGAGGTGGTTTAGCCTTGAGGAACAGCGAGCGCGCCAACTGTGGACCGATTTCTCTACGGTACACGGCGATGTCGCTCAACGATTCGCGTTGGCCACCCATCTTTCGCTGCTTGTGGGTTTTCAGGTGGGCCGCGGTGTAGGCCTCGTTCGGACCGGTTGGGGTGGGGTAGTGAAAGTGTGCATACCACAGCGGGAGTTTGGTTGTGGCGTCCACCACCGTGTATTCCCGTAGATAGCCCTTGTCGCGCCCCCTGAGTTTAATGCGCTCGCCAACCGGTGGATCGACCGTCACGGCGCCCTCATGCAACAGTATTTCGATATGTGCGGCCTCCGGTGGGCGGCGCTTGAGCACGTCGATCTTGACGCGTTTGCCTTCTCGGTACAGTTTTTTGCCTGCCTCATCCAGGTTGCGGCTGGCCAGCGCGGCTGACGGCGAGTCGATTCCTGTCAGGTTGCTGGCGGTCAATGCGTCTTCGATGTCCAGGCTGGCCTGTTCCAATTTTTTGGCGTGCCGATGAAAGCTTTCTTCGATTTCCACTGGCAGCTGTGCGGTTTTTTTAGCCCAGGCTTCCTTACGGGTGATAAATGCGTCGACGCCATCGATCAGATCCAGGCCCGAATTGATGGCAATTTGCAGATCGCGGACCCGGGTGCGTGGAACGGGCTTGAGCACATGTTCCTGTTCCACCCAGACCCCGGGCTCTTTCTCGTGGAAGGTGGCAATAACCTTGCCCGTCATCGGCTCCTTCACATCGACCAGCGCTTTGCCGTCTTCAGCGGGAGTTTCTCGCTGTTCGCCGACCACTATCCCCTTGGAGCGCGTCTTGATGTACTTACGCTTCACTCTGGAGGTGGCGTTGGACGGGCCTGGGGTGGGTTCAAGTGTTTTGCGCTCGCGAAGCAGGGCCGTCAGTTGTTTCTTTGCGCGTTGGGCAAACTCATCCACTTGCGTGCGCAGGTTTTCGAGGTCGGGCCTGTTGAGGTCGGTGGGAAACTCCGCCGGCAGGTCCACGAGGTTCTGATCAACCCTGGAGAACTGGTCCGTCAGGCTATCCAGTGTTTCGATCAATTGCTCCAGGGGGGCCACATTGACGGGTTGCACGGCCTCCCTGAAGCTTTGCACCGTCAGCTCCGCCGCGTCGACGATGCGGCGTAAGGCCTCCCTGGCATCGACGCGCGATGGCGACTCGCCTTCTGTTACGCACAAGAAGTGGCTCAAGCTGACCTTGAACGCCTTGAGGTCATCAACGTCATGGCCTGACGCGAAGTTATCATCGCTTTGGACCAGCTCTGCTCCCAACGCACCCAGGTCCAGGGCCTGCTCGCGGCGTTCTCGTACATATTCCAATCGATCGATCATGGCCTGTGTCGCGGTATACAAGTCGCGATAGTGAACCGTAGGCCAGGTATCTTCTTGAATATTCTCGATATCGAAGTGGCCCTGTGAGGCTTGCAACTGTTTGCGAAATGGAATTCCTTGTTCATAGATGGCTGAACGCGCCAGCAATAGCTGGTGTTTCAGGTAACTCGCCATGCCGTCCTGGTAGTTGGGAACCGTGTCGATGATCTTCAAGGATTTAAGCTGTGAAATCGGCACGTCTATCTCTTTGAGGCGCGTATCGATCTGTTCGAGAAAGGTGGCCCTGGCCAACTCCTTTGCGTCATCCGCAGCACTGTCGATGGCGCTGCGCAGTTTTTCAAGACTGGCAGTGCGCTCGGCTCGCGTGTTTTCAAATAGCTCCAGTTTTTGACGTAAGTCAGCGATTTTCGGTGGCCTGAGGGCTTCACCTTTTTTGCGCCGACTGCGCAGGCCTGCGCCACGAAGACGCAAGCGTGTATCGACAAACCATTGGCCCAGTTGGTTACCGATTAGCAGCGGACCGTGCCGGCCCGGTTGTTGCGGATCGACGATCAATACTGCGTCGTTTTCATCGACGATCACTTCAAACCATCGCTCACCCACCGGGGCGTACCAGTGTTGGTCTTTGGCATAGAGATTCAGGTAGGGCCCGGCGACCGTATGTTGTTCGCCTAATTTATCGGGCTTGGGTAACGTGAAACTGTCCAGGAAAGTCCCCAGGCTTGGCGAGTTGCGGGTTATGGCTCCACTGATATGCAAGGTGTGCTCGTGGCCGATGGGGGGCCCTACGCCGTCCACCGTAGGTTTTTGTATGAGTTCTGGCTTGGCCGCAGGGGGTGGCAACTTTGGCAGTACGCCAGGCTTCTCGATGGCCGGCCCAGGCCCATGCCGTGTGGCTACGTGCGTTGCCAGCACCATGCCCAGCGTCAGGAAGATATCCACCAGGGCCGAAATGCCGGTTGTACGGTCGTCGATTTCTTTGGCGTCGACCATCTGTTGCAAGTCATCCATCAGTTGCCAGATCCAGGTCGCGGCGCCCACTGAGCGGCCCATGAACGGCAGCACGGTGTTAAAGATCAGCCACCCGGCGTTCTTGAGGCTTTGCCAGCGCGCCTCGGCGTTGGACAGCGATTGGCGATCGGCCAGCGTAACCATTGCAGCGGCGTTGGCCTTGAACAGTGTTGCGAAGTAATCACCGCGCAGTACCTCCTGCCCCAAGTCGATGGGCCCGGTCATCACTAATGCGTTCAGCGGGTCGTTCACCAGGCTGGTGAGCACCCAGGGCGAGGGCAGGCTGCCGGGAAAGACAAACTGTGCGTAAGCCGTGCGCACATTGTCAGGCAGCCAAGCCAGCACCGATTGGCGCAATGGGGTGTCTTGCTTGATCGCGTACAGCAGGTTGGAGGGCGATGGGAACTCCATCAACTGTACATCGGACAGCGGACGATAGAGCAGGCAAGGCCCCTTCTTCGGGTCTTGAGGACCAATGATGAACATGTTGCTGACCACGTCGACTGAGGCGGTCAGGCGCAACTTGGGGCGCAGGGACAGCGGGCGAATGACGATGGCCGCGCCGTCGACTTCACGGGCCGCGCTGTCAGGACTCAAGGCGGCACAAACGTAGCGATAGCCTTGTTCACTCACCCCGAAGACGCGCTGAACTTTGCACTGCAGCGCCAGCAACGGTAATTGCAGGCGTAGGTGAGCGATGTAGAGCTGTTGCCGACGCAGGGATTCGACAGGGTCGTCAAGGAGTGTGCGCTTGACCAAGGCCGGATAGCGCTCACCGACATTCGCCTGGGTAATCAACGCTTCCAGGTAGGCAGCCGTCATCCAGGCAGGCACATCGCTGCCGTTTTTATAGCTGACGGTTTTGTTGCCCAAAGGCAGGGCTATCAGGTTTTCCAGGGCCAGTTGCGCCAGCGTCAGGGTTTGGATCTGGGTATTGCCCGGCACAATCAAGGTGCCCCAGGCCTGCACGCTGGTAATGGTGATCCGTACATTGTTGAGTGTTGCGCGGGCAACCTCTGGGTGCTCAGTGAGCATGAGCGTATGAATGGCATCCAGGGCGAATTCATCGATGGACTTGATGCCATCATCAAAGGCTTTACCCGCGTCCTGAAAGTGCTGGGCCGCCACATCCATCGAGTATCGCCCATAGGCTGATTGATCGGTGGGAGACGCGTCGAGCAACCAGGTGGGCAGTGCATGATGAACCGCGTCGAGCCTGGATGGGGCTATCAGTGACAGCAAGTCAACCGTGTTGCTGGGGGCGGCTTGGGCCACGGTGGCTACCACTTCGCCGTTTTCGAAGGTGACCGCGCCGATCGCTTGAATTTGCAAGGCTATAAACGTGCAGGCCTGTTGCTCGAAAAAATTGCCGGCCGGCTCGAACAGGCGCCAGTGCATCGAGGAAGACCGTGCAATGGCACCGTGAGTGCTCAAGGATTCGCCAAACTCCTTCTGGCTGTTGAAGGCGGCGTAGCCAGTGCCAATCGAATAGCTGAGGATAATTTCACGCTCCCCGAGGCGCCCGATCAGCACCGCCAACGCTGCCAGGTTGGAGTGGCTGACCTGCGTGGCTTGCTGCACGTCGATATCAATCAGGTAGGCCTTGGTGTTGTACTTGTCGTGGAGCTGGCGGTCGGCGTAGTCGGGATAGAGAAAAACGTTCCTGGCGACGTTGCACTCATCTTCATCCCAGCCCTCGACGCTTTCGATATTCCAGATTCTGCGCAAGGCATTGGCAAAGCTCTGCCAGCGCGGGCCGTTCTCTTGCGGGCTCTGGTTCCAGAACAGAAGTTGCTGCTCTTGGTACGCGACGGGCAGCAGCGGTGCCAGCTCATTGATCAGGCTGCCGACAGTGTCCACCTTGACCGGCAGATGCACGTTCGGCCCGAGGGTGGTTTGATAGATCAGGTAATGCTCGCCGTCGATCCAGGTCACTGTGGTGTTGGACATCACGCACCGGGACAGCGCCCCGGTAAGCGATTGGGCGTGCGGCGTACCGGGCAGGATCACCTCTGCAGTGATTTGCCAGCCGGGTGTGATCAGAAGCGCCAGGTCGGGGTCAATGTCGAGGTCGGGATACAACTCGCGTAAGCTCGAACGCAGGGTGGCCGCGGCTACTTCGCGTAATGAAGGGCCGGTGGTCAGTTGGGTCAGTAAATCTTTGGCGCTGGAGGGGAATGTGGGCAAGAGGGGCTCCTGACAGGCAAGGTGATGAGGGCTGCCGAATGCAGCTCAAGACCTCAATCACGCTAAAGCGCAGGTCTGTCAGGAGGTGGTATTCAGATACCCGACTTGATCTTGCTCCAGGCTCGGGTCCTGGCGCGCTCCGCGTCACGGCCCAAAGGTTTCAGGGTATACAGCGTGGCCATCGCCGCCTCGGTGGGGTACAGGTTGGGGTTGTTGCGAATCGAGGGGTCAACCTGTTCGGTGGCGTCTTTGTTCGGGTTGGGGTAGCCGACGAAATCGCTGATCGGCGCGATCACCTGCGGTTGCAACAGGTAGTTGATGAAGGTGTAGGCGTCCTGCGGGTTTTTCGCGCCTTTTGGGATGGCAAGCATGTCGAACCAGATCGGCGCGCCTTCCTTGGGCAGGCGCATATCTACGGTCACGCCATTTTTGGCGTCCCTGGCGCGGTTGGCGGCCTGGGAGAAGCTGCCGGAGTAACCGACGGCCACGCAGATGTCGCCATTGGCGATATCGGCCATGTACTTGGAGGAGTGAAAGTAAGTGACGTAGGGGCGGATCTTCAACAGCAGCGCTTCGGCCTTTGCATAGTCCTTGGGGTTGCTGCTGTTGGGGTCCAGACCCAGGTGTTGCAGGGCCAGGGGCAGGATTTCCGACGGGGAATCGAGCAGGGCCACACCGCATTGCTTGAGCTTACTGATGTTTTCTTCTTTGAAGATCAGGTCCCAACTGTCCACCGGCGCATTGACGCCCAGCGCGGCCTTGACCTTGTCGGGGTTGAAACCGATGAGAATGGTGCCGTACATGTACGGCACGGCAAATTTATTGCCTGGGTCATTGGCTTCGATCAGCTTCATCAGCTTGGGGTCGAGGTGCTTCCAGTTCTGTAACTGGCTGCGGTCCAGAGGTTGGAAAACTCCGGCCTCGATCTGCTTGGCCAGGAACACATTGGATGGCACCACCACGTCATACCCGGCGTTGCCGGTGAGCAGCTTGGCTTCCAGGGCTTCGTTGGTGTCGAAGATGTCATACACCAGTTTGATCGTGGGGTTCTGCGCCTTGAAGTCTTCCAGTGCCTTGGGCGTGATGTAGTCGAACCAGTTGTAGACCCGCAGGGTTTTCTCTTCGGCGTGGGCCATACCGCTGATAACGGCAGCGCAGAGGACGAGTGACTTGAGCATGTTCATTGGGCTGCCCCTTCAAATCCTTCAAGAACGTTGACGGCATTGATGCCGATTTCTTCCACGGCATAGCCGCCTTCCATCACGAACAGCGTGGGTTTGCCCAGGTCGGCGATGCGTGCACCCATTGCCAGGTAGTCCGGGCTGTCGAGTTTGAACTGTGAGATGGGGTCGTCCTTGAACGTGTCCACACCCAGGGACACGATGATGATGTCGGCGCCATAGCGCTCGATCTCTTTACAGGCTTCCTCAAGCGCTGCACTCCAGCGCTCCCAGCCTGATCCTGCAGGCAGCGGGTAGTTGAAATTGAAGCCTTCGCCTGGGCCTTCACCCAATTCGTCGGCATAGCCCAGGAAAAACGGAAACTCCGCCTCGGGGTGGCCGTGGATCGACGTGAACAGCACGTCGCGGCGTGCGTAAAAAATCGATTGGGTGCCGTTGCCGTGGTGGTAGTCCACATCCAGGATCGCGACCTTTTTGTGGCCCTGATCAAGAAAGGCTTGGGCGGCAATGGCGGCGTTGTTGAGGTAGCAATAACCGCCCATCAAGTCGCTGGCGGCGTGATGTCCCGGTGGTCGGCACAGGGCGAAGGCACTGTGGGCGCCTTGCTGGATCGCCTGTTGCGCGGTGAGCGCGACTTGCGCTGCGCTGTACGCCGCTTGCCAAGTGCCGGCGGTAATCGGCGCGCCACCGTCGAAGCTGTAGTAACCCAGCTGGCCGTGCAGGCTGGTGGGCAATACCCTGCGCAAGGTACGGGCGGGCCAGGTATAGGGCAGCAGGTCGCCATCCGTGGCGAATTCAGTCCAGCGCGCCCAGGCGCCTTTGAAAAATTCCAGGTAGTCGCGGCTGTGGATGCGTTGCAGCGGCGCCACGCCAAAATCCTGCGGCGCTTGCACCGGGCCCAGTTCGCGGTCCTTGACCCGTTGCAGCACGTGGTCCGCGCGCGAGGGCATTTCGAAACAGGGCATCAGTTGCCCGTCCATCAATTCGCACCGACCGTGATGCAGGTGATGATCGTCTGAGTAGATCGTCAGCATTTTTTGTTCTCCGCAGGCTGTATCAGTGGATGCAGTCTTGCGGCGGGACGGTTTTAAGAAAACGGCAAGAGCGGCCAAAAGGGGATAAATACGGCCAAATTGTGTGACCGCAATTCGCCCCGCTAGCGCGCATCGACCCGTCATTGCGAGGCGTCAGGGGCGAAATTGACTGGGTGCCACGCCGCTCCAGCGTACAAATGCGTGGCGAAAGCTGGCGGTTTCACTGAAACCGAGCTGTTCCGCGATTCGGTAGATCGGCAGTTCGTCCTGCCCCAGCAACTGCTTGGCGCGCTCGAAGCGCAGCTCATCGAGCAGTTCCTGGTAGCTGCTGCCCAAGTCATGCAAATGCCGACGTAAGGTTCGCGCGGAACAGTTCATCTGCGCAGCCAAGCCTTCAATGCCGGGCGCGGCGTGGAGCTGGGCGGCGAGCAAATGGCGGATCCGACCCAGCCAGGCCTGGCGCCCGGTAAACTCCAAGTTCTGCTTGCGACAGCGATCGGTCATGGCTTGATGGGTGACGGCGTCGGCCAGTGGCAGCGGCTGGTCGAGCCAGCGCTTGTCAAACGCGAAGGCGTTGGCGCTGGCTTCAAAATGCAGCGAGCACGCGAAGCACTCGTGGTAGCGCGCGTGATAGTCCGGCGCGCTGTATTCGAAACGTGCACCGAGTAACGGCAGCGGCTGGCCCAGCAGGTCGTCGCAGATGATTTTCAGCGAAACCAGGCAGAATTCGACGTTGAACATTTCCAGCGCGGGCGTTTCCCGGTAATCGGCGGCGGTCAGCCAGATACGCTCGCCGTCGTTTTCCAGGCTCAGCTCGAAAAGTGTTCCCAACAGCGCCGGGTAGCGTAGCGCCAGGCGCAACGCGTCACCGAAGGTGGCACAGGTGAGCAGGGCATAACCGAGCATGCCGTAGGACGACACATGCATCTTGCGGCCCAATTCGAGGCCAATATCCCGCCGCAGCGCGACTGCGTTGGTACACACACGCATCTCCTGGTTGGTGGTGATGCAGGCGTCGGCGCGGCTCAAGTCGGCGGCGCAGATACCGCTGCCCGCGAGCAACGTTTCAGCCGGCAAGCCTTCGGCCTTGAACGCGTTAATGACCAGCGAGACGGCGTTGAGGGTCGTGAGGTGGGAGTGCAACATAGGGGCTTCCAGCCAGAGGATGGCTGGAAGTGGAGCAAGTTATATGCCGCTCAGCGCAGCTCGCCGCACAGGTCCAGCTCTACCAGACGGCGGACCTCCTGGATATCGAGCCCGGCGCCGATCAGCGCGTTGAGCTTGCCGAACGCGGCTTCACGGGTCATGCCGCCACCGGACAACACGCCCACGCCACGCAAACGACTGCCGGCTTCGTAGACGTCCAGTTCCACGCCGCCTTCATGGCATTGGGTGATCGCGACCACGACCACACCTTGCGCCTGCGCACGCTGAAGGCTGGCGAGGAACTCGGGGTTATCGCTGGGCCCGGTGCCGCTGCCGAAACATTCCAGGATCAGCGCTTGAATGCCGCTGCCAATCACCGCGTCCAACTGCGCCGCACCGATGCCCGGCACCAGAGGCAGCACGCCGACGCTGGCCAAGGCTTTGGGCTGGCGATAGTCCAAGGCCTTGGGAATGGACTCTGCACGCGCAGCACCGCCCTGGCGATTCAGCGCCGCGAATGGATTGCGACCGAAGCTGCGAATTTTCGCGCAACGGGTCGGTGCCATCAGCGCGCCGTGGAAGTACAGGTGCACACCCGGCGCGATGCCTTTGCCCAGCGCCGCCAGGGCGCCGCTGACGTTTTCCCAGGCATCGCTGTCGGGCACGCCGGCTGGCAGCATCGAGCCGGTAAACACCACCGGTGCAGGCAGGCCGAGCAGTTGAAAGCTCATGGCCGCCGCGCTGTAGGCCAGGGTGTCGGTGCCGTGCAGGATCAGCACGGCATCGCAGCCGTCGTCCACGGCCTCAACCACGGCGGTGCGCAGGCGCTGCCAGTAAGCGGGGGTCATGTTGGCGCTGTCGATCAACGGGGCCATTTCCTGGAAGCGCCAGGCAGGCGCTGGCAGGTGTGCCAGCTGTTCGCGCATGCGTGCTTCGAAGCCGGATGCGGGAGCCAGGCCATGGGTGCTGGCCTGCATGCCGATGGTGCCGCCGGTGTAGAGCACCATGACGTTACTGGATGAGGACATCGATAATTCTCCTGAACGAAAAACGCCGCACGGCCTTGAGCATGCCCAAGGTCGTGCGGCGTGTCATCTATCTACGCTTAGCGTTGCACTTGAGCGTTCAGCTCAGCCGACGTTGCTGCTTCAGGTTTTACCGGGTTCGCCGGCCACGCCTTACGGTCAAGGTCCAGATCAGGAAACTGACTGGAGTCGAACACCGGCGTCTTGATACCCGCCGCGCGCTGGTTGTCGTAGTCGTTCAGGATGCGCATGGCGATCTTGAACAGGAACGCCAGGGCGAACAGGTTGACGAACGCCAGCATCGTCATGGTGATGTCGGCGAAGGCAAACACGGTGCTCAGGTTCTCGATGGAACCCCAGAAAATCAGCACCAGCACCAGCGCGCGGTAGCCCATCAACACCTTGCGGTTGTTGCCGACCAGGAAGCGCAGGTTGCTCTCGCCGAGGTAGTAGTTGTACATGATCGAGGTGAACACGAACAACGCCAGGGCCACCGAGATAAACATGCGACCCCAGTCGCCGACCACGGCCGCCAGGGAGTTCTGGGTCAGGGCAATGCCGTCGCCTTCGAAGCCCGGGGTGTAGAAGCCGGAAAGCAGGATCAGCAACGCAGTACAGGTGCAGATCACGAAGGTGTCGAGGAACACGCTGAACGCTTGCACCACGCCTTGGGCGATCGGATGCTCTACCGACGCCACGGCTGCCACGTTAGGCGCACTGCCCAAACCGGCTTCGTTGGCGAACACGCCGCGCTTCACACCCATGATGATCGCGCTGCCCACCAGGCCGCCGAAGGCTTGGTCGAGGCCGAAAGCGCTCTTGACGATGGTCGCGAGCATGGCGGGTACGTGGTCGAATTGCAGCACGATCACGTACAGGGTTACCGCGATGTAGACCAGGGTCTTGACCGGTACCAGCAGGTCGGCAATCGAGGCGATGCGCTTGATCCCACCGATGAACACCAGGCCGAGCAATACGGCCAGGGCCAGGCCGGTGTAGGTGGTGTCCAGGCCAAAGGCGTTGTTCAGCGAGTGAGTCACGGCATGGGCTTGCAGGCCGTTGAACGCAAAACCGAAGGTCACCAGCAGCAGGAATGCCATGACCATACCCAGCCAGCGCTTCTGCAGGCCGTGCTGGATGTAGTAGGCCGGACCGCCACGGTAGGTGCCTTCGGCGTCGGTGCGCTTGTACAACTGGCCGAGGGAGCACTCGATGAAGCTCGACGACATGCCGACCAACGCGGTGACCCACATCCAGAACACGGCACCGGGACCACCCAGGGTCACGGCAATGCCGACACCCGCGATGTTACCGGCACCCACGCGGCCGGCCAGGCTGAGCATCAGCGCCTGGAAGGAGCTGAGCTGGCCGGCGCTGCTTTTGAGGCTGTCTTTAAACACCGAGAACATGTGGAAAAAGTGGCGCAACTGAACGAAACGCGAGCGAATCGTGAAATAACCGCCGAGCCCGACAATGAGCACGATCAGTACTTTCCCTGAGAGGAAGTCGTTGATGACTTCGAGCATGGAGTGTTCCTCGCTGATTTTTCTAATGGCAAACGCAGGACGGTTCAATGCATCGCTCGGCACCAGGCAGTGCACGACGCTTGGACCCCAATCCTTTTGCGGGTGTTGTTATTCATGCGGTTTCGCGCTGTCCAGGACCTCGATAACGACGATCTCTGACGCGAAGAGGGGCGGCACTATACCTAGGCGAGCGTGATCCGTCTGCACAGGCCGATTAAAGGTTTCAGCACGCTCGAGTCGGGCAAGGAGGGTTTGCAGGGCGATATTGGATTTTTTATGGGCGTCATTTCACAACCTTGAGGCAAAAAAAAGGGCCTGAAGAACGAGCCTTCAGGCCCTCAAAAGGTGAGAGGTGTCTAGTCCCTCAACCTGGTGAGCGGTGCAACAAACGCTTAGGCCTTCAGGGGAACCAAGCGTGGAGCAATCATGTTTTCGGGGCGCAGGATGTCGTCGAGCATGGCGTCGTCGAGCAAGCCTTCTTCGCGCACCAGTTCCAGCACGCCGCGGCCGCTTTCGAGGGCGATACGCGCGATGCGGGTGGCGTTTTCATAGCCGATGTACGGGTTCAGCGCGGTGACCAGGCCGATGGAGTGCTCCACCAGTTCGCGGCAGCGCGCTTCGTTGGCGGTTATGCCGACGATGCAGTGTTCGCGCAGCATGTCCATGGCGCGTTGCAGCAGGCGGATCGAGTCGAAGATCTTGAAGGCGATCAGCGGCTCCATCACGTTCAGTTGCAGTTGGCCACCTTCGGCTGCCATGGTCAGGGCCAGGTCGTTACCGATGACCTGGAACGCTACCTGGTTCACGGCTTCCGGAATCACCGGGTTGACCTTGCCGGGCATGATCGAGCTGCCTGGCTGACGCGCTGGCAGGTTGATCTCGTTGATGCCGGTGCGTGGGCCGCTGGACAGCAGGCGCAGGTCGTTGCAGATCTTCGACAGCTTCACCGCCGTGCGCTTGAGCATGCCGGAGAACAGTACAAAGGCGCCCATGTCGGAGGTGGCTTCGATCAGGTCGGCGGCTGGAACAACCGGTTGGCCGCTGATAACGGCCAGGCGTTGTACAGCCAGGGCCTGGTAACGCGGGTCGGCGTTGATGCCGGTACCGATGGCGGTGCCGCCCAGGTTGACTTCGGTCAGCAGCTCGGGCGCGAGGGTCTTCAGGCGCGCCAGGTCTTCGCCCAAGGTGGTGGCGAAGGCGCGGAATTCCTGGCCGAGGGTCATCGGCACGGCGTCTTGCAACTGGGTGCGGCCCATTTTCAGCACGTGGCTGAACTCTTCGCCCTTGGCGGCGAAGGCCTGGATCAGGCTGTCGAGGCTGGCGAGCAGCGCGTCATGGCCCAGCAGCAGACCCAGGCGGATCGCGGTCGGGTAGGCGTCGTTGGTCGACTGCGCCATGTTCACGTCGTTGTTGGGGTGCAGGTACTGGTATTCGCCCTTGTTGTGGCCCATGGCCTCCAACGCGATGTTGGCGATGACTTCGTTGGCATTCATGTTGGTTGAAGTGCCAGCGCCGCCTTGAATCATGTCCACCACGAACTCTTCGTGGAAATCGCCGCGGATCAGGCGGGCACAGGCTTCGCTGATGGCAGCGTGCTTGGCTTCGCTGAGCTGGCCCAGTTCGCGGTTGGCGTCAGCCGCCGCTTGCTTGACCATTGCCAGACCGACCACCAATTTCGGGTAATGCGAAATCGGAACGCCCGAGAGGCGGAAGTTGTTCACCGCTCGCAGGGTCTGGATGCCGTAATACGCTTGAGCAGGTACTTCGAGTACGCCAAGCAGGTCTTTTTCGGTACGGAAAGATGCAGCGGAGGACATGACGGAAATCATCTCGATATGGACCCGGAACTGGCCGGAACGCTGCGAATGCTAGGCTTGTAGAACTTTTTGGGCCAATGCTGTTAAACACTGGCCTATGCACAAACGGCATAATGCAGGTGTGACCCGGTTATCATGACGGGCGTGTGTGCCAAAATGGTGCATACCCGTGGGAGGAAGTGATGAACCTTGAGAGCAAATGGCTGGAAGACTTCAGCGCCTTGGCGGCCACCCGCAGCTTTTCCCAGGCGGCAGAGCGACGCTTTGTGACCCAGCCGGCGTTCAGCCGACGTATCCGTAGCCTGGAGGCGGCGTTGGGCCTGACCCTGGTCAACCGCTCGCGCACACCGGTGGAATTGACGGCAGCGGGGCAGTTGTTCCTGGTGACTGCGCGCACGGTGGTTGAACAGCTCGGCGAGGTTCTGCGCCATTTGCATCACCTGGAAGGCGGGCAGGGCGAAGTCATGCAAGTGGCAGCCGCCCACTCCCTGGCCCTGGGGTTCTTCCCGCGCTGGATCGCACAATTGCGTAACGAAGGCTTGAACATCGCCACGCGCCTGGTCGCCACCAACGTCGGTGACGCGGTACACGCGCTGCGCGAAGGCGGCTGTGATCTGATGCTGGCGTTCTACGATCCGGACGCCGCCATGCAGATGGACGCCGAGATCTTCCCGTCGCTGCACCTGGGCAACACCGAAATGCTCCCGGTGTGCGCCGCTGATGTCGACGGCAAGCCGCTGTTCGATCTGGAAGGCGAGGGCAGTGTGCCGCTGCTGGCCTACAGCGCCGGCGCGTTCCTCGGGCGTTCGGTGCATTTGCTGCTGCGCCAGCGTGCGCTGCGTTTTACCACCGTGTACGAAACGGCCATGGCGGACAGCCTCAAGAGCATGGCCCTGGAAGGCCTGGGCATCGCCTGGGTACCGCAACTTAGCGTACGGGCGGAGTTGGCCCGTGGCGAACTGGTGGTGTGCGGCGGCCCGCAATGGCATGTGCCGCTGGAGATCCGCCTGTATCGCTGTGCGTTGGTGCGCAAGGCGAACGTGCGGTTGTTGTGGCGCAAGTTGGAGGGTGGCGCGGCGCAAAGCGCCTGAGCGCGATGCAGATCAACTGTGGGAGCAAGCTTGCTCGCGAAGACGGTGTATCAGACACCGCTATTTTGACTGCCCCAGCGCATTCGCCAGCAAGCTTACTCCCACAGGGTTTTACAGCGTCCCTGGCTGACTCTTGAGTCAATAAAACCGCCGGTTTGCGCCACTGGACAGATGGTCATTCCAGGGGCTGTTTATCTTGATTATTACGGTATACTGCGCGGCCTTCGGCCGGTCCAACCGGCCTTAATTCGTACAACAAGCCACGCCGGATTTCCCGCGTGGCTTGTTGTTTTTTGACGCGCCTGCGGGCGCCCAGAGAGAAGAGGCACGACGATGAGTGCATTGGTTGGCGTGATCATGGGCTCCAAGTCCGATTGGTCCACCCTTAGCCACACCGCCGATATGCTGGAAAAACTCGGCATTCCGTATGAAGTGAAGGTGGTCTCTGCCCACCGCACCCCGGATTTGCTGTTCCAGTATGCCGATGAAGCAGAATCCCGTGGCATCGAGGTGATCATCGCCGGTGCCGGCGGTGCGGCGCACCTGCCAGGCATGTGTGCGGCCAAGACCCACCTGCCGGTGCTCGGTGTGCCGGTGCAGTCGTCGATGCTCTCGGGTGTGGATTCGCTGTTGTCCATCGTGCAGATGCCGGCCGGTATCCCGGTGGCGACCCTGGCGATCGGCAAGGCCGGTGCGATCAACGCCGCGTTGCTGTCCGCCAGCATCCTGGGCGCCAAGCACCCGCAGTTCCACGCGGTGCTGAAGAAATTCCGTGCTGAGCAGACAGACAGCGTGCTGGACAATCCAGACCCACGCATCGCCTGAGGTTGTTGACGATGAAAATCGGTGTAATCGGTGGCGGCCAACTGGGTCGCATGCTGGCTCTGGCGGGAACCCCGCTGGGGATGAACTTCGCTTTCCTGGACCCGGCGCCGGACGCCTGCGCTGCCGCCTTGGGTGAACACCTGCGCGCTGACTACAGCGACCCGGACCACTTGCGCCAACTGGCCGACGAAGTCGACTTGGTGACCTTCGAGTTCGAAAGCGTCCCGGCCGAAACCGTTGCGTTCCTGTCGCAGTTCGTCCCGGTGTACCCCAGCGCCGAAGCCTTGCGCATTGCCCGTGACCGCTGGTTCGAGAAGAGCATGTTCAAGGACCTGGGCATTCCGACCCCGGCCTTCGCCGATATCCAGTCCCAGGCAGACCTGGACGCTGCAGTCGCCAGCATCGGCCTGCCGGCCGTGCTGAAAACCCGCACCCTGGGTTATGACGGCAAGGGCCAGAAAGTCCTGCGCACTGAAGCTGATGTGGTCGGTACCTTCGCCGAACTGGGCAGCGTCGCCTGCCTGCTGGAAGGCTTCGTACCGTTCACCGGCGAAGTCTCGCTGATCGCCGTGCGTGCCCGTGATGGCGAAACCCGTTTCTACCCGCTGGTGCACAACACCCACGACAGCGGCATCCTCAAGCTGTCAGTGGCCAGCACCGACCACCCGTTGCAGGCTTTGGCGGAAGATTATTCCAGCCGTGTGCTCAAGCAACTGGATTATGTAGGCGTGATGGCGTTCGAGTTCTTTGAAGTCGACGGTGGCCTCAAGGCCAACGAAATCGCCCCACGCGTGCACAACTCCGGGCACTGGACCACCGAAGGCGCCGAGTGCAGCCAGTTCGAAAACCACCTGCGGGCGGTTGCGGGCTTGCCATTGGGCTCCACGGCCAAAGTCGGCGAGAGCGCCATGCTCAACTTCATCGGCACCGTGCCTGCGGTGGAAAAAGTCATCGCCATCGACGACTGCCACCTGCACCACTACGGCAAGGCCTTCAAGGCCGGGCGCAAGGTCGGCCACGCCAACCTGCGCTGCAAGGACCGCGCAACGCTGGAAGCGCAGATCCTCAAGGTTGAAGCGCTGATCGCCGAGCAATAAGGTGAGCCCGACGGGAACCATTGGTGACCGTCGTCTCTCTGATTGCAGGATGCCAAAGCCTGACTAGGCTTTGGCATAGCTCACTTCAATCAGAGGGAAATGCCATGGGTATCATCGGAACCATTTTTATCGGCTTGATCGTCGGCCTGCTGGCGCGTTTCCTGAAACCAGGCGACGACAGCATGGGGTGGATCATGACCATCCTGTTGGGTATCGCTGGCTCTCTGGCCGCGACCTACGGTGGTCAGGCACTGGGTATCTACCAGGCCGGTCAAGGTGCAGGTTTCATCGGCGCGCTGGTGGGTGCCATTGTGTTGCTGGTGATCTACGGCCTGATCAAAAAGAAGTAATCAGCCGACAAAGTCCTCTGCGCTGCGCAGGCGCAGGGGGCTAGAATGCTCGGCACTTGTACTTGCCGAGCTTCTCCATGCGCCGTCTTCTGTTGACTCTCCTTTTGCTGGGCCCTGGCCTGGCGCACGCCGGTGAACTGCCGGAAACCGACTGGCTCGACCTGATGCCGCTTTCCGACCAGAAAGCCCTCGAAGCCATGCCCGAGATCGATCACAACTCCCCCGAAGCCCAGGGCACCTTCACCGACAAAGGTGGCCTCAAGCAAAGCAAAGGCTTGCCGGCGGTGATGTATTCCACCAAGACCGTGGCCGCCATGAACGGCAAGAACATCCGCATCGGCGGCTACCCGGTGCCGTTGGAAACCGACGCCAAGGGCCGAAGTACTTTGTTCTTCCTTGTACCGTATCCGGGCGCCTGTATCCACGTGCCGCCGCCGCCGCCCAATCAGCTGGTGCTGGTGCGCTATCCCAAGGGGCTGAAGCTGGATGATATCTACACGCCGCTGTGGGTCACGGGCACGCTGAAGGTGGAGAAGGTCAACAATGACCTTGCCGATGCGGCGTATGCGCTGGATGCGGGGAAAGTACGGGTGGTGAAGGAGTCGGATTTATAAGGCGCGGCACATCACCCAATGTGGGAGCGAGCAAGTCGAATCGCCGCTCCCACATTTCGATTGGGTTTACAGGGCTATAGCGGCGATGCTCACGCCCAGCGTATGGCTTTCACCGGGTGCCAGGCTCACCACATCATCCAGCACATTCGCCGTCTCGATGCACAGCATGCCTGTCCAGCCATCATCGGCCATGTCGTCAAAAGCCTTGGCGCGTTCGGTCCACGGGTTCCAGATCACGGTCGACTTTGAGCCTTCGCTGGTGAGCTGGATACGGCGCTGCCAGTCTTTGTCGACGATAGTCAACTGTGACGGCGTGTCGAGGTAGATGCGATCGGTCTCGGCGGTGAAGTGCAGCAGGCCGGATTGTGTCTTTTCGGTCCAGCCGTCGGCGGTATCGATATAGGCGCGCCCGTCCAGCCCTTCGACCTGCGCATTGCGCACATCGCTTACGGCGAAGTAGGTGTGCAGCGCCTGGCTGAGGGTCACGGTGTCGGTACCACGGTTGTGGCTGGTCAGGCGGATATGCAGTTGCTCATCCAGCAGCAGGCTCAGTGTCAGGTCGACCTGATGGGGCCAACCAGGAAAGCCGCCTGCCGGCACCGGCAGTACCAGATCCACGCGTAGCGCTTCACCTTCAAGCTCGGTCGCGGCCAATTCCCACAACGCTGTGCGCACGAAACCGTGTGCGCCAGCGGGCTGCTCGCTCTGACGCATCGCTTTCACGCTCTGCGGGTTGCGGTCAAATACGCCAAACCACGGCCAGCACACCGGTACGCCGGTGCGAATGCCCTTGCCCTTTTTGAACACCGCTTCAGGATTCGGCCAGATCAGTGGCTGTTCGCCGTCGCGCCCATAACTGAAGAGATGCGCGCCCTGTTGGGCCACTATCAGTTCGGCACCGTTGTGGCGGATGCGCCAGCAATCCAGCTCGTCGATTTTCACGGTTTCAACGTGGGGCGTCGGCATAACAAAGCACTCTTCATGGCAGGCAATGGGGCAATTGACCGTCAAAACCCGGCGAGGTTTAACGTGCGCGCGATGGAACCGAGCGCGTGCGGCCGCTGCCGTCGATGGCGACGAATACAAATACCGCCTCGGTCACCTTGCGCCATTCGCTGGACAGCGGGTCGTCGCTCCACACTTCGACCATCATCTGGATCGAGCTGCGGCCGATTTCCAGGGCCTGGGTATAAAAGGAGAGCTGTGCGCCCACCGCGACCGGCACCAGGAACGCCATGCGATCAATGGCCACAGTGGCGACACGCCCGCCTGCCACCTTGCTGGCCATGGCGGTGCCGGCCAAGTCCATCTGCGCGACCAGCCAGCCGCCGAAGATGTCGCCAAAACCGTTGGTTTCACGCGGGAGCGCGGTGATTTGCAGGGCGAGGTCGCCTTGCGGGATAGGATCTTCTTGTTCGAGTTCGATCATGCCGAGGGCCTCTGACCCGTAACGCTTCATGGGTATTTCAAGTGGATAGCCGTCTTCGAAAAAAACGTTTCAGCACCAACATACACCGCGTGATGCGTTTCTCGTAAGGCGTACTAAAGGGAAACTCTGCCAAATCGGCTGGATGGCGCCCAACGACGTTTTGGCACAGCAGCCCCTCAAGACTGCGGTTCTTGCGCTTGCAAGGGCCGAGTATATCGAGACCCTGGCGCCACGACGACCTCTGGGCGTTCATTTGGTCGGCATTTAGCGGCTGTATCGCGGCTTTTTCCGGCAACTGTGCTTATCGGCGCAAATAAACAGCAGGAAAGGGGAATATTGCGCCCCTATAAATGGTTATTCGCTCAACGCTGTGCTTTTTCTAGCGATTTGCTATCTTGCCAAACCTGCCGCAAGTCCCGCTTGCCATCCTGATTACTATAAGAGAAGCCTTGCTATGTCCTCCGTGCCCGCAAGCAGTGCGCAACCGTCGCGCCCGCTGACCCGCAACGACTACAAAACCCTGTCGCTGTCTGCCTTGGGCGGGGCGCTGGAGTTTTATGATTTCATCATTTTCGTGTTTTTCGCCACCGTGGTCGGAAAACTCTTCTTCCCCGTGGACATGCCTGAATGGCTGCGCATGATGCAGACCTTCGGCATCTTCGCCGCCGGCTACCTGGCACGCCCCCTGGGCGGCATCATCATGGCGCACTTCGGTGACCTGTTGGGTCGCAAGAAGATGTTCACCCTGAGCATCTTCATGATGGCCGTGCCGACCCTGATCATGGGCCTGCTGCCAACCTACGCGCAGATCGGTCTGTGGGCACCGGTGCTGTTGCTGCTGATGCGCATCATCCAGGGCGCCGCGATTGGTGGTGAAGTGCCTGGCGCCTGGGTGTTCGTCTCCGAACACGTACCGCCGCGTCACATCGGCTACGCCTGTGGCACCCTGACCAGCGGCCTCACTGCCGGTATTTTGCTGGGTTCGCTGGTGGCCACTGCGATCAACACGCTCTATAGCCCGGAGCAGGTCTCGGATTTCGCCTGGCGGATCCCGTTCCTGCTCGGCGGCGTGTTCGGCCTGTTGTCGGTGTACCTGCGTCGCTGGCTGCATGAAACGCCGATCTTCGCCGAGATGCAGCAGCGCAAGACCCTGGCCGCCGAGCTGCCATTGCGCGCGGTACTGCGGGATCACCGCGGCGCTATCGTGTTGTCGATGCTGCTGACCTGGCTGCTGTCAGCTGGCGTGGTGGTGGTCATCCTGATGACCCCGACCGTGCTGCAGACCGTCTACCACTTCAGCCCGACCGTGGCGCTGCAGGCCAATAGCCTGGCCATCGTCACCCTGAGCCTGGGCTGCATAGCCTCGGGCGCATTGGCTGACCGCTTCGGTGCCGGCCGCGTGCTGGTTACCGGTTGTGCGCTGTTGCTGGCAACGTCCTGGACGCTGTATCACAGCCTCATGGCCCACCCGGATTGGTTGTTCCCGCTGTACGCCCTGACCGGCCTGTTCGTAGGCACCATCGGCGTGGTGCCGTACGTGATGGTCAAGGCCTTCCCGCCCGTGGTGCGTTTCAGCGGCTTGTCGTTTTCCTACAACGTGGCCTATGCCGTGTTCGGCGGGCTGACGCCGCTGGCAGTGTCGCTGCTGATGAAGGAAAGCCCGATGGGCCCGGCCTACTACGTTGCCGCGCTGTGCTTGATGGGGATGGTGGTGGGTGGGTATCTGTGGAAGCGTTCGCGCTGACGCTTTGACAATGACCGCTCCCGCGCCCTGCGTGGGAGCGATGGCAACGCCTCGCTATGCCCCTTCTCCTTGCCAATAGTGGCCTTTCATCTAACTGTCACATTCCAGACATAGAGTGTTCACACGGCCTCCCGATACTTGGCCCCGATCCAACTATCCCTATCTGCTAGGAGCAAGGCATGAAACTGAAACGTTTGATGGCGGCAATGACTTTTGTCGCTGCTGGCGTTGCGACCGCCAACGCGGTGGCCGCTGGTGTTGATCCGGCAATTCCGGCTTATGTTAAGACCACTGGTGTGTCGGGCAACTTGTCCAGCGTTGGTTCCGATACCCTGGCTAACCTGATGACCCTGTGGGCCGAGGGTTACAAAAAGGAATACCCGAACGTCAACATCCAGATTCAAGCTGCCGGCTCCGCTACCGCGCCACCTGCGCTGACTGAAGGCACCTCCAACCTGGGCCCGATGAGCCGCAAGATGAAGGACACCGAACTGGCGGCCTTCGAGCAGAAGTACGGCTACAAGCCAACCGCTATCCCGGTTGCCGTGGATGCCCTGGCTGTGTTCGTGCACAAGGACAACCCGATCCAGCACCTGACCATGGAACAAGTCGACGCGATCTTCTCCTCGACGCGTCTGTGCGGTGGCAAAGCCGACGTGAAAACCTGGGGTGACCTGGGTGTGACCGGCGACCTGGCCAACAAGCCAGTACAACTGTTCGGTCGTAACTCGGTTTCCGGCACCTACGGCTACTTCAAAGAAGAAGCCCTGTGCAAAGGCGACTACAAGCCAAACGTGAACGAACAACCTGGCTCGGCTTCGGTCGTGCAGTCGATCAGCTCCTCGCTGAACGGCATCGGTTACTCGGGCATTGGCTACAAGACCGCCAGCGTGAAAACCGTGGCCCTGGCCAAGAAAGGCAGCACGGATTTCATCGAAGACAGTGAAGAAAACGCCCTGAACGGCAAATACCCGCTGTCGCGCTTCCTCTACGTTTACGTCAACAAAGCCCCGAACAAGCCTCTGGCCCCGCTGGAAGCTGAGTTCGTGAAGCTGGTTCTGTCCAAACAGGGCCAGGAAGTTGTGGTGAAAGACGGCTACATCCCACTGCCAGCCAAAGTAGCCGCCAAGGCCCTGGCTGAACTGGGTCTGAAAGAAGGCAACTGATTGCCTCTGCGGGGCCGGAGTACCGGCCCCGCATCCGAATTTTCTAGTCCGCTGCCAGCCTTGCTTCGCGGCGGCTTTGTTGCGTCACTGCACTGTCATCTTTCTGTCATACAGGATCGCTAGGGTGTGCGCATGAATGATCTGGCCAATTCCACCATGACGACGACTTCTCCCCCCAAGCGCATTGACTTCAATACGCCTGAGTTGCAACGCAAGCGCCGCATTCGCGCGCTCAAGGATCGCCTGACCCGTTGGTATGTGCTGGTCGGCGGCCTCGCCGTCCTCGGCGCCATTACCCTGATTTTCTTCTTCCTGGCCTATGTCGTCGCGCCGCTGTTCCAAGGCGCCTCATTGACCAAGGAAGACGCCCTGACTCCCGCCTGGATCCAGGACGCGGGCAAGCCGTTGATGATCTCCCTCGAAGAACAGAACCAAGTCGCCATGCGGGTTTCCGACAAGGGCCAGGCGTTGTTCTTTAATGTGGAAACCGGCGCTGAACTCAAGCGCGTCGACCTGCCACTGCCCGCTGGCACCAGCGTTGCCTCTATCGGTGAAGACCAGCCCGGTAGCCCGTTGGTGATCCTGGGTCTGTCCAATGGCCAGTCCATGGTGTTCCGCCACACGTATAAGGTGTCCTACCCGGACGGCAAGAAAACCATCACGCCTGCGATCGAATACCCCTACGGTGAAACGCCGATCGTGCTGGATGACGCCGGTCGCCCGCTGGAGCACGTCGCCCTTAATGCCACTGATTCCACCTTGGTGGTTGCAGGTTCCGCCGGTTCGCATTTGAACGTGCTGTCCCTGAGCCGCGAAGAAAACATGATGACCGGCGAAGTCACCAGCGAGCAAAAGCGCATCGAACTGCCGCAGATGACCGAGCCAGTGAAGGCGATCTTCATCGACCCACGCCAGCAATGGTTGTACGTGATCAACGGTCGCGCCCTGGCCGACGTGTTCAGCTTGCGCGACAAGAGCCTCAATGGTCGTTACAAATTGCTCGAAGACGGCAATGCCGAGGTGACCGCCAGCACGCAGCTGGTGGGCGGTATCTCGCTGATCATCGGTAACTCCAAGGGCGGCCTGGCCCAATGGTTCATGGCCCGCGATCCGGATGGCGAGCAGCGCTTCAAACAGATCCGCACCTTCCAGATGGGCACCACGCCTATCGTAGAAATTTCCGCCGAAGAGCGCCGCAAAGGCTTCACCGCCCTCGACGCTTCCGGCCAGTTCGGCGTGTTTCACAGCACCGCGCACCGCACCCTGTTGGTCGACCCTGTAGTCGATGGCCAAGGCGTGTACGGCATGTCGCCACGGGCCAACCGGGTGATCGTCGAAGCCGGCGGCAAGCTGCAACCGTTGATGCTCGATAACCCGCACCCGGAAGTGTCGTGGAGCGCGTTGTGGAGCAAGGTCTGGTACGAGAACTACGACGAGCCTAAATACGTCTGGCAATCGACCGCCGCCAACACCGACTTCGAACCCAAGATGAGCCTGGCCCCGCTGACTTTCGGCACCCTGAAGGCCGCGTTCTACGCCATGCTGCTGGCGGCGCCACTGGCCGTTGCCGCGGCGATCTACACCGCCTACTTCATGGCCCCGAGCTTGCGCCGCAAGGTCAAGCCGGTGATCGAACTGATGGAAGCAATGCCGACGGTGATCCTCGGCTTCTTCGCCGGCCTGTTCCTGGCGCCGTATGTGGAAGGGCATCTACCGGGCATCTTCAGTCTGTTGATGCTGTTGCCGATTGGCATCCTGGTCGCCGGTTTCGTGTTCAGCCGCCTGCCTGAGTCGATCCGCCTGCGGGTGCCCGATGGTTGGGAAAGCGCGATCCTGATCCCGGTGATCCTGTTCATGGGCTGGCTCTCGCTGTACATGAGCCCGTACCTGGAAACCTGGTTCTTTGGCGGCGACATGCGCATGTGGATCTCCCATGACCTGGGCATTACCTACGACCAGCGCAACGCCCTGGTCGTCGGCCTGGCCATGGGTTTCGCGGTGATCCCGAACATCTATTCCATCGCCGAAGACGCCGTATTCAGTGTGCCTCGCGGGCTGACCCTGGGCTCGCTGGCCCTGGGCGCCACGCCGTGGCAGACCATGACGCGCGTGGTGATCCTGACCGCCAGCCCGGGCATCTTCTCGGCGCTGATGATCGGCATGGGGCGTGCTGTCGGCGAGACCATGATCGTGTTGATGGCCACCGGTAACACCCCGGTGATGGAGATGAACCTGTTCGAAGGCCTGCGCACCTTGGCGGCCAACGTCGCGGTGGAAATGCCCGAGTCGGAAGTGGGCGGCAGTCACTACCGCGTGCTGTTCCTCTCGGCGCTGGTGCTGCTGCTGTTCACCTTCATCATGAACACCCTCGCCGAGCTGATCCGTCAGCGTCTGCGCAAGAAATACTCGTCGCTTTAAGAAAGGTAGAAGTCTGTGAAACAGAACTCCCTGAATGGATGGTTCAAGAGCGGCGCCCCCGGCGTCTGGATCAGCGGTGGCGCAGTGTCCATCGCGGTCATCATGACCATTGGTTTGTTGGCCGTGATTGCGGTGCGTGGTTTGGGCCACTTCTGGCCAGCCGACCTGATCCAGGCCAACTACACCGTACCGGGCCAGGCCAACCATATCGTCATCGGCGAAGTGGTGCAGAAAGAAGAAGTACCGCGTGAGCGCCTGAAAAGCGCTGGCCTGCCTGTGCCGGAGCAAGGTCCGGAATTCATGACCCGCGAGCTGATCAAGGTCGGCAACCGCGACCTGAACGGCAACGACTTCACCTGGATCGTCGGCGAGTGGCTCAAGGACCAGACCACGCCTGCGAACCTGATGACCATCGAGCGCCGTGAGTGGGGCAACTTCTACGGCACGCTGGTCAACGTCAAGCAGGATGGCAAGGTCATCGCCGAAGGCGAAGCCGCGTGGCCGGAACTGCAAGCCCGTGTCGAGCGCGTCAATAAGCTGGCCGCCCAACTCAAGACCCTGGAGAAGTCCGACATTGGCGCGATCAACGCCGGTCTCGAACGCATCCGTCTGCACGGCCGCAAACTGGAACTGGAAGGCAAGCTCGACGCTGCCGCCCAGGCCGACATGGACGCCGACCGCGCCGAGCTGAATGCCCGCTACCAGGACATCGAAGCGCGCCTGGCCGATCTGCATGCCCAGTTCAACCGCGACGCCCTGACCGCCCGTGACGGCAACGGCAAGGAAGTCGAAATCGGCATCGGCAAAGTGGTGCACGCCTACCAGCCGAACGCGATGGGCACGATCACCAAGGTCGGTTTCTACTTCAGCAAGGTCTGGGAATTCCTCAGCGACGACCCACGGGAAGCCAACACCGAAGGCGGGATTTTCCCGGCCATCTTCGGCACCGTGATGATGACCCTGATCATGGCGATGATCGTCACCCCGTTCGGCGTGCTGGCGGCGGTGTACCTGCGTGAATACGCCAAGCAGAACACCCTGACCCGCGTCATCCGTATCGCCGTGAACAACCTGGCTGGTGTGCCGGCCATCGTCTACGGCGTGTTCGGCCTGGGCTTCTTCGTGTATGTCTTGGGCGGCTCGGTCGACCGCCTGTTCTTCGCCGAAGCCCTGCCGGCGCCGACCTTCGGTACGCCGGGTCTGTTGTGGGCCTCGCTGACCCTGGCACTGCTGGCGGTGCCGGTGGTGATCGTAGCCACTGAAGAAGGCCTGGCGCGGATTCCTCGCACCGTACGTGAAGGCTCCCTGGCCCTGGGCGCGACCAAGGCGGAGACGCTGTGGAAGATCGTGCTGCCGATGGCCAGCCCGGCGATGATGACCGGCATGATCCTCGCCGTGGCCCGCGCCGCCGGTGAAGTGGCGCCGCTGATGCTGGTCGGTGTGGTGAAACTGGCGCCGTCGCTGCCGCTGGACGGCAACTACCCGTACCTGCACCTGGACCAGAAGATCATGCACCTGGGCTTCCATATCTATGACGTCGGCTTCCAGAGCCCCAACGTTGAAGCCGCACGACCGCTGGTGTACGCCACCGCGTTGCTGCTGGTGCTGGTGATCGCCACGCTCAACTTGTCGGCGGTGTGGATCCGTAACCACCTGCGCGAAAAATATAAAGCGTTGGACAGCTAATTGAAGTGAGCGCGGACTGAATGGGGGAGCGGGCTTGCTCGCGAAAGCGGTGTATCGGAAACACATGTGCTGACTGACACACCGCTTTCGCGAGCAAGCCCGCTCCCACACCGAACTGCGCCAGACACAGCTTTTTAGTAAGCCGCCAGCCCGATCCAGAAGTCTGCGGTTCAATGAAACGAATTGGTAGCACAGGGAGCATCCCATGCAACAAGACACCCACACCCACGGCATCAACATGTCTGCCCTGGGGCGCGACAAGCAGAGCCTGAGCCTGGCCCAGGAAACCGTGGCCATCGAAGTGCCGGGCCTGAGCCTGTACTACGGTGAAAAACAGGCACTGTTCGACGTCAGCATGAACATCCCCAAGCAGCGCGTGACTGCCTTCATCGGCCCGTCGGGTTGCGGCAAGTCCACACTGCTGCGGACCTTCAACCGCATGAATGACCTGGTGGACGGCTGCCGCGTAGACGGTGCGATCAACCTCTACGGCACCAACATCTACCGCAAGGGCGAAGACGTGGCCGAGCTGCGTCGCCGCGTGGGCATGGTGTTTCAGAAGCCCAACCCGTTCCCCAAGACCATCTACGAAAACGTGGTCTACGGCCTGCGCATCCAGGGCATCAACAAGAAACGCATCCTCGACGAAGCAGTCGAGTGGGCCTTGAAAGGCGCGGCGCTGTGGGACGAAGTCAAAGACCGTCTGCACGAGTCAGCCCTCGGCCTGTCCGGCGGCCAACAGCAGCGTCTGGTGATCGCGCGGACCATCGCCGTTGAGCCGGAAGTGCTGCTGCTCGACGAACCGTGCTCGGCACTCGACCCGATCTCGACGCTGAAAGTCGAAGAGCTGATCTACGAGCTCAAGTCCAAGTTCACTATCGTCATCGTGACCCACAACATGCAACAGGCGGCGCGGGTTTCCGACTACACCGCGTTCATGTACATGGGCAAACTGGTGGAATTCGGCGATACCGATACCCTGTTCACTAATCCGGCGAAGAAGCAGACCGAAGACTACATCACCGGTCGATACGGCTAGAGAGCTGTGGTTCTCATCGCACTGACGCTGCGGTTCTCCGCACCTTACCGGACGCTCCAAGGACGCCAACATGATTAGCAAAGAAGGCCTTACCCACCACATCTCCGCGCAGTTCAACGCCGAGCTTGAGGAAGTGCGCAGTCACCTCCTGGCGATGGGCGGGCTGGTGGAGAAGCAAGTCAACGACGCCGTGACTGCGCTGATCGAGGCCGACTCGGGCCTGGCCCAGCAAGTGCGTGAGATCGATGACCAGATCAACCAGATGGAACGCAACATCGATGAAGAATGCCTGCGCATTCTGGCCCGTCGCCAGCCGGCGGCGTCCGACCTGCGTTTGATCATCAGCATCTCCAAGTCGGTGATCGACCTGGAGCGCATCGGCGATGAAGCCACCAAGATCGCCCGCCGCGCCATCCAGCTCTGCGAAGAAGGCGAAGCGCCACGCGGTTACGTGGAAGTGCGCCACATCGGTGATCAGGTGCGCAACATGGTGCGCGATGCCCTTGACGCCTTTGCCCGCTTCGATGCTGAGCTGGCACTCTCGGTGGCGCAGTACGACAAGATCATCGACCGCGAATACAAGACCGCGCTGCGTGAACTCGCGACTTACATGATGGAAGACCCACGCTCTATTTCGCGGGTCTTGAGCATTATCTGGGTACTGCGTTCTCTGGAGCGCATCGGCGACCACGCACGCAATATCTCGGAACTGGTGATTTACCTGGTGCGCGGGACCGACGTTCGGCACATGGGCCTCAAGCGCATGAAGGCCGAAGTTGAAGGTTCGGCGGATCTTATCCCTAATGTTCCGGGCGAATCTGACGATAAGTAAGGTTGCCCGAGAAATTAACGCCCGGCCTTTGGTCGGGCGTTTTTGTTTGCGGCCACTGAATTTTTTGCACGTTGAGTGAGATAAATTCCCAACGTGACTACAGAGTTTTGGCAAAATGCCACCAGTCAGGCGTGTTGCGTGCCGAAGTGTTAATAGGATGAAGGGTCGATGAGTAAAGTCAGTGTGTTGGTGGTGGATGACGCCTCGTTTATCCGCGACCTGGTGAAGAAGTGCCTGCGCAACTACTTCCCCGGGATCAAGCTTGAAGACGCGGTGAACGGCAAAAAGGCCCAGGCCATCCTGATGCGCGAGAGCTTCGACCTGGTGCTGTGCGACTGGGAAATGCCGGAGATGTCTGGCCTTGAACTGCTGACCTGGTGCCGCGAGCAGCCTCACCTCAAGGCCATGCCGTTCGTGATGGTGACCAGCCGTGGCGACAAGGAAAACGTGGTCCAGGCCATCCAGGCCGGCGTTTCGGGCTATGTCAGCAAGCCGTTCACCAACGAGCAGTTGCTGAACAAGGTCAAGCAAGCCCTGCACAAGATCGGTCGCCTCGACGCGCTGGTCGCCAGTGCACCGACCAAAATGAACTCGGCTTTCGGCAACGATTCACTCAGCGCGCTGACCGGTGGCAAACCGGAAGCCGCACGCGCAGCGCCGGTTGCTGCTGCGGCGCCTGTGCCCAACAAAGGCCTGCTCAACAACCCACCGGTACAGGCACCTTCAGCGGCGCCGGCCGGCGGTCGTGGCCAGGGCCAACTGCGCCTGTCCAGCGGCAGCCAGCAATGCGTGATCAAGGCGCTGAGCATCAAGGAAGCGCTGCTGGTGGTGCGCCGTGGCGAAGTGTTGCCTCAGGTACTGGAAAGCGCCGTGCTCGACCTGGAGCAGGGTGAGAATGCCGAAGTGGCCCGTCTCAACGGCTACCTGCACGCCATCGTCGCCTTCGAACCCAAGCCTGACAGCGATTGGTTGCAGCTGACCTTCCGGTTTATCGACCAGGACGCGCAGAAGCTCGACTACATCTCTCGCCTGATCGCACGGGGTACGGCGCAGAAGCACTTTGTGCCGGGTGCCTGACCTCTTGATACCGGAAATTGACCGATTATCTGACTGTCGGCGTCTGCCTAAATGAACGTGGATATTTGTTTCAGCGGGCTGCCAGTCTAAAGTTGTCATGATCCCTTGTTAGCCTGCCGTTCCGTTATCCCGGCAGGTTCACGCCATCATGCGCTTTTTGCTGTGCTGCGGGCTGGCCACGGTCACCGTGTCGACCCAGGCCATGACCCTCTACAAATCCATCGATGCCAATGGCGTGGTGTTTTTCAGCGATCGCTATACGCCGGGTGCCCAGGCATTCGTGATGCAGGAGCGCAAGCTCGAACGGCCGATACTTGACAGGCCGCCTTCCCGTTACCCACCTCAGGCGCACCGCTATCCCTTGCCTTGGCGTGGCGGACCGTTTCGTATGACCCAAGGCCCCAACGGCACGTTCAGCCATACAGACGCCAAAAGCCGCTACGCCATGGACATCGCCATGCCCGAAGGTACGCCGATCATTGCGGCACGCAGCGGTGTGGTGGTGAAGACCGAAAACGAGCAGGCCGGGCGGGGCAGTGATGCGTCGGGGAATTTCGTGAGGGTGCGCCACGATGATGGCACCGAGGGCGTTTACCTGCACCTCAAGCAAGGTTCGGTCAGTGTCCGAGCTGGGCAGCGTGTGGCGGTGGGGAGCCCGCTGGCGTTGTCGGGTAATACCGGCAACAGCAGCGGGCCGCACCTGCACTTTGTGGTGCAGCGCGCCACCGAGGCGGGGCTGGTGTCGATCCCGTATGAGTTCAACCAGCCGGTGGGTGCATTGCCCAACTTTGCGTTGGGCAATTGAGGGTCAATCCAGCAGAAGTACCTTGGCCAACACGATCTTCGGTCCTTTCATCTTCTTGATGATGATCCGCAAACCTTCCACCTCCAGCACTTCTTCCTCTTCCGGCACGCGCTTGAGGGTGTCGTAGATCAGGCCGGCCAGGGTTTCGGCCTCGATGTGGTCCAGGTCGACACCCAGCAGGCGTTCGACCTTGAACAGCGGGGTGTCACCGCGCACCAGCAGCTTGCCCGGCTGATAAGCCAGGATGCCGCGTTCGGCCTTGCGGTGTTCGTCCTGGATATCGCCCACCAGCACTTCCAGCACGTCCTCCATGGTCAGGTAGCCGATGATCTTGCCGTCGGCCTCTTCCACCAGGGCGAAATGCGCGCCGCCTTTGCGGAACTGCTCCAGCAGCTGCGACAACGGCATGTGTCGCGACACACGCTCCAGCGGGCGGGTCAGCTCAGCCAGGTTGAACGACTCGGGAATGTGGTCCAAGGCTGCCAGTTCCAGCAGCAGGTCCTTGATGTGCAAGAGGCCGACAAACTCGTTGCGCACCGCGTCATACACCGGGTAGCGGCTGAATTTGTGGCGACGGAACAGCGCGAGGATTTCCTTGAGCGGCGCATTAAAGTCCAAGGTGACCAGGTCTTCCCGGGAATTGGCCCAGTCCACCACTTCCAGCTCGCCCATTTCCACGGCGGAAGCCAGTACACGCATGCCTTGGTCGCTTGGGTCCTGGCCACGGCTGGAGTGCAGGATCAGCTTGAGTTCTTCGCGGCTGTAATGGTGTTCATGGTGCGGGCCAGGCTCGCCTTGGCCGGCAATGCGCAGGATGGCGTTGGCGCTGGCATTGAGCAGGTAGATCGCCGGGTACATGGCCCAGTAGAACAGGTACAGCGGCACCGCCGTCCACAGCGACAGCAGCTCGGGCTTGCGAATCGCCCAGGACTTGGGCGCCAGCTCACCGACCACAATGTGCAGGTAGGAAATCACGAAGAAGGCGGCAAAGAACGACACGCCCTTGATCACTTCCGGCGACTCGACGCCCACGGCGCCCAGCAGCGGTTCGAGGATGTGCGCGAAGGCGGGCTCACCGACCCAACCCAGGCCCAGGGAGGCGAGGGTAATGCCCAGCTGGCAGGCCGACAGGTAGGCATCAAGCTGGCTGTGCACGGTACGCAGGATCTGCCCGCGCCAGCCGTTTTTGTGGGCGATCGCCTCGACCCGGGTGGCGCGCAGTTTGACCATGGCAAATTCCGCCGCAACGAAGAAACCGTTGAGCAGTACCAGGATCAGTGCAAAAAGAATCATGCCGAAGTCGGCGAAGAGTGTAGCGAGGGTGATACCAGGGGAAGGGTCCATGATGGGGTTTTGCAGGTTCCGTGTGTTCAATAAGGGGTGGCAGGTGGGCCTGAAGGGCAGGCGCAAGTCGGCCAATGTAGCGGCTGACGGGGCGCTTGCCTAGTGCCCACTGCCGGGCGGGGCGTGGAATACGCACTTCGACACGCTGGAAATCTAATGTGGGAGCGGGCGTGCTCGCGAATGCGGTGGGTCAGTCAACACCTTCATGGCTGACCCACCGCATTCGTGAGCACGCCCGCCTTCACCTTTCAGGTTTGGGTCGTTCTCAGGTTATTCATCGGCAGTGACCCCCCGCGAACGGGTCATCTGCGTCGGCGGGAAATGGCAGGTAAACGTACTGCCATGCCCCAGCACGCTGCTGATTTCCAGGCGCGCGCGGTGGCGCAAGAGCACATGCTTGACAATCGCCAGGCCGAGCCCGGTACCGCCGGTATTGGAGTTGCGGCTGGAGTCGACGCGGTAGAAACGCTCGGTCAGACGCGGCAGGTGCTTGGCGTCGATGCCGATGCCGGAGTCTTGCACGCTCAGGTGCGCGCCCTGTTCGTCGGTCCACCAGCGGATGCGAATATTACCTTTGTCCGGGGTGTACTTCACGGCGTTGAACACTAGGTTGGAAAACGCACTGCGCAACTCACCTTCGCTGCCTTTGAGCAGCACGTTCGGGTCGGCTTCCAGGGTGATCTGTTGCCCACGTTGGCCGGAGAGGGCCAGGGCGTCGTTCTTGATGGTTTGCAGCAGGCTTTGTACGGCGACGGGGTGGTTATCCGAGGGGTAATCGGTCGCCTCAAGCTTGGCCAGCAACAGCAAGTCGTTGAGCAGCGTCTGCATGCGTGAACCTTGCTGCTGCATCTGCTGCAGGGCTCGGCTCCAGCGCGGATTGATCTCGTCGACGTTGTCCAGCAGCGTCTCCAGGTACCCACAGATCACGGTCAGGGGCGTACGCAGCTCATGTGAGACGTTGGCGACGAAGTCTTTGCGCATCTGTTCCAACTGGTGGATGCGGGTGACGTCGCGCACCAGCATCAGGTGTTCGTTGTTGCCGTAGCGCGTCAGGTACAGCTGGATGCGTACGCGGTCATTGGTGGGTGAGGGGATTTCCAGGGCTTCTTCGTAGTTTTCCTGCTCGAAGTACTCCTTGAAGCGCGGATGGCGCACCAGGTTGGTCACCGGCTGGCCGCTGTCCTGGGGCGTTTTGAGGCCCAGCAGGGTTTCGGCGGCGCGGTTCCACCATTCCAGGTTGCCGTCGCTGTCGAGCATGATCACCGCATCCTTGAGCGCGGCGGTGGACTCCTGCACCCGGTCAATCACCGCTTGCAGGCGCCCGCGCACCCGTTGGTCGCGTCGTTGCAGGTGGTAAATGCTGTCGAACACTTCGCCCCACAGGCCGTAGCCATCGGGCGGTGCTTCGTCGGGTTTGTGCTGGCGCAGCCATTCGTGCAGGCGCAGCAGTTGCTTGAGGGTCCAACCCAGGTACAAGGCAATGCCGACTGCCAGGCTCCAGCCGTAGTAGCCACTGACCAGGCCCACCAACAGGCAGCCGGTGATCAGCAAAAGCATGTGGCGGATCAGGGTGCCATGCCAGTTCTGGTTCACTTAAACATGCGTCCTTGTCAGCGGTTAAGGAAAGAAGGGACGGGCTCAGCCTTTGGTGGAGAAGCGGTAGCCAGTGCCGCGCACGGTTTGTACCAGATTCTCGTAGGCCTCGCCCAAGGCTTTGCGCAGGCGGCGGATATGCACATCCACGGTGCGCTCCTCCACATAGACGTTGCCGCCCCACACTTGGTCGAGCAGTTGGCCACGGGTGTAGGCGCGTTCCTGGTGGGTCATGAAGAACTGCAGCAGGCGATATTCGGTAGGGCCCATCTCGGCCGGCGTGCCGTCGATGGTCACGCGGTGACTGATCGGGTCCAGCAACAGGCCACCGACTTCAATCGGTGCTTCGCCATCGGTCGGGCCGGCGCGGCGCAGCACGGCTTTCAGGCGTGCGACCAGTTCGCGTGGGGAAAACGGCTTGGTGATGTAGTCATCGGCACCGACTTCCAGGCCCTGGATCTTATTGTCCTCCTCGCCCTTGGCGGTGAGCATGATGATCGGGATGTCCCCGGTCAGCTCGTCACGCTTGAGACGGCGGGCGAGCTCGATGCCGGAGGTGCCGGGCAGCATCCAGTCCAGCAGGATCAGGTCCGGCTTGCGGTCGACGATAATGGCATGGGCCTGCTGGGAGTTCTCCGCCTCCAGGCAGTCGTAGCCGGCCATTTCCAACGCAACGGCGATCATCTCGCGGATGGGCGCTTCGTCGTCAACAATCAGAATGCTCCTGCCAACCATGCTCAAAAATCCTCTTGTCATTTAACTGTCTTGCGCCGCATTAGATAACGGAATTATTGCAGTCGTGTGACAGTAATTTAGTCGCTCGGGCAATTCCCGCCTCTCTGGACTACGCTTTGGGTCCGAATCCTGACAACCAAAAAAGGAAGGTTCCGATGACTTACAGCACGATTTCCTGGAAAGCCCTGCTGGTAACGGCAGCGTTGACGCTACCGACCCTGGCGTTCGCGGCCGAACCCGCGATGACGAAAGACGGGATGCTGGTGGACCACAAGGGCATGACGCTCTACACGTTCGACAAGGATGCCGACGGCAAGTCAGTGTGCAAGGACCAGTGCGCGACCAACTGGCCGCCGCTCAAGGCTGAGTCCACCGATACGTCGACGGGCAAATGGACGGTGATCACTCGCGACGACCAGACCAGCCAGTGGGCCTATGACGGTAAGCCTGTCTACACCTACAAGGATGACCACAAGGCGGGTGACAAGACGGGTGATGGCAAGGGTGGGGCGTGGCATGTGATCAAGCCCTGATCACCCCTGTAGGAGCCAGCTTGCTCGCGAAGGGCGTTAACGATAACGCTGGGTGCCTGACACACAACAGCGCTCTCAGGTTTTTCGCGAGCAAGCTCGCTCCTACAGCATTCAGCGAAATGCGTAGTCCGCCACAATCCCGACAAATATCGCCAGCCCGGCCCAGTGGTTGTGCAGAAACGCCTTGAAGCACTTCATCCGGTCCTTGTCGCGGGTGTACCAGAACTCCCAGGCAAAACAGCCCGCCGCCGCCAGCAAGCCCAGGTGGAACCAGCCGCCCAGCTCGAACCGTGCGCCCGCCAGCAGCAGGCACGCCAGCGAAAGGCCTTGCAGGGTCAGGATGATCACGCGATCAGCTTCACCAAACAAAATGGCGGTGGATTTCACGCCGATTTTCAAATCGTCATCGCGATCGGTCATCGCGTAATAAGTGTCGTAGCCCACCGTCCACAGCAGGTTGGCGATATACAGCAGCCACGCGGCGGCGGGCAGGCTGCCGGTCTCGGCGGTAAACGCCATCGGCATACCCCAGGAAAACGCCGCGCCCAGCACCACTTGAGGGTAATAGGTGTAACGCTTCATGAACGGGTAGCTCGCCGCCAAAGCCAAACCACCGAGGGACAACAGGACAGTGGTGGCGTTGGTCAACAGCACCAGCAGGAAACTGATGCCCATCAGCACCGCAAAAAACACCAGCGCTTCCTTGGAGCTGATCTTGCCGCTCACCAGTGGGCGCTGCTCGGTGCGCTTCACATGGCCGTCGACCTTGCGGTCGGCCCAATCATTGATCACGCAGCCGCCCGCCCGGGTCAGCACCACGCCCAGCACGAAAATCACAATATTGATCAGGGACGGCGAACCTTTGCCTGCAATCCACAGTGCCCACAGCGTCGGCCACAGCAGCAAGTAAATGCCGATGGGTTTGTCCATCCGGGTCAACTGAATGAAATCCCAGGCCCTCGGGTTCAGGCGGTTCAGGGATTTGAGCAGGCGTTGATACATCAGCAGTTCTCCGGATGGGCATGCAGCGCGTGCCAGAAGCTCGGCAAAAAGATCTCCGCCACCAGCACGCTCAGCGAACCGCGATCGAAGCGTGAGCGGCGCGCCCACAGCCCGTCGGTCTGGACCGTCGTGGGCAGCCATTGTCGCGGGTAATGGCACACCTCAATGGCCTGGCGGGTGAATGCCTGGTCGCAAAACAGCAATTCACCCAGTGAGCGGCTGCCCAACTCATCCATATGCAAGCCGTCGCCCTGCAAGGCACTGCGCGCCGCCACACTGCGCGCGAACACCCAAGGCTGGCCCTGCCCACGCAAAAATACTTCACGCACCCAGCCGATACTGGCCGGGGCCAGTGCCAGGGCAGCGCATTCATCATCGCGCAGTGGCTGCCACCCTTCGAACAGTGGCGTCACGCTGAAACCGTCGTTGGACAGCCACGTCAGCCGCCGTGTCAGTGAGTCTTCGTTGAACAGCCAATTGAGGGTCAAAGGCGCAGGCGCAGGGTGCAGAAGGCTCTGGGTCAGCCATTGGCAAGCATCGGAAGAGTCGATTGAGTGCGGCACGGTGAGTCAGTATTGGCAGCAAAAGAGGCGGCGAGCTTACCATGGCGTCCCTGGTTTTTGCCGGACCGAACTGGCTGTTTGCGTCGATCGTGCTTGCATCTGCCCGCCCCGATCAGTACAAAACGCCCTGAGCCGCACGGCAACGCTGGATCCATCGACCGTCGGCCAAACTGCCTGGACCCTGAGGAAGTAAGTAATGAAGAAGTGGCAATGTGTAGTCTGCGGCCTGATCTATGACGAGAAAGACGGCTGGCCGGATGACGGAATCGCTCCGGGAACCCTGTGGCAAGACGTCCCGGAAGACTGGCTGTGCCCTGACTGCGGCGTGGGCAAAATGGATTTCGAAATGATCGAAATCGGCTAATTTTCAGCTTTCAGATAAGTACTACAAGGAGAAAGGAATGAACGCACCTGTCGTGATCATCGGCACAGGATTGGCCGGTTACAACGTGGCCCGGGAGTTTCGCAAGCTCGACAGCGAGACCCCATTGCTGCTGATCACCGCGGATGACGGGCGCTCCTACTCCAAGCCCATGCTCTCCACCGGCTTTGGCAAGAACAAGGAAGCCGATGGCCTGAGCATGGCCGAACCCGGCGCCATGGCCGAGCAACTCAAGGCCGAAGTGCGCACTCACACCCGCGTCAGCGGCATCGACCCCGGCCACAAGCGCCTGTGGATCGGCGAGGAAGCGGTGGCGTACCGCGACCTGATCCTGGCCTGGGGCGCAGAAACCGTGCGTGTGCCGGTGGAAGGCGATGCGGCTGAACTGATTTTCCCTATCAACGATCTCGAAGATTACGCACGCTTTCGTGCCGCCGCTGCCGGCAAACGCCGTGTGCTGCTGCTCGGCGCCGGCCTGATCGGCTGTGAATTTGCCAATGACCTGATCCTTGGCGGTTATGAAATCGACCTGGTGGCACCGTGCGAGCAAGTCATGCCGACCCTGCTGCACCCGGCCGCCGCCGCAGCGGTACAGGCCGGCCTGGAAAGCCTTGGCGCGCGCTTCCACCTGGGTCCTGTCCTCAATCGCCTACAGCGCACCGCTGACGGCTTGGAAGCCCATCTGTCGGACGGTGAAGTGATCGCCTGCGACCTGGTGGTCTCGGCCATCGGTCTGCGTCCACGCGTGGACCTGGCCGCCGCCGCCGGCCTGCAGACCAACCGCGGGATCATGGTGGATCGCCACCTCAAGACCTCCCACGCCAATATCTACGCCCTGGGCGACTGCGCCGAGGTCGACGGCCTGAACCTGCTGTACGTGATGCCGCTGATGAGCTGCGCCCGCGCCCTGGCCCAGACCCTGGCCGGCAACGCCACCGCAGTCAGCTACGGCCCGATGCCGGTGACCGTCAAGACGCCGGTCTGCCCACTGGTGGTCTCGCCACCGCCTCGCGGCACCGAAGGCGTCTGGAGCGTTGAAGGCGAGGGTGCCGACATCAAGGCCTTGTGCCGCGACGCCAGCGGCCGCCTGCTGGGCTACGCACTGACCGGCAGCGCCGTGATGGAAAAACTCGCGCTCAATAAAGAACTTCCACCGTTGCTGGCGTAAATAGCGGTCGTTCTGTCGGAATAACCGCGTTTTTCACCCTAGAAAGGTCGCCGCGAGACTGGCGGAGCGTGCGAGGGCATGCCATCCTCACTCCCGTCTGCCGCAGAGTAGAGCCTGCGGCGCTTTGGGCGCTGCTCCAGAAGAGAGCAGCACGGACATAACAACAAAAAACCGTCAAAGAGGCTTCACTTATGCGTAAACCAGAACTCGCAGCCGCCATCGCTGAAAAAGCGGATCTCACCAAAGAACAGGCTAACCGCGTCCTTAACGCTGTTCTCGAAGAAATCACCGGCGCCCTGCACCGCAAGGACAGCGTCACCCTGGTTGGCTTCGGCACCTTCCTGCAACGCCATCGCGGCGCCCGCACCGGCAAAAACCCACAAACCGGTGAGCCGGTGAAAATCAAGGCGAGCAACACCGTTGCGTTCAAACCGGGTAAATCGCTGAAAGACACTGTTAACGCGTAATGGCGTTACCGTCTCGAACGGGGCGGGGTGGTAGGAAAAATGGGCACGCCGACTGGGTCGGGTGCCCATTTTTTGTCCTTGGTGTTACAGAGTCTGCAGGCCAACCAGCAAGCTCACGGGTGTAGACGCGCCGTCCTCTTATTTAGAGTCATCATTGGACCTGCCAATTCTTTTTGAAAAGCGCACGTCACCCGCAATAATTTCAATGTAATAATCATGGCTTTGGATAATATAGTGTGTGTATTTGTTCTTGTCATAGGCTCTCCAGTTGGGTGAAGTGATATCCCTTTCTTTTGTCAGACCTTCAAGCCAAGAGGACTCAGGGATTACCCAATAGGAGGACTTGAACTCATCGTCCTCGCGGTTTTCGTAATAGTGCAGGTGTTTATTACGCTCCAGCCTGAGGGCCCATACATTAGAGAAATCCAGAATGCCGATATATTTGGAGTAGTTTGCGTTTTTGGTCCAAGTAGGAAACTCGGCTCTTACATCATCTCGCTCAAGGGTGATGCGAACGTTGTCATTCGGCGCCTGCCATACTGGCAACTCAATAGCGAATGCCCGATCTTTACTTGTAGGTACTGTCATAGCCGTTATCCTTTGCATGTTGGTACTTTGGACGTACCGCTATTTGGCAAGCCATTATTCCTGAGTCGGGTATTAAAGTCGCGTAGCAGGGTAGGGTCGGTAATGACCTTGTACTTAATTTGTTTTGCCTTGCCCAGCACAGCAATCGCCAGGCGGCTGTTGCCATCCCGTGCGACAAGCTGGCCTTTGACATTCACCACTTCAATTGGTGGGAAATCGGTAACTTTCAGTTTGCCCTTTTTAACTTGGTTGACGACAGATTGGATAGGTTTTTTTCCTTCGGGAGTATCGAACGCGCTATTGATGGTTCGCTGGGCAAAGTTGATGTCCTTCGGGTTTCCTAATTGCTCACCTGGGCCCAGCTCAATGCCTTCCAGGCCAAGCGGGTCAACCCAGCTGAAAGGGTTGAAGCCGTATAAGTAGAGATTCAGTCCTCCCATCAAGCTGATCGGGTCAGGGGATGTAAAGCGCCCTATATCCGGATCGTAGAATCTGAAAGTGTTGTAGTGCAGCCCTGTTTCTCGATCCAGATACTGCCCCTGGAATCGCAGGTTCTGTTCTTCAATGTAATGAGGTTCTCGCACTTCCTCCAGCGTGTTGCCCCACACCCGGTACGTTGCCTGCCAGACGATGTGGCCGTCAGCTTCGCTGAGTTGTGCCGGAAGGCCGTTGAGATCGTTATGGTAATAACGCAATTTCTGCAGTTGTCCAATGCCATCTACGCGGGCCAGGGGTTCATAGCCCTCATTTTCGTACACGTATAGGCTGGTCTGGCTGTATTTGTGTTCCTGCAAGAGACGCAAGCCGTCCCAGGAAAAACGAGTTTCACTCAGTGGGTAACCATCAATACCGTGTTCCGTTTTTTTGATGCGTCGGCCCAGTGGGTCATAGTGCATTTTCACCACGTTGCCGTTTTCATTGCGGACTTCAATCAGTCGGCTTTCTGCATCGTAGGCAAATCGTTGTACGCCTCGGGAGGTGCTGCGTTTTTCGATCATGCGTCCGAAGCCGTCATAACGGTAGCGCTTGTCCTGATAGGTCATCAGCTTGTTATGTACTACTAGGCCCGCTCCGGGGTGCGGACTGTCCAGCAGGTTGGCGGCGGCGTCGTAAGTAAAGGTTTCGCGCTGGCCCAGCAGGTTATCCTGGCTGGCAGTGATGCGGCCGGTAGCGTCGTAGTGCAACAGCTGGCGCTGCTGGGTCGTTGGTTGCTGATCGAGTTTGCCGGTCAAATTGTCAGCGGGGTCGTATTCGAAGTGCTGTTGCATTGCCGCCGGCGTCAGCATGGGCTGGTGGCTATGACGGCAATGGCGTGAACGCAGGCGACCGCTCCGGTCGTATTCGCTACGTGTGCTGAGCTGGCCTTGAGTACGTAGCACTTCACGATGAAGGCGGTCGCGCTCGAAGTCGCTGATAACTTCTCCGTCCAGATTGATCTGATGCAAGTGGCCGCTGCCGTAATACAGCCGATTAAGCCAGCGGCCGTCAGGCAGTTGGGTCTGGGTTAGATTGCCGAGTTCGTCATAGTGATGTTGCAAGGTGCCCATAGGGCTTTGTTCGGTCAATAACCGGCCGAGAGGAGCGTATGCGAAACTCAGGACTTGGGTATCGCCCGACAGATCGGTAAAGGTGACGGCGCAGAGCTGGTCCAGCGAATCGTAAACGTATTCGGTGCGGCCATCATCGGTCATTTTTGCAATCAGTCGGCCAACAGCGTCGCGTTCCATCCGGTGAACGATAGGTGACGGCGTCTCGGCAGCGTTGACCAGAGTATTGTCGAAATGCGCGGGAACGGCCGTCATTGCAGTCATGTGGTTCAGCAGATCATAGGTGTAGCGCTTGGCGCTGCCATCGAGGTCTCGCTGTTCGGTCAAGCGATCCCCGGCGTCCCAGACAAACTGGTAGCTTTCTTCATTCTCGTTGATCAGGGCTTTCAGCCGTCCATAGCTGTCATAAGCGAACTTCACCCGTCGGCCATAGGCATCCGTTCGCTGACACACCTGGCCACGCCTATTGTGTTGATACAACGTGGTGTGCCCTGCCGGGTCGGTGTAACCCAGCAATAGGCCACTGGTATCACGTGTGTACTGTTCGGTTCGCCCGTCAGGCAATTGGCTGCTGATCAGCCGCCCACGGGCGTCATGGCTGAACTGAGTACGTTCTCCGAGCGCATCAGTGATGAACTGTAAAAATCCCCGCTCGTCGTAACCGAATCGCGTCGAATAACCCGAGCAATCGATGTGTTCGACCAATTGCCCAAACGGACTCCAGCGCAGCTTTTTGCTTTTGCCGGTAGCGTCGATGATTTCCACGGGGTGGCCGTGGCTGTCGTAGCGATAACGGGTAATGTGGCCCATCGGGTCGGTGGCGGCGATGCAGTTACCGCGCTGATCGTATTGATAGTGCCAGCTGTGGTTGGCGGGGTTGGTCTCAACCAGAGGTAATGCCCAGTGTTCGAGCCACATCGTCGAATCGCGACGGCCCAGCGGGTCGATTTCACTGATGAGGTTACCGGTTTCGTCGTAGCTATATTCAAAGCGCCCGCCCTGAGGATCGGTAGCGCCGAGCAATTGGCGCTCATCGTTCCAGTCGAACAGCCAGGTCTGGCCGAGATTGTCGCTGTACTTGGTGATTTGGTGCTGGTTGTTCCAATGACGAATGCTGATGCGCTGCATGCCGTCGGTGATGCGCGTGACACCGGCACTCAGGTCGTACTCGAAATGGTAAGCATCGCCTTCATCGGTCCAATGGTGTGATACGCGCCATTCCACGTCCTCAACCAAGGCCCACTCATAAAAACAGCGCAGTCCGGCAGGCAGTTGGTGCTCTACCATCCGCCTGCCTGCGTCGTAACTGAAGCGTCGTTGTATCTGACCGGTGGCATCGCGCACCTCTGTCAGATCGCCAGTTGCGTTGTAACTGTAACTCACGAGCACTTCACGACGCTGATCAGGGTAAACACGCTCAATCTTGGACACGTGACCCTGGTCGCGGATTAATTCAACCTGCACCAGATCAAGGTTGTCGTGCAACTGCACCAAACGCCCGGCGGCGTCGTAGTTGAGGTGGATGCGATGGTCGTTGCGGTCACCAAGCTGAGTAAGGCGTAGCAGTGATACGTTTGCCGGAGTGGATTCGAACAAGCGATATATACCGTCGGCGCTTTCGATCAGCAACTGACCATTGCGATGTCGCCGAATGCTCAAACCCTCTCCCGGACTGAACATCGCGCTGCCAAGTGATATACCGCCAAGGTTGATTCGCCTGCCTTGCTCGTCGGTGTAGAGCAATTCTTCACCGCCGTCAGGGTGTAGCAGTATCTCTACGCTGATCTCGTACGGGACACTCCAGCCTGCACCAAACATCCCGGTGCGGCGCTCATCTCGCGAGTTATAAAAACGTTGCCAATCGATTGGCAGGATGCCGGGCAATACAAAATCCAGCTCAGTCTCGCCACCCAATACCTTGGCCCCAGTTGCCGCATGCACCGGGTTAGGTGACCCCATCGTCGCATTGGCTGCAGCGCCCATCGCTTGGCTGACGGCATAAGAAGTTACCCCCGCGAGCAACATGCACGGCAAATTACTCAGCGTCTTGCCTTTGGCACCTTTCAGCATCATCAGCGCTTCAATCGCCAACCCCACCCCAGGGGTTTTCCCGCTGCGAATCTCCTGCACCACCACCGTCCCACCACCAATGGTGACGTTTGGCGAGATCAGCCCCGACGACACCACCGTCGCATCGCACATGCTGCGGTCGCCACTGCGCACGGCGGGCTGGCCGTTGATGGTGACTTTGTCAGACCCTTCGGCCAGAAGCTGTGGTGGCATCGGCGGATGGCGGGCACACAGGACCATGTCGGTGAGGGCCGGTACCACGCCCGGTGCAGGCGTGGCGACAGTGGGGCGCCATAGTTGGGAGAAGAAACCCTCGGCCATGTCCAGAAAGCCGGGCTCGGGTCGTGGCTCGGGATCGGGCTCCGGCGGCACTTGCTCAAGCTCTGTGCCAGCGGGTGCCACGTGCGAAGGAATGGAGCCTGCGGCCCGTGCAGCCGGAATGCTGTTGACGAAAGTGTCGGTCGAACCCACCGCAATCGTGGCTTCCACCACGGGCGGGAACAGCGCGTTGGCGAAGCTCTCGCACATCTTGCTGAGGCCCTTGTCGGCCCCCGTCTTGCTCATGGCCATGCCGACGACAATGCCCACCACCGCGCCGAGGATGCAGCCGCCGATACCGGCGGTAGCAATCGTCACCCCCACGGCCGCCGCGACAGCAGCAGTCGCCAGCGCAGTAATCGCCACGTTGGCCGCCACCTCCAGCACACCGCCGAGGATGTCGGCCATCATGGAGGTGTGGGTCAGCGCATCGCCCATCCGGGCAGCCCATAGAGCGTCAGACATACAAGCAGCTCATCAAGAAATGGCGTCGAACGACAGCGAATTTTTAATCAACGCCCAATGCGCCGCCTCGGCATCCCCGAGCTTGTCGGCCTTCACGTAACTCAAGGCGAGCATCTTGCGCGTTCCCGGTAGCACCAGCGCCAACTGGTACTGGAACACTTTGTCATTGCCCTTGTTGAACTGGCTGCGCAGTTCGATGCCTTCCACTTCTTGGGCTGCGCCCAAACGCACGTCCACACCGGGTTGGTAGCGCAAATCCTGCACCTGTTTTTCCAGGCGCTGGAGCTGGTCGTTGAAGTTGCTGTGCAGGGTTTCACCCTCGGCCAGCAGGCTGCGGCTGACAATCAGGGATGTTCCCAATTCAGGGAACTTGAGGATATTGATCGTCGCGTCCTGCAACTCACTGGCGGGCAGTTGAAACTGGAATTCGTTGATTCGATACGTCATGAAAACAGGTCTCGTCAGGAACTTTTAGGCGCGGGGAACGCGGCTTTGATATTGGCGTCGATAGCGCCTTTCTGGCCCTGGCCATCCGGCGTGGCGCCGGGGCCGCCGCCGTTGTTCAGGTGCAGGACGCCGCCGGTGTTGAACTCTGCGTCGCCGCTGGCATAGAAGCTGATCTGCACGCCGGTGAGGTTGATCTGCCCACTGGCGTTCAACTCCAAAATGCTTTCGCCGCAGACCAGGCGCAGGTTTTCGCCCACTTCGATGACGTAGCTCTGGCTGATGCTGTCGGTCTTCTTCTGGCCTACTGAGAGGATGTCTTCCTGCTTGACGATGCGCAGGCGGTTGTTGCCGATGGTCACCGTCTCGTTATGCCCGATGCTTTTGTTACGGTCATGCCCCACCGAATGGCTCTCATCCACCTCCACCACGATGTCCTGATTGCGCTCGGCGTGGATATACAACTGCTCCAACCCCTTCTTGTCCTCCATGCGGATTTCATTGAAGTTGGCTGGGCTGCCGCCCTTGCTGGAGCGGCTTTTCATGCCGCTCTGGGTAGCGTTCTCCGGCAGGTCGTAGGGCACCGTCTGCTCGGCGTTGTACACGCGGCCGGTGATGATCGGCCGGTCGGGGTCGCCTTCCAGAAAGCTCACAATCACTTCCTGGCCGATCCGTGGGATCTGCATCGATCCCCAGTTCTTGCCGGCCCAGGATTGCGATACACGAATCCAGCATGAGCTGTTCTCGTTGGATTGGTCGTGACGGTCCCAGTAGAAGTGCACTTTTACGCGGCCGTACTGGTCAGTCCAGATTTCCTCGCCCTTGGGGCCGACCACCAGCGCGGTCTGCGGGCCTTTGACGATGGGCCGATGGGTGTTGGCCAGCGGGCGGAAACTCTGCTGGGCGTCGATGCAGGTGAGGCTGCTTTCGAACTGCGCCGAACCCGAGCCGCCGCCGCTTTCCAGGCTTTCCTGGACGATGTAGTAGCGGCAGCCGACGATCAGGTATTCGCGGTTCTGGTCCTGGCGACTGAAGCCGGTCAGGCTGAACAAATGCCCCGAACCCAGGCCACGGGCGTTGCCGTTGAACTCGATCTGTTCATGCAGGGTTTGCAGGGCTTCGATGCGGGTGCGCGCATAGTGCTCGCCGTCTTCGCTTTGCACGTAGGTGCCGGGGTAGTCGTACAGCGGATAGTCGCCGGCGGTGTGCGGGCGCGGCATGGCCGAGCGCACGTCGATGCTGGCGCTGGGGCGTTGGAAGTCGTAGTCGTTGAGCTCCATCGAGCCCGGCTGCACCTCGTGCGCCAGGTGCCAGTTGTGCATGTGGTCGCGTTCGCGCTGCTGCTCGTCCTTGGGGTAGTACGGGATCGACGCGTAGCCGGGCACGGTGGTGTGGGCGCCGTAGGCGTCGGCCAGCACCAGCACATGGCGGTCCTGCTCGTGGCGGAAGAAGTAGTAGATACCTTCCTGTTCCATCAAACGGCTGACGAAATCAAAGCTGGTCTCGCGGTACTGCACGCAGTATTCCCACTCGCGGTACGGCCGGCTCAGGGCGTCCTCGAAGTCGGAAAACCCCAGGTCGCGGAACACCTGCTTGATGATCTGCGGGATGCTCAGGTTCTGGAAAATCCGGCAGTCGGACGTGCGGCTGAGCAGCCACAACCAAGGACGCAGCGTCACCTGGTAACTGGCGAACTGGCCCTGGTCGATGTTCTGACTGCACCGCGCGACGATGCCGTGAAAATGCCGCTCACCTCCGTCCGCCAGTTGCAGGCCCACGCTCATGGGCTTGCCGAGCAACTGGTTGAGGTCGATGTTGGCGTCCAGGGACGTCAGTTGCAGCTCATAGTTGAACAGCCTGCCCAGCTCTTCACCGCCGCCCATTTCATTGAGCAGCAGCACATCCGGCCCGAGGGGGCTGGTGATCTTGGCCAGGCGTGAGGCTTGGTTGAATAGCATTGGGCGTCCTGTAAAGGTCTTGATTACTGAAGGAACCGAATCCAATGTGGGAGCTGGCTTGCCTGCGATAGCAATTGAACATTCAACATTGATGTTGACTGATACACCGCTATCGCAGGCAAGCCAGCTCCCACATTTTGACCGTGTTCCGTCAGGTCAATCTGCGTCGCTGAAGTCGTAGTGCAATTCATTATCCCGGCTGCTGATCCGTACCCCCGCCAACGCCTTGCCTTCGAGCATGCGCGTGAGGAACTCACGGCTCATGTCCGGCAGCAGGCTGTTGGTGAGAATGGTGTCGATCATGCGCCCGCCGCTTTCGGTCTCGGTGCAACGCGAGACGATCAGGTCGACCACCGCGTCGTCGTAATCGAAGGCCACTTTGTGCGTCGTCTCCACACGCTTCTTGATGCGGTTGAGTTGCAGGCGGGTGATTGCCTTGAGCATCTCGTCGCTCAGCGGGTAGTAAGGGATGGTTACCAGGCGGCCGAGCAGCGCAGGCGGGAAAATCTCCAGCAGCGGCTGGCGCAGGGCCTTGGCGATTTCCTCCGGCTCCGGCACGTTCGCCGGGTCTTTGCACACCTGGGAAATCAGCTCGGTGCCGGCGTTGGTCGTCAGCAGGATCAGGGTGTTCTTGAAGTCGATCACCCGGCCTTCGCCGTCCTCCATCACGCCCTTGTCGAACACCTGGAAGAAGATTTCATGCACGTCCGGGTGGGCTTTTTCCACCTCATCCAGCAGCACCACGCTGTAGGGTTTGCGCCGTACCGCTTCGGTCAGCACGCCGCCTTCGCCGTAGCCGATATAGCCCGGAGGTGCGCCCTTGAGGGTCGACACCGTATGGGCTTCCTGGAACTCGCTCATGTTAATGGTGATGACGTTCTGCTCGCCGCCGTACATGGCTTCGGCCAGGGCCAGGGCGGTTTCGGTCTTGCCCACGCCGGAGGTGCCGGCCAGCATGAACACGCCAATCGGCTTGCTCGGGTTGTCGAGGCCGGCGCGGGATGTCTGGATGCGCTTGGCGATCATCTGCAGGGCGTGGTCCTGGCCGATGATGCGTTTCTTCAGGTGCTGGTCGAGGTTGAGCACCGTTTCCAGCTCGTTGCGCGCCATGCGGCCGACCGGGATGCCGGTCCAGTCGGCGACCACCGAGGCCACGGCCTGGTAATCCACGGTGGGCAGGATCAGTGGGGTTTCGCCTTGCAGCGCGGTCAGGCGTTGTTGCAGGTCGACCAGCTGGGCGCGCAATTCATCGCTCTCGTTGTTGCCGGCAGGGCTGTCCACGACACCGACTTTTTCGCGCAACGTTGCCCGGGTGGCGAGCAACTCATCTACCAGCGCTTTCTCTTCAGCCCAACGGCTTTCCAAGGTTTCAAGACGCTCACGCTCAGCGCTCAACAGCGTCTCGGTGTTGGTCTGGCGCGCACCAATTGCAATGCCGATGGCGTGTTCGCGGGCGATGATCTGCAACTCGGTTTCCAGGGCTTCGATGCGACGGCGGCTGTCGTCCACTTCGGCCGGAACCGCGTGCAGGCTGATGGCGACGCGAGCGCAGGCGGTGTCCAGCAGGCTCACGGACTTGTCCGGCAACTGGCGCGCTGGAATGTAGCGATGAGATAGCTTCACCGAGGCTTCCAGCGCCTCATCGAGGATCTGCACCTGGTGGTGTTTTTCCATGGTCGACGCCACGCCGCGCATCATCAGCAGCGCCTTGTCCTCCGACGGCTCGGCGACTTGCACCACCTGGAAACGCCGGGTCAGCGCCGGGTCCTTCTCGATGTGCTTCTTGTACTCGGCCCAGGTGGTCGCGGCCACGGTGCGCAAGGTGCCACGTGCCAACGCCGGCTTGAGCAGGTTGGCTGCATCACCGGTGCCGGCGGCACCACCGGCACCCACCAGTGTGTGGGCTTCGTCGATAAACAGAATGATCGGCTTGGGCGAGGCCTGCACGTCTTCTATAACCTGGCGCAGGCGCTGTTCGAATTCGCCTTTCATGCTGGCGCCGGCTTGCAGCAGGCCCACATCAAGGCTGCGCAGTTCCACGTCTTTCAATGCTGGCGGCACGTCACCGGCGACGATACGCAGGGCGAAACCTTCGACCACCGCGGTCTTGCCCACCCCGGCTTCACCGGTGAGGATCGGGTTGTTCTGGCGGCGGCGCATGAGGATGTCGACCAGTTGGCGGATTTCTTCATCACGGCCAACAATCGGGTCGAGTTTGCCGCTGCGCGCCTGTTCGGTCAGGTCGACCGTGAAACGCTTGAGGGCTTCCTGCTTGCCCATCGCACTCGGCGCCATCGCACCGCTGGCTTCGCCCGGAACGGCGCCGGCGTTGAAACCGTCGCTTGCGCTCAGGGCATTTTCCGGCGAATCGCCGACGTATTCGTCAAAGCGCTCGCTCAGGGCTTCGGCCTTGATCTTGTCGAATTCCGACGACAAGCCCAGCAACGCATGACGCAGGCTGGGTGTCTTCAAGATACCGAGCACCAAGTAACCGGTGCGCACTTGGCTTTCACCGAACATCAGGCTGCCGTAGACCCAGCCGCGCTCAACCGCTTCTTCCACATGCGAGGACAGGTCGGTGATCGAGGTCGAGCCACGCGGCAAACGATCCAGCGCTTCGGTGAGGTCACGGGCCAGGCGCGCCGGCTCCACGTTGAACTGACGGATGATGCGGTGCAGGTCCGAGTCCTGCAGTTGCAGCAACTGGTGAAACCAGTGAGCCAGTTCCACATACGGGTTGCCCCGCAGCTTGCAGAACACGGTGGCGGCTTCGATGGCCTTGTAGGCCACGCTGTTGAGTTTGCCGAACAGTGCGGCGCGACTGATTTCACCCATGCTCTGGATTCCTTGAGGTGGTGGCCTGATCGGCGTAATGCCGGGCCAGGATTAGGTCGTTGGCGTCGTGCGCAGGGCTACCGAGCCAGGTGTTGAAGCCCAGGCGGAACTGGCCGTTGAGTTGCAGTGCCGGCACTTCAGGTTGTTGCAAAACCAGGTTGAGGTCCCAGTCCAGTTCATGGCCCAGGTACTCGGCCACCCACGCCACCAGCTCGTTGAACGGCTGTTGGCCGGGCAGCATGCCCATGTAGTCCTCCAGCGTGAGCGGGCCCAGGCGGATACGGAATTTGTGCTGGCGGTCCCATACGAAGCTGCCCAGGCAAAAGTCCACGCCCAGGCGGTTGGCGCTCACGCTGACGCGGCTGCGTTCGGGCAACTCCAACCATTGGCCGACGTACTCTTCAATCTCCACAGGCAGCCCGAAGTACTCGCCGAGAATGGCTTTCAGGCCGTCGGGATAGCGGGTTTGCGCGGACAGATGGCCGCTGTAATGCAGCTTCGCGGTGTCCGGGATGAGTCCCTGATTCAGCAGGCTCGGCATGCCCCGTCCACTCAACGCAGCGAGGCGCGCGGACCAGTAATCATCGTCCGGGCGGTCGTGGCTGACCGTCGGCCGGGCCTCTGCCCATGCCCGGTAAAACAGGCTGAGCAGGCGATGGTGGAACACATCCAAAAACTGCTTGCTGGTGCTGTCGGCGTTGTTGCGCTGGCGCTCGCGCACATATTCGGTGATATGCAGCGGCAGCGGGCCATTGGGTCCGCCAAGGCCGAAGAAGAACTGCTCGAGCCGCGCCGGCTTGCCGTCGCCACCGGGATCGACCGAGGCCAGCGTGGCCGGCGCGAAGGTGCAGTCGGCCTGTTGCCCCAGGCGCAGCGGATCATCCGCCAGGCGCAGGGAATGGCCCAGGCGCGGCAGGTCCGGCGATTCGCACTCGATACGCCGCAGCGCCTGGAAGAAATCGTATTCCCAGGGCTCCTGATGCATCGCATCCAGGGTACTCACAGGGTCGGACGACGTCCGGGCTTGGCTTTCCATCGCATGATCTCGCCGCGTTCGGTGGTACGGATCACCGTCTCGGTAAAACTGTTGATCGACACGTAGCGTGCCAGGAAGCGTTCCAGCACCGCACCGAGCAGGAACACGCCGGTGCCGCGAAACGCGTTTTCATCGAATTCCAGGGTGATCTCCAGCCCGCGCCCAAATACGATCGGGCCGGGCATCGGCAGGCGGCGGGTCACCGCTTTGCTGCTGACGTCGCGCAGGCCTTCGATCTGCAATTGCAGGGCGGCGTCGTTGCTGTCGCCATACAGGCGCAACAGTTCGCGCAAGGCCGCGGCGCCCTGGCCCTGTTCGCTCAACGACAGATAGTTGAGCGACAACTGGCTTATCAGGCGCCAGGCCTTGGCGTCATGGGCATGGCTGGCGCGCGGACGACTGGGGCCTGCCACGCAACGTACGGACAGCACCGGGGCGCTGTCGGCCAGGGTGAAGTCGGTCTTGCCGTTGCCGATGCTCATGAACAGTGGCAGATCGCGGTTGGTGCACAGCGCGGTCACGCCGAGTTGGCGCAGGTCGTGGCGGTACGGTGACTGCCGGCTGTCCACCAGGCTGACGAAGGTTTCGCTGCCGACATAAGTGGAGCGCGGACCGTTGCGGCGTTGGTCGCTGGACAACACGCGCGGCTCGCGGCGCACCGTGTAGTACGCCTGGTCCCGGCCGTAGCGGGAGGGATCACGCACTGCATAGAACGGCAAAAATGGCTGCTCCGGCCCAGTGCCGTGTCCTGTGATGCCACTCAACGAATGAATCTCGAAATCCATCGGGCGCGTACGGTCGGCGATCACATGGTGTTCGTTGACCCGGTCAGACAAGTGGATGCGGTCCACGCGCTTGGGGAACAAGTTGATCGCCGGGGTGCAGAACGGCAGGAACTGCGCCGCGCCGACGCTGCCTTCCAAACTCGGCTCATGGCGGTCGAACAGCACGATCAGTTCCAGTTCCTGGCCGTCGCAGCGTTTGACCGCGCGGCTCAGCTCAGCGAACTCGACGAACAGGAAGCGGTGGGGCAGGGCAAAGTATTCCTGCAACAGGCGATAGCCCTGGAACGCACGCGCAACAACCGGCATGGCGGCGTCGGCGTCATCGAAACCCCGCGAGCGCAGTGCGTCTTGTGGCAGGCGCTCGACCCAATCGCCCCCCGGCTTGCGTGCAAACACCGCGCAGGCGTTGCCCAGCAGTTGCTCGTAAAGGCGGAACGGTTGTTCGTCAGCACCGCTGAGGTACAGCGGCAGGTTATCCAGGTCGAGGCTGTTGAAGGGCAATTCGGCGCCGGTGCGCAGGGTCAGGCGCAGGCCGGCCTTGGCTTTCGGCTCGCTGGCGGCCAAACGGCCCAACACGGCGGCGGGGTTGCCGAAGTACTCGGCGTTGCTCACTTGCAACGGCCATAACGTCACCGGATGAGCAGTGCGGTACTCGCAGCAGGTCTGGGTTTCACGGCCTAATGCGGCGCGCAGGACAGTGTCGCGGGGCAGTGGGAAACCACTGGCCAGGGAGCCCTCGTCCGGGTCGGTCTGCAATTGCACCACGGTCATCGACGGCGTGGGCGCCAAGTAGTGCGGGTAGGCGATTTCCAGCAGGTTGTGGGTGAAGGTCGGGTACTCGGCATCGAGCTTGAGTTGCACGCGGGCGGTGAGGTAGGCAAAACCTTCGAGCAGGCGTTCGACGTACGGGTCGGCGCAGTCCATGCCGGACAGGGTCAGCCGACTGGCGATCTTCGGGTATTCCTTGGCGAACTCGGCGGCGCTTTCGCGCACGTGGTGCAGTTCCTGGTTGTACAGCTCCAGCAGGCGCGGGTTCATGAGCGTCTCCGCTGGTCGGCATTCACCACGCGTACGTGGCCTGATTCCAGGTCGAGGTCAGTTTGCAGCAGCAGGCGCAATGGCACCGGCTGGGCCCACAGGTCGCCTTCAATCTCGAAACTCAGGGCGTTATGGTTCATCTCGCCATGGCCGACGCGGGCTTTGACCCGCAGGGTGTGGCGCAGGATGCGCGGTTCAAAGGTTGCGATGGCCTGGTAGATCAGGGCTTCCAGGGCCTTGATGTCGACACTGGAAACACTGTTGCCCGCCAGCGCCGGCAGGCCGTAATTGACCACCGATGTGCCGGCCGGGGTGTGCAGCGTGGCATCGGCATCGAGCAACGACGTGGTGTTGAGCAGCCATGCCAGGTCACGCAGCACCGAGGCTTTTAATTGGGTCAGGGACAGCACGCGTTTGTCGGCGCTTTCCTTGGGATTGGTCGGGTCGTCGTCGGTCAGCCGGTCCAGCAGGGACGGTTGCAGACGGTCGCGGGAAGCGATTTCAGTTACCACCAAAGCAGCTCCACGGACGGGTTGTGAGGGGGACGGTGGGTGAGCGGGGAGGCCTGGGGCCGTGGCGCGCAGCCACGGCCACCAGGGCTATCAGCGCTTGGTGTTGGAGCGGATGTTCCAGCCAAACTTGATCGCGCCGCCGTCTTTGGTGCCGTCGGCTTTCTGCGGCTGGTAGTCGACCATCACTTGGGCAAAGTTCAGGGTGACGTTCTCGGTCAGGCGGTCATCGGTGCCCGAACCGCCCGTGCTCAGGGAAGTCACCAGCACTTCTTCCAGGTTGATCACCATGTACTCGACCTGGCTTTCGCCACCGGCCTTGCGCACGGTCAGCTTGACCTTGTCGATGTGCTTGCCGCTGGCGCAGTGCATCATCAGGTTCGGCGAAGCCTTGTCGACGTACTTGGTCAGCGACAGGTCCTGGATATTCACCTTGCCCGCGCCGCCGCCACCGCCGACATGCATGTTGCCGGACTGGGCCATGCCCCAGCTCCAGTTCAGTACGTCGATTTCGTCCTTGTGGGCCTTGTCCATGGACTCGCCCTTGATGTCGCCGATCTTGATGAAAATATCAACAGCCATGTTTTCTCCCTGTGTGGTCTCAGCCACGATATTGGGTTACCGCCAATGGGGCAGTGCTTTTCTGTGGGAGCTGGCTTGCCTGCGATAGCATCACCGCGGTCTGGCTGGCAGACCGCGTCGCCTGCATCGCGGGCAAGCCCGGCTCCCACAGAAGAACCGGTTCAACCGTTACTTATGCGCTCTTGGCAGAAGGCAGCTTCGATACCAGGCGCAGCGACACGGTCAGCCCTTCGAGCTGGTAGTGCGGGCGCAGGTAGAACTTGGAGTTGTAGTACCCCGGGTTGCCTTCCACTTCTTCCACGATCACTTCGGCGGCCGCCAATGGGTGCTGGGCCTTGGTGGTTTCGGTGGAGTGCGCAGGGTCACCGTCAACGTAGTTGAGGATCCAGTCCTGCAACCAGCGCTGCATCTCGTCCTTCTCTTTGAAGGAGCCGATCTTGTCGCGCACGATGCACTTCAAGTAGTGGGCGAAGCGGCAGGTGGCGAACAGGTACGGCAGGCGCGCGGCCAGGTTGGCGTTGGCGGTGGCGTCCGGGTCATCGTATTCGGCCGGCTTCTGCAACGACTGGGCGCCAATGAACGCGGCGAAGTCAGTGTTTTTCTTGTGCAGCAGCGGCATGAAACCGTTCTTCGCCAGCTCCGCTTCACGGCGGTCGCTGATGGCGATTTCGGTCGGGCACTTCATGTCCACGCCACCGTCATCGGTAGGGAACGTGTGCGCCGGCAGGTTTTCCACTTCACCGCCAGACTCGATGCCACGGATGCGCGAGCACCAGCCGTAGTGCTTGAACGAACGGTTGATGTTCACTGCCATCGCGTACGCGGCGTTGGCCCAAGTGTACTTGGAGCTGTCGGCACCGTCGGTGTTTTCTTCGAAGGCGAACGCTTCCACCGGGTCGGTCTTGGCGCCGTACGGCAGGCGTGCCAGGAAACGCGGCATGGTCAGGCCGATGTAGCGCGAGTCTTCCGATTCACGCAGCGAGCGCCAACCAGCGTATTCCGGGGTGGTGAAGATCTTGGTCAGGTCGCGCGGGTTTGACAGTTCCTGCCACGAGCCCATGCCCATCACGGTCGGCGAAGCGGCAGCGATAAACGGGGAGTGCATGGCGGCGCAGACTTTCGACAGTTCGCCCAGCAGTTCCACATCCGGTGGCGACTGGTCGAAGTAGTAGTCGCCCACCAGGCAGCCGTATGGCTCTCCGCCGAACTGACCGTATTCTTCTTCGTACATCTTCTTGAAGATCGGGCTCTGGTCCCATGCGGTGCCCTTGAATTTCTTCAGGGTCTTGTGCAGGTCCGGCTTGGAGATGTTGAGCACGCGAATCTTCAGCTGCTCATCGCTCTCGGTGTTGTTGACCAGATAGTGCAGGCCGCGCCAGGCGCTTTCCAACTGCTGGAAATCCTGGTGGTGGATGATCTGGTTGACCTGGGCGGTCAGCTTGGCGTCGATGGCGGCGATGATCGATTCGATCGACTTGATCGCGTCATTGGACACCAGGTCGGTTTGTGCCAAAGCCTGTTCGGCCAAGGTGCGCACGGCGGTTTCCACGGCTTCGCGGGCACGCTCGGTCTTGGGCTTGAACTCTTGCAGCAGCAGGTTGGCGAACTCGCTGGCTTCTTCGGTGGCACCCAGGATCTGGCTGCCTTCGCGGGCGGTATTGTCGGTCATGATTACTGATCCCCTGCAGGCTTGGGCGCGCTGGCAAGTGCCTGAAGCAGTGCCGGGTCCTTGATCGCCTTCATGATGATTTCTTCAGCGCCAGTCTTGCCGTCCATGTAGGTCAGCAGGTTGGCCAGCTGGGTGCGGGCTTCGAGCAGTTGGTTCAGCGAGTCGACCTTGCGGGCCACGGCGGCCGGGCTGAAGTCGTCCATGCTTTCGAAGGTGATGTCCAGGCTCAGGTTGCCTTCGCCGGTCAGTTCGTTCGGTACGTGGAACGCCACGCGCGGCTGCATGGCCTTGAGGCGTGAGTCGAAGTTGTCGACGTCCACCTCAAGAAACTTGCGGTCGGCCACTGGCGCCAGAGGCTCGGCGGGCTTGCCGGCGAGGTCGGCCATCACACCCATCACGAAGGGCAGCTGGACCTTTTTTTCGGCGCCGTAAAGCTCGACGTCGTACTCGATCTGCACTCGAGGCGCGCGGTTGCGCGCGATGAATTTCTGAGAACTTTGCTTCGCCACGTTGCTGCTCCTGGTCGCTTGAGCGACGGTGTTGTTACTGCACAGTCGGGCGGCTTACTCGCCGTCCGGGCCACGCAGGTTTTCAAATTGGGACATGCCGTCGGGAATCAGATTGCGCACGATGGCCGCAAAGTCGGCATGCACCAGATTCTTGGCCCGGTTCAACAGCACCGGCAGCGGGCTCGAAGGCTCGTGCCGGGTGTAGTACGCAAGGATCTTGTCGAGGCTGCGCAGCACATCGTCGCGGCTGGCGATATCGCCAACGGGACGCGGTGCTGCGGGGGCGGCGGCGAAGTCGACCGAGGGGGCATTGTCGTCACTGACGGCCTCGGGTTCGCTGCTGCCAGCGGTGCCGGGCACCGCTTGGTTGAGTATCTGCAACGCCTGCTTGAGCGGTTGCTTCAAGGCACTGAGGTCCACGCCTTGGGCGGAACCGACCTGATCGTTGACCTGTTGCTCGATGGCTTCGCACGCCGTACGCGCTGCAATCAGGGAGTCGCGGGTGGCCTGCAGTTGCTCGGGGTCGCTGTCGAGGAACGCGGCGTTGAGTTGCTGGGCGCCGAGTTGTTCATCGGGGAAGTTCAACAGGCCGCTGGCGTTGAGCGCCGCGCGAAGGGTCACGGGGCCGAAGGTGCGCGAGCGCGTGAGGATGCTTTCGCGCAGCAGGCGGATGTTGGTGTCGCAGGTCAGGCCGGTGAGGGCGTTGATGCGCACGGTGGGGTCGTTATCGTCGTCGGCGTCCAGGCGCGGGTGCAGGTCGGCCCAGTAGTCGCGCAGCAGGGCGTCGATCAGCGTCAGGGCTTCGGCCAGGCCGGCCACGCCCTGGAGGGCGAGGGCGCTTTGCAACAGGAAATGAGTGATGCGCAGGTCTTTGCTGCGCGCGAGCAAGTCGAGGCTTTGCTGCTGGATGCTGCGCCATTCCGGCGGTTCAGCGGGCAGGATGGCGTCGCCCATGCTGCGCTCGGGTTGGCCCTTGGCATCACGCTCCAATTGCAGAAATTGCGCGTCATATTCCATGTCTTCGCCACAAGGCGAAGTCGCGGAAACGGCGGTGAGCAGCAACGGCACATCCACTGAATTTGATCTCCCTATCAGCCCGTTAGATGGCGGGCAATTCATGCATTAGTTGCGCGAGGAACTTTGCATGTTTTCTTGGTCATATAAGCAAGATGCCACTAATGTGCCATCACTGGTATTCAAGAAGTTGTGCATTTTTGGTGTAGTACTTAGGGCTTGTCAAGGTAAGCTATTCGCCCTCTGTGACAGATGTGCGGTGCTTAACAACCTGCGCGACTGGTGGGTCGAACGACGCACCGGGACAGGATTTTTGTCATAGAGCCCAGTTAAGATCAGCGATCATGCTGGTATTGACAGGTTTTGGACGGTCGATTGCTCGACCTGATGGGGATACCCCGGGAAGCGCTGTTCCGGGAATCGACCGCGCGCGAAGTATCAGCAAGGAGGCAAGATGTCGCTGTGCTTGACTATCACTAGTTATCACAAGATTACCCCTGGGCAGTGCTCCGAAAAGTCCATGAATCAGGGCGCGATGGCTATCGGCCGCAGCTCGGATAATGACTGGGTATTGCCTGATCCAGAGCGCCTGGTGTCCTCGCAACATTGCGTTATTCAATACAAAGATGGCCGCTATTATTTAACCGATAACAGCACAAATGGTGTGGAGTTGGTTAAAGCCGGTATTCGTATGCGCCGGGGTAATAGTGAACTGTTGCAAGATGGTGAACTGATCCGCATCGGCGATTACGAGATCCAGGCGCGCATCGACTTCAATGTGCAATCCATCGACAGCCAGCCGTTTGCCGGTGACTCTCCGAACAGCTTTGAAGCGCTGATGGGCGCTGTGGTGAATACGCCCGCGCCCGTCGCCACGCCGGTGATTGCGCCGCAGTTCCAGGGAGCGTCCTCAATGGACACGCTGCCGGACCTGTTTGATTTCCTCAGTCCCACTGCCGTGCCACCACCGACGGTGCCGGACCACGTGCCTTCCGAGCAACACGACTTCCGCCCGCCGACGCCGGTCGCGATGCCTGTGGCCGAGCCGCCTGTGGTATCGTGCGCGGTGATCCCCGAAGACTGGGACCTGTTTGGCGATGCGCCTGCGCCTGTCGTCAGTGCTCCACCACCGCCGACGCCACAGCCAGTCACCCCGCCGCCACCCGTGGTCGAGCCCATGCTCCCCGTGGCAGACAGCCAACAACCCGACCTCCTGCAAGCCTTCCTGCGCGGCGCTGGCCTGGACCAATTGCGCCTGGACAAAGCCCAGGCCGAGGCCCAGATGGAAAGCATCGGCCGCAGCTACCGCCTGATGGTCGAAGGCCTGATCGACGTGTTGCGTGCCCGCGCCAGCCTCAAGGGCGAGTTCCGCATGCAGCAGACGATGATTCAGCCTGCGGAAAACAATCCGTTGAAATTTGCCCCCAATGCTGATGAAGCGTTGCTGCTTTTGCTGCGTCACGGTAACCAAGCGTTTATGGCACCGGACCTCGCCGTGCGCGACAGTTTTAACGACTTGCGTGCCCACCAGTTGGCGGTGATGGCCGGCGTGGAAGCGGCCATCAAGCACTTGCTCAGCCGATTCGAACCGGCGCAATTGGAAGAACGCATGGGCAAGCCTGGCGGGCTGTCGAGCCTTTTCAATGGCTCGCGCCAGGCGCAGTACTGGCAACAGTTCACCGAGCTCTACAGCAATATTTCCCGCGAGGCCCAGGAAGACTTCCAGGACCTGTTCGGCCGTGAATTCAGCCGGGCCTACGAAGAGCACAGCGCACGACAGCGTCGGTAAAACCGCGCCGCAACACATGGATTAACGGATAGCTAAGTACGTCATTGAGGACGCAGGATGATTCCCAGGTTTTTACTCGCAGCCGCCACCTTGCTGCTGCTGACGGCGTGTGCCAAAGACGCCGCCAAACCCGAAACCACCGCCGAGGCCGAAGCGGATACGGCTGCCGTCGAGCTGCACTTTCACGCGATCAGCGGGCTCAACCCCGGCGCCAACGGCCAGGCCGCCCCGGTGCGGGTGCGCATCTTCGAACTGAAAAACGCCGCCACCTTCGCCCGCTCCGATTACTTCGCATTGGCCGACCGCGCCCAATCCACCCTTGGCCTGGACCTGCTGGACCAGGATGAAGTGATGGTGCAACCCGGCGAGCAACTGACCATCCAGCGCGATCTCGACCCGTCCACGCGCCAGATCGGTTTGCTCGTGGGCTATCGCGAGTTGGACCGCGCGCAGTGGCGCACGGTGATCAATGTGCCCGCGCGCCAATACACCGAATACCAGATCAGCCTCGATGTGCGTGCCGTGCGCGCCGACGTCGTGGTCACCCCATCCAGCCCTGCCCAATAAGAAGCAATCGGAGCCCCCATGTCCTGGAACAATCGCGTGGTCTGGTCGGAAGGCATGTTCATCGGAACGCAGCACTTCCAGCAGCATGACCGTTACCTGGAAAACCTGATCGACGCCCGTAGCCGCCCGCTGTCCGCAGGCAGTTGGGGTTTTTCCGAATTGCTGATCGACCAGGGCCTGCTGGCCCAGGGCAAGCTGGCGATTGTCTCGGCGCGCGGTCTGTTGCCCGACGGCACGCCGTTCAACATTCCCCAGGACGACCTGGCGCCGAGCCCGTTGAACATCGATGACAACCTGCGTGATGGCCTGGTGTACCTGGCGCTGCCGCTCAAGCGTGCCGGTGCTCGCGATACGGTGGATGAAGGCGAAGCCCTGGAAGCCGCGCGTTACGTGAGCCAGGTGCGCGAAGTGCGCGACGACAACGCACCGTTCGAAAACCGCGCTCCGGTGGCCGTGGGCGCCCGGGCCCTGCGCCTGCTGACCGCCCAGGATGGCATCAGCGATTACGCCGCCATCGGCCTGGTGCGCATCAAGGAAAAGCGCGCCGACCGCGCACTGGTACTCGACGACACCTACATCCCGCCGGTGCTGGACGTGGCCGCGAGCAAGCCACTGACGGCATTTCGCAGCGAACTGCTTGGCCTGCTGCACCAACGCGGCGAAGCCCTGGCGGGGCGCGTGGTCGCCTCGGGCGCCGGTGGCGCATCGGAGATTGCCGACTTCATGCTGCTGCAACTGGTCAACCGTGCCCAACCGCTGATCCAGCATTTGAGCCAACTGAGCCCGCTGCACCCGGAGCGTTTCTTCAGCGAACTGGTGAGCCTGGCGGGTGAGTTCTCGACGTTCTCGACCTCGGGCCGACGCCCCCAGGAATACCCGCAGTATCAGCACGACGACCTGGCCCTGAGCTTTGCCCCGGTGATGGCCGCCCTGCGTGAAGCGCTGTCGATGCTGATCGACAGCAAGGCCACGCCGATCCCGATTGTCGAGAAAGCCTACGGTGTCCACGTGGCGATGCTGGCCGACAAGACCCTGCTCGATAGCGCCAGCTTCATTCTGGTGGTGCGTGCCGATGTCCCCGGCGAGACCCTGCGTGCGCGCTTCGGCCAGCAGAGCAAGGTCGGCTCGGTGGAGCACATCCGCGACCTGGTCAACCTGCAACTGCCGGGCATCACCCTGTTGCCTCTGCCCGTGGCGCCGCGCCAATTGCCGTACCACGCAGGTTCCACCTATTACGAGCTGGATCGCGGCAGCGATGCCTGGCAACAGTTGGGCAACTCCGGCGGCTTCGCCTTCCACATCGCCGGGCAGTTCCCGGGCTTGAACCTGGCCTTCTGGGCGATCCGAGGATAATCCGCGATGCATCCCAATGATGATGACCGCACCCAGTTCATGCCGCGTCCGGGTGGCCGAGCGCCGGAACCTGCGCGTGCCGAACCTGCGCCTTTGGCCATGCCGGCCGCGCCGATGCTTACCGGCAAGAGCCAGGGCCTCAACCCGCTGGAAAGCGCCGCTGGCCCGCTGTTGGCATTGCTGACGCGCCTGCGCAACACCATCGCCCATCCAGCGCCGGCCAGCCTGCGCGCGCAGTTGCTGGCCTACCTGCGCCAGTTCGAAGAGCGCGCCGAAGCGGCCGGTATCGCCCGCAACGAAGTGCTGCTGGCCCGTTATGCGCTGTGCACCGCGCTGGATGAAGCGGTGTTGAGCACACCCTGGGGCAGCACCAGTGACTGGGGTAAACAGAGCCTGTTGATCACCGTGCATAACGAAGCCTGGGGTGGCGAAAAGGTCTTCCAGTTGCTCGATCACTGCCTGCAAAGCCCACGGGAACGCCTGTATCTGCTGGAGCTGTTGTACCTGTGCATGTGCCTGGGTTTTGAAGGCCGCTACCGCGTGATGAACGACGGTCGCAGCCAGTTGGAAACCCTGCGTGAACGTACCGCTGCGGCCATTCGCAGTGCGCGTGGCGAACACGAGCGTGAACTGTCGCCGCACTGGCGTGGCGTGACCGTGGCCCGTGATCGCCTGGCGCAATTCATGCCACCGTGGATCGCCGTGGCCATCGGTGTCGCGCTGCTGCTGGCGCTGCTGTTCGGCTTGCGCCTCAAGCTGGCGTCGGATGCCGAGCCGGTGTTCAAGAATATCCATGCCCTGGGCGAGATACCGGTGCAGGCCATCGACCGCCCGGTGGCGCAGCCCAAAGTCATCGAACGCCCGCGCCTGGCTGGCTTCCTGGTGGAAGATATCAAGGCCGGGCGCGTTGCCGTTGAAGATGCAGTCGACCGTTCCGTGGTGACCATCCGTGGCGATGAACTGTTTGCGTCCGCCAGCTCGAGCATCGTCGATGACTACCAGCCACTGATGCTGCGCATCGCCGACGCCATCCGCAAGGTCAAGGGCCAGGTGCGCGTCACCGGACACAGCGACAATCGCCCGATTGCCACGCTGCGCTTCCCGTCCAACTGGGCGCTGTCCGAAGCGCGGGCCAAGTCGGTGCTGGAGATCCTGGCGGCCAAGACGGGCCAGGCGGATCGCTTCAGCGCCGAGGGTCGCAGCGACACCGAGCCGGTGGCGACCAACGCCACCGCCGAAGGCCGTGCCCGCAATCGTCGGGTTGAAATCACCGTATTGGCGGAGGGCGTCGAGTGAAGGCGTTTTTCAGTTTCATGATTCGCTGGGTGATCCCCGTGCTGGGCTTGATCGCGCTGAGCCTGATCATCTGGTTTGTGGGGCCGTTGCTCGACGTGCTGGTGCCGGAAGGGCGCCGCTGGGCGCTGATTATCCTGGTGTTCGCGGTGTGGATCGCCTACCGCGTGTTTCGCATCATCCAGGCGCGGCGCCAAGCGGCCGAAGTGATGCGCAGCCTGGCGGCAGAAACCCCGGCCGACCCCAACAGCGTTGCTACTGCCGAAGAGCTCACCACCCTGCGTCAGCGCATGGACGAGGCCCTGGCGCTGCTGAAAAAGGCCAAGTTGGGCGGCGACGAACGCCGCAACCTCTACGAGCTGCCGTGGTACGTGATTATCGGCCCTCCGGGTTCGGGCAAGACCACTGCGTTGGTCAACTCCGGCTTGCACTTCCCGTTGGCTGCCCAGTTGGGCGCCGGTGCCGTGCGCGGCGTCGGCGGTACGCGCAACTGCGACTGGTGGTTTACCGATCAAGCGGTGTTGCTCGACACCGCCGGCCGCTACACCACCCAGGACAGCAACTCCACGGTGGACAAAGCCGCGTGGCTGGGCTTTCTCGACCTGCTGAAAAAGCAGCGCTCGCGCCGCCCCATCGATGGTGCCTTCATTGCCATCAGCCTGTCGGACCTGTTGCTCGGCACCGACGCCGAGCGCGCCGCCCATGCCGCCGCTATCCGTCTGCGTATCCAGGAGCTGTACACCCAGCTGGGTGTGCGTTTCCCGATCTACCTGATGCTCACCAAACTCGACCTGGTGCCAGGGTTCATGGAGTTCTTCGACAACCTGAGCAAGGAAGAGCGCGCCCAGGTGTGGGGCATGACCTTTGCCCTGGACGACGGCAAAAACACTGACAGCCCGCTGGCGCACCTGCAAAGCGAGTTCGCCGGCCTGGAACAGCGCCTCAACGAACGTCTGGTCGAACGCCTGCAACAGGAGCGTGACCCGGCGCGGCGCGACCTGATCTACGGCTTCCCGCAGCAGTTCGGTGCGTTGAAGGATTGCCTGCAAAGCTTCCTCGAAGGTGTGTTCAAGCCCAATGCCTTTGAAGAGCGTGTGCTGCTGCGCGGTATGTATTTCACCAGCGGCACCCAAGAAGGCAGTCCGATTGATCGCTTGATCGGTGCGATGGCGCAGAGCATGAACCTGGACCGCCAGCACCTGGCGCGTCAGAGCGGCACAGGGCGCAGTTACTTCATCGAAAAACTCTTCACCGCCGTGGCGTTTGCCGAGCGTGGCCTAGTGGGTGTGAACCCCAAGGTCGAGCGTCGACGCAAGTGGATTGCGCGCGGTGTGCTCGCCGCCACCGTTGCGTTGGTCGTGGTGGTCAGCAGTTTGTGGTGGGTGAGTTACCGCGCCAACCAGGCGTATATCGCCCAGGTCGACCAGAAGGTCGCGCCGCTGGGCCAGACTGTGCAGAACCTGAGCCCGGCGCAGCGTGACATCCTCGCTGTGCTGCCATTGCTCAACGCTGTGAAGAACCTGGCGGGCGACTCTCCAAGCTGGTCCGAAGGGTTGGGGCTGTACCAGGGCGACATGCTTGAAGCCGAGTCTGCCAGCGTCTACCGCAAGCTGTTGATCGCGGTGTTCGCACCACGCCTGGTGACGCGTATCGAAGAACAACTGCACGGCGGCGGCAATTCCGACTTCCTTTACGAAGGCCTCAAGGCCTACCTGATGCTCGCCGATTCCGAGCATTACGACCCGGACTTCATCAAGGCCTGGATCGCCCTCGACTGGGACCGCAACCTGCCACGCGACCTGCCGGCGGATCAGCGCCAGGCGCTGGCCGGGCACTTGCAGTCGCTGTTCGAACGCCATCCGCCCACTGCGCGCCTGGATCCCCGGCTGATCGACGACCTGCGTCGCCAGTTGCAACAACTGCCGGTGGCCCAACGTGTGTATGACCGGGTCAAGCGCCAGAAACTGCCTGAAGGCATCCCGGACTTTCGCCTCAACGAAGCCGCCGGCCGTGACGCTGCGCTGGTGTTCAGCCGCAAAAGTGGCAAGCCATTGGGCGAGCCGTTGAGTGGGTTCTTCACCGCCAAGGGCTATCGCCAGGCGTTTCTGCTGAGCAGCCTGAACCAGACCGGCACCCTCGCTGAAGAACAATGGGTGTTGGGGCACGAACAGGCCGACCAGCAGAACGTGGTGAGCCTGGCTGCCGATGTGCGGCGCCTGTATTTCCAGGATTACCAGCGCCAGTGGGATGCGTTGCTGGCGGACATCGACTTCGTGCCGATCACCAGCGTGGCCCAGGCGGCCGACGTGCTGCGGGTGATTTCCGGCCCGACCTCGCCGCTGAAAAAGCTGCTGGTGGCCGTGGCCAAGGAAACCGATCTGCAAGCCGAAGAACGCCAGTTGGCCGCCAAAGGCGTGCCGGTAGAAGGGGGTGTCGACAAGCTCAAGGAGCGCCTGGGCAGCCTGCTCGGCCAAGAGCAGCCGGCTGCGAATGCGCCAGCGGCGGCGGATGATCCTGTGACCGCGCACTTTGCCGAACTCAACAGCATCGTCAGCAAGAACGAAGGCGAGCCGGCGGCCATCGATGGCCTGCTCACGGACATGAATGCGCTGTATGTGCAGGTCAGCGCCATGGTCGGCGCCAGCGGCGACGCGTTGCTCGGTGAGGCGAAAAACCAAGCGGCGGCTGCGGCCACGCGCGTCAGCCTGAATGCCGAGCGCCAGCCACCGCTGGTGCAGGGCATGGTCAAGTCGGTGGTCAATTCCACCACCAATAGCATGATGGGCGGGGTGCGCAATCAACTGAACGCGGCCTGGGTCAGCGAAGTGGTCAACGTGTATCGCCAGTCGCTGGCCGGGCGTTACCCGATGTCGCCGGGCAGCGCGCGTGACGCGACCCTGGATGACTTCGGGCAGTTCTTTGGCGTGGGCGGGGTGATGGACAACTACTTCCGCAAGTACCTGCAGCCTTACGTCGACACCTCCGCGCAGACCTGGCGCTGGCAGCCGGGCGCGGCGCAGAAGCTTGGGATTGCGCCGGGCGTGCTGCAAACCTTCCAGCGTGCCGCGACCATTCGCGATGCGTTCTTCCGCGCCGGTGGCACCCAGCCGATTGTGCGTTTCGAACTCAAGCCGGTGTCGATGGACCCGACCATCACTCAGTTCCTGTTGGACCTCGACGGCCAACAACTGAGCTACGATCACGGCCCGAGCCGCCCGGTAGCGATGCAATGGCCAAACCCCGGCAGCATTGGCGTGGTGCGTATCTCCATCATGCCGCCGTCGGCCAGTGGCCGTTCCGGCGTGACCCTGGACGGGCCCTGGGCCTGGTTCCGCTTGCTGGAGCAGTCAGACCTCACCGCCGGTAACTCGCCGGACCGTTTCAACCTGCGCCTGCGCGTCGATGGCGCAAGCATCGCCTACGAATTGCGCGCCAACAGCGCCTTCAACCCGTTCAAGAGCCGCGTGCTCAGTGGCTTCAGCCTGCCGGAGCGGTTATGACGACTGTGGGTTTCTACGGCAAGTTGGCCAGCCGCGGTGACTTTGTCAGCCGCGCCTTGCCCCAGAGTTTCATCGGCCCATGGGACAGTTGGCTGGCAGCAGGTTTGCTTGCCAGTCAAAACAGCCTCGGCGGTGACTGGCTCAACACGTACCTGGTCAGCCCGTTGTGGCGTTTTGTGCTGGCGCCCGGGGTGTGCGGGCCGGACGCGGCGGCAGGCGTGGTGATGCCGAGCATCGATCGGGTCGGACGCTACTTCCCGCTGGCGGTGGTGGCGTTGCTCGATCACGACACCAATCCTGCCTCCCTGGTAGGTGGCCCGGACAGCTGGTTCGAGCAGACCGAAGCGCTGTTGCTCAGCACCCTGGATGCCGGGGCTACCTTCGAAAGCTTCAATGAAGGCCTCGATGCCCTGGGCCTCCCGTCGACTGAGTCGCGCGCGGTAGACAGCCGTTTCGCCGGCCTGCAACGGGTGGCCGCCACCGAACCGCACCAGCGTATGACCGCCCTCGCCGAACAGGCCTGCGACGGCGCGAGCCTGTGGTGGGGCCGTGGGTCACAACGTATTTCCCCTGGTTTGTTGCGGTGTCAGGGCCTGCCTGCCGCTGGCGATTTTGCGCAGTTTTTGCTCGGACAAGAAGGTGTGGTGTAGATGGGGTCGACGTACAAATCCGCGAGCAAAAGCCATGTGGGCATGGTCCGCCAGGTCAACGAAGACGCCTGCCTGGACCTGCCGGAAAACCGCCTGTGGGTGGTGGCCGACGGCATGGGCGGGCATGCGGCGGGGGACTATGTGAGCAGCCTGATCGTCGACAGCCTGCGCAGCGTGCCGGTAGGGCGTTCCCTGGATGAATACACCGCAGCGCTGCGTAATGACCTGCTGCGCATCAATGCCGCCGTGCGCGAAGAAACCGCCCACCGTGGCGTAACCATGATGGGCAGCACCGTGGTGCTGTTGGCCGCGCGTGGCTTGCGCGGCGTGTGCTTGTGGGCTGGCGACAGTCGCTTGTACCGCCTGCGCGATGGCGTGCTCGAAGGGATCTCCCGCGACCACAGTTACGTGCAAGACCTGCAAGACAGCGGTCTGCTCAGCGAAGCTGATGCGCGCACGCATCCACGCGCCAACATCGTCACCCGAGCGATTGGCGTGGAGGCGTACCTGGAATTGGCGGTGGTCGACCTGCTGATCGCCCCCGGTGACAGCTACCTGTTGTGCAGCGACGGCCTGAACAAGACCGTTGAAGACCATGAAATCCGCGAAGTCCTGGGCCACGACACGCCGGATGAAATCGTGCGCAGCCTGGTGCATCTGGGGCTCAGCCGGGGTGCGCCGGACAACATCACTGCCATCGTCGTGAAGGTATCACCATGAACATCGTCATCCCGGGTTATGACATCGAAGGCGAAATTGGCGAAGGCGCCATGGCCAGCGTGTACCTGGCGACCCAGCGTTCCCTGGAGCGCAAAGTGGCCTTGAAGGTGATGGCGGCGGCATTGGCGGCCGACCCGAGCTTCTGCGAGCGCTTCCTGCGCGAGGGCAAGACCCTGGCGCGCTTGTCGCATCCGCACACGGTGACCATCCATGACATCGGCAATGTCGGTGAGCTGTACTACATGGCCATGGAATACCTGCCCAACGGCACGCTCAAAGAGCGCATCGCCGCCGGCATGACGCCGGAGCAGGGGGTGACGCTGATCCGCCAGATCGCCTCGGCACTGGGCTATGCCCATGCTCAGGGCCTGGTACACCGCGATGTGAAACCGGCGAACATTCTGTTCCGCGCGGATGGCACGGCAGTGTTGTCCGACTTTGGTATCGCCAAGTCGCTGGATGATCGCACCCAGTTCACCCAGGCCGGTTTTGCCGTGGGCACGCCGAGCTATATGAGCCCGGAGCAGGCGCGGGGCCAAGAGATTGATGGTCGGGCGGACCTGTACGCGCTGGGCGTGGTGCTGTACGAGATTCTCGTCGGCAAGCTGCCGTACACCGGCACGGATGCACTGTCGACGGCGCTGGCGCACCTGACCGAACCGCTGCCCGAATTACCGGTGCACCACGGCCGTTATCAGGACGTGCTACGCAAGCTGTTGGCAAAGGATCCGGCGGAGCGCTTTCCGGATGCGGCAGCGTTGTTACAAGCATTGGATAACCTGCCGTCGGAGTCGCCGGAAGCCACGTTAGTGCGGCCGCTGCCGATCCCGATGAGTTTTGATTTAGCCGGCATCACCCCGGAATCCATCGAAATCCCTACCGAAAAACCCCAGCCGGTGCGCCAACCGGTGGTGCCGCCGATCCAGCACAGCGAGCAGCGCCGTGGTCCGGTGTTGGCACTGGCCGCTGTTGCGGTGGCGGTTGCGTTGGCCATTGGTGGCGCGAGCTATTGGTGGTTGAGTGGCGGCGATGAGCCTGTGGCCAAACCGCCCGCTGCGGCAGTGCCTACGGTGGCTTCGCCTGTGGCCGAAGCGGATGGCGGTCAACGTCCGTTGCTCATGGCAGGCAAGAAGACGCTGTTCCAGCGCGTGCTCAGCAAGCCGGGCGCCAAGCTGTCCGCTGACGCCGGCAGCGCGCCGGGCAAAGCCCTGCCGGCGTTCTCCGTGCTCTACGTCTACCAACGCAAGGACGTTGACGGCAGCCCGTGGGTACGTGTCGGCGCCGCCACCGATGGTCGCAGTGACGGTTGGTTGCCTGCGTCCCAGGTCAGCGACTGGAAGCAGAGCCTGGTGCTCAAATTCACCGAGCGTTCGGGGCGGGCGCCGGTGATGTTCCTGCGCCAATCCGCTGAAGTGGAAAAGCTGCTGACTGACCCGGCCGCCGCCAAAGGCGTACTGGCCAAGGCGCAGAAAAACAGCGAAGACAACAGCCAGATCCTGGCGCTGGAGCCGGCCGCCAGCGCCGTGCCGCAAAACCAGTTCTACCTGCTGCCGATCTTCGACGCCAAAGAGAGCTTCGACGAAAACGGCCAGCCGGTGCAGTTGCTCAATGTGGCCTCCATCGACCCAGGCACCAGCGCCGCCAAACCGGCTACACCGGTGATCAGCGCCAATGCCGACGCCTTTCGCACGGCGGTGGTTCTCGTGGTCGATACCACCGTTTCCATGCAGCCCTACATCGACCAGGTCCGCGACGTCGTGCATGAGCTGCAAACCCGTATCGGCGAGCGGGGCGAGTTGGACAGCGTGAGCTTCGGCATGGTGGGCTTTCGCAGCAGCATCAAGAAAACCCCTGGCCTGGAATACGTCGCCAAGACCCTGATCACCCTCGACCAGGGCCGCGACCCGCAGCGTTTCCTCGACATGGCGCGCCAGGTCAAGGCGTCCACTGTGTCCAGCCACTCGTTCAACGAAGACGCGTTCGCCGGGGTGATGCAGGCGGTGGATGGCATGGATTGGTCCGGCTATGGCGGGCGCATCATTCTGCTGGTCACCGATGCGGGTGCGCTGCGCAAGAACGATCCTTTTGCCGCCACCCAGATGAACGAAGCCGAAGTGCGCCAGGCCGCGTTGGGCAAGCAGATCAAGATCTACGCCCTGCACTTGCGCACCGACGCCGGCAAGAAAACCCATGCCGGCGCCGAGAGCCAGTACCGCATCCTCACCGCCGACGCCAACCCGCAGATCGGCGACCTCTACACCGCGGTGCCTGGGGGCGACGTGCGCAAACTCGGTGAGCGCGTGGATGAGATCGGTACGGTGTTCGCCAACCTGGTGCACCAGGTACGCAGCAACACGCCGCAGCCGGTGCCGTTGCTGAACAGCGCACCGAGCCTGGCGGACAAATCCGCCGCCGTCGGTTATGCCATGCACATGGATTTCCTCGGTCGCAAAACCGCAAGCCAGGCGCCGCAACTGGTCAGCGCCTGGACCGCCGACCGCGACCTGACCAACCCGGCACTGCCGGCGTTCCAGGTGTGCGTGATGCTGACCAAGCTGCAGCTCAACGATCTGCAGCAGTCGCTGAAGTTGATCGTCGACGCGGCGCGCAAGACGCAGACCTCGCCCAAGGACTTCTTTCAGGAAATCGCCAGCGCTTCGGCCTACATGAGTCGCGACCCGCAGGCCTTGCGCAAGGGCGGCAACCTGGCCGACGGCGGCATTCTCGGCGAATACCTGGAAGGCCTGCCGTACCGCAGCAAGTCGCTGAACATGACCCAGGACCTGTGGTTGTCGTTGAGCGTGGCCGAGCAGGAAGACTTCATCGATGAGCTGGACTCGAAGATCCGCCTCTACGAAACCTTCCACAATGACCTGGCCAACTGGGTCCGTTTCGGCGATGCCGAGCCGGGCGATGCGTTGTACCGCGTGCCGTTGTCGACGTTGCCGTAATGCTGAACCTGAGCGCGGTGCACAAGAGCCGAGGCGTCGGTAGCCAGCGCTATAGCCTGGTGATCCCGGCGCTGGCGCTGCGTGCGGGTGAGCAACTGGCGATTGTCGGGCCCAGTGGTTGCGGCAAGAGCACCTTGCTGGATTTGCTGGCGCTGGTATTGGCGCCGGATCAGGTCGGGCAGTTCGAATTCCATCAGCAGGACATAGCCGGGCTGTGGCACGGCGATCAGCAATCCACCCTGGCCGCGCTGCGTAGCCAGCATCTGGGGTATGTGCTGCAAACCGGCGGTCTGCTGGGGTTTCTCGATGTGCGCGGCAATATCGCGTTGTCCCGGCAACTGTTGGGTTTGAAGGACGATGGCAGCGTGGCGCGCCTGGCCGAGCAGTTGGAGATCAGCGACCAGTTGACCAAGAAGCCGACGGCGCTTTCGGTGGGCCAACGCCAACGCGTCAGCTGTGCCCGCGCCCTGGCCCATGCGCCACAACTGGTGCTGGCGGATGAACCGACGGCGTCCCTCGACCCCTTGAATGCCGAGCGCGTGATGCAGGCGTTGCTGGCCCAGGCTCGCGAACACCGTGCGGCGTGTGTGATCGCTACCCATGACGAACCCCTGGCCCGCGCCAGTGGCTTGCAGGTGCGGCGCATCAGTTGCCGTCGCGACGCCGATGGCGGCGTTACGGCGACCCTCGGGGAGGTGTGCTGATGCGCATCGGTCTGGTGGCGTCGCTGGCCTGGCAGGACTATCGCAACGATGCCTGGCTGTCCGCCTGTTCGGTGCTGGCACTGGTCGCCGTCATCGCACCGTTGTTGGTGTTATTCGGCCTGAAATTTGGACTGGTTAGCAGTTTGACCGAACGTTTGCAGACCGACCCCGCCACCCGTGAAATTATTCCGCTGGGCGGTGGTCGATTCAGCAGCGCCTTTATCGAGCAGCTCGGTCAGCGCAACGATGTGGCATTCGCGCTGCCGCGTACGCGGCAGATTGCGGCGACCGCGCAGGTGGGCACGCTGGTCCTGGAGATGCTACCGACCGCCTCGGGTGACCCGTTGCTGGCCGGCCTGCCGGTGCCGCAGGGCCTGGGTCAGATCGTGCTGAGCCACACCGCCGCCGAGAAGCTTGCGGCGCGGCCAGGGGATTGGCTGGAAACCAGCTTTGCACGGCAAGTGGCGGGACGCGTGGAAGCCCAACGCACGCGCCTGCAGGTGCTGGCGGTATTGCCGTTGGAAGTCTTTGCCCGTGACGGCTTGTTTGCCGATCTGAAACTGCTGGAAGGGGCGGAAGACTACCGCGACGGTCGTGCAGTGCCCGCGTTGGGTTGGAGCGGTGAGGCGGTGGGGACGAATGAGCAGCGGGTTTACCCGGCGTTTCGCTTGTATGCCCGTAACCTCACTGATGTGGAGCCGCTGCGGGTGTACTTCGCGGGGCAGAATTTATTAGTGTCGACCCAGGCACAGACCATCGCGCAGGTGCAGTCGTTGAGCCGCAACCTGTCGATCGTGTTCTGGGTGATCTGCGGCTTGGCGTTGGCGGGGGCGTTTGCGGCGATCTTTGCCGGGGCCCTGGCCGCCGTCGCGCGCAAGCGGCGGGAATTGTCGGTGCTGCGCCTGCTGGGGTTTTCCACGGGCGGGCTGCTGTTGTTCGTGGTGGTGCAGGCGCTGTACAGCGCAGGGTTTGCTGCCGTGCTCAGTGCTGGGCTGTATGGCGTGGCCGAGGCGGCGTTGAATAAGCTTTTTGTGCAGGTGCCGGGCGAATACGCCAGCCACCTGTTGGCGCGTCATTACGGCCTGGCCCTGATTGCAGTCATGGGCGTCAGCGCCGTGGCGGCGGCCTGTGGTGGTTGGCGAGTGGCGCGGATCCAGGCTTCTGAAGGAATCAGAGATGTTTAAGTTACTGGGCGCCTGTGTGGCGCTGAGCCTGGCCTCAATGGCCTGGGCCGACGAGGCAAGCGACAAGCTCGACAACCCCAAGCCGTTGGAAGGCGACGTCAGCCTGCCGCTGCCGTGCGAAGGCAACATGGTGTTCCGCTATGCCTATGTGCTGGCCCAGGGCTCCCTGGACGACCGCGAAATCAACCTCGGCTACCCCTTTGCCGAAGGCGAGGCGGGCTATCAGCAGTCGTTTATTTCCGGCTACCGCCGCGACTTCATCAATGGCCAGTTCACCCTCAAGGATCTCCCGAAAGACTGGAACAAAGTCATCGCGCCGTTGATGCCGAAGACCGACGCCAAGACCCCGCTCAAGCCCATGTTGTACTTCATCGGCAAGTACGAAGTGACCGCACGCCAGTACGCCCAGGTGATGTCCCAGGCCCAGTCGCTGGCCAGCGGTGAACCCGCGCCTGCGTGCGATGCGCCCACTGGCATGGCCGCGCGCTTGCCCAAGGTGAAGCTGTCGCGCTTTGAGGCCGAGCGTTTCTCGGCGGTGTACAGCGCCTGGCTGATGAAATACCACCGTGAGCTACTGCCGGTGAGTGGTCGCGGTTCTTCGGCGGATGACGGTGGTCTCGGTTTTGTGCGCCTGCCCACCGAAGTGGAGTGGGAATTCGCCGCACGCGGCGGCCATGCGGTCAGCCGCCAGGACTTGGAAGGGCGCCTGTTCCCCCGTCGTGTCGACGGCAGTGACAGCGACGGCCCGCTCGGCGATTACGCTGTGTTCAACCAGGTGGCCGGCGGTACCGGCCAAGCCGCGCGCCTGATGCCTATCGGCACCAAATTGCCCAACCCGATTGGCCTGTTTGATGTGATCGGCAATGCGGCCGAAATGGTCCAGGAGTCCTTCCAGCTGGTGCACGCCGGGCGTCGCCAGGGCGCTTATGGCGGCTTTGTGGTCAAGGGCGGCAACTACCTCGAAGGCGAGGGCACGCTGTTTACCGGCATGCGCCGTGAGTACCCACTGTTCGCCGCCGACGGCACCGAGCAAAGCAACGAGACCACCGGTTTTCGCGTGGCGATCGGCGCACTGTCGGCACCGCGTTCGCGCTACAAGGAACTGTTCGCCCAGTGGCAGAAAGAAGGTCGCCTCGCCTCGCTGACCGACGCCATCGACGACGCCCAGGACCCGACCAAGCGCCTGGACAGCATCATCGCCGCCAGCGTCGACCCCAAGCTGCAAGCCGAGCTGGGGTTGGTCAATGAAGAGCTCAAGCGCAACGTCTCGCTGATCGCCCAGCAACGCGAAGAGGCGGCGGGCAACCTGATCCAGTCGGCCGCGTTGGTGGCCGAAACCATCGCCAACTACAACATCCGCCTGGCCAACCTGCAGAAGAGTCGCCAGCAGGCCCAGGACAACAAGGACGAGGCCAGCGCGCAGCTGTTTGACATGGCCATCACCAATGGCCGCAGCGCGCTCGATGGCGCGGTGGCGATTTATATCGACAACCTGGCCACCGGCACGCGTTACACCGATGCGGTGATCCAGGCGCAGTTTCAACGGATCAAGGAGGAGTTGGATCGCAAGCCGGTGCTCGGCAAGAGCCTGGTGACGCGCGCAACACTGTTCGTTCGCCATGTTGGCAACTACCGCAAGCAACAGCGGGCCGACCCGGCAACGATCTTGAAGGAACTGCTCGCAGCGAGCGGTCAGCGATGAGCGCTGGCTGTATGGCGAGCTTGGAAGGGACTCAGGCGGCGGTGGGCCGTGCTGGGCAAGTCAAACTTAAACGAGAACACACCTATGCTTTTTTCCCGTAAGGCGGTTTCCAAGCGTCACTTGCTGCTGATCGCGGCCGGTTTCAGTACTGTGCTGACCGGTTGCGCCACGTCGCCGGCCTCCAAGGTCGCGTCCAGCACCAAGGTCGAGTACTACCCCAACTGCTACGAGCCGGTGCAACACCTGCGCGCGACCGATTCGGACATGACCAAGTCGGTTGTGACCGGTGCAGCCATCGGCGCTGCCGGTGGTGCACTGCTGGGCGCCCTGACCGGCGACTCCGACAAGCGCGGCCGTAACGCTGCCATCGGTGCCGCTGGCGGCGCCCTGGCCGGCGGCGCGGCGGGTTACTACACCGAGCGTCAGAAGCAGATCAGCGATGACAACCAGCGCATTGCTTCTTACTCCACAGACTTCAATAAAAGCGCATCGGATATCGACCGCAGCACCGCCTACGCCAAAGCCTCGCAGCAGTGCTACCAGAGCGCGTTCACCAAGCTGGTGGCCGACCGCAAAGCCAAGACCGTCAACGACACCGAAGGCCGCAAGCGCCTGGCGGAAATCGTTGCGGGTTTGAAGGAGTCCAATGACCTGATCGTTGCCGTCAACGGCAAGGCCAGCGAAGACCTGAACAACTACACCCAGGCCTACGAAAAAGACCTGCAGCAAGTGGGTGTGCAGCGTAACGACGTAGTCACCGTGGCCCAAGCCGACGTGACGCCGCCACCGGTACCCGCCAAGAAAGGCAAGACGCCACCGAAAGTCGCGAAGAAGCTGCCGGTTGTGCCAAAAGAAGCAGTCACCACCGAGAAGAGCATCCAGACCGTGCAGGCCAAGCAAGCTGAAAGCAAGCAGGTTGCCAGCGCCGGCAAGGCACAACTCGAAGGCAGCTGCCGCGATCCGAACCTGGCCGACTGGGCACCGGTACCTTGCCCTAACGTTTAAACAACATGCTGCTATAAGCGTCAAACGCCAGCCGATCTTCCGCTAATGCGCAAGATCGGTGGCGTTCCTTTAGCAAATCGTTAAACTGCTGCGGCCACTCAATAATTACACCGAGGCCGTGTGCATGAAATTTCGTCTTCTCCTGTGGGTGCTGGGCCTGATGATGGGCAAAGCCAGCCGCACCAATCCCGCCTTCCAGCAGCAACTGGGTGACAAAGACCTGGCCTTCCAGCTGCAGACCCTCGACGGCAAGGTTGCTCGTCATTTCATCGTCAAAGACCAGCGCATCACCAGTCGCTCGGGTGTTCACCCGTCGCCGGCGTTCGCCATCGCCTTTAAAGATGCCGCCTACGGCTTCGCTACGATGCAGGCGAAGAACAAGCAATTGGCATTCATGACGGGGATTCAGGACAAGTCGATCCAGATCAAGGGCAACCCGGCGCTGGTGATCTGGTTCCAGGGGTTGACCAAGTATTTGAAGCCGAAGAAAAAGAAGTAACTACCGTAGGAGTGAGCTTGCTCGCGAAGGTCGTGAACGATGACGCGGGGTGTCTGGAGCCCCGCGGTGTTGTCAGGTTTTTCGCGAGCAAGCTCGCTCCTACAGGGTGTGGGTGGCTCAGCCCTGGCTGAACTGCGAAGCCAGCTCGCGCAACAACACTTCGGCATCCAGCACCTTACTCACCACTTCATCCGCCTTGTCCCGGCTCAGCCCCAGGCGCTCAAGCAACTCGTCGGGGATGGTTTCATCCGGCCCGGACCCGATGCCGCGGCTGCGCAGCAGGCGCACGGCCAGGCACACCAGGTTCGGATATTCGGCGTATTGACCATCGTAGGTCGGATCATGCTGGAAGCGCAGGGCGGTGGATAACTCATCCGGCATGTCCCAGTAGCGCATCAACCAGGCACCGATCTGCTCGCGGCTGATGCCCAGCAGGTGTTGCTCGACATAGCTGTGGCACAGGTGCGGGTTGACCTCCAAGTGACGGCAGATCAGCGAGAAGTGCGGCGGGAACACGTGGGCCAGCAGCAGGTAACCGAAGTTGTGCAGCAGGCCGGCCAAGTAGGTCAGGCCGGCTTCCGGGCGCTGGGCGCGCGGCATGGCGCGGGTCAGGCCTTCGATCACGGCGGCGGTGTAGATTGACTGGTGCCAGTACGGCGTGGACTGGTGCGGATGGTCTTTGGGCAGGCTCAACGTCTTGCCCAGTGCCAGGCCCAGCGCCAGGTTGATCACCAGGTCAAAGCCCAGCACGCGCACGATGGCGTCTTCCACGGAGCGGATCTTGCCCGGCGAGGCGTAGTACGGCGACGCGGCCCAGCTCACCACTTGTGCGGCCAGCGCCGGGTCGGTCTCGACCACGCCGGTGATGTCATCAATGGTGGCGTTCGGGTCGACGCGCAGCTTGATGATCTTCTGCGCGGTATCGGCCAGCGGTGGAATCTCGATAGTCGCTTCCAGGCGTTGCTGGATACGGCGGGCGGTGAACGCCTGCATCGCCTGGGTGATTTCCTCACGGTCATCATTGGGGCGGTCGAGGTTGGGGCGGATATTGCTCAACGGCTCGCCGAAGTGGCCGGCGCTGGCCTTGGTGAGCATCGTCTTGAAGGCGTCTCTGGAGATCTCCAGCAACAGGCCTGCTTCACCCGAATGCACCAGCAGGCTGGGTTCGTCGAGCAGGCTGCCTTCGTACAGGCAAGGTGAACTGGTGAGCGGTGGCAGGCCCGGCAGCAGGGTCAGTTCGTGTTTGCCCAGCATGCGCTCGACGCGATCCGGCGACACGGCCGTGAGGCGGCGACCGGTGAGTTCGGCGAGGCGGTTGAGGTCAAGCAACTGGTTCTGCGGGAACAGCACCATCAGTGCGCCCACCGCGTCTTCCAGCAATACTGCCTGGATTTTTTGCGCAGGATTCAGGCCCGGTAGATCGGCGACTTCCGTGTAGGGGATGGCGAGTTTTGCGAGCAGAGCCCGAATGACCGGCGGGGCGGTCAGTGGGGCTGTGGCGAGGGCAACTTCTGACATGGCCTGATCCAATTTCTTACAGTCAACGAAGTATAACCAGCTTGATACAACTGTTGGTCGACTAACTGAGGTTTGTGACGCGGTTCATTTGTAGGCGCGGGCTGGCCCGCTCCTACAAAGCCTCAGGTCACACTTGGCCGTATTGCTGCCCATGGCGCAGCCAGCGATCCAGCAACGGGCTGACATGATCCGGCCAGCGTTCGAGCAACGCTTGCGCCGCATCGCGCACGGCCGGCAGTAGGTCGGCGTCGCGCATCAGGTCGGCGACCTTGAATTGCAGCAGGCCGGTCTGGCGAGTGCCGAGCATTTCCCCAGGGCCGCGCAGCTCCAGGTCTTTTTCGGCAATGACAAAACCGTCGTTGGTTTCGCGCATGATGCCCAGGCGCTGACGACCGATCTGCGACAGCGGCGGGTGGTAGAGCAACACGCAATGGCTGGCGGCGCTGCCCCGGCCGACCCGGCCGCGTAACTGGTGCAGCTGCGCCAGGCCCAGGCGTTCGGGGTTTTCAATGATCATCAGGCTGGCATTGGGTACGTCCACACCTACTTCAATCACGGTGGTGGCCACCAGCAGTTGCAGGTTGCCGGCCTTGAAGTCGGCCATCACCGCGGCTTTTTCAGCGGGCTTCATGCGCCCGTGGATCAGGCCGACCTTGAGCTCACCCAGAGCGCTGGTGAGGTCTTCATAAGTGGTCTCGGCAGCCTGGCAGGTCAGCTCCTCGGACTCTTCAATCAGCGTGCACACCCAGTACGCCTGGCGCCCTTCGGCACAGGCGCCGCGCACGCGCTCGATCACTTCGACACGCCGGGTGTCAGTGACCAATACGGTGTTGACCGGAGTCCGGCCGGGCGGCAGTTCATCGAGGATCGAGGTGTCGAGGTCGGCGTAGGCGCTCATGGCCAGGGTGCGCGGGATCGGCGTGGCGGTCATGATCAGTTGGTGTGGGTTCATACGTCCGCCCACGCCTTTCTGACGCAGGGCCAGGCGTTGTTGCACGCCAAAGCGGTGCTGTTCGTCGATGATCACCAGCGCGAGGTTCTTGAACTGCACTTCGTCCTGGAACAGCGCGTGGGTGCCCACCACCATCTGTGCGCCGCCGGCAATCTGTTCCAGGGCTGCCGCGCGGTTCTTGCCCTTGAGCTTGCCGGCCAGCCACGCGACTTCCAGGCCCAGGGGTTCGAGCCAGCGCTTGAAGGTGATGAAGTGTTGCTCGGCGAGGATCTCGGTCGGTGCCATCAACGCCACTTGATAACCGGCTTCCAGCGCTTGCAGGGCGGCGAGGGCGGCGACCACGGTCTTGCCCGCGCCCACATCGCCCTGGATCAGGCGCAGCATGGGCTCCTGCTGGCTGAGGTCGTAAGCGATTTCATTCCCGACGCGCTGTTGGGCACCGGTCGGTGCGAAGCCGAGGTTGGCCAGGTACTGCGCGGGCAAGCGGGTGGCTTTGGGCATCGCCGGCGCACGTAGCGAACGCATGCTTTCGCGCAGGCGTTGCTGGGACAGTTGGTGGGTCAGCAGCTCTTCGAAGGCCAGGCGGTGCTGGGCCCAGTGATGACCCTGTGCGAGTTCGTCGACATCGGCATCGGCGGGCGGGTGATGCAGGTAGCGGATCGCATCGTCCAGCGACGCCAATTGATAATCGCGGGCCAGCTCCAACGGCAACCAGTCGGGCAGGCTTTTCGGGCCGAGCATCGTCAGCGTCTGCATGCACAGTTGGCGGAGGCGTTGCTGGGTCAGGCCTTCGGTGAGCGGGTAGATGGGGGTGAGTGTGGTGTCGACCGGCGGCGGCTCGTCGCCGGTGATCGCGCGGTATTCCGGGTGATAGATCTCCAGGCCCGATGCCCCGGGCCGTGCTTCGCCGTAACAGCGCACGCGGGTGCCGCGCTTGAGCCCTTCCTTCTGCGCGTTGCTGAAATGGTAGAAGCGCAGGCTCAGGCCACCGGTGCCGTCCTGCAGGCGCACGACCAGGCTGCGACGCTTGCCCATCACCACGTCGGCGCCGCTGACGGTGCCTTCGATCACGGCATCCTGCCCAGGGCGCAACTGGCCGATGGGCACGACGCGGGTCCGGTCCTGATAGCGCAGGGGCAAATGGAACAAGACGTCCTGGAGGTTTTCCAGGCCGACCTTGGCCAACTTCTCGGCCATGGCTTCACCGACACCCTTGAGTGCCGTCACCGACACCTGCGACAGCTCAGTCATACCGTTGCTTAGCTCGCAGCTGTCGGCTTGGCCACCGAGCACAGGCGGATCGAATCGGCGAGGATCTCAATCGCTTTCGGCCGTGGGAAGCTGGCGCGCCAAGCGATCGCCACGGTACGGAACGGCACCGGCGGCGTGAGTGGGCGCACTTCGATCACGCCGGGGGCGTAGTGATGGCTGTCCACTGCTGACAGCGGCAGGATCGAAATACCCAGACCGGACGCGACCATGTGGCGGATGGTTTCCAGGGAGCTGGATTCCACGGTGGTGTGCTTGGCGCCGTCGTTGCCCTTGGTCAGGGTCGGGCAGGCTTCCAGGACCTGGTCGCGGAAGCAGTGGCCTTCGCCGAGCAGCAGCAGGCTCTTGTCGTTGAGCAAGGCGGCGTCGATGGTGTCTTTTTTGGTCCACGGATGGTCGGCCGGCATCAGCACCTGGAACGGCTCGTCGTAGAGCGGCAGGGTCAGCACGTCGGCTTCGTTGAACGGCAGGGCGATGATGATCGCGTCCAGCTCGCCGTTGCGCAGTTTGTCGCGCAGCACGTGGGTGAAGTTTTCTTCGATATACAACGGCATCTGCGGTGCGACGCGGTGCAGTTGCGGGATCAGGTGCGGGAACAGGTACGGGCCGACCGTGTAGATGGCGCCGACTTTCAGCGGTGCGGTCAGCTGGTTCTTGCCGGCCTGGGCCAGTTCGCGAATGCTCTGCGCTTGCTCCAGCACCTTCTGGGCCTGGGCAACAATGCCTTCACCCACCGGCGTAAGGCGCACGGCGCTCTTGCTGCGCTCGAAAATCAGCACACCGAGTTCGTCTTCAAGCTTTTTCACGCCCACCGACAGCGTCGGCTGGCTGACATGGCAACGCTCGGCCGCGTGGCCGAAGTGCTGCTCTTGGGCGAGGGTAACGATGTAGCGTAATTCTGTAAGAGTCATAGCGGGCGTCCATGAGGTTGCGGGCCAAGCATACCGGCTGCAATCGATAGACGCACGTTATCAGAACTTTGCTGGGGATTGAGCGGGGAATATCGGTGATTTTGCTGATGCGATAAACCCATCTGGGCTGCCCGCGATGCAGGCACCTCGGTCTATCAATTGCACCGAGGTGATGCTATCGCAGGCAAGCCAGCTCCTACACAAGCTGATGCCTGCAACCCTTAGCGGCGGCGTTTCTCGATGTTGTACACGAACGGTGCAACGATCTCGATACTGCCGCCTCTGAGCATGTCTGCCGGTGGCTTGGGCAACGGCTGGGCACGGCGGATCATATCCAGGGTGGCGCGGTCCAGGTCGGCGTTGCCGGAGCGGCCCACCAACTCGTAGGACAGCACGTTGCCGTCGGCATCGACCACGAACTTCAGGCGGTTCAGGCCTTCCTTGCCACGGGCCTGGGCGCCTGGCGGATACTTCTTGTACTTCTGCAGGTGAGCCAGCAGGGTGCCTTCCCAGGATGCCTTCGCTGCGATTTGCTGCGGAGAGGGGCCTGGTACAGGCTGGGCCGATTTCTCAGCCGGTGCCTGGGTCGGTGGAGCGTCGCTCGGCGGATCCTCGGAGGGTTTCTCCTTGGGCGGCTCGATCTTCTTCTCCACTGGCTTCGGCGGCTGTGGTTTGGGCTTGGGCTTGACCGGCTTGGGCACCTGGATCGTTGGCTTGGGTGCCTCGGCCAGTTTCGGCAGGGGCAGCTCTTCCACCGGTGCAGGCGGCTGCGGCGGCGTCACCACCTTGGGCGGCGCTGGCGGTGGCGGTGCGGGCATCGGTGCCAGGTCGATGACCATGGCCGCCGGCGGCAACTGCACCGTACGCGGCGCTGACCAATGAAGCGCGATAGCGATCGCGACGGCATGCACGCCCAGTACGACGGCGAGGCTGGTGCCATAACGCGTCAGTTTGTGGCGCGTCGTGATCATTTCTTGGCTGCCGTCTCAAGTCCGACCAAGCCTACCTTGAGGTAGCCGGCTGCCCGCAGGGCATCCATCACGCTCATCAGGTCGCCGTAGTCCACGCCCTTGTCAGCCTGGAAGAAGATCGTCGTGTCTTTCTTGCCTTGGGTCTTGGCGTCGAGCACCGGCCCCAGGGTTTCAGCCTTGACTTCTTCTTCACCCAGGAACAGGCGTTGGTCCGCCTTGACGCTGAGGAAGATCGGCTTCTCCGGCCGCGGCGCCGGCTTGGCGCTGGACGCGGGCAGGTCAACCTTGATGTCCACGGTCGCCAACGGTGCCGCCACCATGAAGATGATCAGCAGCACCAGCATCACGTCGATAAACGGCGTGACGTTGATTTCGTGGTTCTCGACGAGTTCGTCGTCGCCTTGATTCAAATGCAGGCCCATGGCCGATTACCCCACTTTCACCATGTGCGGTTGCGAGCTGCGCTCGGTAGGCAGGTGATCGAGATCGCGGCTGACCAGCAGCAGGACTTCTGCCGACGCGTCCGATACCTGAGCCTTGTAGCCGGCAATCGAACGGGCGAAGACGTTGTAGATCACCACCGCAGGAATCGCGGCAACCAGGCCCAGGGCGGTAGCCAGCAGGGCTTCGGCGATGCCTGGGGCAACGACAGCAAGGTTGGTGGTCTGGGTTTTGGCGATGCCGATGAAGCTGTTCATGATGCCCCACACGGTACCGAACAGACCGACGAAGGGCGCGGTCGAACCAATGGTCGCCAGCACGCCGGTGCCGCTGCTCATGTTACGACCGCAGGCCGCCACCAGGCGCTCCAGGCGGAAGGCCACACGTTCCTTGATGCCTTCTTTTTCGCGGGTGTTGGCCGACAGGCGCATTTCTTCCAGCGCGTCGTGCACCAGGGTGTTGGCCAGGGTGCCTTTCTTGGTCGCGCTTTCGCTGGCTTCCTTGAGGGTGGTGGCCTTTTTCAGGTGGACGATTTCGTTGCGCAGGCGACGTTTGGCGCCCAGCAACTCGAAGCCTTTGGCAATCCAGATGGTCCAGGTGATGATCGAGGCGATGGCCAGGCCGATCATGACGGCTTTCACTACCACGTCAGCGTTCTGATACATGCCCCATGGCGACAGGTCGTGGGCCATGCCCAGGGTGTTGTCTCCTTCCAGAACCACCCCGGTCTCGTCGGCGGAGGCTGGGTCAGCAGCCTGGGCCGGGTCGGTAGCAGCGGGCGCTGCGGCGGGAGCGGCCGGTGCCGCGGCGTTTTGCTCGGCTGCAGCCGGGGTGGCTGGCGCGGTGGCGTCAGCGAAGGCAGCGGTCGGTGCCAGCAGTACGCTGAACAGCAGCGCAGCAATCGCACGCCAGGCGCGGGATGGGCTGTGAAGCTTGGTTGGCGAAGCGGGGGTTGTATTACGTGTCATGCTGGCCGGACCTGAGTAAAAAAATGAGTGATCGTCCTTCCAGACCCATGGGGTCGAGGACAAATGGGCGGTTATTATTGCAAGTAATTCTTGTTAACAAAAGTAATACAGTTACTTTATTTGTCCTTTTTCTGGCCGACGGTCATCTGCGAAGGCTAACCTAGACCTTTCAGTACGGAGTTTTTTGTGATGGCAGCGCCTTCTGTTGTGATAGCCGGTTGTGGCGATGTAGGTAGTCGGCTGGCCAGCCAGTTGCTGGCCTCGGAATGGGAGGTCCATGGCCTGCGCCGCGATATTTCGCGGCTGCCTGATGGCGTGATCGGTATTGCCGGGGACTTGTTCAAGAAGCAGTGCCCTGACACCTGGCCGATCGGCGGGGTGGATTACCTGGTGTACTGCGCCGCTGCGACGGATCACGACGAGGCTGGCTATCGCGCCGCTTACGTACAAGGGCTGAAACATGTGCTGGAGTGGCTGGGCGACTACGGCCAGGAGCCGAAGCACCTGCTGTTTGTATCCAGCAGCAGTGTCTACGGACAGCAGAAGGGTGAGTGGGTCGACGAAACGTCGGAAACCCAGGCGAAGGGATATTCCGGGCAAGTCATGTTGGAGGCTGAGCAGGTGGCGCTCAACAGCGGCATCCCGGCCAGTATCGTGCGCCTGACGGGCATTTATGGCCCCGGTCGCGAATGGCTGCTGACTCAGGTTCGCCAAGGCTACCGCGTCGCAATCGACCCACCTTTATATGGCAACCGCATTCACGCGGAAGACGCTGCGGGTTTGCTGGCCTTTTTGTTGCGGCATGTAGAAAAGGGCGGTTCGCTGGACAAGGTCTACATCGGCGTCGACGATGCGCCCGCGCCACTGGCCGAAGTGGTGGACTGGTTGCGCGAGTACCTGGGTGTGACCGAATGGGCCGATGACGCCAGTGTGCGGCGCGCCGGCAGCAAGCAATGCAGCAATGCGCGTATCAAGGCGCTGGGTTGGGTGCCGACGTACCCGACTTACCGGGAAGGCTACGCGGCGATCCTCAAAGGCTGAAATGCGGTGAAAAATGTGGGCGCCGGCTTGTTCGCGAAGGCGCAGTGTCAGGCACTGAATGTGTTGCTGATACACCGCTTTCGCGAGCAAGCCCGCTCCCACATTTGGGTCTGCGTTCGGCTACTTATTGCTTTTCAAGCAACCACTGGCGTGGGCCTGGCGTAAACGAAGGCACTTCATCCGCCTGCGCGGTGTTGACCGCCTGGAAGATCTCCAGTTGTTTACCCTTGCGGATAAAGATCCACGGATTGCCCTGGCCATTCAGTTGCAGCCAGATGCTGTCGTAGCCGCCGCTCATCGACGCGCAATCGCCCGCCAGGCACAGCGAGTACTGATCGACATTCGGCAGGCCGGCGACCTTGCCGTTAGCCTGGAACTGTACGATGGCGCCGCTGCCGAAGCCGTCGCTGATCTTCCAGTCGCCGCCCATGTAGGCTGCATACAACGCACGCTCAAAGTTGGCGCCGATGGGCGCACCGTCCGGCGCAGGCTCTTTGGGGCGGGCGAACAACTGTTCAGGCTCGTTATCATTAGCCACTTGCAGCAGTTGCTTGCCTTTGCGCTTGAGTTCGGTGGCGGAGCTGCCGTAGAAGTCCACGCTCCAGGCGCCGGATTTTTCACTCAGCAACTTGCCTTCCGCTACTTCAAAACCGTTGTAGTAGCGTGCCTGCGAGGCCTTGGTATTGACCTCCCATTCGAGGTTCGGGCCGAAGCTTTGCAGGGCTTCACGCAAAGGGCCGCCTTTGGCTGCCGCATCGATGGCGACCTGGTTGATCCAGGTGCCGCCCGCATCCCGGTCGGCAGGGTTGCTGGCGCAGCCGCCAAGCAACAGGGCGAGCAGTGATGAGGCTACAAGCGCTTTGCGCATCATGAAATCCTTCTGAAACGAAATCGGCGCAGCCTATGGGGGCTGCGCCGGGTGTTTTACTCGATGACCAGAATCGCGTCCATCTCAACCTGCGCACCCTTTGGCAGGGCGGCAACGCCGATGGCGGCGCGGGCTGGGTACGGCTGTTCGAAGTACTTGCCCATGATCTCGTTGACCTTGGCGAAGTGGCTCAGGTCGGTGAGGAAGATGTTCAGCTTGACGATGTCTTTGAACGAGCCGCCGGCAGCCTCGGCGACCGACTTGAGGTTTTCGAAGACCTGTACGGTCTGTGCTTCGAAGCCTTCCACCAGTTCCATGGTCTTTGGGTCCAGCGGGATCTGGCCGGACATGTAGACGGTGTTGCCCGCCCTGATCGCCTGGGAGTAGGTGCCGATCGCGGCTGGGGCCTTGTCACTGGTGATAACAGTCTTGGTCATGAATGACTCCTTGTAGTAGAGCGGTTATGCACGCATACGGGTGATGCGGATGACCCCGGTCAAGGCGCGCAGTTTCTTGATCACACGGGCCAGGTGCACGCGGTCGTGCACGCTGACCACCAGCTGGACCACGCTGATGCGGCCATCGCGTTCGTCCATGCTGATCTTCTCGATGTTGCCGTCGGCCGCGTTGACGCTGCTGGCGAGCAGGGCGATCAGGCCGCGCTGGTGTTCCAGCTCCACCCGCAGCTCGACGTTGAATTCGCCGGTGACATCCTTGGCCCATGAGAGCTGGATGCATTTTTCCGGGTTGTGGCGGATTTCGGTGATGTTGCGGCAGTTGTCCAGGTGCACCACCATGCCTTTACCGGCCGACAAGTGGCCGACAATCGGGTCGCCGGGGATCGGTGTGCAGCATTTGGCGTAGCTGAGCACCAGGCCCTCGGTACCACGAATCGCCAGCGGACCTTCGGGGCTCGGCAGCTGTTCGCCTTCGCCGAGCAGGCGGCGGGCGACTACATAGGCCATGCGGTTGCCCAGGCCAATATCTTCCAGCAGGTCTTCGATGGTTTCCTGGCGGTACTCGTGGAGCATCGCTTGCACGCGCTCTGTAGGAATCTTGTCCAAGGCGCTGTCGAAACCGTTGAGGACTTTGTTCAGCAGGCGTTCGCCCAGGCTGATGGACTCGGAGCGGCGTTGCAATTTGAGCGCGTGACGGATGTGCGTGCGGGCCTTGCCGGTGACCACGAAGTTCAGCCATGCCGGGTTCGGGCGTGCGCCCGGAGCGCTGACGATCTCGACCGTGGAGCCACTCTGCAGCGGTTCGGACAGCGGCGCGAGACGACGATTGATCCGACAGGCGATGCAGCTGTTACCCACATCGGTGTGCACGGCGTAGGCAAAGTCGACCGCCGTGGAGCCTTTGGGCAGCTCCATGATCCGGCCTTTGGGTGTGAATACGTAGACCTCGTCCGGGAACAGGTCGATCTTCACGCTTTCGATGAATTCCAGGGAGTTGCCGGCCCGTTGCTGCATTTCCAGCACGCCCTTGACCCACTGGCGGGCGCGGGCATGGGTGCCTTTGGGCTGCTCGTCGCCGCTGGATTTGTAGAGCCAATGGGCAGCAATGCCGTTGTTGGCCATCTCTTCCATTTCGCGGGTGCGGATCTGGATCTCGATCGGCACCCCATGCATGCCGAACAACGTGGTGTGCAGCGACTGATAGCCGTTGGCCTTGGGGATCGCGATGTAATCCTTGAAGCGGCCCGGCAAAGGTTTGTACAAATTATGTACAGCGCCCAGCACGCGATAACAGGTGTCCACCTTGTCGACGATGATCCGGAACGCATACACGTCCATGATCTCGTTGAAGGCCCGGCGCTTGCCGCGCATCTTTTTATAGATGCCGTAGATATGCTTCTGCCGCCCGCTGACCTCGCCCTCGATCTCGTCGATCGCCAGGCAGTGGCTCAGCGACTCTTCGATCTTGTTGACGATTTCCTTGCGGTTGCCACGCGCGCGCTTGACCGCCTGGTAGATGCGCGCCGAACGCATCGGGTGCATGGCCTTGAAACCGAGGTCTTCGAATTCGATACGAATGGCGTGCATGCCCAGCCGGTTGGCGATGGGGGCGTAGATTTCCAGGGTTTCTTTGGCGATGCGCCGGCGTTTTTCGCCGGACAGCACTTCCAGCGTGCGCATGTTGTGCAGCCGGTCGGCCAACTTGACCAGGATCACCCGGATATCGCGGGCCATGGCCATGGCCATCTTCTGGAAGTTTTCCGCCTGGGCTTCGGCTTTGGTTTCGAAGTTCATCTGGGTCAGTTTGCTGACCCCGTCGACCAGTTCGGCCACGGTTTCGCCAAATTGCGCGCTGAGCGCTTCCTTGGCAATACCGGTGTCTTCGATCACGTCATGCAGCATCGCAGCCATCAGGCTCTGATGGTCCATGTGCATATCGGCAAGAATATTTGCCACCGCAAGAGGATGGGTGACATACGCCTCGCCACTGCGGCGGCGCTGACCGTCGTGGGCTTGTTCGGCGTAGAAATACGCTCGGCGGACCAGGTTGACCTGGTCTGGGCCGAGGTAGGCCGATAAGCGATCGGCGAGGGCGTCTATGCTCGGCAAAGTGTGAACTCCTGCCGTTGGCTGTGACCCCGCGCCGTGCTACGTCGACCAGGCATAGGCTTAGACGGCCTCGTTGGACTCGTCCTCGAACGCTGCAAACAGCGGTTCGTCTTCAACGATTTCAGCGTTGGCGATGAACTCGTAGCTCATCAGGCCTTCAGCGATTTCACGCAGGGCTACAACAGTAGGCTTGTCGTTTTCCCACTGGACCAGGGGCTCTTTGCCGCCAGTGGCCAGTTGACGGGCACGCTTGGTAGAGAGCATGACCAGCTCAAAGCGGTTATCCACGTGTTCTAGGCAGTCTTCAACGGTTACGCGGGCCATGGTATTCCTCGGAGCGAATGCAAGATGCGCGCTGCCCGGTTGGGCGAGCGGACTGAACAGTTTAAAAAATCACCAGCGTTTAGGGAAGCGCTGATTTCTCGCAGGCCCTCGCAAAACCGCTACAAGTGCCAATGTAAAGCCCTTGCAGCGGTTTTGGGAAGAGCCAATCAACCGAGCAGTTCGGCCAGTAATTTGCCGAAACGCTGTTGCTGACGCTTTTGCTGGAGTTGATTGGTGCGGAAAATCGCCTTCAAATCATCCAGTGCGTGGGCAAAATCGTCGTTGATGATCAGGTAGTCGTAGTCGACGTAGTGGCTCATTTCACTGACGGCTTCGCGCATGCGGCCTTCGATGATCTCGTCACTGTCCTGGCCACGATTGGTCAGGCGCTGGTGCAAGGCTTCCAGCGACGGCGGCAAGATGAAGATCGAGCGCGCCTGGGGCATCAGCCGGCGCACTTGTTCGGCGCCTTGCCAGTCGATTTCCAGGATCAGGTCGTGGCCTTCGTCCAGGGTCTGCTGCAAGTGGCTCTGCGAGGTGCCGTAGAGATTGCCGAACACTTCGGCGCGTTCCAGGAAGTCGCCGTGTTCGATCATCTTGACGAACTCGGTGCGCTCGACGAAGTGATAGTGCACGCCGTTCACCTCACCTGGGCGCATGGCGCGGGTGGTGTGGGAGACCGAGATGCGGATCTGCTCGTCAGCGTCGGTCAAGGCCTTGACCAGGCTGCTTTTGCCCGCGCCCGACGGGGCGGAAATGATGTAAAGGGTGCCGGTGCTGTGGGTCATGGAGGTTGCCTTACTCAATATTCTGTACTTGTTCGCGCATCTGCTCGATCAACACTTTGAGGTTGACCGCCGCGGTGGTGCTGCGCGGATCGAACGCCTTGGAGCCCAGTGTATTGGCTTCGCGGTTGAGTTCCTGCATCAGGAAGTCCAGGCGCCGACCGGCGGCACCGCCGGACTTGAGCACTCGGCGCACTTCGAGGATGTGGGTGCTCAGGCGATCCAGCTCTTCGGCGACATCGCTCTTTTGCGCAAGCAGGACCATTTCCTGTTCCAGTCGCGTCGGGTCGAGGTCGGCCTTCATGTCGGTGAAGCGGTCGAGCACCTTCTGGCGCTGGGTGGCGAGCATTTGCGGCACCAGTTCGCGCAAGGTGACAACATCTTCTTCGATGGAGGTCAGGCGCTCGTTGATCAGGCGGGCCAGTTCGGCACCTTCGCGCTCGCGGCCGGCTTTCAGCTCCTTCAAACCCTGGTTAAACAGGGCGAGGGCTTCAGCGTTGAGGGCTTGCGGGTCGGTGGCGTCGGCCACCAGCACGCCGGGCCAGGCCAGCACTTCCAGCGGGTTGAGCGCGGCGGGCTGCTTGATCAGTCCGGCGATGGTTTCGGCGGCGGCGACCAGTTGCGCGGCACGGTCGCGGTCAATCTGCAAGGCTTTGCCGGTGGTTTCTTCGGTGAAACGCAGCGTGCATTCCAGCTTGCCACGGGAAATACCCTGGCGCAGCGCTTCACGCACGGCGCCTTCGAGGTCGCGGAACGATTCCGGCAGGCGCAGGTGCGGCTCCAGGTAACGGCTGTTGACCGAGCGCAGCTCCCAGCTCAGGGTGCCTTGGACGCCGGCTTTCTCGACGCGCGCGAAGGCGGTCATGCTGTGCACCATGGAGGTACCTCGCGTTGCAGCCCGAAAACACGGGCTGATGATTAAGAAGGCGCAGGATTGTAGCGCAGTGGGGCGGACACGCCCAAACCCGAGCATTCGTAACCGAATTTTTTAGCAGTGCCCCGAATCGGCTCGCGGCTCTATAATGCTCGGCAGTTTTTCGTCCTCAGTACAGGTGTCTCCCTATGAAACGTCCAAGTGGTCGCGCTGCCGATCAGCTCCGCTCGATCCGCATCACCCGCAACTACACCAAACACGCCGAGGGGTCTGTACTGGTCGAGTTTGGCGATACCAAGGTCATCTGCACCGTCAGCGTTGAAAACGGCGTGCCGCGCTTCCTTAAAGGCCAGGGCCAGGGTTGGCTGACCGCCGAGTACGGCATGCTGCCGCGCGCCACCGGCGAGCGTAACCAGCGTGAGGCCAGCCGTGGCAAGCAGGGCGGTCGTACCCTGGAAATCCAGCGCCTGATCGGCCGCTCCCTGCGCGCAGCCCTGGACATGTCCAAGCTGGGCGACGTGACCCTGTACGTCGACTGCGACGTGATCCAGGCCGACGGCGGCACCCGTACCGCGTCCATCACCGGCGCCATGGTGGCCCTGGTTGACGCACTGAAAGTGATCAAGAAGCGCGGCGGCCTGAAGGCGGGCGACCCGCTCAAGCAAATGATCGCCGCTGTGTCGGTAGGCATGTATCAGGGCGAGCCCGTGCTGGACCTGGACTACCTGGAAGACTCGGCCGCCGAAACCGACCTGAATGTGGTCATGACCAGCACCGGTGGTTTCATCGAAGTGCAGGGCACCGCCGAAGGCGCGCCATTCCAGCCGGCCGACCTGAATGCCATGCTGGCCCTGGCCCAGAAAGGCATGACCGAAATCTTCGAGTTGCAGAACGCCGCCCTGGCTGACTGAGCCCGCCTCAAGGAGAAACGCCATGAATGACAACAGCCAAGTGCCGGTGCCGACGCCTTCCTACGAAGTGCGCCAGGGGGCAATGTTGTGCCATCTCGCGGCGTTTCTGGGGTTTGTGTTCCCCTTCGGCAGTGTCGTGGGGCCGCTGATCCTGTGGCAGATGAAGAAGGAAAAGGATGCGTTCATTGATGATCAAGGCAAGGAAGCCTTGAACTTCCAGATCACCGTGGCCATCGCCTGGATCGCTTGCATCGTGCTGGCCTTCGCGGTGGTTGGGTTTTTCCTGATGTTTGCCCTGGCGGTCGCCACGATCGTGCTGACCATCATCGGCAGCATCAAGGCCAACAAAGGGATTCCCTATCGCTACCCGTTGACCTGGCGTGTGATCAAATAATGAGCACCCACAAAAAAACCGACAGCGATGTCGGTTTTTTTGTGGCTGGAAAAAGACCTCAGATGGTCAGTGTCCAGTCGTAGTCCACGATCAGCGGCGCATGCTGCGAGAAGCGTGGCTGGCGTGGCAGGCGTGCACTGCGGACGAACCGGCGCAGACCTGGGGTCAGCAACTGGTAGTCGAAACGCCAGCCCAGGTTGAGCATCTCAGCCTGTTCGTTATCCGGCCACCAGCTGTACTGGTCGCCTTCGCGGCTGACTTCGCGCAGGGCATCCACATAGCCCATGTTGCCGACAATCTCGTCCATCCAGGCACGTTCCGGCGCCAGGAAGCCCGGGGATTGCTGGCTGTCGCGCCAGTTCTTGATATCCAGCTTCTGTTGCGCCACGTACAGCGAGCCACAATAAATGTACTCGCGACGCTTGCGTCGCTGTTTATCCAGGTAACGGGCGAAATCGTCCATTAGCTTGAACTTCTGGTTCAAGTCTTCATCGCCGTTCTGCCCCGAAGGGAGCAGCAAGGTCGCGATGCTGACCTTGTCGAAATCGGCTTGCAGGTAGCGCCCGTAGCGGTCGGCTGTCTCGAAGCCGAGGCCGCTGATGACCGCCTTGGGTTGCAACCGCGAATACAAAGCCACGCCACCTTGGGTGGGCACTTCGGCATCGCAGGCATAAAGGAAGTAGCCATCCAGTTGGAAGGCTGGGTCGTCCAGTTCAAAGGCGGAGGCGCGGGTATCCTGCAGGCAGATGACGTCGGCATTCTGGGCTTGCAGCCAACTGAGCAAACCACGCTCGACTGCAGCCTGAATACCATTAACGTTCACACTGATGATCCGCATAAATGGCCCCAAAAATCGCGTGCGTGTATGATACACGCCGTCTACCTAATTAGCTAAATCCGTGGTATCTGAGGCTTTTTTCATGCAGGCGTATCAACGCGATTTCATTCGTTTTGCCATCGATCGCGGGGTTTTGCGCTTCGGTGAGTTCACCCTCAAGTCCGGGCGCACCAGCCCGTATTTCTTCAATGCGGGCTTGTTCAACTCGGGTTCGGCCCTGGCTCAGTTGGGGCGTTTCTACGCGGCAGCCATTGTTGAAAGCGGTATTTCCTTCGACGTGCTGTTTGGCCCGGCCTACAAGGGTATCCCCCTGGCAGCTGCAACGGCCGTGGCCCTGGCGGAACATCATGGGCGCGATCTGCCGTGGTGCTTCAACCGCAAGGAAGCCAAGGCTCATGGCGAAGGCGGCAGCCTGGTGGGTGCGCCGCTGACCGGCGATGTATTGATCATCGATGACGTGATCACGGCCGGTACGGCTATCCGTGAAGTGATGCAGATCATCGCGTCCCAGGACGGCGCCAAGGCCGCCGGTGTGCTGATCGCGCTGAACCGCCAGGAGCGTGGCAACGGTGAGTTGTCGGCGATCCAGGAAGTGGAGCGTGATTTTGGCATTCCCGTGGTGAGCATCGTGTCGTTGAACCAGGTGTTGCAGTTCCTGGAGGATGATCCGCAGCTCAAGCAGCACCTGCCGGCGGTGCGTGCGTACCGCGAGCAATTCGGCGTCTGACACAGTAAAACCTGTGGAGTGGGCTTGTGTGGGAGCGGGCTTGCTCGCGAAGGCGGTCTTTCAGTGATACAGGTGCTGACTGATCCACCGCTTTCGCGAGCAAGCCCGCTCCCACAGGGGATCTCCGCACTGCTGCAAAATCAGCGTCCATAAAAAAGCCCCGCTCAATCGGATTGTGCGGGGCTTTTTAGTTTTTGGCGTTTAAGGACGCTTGCGGTTACTGATCAACGTGCCCATGCCGGTATCCGTGAAGATCTCCAGCAGTACCGCATTCGGCACCCGGCCATCGATGATCAGCGAGCTGCCGACGCCGCCTTGCACCGCTTCCAGCGCGCAACGGATCTTCGGCAGCATGCCGCCGTAGATGGTGCCGTCGGCGATCAGGTCGTCCACCTGTTGGGTGGTCAGGCCGGTCAGCACTTTGCCTTGCTTGTCCATCAGGCCGGCGATGTTGGTCAGCAGCATCAGCTTTTCAGCTTTCAGTGCTTCGGCCACCTTGCCGGCCACCAGGTCGGCGTTGATGTTGTAGGACTCGCCATTGGCACCCACACCGATCGGCGCGATCACCGGAATGAAGTCGCCCTTGACCAGCAGGTTCAGCAGGTCGGTGTTGATGCCGATCACTTCGCCCACTTGGCCGATGTCGATGATTTCCGGCTGGGTCATTTCCGGCGTCTGACGGGTCACGGTCAGTTTTTTCGCCCGGATCAGCTCCGCGTCCTTGCCGGTCAGGCCGATGGCACTGCCGCCGTGACGGTTGATCAGGTTGACGATGTCTTTGTTGACCTGGCCACCGAGGACCATCTCCACCACGTCCATGGTCTGCGCGTCAGTGACGCGCATGCCATCAATGAAGTGACTCTCGATCGACAAGCGCTTGAGCAGGTCGCCGATTTGCGGGCCGCCACCGTGGACCACCACCGGGTTGATCCCCACGGCTTTCATCAACACGATGTCGCGGGCAAAGCCGGTTTTCAGCTCGTCGCTTTCCATGGCATTGCCGCCGTACTTGATCACCAGCGTCTTGCCGACGTAGCGTCGGATGTACGGCAACGCTTCGGACAGGACCTTGGCAGTGTTGGCAGCGGCTTCGCGTTCGAGGGTCATTCAGGGCTCCGGTAAAAAATCAGAACGGTAATTGGAGATCAGGGGCAACACGTTTCAACTGGGCGTGGAACACGTCCTTGATGCGCTGCAACTCAGCCTCGGTATCCGCCTCGAAACGCAGGACCAGCACCGGTGTGGTGTTGGACGCGCGAACCAGGCCCCAGCCTTTGGCGTAATCGACTCGCACACCATCAATGGTGGTCAGGTTGGCGCCTTCGCCCCATTGCGCATCGTGCAGTGCGTCAATGATGCTGAATTTGCTCTCCTCGGTCACATGGATATTGATCTCTGGCGTAGAAATATCGTTCGGGAAGGTCTGGAACAGCTCTTCGGCGGTGGATTTTTCCTTGCTGAGGATCTCCAGCAGGCGTGCGGCGCTGTAAATACCGTCATCAAAGCCGAACCAGCGCTCCTTGAAGAACACGTGGCCGCTCATTTCGCCGGCCAACAGCGCGCCGGTTTCCTTCATTTTCTTTTTGATCAACGAGTGACCGGTCTTCCACATTAGCGGGCGGCCGCCATATTCCTTGATCAGCGGAGTGAGGCGGCGGGTGCACTTCACGTCAAAGATGATCTCGGCGTTGGCGTTGCGCGCTACCACATCGCGGGCAAACAGCATCAGCAGGCGATCCGGGAATACGATTTCGCCGGTTTCAGTCACCACGCCCACACGGTCGCCGTCACCGTCAAAGGCCAGGCCGACATCAGCCCCGGTTTCCTTGACCTTGGCGATCAGGTCCACCAGGTTTTCAGGCTTGCCTGGGTCCGGGTGGTGGTTGGGGAAGTTGCCGTCGACCTCGCAGAACAACGGGATCACTTCGCAGTTCAGGGCTTCGAGCAGCTGCGGGGCGATCACGCCGGCCGCACCATTACCGCAATCCACCACCACTTTGAGGCGGCGCGCGAGTTTGACGTCACGGGTGATTTCATCAGAGTAGCGTTGCAGGATGTCAACTTTGGTGACGGTGCCCTTGCCGCTGGTCAGGTCGTTGTTTTTCAGGCGGTCGTGCAGCGCCTGGATCTGTTCGTTGGCCAGGGTGTCGCCAGCGATGACGATCTTGAAGCCGTTGTAGTCCGACGGGTTATGGCTGCCGGTGAGCATCACTCCGGATTTGCCGGCCAGTACGTTGGCTGCGTAGTACAGCGCAGGTGTTGGCACCAGGCCAACGTCACTCACATGGCAACCGCTGTCGGCCAGGCCCTGGATCAGTTGCTCCACCAGTTCCGGGCCGGACAGGCGACCGTCACGGCCGACCGAAACATTGGGCTCATCCTGGGCCAGGCTCTGGGAGCCGATGGCGCGGCCAATCCAGTAGGCGGTTTCGGCAGTCAGGGTCTTGGGCACCACGCCACGAATGTCATAGGCGCGAAAGATGCTGTCGGGGAATGTCGGGACTACTCGGGCTGCGGTACTCATCGCGGGGGGGAACTCCATCTGAAGGGGGCAAGGCTGGCCTTAATGTGGCTGACCGGCAGGCTCAAACTGAAGGGTATGACGGTGTTTTCGGCAGAGAGTTCGTGGTGCAAAAATGCCATCGGAGCGCTGGTTTCGTCTGGATTGTCGCGTAATTCGTTGATTTCTATGGAGAAATCTCGCTGATAAGGTCCGCGCATTCTTCGTCCTGAAAAGCCTTGCGGTGGCGTTTGGCCGGGCAATGGCGCCCGGCCAGATTCAGCTTAGTCAGTGACTTCCGGAATGCCCAAAACCGCCTGCGCCGCGTTGGGTTTCATCGAACTCCTCGACCAGCTCGAAGTGCGCCTGCACCACCGGCACCAGTACCAACTGGGCAATGCGCTCGCCGACGGCGATGTTGAACGCGGTCTGGCCACGGTTCCAGCACGACACCATCAGCTCGCCCTGGTAGTCCGAGTCGATCAGGCCCACCAGGTTGCCCAGTACGATGCCGTGTTTGTGGCCCAGGCCGGAGCGGGGCAGGATCAGCGCCGCCAGGCCAGGGTCGCCGACGTAGATCGACAGGCCGGTGGGAATCAGGATGGTCTGGCCCGGCTCAAGGACGGTGTCCTCCTTGAGCATGGCGCGCAGGTCGAGGCCGGCGGAGCCTGGAGTGGCGTAGGCCGGCAGTGGGAATTCGTTACCGATGCGTGGGTCGAGGATCTTGGCTTGCAAAGCGTGCATGGACATTAAACCTGGTTCAGCCGTTGGGCGATAAAAGAGATCAGTTGGCGGGCAATCTTGCCCTTGCTGGTCTGGGCGAAAACGGTGGCGTGCAACTCGCGGTCGATCACGCTGATGGCATTTTCCTCGCTGTTGAAGCCGATGCTCGGGTTGGCGACATCGTTGGCAACGATCAGATCGAGGTTTTTGTCTTTCAATTTGCGTGCTGCGTAGTCCAGCAGGTGTTCGGTCTCGGCGGCAAAGCCGACACTGAACGGACGGTCCGCACGGGTGGCGATGGTCGCCAGGATGTCCGGGTTGCGCACCATTTGCAGGAGCAGGCCGTCACCGCTTGTAGGGTCTTTCTTCAGTTTTTGCGGGGCGACGACTTCCGGGCGGTAGTCCGCCACCGCCGCCGAGGCGATGAACAGGTCGCACGGAATGGCTGCCTCACAGGCCGCCAGCATGTCGCGGGCGCTGACTACGTCGATTCGCGTGACCCGGTCAGGGGTTGGCAAATGCACCGGGCCGGTGATCAAGGTGACGCGTGCGCCTGCCTCGACCGCCGCTTCAGCCAAGGCAAAGCCCATTTTTCCTGAGCTATGGTTGGTGATGTAGCGCACCGGGTCGATGTTTTCCTGGGTCGGCCCCGCCGTTATCAGCACGTGCTTGCCGGTCAGGGCCAGGTGCTGGAAACACTCGGCGGCGCACAGCGCCAGGTCGGTTGCTTCAAGCATGCGGCCCATGCCGACGTCGCCACAGGCCTGGCTGCCGGAGGCCGGGCCGAACACTTTGAGGCCACGGCTTTGCAGGAGTTGGGTGTTGGCCTGGGTGGCCGGGTCGCGCCACATGGCCTGGTTCATGGCCGGGGCGATGGCGACGGTGGCGTCGGTGGCCAGTACCAGGGTGGTCAGCAGGTCATCGGCGATGCCCTGGGCCAGGCGTGCGATCAGGTCGGCGGTGGCCGGCGCGATCAGCACCAGGTCGGCCCATTTGGCCAGCTCGATATGGCCCATGGCGGCTTCAGCTGCCGGGTCGAGCAGGTCCAGGTGAACCGGGTGGCCGGACAGCGCTTGCATGGTCAGTGGGGTAATGAACTCACTGCCACCGCGGGTCATGACCACGCGCACTTCGGCGCCTTGGTCCAGGAGCCTGCGAACCAGTTCTGCGCTCTTGTAGGCGGCAATGCCGCCGCCAACGCCGAGAACGATGCGTTTCCGATACAGACGCTGCATTGGTTTGCCTTTCCAGTTCAGTGATGCCAGTTCAGTGACGCCTGCGATGCCCCCTCCCCAGGGGAAATCACATGCAAAAAAGAGGGCCTACGATAACACAGCGTCCGCGAGGCAACAGCGGCGCACGCGCAGGGAGGTGGGATGAGTATTCGTGATTGGCCGGTGGCAGAACGGCCCCGGGAAAAGCTTTTGGAGTGGGGCGCGGCGAGTCTGTCGGATGCCGAACTGTTGGCGATCTTCCTGCGTACCGGGGTTTCCGGCAGGAGTGCGGTGGACCTGGCGCGCCATCTGTTGGCGCAATTCGGTGGCCTGCGCCCACTGCTGGAGGCCAGCCAGACGTTGTTCAACCAGCAACTGGGCCTGGGGCCGGCGAAGTTTGCCCAGTTGCAGGCAGTGCTTGAAATGGCCAAGCGGCACATGGCCGAGCGCCTGCGAAGCGAATCGGTGCTGGAAAGCCCCGTGGCCGTACGGGACTACCTGAAGGCCATGCTGCGCCATGAGCCTCATGAGATCTTCGGCTGCCTGTTCCTTGATTCAAGGCACAGGGTGCTGGGCTTCGAGGCGTTGTCCCAAGGCACCATCGACGCGGCGATGGTGTATCCCCGGCAGGTGGTCAAGCGCGCTTTGGCCTACAACGCGGCGGCGTTGATCCTGTGCCATAACCATCCTTCCGGCAGCCTTGAGCCGAGCGCAGCTGATCGAAAATTGACCAAGTTGCTGCAGAAAGCCCTGGAAGTGGTGGATGTGCGGGTGCTGGATCACATCATCGTGGGGGATGGCGATCCGTTGTCGATGGCGGAATATGGGTGGATCTAGCCCGCCCCATCGGGACGGGCCTGGTGCTCAGGGCTTGACGCTGACTTTCGAGAAATCCTGGCGACCAAACGGACTCACCTGGTAGCCCTCAACATTCTTGCGAGCCAGGGCAAACGCCGTCGGGTGCGCGAGCGGCAACCACAGCGCCTGTTGCTGGATCTGCGCCTGGGCCTGCTGGTACAGCTTACTGCGTACGCCTTGCTCGCTGGTGGTCTTGCCGGCGCTGATCAGTTTGTCCAGCGCAGGGTCGCAGTAGCGCGCGAAGTTAGTGCCGGATTTCACCGCTGCGCAGGAAAACTGCGGGGTCAGGAAGTTATCCGGGTCGCCGTTGTCGCCGGCCCAGCCCATGAACAGCAGGTCGTGTTCGCCAGCCTTGGCGCGACGAATCAGCTCGCCCCATTCGATCACGCGGATCTCGGCCTGGATGCCGACCTTGGCCAGGTCAGCCTGCAGCAGCTGTGCGCCGAGGTTTGGGTTGGGGTTCAGCAGGCTACCGGTAGGGCGGGTCCAGATGGTGGTCTTGAAACCGTCCTTGAGCCCGGCGCGGTCCAGCAGTGCCTTGGCTTTGGCGAGGTCCTGTGGATAACCGGGCAGATCCTTGGCGTAGCTCCAGGTGTTGGGCGGGTAGGGGCCGTTGGCGGCTTCGGCGGTGCCTTCAAACACGGCCTTGAGGTAGCTGCCCTTGTCGAACGCCAGGTTGATCGCCTGGCGCACTTCTGGCTTGTCGAGAGGCGGGTGCTGGCTGTTGATGGCCAAGAAGGCGGTCATGAAGGCCGCCGTTTTCTCCACCTTGAGCGCCGGGTCTTTTTCGGCTTCGCCCACATCCAGCGGCTTGGGTGACAGGGCGATCTGGCATTCGTCGCGATGCAGTTTCTGCAGGCGCACATTGGCGTCCGGGGTGATGGCGAAGATCAAGTTATCCACAGGCGGTTTGCCGGCGAAGTAGTTCGGGTTGGCCTTGTACCGCACCACGGCATCTTTCTGGAAGCGGCTGAAGATGAACGGCCCGGTGCCGATCGGCTGGCTGTTGAGCTTCTCCGGGGTGCCGGCCTTGAGCAGTTTGTCGGCGTATTCCGCCGGGTAGATCGAGGCAAAGCCCATGCTCAGGGCGGCGAGGAAGGTGGAGTCGGCGTGATCCAAAGTGAAGCGCACGGTCAGCGGGTCGAGGGCGTCGATTTTCTTGACCAGCGTCGGCAGTTGCAGCGACTGCGCGTGGGGGAAGCCGCTCTGGGCGATCTTGTGCCATGGGTTCGCGGGGTCAAGCATGCGCTCGAAGCTGAAGCGCACATCTTCGGCGGTCAGGGTGCGGCTTGGCGTGAAGTACTCGGTGCGATGGAATTTCACATCCGGGTGCAGCTTGAAGGTATAGGTCAGGCCATCCGGCGAAACTTCCCAGCTGTCCGCCAGGCTGGGCACCAGTTTGCCGCTCGCCGCATCGTAGTCCACCAGGCGGTTCATCAGCACGTCGGCCGAGGCGTTGGTGGTGGTCAGCGAGTTGTATTGCACCACATCGAACCCTTCGGGGCTGGCCTCGGTGCAGACGCTCAAGTTGCTGGCGGCAGAGGCCAGCGGCGCGATAAAGAGAGGGGCGAGCAATAGCGGTAGGGCAGCGAGGCGCATGTTCGGTTTCCTTTGCAGATCGAAGGCCCATCTGCGAGTGCAGTCTGGAAAAGTCCTACCGTAGTGGTCTGATTGGTAAATGACTAGCCCATTTTTGCCTGTGCTTTTGCCCCAAATACTGTTTTGATGGCACCTCAGCGCGTTTTGTCGTGCACTTCACCGTGCCCGCGAGCGCTGTAAATCATTCTGTGCGACGAGCGGTCGGCTGTGACAGCGGCCCCTCCTGGCAACGGTTCAGGCGTCTGCCGCCAAGATTTACGCCAGTAAAAACACTCGGGCTGTTGTTGCACTGGGGTCTTTCTGGTATAAAGCAGCGCTCTTTTCTAGGGGCCCGGTTCCTTCGCTTGTAGGTGTAGCCGGTAAGACCCTAAAGAAACGCGGCGCCTGGCGCCAAATGACTGAGAGATTAAGCGGCCAACCCATGCCGGGTTGGGCATGTGGTTTTAGAGGGCTGAGGCATGTCGAGAGTCTGTCAAGTTACCGGTAAGGGTCCGGTGACTGGGAATAACATTTCCCACGCAAATAACAAAACCCGTCGTCGTTTCCTGCCGAACCTGCAGCATCACCGCTTCTGGGTTGAAGAAGAGAAACGTTTCGTCCGTCTGCGCGTATCTGCTAAAGGCATGCGCATCATCGACAAGCGTGGCATCACTGTCGTGCTGGCTGAATTGCGCCGCGCTGGCACAATCTAAGGAGCTATATCATGCGTGAATTGATTCGAATGATCTCTAGCGCCGGTACTGGTCACTTCTACACTACCGACAAGAACAAGCGTACTACCCCGGACAAGCTCGAAAAGAAAATGTTCGACCCGCGCGTTCGCAAGCACGTGATCTACAAAGAAGGCAAAATCAAGTAATTGATTTTCCTCCTTGTGAAAAAAAGCCCGTATCTCACGATTCGGGCTTTTTTTTGCCTGCGATTTGCCGGTCAGGCTTTCTGTTCGAACACCACGTAGATCTTGCGGCAAGGCTCCAGCACTTCCCAGGTACCGCTGAAGCCGGCGGGGATCACGAAACGGTCGCCGGCGCGCAAGGTCTTGGCATTGCCGTCGGCATCACGTAGCACGGACACGCCCTGCACAATCTCGCAGTATTCGTGTTCGGTGTAGTTGACCTTCCACTGCCCGACTTCACCTTCCCACACGCCGGCACTCATCTGTCCGCACGGGCTGTTGTAGTGGTTATAGATCGTTTGCTCGGGATCGCCCTTGAGGATTTTTTCGGCAGCGGGGCGGTAGCGTTCTGGGGCGGTGCTGGCTTGGCTGAAGTCGACGATGTCCTGGATGCTCATGTGCGTGTCCCGTCTGGCCTGCGGTTGGAGAACCCAAAGTCTATGTTTATTAAAATGAACATCGCAAGGGCGTTTGCCGGGGTTATGTCAAATATATTGAAACATCCCCAGCCGCTGGTTTAGGGTGGCAGCTGCCTTGAGCCGAACAGCAGGCTGGCCGGGCAAGAATTCTTTGAGGCTGCCGGGGGACACCGCCCGGCCCTTGTATTCAATAAGAGGAGGACACTCGCATGACCACCCTGACCCGTGCCGACTGGGAACAACGCGCCAAGGATCTGAAGATCGAGGGCCGTGCCTATATCAATGGCGAGTACACCGCCGCCGTATCCGGTGACACCTTCGAATGTATCAGCCCGGTCGATGGCCGCCTGCTGGCCACTGTTGCCAGCTGTGACGCGGCCGACGCCCAGCGCGCCGTGGAAAACGCCCGCGCCACTTTCAATTCCGGTGTGTGGTCGCGCCTGGCGCCGGCCAAACGCAAGTCCGCCATGCTCCGTTTCGCCGCGTTGCTCAAGGCCAATGCCGAAGAGCTGGCGCTGCTCGAAACCCTGGACATGGGCAAGCCGATCAGCGACTCCCTGAACATCGACGTACCCGGCGCGGCCAATGCCCTGAGCTGGAGCGGAGAGGCCATCGACAAGATCTACGACGAAGTCGCCGCGACCCCACACGACCAATTGGGCCTAGTGACCCGCGAACCCGTTGGCGTGGTTGGCGCCATCGTGCCGTGGAACTTCCCGTTGATGATGGCCTGCTGGAAACTCGGCCCGTCGCTGTCCACTGGTAACTCGGTGATCCTCAAGCCGTCCGAAAAATCCCCGCTGACGGCCATCCGTATCGCGGCCCTGGCCGTTGAAGCCGGTATTCCAAGAGGCGTGTTCAACGTGCTGCCGGGCTACGGTCACACCGTCGGCAACGCGCTGGCGCTGCACATGGACGTCGACACCCTGGTGTTCACAGGTTCCACCAAGATCGCCAAGCAACTGTTGATCCGCTCCGGTGAATCGAACATGAAGCGTGTGTGGCTGGAAGCTGGCGGCAAGAGCCCGAACATCGTGTTTGCCGACGCGCCTGACCTGCAAGCCGCCGCCGAATCCGCCGCCGGTGCCATTGCCTTCAACCAGGGCGAGGTCTGCACCGCAGGTTCCCGCCTGCTGGTGGAACGCTCCATCAAGGATAAATTCCTGCCATTGGTGATCGAGGCCCTCAAGGGCTGGAAGCCCGGCAACCCACTGGACCCGGCAACCAATGTGGGCGCGCTGGTGGACACCCAGCAAATGAACACCGTGCTCTCGTACATCGAAGCCGGCCATGCCGATGGCGCCAAGTTGGTCGCCGGTGGCAAGCGCACCCTGGAAGAAACCGGTGGCACTTATGTCGAACCGACGATTTTCGATGGTGTGACCAACGCCATGAAGATCGCCAAGGAAGAGATTTTTGGCCCCGTCCTGTCGGTGATCACCTTCGACAGCGCCGAAGAAGCTGTCGCCATCGCCAACGACACCATCTACGGCCTGGCCGCAGCCGTGTGGACAGCCGATATCTCCAAGGCGCACCTCACCGCCAAAGCCCTGCGCGCCGGTAGTGTGTGGGTCAACCAGTATGACGGCGGCGACATGACCGCGCCGTTCGGTGGCTTCAAGCAATCGGGCAACGGTCGCGACAAGTCGCTGCATGCGTTCGACAAGTACACCGAGCTGAAGGCGACCTGGATCAAGCTCTAAGCAACACCGCAGTCCAAATGTGGGAGCGGGCTTGCTCGCGAAAGCGGTATGACAGTCGACATCAATGTTGAATGTGCAACCGTTTTCGCGAGCAAGCCCGCTCCCACACTGTTTTGCATGACCTCAAGAATTATCCACAGGAGCGTGGAAATGCGTTGGGCGACTTATTTCGCAGTCCTGGCTTCGGTGCTCAGTGTCGGCCTGGCCCTGGGCGTCAGCATGCCGCTGGTGTCCCTGCGCCTCGAAAGCTGGGGCTACGGCAGTTTCGCAATCGGCGTGATGGCAGCGATGCCGGCCTTTGGCGTACTGCTGGGCGCGAAGGTCTCCAGTCGCATGGCCTCATGGCTCGGCACCGCCAACCTCATGCGCCTGTGCCTGTGGGCGGGCGCGGTGTCCATCGGCTTGCTGGCGATCCTGCCCAGCTACCCGGTGTGGTTGGTATTGCGCCTGATGATCGGGGTGATCCTGACCATCGTATTTATCTTGGGCGAAAGCTGGATCAACCAGTTGGTGGTGGAGCAGTGGCGCGGACGGCTGGTGGCGCTGTATGGCTGCAGCTATGCCTTGAGCCAGCTGTCGGGTCCGTTGCTGCTGGGCCTGATCGGCACAGGCCATGACTACGGCTTCTGGGTCGGCGTGGGCTTGTTGGTAGTGGCGCCATTCCTGTTGCTGGGCCGCTCCGGCGCGCCCACCGCCGAGTCCTTCAGCGTGACCTTCGCCGACCTCTGGCGCTTCTGCCTGAGCCTGCCCGCGATTGCCTGGGCGGTGGCGTTGTTCGCCGCGTTCGAGGCGATGATTCTGACGCTGTTGCCGGTGTATTGCCTGCAGCAGGGCTTCACCGCCGAGATGGCCCTGGCCATGGTCAGCACCGTAGTGGTCGGCGATGCGCTGCTGCAATTGCCTATTGGCGCATTGGCCGACTACCTGCCGCGACGTACGCTGTTCCTGAGTTGTGCGGTGCTGTTACTGGTGTCGAGCCTGGCGATTCCACTGCTGATGCACACGCCGCTGATCTGGCTGGTCTGGGTGGTGTTCGGCGCGAGTGCCGGAGGGTTGTTCACCCTGTCGTTGATCCTGATCGGCGAGCGCTACCGTGACGATGCACTGGTACGCGCCAATGCCCATGTGGCGCAGTTGTGGGGGATCGGTTGCCTGATCGGTCCGCTGGTGGCCGGCGCTGGCAGCCAGTGGATCAGCGGGCATGCGTTGCCGTTGCTGATGGCGGCCGGTGCGCTGGGCCTGGTGCTGTTGTTGCTGCGCCAAGGCGCATTCGGAGCGGCACAACCGGTGTAGGAGCGAGTTTGCTCGCGAAGAACTCAAGGACGCCGCGTTAAACCAGGCGGCACGCGTTATCGTTAACGTTTTTCGCGAGCAAGCTCGCTCCTACAGCAAGCGTTCCAGGCCTACTGAGGTGGCAAACCAGGCATTGAACCGTCGCCACCAACTGCCAGGCTCGCGGGTCAAGGTGTGCAGTTGGCCGTTATCTTCGGTCACCCACACGACTTGGCCGTCCTGCAGTTTCGCCTCGTAGCTCAAGGGCGGCGCCATGCCTTGCAGCGCCAGGTTGCGCACATGTTCTGCCAGCTCAGGGCTTTCGACCAGCACACCCACTTCGGTATTCCACAGCACCGAGCGCGGGTCGAAGTTGAATGAACCAATAAACGACTTCTCGCGATCAAAGATCATCGCCTTGCTGTGCAGGCTCGAATCGGAGCCCCTGAAGGTGCCTCGGCGAAACAGGTGTGGGCCGCTGCCGCCACTGGGGTCGCCCGGTTGGCGGCGCAGCTCGTAGAGTTTCACGCCGTGCTCCAGCAGCGCCTTGCGATAGGGCGCATAACCGCCGTGCACGGCAGGCACGTCGGTGGCTTCCAGGGAGTTGGTCAGCAGGCTCACCGACACACCGGCATCGGCGCGCCCGGTCAGGTACACCAGGCCGGGTTGCCCTGGCACGAAGTACGCCGAGATCATTATCAGCTCATGATTGACCCCTTCCAGCTCCGGTGCCAGTTGGGTGGTGAGCAACAACCGAGGATCCGGGTCGGCCTTGGCCAGCACCTTGCTCGGCGCGTCCCACAATGCCTGGTTCCAGGCCCAGATCAGCTCGCGGCGCCAGGTGTCCATGCGCGGTTGGGTCTGGTAGGTGCGCAAGCGGTTGTACAACGCGTGGTTCTGCTGGCGCGATTCGGCCAGGGACGCTTCCAGGCGCACACGCGCGGCGGCCAGGTCGCTTTTGGAGGGCATATTGGCGACAAAGTCATCGATCGGCTTGCTCAGGGCGCTGTTCCAGTATTGGTCGAAACTATGACCAAGCTGCTCGGCGACGGGCCCCACGCTGAGCATGTCGATATCGGTGAAGTTCAGGTTGGGCTCAGCGTCGAAATACTCATCCCCCAGATTGCGTCCGCCGACGATCGCCACGCTGTTGTCCGCCAGCCACAGCTTGTTGTGCATGCGCCGATGCTGCAGCGACAGGTTGAACAGCCGTCCCATGGCCCGTGTGGCACCCGTGCTGCGGCCCAGGTGCAAGGGGTTGAACAGGCGGATCTCGATCTTGGGATGGGCGGCGAGGGTGGCGATGATCTGGTCGAGGCCGTCGCTGGTGGTGTCGTCCAGCAGGATGCGCACGCGCACGCCACGGTCAGCAGCCTTGAGCAGTTCGTCCACCAACATGCGCGTACTGATGCCGTCATGCACAATGTAGTACTGCAGATCGAGGCTGATCTGGGCGTTGCGGATCAGTTCGGCGCGGGCCATGAAAGCCTCGCTGCTATTGGGCAGCAGGCGAAAGCCGGAGCGGCCTTGATACGGCGCCGCCTGCGCTTGGATCGAGCGGCCGAACGATGATTGTGCGGCGGGCAGGGCGTCGCTGGGGATGCGCGGTGTGCTCACCGTTGCGCAGCCGCCCAGGGCCAGGGCTCCCAGCAGGAAAAACGGTAATAGCCGTTGAATCATCAAGGGAGTTGCTTCCAGATCAGGGCGGTTGTCGGCATGTGACGGCAAATTCCTGCAAAAGGTCAGTCGGCCGCCTCGGCCAGCATCTTGATTGCGGCAGCACCCACCTTGCGTACGGCTTCTTCAATCTGCGGCGTTGGCTTGGCAGCGTAGTTCATGCGCAGGCAGTTCCGGTATTTGCCCGACGCCGAAAAGATGCTGCCGACGGCCACCTGCACGCCTTGCTCTACCAACACACGGTTGAGCTTGAGCGTATCAAAGCCTTCCGGCAGCTCGATCCAGAGCATGAAACTACCCTGGGGCCTGCTGGCGCGGGTGCCGGTAGGGAAGTAGCGGCTGACCCAGTCGATCATCAAGTCACGATTACGCTGGTATTGGGTACGCATCCGCCGCAAATGCGGTTCGAAGTGACCACCTTTCAGGAATTCGGCAATCGCGATCTGCGGTTGGGTTGCGGTGCAGCCGGTGCTGATGTATTTCATGTGCAGCACCCGTTCCAGGTATCGGCCCGGTGCGACCCAACCGATGCGCAAACCCGGTGCCAGGGTTTTCGAGAATGAACTGCACAGCAATACACGGCCGTCTTCGTCGAAGGACTTGATGGTGCGCGGGCGCGGGTAGCTGTAGGCCAGCTCGCCATACACATCGTCTTCGATGATCGCCACGTCAAAGCGCTGCGCCAGGGTCAGCAGCGCCTTTTTGCGCGCCTCGGGCATGATGTAGCCCAAGGGGTTGTTGCAGTTGGGGGTCAGCTGGATGACCTTGATCGGCCACTGTTCCAGCGCCAATTCCAGGGCTTCAAGGCTGATGCCGGTGATCGGGTCGGTGGGGATTTCCAGGGCTTTCATGCCCAGGCCCTTGAGGGTCTGCATGGCGCCGTGAAAGCTCGGCGAATCCACCGCGACAATGTCGCCTGGCTCGCAGATCGCATGGATGCTGGCGGACAGTGCCTCATGGCAACCGGTGGTGATCACGATGTCCTCGGCCGTCAGCTGGCAGCCGGAATCCAAGGAGAGACGGGCGATTTGCTCGCGCAATTCCACACAGCCGAGGATGTTGTCGTAATACAGGCCCGGTAGATCCTGGCGGCGACTCACGCGGGCCAGGCTGCGCAGCAGGGGCTTGATGGTCGGCGACAATACATCCGGCATGCCTCGGCCCATCTGTATGACATCCTTGCGCGGAACTGCGCGAATCAACTCCAGTACCTGATCCCACTGGGAGATTTCCACGGGCCGCTGTGCCGGACGGCCAACCTCGGGCAGGGCCGGCAGCTCGCGACTGACCGGCACGAAATAGCCGGATTTTGGCTTGGGCATCGCCAGGCCGTTGTCTTCCAGCAATCGATAGGCCTGCTGCACGGTGCTCAGGCTGACCCCATGTTCCACGCTCAAGGCCCGTACAGAAGGCAAACGATCACCAGGGCGATAGAAGCCCTGTTCGATGCGGGTGCCCAGCAACTCGGCGAGGTTCATGTACAGGGTCATGGCGTTTGCTCCCGATAAACCATTACAGATAGGCAGAAAATACAGGATTCAGCCAACCATAGGCAGTATCTGTATGTATTTAATAAAGGTGGGTTGAATCTGTAATGGTTTCTGCCGTACGCCCATGCTTGTCACTCAAGGCAACAATGCAAATGAGGGGCAGCAAAATGAACGGCATGAGCGATGTGCGGCTGGCGTTACACAGTCAGGAACTGGAGGCAGAGCAGGAGCGGGCTACGGCGCCGCGCGACATCGGCCGCTGGAGTCTGTTCTGGCACCGTCGTCACACGCGCAAGGCTCTGCTGCATCTGACGAGCGAACAGCTGCGCGATGTCGGATTGACCGCCGAACAAGCGCGCCAGGAAGGTCTGAAATCCTTCTGGCGCGATTGAATCACATCCGCTCTTTGAGGCGGTGCCAGAGCATCCCCAATGCCAGCAGCGGCGAGCGCAGGTGCTTGCCGCCGGGGAAGGTGATGTGCGGCACCTGGGCGAACAGGTCAAAGCGCCCCTGTTGCTGGCCACTGATGGCTTCGGCCAGCAACTTGCCCGCCAGGTGGGTGGCGTTGAGGCCATGGCCGGCGTAGGCCTGGGCGTAATACACGTTGGGTTGGTCGGTCAGGCGGCCAATCTGCGGCAAGCGGTTGGCACCGATACCGATCATGCCACCCCATTGATAATCGATTTTCACGTCGGCCAATTGCGGGAACACCTGCAGCATTTTCGGGCGCATGTAGGCGCCGATGTCCTTGGGATCGCGACCGGAGTAATGGCAGGCGCCGCCGAACAGCAGGCGACGGTCGGCGGACAGCCGGAAGTAATCCACCGTGACACGCTGGTCGCACACCGCCATGTTCTGCGGCAGCAAATCGACAGCTTGGGCTTCGCTCAACGGTTCGGTGGCGATGATGTAGCTGCCGGCGGGCAACACTTTGCCGCTCAGGCGTGGGTTGAGGCCATTGAGGTAGGCATTGCAGGCCAGCACCAGGGTTTTGGCGCGTACGTTGCCCTGGGCGGTGTGTACGTTGACTTCGGGGCCGTAGTCGATGCGCGTGACTTCGGACTGCTCGAACAGCTTCACGCCCAGCTGCTGCGCGGCGGCGGCCTCACCAAGGGCCAGGTTCAGCGGGTGCAAGTGGCCGGACCCCATGTCAATCATGCCGCCTACATAACGGTCCGAGCCGATCACGCTGCTCATTTGGTCAGCGTGCAGCAGGCGCACTTCATGGCGATAGCCGAGGCCGCGGAGCTCTTCGGCGTCTTCGGCCAGGCCTTGCAGGTCGCGGGACTTGTTGGCCAGGTCGCAGTAGCCCCACGTCAAGTCGCAGGGGATCTGGAAGCGTTCGACGCGCTCACGCACGATCTCCACCGCTTCCAGGCCCATCAGCTTCATCTGGCGCACGCCTTCGGTGCCGATCACGTTGGCGAACTGGTCCAAGCCATGCCCGACGCCACGAATCAATTGGCCGCCGTTGCGTCCGCTGGCGCCCCAGGCGATCTTGCGTGCCTCCAGCAACACCACGCTGAAACCCCGCTCGGCCAGCTCCAGCGCCGTGTTCAGCCCGGAAAAGCCCCCGCCGACCACGCATACATCGGCCGTCATGTCGCCCGTCAACACCGGGTAATCGGGTTGCGCCACACTGCTGGCTGCATAATAGGACGGAGCGTGCCGGGCGCTGGCAGTCATGGGGAGCATCCCTGTTTGGAAAATTTGACGCAGGATACAGCGGTCGGACAAAACTGTCTGCGCAGGGCGTTTTGCGTCAGAATCCACGTCTATTCGCCGTTCGGTATGTGTTTCGATGAGTTGCAACAGTCAGAAAATCAGCGCGCTGCGTCGGCAGATTCCTTCGTTCGAGTGCGTTCCCGGTTGCCACGACTGCTGTGGGCCGGTGACCACCTCGCCGGAGGAAATGTCGCGCCTGCCGCGCAAGACCGCCGCCGAGCAGGACGCGGCCATGGATGAACTGAACTGCGTGCACCTGGGCCCCCACGGCTGCACGGTGTACGACGAGCGACCGTTGATCTGCCGGCTGTTCGGCACGACCAAGACGTTGCCGTGCCCCAACGGGCGCAGGCCGGTGGAGCTGATTCACCCGCGGGTGGAAAAACAGATCCACGAATACATGGCGAGTACCCGGCAGGTACTGGTTTAACTCGGTTACTGTGTTGTGTCAGTCAGTCCGGGATCGGAAGGTTCAGGCTCTCCTTCACTTCTTCCATCACGATATAGCTCTTTGACTCCCGCACATGGGGCAACTTGAGCAGGATATCGCCCAGCAGTTTGCGGTACGACGCCATCTCGGAAATTCGCGCCTTCACCAGGTAGTCGAAGTCGCCCGACACCAAGTGACACTCCAGCACATGGGGCAGTTTCAACACGGCGCGGCGGAACTCCTCAAAGGTGTCGCCGGACTTGTAATCGAGGCTGATCTCGACAAATACCAGCAAACTGCCTTTCAAATGCTGCGGGTTGAGCCGCGCGTTGTAGCCCATGATGATCCCTTCACGCTCTAGCCGGCGCACGCGCTCGGTACAGGGCGTGGTCGACAGCCCGACCTTTTCCCCCAGCTCCGTAAACGAAATACGCCCGTCGGTTTGCAGGATGCGCAGGATGTTGCGGTCGATCTTGTCCAGCTCCCGCTTGGTCTGGGTGTTGGTACGCATAGGGGATACGCCTCTGTGAAAAGGGTTTTTGCCGAGAATTGTCGCCAAATATAGGCAGTTATATAGTGAAATGCACTGGCAATTGTTTTTTACACTGCGCTCATCATTGCTCGAATAACACACGTCAGCGGCCATGCCCGCGATGAGGATATAAAAATGCGCGTTCTGGTCTTGGGTAGCGGCGTCATTGGTGTGACCAGTGCCTACTATTTGGCGCGGGCCGGCTTTGAAGTGGTTGTCGTCGACCGTCAGCCTGCTGCTGCCATGGAAACCAGTTTCGCCAACGCCGGCCAGGTGTCGCCAGGCTATGCATCGCCCTGGGCCGCACCGGGTGTGCCACTCAAGGCCATCAAGTGGCTGCTGCAACGCCACGCGCCGCTGGCGATCAAGGCCACCGCCGATATCGACCAATACCTGTGGATGGCGCAGATGCTGCGCAACTGCACCGCGAGCCGTTATGCGGTGAACAAGGAGCGCATGGTGCGCCTGTCCGAGTACAGCCGCGACTGCCTCGACGAACTGCGCGCGGAAACCGGCATTGCCTACGAAGGCCGTAGCCTGGGGACTACCCAACTGTTCCGCACCCAGGCGCAGCTGGATGGCGCAGCCAAGGACATCGCCGTGTTGAAAGAGTCCGGCGTGCCGTTCGAAGTGCTCGACCGCGCCGGCATTGCCCGCGTCGAGCCGGCCCTGGCGAGCGTCACCGATATCCTCGCCGGCGCCTTGCGCCTGCCTAACGACCAGACCGGTGACTGCCAGATGTTCACCACCCGCCTGGTCGACATGTGCAAGCAGCTCGGCGTGGAATTCCGCTTCGAGCAAGACATCCAGCGCCTCGATTACGCCGGTGACCGTATCAACGGCGTGTGGGTCGACGGCAAGCTGGAAACCGCCGACCGCTACGTGCTGGCCCTCGGCAGCTACTCGCCGAAATTGCTCAAGCCGCTGGCGATCAAGGCGCCGGTGTACCCGCTCAAGGGCTACTCGCTGACCGTGCCGATCACCAACCCGGCGATGGCGCCGACTTCGACCATTCTCGACGAGACCTACAAGGTCGCGATCACCCGTTTCGACAACCGCATCCGCGTCGGCGGCATGGCTGAAATAGCCGGTTTTGACCTGTCGCTTAACCCGCGTCGGCGCGAAACCCTGGAGATGATCGTCAACGACCTTTATCCTCAGGGCGGCGATTTGACCGAAGCCACGTTCTGGACCGGCCTGCGCCCGACCACCCCCGACGGCACGCCGATTGTCGGTGCTACCCCGTTCAAGAACCTGTTCCTGAATACCGGCCACGGCACCCTCGGTTGGACCATGGCTTGTGGCTCCGGTCGCTTGCTGGCCGACCTGATGGCCAAGAAAACGCCGCAGATCAGTGCGGAAGGCCTCGATATTTCCCGTTACGGCAACCACCAGGAGTCCGCACAACATGTCAATCCAGCGCCAGCTCACCAATGAGCGCATGAGCCAGATCGTTGTCCACAACGGTACCGTGTACCTGGCCGGGCAAGTCGGCGACGACATGAATGCCGGAATTGAACAGCAGACCCGTGAAACCCTGGCCAATATCGAGCGTTTGCTGGACCTGGCCGGCACTGACAAGACCAAGTTGCTGTCGGTGACGATCTACCTGAAAGACATCGACGCGGATTTCGCCGGCATGAACGCGGTATGGGACAAGTGGCTGCCCAAAGGTGTTGCGCCGGCCCGTGCCACGGTTGAAGCCAAGCTGTGCGAACCGGAAATCCTGGTAGAGCTGTCCGTCGTGGCTGCCCTGCCTTAAACAACGATCCCTCTCCCGGTGCCGAGGTTGCCTGTCGGTGCCGGTTTTTCTTCACTCTGCCGCCTAGAAGCCTGCCGCCATGCGTCCTGCCCGTGCCCTGATTGACCTCCAAGCCCTGCGCCACAACTACCAATTGGCCCGTGAAGTCACGGGGGCCAAGGCCCTTGCCGTGATCAAGGCCGATGCCTACGGACATGGCGCCGTGCGTGTGGCCCAGGCGTTGGAAGCCGAGGCCGATGGGTTCGCCGTCGCCTGTATCGAAGAGGCGTTGGAGCTGCGCGCCGCCGGGATTCGTGCGCCGGTGCTGCTGCTGGAAGGTTTCTTCGAGGCTGATGAGCTGCCACTGATCATCGAGCATGATTTCTGGTGCGTGGTGCATTCGCTGTGGCAGTTGGAGGCCATCGAACAGGCCAAGCTGAGCAAACCGCTGACTATCTGGCTCAAGCTCGATTCCGGCATGCACCGTGTTGGCTTGCACCCCAAGGATTATCACGAGGCTTATCAGCGCTTGCTGGCCAGCGGCAAGGTGGCCAAGATCGTACTGATGAGCCACTTTGCCCGCGCCGATGAACTCGACTGCGTACGCAGTGATGAACAGGTGGCGGTGTTTGACGCGGCGCGCCAGGGCTTGTCGGCCGAGGTGAGCCTGCGCAACTCGCCATCGGTGATGGGCTGGCCGAATGTGTCTAGCGATTGGGTCCGTCCCGGCATCATGCTCTACGGTGCGACGCCTTTTGGCGAAGACCAGGCCGTAGCCTCGCGCTTGCAGCCAGTAATGACCCTGGAGTCCAAGGTTATCTGCGTACGTGAGCTGCCGGCCGGGGAGCCGGTGGGCTACGGCGCCAAGTTCATTACGCCGAAACCCATGCGTATCGGCGTGGTTGCCATGGGATATGCCGATGGCTACCCGCGCCACGCGCCGACCGGTACGCCGGTACTGGTGGCCGGGCAGCGCAGCCAGTTGCTGGGCCGTGTGTCCATGGACATGCTGTGCATCGACCTGACTGACCTGCCTCAGGCCGGGCTCGGTTCCACGGTGGAGTTGTGGGGCAAAAACATCCTGGCCAGTGATGTGGCGGTCGCCGCCGAGACCATTCCTTACCAACTGTTCTGCAACCTGCGCCGCGTGCCAAGGCTCTATTCCGAGGCTTGACCGCCAGTCACGAACACAAGCGCCCGGGATTTAGGCCCAAGTGTTGTAAATACTGAACGCTGTCGCCATGATAACGCTCAATTACAACAAAGCCTGAATCCTAGGAGGCTCCTGCATTGGACGTCGGCGAACGACTGCAATCCATCCGTAAACTGAAGGGTCTTTCCCAGCGCGAGCTCGCCAAGCGCGCGGGTGTCACCAACAGCACCATTTCGATGATCGAAAAAAACAGCGTCAGCCCCTCGATCAGCTCCTTGCGCAAGGTGCTGGGCGGCATCCCTATGTCCATGGTCGAGTTCTTTTCCGAGGAGATCCTCCAGGAAATACCGACGCAGATCGTCTATAAAGCCAATGAGCTCATTGATATCTCTGACGGCGCCGTCACCATGAAACTGGTAGGCCGGGCTCACCCCAGCCGGGCGATTGCGTTTCTCAACGAAATCTACCCGCCGGGCGCCGACACGGGCGAAGAAATGCTCACCCACGAAGGCGAAGAAACCGGGATTCTGGTGGAAGGTCGTCTGGAGTTGGTGGTCGGTCTTGAAACTTTTGTGCTCGAAGCGGGCGATAGCTACTACTTTGAAAGCACCAAGCCTCATCGTTTTCGCAATCCGTTCGACGTGCCGGCGCGACTAATCAGCGCAGCCACACCCGCGAACTTTTAAGAAAAGAGGCGTCCTGCCTGCGTGGCAGAGACTCCCGTAGCTGTATCCGTGAAGCTGAATCTCCCTTTATTTAATAGGGTTGTTTCGGCAGGGCGGGCTAACCGTTATACTTTCGCCGCCTGCGAAACCGTGGCCGCAGGCGTGAATAGCCACCATTGAGGGTGAACGCGTGAACCTAATTATGAAAATGCTGGCTGCACCAGCAACCGTACTGGCCCTATGGGCTGTCAGCGCTCAAGCTGCGACCAATGATGACATTGCCAAGCGCCTGGAGCCTGTCGGCCAGGTTTGCGTCCAGGGCCAGGAATGCAAAGGCATGGAAGTGGCGGTCGCCGCAGGCGGCGGCGCTGCGAAGACGCCGGATGAAATCATCGCCAAGCATTGCAACGCTTGCCACGGCACTGGCCTGTTGGGCGCGCCGAAAATCGGTGACACCGCTGCCTGGAAAGAACGCGCTGACCACCAGGGCGGCCTGGATGGCATCCTCGCCAAGGCCATTACCGGTATCAATGCCATGCCGCCAAAGGGCACCTGCGCCGATTGCTCGGATGATGACCTCAAAGGTGCGATCGAGAAGATGTCCGGTTTGAAATAAACTGATCTTCGCCAAAAAGCCGCTTACAAGCGGCTTTTTTGTACCCGTGATTTGTGTTTCAGCGCTGTTCTTTGCAGCAAAGACCCGGCAAGCTCGGTCCAACCCCTAATCATGGAATGTTCAGGAGGGTCGGATGGTGCAGTTGTGTTCAATCGAGCAAGCAGTTGACGATGTGCTGGAGCGGTTGCCGGCGCATATCCACATGGGCATGCCGCTTGGCCTGGGCAAGCCGAACCTGTTTGCCAACGCGCTGTACCGGCGCATTGCCAAATTGCCGGAGCGGTCGCTGACGATCTATACCGCCTTGAGCCTGGGCCGGCCAACACTGGGCGATGGCTTGCAGAAACGCTTTCTCGAACCCTTTATCGAGCGAGTGTTTGGCGATTATCCCGAACTGGATTTCCTCGCCGCCCTGCACAAGGACAACCTCCCGAAAAATATCCACGTGCAGCAGTTCTTCATGCAGCCCGGCAGCTTGCTCCACAGCGAGTCGGCCCAGCAGGATTACGTCAGCAGCAATTACAGCCACGCCGCCCGCGACATCAACGCCGCCGGCCTGAACCTGGTCGCTCAACTGGTTGCCAGCAGCAGCGAATACCCTGATCGTCTGAGCCTGAGCTGCAACCCGGATATCACCCTCGACCTGTTACCAATGATCGCCAAGCGCCGTGATGCCGGTGAAACCGTGCTGATCGTCGGCCAGGTCCACAGCGATTTACCCTACATGCCGGGTGATGCGGAGCTGGGAATGGACGCCTTCGATTACCTGATCGATGAAAAAGACAGCACCACGCTGTTCTCCACACCGAACATGCCGGTGGGCTTCCAGGACCACTTTATCGGCCTGCATGCCAGCACCTTGGTGCGCGATGGTGGCACTCTGCAGATCGGCATCGGCTCCATGGGGGATGCGCTGACTGCCGCGCTGCTGGCGCGCCAGGCGGACAATGAGGCCTACCGATTGCTGCTGACTGACCTGGACGTCTATCAGTGGGCGCCGTTGATCAGCCACGAAGGCGGTGTCGATCCGTTCGCGCGTGGCCTCTACGGGTGTAGCGAAATGTTCGTCAACGGGCTGCTGGTGCTGGCGGACGCGGGGATTATCCGCCGCAAGGTCTACCCGGATGTGGCGACGCAGCAGCAGGCTAACGCAGGCACGCTCGACGACGCCGCGCAGCCCGACGGGATCTCGATCCACGGTGGATTCTTCCTCGGCCCGCGAAGTTTTTACCAGCGCCTGCAGGAAATGACCCACGCCAAGCGCCTCGAATTCAACATGACCCGCATCAGTTACATCAATGAGCTGTACGGCCAGGAAGAACTCAAACGACTGCAACGGCGGGATGCTCGCTTTATCAACAGTGCGATCATGGTGACCTTGTTGGGCGCGGGGGTAGCGGACCAGTTGGAAGACGGGCGCGTGCTCAGCGGCGTGGGCGGGCAGTACAACTTCGTTGCCCAGGGTCATGCGCTGGAGGGCGCGCGCTCGATTTTGATCCTGCGCAGCTGGCGCGAATCGGCGGGGGAGGTCAGTTCCAATATCGTCTGGGACTATGGCCACTGCACGATTCCCCGGCACCTGAGGGATATCGTCATCACTGAGTATGGAATCGCCGATTTGCGCGGCCAGACGGATGCCAAGGTGATCGAAGCGCTGCTCAACGTAACCGACTCGCGCTTCCAGGATGACTTGATCGAAAAGGCGCAGAAGGCCGGCAAGTTGCCGAAGGATTTCCAGTTGGATCCGCGCTTTGCCGATAACACGCCGGAGCGGCTCCAAGGTATTCAGGCGCGGCATCGCCGGTTGTTCCCGGAGTATCCGCTGGGCAGCGATTTTACGGATGAAGAGCGGGATCTGTTGCGGGCGTTGAACTGGCTCAAGAGCAAATTCAAGCTGACGGAGATTCTGGAGCTGGGTAAGGCGGCGTTGGATGCGCCGGAGCCGGAGGCGTATCCCGAGCATTTGAAACGGATGCGGTTGGATAACCCGGAGGGGCTGAAAGAGGATTTGTATCAACGTTTATTGCTCGCCGGCCTGCAGGCCACCGTGCACTGACAGCCCAACGCAAAACCGAATGTGGGAGCGGGCTTGCTCGCGAAAGTGGTGTATCAGTCGACGTCTACATTGACTGTCACAGCGCATTCGCGAGCAAGCCCGCTCCCACAGGGTTAACGGCATTCAGGCAGCGATTACTCGATGAAAGTGACCACGCCACCCGCCAGCGACTTCACCCGTGCCAGCGACTCAACCCGATAACCCTGCGCATCCAGCTCGGCACGACCACCCTGGAACGACTTCTCGATCACGATCCCCAAACCGGCGACGGTCGCGCCGGCCTGCTTGATGATCGAGATCAGCGCCTGGGACGCCTTGCCGTTGGCCAAAAAGTCATCGATCACCAGCACGCGGTCGCTGCTGGTCAGGTGGCGCGGGGAGATCGCCACAGTGCTTTCGACTTTCTTGGTGAAGGAATACACCGTCGCCGACAGCAGGTTTTCCGTCAGGGTCAGGGACTGTTGCTTGCGGGCGAAGATCACCGGTACGCCGAGGTTCAGGCCGGTCATGATCGCCGGGGCGATGCCCGAGGCTTCGATGGTGACGATCTTGGTGATGCCCGAATCCTTGAACAAGGCGGCGAATTCGTCGCCGATCAGCTTCATCAGTGCCGGGTCGATCTGGTGGTTCAGAAAGGCGTCGACCTTGAGTACCTGATCGGAAAGCACGATGCCTTCTTCGCGAATTTTCTTGTGCAGTGCTTCCACGGAAAGCTTCCTCTAATGGCGCGATGCGTGCCGAAAGTAGATTAAAAAGTAGTCGATTCTAGCGCTTTAACATCGCGCGTATGTCCGCCAAGGCGGTGTTGCCGCGAACGGCCTTTACCTCGGTCGGGGTGTCGTCATTGCCTTCCCAGGCCAGGTCGTCCGGCGGCAGCTCGTCCAGGAACCGGCTGGGGGCACAATCGATGATTTCGCCGTATTGCTTGCGCTTGGCGGCAAAGGTGAAGGCCAAAGTCTGACGCGCGCGGGTAATACCCACGTAGGCCAGGCGGCGTTCTTCTTCGATGGTGTCGGCTTCGATGCTGGAGCGGTGCGGGAGGATTTCCTCTTCCATGCCCATAATGAACACGTAGGGGAATTCCAGGCCCTTGGACGCATGCAAGGTCATCATCTGCACACCCTCGGCGCCGTCTTCCTCTTCCTGCTGGCGCTCAAGCATGTCGCGCAGTACCAGCTTGCCGATGGCGTCCTCGACGGTCATCTCGCCGTCTTCGTCTTTTTCCAGGGTGTTCTTCAGCGCTTCGATCAGGAACCAGACATTGCTCATGCGGTAATCCGCGGCCTTGTCGCTGGAGCTGTTGGTGCGCAGCCAGTTCTCGTAGTCGATGTCCATGACCATGCTGCGCAGGGCGCTGATCGGGTCTTCGCCGGCGCACTGCTCGCGGACCTTGTCCATGAAGCGCTTGAAGCGCGCCAGTCGATCGGTGAAGCGCGAGTCCAAGTGCTCGCCCAGGCCGATTTCGTCGGTGGCGGCGTACATCGAGATCTTGCGTTCAGTGGCGTAGTTGCCGAGTTTTTCCAGGGTGGTGGAGCCGATCTCGCGGCGCGGCACATTGATCACGCGCAGGAAGGCGTTATCGTCGTCCGGGTTCACGATCAGCCGGAAGTAGGCCATCAGGTCTTTGACTTCCTGGCGTCCGAAAAAGCTGTTGCCGCCCGACAGGCGATACGGCACCTGGTGATGCTGCAATTTCAGCTCGATCAGCTTGGCCTGGTAGTTGCCGCGGTACAGGATTGCGAAATCGCTGTAGGGCCGGTCGGTGCGCAAGTGCAGGCTGAGGATTTCCACGGCCACGCGCTCGGCTTCGGCGTCTTCGTTACGGCAGCGGATCACGCGGATTTCGTCGCCGTGGCCCATCTCACTCCACAGTTGTTTTTCAAACTCGTGGGGGTTGTTCGAGATCAGCACGTTGGCGCAACGCAGGATGCGGCTGGTGGAGCGATAGTTCTGCTCCAGCATCACCACTTTCAGGGACGGGTAGTCGTCCTTGAGCAACATCAGGTTTTCCGGGCGGGCGCCGCGCCAGGCGTAGATGGACTGGTCGTCGTCGCCTACCACGGTGAATTGGTTGCGCTTGCCGATCAGCATTTTCACCAGCAGGTATTGGCTGGCGTTGGTGTCTTGGTATTCATCTACCAGCAGGTAGCGCACCTTGTTCTGCCATTTTTCGAGGATGTCGGCGTGTTCCTCGAACAGCTTCACCGGCAGCAGGATCAGGTCATCGAAGTCCACTGCGTTGAACGCCTTGAGCGTGCGCTGGTAGTGGGTGTAGACGATGGCGGCGGTCTGTTCCTTGGGGTTGCGTGCGTTTTCCAGGGCCTGGGCGGGCAGGATCAGGTCGTTTTTCCAGGCGCCGATCATGTTCTTGATCTCGTCCACGCCGTCGTCGCCTGCGTACTCCTTTTGCATGATGTCGGTCATCAGCGACTTCACGTCGGTCTCGTCGAAGATCGAGAAGCCCGGCTTGTAGCCCAGCCGCGCATGCTCCTTGCGGATGATGTTCAGGCCCAGGTTGTGGAAGGTGCACACGGTGAGGCCACGGCCCTCGCCACCCTTGAGCAGGGTGCCGACACGCTCTTTCATTTCCCGCGCCGCCTTGTTGGTAAAGGTCATGGCGACGATGTACTGGGCGCGGATGCCGCACTGCTGGATCAGGTGCGCGATCTTGCGGGTGATCACGCTGGTCTTGCCGGAGCCTGCACCGGCGAGCACCAATAGAGGGCCGCCGACGTAGTTCACGGCTTCTTGCTGCCGGGGATTGAGTCGGGACATACAGAATTCAGGGAGTCGTTGTTCAAAAGGGCGGGCATTTTAACAGGCTCGCAGGATTCTGCTCTGTCAGAACGACAGTGTGACGTACCACTCGATCTAAATTTGCCGGTTTTGATACTTTGCCGCAGGATGTCGGGGTTATTTGCGACTAATCTTTACAGTTCGCGTGTTTGGTAACCCCTATCATTGGTGATCATCTGGCCGCACGTCATAATGCCCGCTGTCACGAAATTTTGCAGAGTCTAGGGAGCTAGCTTGTCTACGCCTGTCGAACCCTTGCGTTTGCTGCTGCTGGCCGACGAGCCCGCGTGGGCAGCGTTGTTGCGCGAGTGCCTGGCGCCGATGGGCGATGGGGCTGTGCTGATCAGCGCACCAAACTGGGAGTCCGTGAGCCGTCTGTTCGATGACGACCACAGCGCCGTGCTGTTGACCACGCCCAGCTTGCAGCCCGGCCCTGGCCGCTGCAGCCTGCCGTGCGTATTGCTGCTGGAGCAGGAACCGCTGGTTTCGCCGCTGGGCGTCAGCGATTGGCTGGTGCGCGATGTATTGGATGCCGATACAGTGCGCCGCTGCCTGCGCCACGTCCGCGAGCGTGGCGTACTGGAAAACACCCTGCAGCGCCTGGCCGAACAGGACCCGCTCACCGGTATTGCCAACCGCCAGGGCTTCCAGACCTTGCTCGCCGCACGACTGGTCGAGAATGAAGGCCGTGGCCTGGCCCTCGGCCACCTGGACCTCGACAATTTCCGCCACGCCAACGACGCCCTCGGCCACCAGGCCGGCGACCGGCTGATCCTGCAAGTGGTCTCGCGGCTCAAGAGCCAACTTGAGGTCGGGGACCAACTGGCGCGCCTGGGCAGTGACGAGTTTGCCCTCTTGATCGACACCCGCCGCGCGCCCCAGCGTGCCGAGTGGATGGCCGAGCGCATCACCGAAGTCATGGCCGAACCGTACTGGGTGGATGGCGAAAGCCTGCTGATCGGCTGCAGCCTGGGGGTGGCCCATGCCCGTGCCCGCGCCGGCGCCGACCCGCTGATGTGGCACGCCCATATCGCCATGCAGCAGGCCAAAAGCACCCAAGGCTGCACCTTTCATATCTTCAACGAACGCATCAACCGCAACGCGCGCAGCCTGGCCGACCTGGAAAGTGAGCTGCGCCGCGCCTTGCGTCGTGACGAACTGGAGCTGCACTACCAACCGCGCCTGGACCTCGACGACGGGCATATCGTCGGCCTTGAAGCCTTGGTGCGCTGGCGCCACGACGAGCGTGGCCTGTTGCCGCCGAGTGAGTTCGTGCCCCTGGCCGAACAAAGCGGCCTGATCGTGCCGTTGGGTTACTGGGTGATCTCCCGCGCGCTGCGCGACATGCAGGACCTGCGCGAACGCGGCCTGCCGCCGCTGCACATGGCGGTCAACCTGTCATTCCGTCAGTTCCAGGACAGCCAGTTGCTCTCCACCCTCAGCCGGCTGATTGCCGAGCGGGGCGTTGAGGCACAGTGGCTGGAGTTCGAACTCACCGAAACCGCCGTGATGCGCCGCAGTGACCTGGTCAAGCAGACCATGGACGCCCTCGGCCGCCTCGGTGTTCGGTTCTCCCTGGACGATTTCGGCACGGGCTTTTCATCGTTCGTGCACCTCAACAGCCTGCCGATCGCCTTGTTGAAGATCGACAAGAGTTTTGTCGGCGGTATGGAAGAGCGCGAAGAGAACCGCAAACTGGTGCACGCCATGATCAACCTGGCCCACAATCTCAACCTTGAAGTGGTCGCCGAAGGCGTGGAAACGCCGGAGCAACTTGCACTGTTGCGCTTGTTTGGCTGCGACCAGGCCCAGGGTTACCTGATCAGCAAGCCGCTGCCGTTGGCGGAGCTTGTGGAGTACCTGACCTTCGGGAAAAGCCAGCAGGCCTTGCTGGGTTGATTGGGTGCCCACCCAATCAACTGTGGGAGCAGGCAAGCCAGCTCCCACACTGACCGATTACAGCCTTCAATCCGGCTGAGCTGCTTGCAACGTGCTGTAGGTTTCAGGCTCTCGCCGAATCATGCGCTTCATCTTCGCTTCAAATGCCCAAGTCAGGCTGACTGCCGCGCACGCCAGGCCCAGCGCCAAGCCCCACCATACGCCGGTCGGTCCCCAGCCCAGGGTGAAGGCCATCAGCCAGGCCGACGGTGCCCCGATCAACCAATAGCAACCCGCGCCGATCAGGAAGGTGGTCTTGGCGTCCTTGAGCCCGCGAATGCAGCCCATGGCGATGGTTTGCACACCGTCGAACAGCTCGAACCAGGCGGCGACAGCGAGCAGGCTGACGGCCAGGACGATCACGTCATGGAAGGCCGGGTCGTTATGGTCGATAAGCAATCCGATCAAAGGATCGGAATAAAGCCACAGCACGGCGGCAAATCCCAACATCACCGCTGCGCCAAATCCGATGCCGACGCGCCCGGCCAGGCGTGCCTGCAGCAACTGCCCAGCGCCGTAATGTTGGCCGATACGCATGGTCACCGCGTAAGACATCCCCGCCGGCACCATGAACGCCACCGAGACAATTTGCAGCGCGATCTGGTGCGCCGCCAACTGCGTGCTGCCCATGGTGCCCATGCACAGCGCCGCAAACGCGAACAACCCGACTTCCACCGCATAAGTGCCGCCAATCGGCAGGCCCAGGCGCCACAGCTCGCGCAGGTACTGGGTATTGAGGCGCAGCAGGCCGGTGCTCAACGGGTACGCCGCATAGGTACGGTTGCGGTGGATGTACCACATCAGCGCCAACGCCATGCCATTGGCGACGACGGCCGTGACCAGTCCGATGCCCATCAGGCCCAGTTTCGGCAGGCCGAACATGCCTTCGATCAACGCATGGTTGAGCAGGTAGTTGGCCACCGCGCCACCGAGGCTGATCACCATCACCGGCTGGGCCTTGCCAATCGCGCTGGTGAAGCCGCGCAAGGCCATGAAGCTCAGGAAACCCGGGAGGGCGAACGGCAGGATCGTCAGGAATTGCCCCGCCGAGTGCACGTTGGTCTCGGTCTGGCCGAACAGCAGCAGCAGCGGCTTGAGGTTCCACAACAGCAAGCCGGCCGCCAAGGCCATCAGCCAGGCGAGCCACAGCCCGGCCTGGGTCAGGCGGGTGGCGCCTTCGATATCCCCCGCGCCGTGACGGATTGCCACCAAGGTGCCCACGGCGGCAATCACGCCGATGCAGAAAATCGACACGAACGAATAGCTTGCCGCGCCCAGGCCGCCACCGGCCAGGGCTTCGGGGCTCAGGCGCGCCATCATCAGGGTGTCGGTCAGCACCATCAGCATGTGCGCCAACTGTGAGGCAATCAACGGCCCTGACAGCCGCAGAATGGCCCAGAGTTCGGTACGTGCCGGATGCTGCATGATCATCACGCTCGAATAGTCGAAGGGTTGAGGGAGGGTTGATTCTCGGCGCTCTCAGCGCATTGCACAAAGGGATAAATGCGATCGTTCATATGACTAAAACTCATGCCTGATGAATCTGGTACGTTACGGCATTGCTTGTAGGAGCTTGCCAAATGTCACGTCGCCTTCCTCCCCTTTATGCCCTTCGCGCGTTTGAGGCGGCATCGCGGCACAATTCCTTCACCCGTGCGGCGGAGGAACTGTCTATTACGCAAAGTGCGGTGAGCCGACACATCCGCACATTGGAAGAGCACTTCGCCTGCCGCTTGTTCCAGCGCAGCGGCCGCACCTTGCAGCTCACCGAGGCGGCGCGTCTGTTGTTGCCTGGCGTGCGCGAAGGTTTCGCCGCGCTGGAGCGGGCCTGCCATACCTTGAATGCCGAAGACGACATCCTGCGCATGAAGGCACCGTCCACCCTGACCATGCGCTGGCTGTTGGCGCGGCTCAGCCGGTTCCGTGCGTTGCAGCCCGGCAATGAGGTGCAACTGACCAGCGCCTGGATGAGTGTGGACGAGGTGGACTTCAACCAGGAACCGTTCGACTGCGCCGTGCTGCTGAGCTACGGCCATTTTCCGGCGGATTGGGAGGCCAGTTATCTATTCCCGGAATTGCTGATTCCGGTGGGCGCCCCCAACCTGCTGGAGGATGGACCCTGGGATGTCGAGCGCCTGGCCACCGCCGAGTTGCTGCACCCCACGCCTGACCGTCGTGATTGGCGCAACTGGCTGGAGCGCATGGGCTTGTCATCCCAGGTGTCGCTCAAGGGCGGGCAGGTGTTCGATACCCTCGAACTGGGCATGATCGCCGCTGCGCGGGGTTACGGCGTATCCATGGGTGACCTGCTGATGGTGGCCGAAGACGTGGCCCAGGGCCGATTGAGCCTGCCCTGGCCAACAGCCGTAGCCAGTGGTGAAAGTTATTACCTGGTGTGGCCGAAGACCCGCCCCGGCGGTGAGCGGCTGCGGCGCTTGGCGGAGTTTCTCCAGGCGGAGGTCAAGGCGATGGCGTTGCCTTCAGTCGAACGTCTCGATTGAGTGGTTGCAGAGCGTTCGTGCAATCGTTTGCGTGATACCCCTGTGATTCGCTCAAGTATTGCTTCGCCCAGCCGAAGAAGGTGTGTTGGAACAATCGTGCACCAACGTTTCCCACCAGATAATTTGCCGAGCAACGCTATGAGATCAGGATGATCCTGGCCTCGGCCAGGAGCCTTCATGACTCAACCTCGCGCTCGGATAGCCTCACAGCTAGGCCTCGCACTCGCCGTGATTCTGGCTGTCGTCATCAGCGGCAGTACTGTGTTTGCTCTGCGTTCCCTCGACTCCGCCAACCTCGCCACCCGCGAGGAACACCTGGCCAGCGAGGCGCGCTTGCTTGCCGATCAACTCAACACCTTCCACGGCACCTTGCGCGAGAGTACCCAGCGGTTGAGCGGGCTGTTCGAAAAGCGTTTTGGTGCCGGTTTGAGTGTGCGTGCAGACCAACCAGTGACCGTGGCCGGTGTGCAGACCCCGAGCCTGTATCTGGGCAGCGAGGTGTTGAACAACAACTTCGAGGATGTGGATGAGTTCAAGCAGATGTCCGGCGGCGTGGCCACGGTGTTTGTACGCAGCGGCGAAGACTTCATCCGCATCAGCACGTCGTTGACCAAACAGGATGGTAACCGCGCCATCGGTACGGTCCTGGATCGCCAAGGCCCGGCTTATCAGCGTGTGCTCAGCGGGCAAACCTACATCGGCCGGGCGGTATTGTTCGACCGCTCCTACATGACCCAATACAGCCCCGTGCGTGATAGCAGCGGCCAGGTCATCGCCGTGCTGTTCATCGGTTTTGACTACACCGATGCGCAGAATGCCCAGTTCGAGAATCTCAAGCGCTTCCGTATCGGCCAGACCGGCTCCCTGGCCCTGCTGGACGAGCAGAAGCGCTGGCTGGTGCCCCCGGCTGGCGTGCAGGCGCTGGACCAGGCGGTTCCAGTGATGTTGGACCTGGCCAAAACACCAGGCAAAGGTCGCTTCTGGACGGACAAGAACGAAGAATTCTACAGCGTCTCTGTGCCCTTCGACGGCGGGCCGTGGGCAGTTGTCGCGAGCATGCCCAAGGCCGAGATTCGCTCGGTGACCTGGGACGTCGGCATCCGCCTGGTGATCGGCAGCGTGCTTGCCATGCTGCTGGCGGTCGGCGCAACGGTCTGGTTGCTGCGTAGCAAGTTGGCGCCGTTGGGCGACCTGGTGCGCCAGGCCGAAGCCCTGGGTGCGGGGGACTTGAGCGTACGCCTGAATGTGTCCAGCCATGACGAAATCGGCCAGTTGGCGCGCAGCTTCAACCAGATGGGTGAAGCGCTGTCGACCATGGTCTCGCATATCCGCAAGGCAGCCGAAGAGGTCAACAGCCGTGCCCAGGCGTTGTCTGGGTTATCCGGTGGTGCTTATGAGGGCATGGAGCAGCAGTCCGGTGAGATCACTAGCATGGCTGGTGCAGTGGAAGAGTTCAGCGCCACGTCGCTGAACATCGCCGATAACATGGGCAGCACCGAACGCCTCGCCCAGGAAAACGCCCAGCAAACCCGTATCGGGCGCAACTCGATGCAAGAAGCGTCGTCGTCCCTGGAACACATCGCCGCCGCGCTCAACAGCACGGCTACGGTGATCAACACCCTGGGCCAGCGTTCCCAGGAAATTGGCGGGATCGTCGGCGTGATCACCTCGATCGCCGAACAAACCAACCTGCTGGCACTCAACGCCGCCATCGAAGCCGCACGGGCGGGTGAGCAGGGTCGTGGGTTTGCCGTGGTCGCTGATGAGGTGCGTAACCTGGCGTCGCGTACCCGTGAGGCCACCGACGAAATTTCCGGGATGATCCAGAGCATCCAGCAGGAAACCGGCAACGCCATCAGCACCATGGAGCGCGGCAACGTATTGATGCAGGAAGGCCTGTCGCGCAACGCCGATGTGGCGTCGGCCCTGGCGCGTATCGACGAGCAAAGCCGCTCGGCCGGTCAGCAGTTCGCTGCGATCACCACCGCCACCCAGGAACAGAGCAGCACCGCGACTTTGCTCAGCAGCAACCTGCAGAGCATTGCGCTGGCCAACAGCGAGCAGCGCGAGGTGGTGTCGAACCTGGCGATCACGGCCAAGGAACTGGAGACCCTGGCGGCGGGCCTGCGGCATGAAGTGGATCGGTTTCGTTGAGACCTAGCGGTCGCCCAGCCCTGGGTCCACGCGCTTGCCGATGTCTTTGAGGCGCGCCAGTTGGTCGACCATGCCAGGGGCTTCGTCCATGCTGGTGACGAAGGTCCACAGGTAGGTCATGACCGCATACACATGACCGGCCTTGACTGCGGGGGACAAGGCCAACTGGCTGATGGCGACCACGAAGAGCAAGGCAGCCAGTGTGCCGAGAAACAGGTACGCAGCGGCCTCGCGGTCTGACAGCCAGATCCGCAGGCGAGACAGCACCTGGTAGTGGCGTCGCAGGGTCGGCGCACCGACTTTTTCCACCAGGCCGATTTCCTTTTCCAAGCGATTATTCAGGCGCTCATGCAGCGCTTGGTTACGTTGGGCAAAGCGCGGCAACAGCGTGATACACAGCACCAGTGCGCCCAGGCACGCGAGACCGACCCAGGGCTCGATCACGATCAGCATCACCGCCGCACCAATAATCGATACCAGCGCCGTGGCGATGATCGGCACGTGTTTCTCAAAGAAGTCGACGAACTCTCGTGCGAGCACCACCCGTGCCGCTGACTTGGAGGTGCTGTGATTCTGCAGGCGCTGGTTCAGAATCACCGGCACCGCCAGGTCGGCGTAGATCCGGGTGAAGGTTCGGGTGTCCAGCGCCCGGCGTGCCGCGCCGACGACCCAGAACGCCAGGACCACGGCGGCGTAGAACAGAGCGTTGCTGGCATCGCCCCGAATGATTGCATCCACCGCAAACCCTGCAAACAACGGGTATGCCAGCAGCAGGGCATTTTCCAATGCAACCAATGACAGCGTGCCGAACAGCTTGCCGGGATAGGCTTTGGCGATCGCATTGAGGGTCTGGCCGGCGGATTGCTGGCCGATTTTCTTGCTTTCTTCGATCAGGATTTGAGGCGTGACGGATGTCATGGGTGCACCAAAGGGATGATAGACGCTATTATTGAGCGACTGCTCAAGTATCCTTGAGCGATCGCTCAAAAAGCAAGCGCCGCTTATCTGCCGGTGCCGAAAGGAATTGCCATGTCGCGTATCGACCGTAAAGACCAGATCATCGCCGCCGCCCTGGAGTTGTTTCGCAGCAAGGGGTTTGCCGATGTGTCCACCCGCGACCTGGCCGAACATGCCGGGCTGTCCCGTAGCCACGTTTATCACTACTTCAGTGATTGGAAGGAGCTGCGCCGCGAAGCCTTCGTGCGGTTTGCCAATGAGCAGTTGGACGAAGTACGGGCGCCTCTGGCAGAAGCCCCCCCGCTGGATGCCTTTGTGGGTTTTTTGCGTGACTGCCTTCCGAGCACCGCCGATGCAGGCTGGGCGCTGTGGCTGGATGCCTGGGACGAAGCGATGCAAGACCCGCAAATGGCCCAGGCTTACCTGGTGATCAATGCTCAATGGCAAGGCATGCTCGCCGAAGTGATCGAGCGAGGTGTCGCTGCCAATGTCCTGCGTTGTGACTCGCCACAACGCGCTGCCCGCCAAATCTTTGCAGTGGCGATGGGCTACGCCGACGACCTGATGCTCCAGCCCTCCACGGAGTCGGCCGAAGCGGCCTTGGATGAAGTGATGGAAGTGGCGCGGTTGCTGCTGGACTTTCCACAGTCACCCTAGCCAACAGCCGCGGGCCGATACTGCAACGCTTCCGCCAGATGCGCCCGGTTGATGCTATCGGTGTGCTCAAGGTCGGCTAGGGTGCGTGCCACTTTGAGCAGTCGATGGGCTGCGCGCAGGGAAAGCGTCAGCCGTTCACAGGCGTTTTCCAGCCAGCATTCGTCGACCTTCGCCAGCTTGCAGTGCTTGCGTAGCTCCGGCAGATCAAGGAAAGCATTCGCACAGCCTTGGCGTTGCTGTTGGCGATCGCGGGCCTGGGCGACCCGTGCCGACGCCTCGGCTGTGTTATCGCCTGCCTGCTGGGTAGGATTCAACGCAGTGGTTTCTCGCGCCACAGTGAGGTGCAAGTCGATGCGGTCCAGCAGCGGCCCGGAGAGCTTGTTGCGATAGCGCTGGATCTGCTCCGGCGTACAGCGACAACGTCCGCTGGGTTCGCCGAGGTACCCGCAAGGGCAGGGGTTCATGGCGGCGACCAGTTGGAAGCGGGCCGGGAAGCTCACGCGGTCGCGGGCACGGGAAATCACGATGTGCCCTGATTCCAGTGGCTCGCGCAGCACCTCCAATACTTTGCGGTCGAACTCCGGCAGCTCATCCAGAAACAGCACGCCGTGATGGGCCAGGGTGATTTCTCCCGGTTGCGGCTTTGACCCGCCTCCCACCAGCGCCGGGCCCGACGCCGAATGATGCGGCTGGCGAAACGGTCGGTGCGGCCAATGACTGAGTGGCGCCACGCTGACGACCGATTGAATCGCCGCCACTTCCAGGGCTTCCTGCTCACTCAGCGGTGGCAACAAACCCGGTAGGCGACTGGCGAGCAATGTCTTGCCGGTGCCGGGCGGGCCGCTTAACAGCAGGTTATGCGCCCCCGCCGCCGCGATCAGCAGTGCGCGCTTGGCGGCGAGCTGGCCCTGTACTTCGCTCAGGTCCGGGTAAGGTTTGTTCAGATACAGCAATCCGTCGGATTGGTAGGGCTCGATAGGCTGATGTCCGTTCAGGTGTGCCACCACCTGCAGCAAGTGATCCACGGCGAGCACTTTCAACCCCGACGCCAGGCAGGCTTCTTCCGCATTCGCCCGCGGCACGATTACGGTGCGCCCCGCCTTGCGCGCCGCCAATGCTGCCGGCAACACGCCTTTCACTGCCCGCACTTCGCCGGACAGGGCCAATTCTCCCAGGCATTCCACCTCATCGAGCATCGACGCCGGCACCTGCACGCTGGCCGCGAGGATTCCCAAGGCAATCGCCAGGTCAAAACGCCCGCCGTCCTTGGGCAGGTCGGCAGGCGCCAGGTTCAGGGTGATGCGGCGGGCCGGGTATTGCAGGGCAGAATTGAGAATGGCGCTGCGCACCCGGTCCTTGCTTTCCTTGACCGCCGTTTCCGGCAAACCCACCAGTGTCAGGGACGGCAGACCATTGGCCATGTGCACCTCGACGGTGACGGCGGGAGCTTCGACGCCAATTTGGGCACGGCTGTGGACGATGGCGAGGGACATGCTCGTTCCTTGAAGAATTGAGGCCGCTTCCTGCGGTTTCTCAAAGGTAGTCGAGGGAACGCATGGGCAACGAATCAGACTTTTACAGGACGTATCAACGTGCAAAGGCGTTGGGATACTTATCCAGATAGGCGCCGTTGAGTTGGGTGTCCGGGGCACGCATGAAGGTGCGGAAATCGGGAATCAGGAACACCAGCAGTGACAACCCCAGCACCATCGCCCCCAGCGACGTGATGGTCAGGGTGACACCGAGGTTGGCGATCAGGCCATTCATGGCGAAACTGCCCAGCGGGCTGGCTGCCGCGGACAGAAAGGACACGGTGGCGAAGATCCGGTTGCGGTGCTGCTTGGGGGTCGCCAGTAATCTCACGGCAGAGGTCGGAATGTTGATCAGCATCAGGCCCACCCCTCCACAGAAAAACGCCAGGGGCACGACGACTATCGATGAGAGCGCGCCGGCCAGCCACATATTGCCCCCCAACAGTGCAAAGCCTGCCGCGACACACAGGTCGCGGGGTACCCGTTGGGTCAACCAGCCGGTGATCGTGTAGCTGCCCGCCAGGATGCCCAGGCCGAAGCACGCATCCAGCAGGCCGAGGTAGGTGATCGGGTAGTGGATAACTGTCTTCACGTACAGCGGCAGCAGGATGGTAAAAAATGGAAACAGGGCAAAGTTGACGAGCATCGCCACAAGAGCCAGGTAGAACTCGACCTTCACCCCATAGACCGCCTTGAAACCCGAGTAAATCATGCGCCAGCCGCTGGAGGTCGGTTCAGGTTCATCTGGGGCGCTGGCGCCGAGGTGGAGTGGAATGGATGCGATCAACACTGCCGCGCCAAGCATCGCAATGAAGTCGACGGCAAACGCCAGCGGGGTACCGAAGCTGAAAATCAACGCGCTGGCCATGGCTGGCCCGAGCAGGTTGGAAATGGACGACAGCATGCTTTTGGTGCGCACGGCCAGTGAGACCTGATCGTCACGCGCAAACAATGGAATGATCGACGACTGCAGCGGCTCGCGCACACCGGCGACGGCACTGCTGATGAGCATCAGGGCGCCGACGCTCCAGGGGTTGAACAGCTGCGTCGCAGACAGAAAAAACATCAACAGCGCGGTCAACACGCTGGTCAGGGAAACCAGCCTGAGGATCAGGATCTTGTTGTACTTGTCGCCCAGCCATCCCAGCAGAGGGCGGGCCAGCACCTGCGCCGCGATGGAGCAGGCGATCATGTTGGCGAAGACGACGGCGGAACCGGTTTCCTGCAAGGCCCACCACGCCACGGCGAGTTGGTTGCAGCGGCCACCGAGCACCACCAGTAAAAAGCTGAATTGTATTTTCAGCAGGCGCCGGTCGAGGGCCGGCAAGCCCCACAGGGACCGGTTGATGCCGGTTATTCGCCCGCTGGCGTCAATCGCGCTTCCAGTTCCGCGACTTTTGCCTCCAGGCTCTCCAGCCGCGCACGCGTGCGGGCAAGTACCACCATCTGGCTATCAAATTCTTCGCGGCTCACCAAGTCGAGCTTGCTGAAACCACTTTGCAGCAAGGCCTTGAATTGGCTTTCGATTTCATTGCGGGGCAATGGGGTGTCACCGCTGAACAGGCGAGAGGCGTGGCCGCTCAGGGCGTCGAGGAGGTCTTTGGGCGCGAGCATGGGAAATATTCCGGAAAACTGTTGGCCGGCAGTGTATCACGCAGCGTCTATAGTCTTTTTCACGACGGCGGGCGCACGCTTTTCGCGCAGAGGGTCGGGCGGCTACGCACTGTTTTTGTGCGCATTGCCGTCGCCCAAAAGCCTCGCAGGTGGGGATAAGTGGGCAAAGGACTGATTTCAGTGATTTTTACGGAGCTGGCAAGGTTTCTGCTTAGACGAACATGACCCATGCACTGATGCAGTCGCTGTGACGAATGCAGTGCGCCGACGGATCAGGGGTACAGGTTTCGTCACCAGTGGTTCGCTGGCGTCGCAAAGGCAAATGCCGAGGCGACGACGCGTTACAAAGCCAGGCACTGCGCTTAGACTTGAGACGGGTTTGTTTTCCTGGGGCAAGTCCACCAATTCGGGAGAGAGTTTTCATGAAGCTAGTCACTGCCATCATCAAGCCGTTCAAGTTGGACGATGTACGCGAGTCGTTGTCCGAGATCGGCGTGCAGGGCATTACCGTTACTGAGGTCAAAGGCTTCGGTCGGCAGAAGGGTCATACCGAGCTGTATCGCGGCGCGGAATACGTGGTCGATTTCCTGCCGAAGGTGAAGATTGATGTCGCCATTGACGACAAGGATCTTGACCGGGTTATCGAGGCGATAACCAAGGCCGCCAACACCGGCAAGATCGGTGACGGCAAGATCTTCGTGGTCAATCTGGAACAGGCTATTCGCATCCGTACCGGCGAAACCGATACCGACGCAATCTAAGCCGCCAAACCCCAACGCCCCAGGAGAAAACAATATGACTCTGCGTAAATTCGCAGGGCTCGGAGCCCTGTTGTCCATCGTAATGCCAAGCCTGGCCATGGCGGCAGACGAAGTGGCTGCTCCAGTCCTCAATTCCGGCGACACCGCCTGGATGTTGACCGCCACCGCTTTGGTGCTGTTCATGACCATCCCTGGCCTGGCGCTGTTCTACGGCGGCATGGTCCGCTCCAAGAATATTCTGTCGGTGATGATGCAGTGTTTCGCGATCACCGGCCTCATCAGCATCCTCTGGGTCGTATACGGCTACAGCATCGCGTTCGATACCACCGGTATGGAACAGGGTGTGGTCAACTTCAACTCCTTCTTCGGCGGCATGGGCAAGGCGTTCCTGGCGGGCGTGACCCCGGCCAGCATCACCGGCCCTGCAGCGCTGTTCCCGGAAGCGGTGTTCATCACCTTCCAGATGACCTTCGCGATCATCACCCCGGCGCTGATCGTCGGTGCCTTCGCTGAGCGTATGAAGTTCTCCGCGATGCTGATCTTCATGGCTATCTGGTTCACCCTGGTCTATGCGCCGATCGCGCACATGGTCTGGAGCGGCAACGGTGGCCTGATGTGGGACTGGGGCGTGCTGGACTTCGCCGGCGGCACCGTGGTGCATATCAACGCGGGTGTGGCTGGCCTGGTGGCGTGCATCGTGCTCGGCAAGCGTAAAGGCTTCCCGACTACTCCAATGGCTCCGCACAACCTGGGTTACACCCTGATCGGCGCAGCCATGCTGTGGATCGGCTGGTTCGGCTTCAACGCTGGTTCCGCGGCTGCGGCCAACGGCACTGCCGGCATGGCAATGCTGGTTACCCAGATCGCTACCGCTGCTGCAGCGCTGGGCTGGATGTTCGCCGAGTGGATCACCCACGGTAAGCCAAGCGCACTCGGCATCGCCTCGGGTGTGGTGGCGGGCCTGGTAGCCATCACCCCAGCGGCTGGCACCGTGGGCCCGATGGGCGCCTTGGTGATCGGCCTGGTTGCCGGTGTGATCTGCTTCTTCTGCGCCACCAGCCTCAAGCGCAAGCTGGGCTACGACGACTCCCTGGACGCGTTCGGCGTGCACGGTATCGGCGGTATCGTCGGTGCGATTCTCACCGGTGTGTTCGCAGCCCCTGCGCTGGGCGGCTTCGGCACCGTGACTGACGTTGCCGCGCAGGTTTGGATCCAGTGCAAAGGCGTTGGCTTCACTGTGATCTACACGGCGATCGTGACCTACGTCATCCTCAAGGTGCTGGACATGGTCATGGGCCTGCGGGTGACCGAAGAAGAGGAGGCCGTCGGCCTCGACCTGGCGCAACACAACGAGCGCGGCTACAACTTGTAAGTACGCATAAAAAAGATGCCCGGCTTGCCGGGCATTTTTTTGCCTGGCGTTTGTCAGTCATAACACGCTGTGTCGGTTTTTTCGTCGAGTTTGTGATGAGGTTCACCCGGCACTTTTCCGCGTGCCAATGTCTTACAGGCATGTAGGCGTATTCGGCACTTTGTTTTTTCCCAGAGCGCGCTAGAATGCGCGCCGATGGGCGGAGAACTGTATGTGGCAACAGACCTTGATTACCCTGCGGGCCAAGCCTCGGGGCTTTCACCTGGTGACCGATGAGTTGCTGGCCGGCTTGCCTGAGTTGAAGGCCTGTCGCGTGGGCTTGTTGCATCTGTGGTTGCAGCACACTTCGGCCTCGTTGACCGTCAACGAGAATGCCGACCCGGCGGTTCGCCGTGACTTCGAACGTTATTTCAACGCGCTGGTGCCGCAAGGCCTTGCCGGGTTTGAACACAACGACGAAGGTCCGGATGACCTGCCGGCGCACTTCAAGGCCAGTCTCCTGGGCTGCCAGCTGAGTTTGCCGGTGAAGGCCGGCCGCTTGGCGATGGGGACCTGGCAAGGTGTTTATCTGGGCGAGCACCGTGATCATGGCGGTGCTCGTAAAGTCCTCGCCACCTTGCAGGGTGATGGGGCATAAGCCACTGGTTATCCCGTGGATGTTGATTTTTTTCCGGCAGCCGTCGACAGAAGGTGAAGCTGGGCTATAACTAATCTGCTTTTCGCAAGTCATGAGGTAGAACATGAGCGACGATGATCTGGAAAACGACGACCTGGAAGTAGGTGACGACGACGACACCGAAGAAGGTCTGGAAGCGGCGGCGGAAGACGTGGCTGACGACGACGGTGGCGATGACGCACCTGCCCCGGCTGCCAAGGGCAAAGCCAAGGCTGCTGTGTCGGTAGATGAATTGCCGAGCGTTGAAGCCAAGAACAAAGAGCGTGATGCCCTTGCCCGTGCGATGGAAGAATTCCTCGCTAAAGGCGGCAAAGTGCAGGAAGTCGAGGCCAACGTGGTGGCAGATCCACCGAAGAAGCCTGATAACAAGTACGGCAGCCGACCTATCTGAGGTCAGTCACCAGCTTGTAAGGAAAAGCCCGCCGTCGCTGCGGGCTTTTTCATGGGCGTTATTTCCAGCCAGCCAGCAAAGGCGCTAATTCGGCCAAGCTGCGAACCTCTGCATCCGGGCGCTTATCGGCTTCCCAAACCTTACCCGTCGGGTTGAACCACACCGCCCGAAGCCCCGCCTGCTGCGCCCCGGCAATGTCATCCCCTGGATGATCGCCAATATGCACCGCTGCGCTGGCATCCACGCCACCGCGTTGCAACGCTTCTTGAAACAGTCGCGCATCCGGCTTGGCGATGCCGATGTCTTCAGCGCGCAGGGCAAAGTGAAAGTAGTCCGCCAGGCCCACGCGCTGCACGTCGGCATTGCCGTTGGTGATCACCCCCAGCAAGAAGTGCTGGCGCAAGGCTTTGAGCATGGGCTCCGCTTCGGGGAAGGGGGCGAGTTGGTGGCGCGCGTGTATGAACGCCTCGAAGCATACATCCGCCATTTCCGTGGCCTCAGGCTGTGGATAACCAGCCTCTTCAAACGCATGCATCAACACCCTGTGACGCAAAAGGCTGATCCGGTGTTTCAGCTCGGGATGGCGCTCCAGCACCTGTTGGCGAAGACTGGCGAAGTGCTCCAGCGGCAAATCGCCGACCTTCGCAGCGTTGACCGTCAGCCATTCGCGCATCGACGCTTCGGCGCTGATGATGACGGGTACGTTGTCCCAGAGCGTGTCGTCCAGGTCGAAAGTGATCAGCTTGATACTCATGAGTCGCCGCCCTTGATGCGTTTGGCCCGTGGATGGGCGCTGTCGTACACCGTTGCCAGGTGTTGGAAATCCAGATGGGTGTAGATCTGCGTGGTCTTGATGTCGGAGTGGCCGAGCAGCTCTTGAACCGCGCGCAGGTCCTGGGACGATTCCAGCATATGGCTGGCAAAGGAGTGTCGCAGCATGTGTGGGTGCAGGTTCTGACCCAGCTCGCGCTCACCGGCGGCCTTGACCCGCACTTGAATCGCCCGTGGCCCCAGGCGCCGGCCTTGCTGGCTGACAAACACCGCGTCATCCGCGGGATTGGTCAGCAGGCGCAGCGGTAGCCACAGTTGCAAGGCTTCCCGGGCTTTGCGGCCCACCGGTAGCACGCGGGTCTTGCTGCCCTTGCCGAGTACTTGCACCAGGCCGTCCGCCAGGTCCAATTGGTCGAGATTCAGGCCAGTCAGCTCCGACAGACGCAGGCCAGATGAATAGAACAGCTCCAGGATGGCCTGGTCGCGATGGGCCAGGAAGTCATCCTCGACGGCGCCATCCAGCAATTGCAGGGCGCGGTCGGTGTCCAGGGTTTTGGGCAGACGTCGTTCGCCCTTGGGCGGCGACAGGCCGTTGGCCGGGTCGTGATCGCACAGGCCTTCGCGGTTCAAATAGTGATAGAGCCCGCGTACCGCCGAGAGCAGGCGCGACAGGCTGCGCGAGGATTGACCCGCCTGGTGCAGGCGCGCGATCAGGCTGCGCAGGCTCTGGATATCCAGAGCCTTCCAGCTGCTGATCTGTTGTTTCTCACAGTAGGCCAAGACCTTGTTCAAGTCCCGCCGGTAGGCTTCCAGCGTATGGGGCGACACCTGGCGCTCGTTGCGCAGGTGAGCGCAGTAAGCGTCCAGTTGCCGTTCCATGGTTAGCGCACCGCGCGCAGGGCGGTGGTGAAGCGCGGCAGGACGCGGCCCAGTACTTCGGCAATGTAGGTCAGGAACAGCGTGCCCACTGAGCTCTTATAGTGCTGGGGATCGCGGCTGGCGATGGCCAGTACACCGTGCAGGCCTTGATGGCTGAGAGCGACCACCGCAGTGGAACCGATCTGCTTGCGCTGCTCGGCACCAAACAGGAAGTCCAGCTCATGCTCGCGCAAGGTGCCGCTGATGGTCTTGCCTTCGGACAACAGGCCGCCGATGGCCGTTTGTGCGTCGCTGCCGCTGACCCAGCGACCCACCGGCATCGGGTTGTCGCTGAATAGGATCAAGCTGACAAAGGGCACCTGGAAGTCCTGGCGAAGGCTGTCTTCGACGGCGATCACCGTTTCTTCCAGGCTGGTCGCATCCATCAGGGTCAGGATCAGGCGACGGGTTTTTTCGAACAGGCGGTCGTTGTCGCGTGCGACGTCCATCAAGTGCGAGAGCTTGTGGCGCATTTCGATATTACGCTCGCGCAGGATCTTCATCTGCCGCTCCACCAGCGACACAGTATCGCCGCGTTGGTGGGGGATGCGCAGCGCCGGCAGCAGTTCTTCGTGCTCGACGAAGAAGTCCGGATTAGCCTCAAGGTACGCCGCGACGGCAGCGGCCTCCAGACTGTCGCTCGGGGTAGCGTGTGCGGGTACTTGAGGCTTATCGGTCATTAGATTGGCTCACTCATAGACGGACCTGTCCTTCGTATACGCGCGAGGCCGGCCCGGTCATCATCACCGGGTGGCCAGGGCCTGCCCACTCAATGGACAAGCGTCCACCGGGCAGGTCGATCAGCAGCGGCGAATCCATCCACCCCTGGCTGATCGCGGCCACGGCAGCGGCGCAAGCACCGGTGCCGCAGGCCTGGGTTTCGCCGGCGCCGCGTTCCCACACACGCAATTGCGCGCGGGTACGGTCGATCACCTGCAGGAAGCCCACGTTGACCCGTGCCGGAAAGCGCGGGTGGTGTTCGATCTTCGGCCCCAATTCATGCACGGGCGCGTTGTTGATGTCGTTGACCCGCAGCACGGCATGGGGGTTGCCCATGGACACGGCGGCGATCTCGACGGTCTTGCCGTCAACATCCAGTGCATAGCTGGCAGCTTGCTCGGGGGCCTGGAACGGAATGTCCGCCGGCACCAGGCGTGGCGCACCCATGTTGACGCTGATCTGGCCGTCACTGCGGATATCCAGTTCGATCACGCCGCTCTTGGTCTCGACACGGATCTGCCGCTTGGCGGTCAGGCGCTTGTCCAGCACAAAGCGCGCGAAGCAGCGCGCACCGTTACCGCACTGTTCCACTTCGGAACCGTCGGCGTTGAAGATCCGGTAACGGAAATCCACCTCCGGGTTGCTGGGAGCCTCGACGATCAGTAACTGGTCGAAACCAATGCCGGTGTGACGGTCGCCCCACTGTTTGGCGTGCTTGGGCAGGATGTGCGCGTGCTGGCTGACCAGGTCGAGGACCATGAAATCATTGCCCAGCCCGTGCATCTTGGTAAAACGCAGCAGCATGGCTTACTCCGGCAGCAGGCTTTCGCCAGCATACAACTCGGCTACCGTCTCGCGGCGACGCACTTCAAACGCTTGATCACCGTCCACCAGCACCTCGGCGGTACGCCCGCGGGTGTTGTAGTTGGAACTCATGACAAACCCGTAGGCACCGGCCGAATGAATGGCCAGCAGATCGCCTTCCTCCAGCGCGAGCTGACGATCCTTGGCCAGGAAGTCACCGGTCTCGCAGATCGGGCCGACGATGTCATAGGCGCGGGCTTCGCTTGCACGAGGCGTCACGGCGGTGACATTCATCCAGGCCTGGTACAGCGCCGGGCGGATCAGGTCGTTCATCGCCGCATCGACGATGGCGAAATCCTTGTGCTCGGTGTGCTTGAGGTACTCGACCTGGGTCAGCAGCACGCCAGCGTTGGCGACGATGTAGCGGCCAGGCTCGAACATCAGCGTCAGGTCGCGGCCTTCGATACGCTCGCGCACAGCCTTGATGTAGTCGGCAATCAGCGGCGGCTCTTCATCGCGATAACGCACGCCCACGCCGCCACCGAGGTCGATGTGGTGCAGGTAGATGCCGCATTCGCCGAGACGGTCGATCAGCGCCAGCAGGCGATCGAGCGCATCCAGGAATGGCGGCAGCGTGGTCAGTTGCGAGCCGATATGGCAGTCGACGCCCAGTACTTCCAGGTTCGGCAGTTGGGCGGCGCGGATGTACACATCCTCGGCGTCGGCAATAGCGATGCCGAACTTGTTCTCTTTGAGACCGGTGGAGATGTATGGGTGGGTCCCGGCATCGACGTCCGGATTGACGCGCAGGGAGATCGGCGCACGCACGCCCATCTCGGCGGCCACGACCTGCAGGCGCTCCAGCTCGTCGGTGGATTCGATATTGAAGCAGTGCACGCCGACTTCCAGGGCGCGACGCATGTCTTCGCGGGTCTTGCCGACGCCGGAGAACACGATCTTTTCAGCCTTGCCGCCAGCGGCCAGCACACGTTCCAGCTCGCCACGGGAGACGATGTCGAAACCAGCGCCCAATCGCGCCAGGACATTCAGTACGCCGAGGTTGGAGTTGGCCTTGACCGCGTAGCACACCAGGTGCGACACGCCGTCGAGGGCGTCGGTGAACGAGCGGTACTGGGCTTCGATATGCGCACGCGAATACACATAGGTCGGGGTGCCAAAGCGCTGGGCTATCGCGGACAACGCCACGCCTTCCGCGAACAGCTCGCCGTCCCGGTAGTTAAAAGCGTCCATGGAGTACCCTTATTCGTAGGTGTCGTGCTTATGCGCTTTGGATGGTTTTTGCGACGATTGCGCCTGTTCATTCGGGTCTTTGCTGTCATCGGGCAGGTACAGCGGGCCTTTTTGACCACAGGCACTAACGAGGCAAGCGACCGCGACGAGCGCAGCAAGGGAAGAGATCAGGCGCTTCATGGCGAAATCCTTGAATATGCATTAATTGCGCCCGAGTATACCGACCACCCGCCAGCTTGCCTATGCGCTGGAATACCCGTCCGGCGGGGGTTTGCCGAGAGAGTCAGGAAGCGGACTACGCTGCTTGAGGATTTTTCACACCGTCAATCGTGTTGAAATCGGTATCCTTTGCAATCGGCGGGGCTCGCCCGTATCGTGCGGCGCTTGAGCAAAACCAGACACTTTTGAGGTTGCCACAATGAGTTTGACCGAAGCCCGTTTTCACGACCTGGTGGATTCGACCCAGCAGGCGTTGGAGGATATTTTCGACGACAGCGGCCTGGACGTGGACCTGGAAAACTCGGCCGGCGTGCTGACCGTCAAGTTCGAGAATGGCACTCAACTGATCTTCAGTCGCCAGGAGCCTTTGCGTCAGCTGTGGCTGGCTGCACGTTCCGGTGGTTTTCACTTCGATTACAACGAAGAAGACAACAATTGGCAGTGCGACACCAGCGATGAGCTGCTCAGTGAAATGCTCGCGCGGCTGGTTCTGGAACAAGCCGGCGCCGAGCTGGATTTTGACGAGATCTGACCGTGACCCAGCCTGCACCTGTCCGCCCGCCGAAACCGTTGTTCAGTAATGTCAGCCCGGCGGTGCCGTCACCTTGTATCAGTTTGTGTCGTCTGGACGAGCAGAAAGTCTGCCTCGGGTGCTTCCGGCACGTGGAAGATATCCGCGAATGGCGCTCTGCCGACGACGCGCGGCGCCGACTGATCTGCGCGGAAGCCGAGCAGCGCAGGGCGCGCGCCTGAGGCCGTCTTGTTTATTTGTGACGCTGTGGTAGTGTCCGGGTACGCCTCAACTCATCGAGGCCCGTGAGAACCCCGCCTTTTCCTGGCGGGGTTTTGCTTTTTTGTGCAGAAAAAAGGAGTCTGCCTGAATCATGACCACCGCACCGTCCATCATCCTCACCCGTCTTGACGTGCAGCGTCTGGAGCAACTGATCGACCGCCTGGGCGACGAATCTCCCGGCGTCGAAGCGTTGCAAGCCGAACTCGACCGCGCCGAAGACGTGGTTGGTCACGATGAAGTGCCTGCGGGTGTCGTGACCATGAACTCCAGTGTGCATTGCCGAGAGCAAGGCAGCGGCAAGGACTACCACCTGACCCTGGTCTACCCGAAAGACGCGAACGCCGACGAAGGCAAGATTTCGATCCTGGCACCCGTGGGCAGCGCGTTGCTCGGCCTGCAAGTTGGCCAGCACATCGACTGGCCGGCACCGGGTGGCAAGACCCTCAAGCTGGAATTGCTCAGTGTTGAAGGGCAGCCTAAAGACGGCGGCGCCTTCCCTCTCTAAATCTGGCTCAGTGCCTCGTTGAGCGACAGCTCAAGTTCGGCCTTGTAACGCAGGTACAGGTTGCTTGGGCTTTGCACATCGCCGAGCAGGCCGGACAGATCCAGGTCCGTTATGTAGCAGCGGTAACGCTCGGTCTCCCGGCGTTGCCCGACGATTTCCTGGGCGACCACTGCAAACAGCTGGTCGCCAAATTCCAGTTCGGAAAACTCCCGCTGATTGCAGTACAGCGTGATACCTACCTGGCCCTGCGCTGCCTTGCCGATAATTGCCTGCACGTCATAAAACGGTTTGTTCGTCGGGTTCAACGGCGCTGGCCGAGGTTCGATGCCGCGTGCGCGACCACTGACCGACGGCAATAGCTGGTAATACAAGACCTGTACCGCGCCCAGCGGCTCTTGCGGATCCAGCGGGGACAATGCGTCCCGGCGATAAATGATCGACTGCAAGAAACGCTGCAACGGCGCCAACAGACTCTGTTCATCGTGAAACGGCAAGCGCTGCTGCCAAAGCGCGTTGAATTCATCCAGCACATACAGCTCGGCAAAACCCTCGTTGACGCGGTAGAACACCTGCACGCAATCGGCCATGCCCATCGGCAGCAACACTGCCAGATCGTGGTCTTCCAAGGCCATGGCGTCCAGGTGCAAAGGGCTGTAGCTGGCCAGTTCTTCGCTGAGGTAGGCGACCAGCGCATCCTGGGTCGCCAGTGATACATGGTTGGCTTGGCCCGGCATCAGCTCCATGACGTGATAGTGCTGCTGCACCTGGAGCACATAGCGGTGATTACCCTGGCTGAGCAGCAGGTTCTGCGCGGTGTCGAAGATCTCTTCCACGCGCTGGGCAATGAATTGCGCGCGGTTGTGACAGAAGCAGCGCACTCGCATGCGTGGCAGATGGTCGGGAGGCAACTGGTTGAGGTAGTCGCGCAGGCAGTCGAGCAACGCGTGGGGGCCGTCGTAGCGGCTGACCATCACCTCGTTCCAGCTGTTGAGCGTGACCTGGTCCAGGGTCAGCACCAGGTTGTCGCGCACACCGGCGTAACTCAGGGAGTCGGTGCGCTCGGTGGTCATCAGGATATTCAGGTCGCGATGGTGCTTGAGCGGGTCGACGCCGACGTTGATCAGCAACAACACTTCTTCGGGCACTGCCGAGCGCAGCAGGCGTTGTTCATCCACGCTGGTCAAGGGCAGGTCGATGGTCTGTTGCAGGCTGCCCAGCAGGTTGAACAGCTCGAATTCAGTCATGTCACTGGTGCCAGGGTGCAAGGCCAGGCGCGTGCTGCTGTCGATCACGCCGTTGCGATGGCACCAGGTGAGCATCTCCAGCAGGTCGCGACTGCGCTTGATCGGCGCGAAGTGCTCCCATTCCAGGGCCGTCAGGTTACCGTTGTACAGGCCCCAATGATGCTGGCCCGGCTCCTTGCGGTTGGGCGATTGCACCAGGGTCAGGGTGTCTTCGGCCAGGTCCGGGGCGATGCCGGGGTTGATGAACTCGACTTTGCCGGCCTTGCGCTCGAACGCGGCGTACAAGCGCCGCCCCAGTACGTTGAGGTCGCGCTTGTTGATCAGGCTAACGGTCTGTTCGGTGCGGGCGAACTGGGTCAGGAAGCGATAACTGTAATTGAGCTCGCTGACCAGCGCCCGCCGCTCGGAAGCGACCTGGCGTACCTTCCATTGGCTGCGACTGTCCAGCAGCGCCAATTGGCGCTGGTCCCAGCCCCATTCGTGGGCCAGGCGCTCCAGCAACAGCCGTTGCCAGCTGGTGGTGCGCTGGCTGGCGCTGAGCTTGCGGTTGACCTTCAGGTACAGCGCGCGCCGCACCAGCTCCAGGCGCTCGGGTTCGTTGCGGGCCTTGAGGTATTCCTCGATGCGGCGGTACACCACGATGTACGGGTCCAGCTCATCCAGGTCCATTTGGTTGGCGAACACTGCACGCTTGAAGCGCAGGCTCAAGCAATGCACGTTCGGGTGTTCGCTGGCGTAGACCTCGGTCAGCAGCAGCTTGAGCACGGATTTGTAAGGCGACTCGATGCCCTTGAACAGCTGCCACAGCCCGGCGCCGATGAATTCGCCTGGGGGGATGCGCGCCAGGTGGCCGAGGTCGAGGGTTTCATCGGCGCGGATGAAACGTTTGGAAATCAGCGTGTGGGTGAACTCGGCATACCGGGTCTCTTCATACACCGGTACCAGCCACCAGATCGGCGTGCGCCCGGCCAGCCAGATGGCGGTGCGGTAGAACTCATCCAGCAACAGGTAATGCTGGGTGGTGCCGCAGTCGTCGGAGCTCAGCTGCGTGTCGCGCTCACCGAGGACAAAGCGCGTCGGCTCGATCAGAAAGAAGTGTGCCTCGGCGCCCATGGTCAGGGCCCAGGCTTCCAGCAACTGGCATTTCTTGCGCAGTTCGGCCAGTTCAGTCTCGCTCAGGTCCGCGGCGTGACACACCCACACGTCCATGTCGCTCTGGTCGGCCTGGGCCAGGGTACCCAGGCTGCCCATCAGGAACAGGCCGAGGATCGGTCGCGGCGGGTTGCCATGGCGTGGCTTGTAGGAGAACGAGCGGGTCAGGCGCTGGGCTTCGGTGAGGGCTTGGGCGTCCGGTTCGTAATTCGACAGGCCTGCCGGCGTACTGCCCGACACATAGCCAGGCAGCAGCGGATGGTTAACGTGGAAAAACAGCGGCAACAGGTTCAGCACGCTTTGCTGGCGCGGCGTCAGCCCCTCGATGGCCCGGGCCATGCGGCCTTCATTGAGGGCCATGAACCGCGCGCGCAGCTGGGCCAGCACTTTGCGGTCGATGCCTTCGTCCAGGTCGGGGCGGATTTCATGGGTGCGGGTCATGTCGAACTCGGTGGCTCGCAGGGCCCGACGTGGGCGGCCGTGTAGGAGTTTACAGCCAGTAGCGTAGGAGGTTTAGAGGGAAATAGATTTTGACGTCAGAATTTTCGCACTTGCACAGCAACGCCCTCGGAATCCGCACATAGCGGACTCCATGGGCGGTATCCGGTATCAGGCGGCTTCTTTGGTCGTGGCAGTGGTCAAGATCGTCAGCAGGGTCTGGGCCTGCTCTGCGGCGTCCCGGCCAAGGCTGGTCAGGTAGCCTCCGTCCGGCTGGTCGATCAGCCCTTTCGCGTGGAGGCGCTTGGCAGCGGCGATGGCGGTAGGCGCGGCGGTCTGGTGGACTTTCAGACCTTCTTTGGTGCTGTCCAATGGGAAGAGTACAAGGATTTCCAGTTCGGCAACCAACTCAGGGGTATACGACATAAGGACTCCAGACTTTCTAAGAATTTATTAGAGGCTAGCAGGCCATAAGGTGAACGCACTTTGCCGAACTGTCCAGTGTGTTGCCGCGTGTTGGATTTATTGCTTTTCGGGTGGCAACTCCGGCAGGGCGCGCAGTGCAGTTTCATACCATTCGGTATTGAAGGCGCGGTCTTCTTCCAGCAGCGCATCGATCTCGACAGCCAGCACGTGGGCCATCAGCTGGAGGATCTCTTCACGCTCGTAACCGACCAGGGTCAGCTTGTTGAAGGTGGCCTTGGCAGCCGGTGGGTTTTCGCTTTCGATCTGGTTCTCGATCGCTTCGATCAAGGTGGTTTCGGCGAATTCTTCTTCGTCGTTGTCGATATCGGTCGGCTCGCTCATGGCAGGCTCCTCAAGGAAAGGGCGTCAGTCTAACCCCATTCAGGCAGGTGATGCTGCTGGTCAGGGCGGGCGCCGGGATCTATAACAGTTGCAGCCAACCCCTTTCCCGGCCTGGAGGCACAGACATGCTCAAGCTCTACGGATTCTCGGTCAGTAACTACTACAACATGGTCAAGCTGGCGCTGTTGGAGAAAGGGCTGCCTTTCGAAGAGGTGCCTTTTTACGCCGGCCAAACCCCTGAAGCCCTGGCCGTGAGCCCGCGAGGCAAGGTGCCGGTGCTGGGCGTCAAGCAGGGTTTTATCAACGAAACCAGCGTGATCCTCGAGTACATCGAGCATACCCAGGAAGGGCCCGCACTGCTGCCGGCCGAGCCGTTCCAGCGTGCTCAGGTATTGGCGTTGTGCCGGGAAATCGAGCTGTACATCGAACTGCCTGCTCGCGCCTGTTTCGCCGAGGCATTTTTTGGCATGCCGGTGCCGGATGCGATCAAAGAGAAGTCCAAGGCCGAGTTGCTGTTGGGTTTCGGGTCGTTGGGCAGGCACGGCAAGTTCGCACCCTATGTGGCGGGTGAGAGTTTCACCATTGCCGATCTGTATTTCATGTACAGCGTGAACCTCGCCTGCGCGGTGGGCGAGAAGCTGTTTGGCCTGGATCTACTGGCTGAAATGCCGGCGGCCAAGGCGTTGCTGGAAAGGTTGCACGCCATGCCCAACGCTCAGAAAGTGGCGGCGGACAGGGAGGCAGCGATGCCGGCCTTTATGGCGATGCTAGCGGCAAAAAAATAATAACGACGAGCGCCGCTCAAAATGTGGGAGCGGGCTTGCTCGCGAAGGCGGTGGATCAGTCAACACATTGATGACTAGTCCACCGCTTTCGCGAGCAAGCCCGCTCCCGCAGGGTTGACCGCGTTGCAGCAGAAACCGCGGTCTAGCGGCTGGCGAGCAGGGCCTGGCCGCGCGCGACGGCTGCCTTCACCTGCGCCGGCGCAGTACCGCCCACGTGGTTACGGGCATTCACCGAGCCTTCCAGGGTCAGCACGGCAAACACGTCCTGTTCGATCTGGTCGCTGAACTGGCGCAGTTCTTCCAGGCTCATTTCCGCCAGGTCCTTGCCAGTGTCCACGCCGTACTTAACCGCGTGGCCGACGATTTCGTGGCAGTCGCGGAACGGCAGGCCACGGCGTACCAGGTAGTCCGCCAGGTCAGTCGCAGTAGAGAACCCGCGCAGCGCCGCTTCACGCATGATCGCGTGCTTGGGCTTGATCGCCGGAATCATGTCGGCAAAGGCGCGCAGTGAGTCGCGCAGGGTGTCGGCGGCGTCGAACAGCGGTTCCTTGTCTTCCTGATTGTCCTTGTTGTAGGCCAGGGGTTGGCCTTTCATCAGGGTCAGCAGGCCCATCAAGGCGCCGAACACGCGGCCGCTCTTGCCACGCACCAGCTCGGGTACGTCGGGGTTTTTCTTTTGCGGCATGATCGAGCTGCCGGTGCAGAAACGGTCTGGCAGGTCGATGAACTGGAATTGCGCGCTGGTCCACAGCACCAGCTCTTCGGAGAAGCGCGACAGGTGCATCATCGCGATGCTGGCAGCGGCGCAGAACTCGATAGCGAAGTCACGGTCCGACACGCCATCCAGGGAGTTGCCGCCCACGGCGTCGAAGCCCAGCAACTGCGCGGTGTATTCGCGGTCGATCGGGTAAGTGGTGCCGGCCAGCGCGGCGCTGCCCAATGGCATGCGGTTGGCGCGCTTGCGGCAATCGACCAGGCGCTCGTAATCGCGGCTGAGCATTTCGAACCAGGCCAGCAGGTGGTGGCCGAAGGTCACAGGCTGCGCGGTCTGCAGGTGAGTGAAGCCCGGCATGATGGTGTCGGATTCACGCTCGGCCTGTTCCAGCAGGCCTTTTTGCAGGCGGGTGATTTCGCCCAGTATCAGGTCGATTTCATCACGCAGCCACAGGCGGATATCCGTGGCCACCTGGTCGTTACGGCTACGGCCGGTGTGCAACTTCTTGCCGGTCACACCGATGCGGTCGGTGAGGCGGGCCTCAATGTTCATGTGCACATCTTCCAGGTCGACGCGCCAGTCGAACGTGCCGGCTTCGATCTCGCCACGAATGGTGGTCAGGCCGTCGACGATGCTGTCGCGCTCGGCGTCGGTCAGCACGCCGACCTTGGCCAGCATCGTCGCGTGGGCGATGGAGCCCATGATGTCGTGGCGGTACAGGCGCTGGTCGAAGGTGACGGAGGCGGTGAAGCGGGCGACGAAGGCGTCGACGGGTTCACTGAAGCGGCCGCCCCAGGACTGGTTGGTCTTGTCGGTGCTCATGGATTCGCTCGTGATCTGCTTAGTAAAGAGGCATGGAAGTGTGCCGGCGATAATAACAGGGTTGCCCGTGGACGCGGTGCTGCGGGTTGTCGGCATTTTTATTTGTGCAAAGGATGGCTAAGTGCCTTGCCGCCGAACGCGTCCAGGACGAGACTGGGTACAGGTACTTGTTGAAACGATATTTGACGATTGAGCAATGTCGTCTCAGTGAGCGTCTACAGTTGGACTGATAGTGTGTGAATGCACCAAAGTCGGGTGATGCGGTCAGAGCCCAGACTATCCATTTAAAAAGGGGGGTATTCGGATTGTGTATCAGCAAACCCTACGACGATGCCCGAAGGCAGCAGGTCTTGGGCGCTATTGAACAGGTCCGGGTAAATATGGGTGCCACTCTCAGGGCACTTTTTGCCGCTCGCGCTAGTCTTAGCGTGGATCGCTGTGACGCAAGTCACCGCACCTGTCTACGCTATCCTTGTGCGAGACTCACGCAGGAATCCAGCGCAATATGAATGTCCTGATCGTTGATGACGAACCCCAAGCCCGCGAGCGACTGAGCCGTTTGGTCAGTGATCTCGAGGGTTATGCAGTACTAGAGCCGAGCGCCACCACGGGCGAAGAGGCGTTGACGCTGATCGACAGCCTCAAGCCGGATGTGGTGTTGCTCGATATCCGTATGCCGGGCCTCGATGGCCTGCAAGTGGCCGCCCGGCTGAGCGAGCGAGAGTCGCCACCCGCCTTGGTATTTTGCGCAGCAGGCGATGAGTTTTCTGCGGAGACGCTGGAAGCCAGCGGAGTCAGCTTCCTCACCAAACCGGTGGCTGGCGAAGCGTTGCTCAAGGCGTTGAAAAAGGCTGAGCGCCCAACCCGCGTCCAACTCGCTGCCCTGACTCAGCCTGCTGCCCAGAGTGGTAATGGGCCGCGCAGCCATATCAGCGCCCGTACCCGCAAAGGTATCGAGCTGATCCCCTTGGGCGAGGTGGTCTATTTTATCGCCGATCACAAGTATGTGACCCTGCGCCACCAGGGCGGCGAAGTGCTGCTCGATGAACCGCTCAAGGCGCTTGAGGATGAATTTGGCGACCGCTTCGTGCGTATCCACCGCAATGCGCTGGTGGCTCGCGAGCGGATCGAACGCCTCCAACGCACGCCGCTTGGGCACTTTCAGCTGTTCCTCAAAGGCCTTAATGGCGACGCGCTGATCGTCAGCCGACGGCATGTGGCCGGTGTGCGCAAGATGATGCAGCAGCTTTAGCCCGAGGGCTGTGGCCAGGCCTGTAACCCATATCCCGGTGCGACGCGGCCAGGGAGGCCCCGCACTTGCTGATTCAAATCAAAGCGTATTTGCCTGAGCTGTTATTATCTGCCGTATCTATTCAGTACGGATTGATCCATGTCCTCTCGCGAAATCCGCATCGCCACCCGTAAAAGCGCCTTGGCCTTGTGGCAGGCCGAATACGTCAAAGCTCGCCTGGAACAGGCTCACCCTGGTCTCAAGGTGTCCCTGGTGCCTATGGTCAGTCGCGGCGACAAGCTGCTCGACTCGCCACTGTCGAAGATCGGCGGCAAGGGTTTGTTCGTCAAGGAGCTGGAAACCGCGCTGTTGGAAAACGAAGCCGACATCGCTGTGCATTCGATGAAAGACGTGCCCATGGACTTCCCTGAAGGCCTGGGCCTGTTTTGCATCTGCGAGCGCGAAGACCCGCGTGATGCCTTTGTTTCCAACACCTACGCCTCCTTGGACGCATTGCCTTTGGGCAGTATCGTCGGTACGTCGAGCCTGCGTCGCCAGGCTCAGCTGCTGACTCGCCGGCCGGACTTGCAGATCCGCTTTCTACGCGGCAACGTCAACACTCGCCTGGCCAAGCTGGATGCCGGTGAATATGACGCGATCATCCTCGCAGCGGCCGGCCTGATTCGCCTGGGTTTCGAAGACCGCATCACTTCGGCCATCAGCGTCGAGGACAGCCTGCCAGCCGGAGGGCAGGGCGCCGTTGGCATTGAATGCCGCACCGCCGACAGTGAAATCCACGCCCTGCTCAAACCCCTGGATCACCCTGACACCGAAATACGCGTGACGGCTGAACGAGCCTTGAACAAGCACCTCAACGGTGGCTGCCAGGTGCCGATCGCCTGCTACGCCGTGCTCGAAGGTGAACACTTGTGGTTGCGTGGCCTGGTGGGCGACCCGGAAGGCGGCACACTGCTGACCGCCGAGGCGCGTGGACCACAGCGTGACGCCACGGCCTTGGGTATCCAGGTGGCCGAGGAGCTGTTGGACAAGGGTGCGGGTGCCATCCTGCAAAAGGTCTACGGCGAGGCTGGCGCGCAGTGACCGAATGGCGCGTGCTGCTGACGCGGCCTGCCGAGGAGTCGAGGGCGCTTGCGGCCTCGTTGGCCGACGCCGGTATTTTCAGCAGCAGCCTGCCTTTACTGGATATCGAGCCGCTCCCCGTTACGCCTGAACAGCAGGCCGTCTTCCATGACCTGGGTCGCTACTGTGCGGTGATCGTGGTCAGCAAGCCTGCAGCGCGCCTTGCAGTTGCGCAGCTGGATCGAACATGGCCGCAGTTGCCATGGTTCAGTGTCGGCGCTGCCACCGCGCAGGTATTGGCCGCACAGGGGCTGAATGTTAAGTATCCGCCTACTGGCGACGACAGTGAGGCCTTGCTTCAATTGCCTGCGTTGCGCGAGGCTATCGCCCGCCCGGATGCCCGGGTGTTGATCCTGCGCGGCGAGGGCGGTCGGGAGCTGCTGGCGGAGCGCTTGCGCGAACAAGGTGCTAGTGTCGACTATCTGGAGTTGTATCGCCGTTTCCTACCGGCCTACAAGGCCGGGGCATTGATACAACGCATCCAGTTGGAACGCTTGAACGGCCTGGTGGTCAGCAGTGGGCAGGGTTTTTTACACCTGCAAGCCCTGGCCGGAGCCGATTGGCCCCAGGTGGCCCAGCTGCCGTTGTTCGTGCCAAGCCCCCGTGTCCAAGAGATGGCGCGGGTCGCTGGCGCAGAAAAAGTTGTGGATTGTCGCGGTGCGAGTGCCGCGGCTTTGTTAGTGGCGATACGGAGTTATCCCGTTCCCACTCTCTGAAACGCAAAGGACGGATACGTGAGCGAAACAGCCTTGCCTAAAGATGAAACCCAACCCGCACTTGATGCGCCGGTTGAGTCACCGGTTACCGCGCCGCGTCGCGGCAATGGCCTGGCAATCGTCGCCCTGCTGCTCGGCGTAGCGGGTGTTGCCGCCGGCGGTTGGGGCGTCTGGCAGGTCCGCGCGCTGCAAGCCAGCAGCCAGCAGCAGCTGGGCCAGGTGCAGACCCTCGATGACCAATCCCAGTCCCTCAAGCAAAGCCAGCAACAACTGGCTGCGCGGCTGGCGCAGTTGCCGGGTGCTGATGAGCTGGAGGAGCGCCGTCGCCTGGTGGCCCAGTTGCAGGGTGACCAACAGCGTTTGAGTCAGCGTCTGGAAACCGTGCTGGGGTCCAGTCGTAAAGACTGGCGCCTGGCTGAGGCGGAACACCTGATTCGCCTGGCGAGCCTGCGCCTTTCTGCCCTGCAAGACATCAACAGCGCCCAGGCGTTGGTCCAGGGGGCCGACGAGATTCTTCGCGAGCAAAGCGATCCGGGCGCCTACGCTGCTCGCGAGCAATTGGCCAAGAGCCTTGCCGCGCTGCGCAGCACCGAGCAGCCGGACCGCACCGGGCTATACCTGCAATTGGCGGCCTTGCGCGACCAGGTCGTGCAACTGGCCGCCATTGCCCCTGAGTATCAACTCACCGAACCTGCTTCCGATGGACGCCCGACTACTGATACGGAAAGCCGCTGGAGCCAGTGGTGGGAGCAGATTTCCCGTTACTTCCGCATTGACTTCAACCCGGATGACAACATCCGTCCGCTGCTGGCTGGGCAAGGCTTGAATCAGGTGCGCCTGGCCCTGAGCCTGGCGCTGGAGCAGGCGCAATGGGCAGCGCTCAACGGTGAGTCGGCGGTCTACAGCCGCTCCCTGGGCGAGGCGCGCAGCGTGTTGCAAGATAATTTCAACCAGGACAACCCGCAAAGCCAGGCGATGCTGGCGCGCATCGCCGAGCTTGAGCCCAAGGCGGTGTCGGTGGTGACGCCGGACCTGGCCGCGAGCCTCGCTGCCGTGCAGGCATACCTTGAGCGTCGTCACTTGTCTGCCGACGAAGCCAAGGCGGCGGCCACGCCGGCGAAGCAGGAGTAGAGCCGATGAAACGTTTCTATGTGATCCTGGTTCTGGCGATTGCAATCGCGCTGGCACTGGCAGTGGGCATTTCGAAACACACCGGCTACGTGCTGATTACTTACCCTCATGTGCTGCATTACGAGTCGAGCCTCTGGGCAACCTTGGTTGCGGTATTTGCCATCGGCCTGGCGATCTACCTGATCCGTGTGTTGTTGAGCCTGGTCACCACTTCCGGTGGCGTGGTCAACCCCTGGTCGCGGCGTAACCGCAGCCGTCGCGTACAGATTGCAATCGAGCAAGGTCAGATGGACCTCGCCGAGGGCCGCTGGGCCAGCGCTGAGCGCCACTTGCACCGTGCCGCCGAAGCCGAGCGTCAGCCGCTGCTGTATTACCTCGGCGCAGCCCGTGCCGCGAATGAGCAGGGACGTTACGAAGAGTCCGACGGCTTGCTGGAACGCGCCCTGGAGCGTCAGCCCCAGGCCGAGCTGGCGGTTGCCTTGAGCCATGCGCAACTGCAGCTTGACCGCGGTGATACTGACGGCGCACTGACCACTTTGCAGACCATGCATGAACGTCATCCTCATAACGCCCAAGTCCTGCGTCAACTGCAGCGCTTGCATCAGCAGCGGGGCGATTGGTCTTCGGTGATCCGTCTTTTGCCTGAGCTGCGCAAGGATAAAGTGCTGCCCGCCAGTGAACTGGCCGAGCTTGAGCGACGGGCGTGGGGCGAGAACCTGAGCCTCGCGGCCCAGCGTGAAGAGCAGGGCGAGGCCGGTTTGCAGTCCCTTGAGCGGGCCTGGCAGCAACTCACGTCCGCCCAGCGCCAGGAGCCGCAACTGGTCCTGGCTTATGCCGAGCAACTGCGCCAATTGGGCGCCGATGCCAAGGCCGAAGAAGCACTGCGCGGCGCAATCAAGCGTGGCTACGACAGTCATTTGATTCGACTCTACGGCTTGCTGCGCGGCGGTGACCCGGCCAAGCAATTGAAGTTTGCCGAAGGTTGGCTCAAGGACCATCCAGGGGATGCCAGCCTGCTGCTGACGCTGGGCCGCCTGTGCCTGCAAAACAGCCTGTGGGGCAAAGCGCGGGATTATCTGGAAAGCAGCCTTCAGGTGCAGCGCAATCCCGAGGCCTGTGCCGAATTGGCGCGTTTGTTGGCGCAACTGGGTGACACCGACCGCAGCAACCAGTTGTTCCAAGAAGGGCTGGGGCTGCTGGATAACCGTTTGCTGGCGTCCCCACTGCCTGTCCCAGTTCGGGCCTGACGTAGGAAGCTAGATGAGGGTTGGCTCGGACATGTCTGGCGGCCAACCCCTTTCGACCTTGAAAAACTGTTTGCAGAGCGTTTGTGGGCAACGTCCGACGCTGAGCAACCCAACGTCCTCCATCTTCTGGCGGTAAGTCCTTACCCTCTCGCGGAATCGTCTGCTCTGGCACGTATTGAAAGGGGTCAGGCCTTTCCTCTACCGTAACGACCTATCTTTCGCTGTGCGGATAAAGCATGTCTTTGGCCCCTTCACGCTCCTTGTTTTTCCTTGCGTTCCTGGCAGGTGCGCTGACATTGGGCGCGTCCTTTTACCTCGAGTTCGGCGTCTCCCTGCGCCCTTGCTTCCTGTGTCAGATGCAAAGGGGGTTCCTGGCGGCTTTCACATTGATCAATCTGGTCGCCGCGATCCATAACCCCAGGCGCCTGGTGAGTTGCCTGTATGGGCTGGCAGGCATGGTCTTCGCGTTGCTCGGCGCCATTACCGCCGTGCGCCAGGTGTTGCTACAAAACGCCGCACCGGACCAGGCGGCTGATTGCTGGCCCAGCCTGCATTACATGATCGAAAACCTGTCGGTTTGGCAGGCCCTGCAATTGACGGTCAAAGGCACCGTCGACTGCATGGATATCAGTTGGACGCTGTTTGACTTGAGCCTGCCGGAGTGGAGCTTGTTGTTCTTCGTCGGGATGTTGATCCTGGGTGCCATACAGTTTTCACCGCTGCTTTCAAGCCATCGTTTGCGCCCGGCGAGACGCTGAAGGCCACTCACAGTTCGTAAGACGGGATTAAACACTTGTATGAACTTTCTCTCCTGCGTACCTTGAAGCCACAGTCATGCGGGCATAATCTGGCCCGCACGTGTCATTGAAACCGTTTGTCAGATGCGGCCTTGTCCCGCTGTTGCTTTATCCTTGAAGTGTTGCGCGGGCACCAGGCGGCAGCGCCCCTATAGGGAAGAGAGATCACCATGCTGGAAAGTTGTCAGAATGCTCAGGAACGCTGGGGTGGGGTGCACAAGCTGATCGACAGCTGGCTGAAGGCACGTCACGAACTGGTTCGGGCCTTTGATGCACTCGGCGCCAAGCCCGAGGCACTGGCGGAGAACCGTGAACCGTTGCAGGATTTCTGCGGTGTGTTGGTGGACTACGTGTCAGCCGGCCATTTCGGCGTCTACGAACAGCTGACCAAGGAGGCGGAAGCCTTCGACGATCAGCGTGGCTTGGAATTGGCTGAGACCATTTACCCACGCATCGATGTCATCACCGAAAAGCTATTGGCCTTCACCGACCTGTGTGATGCCGGAAACTGTGTTGCTGCAAAATTCAAAGAATTGGGCGCACTGTTGCATGAGCGATTCGAGCTGGAAGATTGCTTGATCGAAGTGCTGCACAACGCTCATAAGGAAGAGCCTGCTACCCAGGCTTGACCCTCGACAGCCCTACAAAAAACGGTGCGCATGACGCACCGTTTTTTATGGCCTCAGTGTCGGGTGCCGAGTAACTCGATCTCGAACACCAGGGGGGTATAGGGCGGAATCAATTCGCCGGCACCGTCGGCACCATAGGCCTGGGCTGATGGGATCACCAGGCGCCATTTCGCACCCACCGGCATCTGTTGCAACGCACTGCTCCAGCCGTTGATCACGCTGTCCAGGCGAAACCACTGGGGTTGCGTGCTTTGGTCGAACACCGTCCCATCGGGTAACCGCCCCACGTACTTCACTTGAACTTGATCGCTGGCCGTTGGCTTGTCGCCAGTGCCGGGGGTGAGCTCGGTGAGCAAGATTCCATCCGCTAATTCGCGCACGCCTTTTACGGCTTTTTCCTTGTTCAGGAATTGGTGTTCGGCCGCGAGTGCTTTTTCGCTTTGCGATGCCTGCGAGTCGGTTTCGGTCTGTGCTTCGTGCTGGGCAAGAATCTGCTCGATGCGTGCGTTGTCCAGTGCCAACGGCTTGCCTTGATACGCTTGCTTTAGACCGTCGATCAACGCCTGCAGCTGCAGGTCGGGAACCTCCTGGCGCAAGCGTTCGCCGAGGCTTGCGCCCAGGCTGTAGGCGAGGTCGTGCTGGTTTGGTTCAGTGGTTTTCGCGGGCGATTGCTCGCTCGCATTGGCCCCTGATATCGCCAAGCCAAGCACAAGGAAAAGATAACGCGACATGGGGATTCTCCCGCCGAAAGTGCGACGGATTATGCCAGTGTGAACGGGTAAAAAGAGCCGTGTATTTTCGTTATATCGATAAGAATTTCCGCACGGTGCAACGCAAGTCAAACGATACTGTCAACATGCCCTAGCGGCGGTAAGAGCAGAGGGCTAGTATGAGCCGCACCCACGTCAGCCAGGAGGTAAACCATGTCGGCCAAACAGAAGCCTGTTAATACCCCGTTGCATTTACTCCAACAACTTTCGGGCAGCTTGCTCGAACATCTGGAAAGCGCCTGTTCCCAAGCGTTGGCCGATGCAGAAAAACTGCTCGCCAAGCTGGAAAAACAACGCGGTAAAGCGCAAGAAAAGCTGCACAAATCCCGCACCAAACTGCAAGACGCCGCGACTGCCGGCAAGGCCAAGGCTCAAGCCAAAGCCAAAGACGCTGTCAAAGAACTTGAGGATCTGCTGGACGCCCTCAAGGATCGCCAAGCTGAAACCCGCGCCTACATTTCCCAACTCAAAAAAGATGCTCAGGAAAGCCTGAAACTGGCTCAGGGCGTTGGTCGTGTGAAAGAAGCTGTGGCTAAAGTGCTGGGCGCTCGTACCCCTGCAAAAGTTGTTGCTGCGAGCTCGGCGAAAAAGCCGGCGAGCAAAGCTGTTGCTGCCAAGGCACCGGTTAAAGCCGCCGCAAAACCTGCTGCCAAAACCGCTGCTGCAAAACCAGCCGCCAAGCCAGCTGCCAAAACCGCTG
>NZ_JBZXDZ010000009.1:0-317075 GCF_058725305.1 Pseudomonas sp. DW-iso3
CTGCTGTCAACACCTCTTTTTCAACTCCCTTTTGGCTTCGATGAACTGAAGCAACTTGCTGCCGAAACTTACATAACTCATTGTTTACCAAGGAGTTTTCCGTTTCGACTGCGCCGGAAGCGGGGCGAATTATAGACGTCTGGAATCCGTCGTCAACCCTTAATTACGCTTTTGTTGCAGAAACTGGTTTTTTCGCAATAAGACGAGGGATTCGCCGCATGACCGGCGGTATCCGCAGCACCAAGAGAAGCGCACCTATAAAAGCATAGATAGCCCACTCCTTCAGATCCGCCCGCACGATCCACAGCATATGCAGCAACCCAAGCCCCAGAACCCCATACACCAGCCGGTGCAGTTTCTTCCAACGGCTGCCCAACCGGCGCTGACTGTAACGATTCGACGTCACCGCCAGCACCAACAGCGACAGGAAACCCAACGCCCCGACAATAATGTAAGGCCGCTTGCGCAACTCAACACCCAACTGCGACCAATCCAGCCCCAGCACAAACACACAATAAGCAGCCAGATGCAGCACAACATAAGCAAAGCACCACAACCCGAGTTGACGGCGTACCGCTATCCACCCCGCCCAGCCACTGAGCTTCTGCAACGGCGTCATTGTCAGGGTGATCAACAATAGAATCAGCGTGCCAAGACCCAGTCGATCAACCAACACCTTGCCCGGATCCGGCCCCAGGACAGAACTCCAAGCTTCATATAGCCAGAACAACGGCCATACCGCCGCCGCTATAAAGACGCCAATGCGCCAGATCGGGAAGCGCATCAGTAGTTCTTCCGCAGATCGAGATCGGTATAAAGAGACGCCACCTCATCCGAATAGCCATTGAACATCTGCGTCTCACGCACATTGGGACTGAACAGCCCACTCGGTAGACGACGCTCCCGCGCCTGAGTCCAACGCGGGTGGTCGACCGTAGGGTTCACATTCGCGTAAAAACCATACTCGTCCGCTGCAATGCTCTGCCAGGTGGTTTTCGGCTGCTCGCTTACAAGGCTGATACGGACAATGGACTTCACACTCTTGAAGCCATACTTCCACGGCACGACCAACCGCAGCGGCGCACCATTCTGGTTAGGCAATTCGCGCCCGTACATCCCCACCGCCAGGATCGCCAAAGGGTTCATCGCTTCATCCAGACGCAGCCCCTCTACATAAGGCCAATCGATCAAGCCAAAACTTGAACGCTGCCCCGGCATGCTCTTTGGATCCTGAAGCGTTTCAAAACGAATGTATTTGGCCTTGGAAGTCGGCTCAACCTGTTTGAGCAACGCCGAGATCGGAAAACCGATCCACGGAATAACCATCGACCACGCCTCGACACAGCGCAGACGGTAGATCCGCTCTTCCAATTGATAAGGCTTCATGAAGTCTTCCAGGGCATAACGGCCTGGCTTGGCGACCTCGCCATCAATCACAACGCTCCAAGGCTCGGTTTTGAGGGAGCCCGCATTCGTCGCCGGGTCGCCCTTGCCTGTACCGAACTCATAGAAGTTGTTGTAGTGGGTCGCATCCTTGAACGGCGTGATCGCTTCGTCCTTCACCGTGACCGCCTGCCATTTGGTGCCTGACAGCTTCTCGGTAAACCAGCCCGGCGCCCTGCCCGCTTCGACATCGGCATAACGCGAGGCTTGGTCAGCACTCGCCCAACGCGGCAAGCTGCTGGCTGCAATACCGGCAAGCGCACCACCGAGCAAGCTACGGCGAGAGAGATAGAAGGATTCAGGGGTGACATCCGATTCGTGGCAATCGGACGCTTTAGGCAATTTGATTAACATGGCAACTCCGCAGCATTGGAGAACTGATGCACCAATAGACTGCGGAGTATGGGGGAAATTACATTAAGGCAATGTTTTGTCGCGGCGCAGATGCAACAAGTATTGAACCGGCCCCGAAGCAGCGTAAACCAGGAACGCCAGCAACAGAATGCGAGGCGGATCGCTGAACACTACGGCGAACACCAGAACCACTGCCAGGATAGCCACAAAAGGTACACGCCCCTTCAGGTCCAGCTCCTTGAAGCTGTTGTACTTGATGTTGCTGACCATCAGCATGCCGGCCGCTGCCACCATCAAGGCCACCAGGAACGACATCTTCGAACCCTGAATGCCGTAATCGCTGAATGCCCAGACAATACCTGCCACCACACCTGCCGCCGCAGGGCTGGCCAGACCGATGAAGTAGCGCTTGTCGGCGGTCCCCACCTGGGTATTGAAGCGCGCCAGACGCAAAGCTGCACCTGCGACATAGATGAAGGCAACCATCCAACCGACCTTGCCCATGTCACCCAACGCCCAGGCGAAGGCCAGTAATGCAGGCGCCACACCGAACGCAACCATGTCCGACAATGAGTCGTACTCGGCACCAAAGGCACTTTGCGTATTGGTCATGCGCGCGACGCGACCGTCCAGGCCATCGAGCACCATGGCGACAAAGATGGCGATAGCAGCAAAACCGAAATACTTGCTGGCATTCGCCGTATCACCTGCCGCCAACGCGCTTTGGGCGCTCATGGAGTTGATGATGGAGTAGAACCCGGCAAACAGGTTCGCCGTGGTGAAAAGGTTGGGCAAAAGATAGATGCCACGATGCCGGACCTTGCGGCCTTCCGCGTCATGCCCTTCTTCGACATGTTCATCGATCGGCAGCAGGCTTTCGGCGTCAGGAGCCGGGCTTGGCTCTTCGGGACGTTCGCTCATGGACTTTACCTTGCAACTGTGTGAAAAAATTCGACAGATACTTGCGGCGAGTGTTCGCCAGCAAACGATGCAGCTTTATACCAGAACACGCCCCCCAAACGAAAAAACGCGGCCTAAGCCGCGTTTTCCCTTGATGCGTACGACTTAGTTCTTGGCTTTGTCGACGATCTTGTTGGCACCGATCCACGGCATCATGGAGCGCAGTTGCTCGCCGATGACTTCGATACCGTGAGCGGCGTTGTTACGACGCTTGGCGGTCATCGAAGGGTAGCCGGTAGCGCCTTCGCTGATGAACATTTTGGCGTATTCGCCGTCCTGAATACGTTTCAGGGCGTTGCGCATGGCCTGACGGGACTCGGCGTTGATGACTTCCGGGCCAGTCACGTACTCGCCGTACTCGGCGTTGTTGGAGATCGAGTAGTTCATGTTGGCGATACCGCCTTCGTACATGAGGTCAACGATCAGCTTCAGTTCGTGCAGGCATTCGAAGTAGGCCATTTCCGGCGCGTAGCCAGCTTCAACCAGGGTTTCGAAACCGGCTTTTACCAACTCAACGGTACCGCCGCACAGAACGGCTTGTTCGCCGAACAGGTCGGTTTCAGTCTCGTCCTTGAAGGTGGTTTCGATGATGCCGGTACGACCGCCACCAACGCCTGCGGCGTAGGACAATGCTACGTTCTTGGCGTTGCCCGATGCGTCCTGGTAGATCGCGATCAGGTCAGGGATACCGCCACCTTTGACGAACTCGGAACGCACGGTGTGGCCCGGTGCTTTCGGCGCGATCATGATCACGTCGAGGTCGGCGCGCGGCACAACCTGATTGTAGTGAATCGCGAAGCCGTGGGAGAAGGCCAGGGTGGCGCCTTTTTTGATGTTCGGCTCGATTTCATTCTTGTACAGCGAAGACTGGAACTCGTCCGGGGTCAGGATCATGACCAGGTCGGCAGCAGCAACGGCGGAAGCGACGTCAGTCACTTTCAGGCCGTGGGCTTCAGCCTTGGCAACAGTGGCCGAACCTTTACGCAGGCCAACAGTTACGTCAACGCCGGAATCTTTCAGGTTGCACGCTTGGGCGTGCCCCTGGGAGCCGTAGCCGATGATGGCGACTTTCTTGCCCTGGATGATCGACAGGTCACAATCTTTATCGTAATAAACTTTCATGAGGTTCCTCTATATATCCAGGCCGTGAGGCCATTCGCTAATTTGGGTTAGATGCTAAGTACTTTGTCGCCACGGGCAATCCCGGTGACACCACTGCGTACCGTTTCCAGAATCGAGGCCGTCCCGATCGACTGGATGAAGCTGTCCAGCTTGTCGCTCGTACCGGTCAGTTGAACGGTATAAACGCTGGCGCTCACATCGACGATCTGCCCGCGATAGATGTCGGTCGTGCGCTTGATCTCGGCACGTTGGGCACCCGTAGCCTTGACTTTAACCAGCATCAGCTCGCGCTCAATGTGGGCACTTTCCGACAGGTCGACCAGCTTGACCACTTCGATCAGCTTGTTGAGGTTCTTGGTGATCTGTTCGATCACCTCATCGTGGCCAACCGTAGTCAACGTCAGGCGCGACAGGGTCGGGTCTTCGGTCGGGGCCACCGTCAGGCTTTCGATGTTGTAGTTGCGTTGCGAAAACAAGCCGACAACACGAGACAGAGCGCCGGGCTCGTTCTCCAGAAGCAGGGAGATAATGTGCCGCATGATTAGGTACGCTCCGTCTTGTTCAGCCACATATCGCGCATAGAGCCGTCTTTGATCTGCATCGGGTAGACGTGCTCGCTGGTATCCACCTGAATATCGATGAACACCAGGCGGTCCTTCATGGCGAACGCCTCTTCCATCTTCGGCTTCAGATCTTTCAAATCAGTGATGCGAATGCCGACATGGCCATAGGCTTCAACCAATTTCACGAAATCCGGCAGCGATTCCATGTAGGAATGGGAGTGACGGCTGTTGTAGCTCATGTCCTGCCATTGACGAACCATGCCCAGCACGCCGTTGTTCAAGCAGACGATCTTCACCGGAAGACCGTACTGCAGGCACGTCGACAGTTCCTGGATGTTCATCTGGATGCTGCCCTCACCGGTGACGCACGCGACGTCGGTGTCCGGGAAGCTCAGTTTCACACCCATGGCTGCAGGGAAACCAAAGCCCATCGTGCCCAGGCCACCGGAGTTGATCCAGCGGTTAGGCTTATCAAACTTGTAGTACTGCGCAGCGAACATCTGGTGCTGGCCCACGTCTGAGGTCACAAAGGCGTCGCCCTTGGTCACTTCGCACAGGGTCTCGATCACGGTTTGTGGCTTGATGATGCTGCCGTCGCCCTTGTCATAAGGGAACAGGCCGCGGTCACCGCGCCATTCGTCGATCTGCTTCCACCAACTGGCAACGGATTCCTTGTTTGGGGTCTCGCCAATGTCCTTGAGCGCAGCAACCATTTCGGTCAACACGCTTTCCACAGGACCTACGATCGGCACATCGGCCTTGATGGTCTTGGAGATGGACGCCGGGTCGATGTCGATGTGAATGATCTTGGCATTCGGGCAGAACTTGCTCGCGCCGTTGATTACCCGGTCGTCGAAACGCGCGCCCACTGCCAGGATCACGTCGGCGTGGTGCATCGCCAGGTTGGCGGTGTAGCTGCCGTGCATGCCGAGCATGCCCACGAACTGACGGTCTGTACCCGGGAAGGCACCGAGGCCCATCAAGGTGTTGGTCACCGGCAGATTGAGCAGCTTGGCCAGTTCGGTCAAAGGCGCAGAACCGCCGCCCAGAATGACGCCACCGCCCGAGTACAGCACAGGACGCTTGGCCGCCAGGAGCATTTCTGCCGCCTTGCGGATTTGCCCCGAGTGCCCACGAACGGCCGGGCTGTAGGAACGCAGCTTGGCCTTCTTCGGGAAGATGTATTCAAATTTTTCCGCCGGGTTGGTCATGTCTTTCGGCACGTCGACCACGACAGGACCCGGGCGACCGGACTGTGCGAGGTAGAACGCCTTTTTCATGACTTCCGGGATTTCCGACGGATGCTTGATCATGAAGCTGTGTTTCACGATCGGCCGGGAAATACCGATCATGTCGGTTTCCTGGAATGCATCGGTACCCACCATGGTGCTGGGCACCTGGCCGGAAATGATCACCATCGGGATGGAGTCCATATACGCAGTCGCGATGCCGGTAATGGCATTCGTTGCGCCTGGGCCGGACGTCACCAGTACCACGCCGGCTTTACCGGTGGCACGGGCATAACCGTCAGCCATATGGGTCGCAGCCTGTTCGTGGCGAACCAGGATGTGGGTAACAGCCGGTTCCTTGAACAGTGCGTCGTAGACATGCAGCAGAGCACCACCTGGGTACCCGTAGATATAGTCGACGCCTTCGTCACGCAAAAAGCGGACGAGCATCTCACCACCAGATAAAAGCTCCACGTTGTTCACCTCTAAAACGCCAGAATACCGTCCGTTGAAAACCGACGGGTCTTAATAGGTTTACTTCTCAACAGAGCATGAGCGACGGTGGTCGCCGACTACGTCAGCACTGACTGAGCAAGTATTGGGATCGTCCCAAGTGTTGCGGGCTTTTCCCACCCAGCGCGAGGTAACGCGTTGCGGGTGTAACAGGTCGGCGCGGATGTGCGCCTCATGATCTGCTGAGCGGGCCTGCTTCTGGCAGTCCCGATACAGCGGACTTTGGATTCTTCTGTTTCAGGCCCTTCAAGTCAAGCAATAATTGCGCTTTTTTCCAACTAAGCGCATGAGAACGTAGGAGAAAGGGCTTTGAGGAGGGATAAAACTCGCCTGAATGTCGTCAAGCGGTAGAAATATGCGCAAGACTGCCGGAAAAACCGGCAGTCAGGCAATTAACGAGCGTCGACGATCAATTGGTCGAACTTTTTCAGCGCGTTACGCAAGCCAAGGCTCTCTTGCGGGCGGTCGGCATAGACCATCTCGGCCATCTCCAGGATGCCTGACGCATTGGGCAACGGCAGGTCCTGTTCGAGGATCTGCTTCATGCGGACCAGGAATATCCATTGCAGCCACTGGTGAAAATCCAGGGTATCCACCGAAAACGGCTCGACACTGCTGAGCGCCTCGACGCTGGGGGACACGTCGTCCCACCAGCCCTGCACGCGCAATTCGCGCTCAATCAGCAATAATTGTTCAGCAATCGCAGGAAACCGTGCATCCATCAGAGGCTGACCTTGGCTTTTTGACGCGCCTGGGCGGCGCCGGCGGCATCACCTTGTGCGGCACGAGCGTCACCAATCAACGCCCACAAGCTGGCTTGCAGGTCGGGACGGCCGTTGGCGAGAGACAAGCCGCGACGGGCGAATTGTTCGGCCTGGGGAGCGTCACCTTGAGCCATGCGTACTTGAGCCAGGCGATACAGCACTTGCGGCTCACGCGGCGCAACGCGCTGGGCACGTTCGAGACTCGACGAGGCGCCGTTCAAATCACCGCCCGCCTGCTGTTGCTGGGCAGTGGTCAACAAAGCCAGCACCGGGCCATCCAGTTGCTCGTCAGCCGAAAGGCCACCGCTGCTGGACGACGATGGAATGCCACTCGGCGTCGATGGCATGTTGTAGGTGCCCTGGTTGCTTGGAGCGGTCTGTATCGGCGCGGTATCGATCGGGCCGGAGTTGCTTGGCCCAGGAGTCCACGGCTCGGCGCTGATCGGAGCTGATGTCGCAGCCCCACTGCCTGGCACCATTACCACCACGCCCGAATCCTGCGGCATGGCTTGTGGCTTGGCCTGGGCAGGACGATTGGTTACGGTCTGGCGGAAACCGCCATTGGCCGAGATCCGGTCGTTATTGGAGACGGCTGTACTCGAGTCCACCACGGGAATGGAACCGCGCTGCACGCTGGAGCAACCGCTGAGCAAAGCCAGAGCTGTAATAGCTGGAAACAACCACTTGTTCACTTGAAACCCTCTTTGCTTAATTCATCCAGCCCTTGACCCAATCCATCACCGATTCCGCGTCAGCGGGGGCACTGCCACCGCATGCGGCGCCGGGTGGCGGTTCGCTGCCGCGAATATACGGCATCTGCACCGCGCCCGGACAGTTGGCATCGGAGCCCTGGCCCGTGTGCGGATCAATCCAGGCCTGCACGATGTTGTCCGGCTGCGGCATGTTCAACGGCAGCGGGTCGGCTTTGCGCATGAAGCTGGTCCAGACCTGCAGCGCACCGGTAGCACCGGTGAATGGCGTCTTGCCGTTATCGTCGCGCCCCAGCCACACCACTGCCAGCACATCCTGGCCGAAACCAGCGAACCAGCTGTCACGCGAATCGTTACTGGTACCGGTCTTGCCTGCCAATGTCAGGTTCGCCGGCAGCACGCTGTAGACCGAGCGCCCGGTACCTTCACGCATAACGCGCTGCATGGCGTTCTGGATCAGGTAGATGGAGCCTGCGTCGAAACGCTGCTGAATCTGGAACGGGTAGCGCTTGAGCGGCTCGCCCTCGGCGGTCAACACGCTGCGAATCCCGCGCATCGGCGTATTGAAGCCACCGTTGGCGAGAGTCTGGTACATGGTCGCGACTTCCATGGGGGTCATCGCGCCAGCGCCCAGCAGAATCGATGGGAACGCCGGGAACTCACGAGTGACGCCCAGCCGCGCAATGGTCTTGAGGACATTCGGTACACCGACTTCAAGGCCGAGTCGCGACGTGGAAATGTTGTAGGAGTGGGCAATACCCTGATACAGGAACACTGTGCCGTGAGAACGCCGATCGAAGTTCTGCGGCGTCCACACCTGCCCATCGCCACCTTTGACCGACAGCGGGTCATCCGACAACCAACTGGTCAGCGTGTACTTGCTCGGTTTTTCCAGGGCGGTCAGGTAAACGGCTGGCTTGACCAGCGAACCGATCGGCCGCACCGCATCCAGCGCGCGGTTGAAGCCGGCAAAGCTGGCTTGGCGACTGCCGATCATCGCCTGCACTTCACCGGTTTCCGGGTTGGTCACCACCATGGCCGCTTCGACTTCGTCCGAACCTTTACGGCCTGTCAGACGTTTAAAGGTGTCGTTGACCGACGCTTCGGCCTTCATCTGCAGGATCGGGTCAAAACTGGTGAAAATCCGCAGGCCTTCTTCAGTCAAGTCTTCGTCGCGGTAGTCTTCACGCAACTGGCGTTTGACCAGGTCGATAAAGCCCGGGAAGGAGCTGTCTGCCAGCTTGCCGCGGGTTGTTACACCAAGTGGCATTTTCTTGGCTGCGGCGACTTGTTCAGCCGTGGCGACGCCTTGCTGCTCAAGCACATCGAGCACCAGGTTACGGCGCTCCAGCGCACGCTCAGGATTGCGGCGCGGATTGTAGTAGGAAGGTCCCTTGACCATGCCCACCAACAGTGCGACCTGGTGCAGCTTCAGTTCGGACAGCGGCTGACCAAAGAAGAACTGGCTGGCCAAGCCGAAACCATGTACCGCTCGCTGGCCATCCTGACCGACGAATACCTCGTTGAGGTACGCCTCAAGGATTTCCTGCTTGCTGTAGTGCAGCTCCAGCAGCATCGCCATCATAGCTTCGGTGAGCTTGCGGGTCAGGCTGCGCTCGTTGGTCAGGTAGAAGTTCTTGACCAATTGTTGCGTCAGCGTACTGCCCCCCTGGGTCATCTTGCCGCCGGAGGTATTCACCCAGACCGCGCGGGCGATCGACTTCGGCGAAACACCCCAGTGATGGTAGAAATCGCGGTCTTCAACGGCGACCAGCGTTTCCAGCAGATACGGTGGCACCTGATCAAGTTTGATCAGGATGCGATCTTCCAGGTTTTTTGGGTAAATGCCCCCAATCATCAGCGGTTCCAGGCGAACCACAGGCAACTTGGAGCCGTTGAGCGACGACAGTTCGGCGACGTAATCGCCGGAGAAGCGCACGCGCACAGGCTGTGCTTTTTCCAGGCCTTCGTAGAACTGGAAGCCACGGGTGTTCAGGTCGACGGTGTTACCACTGACGGCGGCGGCACCGGGACCGTTACTCACGGGTTCGCGGCGGTAGCCCAAGGCGTCGAGTTCAGTGAGAAAATCATCCTTGCTCAGCTTCTGGCCGGTGAACAACTCCAGCGGGCGAGCGTACACCTTGGCCGGGATGGTCCAGCGCTTGCCGGAGAATTTCTCCTGCACCACAGCGTCGAGGTACACCGCAAAGCCAGCGAGTACCACCAGGCCTACCAGGCCGAGCTTGAGCGCCCAGCCCAGCCAAGGACGCAGGCCGCGGGAAGGAGGTTTTTTACGGGAACGGGGAGATCGAGTTCGAGTCATGGCGGCGGATTATACGCACTTTATCGATGATCAACATGAGCCGGACAGCGGTTTGCACGACCGCTCGTAGCGGCCATAATGCCCGCCATGTTTTTCCCCAGACTCTGAAGGATCGCCCGTGAGCCAGTCCCTGATCGCTGCCCTGCAAAACCCGGCTTTATACCCTCACCCGGTTGAAGCGTTTCAAGTCATCGAAACCCATATTTCCTGGGTCGTCCTGACCGGCCCGTATGCCTATAAGCTGAAAAAGCCGATGAACTTCGGGTTTCTGGATTTCACCGATCTGGAAAAGCGCGGGCACTTCTGCCACGAAGAACTGCGCCTCAACCAGCGCCTGACCGAAGATTTGTATCTTGAAGTGCTGCCGATTACCGGCAGTGCCGAAGCCCCGCAATTGGGCGGTGAGGGCCCGGTCATCGAATACGCGCTGAAAATGCGCCAGTTCCCGCAGAGCCAGTTGCTCAGCACCTTGCAAGCCAACGGCGAACTGACCAGTGCGCACATCGATGAGATGGCCAAGCAAATCGCGCACTTCCATCTCACGGCACCAAAAGTCCCGCAAGAACACCCGGCAGGTACCCCGGATGAAGTGATGGCGCCGGTTCGCCAGAATTTCGACCAGATCCGTCCGTTCCTGAGCGACAAGTCTGACCTGGCTCAGTTGGACGCTCTGCAAGCCTGGGCCGAAAGCAGCTTTGAGCGCCTCAAGCCGCTGTTCTCCCAGCGCAAAACAGACGGTTTCACCCGCGAATGCCACGGCGATATTCACTTAGGCAACGCCACGTTGATCAATGGCCATGTGGTGATCTTCGACTGCATCGAGTTCAATGAGCCATTCCGTTTCACCGATGTGTATGCCGATACCGGCTTCCTGGCCATGGACCTTGAAGACCGGGGCCTCAAGTCCCTGGCGCGCCGCTTTATCAGCCAGTACCTGGAACTGACCGGCGACTATCAGGGCCTGGAGGTGCTGAACTTCTATAAAGCCTATCGCGCCTTGGTCCGCGCCAAAATCGCGCTGTTCAGCATGCCAAGCGAAGCCAGCCCGGTGCAACGCGCCACGACCCTGCGCCAATACCGCAACTACGCCAACCTGGCGGAAAGCTATAGCACCATTCCTTCGCGTTTCCTGGCCATTACCCACGGTGTGTCGGCCGTCGGTAAAAGCCACGTGTCCATGCGTTTGGTTGAAGCCCTTGGCGCTGTACGCCTGCGCTCGGACGTGGAGCGCAAGCGCCTGTTCGGCGAGCAACACGTGGAGAACACGCCACAAGCCGGCATCTATGCCGCCGACGCCAGCGCAGCGACCTACGCACGGTTGAATGAAATTGCCGACACCGTGCTGCGCGCCGGTTACCCAGTGGTGCTGGACGCTACTTTCCTGAAACGCGAGCAACGCGATGCTGCTGCTAAAGTAGCTGAGGCCACAGGCGCGCCCTTCCTGATCCTGGATTGCAATGCGCCGCAAGCCGTTATCGCCAGCTGGTTGGCGCAACGTCAGGCGGACAAAAACGATCCTTCCGACGCGACACTGACGATTATCGAAGAACAGCAAGCCAATCGCGACCCGCTGACTGCCGAGGAATTGCGCCTCAGCAAACGCGTCGAAACGAACGAAAGTGGCACCCTCGACGCGTTGGTGGCGCATATTCGTCAGCGCCTGCCCGGCCTGTAAGAAAAATTTCTTGGTCGTGTCGCCTGCTTAGGGGGCACGGTCAAGCAATAGTGGCACTATAATGGCGTCATAAATCCAACAGGAGTCGCCTTCATGAGTCAGCCCAAGCTTCTTGATACTCCGCTTTACTCGCTCCTGCACAAAGACGATATCCGAGGCTTCAACCAAGAGCGCCCAAAAGACGGCGTCATCGACATGCGCGGTGGCGACTTCCGTGGATTGGACTTGCGTGAGCTGAATACCACCGGCGTGGATTTTACCGACGCCTATTTCCGCTCCGCCGACCTGCGCGGCCTGGACCTGCGCGACTGCCCAATGGAAGGCGCCAGCCTGGCCCACGCACAAATTTCCGGCACCTACTTCCCACCCGAACTGACCGCCGATGAGATCCTCATGTCGGTTAATTTCGGTACTCGCCTGCGCTACCGCACCCGCTGAAACCCTCTGCTCCAGCCCCGGTTTCGCGCAGGCGTACCGGGGACTTCCCACCTGACTGGTCTCGCCACGCCAATAAGCTTTAGGCCGTTTCCGACTAAAGAACTACGCTTTTCCTACTGAGCGCTACACTCCTGTTCAGGCTTGCCTGGTTTCGATACCCACCGCACCATTCGGCCGTCGCAAGGAGGCTTGATGAACGATGAGCTGCAACACCTGAAAAACCTCGGCAAGACGTCAGCGCAGTGGCTGCATGCGGTGGGCATCCACAGTGCGTCGGACTTGCGCCGCCTGGGTGCGGTCGATGCGTACCGGGCCGTCCGGACGCGGGGGTTTCGTGCCTCGAAAGTCCTGTTGTATGCCATCGAAGGGGCGTTGATGGATGTGCACTGGAATGACATTCCTGCCGAGCGCAAGGAAGCCTTGAACCGTCAATTGGACGCGCTATCGGCACGCCAGAAGAATTAGCGCGCCGACAATCCCCAACATTTACAGGCATTGCAAACAGGCGTTTGAGAAAACGCAGCGCACATGCAAAAACAAATGTTGACTCTCAAATGAGAATCGTTATGATTATCACAACTGGTCGCGAGATCAGCCGATAACTGAAAGGCCCTTGGTTCGGACTCTCAGATTATCTCCTCATCAGGCTAATCACGGTTATTTGACCCGGCTCTTGCCGGGTCTTTTTTTATCTATAAAAAGCGGCCTACGGACAATCAACGCGCAATGATCAGTGGATGCCCACGCTCCGGATGGGGCTGCACGAGCACATCCAGACCAAATACAGCCTTTAACGGTTCAGGTTGCATCACTTGCGCCGGCGTATCCAACGCGTGTGGCCGCCCCGCCTCCAGCAGCAGAATCCGATCGCAGTAACGCGCCGCCAGGTTCAGGTCGTGAAGGATCACTAGCACCGCCGCCCCACGGTCGGCAAAGGTGCGAATGGCCTGCAAGGTGGTGTGTTGATGCAAAGGGTCCAGCATCGACGTCGGCTCATCCAACAGCAACGTCTGCCCTGCCTCGCCCGGCCATAACTGCGCCAGCACCCGCGCCAGATGCACCCGCTGACGCTCGCCACCGGACAGTGCCAGGTAGCTGCGGCCGCTCAAGTGGCCGACATCTGCCGCCTGCAAGGCGGCCTCGATGATCTCGTCATCGCGCACTCGCCCGGTCTGATGCGGCAAGCGGCCCATGCCGACAACCTCTTCGACACGGAAAGCAAAGTCCAGCGTCGAGCTTTGCGGCAATACCGCCAGGCGTTGTGCCCGCTGCGCACCACCCCACTCGTTCAACGGGCGTTGATCCAACCACACCTTGCCTTGGTCGGGGTGCAGCTCACCGCACAATCCACCGAGCAACGTACTCTTGCCCGCACCGTTGGGGCCCAGCACCCCGAGCACTTCACCCGGCAACAGGTCGAGGGTGACATCTGCCAATACAGTTTTGTGACCGCGACGGATCTGCAGGTCTTCAACACGCAGCATCAGGCACGCCCCCGCAATAACAGGTAAAGAAAAAACGGCGCACCGATGAACGCAGTGACGATTCCGATCGGCAGCTCAGCCGGCGCCAAGGCAAGCCGCGCGACCAGATCGGCAAACAACAACAGGCTCGCACCCGCGAGGACCGACGCTGGTAACAGCACACGATGGTCCGGCCCCGCCAGCAAACGCACCAGATGCGGCACCACCAGCCCCACAAAACCGATCATGCCCGCGGCAGCCACCGCAGCCCCTACACCCAGCGCCGTGCAGAAAACCAACTCGCGCTTAAGCCCTTCCACATCGATGCCGAGGTGATTGGCCTCCGACTCTCCCAGCAGCAAGGCATTCAACGCCTTGGCCCGGCGCGGCAACCACATTGCCACGCCCGCGCTCACCAGTAACAACGGCCATAACCGTGAATAGCTGGCGCCATTGAGGCTGCCCAGGTTCCAAAATGTCAGGGTGCGTAGGGTGGCGTCGTCGGCCAGGTAGGTAAACAGACCCACCGCCGAACTGGCGAGGGCTGTGAGGGCAATGCCGGCGAGCAGCATGGTCGCGACGTTGGTCTGGCCGTTACGCCGCCCCAGTCGATAGACCAGTGCAGTAACACCCAGCCCACCCAGGAATGCACAGAACGACAGCAGATAGGGCCCGAACGCATCCGGCAAACCGCCGAAAAACGAACCACCGACAATCGCCACCGCCGCCCCCAGCGCAGCGCCGCTGGAGACCCCGACCAAACCAGGATCAGCCAGGGGGTTGCGGAACAACCCCTGCATCGCCACACCCGACAAGGCCAGTACACCGCCGACGGCCAAGCCCAGCAACGTGCGCGGCAAACGGATCTGCCCCAGGATCAGCTCAGCCTGCTCCAACCCCTGGGCCTCGATCGGCAGCCCCATCAAACGCAACGCGGCCTTAAGTGTGTCCAGCAGTGGCAAGCTGACGGGGCCCAGCGCCAGCGACAGCCAGATCGCCAAGACACACAACAGCGCCAGCCCAACAAACAGCGTCTTCGGCTTGACCAGCGTGGTCATGGGGCAGGCTTAGTCTGGGACGGATAAAACCCGGCAGACAGATCCGCCAGGCTTTGTGGCATACGCGGCCCAAGCCCGCCAACCAGCAGCGTGGGATCGACCTCAAACACTCGCCCGTTCTTGGCCGCCGGCGTGGAAGCCAGGATCGGATTCTCTTTGAACAGCGCAGCACGCGCCGCATCCCCGTTCAAAGCACGATCAGCAAACACCAACACATCCGGGCTCAACCCCGCCAACGACTCCACCGAAAACGGCTTGTAGCCAGTATGCGTCGCCAAATTGCGCCCGCCCGCCTGCTGCAACATCCAGTCAGCCGTCGTGTCTTTGCCCGCAATCAGTGGTTTACCGCCCGCATGCCCCAGCAACAGCAATACGCCGGGGGCCTTTTGGGTGGACTGAGCGTTGGCAACCCAGCGTTTCTGCTGATCCAGTGCCTGCTCATATCCGGTAAACAATTCGTTGGCCTTGGCATCAGTGCCCAGCAACTTGCCCAAGTGCTGAAGGTTGCCCTTCAACGTCGGCAAGTCAGGCTGCGCCGAGAACATCTCCACCTGCACACCCGCACCGCGAATCTGCGCCAGCACCGGCGGCGGGCCCATTTCTTCGGTGCCTACCAGCACTTGTGGGCGCAAGCTCAAGATGCCTTCAGCCGACAGCTGCCGCTGGTAGCCAATACTCGGTAGCGCCTTGAGGGCGTCTGGATGCTGGCTGGTGGTATCCACCCCCACCAACTTCGACTCGCCGCCCAAGGCCATCACCCACTCCGACAGCGCGCCGCCGGCACTTACCCAGCGTTGTGGCAGTTCAGAGGCTTGAGCCCCAGGGTTGACCAGCAGTCCGACAACAAGCGCAATAGCGCTGGCACTCAGGCGCATAACAGGGTTTCCTTCCTAGGGCGGGGCCGCTCAAACGCTCATCAATGTGACAGATATGCCCTGCCCCGCATCGTATTGAGCGCCCGGTCAGCTAACGGGCGAAGCCGGCATTTGATAATTGTTTGCATTTGAACGTCAAGGCACTTAAGGATTGAAATGAAGTTTCTCTGCTCCTCCGATACCCTCGCGCCAGACAGCAGCCTGGGCTTTGAAATCGATGGTTGCAAATTGTTGGCCGTGCGCCGGGACGGTGTTGCCTACTTCTATATCAACCGTTGCCCCCATCGCGGCGTCCCACTGGAATGGCAGCCCAACCGGTTTCTCGACGACAGCGCCAGCCTGATCCAGTGTGCCACCCACGGCGCGCTGTTCCTGATCGAGAGCGGCGAGTGCATCGCCGGCCCGTGTGCCGGGCAAAGCCTTACTGCCCTGCCCGGCCGCGAAGACGCCCAGGGGTTGTGGGTGGAACTCTAGTCGAGCAGTACGTCCAATCGCCGGTCCACGTAGATCTCTTCGCAGGTCACTCGCACACCATAGGCCAGCACTTCCACGCCTGCCGCTTCGGCTTCGCGCAGCGCCGCAGCATAGGCCGCATCAATCTCCACCGCCGGGCGCACGGCATCAATCCCCGAGAGATTGACGCAATACAACTGCACCGCACGCACACCGTCACGCGCCAGATGGGCCAGCTCGCGTAAATGCTTGGCGCCTCGCTGAGTCACTGCATCGGGGAAGGCGGCGATCGAGGTACCGTCAAAACCCAGGGTTACACTTTTGACTTCGACGTAGGCCGCACCGTCGGGATAGTCCAGGCGAAAGTCGATGCGGCTTTTCTCCTGACCGTAAGGCACTTCGCGCTTCAAAGCGGTAAAGCCATTGAGCTCGGTGATTACACCCGCACGCAACGCCTCCTCGACCAACTGATTCGCGCGTGCCGTATTGACGCACGCAAGTCGGCCCTGGGGCGTTTCGGCAATCTCCCACGTGCCGGGGAGCTTGCGCTTGGGGTCATTGGAGCGACTGAACCAGACCTGCCCACCTTCGACCATGCAATTAAGCATCGAGCCGGTGTTGGGGCAATGAATGGTCAGCAACTCGCCGGTGACGGTTTCGATATCGGTGAGAAAGCGCTTATAGCGACGAATCAGCCGGGCTTCTTCAAGAGGAGGATGAAAGCGCATCAGCCTTGCCAGCTCCGTAAGCCACGGGCGATTCGCTCCACCGCCTCCTGCAGGCGGTCGAGGTTTTGCGTGTAGGCAAAGCGCACATGATGACCGGCTTTAAAGCGGCCAAAATCCAGGCCAGGGGTAAAGGCCACATGCTCGGTTTCGAGGAAGTGACGACAGAATGCGAAGGCATCACCGCCAAACGCGCTGATATCGGCATACAAATAGAACGCCCCTTCCGGCTCGACGGCGATGCCAAACCCCAACTCGCGCAAGGCAGGCAGCAGGAAGTCACGACGACGGCCGAATTCAGCGCGACGTTCTTCAAGAATGCTCAGGGTTTGCGGGGTGAAACACGCTAACGCCGCGTGCTGGGCCATGCTTGGCGCACTGATGTAAAGGTTTTGCGCCAGTTTCTCCAATTCCCCCACTGCGGCCGGGGGCGCCACCAGCCAACCCAGGCGCCAGCCGGTCATGCCGAAATACTTGGAAAAACTATTCAGCACAAATGCTTCGTCGTCGACTTCCAGCACGCTGGCCGCGTCCGTGCCGTAGGTGAGGCCATGGTAAATCTCGTCCACGACCAAGTGGCCGTTTCGCGCCTTGATGGCGGCGGAAAGCCCGGCCAATTCGTCACGCGTGAGGATCGTCCCGGTCGGGTTGGCCGGGGACGCCACGAGCGCGCCGACACTGTCTTGATTCCAGTGCTTGGCCACCAGGTCGGCGGTCAACTGGTAGCGCACTTCGGGGCCGACTGGCACCAGTTGGGCCGCGCCCTCCACCAACCGCAGGAAATGACGATTGCACGGGTAACCGGGGTCTGCGAGCAACCAGTGCTTGCCCGGATCCACCAACAGGCTGCTGGCCAGCAGCAAAGCGCCGGAACCGCCGGGGGTGATCAGGATACGCTCGGGGTCCACGTTCAGCCCGTAGCGCTGCTGGTAGAAACCGCTGATGGCCTCGCGCAGTTCCGGCAAGCCGCGGGCGGCGGTATAACGCGTCTTGCCGTTGGCCAAAGCCGCCTGGCCGGCCTTGATGATCGGCTCGGCGGTGGTGAAATCCGGCTCGCCGATTTCCAGGTGGATCACGTCATGACCAGCGGCTTGCAGCTCATTGGCCCGCGCCAGCAATGCCATGACATGAAAAGGTTCGATGGCGCGACTGCGCGCACTGTAGGGCTGAGCCATTAGCCTTCCTTAACGGTGAGGACAAAATCTGGATTCTACCGAACCCGCGCCGTAAAACATGTTCTATTGCCTGCCCGGCGGCATGTGGCGTTCGGGCAAGTGCCTGCAAAACGACTAAAATCTAAAGCTGAGGCAATACATACCCAGCAACGGCGGGCTGTCGTAGTTTGCAACCCCATTGCCGTGGGCCTCGACAACCGGGAGTGGCGCACCCCGAATCTATCTGGTAAGTTCGCCCGCTTGCAGCCGCAGGGCCGGCAGGTGTCGGTGACGTTGCAATCCTGCGCAATGGATTAGAAGAGTGAGAGGCGGTCTATTCATGTCCACCCAAGCAAAGCAACAGCAGACTCAAGGCCTCAACGGCTTCGAACCTTACGTAGAAAAGAAAGGTGAGGAGTACATGGGCGAGCCCATGCGCGACCACTTCACCAAAATCCTGAACAAGTGGAAACAGGACTTGATGCAGGAGGTCGACCGCACGGTTGACCATATGAAGGACGAAGCAGCCAACTTCCCTGATCCGGCCGATCGTGCCAGCCAGGAAGAAGAGTTCGCCCTTGAACTACGCGCCCGTGATCGCGAGCGCAAGTTGATCAAGAAGATCGACAAGACCCTGCAGCTGATCAAGGACGAAGAATACGGCTGGTGCGAATCCTGCGGTGTCGAGATCGGTATTCGTCGCCTGGAAGCCCGCCCAACCGCGGACCTCTGTGTAGACTGCAAGACCTTGGCCGAAATCAAGGAAAAACAGGTCGGCAAGTAATCCAGCCGAACTGAACGAATGGGGCGTGCGAACGCCCCATTTTTGTTGCTGGCGTTTACCGAATTTCCAGTAGTATCCGGCCCATGACAGCCTCTACCTATATCGGGCGCTTCGCCCCCACGCCCAGCGGCCATTTGCATTTCGGTTCTCTGGTCGCCGCCCTCGCCTCCTACCTCGACGCCCGCGCCAACCAAGGCCGCTGGCTGATGCGCATGGAAGACCTTGACCCGCCCCGCGAAGAGCCCGGTGCCCAGGCGGCAATCCTGCACGCACTGGAAAGCTATGGCTTTGAATGGGACGGCGAACTGGTCCGACAAAGCGAGCGGCACGATGCCTACGCCAACGTGCTGAACGGCCTGTTCAACCACGGCCTGGCCTACGCCTGCACCTGCTCACGCAAACAACTGGAGCCTTACAACGGCATCTACCCCGGCCTGTGCCGTAATGTTGGTCACGCCCAGCAAGACGCCGCCATCCGTCTGCGCGTTCCCGAACTTGAGTACCACTTTACCGACCGCGTCCAAGGCGAATTCCGACAGCACCTGGGCCGCGATGTAGGCGACTTCGTCATCCGTCGCCGCGACGGCCTTTATGCCTATCAATTGGCTGTGGTGCTCGACGATGCCTGGCAAGGTGTGACCGACATCGTGCGCGGTGCCGACCTGCTCGACTCCACGCCACGCCAGCTTTACCTGCAAGAACTACTGGGCCTGCGCCAACCACGCTACCTGCATGTGCCGCTGATTATTCAGCCGGACGGCAACAAGTTGGGCAAATCCTACCGCTCCCCGCCACTGACACCCGACCAGGCGACGCCTTTGCTATTGAGAGCACTGCGCGCCCTCGGCCAGCAACCCGGCGCTGAGCTGTTGCACGCCAGCCCACGGGAGCTGCTGGATTGGGGCATTGCGCACTGGGATGCCAGCCGGATCCCGCGCACACTCACGCTGGCCGAAGCGCAATTGAGCTGAAGGCGCTTGCAGCTTGCCCGGCATCCGTTACCATCGCCGCACGTTTTTACACAGAGGCCAACATGTACATCTATCGATTGGTCCTGCTGCTGGTCGTCGGGATCTACCTGTTCTCCCCCGCCATCATGGATTGGTGGATCGACGCCACGGGCGCCTGGTACCGCCCTTATCTGCTGTGGCTGATCCTGATCGTCGTGACTTTCATCCTGCAGAGCCAAAAAGATGCCGATGAGCTTTAGCCTCACCCAGATGCTGCTGATCAGCGCCGCCTACCTGGCCGCGCTGTTCGGGGTGGCCTGGATCAGTGAGCGCGGAATGATTCCGCGGGCGATCATTCGCCATCCGTTGACCTACACCCTGTCCCTCGGCGTATACGCCAGTGCCTGGGCGTTCTATGGCACTGTGGGCCTGGCCTATCAGTACGGCTATGGCTTTTTGTCCAGTTACCTAGGCGTGTCCGGCGCCTTTTTGCTGGCACCGGTGCTGCTGTACCCGATCCTGAAGATCACCCGTACTTACCAGCTGTCATCCCTCGCCGACCTGTTTGCCTTCCGCTTTCGCAGTACCTGGGCCGGCGCGCTGACCACCATTTTCATGCTGATCGGCGTATTGCCATTGCTGGCCCTGCAAATCCAGGCGGTGGCCGACTCCATCAGCATCCTGACCCGTGAGCCGGTGCAACACCGCGTCGCCCTGGCCTTCTGTGCGCTGATCACGCTGTTCACGATTTTCTTCGGCTCGCGCCATATCGCCACCCGTGAAAAACATGAAGGCCTGGTGTTTGCGATTGCCTTTGAGTCAGTGATCAAGCTGATCGCCATTGGCGGCGTCGGCCTGTATGCGCTTTACGGCGTATTCGATGGCCCGCAGCAGTTGGAACTGTGGCTGCTGCAAAACCAGACCGCCCTCGCCGCCCTGCACACCCCATTGCAGGAAGGCCCATGGCGCACGCTGCTGCTGGTGTTCTTCGCCTCGGCCATCGTGATGCCGCACATGTACCACATGACCTTCACCGAAAACCTCAACCCGCGCTCGCTGGTCAGTGCCAGTTGGGGCTTGCCGTTATTCCTGCTGTTGATGAGCCTGGCGGTGCCGCTGATCCTGTGGGCAGGCTTGAAGCTGGGCGCCACCACCAACCCTGAATACTTCACCCTCGGCATCGGCATCGCCGCCAACAGCCCGGCCTTGGCGCTGCTGGCTTATGTCGGTGGCTTGTCAGCGGCCAGCGGACTGATCATCGTCACAACCCTGGCACTTTCCGGCATGGCGCTCAATCATCTGGTGCTGCCGCTGTATCAGCCGCCGGCCGAAGGCAATATCTACCGCTGGCTGAAATGGACACGCCGCGCGCTGATCGTCGCAATCATCATGGCCGGCTACGGGTTCTACCTGTTGCTGGGCGCAGGCCAAGACCTGGCCAACCTCGGCATCGTCGCGTTTGTCGCGACCTTGCAGTTCCTGCCGGGCGTGCTGTCGGTGCTGTATTGGCCGACCGCCAATCGCCGCGGTTTCATCGCCGGGTTGCTGGCGGGGATCCTGGTGTGGGTCGTGACCATGCTGTTACCGCTGGTCGGCAACCTGCAAGGCTTCTACATCCCATTGCTGAACATGATCTACGTGCTGGATGACACCAGTTGGCACATGGCCGCGATTGCTTCCCTGGCCGCCAACGTCTTGATGTTCACCCTGATCTCGCTGTTCACCAACGCCAGTCCGGAAGAAACCAGCGCCGCCGAGGCCTGCGCGGTGGATAACGTACGCCGCCCACAGCGACGCGAATTGCATGCGGCTTCCCCCCAGGAATTCGCCACGCAACTGGCCAAGCCACTGGGCGCAAAAGCGGCGCAGAAGGAAGTCGAGCAGGCGCTGCGCGATCTCTATCTGCCGTTCGATGAACGGCGCCCGTACGCGCTGCGCCGTCTGCGTGACCGCATTGAAGCCAACCTGTCCGGGCTGATGGGACCGAGCGTGTCCCAGGACATGGTGGAAACCTTCCTGCCTTACAAGGCCGGCGGCGAAAACTACGTGACCGAAGACATCCATTTCATCGAAAGCCGACTGGAGGATTACCACTCACGCCTTACTGGCCTCGCCGCCGAACTCGATGCCTTGCGCCGCTACCACCGCCAGACCCTGCAGGAATTGCCGATGGGCGTGTGCTCCCTGGCCAAGGATCAGGAGATCCTGATGTGGAACAAGGCCATGGAAGAGCTCACCGGCATTGCCGCGCAGCGCGTGGTCGGTTCGCGCCTCAATACCTTGGGCGATCCCTGGAAAGAGTTGCTGCAAGGCTTCATCAACCTGCCCGACGAACACTTGCACAAACAGCACCTGGCGCTCGACGGCCAGACCCGTTGGCTCAACCTGCACAAAGCCGCTATCGACGAGCCTTTGGCGCCCGGTAACAGCGGCTTGGTGTTGCTGGTGGAAGACCTGACCGACACCCAGATGCTCGAAGACAAGCTGGTGCACTCCGAGCGCCTGGCGAGCATCGGCCGACTGGCGGCGGGTGTGGCCCATGAAATCGGCAATCCGATCACCGGTATCGCTTGCCTGGCGCAGAACCTGCGGGAAGAGCGCGAAGAAGATGGCGAAATCACCGAGATCAGCGGGCAGATCCTCGAACAGACCAAGCGTGTTTCACGCATCGTGCAGTCGTTGATGAGCTTCGCCCACGCCGGCGCGCACCAGAACCAGGACGAAGCCGTCTGCCTGGCCGAAGTGGCGCAGGATGCCATTGGGCTGCTGGCCTTGAACCGGCGCAATTTCGAAGTACAGTTTTTCAACTTGTGCGACCCCGACCATTGGGTCGATGGCGACTCACAGCGCCTGGCACAAGTGCTGATCAACCTGTTGTCCAACGCCCGTGACGCCACCCCGGCCGGCGGCGCGGTACGCGTCAAGACCGAGGCTTTCGAACATACGGTCGATCTGATCGTCGAAGATGAAGGTAGCGGTATTCCACAGAACATCATGGACCGATTGTTCGAACCCTTCTTCACCACCAAGGACCCAGGTGAAGGTACCGGTCTGGGCCTTGCACTGGTCTATTCCATCGTTGAAGAGCATTATGGACAAATCACCATCGACAGCCCGGCTGACACCGAAAGCCAACGCGGCACCCGTATTCGGGTGACCTTGCCGCGTCATGTCGAAGCGACGTCCGCTGTGAACTGAGACCGTCGAGAGAATTGAATCAATGCCGCACATTTTGATCGTCGAAGACGAAACCATCATCCGCTCTGCCTTGCGTCGCCTGCTTGAACGTAATCAGTACCAAGTCAGCGAAGCCGGCTCGGTGCAGGAAGCCCAGGAGCGTTTCAGCATTCCCACGTTCGACCTGATTGTCAGTGACCTGCGTCTGCCTGGCGCGCCTGGCACCGAGTTGATCAAGCTTGGCCAGGGCACCCCGGTGCTGATCATGACCAGCTACGCCAGCCTGCGCTCGGCAGTGGACTCCATGAAGATGGGCGCGGTGGACTACATCGCCAAGCCTTTCGACCATGACGAGATGCTTCAGGCCGTGGCCCGCATCCTGCGGGACCGCCAGTCGGCCAGCAGTGCGCCCGCCGAGCAACGTCCGGCGGGAAAAGCCGCCGACAAACCAGGCGTCGACAACAGCAACGGCGAGATCGGCATCATCGGCTCCTGCCCACCGATGCAGGACCTGTACGGCAAGATCCGCAAAGTCGCGCCGACTGACTCAAATGTCTTGATCCAGGGCGAGTCGGGCACCGGTAAAGAGCTGGTGGCCCGCGCGCTGCACAATCTGTCCAAACGCGCCAAGGCGCCGATGATCTCGGTGAACTGCGCGGCGATCCCCGAATCCCTGATCGAGTCCGAACTGTTCGGCCACGAGAAAGGCGCGTTTACCGGTGCAAGCGCCGGGCGTGCGGGCCTGGTGGAAGCGGCGGACGGCGGCACGCTGTTCCTCGATGAGATCGGCGAACTGCCGCTGGAAGCACAAGCGCGGTTGCTGCGTGTGCTTCAGGAAGGTGAAATCCGCCGGGTAGGCTCGGTGCAATCGCAAAAGGTCGATGTGCGCCTGATCGCGGCGACCCACCGCGACCTCAAGAGCCTGGCCAAGATCGGCCAGTTCCGTGAAGACCTGTATTACCGCCTGCACGTGATCGCCCTCAAGCTGCCGGCCCTGCGTGAACGTGGCGCCGACGTCAACGAGATCGCCCACGCCTTCCTGCTGCGCCAGAGCGCACGCATCAACCGTACCGACCTGAAGTTTGCGCCGGACGCTGAGCAGGCGATTCGGCATTATTCGTGGCCTGGTAACGTGCGCGAGCTGGAAAACGCGGTTGAACGTGCGGTGATCCTGTCCGAAAGCCCGGAAATTTCCGCCGAGCTGCTGGGCATCGATATCGAGCTGAGTGACCTGGAGGACGATGATTTCATCGGCCTGGCGCCCTCACAGGGCGGTAGCAATACCAGCCATGAGCCGACTGAGGATCTGTCACTGGAGGATTACTTCCAGCATTTTGTCCTTGAGCATCAGGACCATATGACCGAGACCGAGCTGGCGCGCAAACTGGGCGTGAGCCGTAAATGCCTGTGGGAACGCCGCCAGCGCCTGGGCATTCCTCGACGCAAGACCGGAGTCGCCAGCGAGAGTTGAGGGGGCGCCCCCACAGGTAACACCCACAGAGGTGAAAAAACTGTTACCGCGGATATTTCGCGTAACAAAAGCCGGGGCTTACGGTAACGAAGCCCCGGCTTTTTTTGGTCCGTCAAAAACCCGAAACCACCTCAACCCCCTGTTTTTACTGGGCGGCGCAAAAGTTGGCACGCACCCTGCTATATGCTTAGTACAAAAACAATAACAAGCTTTGTACAAGACAATAAAAATAAGACGAATCGACTCACGCATAACAAAAACAACACGGCGGAGGCGCAGCTAATTGATTCTTTTGGAGAGGCGTTGCATTTGGGGCTTGCCCCGCAACCAGGCCGAGAACAACAAAAACTGCCCTAAGGCAGAGCCTGAACTGGTTGGATCGTAGATCAGCAACACAGCGACCAAAGCAATCCGTTTGCTCTTGACTCCCGATTGGGAGTGTCATGAAGGTGAAACTTCATGGCGAGGGCGATCAACAAAAACAAGAAGCCCGAAACCAATAATAAAAATAGAGCACGCAACTACTTCTGGGGGAGCTTCGGCTCCCCTTGTAGTTTCTGCGATTTGACCTTTCAACGCTTACGGCGCAATGCCTGCAGCTTGTTCCTACACCATCCCCTGACTAAATGCTAGAATCCCCGCCCATCATGCGGTCATTCTTCGTTATGGCCGAACATTCCTTCAAACAGTGCATCCCATGCTGAAGAAGTTGTTCCAGTCATTCCGTTCTCCCTTGCGTCGTACGCAACACAAACGCAGCACGCCTGAAGTGCTCAACAGCAGCCAACATTCGCTGCAACGCGCTCAATTCAGCCGTTACGCCGTGAACATCGTCGAACGTTTGCAGAACGCCGGCTACCAGGCTTATCTGGTGGGCGGGTGCGTTCGCGACATGCTGCTCAATATCACACCCAAGGACTTCGACGTCGCCACCAGCGCCACGCCTGAGCAAGTGCGTGCCGAATTCCGCAATGCGCGGATCATCGGCCGACGCTTCAAGCTGGTGCATATTCACTTCGGTCGCGAAATCATCGAAGTCGCGACGTTCCGTGCCGGCCATCCGCAAAACGATGAAGAGGAAGACACCAATCAGTCCTCCCGCAACGAAAGCGGGCGCATCCTGCGCGACAACGTTTACGGCACCCTGGAAGAAGACGCGCAACGCCGCGACTTCACCATCAACGCCCTGTATTACGACCCGGTCAGCGAGCGCATCCTCGATTACGCCAATGGCGTACACGACATTCGCAACAACCTGATCCGCCTGATCGGTGACCCCGTCCAGCGCTACCAGGAAGACCCGGTACGCATGCTGCGGGCCGTGCGTTTTGCTGCCAAGCTGAACTTCGGCATCGAGCGCCATACCGCCGCGCCGATTCGCGAACTGGCCCCGATGCTGCGAGAGATCCCCTCGGCGCGCCTGTTCGAAGAAGTGCTCAAACTATTCCTCTCGGGTTATGCCGCCGACACCTTTGAAATGCTGGTGGATCTGCAGTTGTTCGACCCGCTGTTCCCGGCCAGCGCCGAGGCTTTGGAATACAACCCGACGTACACCCACACCCTGATCAGCGAAGCGCTGATCAACACCGACCTGCGCATCAAGCAGAACAAGCCGGTCACCCCGGCGTTCCTGTTTGCAGCGCTGTTGTGGCCAGCCTTGCCCAAACGCGTACTGCGCTTGCAGGAACGTGGCATGCCGCCGATCCCGGCCATGCAGGAAGCCGCCCATGAGTTGATCGCCGAGCAGTGCCAGCGCATCGCCATCCCGAAACGCTTCACCATGCCGATCCGCGAGATCTGGGACATGCAGGAGCGTCTGCCACGCCGCAGCGGCAAACGCGCTGACCTGTTGCTGGACAACCCACGCTTCCGCGCCGGCTACGACTTCCTGCTGCTGCGCGAAAGTGCCGGCGAGCAGACCGACGGCCTGGGCGAATGGTGGACCGATTACCAGGACGCCAATGACAGCGGGCGCCGCGACATGATTCGTGAGCTCGGCAGCAAAGGCGATGGCGAAGGCGCCGGCCCTAAGAAGCGTCGTCGCAGCGGCACCAAACGCAAGCGCAGTTCGGCTGACGCCTCGGGCGCTGCGGGCGAATAAACGTGGAACGCATCTACATCGGCATGGGCAGCAACCTGGCTGCCCCGGCTCAGCAATTGCGCAGCGCTGTCGAAGCACTGGCACGATTGCCAGGCACCACCGTCGCCGGCGTCTCCGCCTTTTATCAAAGTGACTCCCTGCTCCCAGGCCAACCGCGCTATACCAATGCGGTTGCTGCCTTGGACAGCAACCTTGCGCCCCTGGAGTTGCTGGATGCGCTGCAAGCCATCGAGAACGACCAAGGCCGCGAACGCCTTGAGCGCTGGGGCCCACGCACGCTCGACCTGGACATCCTGTTGTTTGGCGATCGCCTGATCGACGAGCCGCGCCTCAAGGTGCCGCACTATCAAATGCACCTGCGGGCGTTTGTGCTGTATCCGCTGGCTGAACTGGCGCCCGTCGCGCTGCAACTGCCCAACGGGCAGACGCTCAGCGAAGTGCTGGCCGCCTGCCCGTTTGTCGGCCTGGAACGCCTGCCCCAAGACTGACTCGCTCAATGTGGGAGCTGGCTTGCCAGCTCCCACATTTCGATCACCTGCGCACTCAAAATCGCTTTCCCACTTGCTGAATCGCGTCAGTAACAGCGGTAACACCGCCATCGTAACAATGCGGTAACACATCCAATTGACTTCCCGTGCCCTCCTCACGACTATAGGCGTCCCGCTGCCGCCAACCCGGCGCTAAAGGGCGCAATCCAGGCCTTATAAGCACTGCTCTCAAGACGGTGCGCCTGTATAAACGAAGACTCACGCGCGTTACTCGCTGTTTCCAAGCGCCTGAACGAGGACCCTTTTCATGCCAGACATTACCCTGACCACCTTGCAGAGCCTCAAGCTCAAAGGTGAAAAAATCACCATGCTGACCTGCTATGACGCCACCTTCGCCCACGCCAGTTGCCAGGCGGGTGTTGAAGTGCTGCTGGTGGGCGACTCCCTGGGCATGGTTCTTCAAGGGAATGACAGCACCCTGCCCGTCACCACCGATGAACTTGCGTACCACACCGCCAGCGTCAAGCGCGGCAACGATGGTGCCTTCATCATCGCCGACCTGCCGTTCATGGGTTACGCGACGCTCGAACAGACGTTCCAGAATGCCGGCAAGCTGATGCAAGCCGGTGCGCACATGATCAAAGTTGAAGGCGCAGTGTGGCTGGCCGAGTCGATCCGCCTGCTGGCGGAACGCGGCGTGCCGGTGTGTGCGCACATGGGCCTGACGCCACAGTCGGTGAACATCCTCGGCGGCTACAAGGTACAAGGCCGCAATGAGGCCCAGGCGCGGCAGATGCGCGCGGATGCCATCGCCCTGGAACAGGCGGGCGCGGCAATGATCCTGCTCGAATGCGTGCCGAGCGAGCTGGCGGCAGAAATTACTCAGGCGGTGAAGGTACCGGTGATCGGCATTGGCGCAGGCTCGGCCACCGATGGCCAGGTGCTGGTATTGCACGACATGCTCGGCCTGTCGATCAGCGGCCGTGTGCCGAAGTTCGTGAAGAACTTCATGGCCGGCCAGGACAGCATTCACGCCGCACTGAGTGCCTACGTCGCCGAAGTCAAAGCGGTGACCTTCCCTGGCGCCGAACACGGATTTTCTGCATGAACACCGTAAAAACCGTACGTGAACTGCGGGCCGCTGTGACCCACGCCCGCAATGCCGGCAAGCGCATTGGCTTTGTGCCGACCATGGGCAACCTGCACAGCGGCCATGCCACTTTGGTGACCAAGGCCGCCCAGCAGGCGGATTTCGTAGTCGCCAGCATCTTCGTCAACCCGTTGCAGTTTGGCGCCGGCGAAGACCTGGACAAGTATCCGCGCACGCTGGCAGCCGACCAGGAAAAGCTGCTGCAAGCCGGCTGCAACCTGTTATTCGCGCCCACCGTCGAGGAAATGTACCCCGGCGGCATGACCGGCCAGACCCGTGTCAGCGTGCCGCAACTGTCTGAAGGCCTGTGCGGCGCCAGCCGTCCGGGGCACTTCGAAGGCGTGGCGACGGTGGTCAGCAAGCTGTTCAATATGGTCCAGCCGGACATGGCGGTATTTGGCCAGAAGGATTACCAGCAACTGGCGGTGATCCGCGCCATGGTTCATGACCTGAACATGCCGATCCAAATCATTGGCGAGCCCACCGTACGCGCCGACGACGGTCTCGCGCTATCGTCGCGCAACGGCTACCTCTCCGACGAACAACGGGCCATTGCGCCGGTGCTGTACCGCTGCCTCAGCCAGATCGGTGCAGCGATCAAAGCCGGTGACCACGACTTTGCCAAGCTGCGTGCCGAACAGGTCCAGCAGATCGAAGCCGCCGGGCTGCGCCTGGACTACCTCGAAGTGCGCCAGGGCGTGCATTTGCGCCCGGCCACGGCCGAGGACCGGGATATCGTGATACTGGTAGCCGCTTATCTGGGCGCCACCCGACTCATCGACAATCTGCACCTGACCCTCGACTGACCCGCTCCAAATTGCCCTCCTCGTTGCGTAAATAAAAAGTGCCGGTATAAAAAAGTACCGGCCTGAGCGCAGACAAAGCCAAGACATATCGACACGCTAGGTTTAATGTAATCGCCCTGCGCTATGGTTAGCGCTGTCCGGAACCCATTGCTTGATGAAAGACTGGACGTTCCGGGCTTAGAAGTGTCCTAAAGGCAGTCCCCGTAATAAAAGGAAACCCGCAGCGATGGCGTACTACCGCACCCCTCATGACGTTACCGCTATGCCCGCCTGGCAAGCGCTCAATCAACATCGCCAAGCCATGCAGGATTTCAGCATGCGCGAAGCGTTCAATGCCGATCCACAGCGTTTTTCCCAGTTCACCCTGAGCAGCTGCGGACTTTTCCTCGATTACTCGAAAAACCTGATCACCAGCGAAACCCGCGACCTGCTCGTGGGCCTCGCCGAAGAAGTCGGCCTCAAAGACGCGATCAACTCGCTGTATGCCGGTGAGCCGGTCAACTCCTCCGAAGGCCGCCCGGCCCTGCACACCGCCCTGCGCCGCCCGGTGGGCGACAAGCTGTCGGTGAACGGCGTGAACATCATGCCGGACGTGCACAAGGTGCTGAACCAGATCACTGACCTGGTCGGCCGCATCCACGACGGCCTGTGGCGTGGCTACACCGAGAAGCCGATCACCGACGTGGTGAACATCGGTATCGGTGGCTCGTTCCTCGGTCCGGAGCTGGTCTCCGAAGCGCTGTTGTCCTACGCCCACAAAGGCGTGCGCTGCCATTACCTGGCGAACATTGACGGCAGCGAGTTCCATGAGCTGACCATGAAGCTGCGCGCCGAGACCACGCTGTTCATCGTTTCGTCGAAATCCTTCAACACCCTGGAAACCCTGAAAAACGCCCAGGCCGCTCGCGCCTGGTACCTGGCCCAGGGTGGCTCGGAAGCCGAGCTGTACCGCCACTTCATCGCCGTATCGAGCAATAACGCGGCGGCGGTGGCCTTTGGTATCCGTGAAGAAAACATCTTCCCGATGTGGGACTGGGTTGGCGGACGGTACTCGCTGTGGTCGGCCATCGGCTTGCCAATCGCCCTGGCGATCGGCATGTCCAACTTCAAGGAACTGCTGTCCGGTGCCTACACCATGGACCAGCATTTCCAGAACGCCCCCTTCGAAGCCAACATGCCGGTGCTGCTGGGCCTGCTGGGTGTGTGGTACGGCAACTTCTGGGGCGCGCAGAGCCATGCGATCCTGCCGTACGACCACTACCTGCGTAACATTACCAAACACTTGCAACAGCTGGACATGGAATCCAACGGTAAGAGCGTGCGCCAGGATGGCACCCCAGTGGGGACCGATACCGGTCCAGTGATCTGGGGTGGCGTGGGTTGCAACGGTCAGCACGCCTATCACCAGTTGCTGCACCAGGGGACCCAACTGATCCCGGCCGACTTCATCGTGCCGATCGTCAGCTTCAACCCGGTGTCCGACCACCATCAGTGGCTCTACGCCAACTGCCTGTCCCAGAGCCAGGCACTGATGCTCGGCAAGACCCGCGCTGAAGCCGAAGCCGAGCTGCGCGACAAGGGCATCCCGGAAGAAGACGTGCAGAAGCTGGCACCGCACAAGGTGATTCCGGGCAACCGCCCGAGCAACACCATTGTGGTTGAGCGCATCAGCCCGCGTCGCCTGGGTGCGCTGGTCGCGATGTATGAGCACAAAGTGTTCGTGCAGAGCGTGATCTGGGGTATCAACGCGTTCGACCAATGGGGTGTGGAACTGGGTAAAGAGCTGGGCAAGGGCGTCTACAACCGCCTGACCGGCGCCGAAGAAACCTCGGCCGAGGATGCTTCGACCCAGGGCCTGATCAACTACTTCCGCGGTCGTCACCGCGGCTGATCCAGGTATCGCAAGGCCAACATCCGTTTGGACGTTGGCCTTGAACCCTCACCGTGCAGGGTGCATCTTTATGACTTGTCGCAAAAACAAGAATAAGGATTGCTCATGTTCGATATCAGCACGTTCCCCACCGCCGATGCCGTCCGTCGGGCTGCGCAACTCAGTCAAGAGGACTATAAGCGCCTCTATCGCCAATCCATCGAACAGCCGGATACCTTCTGGGCCGAACAGGCCAAAGGCTTTCTCGACTGGATAACCCCGTGGCACACCGTTCAACGCTCAGACATCAACACCGGCGCCGCCCATTGGTTTGCCGGCGGCCAACTGAACGTCAGCTACAACTGCATCGACCGCCACCTGGCGCAACGCGCCGAGCAGCCGGCCTTCATCTGGGAAGGCGATGATCCTGCAAAGTCTTGCAAAATCACCTACCGCCAACTGCACCAGAACGTCAGCCGCCTGGCCAATGTGCTGAAAAGCCGTGGCGTAAAGAAAGGCGACCGGGTGTGCATCTACATGCCGATGATCCCCGAAGCCGCCTACGCCATGCTCGCCTGTACGCGGATTGGCGCGGTGCATTCCGTGGTATTTGGTGGCTTCTCGCCGGACGCCCTGCGCGACCGCATTCAAGACGCCGACTGCCGCACCGTGATCACCGCTGATGAAGGCGTGCGCGGCGGCAAGCCGGTGGCACTTAAGCAGAACGTCGACAAAGCCCTGGCCAGTTGCCCGAACGTGAGCACGGTGCTGGTGGTGGAGCGTACCGGAGCGACCGTCAACTGGAGCGAAGGCCGCGACCTCAAGTATCAACAGGCCCTGGATGCGGCAAGCGACAACTGCCCGCCCGAGCCCATGGATGCCGAAGACCCGTTGTTCATCCTCTACACCTCCGGCAGCACCGGCAAACCCAAAGGCGTGCTGCACACCACCGGCGGCTACCTGCTGCAAGCCGCGATGACCTTCAAATACGTGCTCGACTACCGCGATGGCGAAGTGTTCTGGTGCACCGCCGACGTGGGCTGGGTCACCGGCCACAGTTACATTGTGTACGGCCCGCTGGCCAATGGCGCAACCTCACTGATGTTCGAAGGCGTACCGAGCTACCCGGACAGCTCACGCTTCTGGCAGGTGATCGACAAGCACAAGGTCAATATTTTCTACACCGCGCCCACCGCCTTGCGGGCGTTGATGCGTGAAGGCCACGCGCCGCTGGAAAACACGTCCCGCGCCAGCCTGCGCCTATTGGGCAGCGTCGGCGAACCGATCAACCCGGAAGCCTGGGACTGGTACTTCAACGCCGTCGGCGAACAGCGCTGCCCGATTGTGGATACCTGGTGGCAGACCGAGACCGGCGGCATCATGCTCAGCCCCTTGGTCAGCGCGCAGCGCATCAAGCCCGGCTGCGCGACTCAGCCAATGTTTGGCGTACAGCCCGTATTGCTGGACGAACAGGGTAAAGAGTTCAGCGGCGCCGGCAGTGGCGTGCTGGCGATCAAAGCGAGCTGGCCAGGGCAGATCCGCAGTGTGTATGGTGACCCTCAGCGCATGATCGACACCTATTTCAAGCCCTACCCCGGCTACTACTTCACTGGTGACGGCGCACGGCGTGATGAAGACGGCGACTACTGGATCACCGGGCGCATCGACGATGTGATCAACGTGTCCGGCCACCGTATCGGCACCGCCGAAGTGGAAAGCGCCCTGGTGCTGCATGACCTGGTGGCAGAGGCCGCTGTGGTGGGCTACCCCCATGACGTCAAAGGCCAGGGCATCTATGCCTTTGTGACCCCCATGAATGGGGTGGAACCCGACGATGCGTTGAAAAGGCACCTGCTGGAGTTGGTCAGTAAGGAAATCGGCAGCTTTGCCAAGCCGGAACTGATCCAATGGGCCCCGGCCTTGCCGAAAACCCGCTCCGGCAAGATCATGCGCAGGATTTTGCGCAAGATCGCCTGCAACGAACTCGACAGCCTGGGTGATACCTCGACCCTCGCCGATCCGAATGTCGTAGAGGGCTTGATCGACAAACGCTTGAACCGATAGGAAAACCTGAGTCGCCATGGAATTTATCCGCAGCCGCATCGAAACCCAGTTGATGAGCCTGACCGGCCTGTCGCTGGGCCAACTGGACCTGGAAAACCCCAAGGGCGACCCCGGCCTGTTCGGGCCCGATTCGGTGAGTTGGCAGGTCCATGGCGACTTCAGCAGCATGCTCATCGGCGGCATCAGCGCCTTGATGCTGCAAGCCTTGCATCCATTGGCCCTGGCGGGCGTGTGGGACCACTCGAACTTTCGTCAGGACATGCTCGGGCGCTTGCGGCGTACCTCGCAATTCATCTCGGGTACGACTTTTGGTTCGCGCAAAGACGCTGAATGGCTGATCGAAAAAGTCCGCACCATTCACCTGCAGGTCGTCGGCCATGCTCCGGATGGTCGGCCTTATGCGGCCAGCGACCCGGAATTGCTGACCTGGGTGCATGTGGCGGAGGTCAGTAATTTTCTCGCTGCTCACCTGCGCTATCGCAACCCGCGTCTTTCAGGTCGGGACCAGGACCGTTACTACAGTGAAATTGCCCTGGTTGCCGAACAGTTGGGCGCGCGGCATGTTCCGCGCTCTCGGCAGGAAGTTTCGGATTATCTGGCACGTATCCGCCCGCAATTACTGTGCGACGAGCGCAGCCGAGAAGTGCTGCGGTTGCTTTTGAATGCACCCTCCCCCAGCCTGCTGGCCAAACCCTTTGGCAGCCTGATGATGCAGGCCGGGATCGATCTGCTGCCGGATTGGGCCAGCACCATGCTCGACCAGCACCAGCACCCACTGCAACGCCAGATGATCCGTGCCGGGGTCAGGCGCAGTGCGCCGATGCTGCGCTGGGCGATGCGCAACGGTTCAGTGCAACGGGCCCATCGGCGGATGGGGTTGATGTAGGCGACGGCGCATAGCTGTTAAACTTCGCGCCCTCATTTCCCCAGCAAGGCGCGCTCCATGTCTCCTCTGCATCAGGCGCTGCGCGCCGCCCTCGATCATCGCCAAGACCTGATCAATGAGCTGCACGCCCAAGGCAGCGACTGCTACCGCCTGTTCCATGGCAGCCAGGAAGGCGCCGGCGGCCTGACCGTCGACCGCTACGGCCCGCAATTACTCGTACAGAGCTTCCACCACCCCCTGGAAACCGCAGAACTGCTGGACCTGCATCAACAGGTCAACCAGTGCTTGGGCCTGGAGTTGTTGCTGGTCTACAACGACCGTTCCCGTGGCAACTCGCGCATTGACCGCGACGACACGGTTTATCGTGCCGAGCCCGCTGCACTGGAAGACCTGGTAGGCCACGAGTGGGGCCTCAATTACCGCGTGCGCGGGCGCCATGCCGGGCAAGACCCACTGCTGTTCCTTGATTTGCGTAACACCCGTGGCTGGGTCAAGGCCCACAGTGCCGGCAAAAGTGTGCTGAACCTGTTCGCCTATACCTGCGGCGTAGGCCTGAGCGCGGCCGCCGGGGGTGCGCGTGAGGTGTGCAACCTGGACTTTGCCGAGGGCAACCTGGCGGTCGGTCGTGAAAACGGCTTGCTGAACCCGCAGTTGCCGACCATGGAATTCGTACAGTCCGACTACTTCCCGGCAATTCGCCAACTGGCCGGCCTGCCGATCACCCAGCGCCGCGGGCAAAAGCTGCCCAGTTATCCGCGCCTGGAGCAACGTCAATACGATCTGGTGCTGCTCGATCCGCCAGCCTGGGCCAAGAGCGCGTTCGGCACCGTCGACCTGCTGCGCGACTACCAGAGCCTGCTCAAGCCCGCGCTGCTGGCAACAGCTGATAACGGTGTGCTGATCTGCTGCAACAACTTGGCAAAAGTCAGCATGGAAGACTGGCGTGAACACGTGTTGCGTTGCGCAGAAAAGGCCGGACGTCCCGTGCGTGACTGGAAAGTCATGACGCCAGGTGCGGACTTTCCCTCGCAGGATCAACAGCCACCGCTGAAAACCTTGATACTGCAGCTGTAAGACGTTTCCCAAAGGACCCGTTCTTCGGAACCGAAAACCCGTGCCATACTCCAAGGCACTCCTGATTGACATAGATGGCGCCGCCCCATGCCCAAAGGATTGATTCGCGCCGCTGGCGCCTTGTTGACCGCACTCGCCCTGTACAGCTTGCTGGGCTTCCTGATTCTCCCTGGTGTCGCGCTGCGCATTGCCAACCAGCAACTGGCCAATTACGCCACGGTGCCGGCGCGGATCGAGCGGATCGAGCTCAATCCGTTCAGCCTGGAAGTGACAGCATGGGGGTTGAAAATCGGTGACCCAGGCAAGGAACAGCTGGGATTCGAACGCCTCTACGCCAACCTGCAGATCGACAGCCTCTGGACCCGCGCCCTGCACCTGGCAGATATACAACTGGACAAACCCAAGACCGAGCTGCTCTTCGACAAGTCCGGCCAATTGAACCTCGCGCAGTTGTTCAAATTGCCGCCCAGCGAGCCGACCCCGACCGATCCGAATGCCAAGCCGTTTCCGCTGCGCATAGACAGCATCAAGCTGGCCGGCGGCTATGTGCATTTTGAAGACTTGCGCCCCAGCGAGCCCATCGAATTCCTCTACGACAAGCTCGACTTCGAGCTGAAGAACCTCAGTACCCTGCCTGAAGACAACGCCGATATGACGTTGGTGGCAGCCGGGCCTGAAGGCGGGCAGATCGACTGGAAAGGTAATTTCAGCCTGGTGCCGATGACTTCCGAGGGCACATTGAAAGTCACCGATGGCAAGATGAAAGCCTGGTGGCCCTACGTACGCGACGCACTGCCCTTGGTACTGGAAGACGGCGTGCTCAACTTCAGCACCGCGTACAAGTTCAGCCTGGCCAAAGAGACCGAACTGAACCTCACCAACACCGCCGCCAGCATCGCGCCGTTTGCCATCAAGGCGCCTGACGGCCGCCCCTTGGTGCGCCTGGAGCGCCTGGACGTCAGCGAAACGACGGTAGACCTCGCCAAACAGCAGGTTATCGTTGGCAAGATCCGCAGCAACAAACTGGAAACCTGGGCGGCGCTCGAAGCGGATGGGCAATTGGACTGGCAGAAACTGTTTGCCAGCCAACCCAGCAAACCGGACTCGGCGTCCGAGCCCAAAAATGCACCCGCCACCGCCGACTCGCCAAAAGCTGAACCCGTCGCGCCAGGCAAGCCTTGGCAAGTGCTGCTCAAGGACGTGCAACTGCGCAACTATCAGGTGCACCTGGCTGACCGTCAGGCCAAGCCGGCGGTCGCGTTGGAAGTCGGCCCGCTGAACGTCGATGTGCAGAACTTCGATAGCCTCAACCAGAGCCCATTCACGTTGAAAGTCGACACGGGCCTGGGCAAGCAGGGCAAGGTTCAGGCGACCGGCGAGGTCAACCTCAACCCGGTCAGCGCCAAGTTGAAAGTGAATACCCAGGACATCGACCTGCGGGTCGCCCAGTCCTATATCAGCCCGTTCATCCGCCTGGAACTGCGTAGCGGCATGCTCGGCAGCAATCTCGATGTGAACCTGAAAAGCACTGATCCCTTGAAGCTCCAGGTTACGGGCCGGGCACAGGTTGACCAGTTGCACACCCTGGATACCCTCAAGACCCGCGACTTCCTCAAATGGCAACGCCTGGTGCTCGAAGGCGTGAACTATCAGCACGGCGACAGCCTGTCGATCGACAAGGTCAACCTGCTGCAGCCCTATGCACGTTTCATGATCAACGATGACCGCACCACCAACGTTGATGACCTGTTGATTCCACAACCTGCTGACAAAACACCCAAGCCCGCCAGCAAGGAAAAGCCGTTGGGCATTCGTATCGGCCAGATCGCGATCAACGACGGTTCGGCCAACTTTGCCGACTTCAGCCTTACGCCTAACTTCGCGACGGCGATTCAACAGCTCAACGGGCAGATCGGCACCATCGACAGTCGCCAGGCCAAACCGGCCAGCGTCGATATCAAAGGCAAGGTTGACCGTTATGCGCCGGTGACCATAAAGGGCAGTGTGAACCCATTCGACCCGATGGCGTCGCTGGATATCGCAACAAGCTTCAAACGCGTAGAGCTGACCACCTTGACGCCCTACTCCGGCAAGTTCGCCGGTTTCCGTATCCGCAAGGGTCGACTGAACCTCGACCTGCACTACGTGATCACCAAAGGCCAACTGAAGGCCGAGAACAAAGTGGTGGTCGAACAATTGCAACTGGGTGAAAAAGTCGACAGCGCCGATGCCGTGGACTTGCCGATTCGCCTGGCAATCGCGTTGCTCAAGGACACTGACGGCAAAATCTCGATCGAACTGCCGGTGACGGGTGACCTGAATAACCCGCAGTTCAGCGTGATGCCAATTGTCTGGCAGACCCTGCGCAACCTGGTGGTGCGTGCAGCGACGGCGCCGTTCAAGTTTATTGGTGGTCTGGTGACGGGCGGCGGCTCGGAAGACCTTGGCAACGTATCGTTCGCCGCTGGCTCCAGCGAACTGAACAAGGATGCTGAAGGCGCCCTGAACACGTTGGCCAAAGCTCTGAAAGAACGCCCTACCCTGCGCCTGGAGATCGAAGGCACAGCGGCGGCCAGCAGCGATGGACCAATCCTGGCGGCCCAACGACTGGAGCGTGAATACCAGTACAACTACTACAAGATTCTTCAGCGGCGTGGAGACAAGGTGCCGGCCCAGGCATCGTTGCTTGTCGTCCCCGAGAAGGAAAAAGCGCCATTGCTGGAAGGCATCTACCGCACTCGCCTGAAACAACAACCACCGGCCGAATGGAAAGACCTGAGCAGCGATGACCGTAGCACGAAGCTTCGTGACGGCGTGATCAAGTTCTGGAGTAGCAGTGACGTGCTGCTGCGCCAACTCGGCCAGGACCGTGCCAGCACCATCAAGGACTACCTGGTGGATAAAGGACAGTTGGAGGATGACCGGGTGTACTTCATCGATGCCAACCTGGGGCAGGCAGAGAAGGATGGGCGGGTGGTGACACCGATGCATCTGGATGCCGAGTAAACCGGCCCCCATACACATCTGAAAGTGAGAGCGGGCTTGCTCGCGAATACGGAGTGTCAGTCACAATATTGTCGACTGAAACGCTGTATTCGCGAGCAAGCCCGCTCCCACATTTGATCTTCATAAACCTACAAAATGTATCCGACCCACAATAGAACAGGCCCCAACACAAGTGCCGGGGCCTGTAATGACCACATCCGTGTGGTCGGTCGCATGAACTCCAGAGGTGCATCAGGTGGATATCTAACTCACCCTAAGCCGCCGCCGTCCAGTCCAGACGAAACGGGTGCGTTACTCTGCTTTCAGGCCATCGGCCGATACAGCTTTAACGCCTTTGATTTTCTTGGTGATGTTCACCGCGGTAGTTTTCTGAGCTTCAGTGACCGGTGCGGTCGAAGACAGGGACACTACGCCTTTGTTGGTTTCGACTTTGATGTCGGTACCAGGAATGCCTTTCTCAGTAACCAGGTCAGCTTTTACTTTGGTGGTGATCCAAGTGTCCGAAGTGGACTCTTTGGCACCTGCAGCTGCGCTTTTGGTTTTGTCGACGTTGTCAGCCTTGGTCGCGCCGCCAGCCAGCAGGCCATCAGCCGATACGGCAGTTACACCTTTGATTTTCTTGGTGATAGCTACGGCAGTCTCTTTTTGCGCGTCCGAGATAGCTACATCCGAAGAGAGGGAAACCACGCCTTTGTTGGTTTCAACCTTAATGTCAGAACCTGGAATGCCTTTTTCGGTCAACAGGTCGGCTTTAACTTTGGTGGTGATCCAAGTGTCAGAAGTAGCTTCCTTGGCCTTGGTAGCTTCACCAGCTGCAAGGGTCATTGGCGCTTGGGAAGTCTGAGCAAAGGCAACGTTAGCACCCATGGCCAGGGTCAGAGCGGTAGCAGTAGCGAGAGCGAACTTCTTCATACGAGTAACTCCTGTTTTATTAAAAATCTGCAGTGCGTAAACCTTGATGCTGCAGCGTTAACAGGGATATTGCAGGCAGTGTGCCAAGTCGTGAACGGCGATTAAATCCTTATAAAACAATGAGTTAAGAAAACAGCTAATTTTCGGAATCGTGCATCTTGCATGAAAGCCCCCGCCTCTGCATGCAAGTTGCGGCTTTTGGATTTTGCTAAGCGGCTGATTTCCCGACATTTTCCCCCAGGCATAAAAAAAGGACTCCGAAGAGTCCTCTTTTTCAGCTGAACGCTTGGGGCGATTAAACGCCCGAAGCCTTGGCTGCTGCTACGTCCTTGATGGACAGCTTGATACGGCCGCGGTTATCCACGTCCAGCACCAGCACTTCCACTTCCTGGCCTTCTTTCAGGATGTCGGTCACTTTCTCAACGCGAGCGTCGCTCAGCATGGAGATGTGAACCAGACCGTCCTTGCCCGGCAGGATGTTGACGAATGCACCGAAGTCGACGATGCGTTCAACCTTACCCACGTAGATCTTGCCGATCTCGGCTTCTGCGGTGATGCCCAGTACGCGCTGACGTGCTGCTTCAGCCGCTTCCTTGGTTTCGCCGAAGATCTTGATCGAGCCATCGTCTTCGATGTCGATCGAAGCCTTGGTCTCTTCGCAGATCGCACGGATAGTCGCGCCGCCTTTACCGATGACATCACGGATTTTGTCGGTGTCGATTTTCATCGCGATCATGGTCGGAGCATTTTCCGACAGCTCGGTACGCGACTGACCAATGATCTGGTTCATCTGGCCGAGGATGTTCAGGCGCGCTTCCAGGGCTTGGCCCAGGGCGATTTCCATGATCTCTTCGGTGATGCCCTTGATCTTGATGTCCATCTGCAGCGCGGTCACACCTTTGGCGGTACCGGCTACTTTGAAGTCCATGTCGCCCAGGTGGTCTTCGTCACCCAGGATGTCGGTCAGGATGGCGAACTTCTCGCCTTCTTTAACCAGACCCATGGCGATACCGGCAACCGGTGCCTTCATCGGCACACCAGCATCCATCAGCGCCAGGGAAGCACCGCAAACGGACGCCATGGAGCTGGAACCGTTGGACTCGGTGATTTCCGAGACAACACGGATGGTGTACGGGAACACGTCAGCGGCAGGCAGCATGGCTGCGATCGAACGACGGGCCAGACGGCCGTGACCGATTTCGCGACGACCAGCGCCACCCATGCGACCACACTCACCTACCGAGAACGGTGGGAAGTTGTAGTGCAGCATGAACGGGTCTTTTTTCTCGCCTTCCAGGGTGTCCAGCAATTGGGCGTCACGGGCGGTGCCCAGGGTCGCGACGACCAGAGCCTGAGTCTCACCACGGGTGAACAGCGCCGAACCGTGAGTCTTTGGCAGAACGCCAACTTCGATGTTCAGCGGACGTACGGTGCGGGTGTCACGACCGTCGATACGTGGCTTGCCGTTAACGATGTTTTCGCGAACGGTGCGGTATTCAATTTCACCGAAAGCCGCTTTAACGTCGCTGGCGGAAGGCTGGCCTTCTTCACCGGACAGCTTGGCGACAACCTGATCCTTCAGCTCGCCCAGACGAGCGTAACGGTCGGCCTTGACAGTGATGGTGTAGGCGTCGGAGATGGCAGCGCCGAACTCGGAGCGGATGGCGCCCAGCAGCTCGGTGGCTTCAGCTTGTGGAGCCCAGGTCCAGGTTGGCTTGGCAGCTTCTGCGGCCAGCTCGGTGACGGCCTTGATAACGGCCTGGAACTCGTCGTGCGCGAACAGTACGGCACCCAGCATCTGGTCTTCGGTCAGCTCTTTGGCTTCCGATTCAACCATCAACACGGCTTCCGAGGTACCGGCGACGACCATGTCCAGGCTCGAGGCTTTCTGTTGCTCGTAAGTCGGGTTCAGCAGGTAGCCGGTGCTTTCGTGAAACGCAACGCGGGCTGCGCCGATCGGACCATCGAAAGGAATGCCGGAGATCGCCAGGGCAGCCGAAGTACCGATCATCGCAGCGATGTCCGGATCGGTCTTTTTGCTGGTGGAAACGACGGTGCAGACAACCTGCACTTCGTTCATGAAGCCTTCTGGGAACAGCGGACGGATCGGACGGTCGATCAGTCGGGAAGTCAGGGTTTCTTTCTCGGAAGGACGGCCTTCGCGCTTGAAGAAACCGCCAGGGATCTTACCGGCAGCGTAAGTCTTTTCCTGGTAGTGAACGGAAAGAGGGAAGAAGCCTTTGCTCGGGTCAGCGGTCTTGGCGCCAACAACGGTCACCAGAACGGTAACGTCGTCGTCAACGGTAACCAGCACTGCGCCGGAGGCTTGACGGGCGATACGGCCTGTCTCGAGGGTAACGGTCGACTGACCGAACTGGAATTTTTTGATAACCGGGTTCACGGTGTCCTACCTTCTTTGTGGCTCTTGGGGGAACTTGTCTTCTTGCGAAATTCTTGGGCAATGTCGGGGATCGGCCCGAACCTGGTCCAGGGTAAAACGTGTATCCAGATAAAACTTGAGGCTGGGAGCCTACCATGGGCCAGCGGGAATCCCACTGACACACGGCAGACAACCAACCTCTAGCGCAATCGCTTATTAGCGACGCAGACCCAGGCGACCGATCAGAGTCTGATAACGACCCAGATCCTTGCCTTTCAGGTAGTCCAGCAGCTTACGGCGCTGGTTTACCATGCGGATCAGACCACGACGGGAGTGGTGATCTTTACCGTTGGCCTTGAAGTGACCTTGCAGCTTGTTGATGTTGTGGGTCAGCAGTGCAACTTGCACTTCTGGCGAACCAGTGTCACCAACAGCTTGCTGATAGTCAGCAACGATTTGTGCTTTTTCTTGAACGTCGAGAGCCATGAGGCAATCCTTTTTTCAGGAAACCACCCAAAGGGCAGTTTCAACAGGCCAGGGACAAATCCCTGTATCTAAAAATGAGTGTTGACCGTGCCTGTTAACAGCCACACTCGTTCGGTCATTCTGACCGAATCAGTCGACGTGGCGCTATACGCCCGTCTTCGCTCACTTCACCGATACCGATAAAGCGACCGTTATGATCCTGTACACGCACCATGCCGAACTTCGGGGCATCCGGGGCACGTACCGGCTGGCCGTTGAGCCAGTAGAACGCGCTATGCTCCGAGAAGTGTAACAACGGCCAATCGAGCAAACCGCTGTCCGATGGCATCAGGAAGCGATCAACCGCTTCGTTGCCGCCTTCGGCATGTACCGCTTCCAACTCTTCCAGCGTGACCGTCTGGGCCAGGCTGAAAGGACCGGCCTGGGTGCGTCGCAGTTCTGCAACGTACGCGCCGCAACCGAGCTTTTCACCGATATCTTCCACCAGGGTACGAATATAGGTGCCTTTGCTGCAGTCCACGGCCAACCGGGCGGTGTCGCCTTCACAGGCGAGTAATTCCAAGCGCGCAATAGTAACAGAACGCGGTTCGCGCTCCACTACTTCGCCCGCACGTGCCAGCTTGTAGAGAGGCTGGCCATCACGCTTGAGAGCCGAGTACATCGGCGGTATCTGACTGATTTCCCCACGAAAACCGGGTAAAACAGCTTCAATATCAGCACGACCAACGGTCACGTCGCGAACCTGCAGAACATCACCTTCGGCGTCGGCCGTGGTGGTGGTCTTGCCCAGTTGCATCAGGGTTTCGTAACCCTTGTCGGAATCAAGCAGGTACTGCGAAAACTTGGTGGCCTCGCCAAAGCACAACGGCAGTACGCCGGTGGCCAGGGGATCGAGGCTGCCGGTGTGCCCGGCCTTTTCGGCGTTGAGCAACCAACGGACCTTCTGCAACGCGGCATTGGAGGTAAAGCCAATAGGCTTGTCGAGCAGAATGATGCCGCTGACGTTGCGACGGATACGTTTGACCTGAGCCACCGCTTACTCCTTGGCGTCTTCAGGTGTGGACGGGTGCTGGCTGTCTTCGGCCACGGCGCGCTCGATCAATGCCGACAGATGCGCACCCCGCACGACGCTTTCGTCGTAATGGAAGTGCAACTGCGGAACACTGCGCAGCTTCATTTCACGGGCCAACTGCATGCGCAGGAAACCTGAAGCGGAGTTGAGCACCTTGATGCTTTGTGCGATTTCTTCGCTGCTGTCCTGCCCCATCACGGTGATGAAGATCTTGGCGTGACCCACATCACGGCTCACTTCTACGGCGGTGATGGTGACCAGGCCAACGCGCGGGTCTTTGACTTCGCGACGGATCAGTTGGGCCAGCTCGCGCTGCATCTGATCGCCGATTCGCTGGGTACGGCTGTATTCTTTTGCCATGTCTTGTTACCTGTTACTGCCACACGGTGAAACCCGTGGGGTCTGAAAGCGGCAAACGCCCGGCCTGACAAAAGCCAGACCGGGCGTTGCGTTTAGAGTCCGTACGCTGCGCGAGGCATTTGCATGCCCACACGCGGCGTGGCTCCGGAAGTGCGCGAGTTAGAGGCTGCGAGCAACCTGAACCTTCTCGAAGACTTCGATCTTGTCGCCAACCTTGACGTCGTTGTAGCTCTTGACGCCGATACCGCATTCCATGCCGGCACGTACTTCGGAAGCGTCATCCTTGAAGCGGCGCAGGGATTCCAGCTCGCCTTCGAAAATAACGATGTCTTCACGCAGTACACGGATTGGACGGTTACGGTGCACAACACCTTCAACCACCATGCAACCGGCGATCGCGCCGAACTTCGGCGAGCGGAACACGTCACGGACTTCGGCAATACCCAGGATGTTCTCCCGGACGTCGCTGCCAAGCATGCCGGTGAGGGCTTTCTTGACGTCTTCGATGATGTCGTAGATGACGTTGTAGTAACGCATGTCCAGGCCTTCCTGCTCGACGATCTTGCGAGCGCCAGCATCGGCACGCACATTGAAGCCGAACAGTACAGCGTTGGAAGCCAGTGCCAGGTTGGCGTCGGATTCGGTGATACCACCCACACCGCCACCGACAACGCGCACTTGCACTTCGTCGTTACCCAGGCCGTTCAAGGCGCCGTTCAACGCTTCGAGGGAACCACGTACGTCAGATTTGAGGACGATGTTAAGCGTCTTCTTCTCTTCCTGGCCCATGTTCTCGAAGATGTTTTCCAGCTTGCCGGCGTGAGCACGGGCCAGTTTGACTTCGCGGAACTTGCCTTGACGGAACAGAGCCACTTCACGGGCTTTCTTCTCGTCGGCCACTACGCTCATCTCGTCGCCAGCGTCCGGGGTACCGTCCAGGCCGAGGATCTCGACCGGAATAGCTGGACCTGCTTCCTTGATTGGCTTGCCGTTCTCGTCGAGCATGGCACGTACACGGCCGTAGTTCGAACCGACCAGCACCATGTCGCCTTGGCGCAGGGTACCGTCTTGAACCAGCACGGTCGCAACCGGGCCACGGCCCTTGTCGAGACGGGACTCAACCACAACGCCACGGCCAGGAGCCGATGGAGTAGCGGTCAGTTCCAGAACCTCGGCTTGCAACAGAACGGCTTCTAGCAGTTCGTCAACGCCAGTACCCATCTTCGCGGAGACCGGTACGAATGGAGTGTCCCCCCCCCACTCTTCGGAAGTCACGCCGTGAACCGACAGTTCGCTACGGATGCGATCAAGATCGGCACCCGGCTTGTCGATTTTGTTCACCGCAACAACCAGCGGAACGCCAGCTGCCTTGGCATGCTGAACGGCTTCGATGGTTTGTGGCATCACGCCGTCATCGGCTGCAACCACCAGGATCACGATATCGGTTGCCTTGGCACCACGGGCACGCATCGCGGTAAACGCGGCGTGACCAGGGGTGTCGAGGAACGTCACCATGCCACGGTCAGTTTCAACGTGGTACGCACCGATGTGCTGGGTGATACCGCCGGCTTCGCCCGCAGCTACCTTGGCACGACGGATGTAGTCGAGCAGGGAAGTCTTACCGTGGTCAACGTGGCCCATTACGGTCACAACCGGTGCACGGGAAACGGCTTCACCTTCAAACTTCAGGGACTCGGCCAGGGAATCTTCCAGGGCGGTGTCGCTGACCAGGGTCACTTTGTGGCCCAGCTCTTCAGCAACCAACTGGGCAGTTTCCTGATCCAGTACCTGGTTGATGGTGGCTGGCGTACCCAGCTTGAACATGAACTTGATGATTTCAGCTGCCTTGACCGACATCTGTTGGGCGAGATCGCCAACAGTGATGGTCTCGCCGATCTTCACTTCACGCACGACAGGGCCGGTTGGGCTCTGGAAACCGTGGGCGTTGCGTTTTTTCAGCTTGGCCTTGCCGCGACCACCACGACGGAAGCCATCGCTTTCTTCGTCGGTAGTACGTGGAGCAACGCGTGGAGCAGGCGCTTTCTCTTTGACCGAGGCACGATGTGGAGCGTTTTTACGCTCGCCATCGCCGCCACCACCACGACGATTGTTATCGTCGGCACGTGGTTTGTCCGGACGACGAGGTTCGTCGCGCTTGCGAGCGTCTGCTGCAGGAGCAGGTGCGGCGGCAACCGGAGCGGCCTCACGCACAGCTTCAACAGGCGCAGCAGGTGCGGCGACCGCTTCAGTACCAGCAGGTTGCGCAGCAGCAGGCTGGCGACGCGCTTCTTCTTCGGCGCGACGCTTGGCTTCTTCTTCAGCCTTCTGACGAGCAGCATTTTCTACTGCGCGACGTTCTTCCAGTTCGCGTTTGCGCTCGGCTTCGATTTCTTCCGGGCTGCGCTGTACGAAGACTTTCTTCTTGCGTACTTCAACGCTGATGCTCTTGCTACCAGCAACACGCAGGGTGCTGGTGGTTTTGCGCTGCAATGTAATCTTGCGCGGTTCTTCCACTTTCGCCTTGTGGCTGCTCTTCAAGTGAGTCAGCAAAGACTGCTTCTCACTGTCGCTCACACCTTCGTCGGCGGCGGTGTGCGGCAGACCTGCCTCACGCATCTGCTGCAACAGGCGCTCTACCGGTGTTTTGACCTCATCGGCCAGTTGTTTCACCGTGACTTGCGTCATGCACTTCTCTCCTCAGGCCGCGCCTAGTTACTCGAACCAATGGGCTCGGGCGGCCATGATCAACTTGCCGGCACGATCATCGTCAATGCCGTCGATGTCGAGCAGATCGTCAATAGACTGCTCGGCCAGGTCTTCGCGGGTAATTACGCCGCGCACCGCCAGTTCCATCGCCAAATCCTTGTCCATACCCTCAAGCGAGAGCAGGTCTTCGGCCGGATGGGCGTCTGCCAGCTTTTCCTCAGTAGCGATGGCTTTAGTCAACAAACGATCCTTGGCCCGAGCGCGAAGCTCGTTGACGGTGTCTTCGTCAAAGCCGTCGATGTTGAGCATTTCTTCCAACGGTACGTAGGCAATCTCTTCCAGGCTGGTGAAGCCTTCATCTACCAGCACCTGCGCCAGGTCTTCATCGACTTCCAGCTCTTCGATAAAGTTGCGCAGGATGTCACCGGTTTCAGCTTGCTGCTTAGCCTGGATGTCCGATTCGGTCATCACGTTCAGGGTCCAACCGGTCAGTTGGCTGGCCAGACGCACGTTCTGACCACCACGACCAATGGCCTGAGCCAGATTGTCTGCGCCAACGGCGATGTCCATTGCATGGGCATCCTCGTCAACGATAATTGCCGCCACTTCAGCCGGCGACATGGCGTTGATCACGAACTGCGCCGGGTTATCGTCCCACAGGACGATGTCCACACGCTCACCGCCCAACTCGCCCGACACTGCCTGGACGCGCGAACCGCGCATACCAATGCAAGCACCTTGCGGGTCGATGCGTTTGTCCTTGGAACGGACCGCGATCTTGGCGCGCGAACCCGGGTCGCGGGACGCAGCCATGACTTCGATCAGGCCTTCGGCGATTTCCGGCACTTCGATACGGAACAGCTCGATCAGCATTTCCGGCGCGGTACGCGACAGGATCAACTGAGGGCCGCGGTTCTCGGTGCGGATTTCCTTGAGCAGCGCACGCAGGCGCACGCCGACACGGAAGGTTTCGCGAGAAATGATGTCTTCGCGGGCCAGCAACGCTTCGGCGTTGTTGCCCAGGTCGACGATCACGTTGTCGCGGGTGACTTTTTTCACGGTGCCGGAGATGATTTCACCCAGGCGCTCGCGATAAGCGTCAACGACTTGAGCGCGCTCGGCTTCGCGAACCTTCTGCACAATGACCTGCTTGGCGGTCTGTGCAGCAATACGGCCGAATTCGATCGATTCGATCTTTTCTTCGACGACATCACCGACCTTGGCGCCAGGATGCGTTTGCGCAACCTTGCTTGGCCAGGTTTCGATCGCCGGATCATCAAGATCGGCTTCTTCGACGACCGTCCAGCGACGGAAAGTCTCATAGGCACCGGTGTGGCGGTTGATTTCCACACGCAGATCAACTTCGTCTTCAAAACGCTTTTTGGTAGCAGTGGCCAGGGCCAGCTCCAACGCTTCAAAAATCACGTTTGCCGGTACGCCCTTTTCATTGGATACCGACTCAACAACCAGCAGTACTTCTTTGCTCATCGTACGCCTCGCCTTTCGCAAGCCATTGGATCCGCGGGATCCGCGTCTCAGTCAAAACTGGGAATAATGTTGGCCTTGTCGATCATATCGATCGGCAACAGGAATTCATGGTCTTCTACCTGCACCACGACATCCTGTTCTTCTACACCGCGCAGAAGGCCCTGAAAGTTGCGTCGCCCTTCAAAGGGAGACCGCAGCTTGATCTTCACTTGTTCACCGGCAAATTTTGCAAACTGATCAATAGTGAACAGTGGGCGTTCCATGCCTGGCGAGGAAACTTCGAGGGTGTATTCAACGGAGATTGGATCTTCAACATCCAGGACACCGCTGATCTGACGGCTGACAATGGCACAATCGTCCACCAGCACGCCGCCCTCTTTATCGATATAAACGCGCAACATTGAGTGGCGACCTTGAGCCGAAAACTCAATACCCCAGCATTCATAGCCTAGGGCCACGACCACCGGGGCCAACAAGGCCTGCAACTCTTCTAGCTTGCTCGACACCTGAACCCCCTCGTGCATGTATGTGCATGCTGTGCAAAATAAAAAAATGGGCGAAACGCCCATCCTTGAAACGCCGTCGAACAGCGGCGTTGAAAGTGTCCAGCTAACAAAAAGCCCCTTAAAAGGGGCTCCGCTAAAACTGGTTGCGGGGGCCGGATTTGAACCGACGACCTTCGGGTTATGAGCCCGACGAGCTACCAGACTGCTCCACCCCGCGACAAAGCTGGGGCGGAAGTATACGACCGATCCCTTACAGGGTCAATGTAACCTTCCACCTACAAGAAAGCCCGCAACAGCGGGCTCTCCTGATAATTGGTACCGAGAAGGGGACTCGAACCCCTACACCCTATGGGCACAACCACCTCAAGGTTGCGTGTCTACCAATTCCACCACCTCGGCAATACAGCGTTTACAACCCTTCTTACTTCTGCTCTTGAGCTGGAGGTACGTCAGTCGCTGGAGTAGCCGACTTTTGCTCTTGAAGCACCGGGACATCATCAGAAGCCGGTTTTGCTTTTGGTACTTCCAACACTGCTGGGTTTGGGAGACCTACTTGAGTCAGCACATGAGCTTTCTCTTTAGCAAAGTAACCTAACCCCAAGCTGGTTATGAAGAAACCGGCGGCAAGTATAGCAGTAAACTTACTAAGAAAGGTAGAGGAACCTTGGCTTCCGAACACAGTATTTGAAGCACCTGCACCGAAAGACGCACCAGCATCCGCACCTTTACCCTGTTGCAACAAAACCAGGGCAACTACGCCCAGGGCAGCCAACAGATGAAAAACGACTACGACTGTTTCCAGCATTTTCTCAGTTTCCCGCGGCGCGACAGATCGCACCGAACTCATCTGCATTCAGGGAAGCTCCACCAATGAGCCCCCCATCGATATCCGGCATGCCGAACAGTTCGACCGCATTGGCCGCCTTCACGCTGCCGCCGTATAGAAGACGCACACCTTGTGCGACTTCAGAATTCTCTGCCGCCAACTGCGCGCGGATGGCTGCGTGCACATCCTGCGCCTGTTGCGGTGTAGCAGTCAGCCCGGTGCCAATGGCCCAGACCGGCTCGTAAGCAATCACTGCCTTTGCAAACGCACCAACACCCAGCTCCTCGATGATGCTGCCCAGCTGACGCGAGACAACTTCAAGAGTCTTGCCCGATTCGCGCTGCTCCAGGGTCTCCCCTATGCACAACACCGGAATCAAGCCACAAGCCTGTGCCGCTGCGAACTTGCGATTGAGTGTCCTATCACGCTCGCCCATCATCTGACGGCGCTCGGAGTGCCCGACAAGCACATAGGAACAACCCGCATCGACCAACTGACTCGGTGAAATCTCACCCGTCAACGCACCTTGCATCGGCTCCACCGCAGAGTTCTGCGCGCCGACCTGGATCGACTTGCCTTTCAAGCCATCAACCACTTGGTTGATATGCAAGCAAGGTGGGAACACCGCGACATCAACACCGCTCGGCAAGGCCAAGTGACGAAGGCCATTGATCAGCTCAGCGACACTGGCGCGGGTACCGTGCATCTTCCAGTTACCAGCTACCATAGTGCGACGCATGCTGTACCTCGTCGGTCAAAGTGGGCGCAGATGTTACCCAACCACATCACCACTGGCAAGCCGAATTCAGGCGCAAACTTCAGTTACCAGTTTTGCCAGGTCTTCAGCGTGTGCGCGAACCTGTGTTTCATCGTCACCTTCGACCATGACACGCACCAGAGGCTCTGTGCCGGACTTGCGCAACAACACGCGGCCACGCCCAGCCATAGCAAGGGTCACGCGCTCGCACGCCTCTTTGACAGCAGGGTGCTCGATCGGGTTTTCGCCGCCGGAGAAGCGCACGTTGAGCAGAACTTGAGGACACTTACGCAACGCCTGACGCGATTGGGCCAAGCTTTCCCCGCGAGCCCGCAGAGCCATCAATACCTGCAGCGCTGCAATGATCGCATCACCGGTAGTCGTGTGCTGGAAGCAAACCACATGCCCGGAGTTCTCACCACCAATCAGCCAGTTGCGCTCCAGCAGCTCAGCGATGACGTAACGGTCACCTACATTTGCGCGAACAAAAGGAATGCCCAGATCCGAAAGGGCCAGCTCCAACCCTAGGTTGCTCATCAAAGTCCCGACAACACCACCTTGCAGCCTGTCACGCTCATGCAAGTCACGAGCGATGATGAACAGCAGCTCATCACCATCAACGATTGCGCCGGTATGATCGACCATAAGCACCCGATCGCCATCGCCATCGAAAGCAATACCCAGATCAGCATGCTCAGCCAAGACAGCGGCCTGCAATTGCTCCATATGGGTTGAGCCGCAGTTTTCGTTGATGTTCAAGCCATCAGGTTGAGCCGACAAAACAGTTACCTGCGCACCCAGCTCCTTGAACACGCTTGGCGCCACCTTATAGGTCGCCCCATGAGCGCAGTCGACAACAAGCTTCAGGCCGGCAAAACTGGTGCTGCTTGGCACACTGCTTTTGCAGAACTCGATATATCGCCCTGAGGCGTCATTGATACGCGACACCTTGCCCAGCTTGCTGGACTCAACCACCGTCATCGGTGCATCCAGCAACTCTTCGATCATCAACTCGATCTCGTCCGGCAGCTTGGTGCCCTGGCCCGAGAAAAATTTGATGCCGTTGTCATCATGCGGGTTGTGCGAGGCACTGATCACAATACCGGCCTCAGCGTGGAAGGTACGCGTCAGGTAAGCGATCGCCGGCGTCGGCATTGGGCCCAGCAACAGGACATCAGCACCTGCAGCGGATAGACCCGCCTCGAGCGCAGACTCAAACATGTAGCCCGAGATGCGAGTGTCCTTACCCACCAGGATGCGGCACGCGCCCATGCTGCGGAACGCCATACCAGCCGCCCAACCCAGCTTAAGCATGAAATCAGGAGTGATCGGAAATTCGCCGACCCGACCACGGATGCCGTCGGTACCAAAGTATTTTTTAGTCATAAGTGCTCCATCATTCTTATTCGGCTGATTCTACCGCGGCAATCATACGCACTACATCCACCGTCTCGGCAACATCATGCACACGTAATATTCGCGCGCCCTTGGTCACTGCAAGCGCCGCCAGCGCAAGACCACCGTACAAGCGCTCCCCCACCGGTCGATTCAGAGCCAGGCCAATCATGCTCTTGCGTGAAACGCCGACCAACAGAGGGCGACCCAAGGCATGCAGGGATTCCATATGCTTGAACAGGCTTAGATTATGCTGCAGGGTCTTGGCGAAGCCGAAACCGGGATCAAGGATGATCTTTTCTGCGGCAATTCCCGCGACAGCGCATTGAGCGACTCGCTCAGCAAGAAAACCACTCACTTCACCAACAAGATCGTCGTAGTGAGGGCTGTCCTGCATATTGCCGGGCTCTCCCAGCATATGCATCAAGCACACCGGCAACCCGGTTGCCGCAGCAGCATCAAGGGCCCCGTCACGCTGAAGGGAGCGCACATCGTTGATCAACCCCGCCCCAAGGCGCGCAGTTTCGCGCATCACGGCCGGCGTCGACGTATCAACCGAGATGATCACATCCAGTTCACGCGCAATACGCTCGACAATCGGCGCGACCCTCTCCAACTCTTCCAAGGGAGATACCACGCGAGCGCCAGGCCGGGTCGATTCGCCACCGACATCAATCAGAGTCGCCCCTGCCGCAACCATTGCTTCAGCATGACGCAATGCAGCATCGAGCTGGCTGAAGCGGCCGCCATCGGAAAAGGAGTCGGGAGTTACATTAAGAATGCCCATGACATGCGTATGGGCCAAATCAAGAACCCGATTGCCGCAAGGCAACCGGGTGGAGGACAACACAGAAGTCATTTCAAACCTTAGACGTCAGCTGCGGGGCCGCCGATCGGAGTTTCAGGGCGTTCATTCTGAACCACTGGCGGCGTGCCAGAGGTGCCTGAACCGCCTTCCCAATCGCGAGGCTCACGAGGTACGCGACCGGCCATGATGTCGTCAATCTGGTCGGCATCAATGGTCTCGTACTTCATCAGCGCATCCGCCATGGCATCCAGCTTGTCGCGGTTATCCGTGAGGATCTGCTTGGCGGTGCCGTAGCACTGGTCAATGATGCTGCGCACTTCGGAGTCGATCAGCTTGGCCGTCTCACCGGAGAAGCTAGCGTTTTGACCACCACCGCCGCGCCCCAGGAATACCTCACCTTCTTCTTCGGCATACATCAACGGGCCGAGTTTCTCCGACAAGCCCCACTTGGTCACCATGTTCCGTGCAATCTGGCTGGCACGCATGATGTCGTTGGAAGCACCGGTAGTGACACCGTCGAAGCCCAAGGTCATTTCTTCAGCAATCCGACCGCCGTACAACGAGCAGATCTGACTGATCAGGGCACGCTTGGAGAGGCTGTAACGGTCCTCTTCCGGCAGGAACATCGTGACGCCCAGCGCCCGACCACGAGGAATGATCGACACCTTGTAGACCGGGTCGTGCTCGGGCACAACGCGACCGACAATGGCATGACCGGCTTCGTGATAAGCGGTGTTCTGCTTCTCTTTCTCGGACATGACCATGGATTTGCGCTCGGCGCCCATCATGATCTTGTCTTTCGCCAATTCGAACTCTTTCATTTCAACGATGCGCTTGCCGGTACGGGCCGCAAACAGCGAAGCCTCGTTGACCAGGTTGGCCAGGTCGGCACCGGAGAATCCAGGCGTACCACGCGCAATCACGGCCGGAGCCACATCGTCGCCCATTGGTACTTTGCGCATGTGTACTTTCAGGATCTGTTCGCGGCCACGGATATCCGGCAAGCCAACTACAACCTGACGGTCGAAACGACCCGGACGCAGCAACGCAGGGTCCAGTACATCCGGACGGTTGGTTGCAGCGATAACGATGATGCCATCGTTCATTTCAAAGCCGTCCATCTCAACCAGCAACTGGTTAAGAGTCTGCTCACGCTCGTCATGACCGCCGCCCATACCGGCACCACGATGGCGACCAACGGCGTCGATTTCATCGATAAAGATGATGCAGGGCGCGTGTTTCTTGGCCTGCTCGAACATATCGCGAACACGGCTGGCACCGACACCGACGAACATCTCAACGAAGTCAGAACCGGAAATGGTGAAGAAAGGCACCTTGGCTTCACCGGCAATCGCCTTGGCCAGCAAGGTTTTACCGGTACCCGGAGGACCGACCATCAGTACGCCGCGAGGAATGCGACCGCCCAGGCGCTGGAACTTGCCCGGATCACGCAGGAACTCGACCAGCTCGCCCACTTCTTCCTTCGCTTCGTCGCAACCGGCGACGTCAGCCAGGGTCGTTTTCACCTGATCTTCGGAAAGCAGGCGCGCCTTGCTCTTGCCGAAGCTCATCGGCCCACCCTTGCCTCCCGCACCGCCTTGCATCTGGCGCATGAAGAACATGAACACGGCGATGATCACCAGGATCGGGAAGCTGGCTACCAGCAACTGGGTCCAGATGCTCTGCTGCTCAGGCTGCTTGCCTTCGACAACCACGTGGTTATCGACCAGGTCGCCGATAAGACCGTTGTCCTGGATGGCCGGACGAATGGTCTTGAAGCTATCGCCATCATTGCGTTTGCCGGTGATCACATAGCCATCAACCGCTACGCGCTCGACCTTGCCATCCTTAACTTGCTGGATGAAGTCGGAATAGTTGAGGGTCTGCGGCTCGTTAGGGCTGGAGAAGTTGTTCATCACCGTCACCAGGACAGCCGCGATGATCAACCACAGGATCAGATTCTTTGCCATATCGTTCAATTAACTACCCTCTGAAGCAAGCTCCGCTACTGGCGCGCGCTTCGCATGATATTCACCGGCCTAACTTACTACATTACCTACAACTCTGGCAGGCGCCGTCTGTAACCCTTTGTGAAACTTTGACTACACAATATTCGTAAAGCTTCGTGACGAAAGCGACATAAAAAAACCTATCGACTCCCTTCAAACCTTCAAAGACGCTCATCACTGGCGGCGCCTTCAATGCCGCGGAACCCCCGCGCCAACAAATACTGCTCGCGAGACCGGTCCCGAGAAGAGTCCGGTTTGCGCATCTGCACCTTGTCGAACAGCTTGCGAATGTTCTTGTGGTACTCGTCGAAGCCTTCACCCTGGAAGACCTTGACCAGGAAATCACCCCCCGGACGCAATACCCGACCCGCCAGATCCAGTGCCAACTCGCACAGGAACATGGCTCGCGGCATATCAACAGCCGGTAATCCACTCATATTGGGGGCCATGTCAGAAATCACAAGGTCCACTTGCGAATTTCCTACAGCTTCCAGGATCTCGGCCAGGACAGCGTCCTGGGTAAAGTCGCCGTGCACGAAGGTCACGTCCGGGATGCTGTCCATCTCCAGGATATCGGAAGCAATCAAGCGGCCTTGCCCACCAATCAGACGACTGGCCACTTGGGACCAGCCACCCGGGGCGGCGCCCAGGTCGATAACGCTCATGCCGGGGCGGAACAATTTGTCCTTGTCCTGGAGCTCCAGCAGCTTATAGCTGGCCCGGGAACGGTAGCCGTCCTTTTGCGCCTTTTTGACGTAAGGATCGTTGAAATGTTCTTGTAGCCACTTAAGGCTGGTTTTGGAACGGGCCACGGGCCACCTCGAAAAATAAAACGGGTCGTGATTAACTGGGCGGTCCCGGACTCGCTCGGGTAAACTGGCCGCCGCTTTTTACAAGATCAGACGCAGGGGTCAGATTATGCCGCTCACTCAAGAGCAGAAGAAACAGTACAAATCCATTGGCCACCATCTGAAACCAGTTCTGATTGTGGCAGATAACGGTTTGACTGAAGGTGTGTTAGCCGAATTCGAACGTGCGCTGAACGATCATGAACTGATCAAGATCAAGGTCAACATCCTTGACCGCGAAGCGCGCCTGGCTGCCATTGCGGAACTGTGCAAGGTAGGCAAAGCTGACCTGGTCCAGGTCATCGGCAAGATGGCGCTGCTGTATCGCAAGAACTTCAGCGTCAACAAGCAACTGTCGAACGTACACCGCTTCAAGTAATAAAAAGGGTCACGGGCGTGCTTCGCGCGCCCCGCCACTCCATCCGGGTGCAGGCTGTAAAACCAGGACCAGGCCGGAAAACCCTAGCACAAGATAGCTGAATAGCTGCCAGCGCAACGCTTCCGGCAGCCAGACATGCACAATGCAATACATTGCACACGCATACAGCGCCATCAACAGCAGTTGCCCGCGAATATCCCGCCACAAACTCCCCAAGCCCTCGGTCTTGACCAGCACCAATACCTGGAGCGTCACGCACGCCGCCGCAAAACCCACCAGCAACGCACTGAGCAATCCATCGATCTCATCGATCAGCAACGGCGCCAGGCCAATCAAGCCCAGCGCAGGCAATACGCCGATGTGCAACAACCACAGGCCACCCACCCAAAGCATCTGAGAGAGCTGCCAAAGCATGGCGCCCGCACGAAGCGGGCGCCGCCTTTCAGACGTGACGAACTTCAACAATCTCGTACTCGGTCACGCCGCCAGGCGTTTTAACAGACACCACATCGCCCTCTTCCTTGGCAATCAAGGCGCGGGCGAGCGGAGAACCGACAGAGATTTTGCCGAGTTTGAAGTCAGCTTCATCTTCGCCAACGATGTGGTAGACCACGCTTTCGTCAGTCTCAACATTAGCGATTTCCACGGTAGTGCCGAAAATCACCTTGCCGGTCTTTGGAATGGTCGTCACGTCGATGACCACCGAGTTCTGCAGGCGGCCTTCGATATCACGGATCCGCGCCTCGACCATACCTTGCTGCTCACGAGCAGCGTGGTATTCAGCGTTTTCCTTCAAGTCACCCAGCTCACGGGCCGTACCGATGTCCTGGCTCAGCTTTGGACGTACGACCTTGGTCAGATGGGCGTGCTCCTCTTCCAGGGCCTTGAAGCCCTGGACAGTCATTGGGTATTTGGTCATGCCTTCAATCCTGCGTGTAGATCCTGCAAGCGACGCACGGTCTTTTCCGGACCGAATTTGAGCGCTTCGCAGATGGCTTCGCCAGCAGCAATGGTAGTGGTGCAGTAAATCTTGTGCTGCAAGGCGTTACGACGAATGGAGTAGGAATCCGCGATCGACTGGCGACCTTCGGTGGTGTTGATGATCAGGGTGACTTCGTCATTCTTGATCATGTCGACCACGTGTGGACGGCCTTCCGTCACCTTGTTCACGCGACGCACTTTCAGGCCGGCAGCTTCGATCAGCTTGGCGGTCCCGGCAGTGGCCACGACTTCGAAGCCCAAGTTGATCAGATCACGGGCCACGCCTGCAACCAGCGGTTTGTCATCATCACGCACGCTGATGAACGCAGTACCGCCGGTCGGCAACACTTCGCTGGCGCCCATCTGGGCCTTGGCGAAGGCTTCACCGAAGGTATCGCCAACGCCCATCACTTCACCGGTGGACTTCATCTCTGGGCCCAGGATCGGGTCCACGCCAGGGAATTTGGCGAATGGGAACACCGCCTCTTTCACGCTGTAGAAGTTAGGAATGATTTCCTTGGTGAAGCCGATTTCCTTCAGGGTCTTACCGGCCATCACGCGAGCAGCGATCATGGCCAGGGACACACCGATGCACTTGGAAACAAATGGCACGGTGCGCGAAGCGCGCGGGTTGACTTCAATGACGTAGATGTCTTCGCCTTGCAGCGCCAACTGTACGTTCATCAGGCCGACCACGCCCAGCTCCAGGGCCATTTTCTTGACCTGTTCGCGCATCTCGTCCTGGATGTGCGCCGGCAGCGAGTACGGCGGCAGGGAGCATGCGGAGTCACCCGAGTGAACACCCGCCTGCTCGATGTGCTGCATGATCGCGCCGATCACCACGTCGGTGCCGTCGCAAACAGCGTCCACGTCCATCTCGATTGCGCAGTTGAGGAAGTGGTCAAGCAGCACCGGGCTGTCATTGGACACTTTCACCGCATCGCGCAGGTAACGCTTGAGTTCTTCTTCTTCGTAGACGATTTCCATCGCACGGCCGCCCAGTACGTAGGACGGACGCACCACCAGTGGATAGCCAATCTTGCTGGCGGCACGGATGGCCTCGTCTTCGCTGCGCACGGTGGCGTTTGGCGGCTGACGCAGGTTCAGGCGCTCTACCATTTGCTGGAAACGCTCGCGGTCTTCGGCACGGTCGATGGCGTCAGGGCTGGTACCGATGATCGGCACGCCAGCGGCTTCCAGGGCGCGCGCCAGTTTCAGCGGAGTTTGACCGCCGTACTGCACGATCACGCCTTTGGGCTTCTCGACGCGCACGATTTCCAGCACGTCTTCCAGGGTCACTGGTTCGAAGTACAGGCGATCGGAGGTGTCGTAGTCGGTGGAAACGGTTTCCGGGTTGCAGTTGACCATGATGGTCTCATAGCCATCTTCGCGCAGAGCGAGGGCGGCGTGGACGCAGCAGTAGTCGAACTCGATACCCTGGCCGATACGGTTTGGACCGCCACCCAGGATCATGATCTTGTCGCGACCCGACGGCGCGGCTTCGCACTCTTCCTCATAGGTGGAGTACAGGTAGGCGGTGTCGGTGGAGAACTCGGCCGCGCAGGTGTCAACGCGCTTGTAGACCGGGAAGATTTCCAGCTTGTGGCGATGCGTACGCAGGTTCTTCTCGGTCACACCCAGCAGCTTGGCCAGACGCTGATCGGAGAAGCCCTTGCGCTTGAGGCGGAACATCATGTCGCGGTCGATGCTGGCAAGCCCCAGGGTCTTGACCTTCTCTTCTTCCTTGATCAGGTCTTCGATCTGTACCAGGAACCACGGGTCGATCATGTTCATGCCGAAGATGTCTTCGACGGTCATGCCGGCGCGGAAGGCGTCAGCCACGTACCAGATACGCTCGGCGCCCGGCACGGTCAGCTCGCGCTTGAGCACGCTCATGCTTTCCGGGTTGCTCAGGTCGAGCTTCTCGTCCAGACCGCAAACGCCCACTTCCAGGCCGCGCAGGGCTTTCTGCAGAGACTCTTGGAAGGTACGGCCGATGGCCATCACTTCACCCACCGACTTCATCTGGGTGGTCAGGCGTGCGTCAGCCTTGGCGAATTTCTCGAAGGCAAAACGTGGCAGCTTGGTCACGACGTAGTCGATGGACGGCTCGAAGGACGCCGGGGTCTTGCCGCCGGTGATGTCGTTCGACAATTCGTCCAGGGTGTAACCCACTGCCAGCTTGGCCGCGACCTTGGCGATCGGGAAGCCGGTGGCTTTCGAAGCCAGGGCCGACGAACGGGAAACGCGTGGGTTCATTTCGATCACGACCATGCGGCCGGTGTTCGGGCAGATGCCGAACTGAACGTTGGAACCGCCGGTTTCCACGCCAATCTCGCGCAGTACCGCCAGGGAGGCGTTACGCAGGATCTGGTATTCCTTGTCGGTCAGGGTCTGTGCAGGAGCAACAGTGATCGAGTCACCGGTGTGCACACCCATCGGGTCAAAGTTTTCGATGGAGCAGACGATGATGCAGTTGTCCTTCTTATCGCGGACAACCTCCATCTCATATTCTTTCCAGCCGATCAGGGATTCGTCGATCAGCAGCTCTTTGGTCGGCGACAGGTCCAGGCCACGGGCGCAGATTTCTTCGAACTCTTCACGGTTGTAAGCGATACCGCCACCGGTGCCGCCCATGGTGAAGGACGGACGGATGATGCACGGGAAGCCCAGGGTCTCAAGGACCGCGTTGGCTTCTTCCATGCTGTGGGCGATACCGGAACGCGGGCAGGCCAGGCCGATGGACTTCATGGCCTTGTCGAAACGCGAACGGTCTTCAGCCTTGTCGATGGTGTCGGCATTGGCGCCGATCATTTCTACGCCGAATTTTTCCAGGACGCCTTCGCGCTCCAGGTCCAGGGCGCAGTTCAGTGCAGTCTGGCCGCCCATGGTTGGCAGCAGCGCATCTGGACGCTCTTTCTCGATGATCTTGGCAACAGTCTGCCACTTGATCGGTTCGATGTAGGTGGCGTCGGCCATGGCCGGGTCGGTCATGATGGTGGCCGGGTTGGAGTTCACCAGAATGACGCGGTAGCCCTCTTCGCGCAGGGCTTTACAGGCCTGGGCGCCGGAGTAGTCGAATTCGCAGGCCTGGCCGATCACGATCGGGCCAGCGCCGAGAATCAGGATGCTTTTTATGTCTGTACGTTTTGGCATGGGTTTGTCACTCAAATCCGCAGGTCAGTCGGCAAGCCGTCTTGAACAATCTTTGATGAGCCTGCGGGGGCCACCGGTGTCCGGGGCCGCCCGCAGGCCGCTCAGTCAGCGTCGCTTGGCCATCTCATTGATGAAACGGTCGAACAGCGGCGCTACGTCGTTCGGGCCCGGGCTCGCTTCAGGGTGGCCCTGGAAGCTGAACGCGCTCTTGTCGGTGCGCTCGATGCCCTGCAGGGAACCGTCGAACAGCGACTTGTGAATGGCGCGCACGTTGCTCGGCAGGGTTGCTTCATCTACCGCAAAACCGTGGTTCTGGCTGGTGATCATCACAACGCCAGTGTCCAGGTCTTGAACCGGGTGGTTGGCACCGTGGTGGCCGTGACCCATTTTCAGGGTCTTGGCGCCGGAGGCCAGGGCCAGCAGCTGGTGACCAAGGCAGATACCGAAGACCGGAATCTCGGTTTCCAGTACGTCCTTGATCGCCTGGATGGCGTAGTCGCATGGCTCAGGGTCACCTGGGCCGTTGGACAGGAATACACCGTCCGGTTGCAGGGCGAGCACGTCGCTGGCCGGGGTTTGCGCCGGCACCACGGTCACGCGGCAGCCTCGCTCGACCAGCATGCGCAGGATGTTGTATTTAACGCCGTAGTCGTAGGCGACTACGTGGTAGGGCAGGTCAGCGGCGTCGATGGTTGCATGGCTGTCGGTCTTCAAGTCCCAGACAGTGGAGCGCCACTCGTACTTCTCTTTAACGCTGACGACTTTCGCCAGGTCCATGCCTTTCAGGCCTGGGAAACCTTGCGCCGCGGCAATCGCCGCCTCTTCGGAGATATTGTCACCGACCATGATGCAGCCATTCTGCGAGCCTTTTTCACGCAGGATGCGCGTGAGGCGGCGCGTATCGATACCGGCGATCGCCACAACGTTGTTGGCTTTCAGGTAATCGGACAGCGACATCGTGTTACGCCAGTTGCTCGCAACCAGTGGCAGGTCACGAATCACCAGACCGGCCGACCAGACACGATCAGACTCGACATCTTCCGGTGTAGTACCGGTGTTGCCGATGTGCGGATAGGTCAGGGTAACGATCTGTTGGGCGTAGGAAGGATCGGTAAGGATTTCCTGATAGCCGGTCATGGCAGTGTTAAACACTACCTCTCCAACGGTCTGACCGTCGGCTCCAATGGCTTCGCCGCGAAAAATGCTGCCATCAGCAAGGGCGAGTATGGCTGGCTTAGTCAAGAAGACCTCCCGTAAATAAAGCCTGAAAGGGCGATCGCAGGTTGTAAAAAAGCGGAGTGACGTATGGACACGTCACCCCGCTTCTTCACTGAATTATTCTGCGCGCTTTTAGTGGACACACTAAAGCTGTAGCTTACAGAAAAAGGCTTTTTTGGTCCACCGCTAATGAGCCTTAAAGGCAGGGGAATGCGACAGGACGTCGCTTAGCGGGTAAAAACGGGGCCTAAGCATAAGCTTGAGGCCCTGTTTTAGCTACTGATTAGTGCAGATCCAGCACATCGCGCATGTCGTACAGACCCGGCTCGCGCCCCTCCAACCAGAGCGCAGCACGTACCGCTCCCTTGGCAAAGGTCATGCGGCTGGAGGCCTTATGCGTGATTTCCAGACGCTCACCTTCAGTGGCGAACAATACGGTGTGATCACCCACCACGTCACCGCCGCGCACGGTCGCAAAACCAATGGTGTCGCGTGCACGCGCGCCGGTGTGGCCTTCGCGACCGTACACCGCGACTTTCGACAGGTCGCGACCCAGTGCATCGGCAATCGCTTCACCCATGCGCAGCGCGGTGCCCGAAGGCGCGTCGATCTTGTGGCGATGGTGAGTCTCGATGATTTCGATATCCGCTTCATCACCCAGCACGCGCGCCGCCAGGTCCAACAGCTTGAGCGACAGATTCACACCGACGCTGAAGTTGGCGGCGAAGACGATAGGAATATCCTTGCCCGCCTCCTCCAACAATTGCTTCTGCTGAGCAGTCAAACCCGTGGTACCGATCACCATTGCCTTGCCCGCCTTACGGCAGAACGCCAGGTTTTTCAGCATCACGTCCGGCAGGGTGAAATCGATCAACACATCGAACTCATCCGCTACCTGCTCCAGGCTGCCGGACAACGACACACCGATTCGCCCCAACGAGGCCAACTCGCCCGCGTCCGCACCAATCAACGTGCTGCCCGGACGAACGATCGCCGCAGTCAGGCCGGAAGCCGGCGAGCGCTGCTGCACCGCTTCGACCAGCGTCTTGCCCATGCGCCCGGCAGCGCCCATTACGGCTATACGTCGCATACTCAATTCCTTACAGGTCGCCGAAGAAGCGCTTCACGCCATCGAAAAAGCCTGCAGTTTTCGGCGAGTGAGAGTCATCACCCTCCATCGAGCTGCGGAATTCTTCAAGCAGTTCGCGCTGACGGCGATTCAGGTTGACCGGCGTCTCTACCGCCACACGACACATCAAGTCCCCAGCACCGCCACCGCGCACCGGCGCAACGCCTTTGCCACGGATACGGAACTGCTTGCCGGTCTGAGTGCCTTCAGGAATCTTGAGCTTGACCCGACCATCAAGGGTAGGAATTTCGAGCTCGCCGCCCAAGGCTGCATCGACAAAGCTGATCGGCACTTCACAGAACAGGTGCTTGCCGTCGCGCTGGAAGATCGAGTGCTCGCGCACGTTGATCACTACGTACAGGTCGCCCGTCGGACCACCCTGAGTACCAGCCTCGCCCTCACCCGACAGGCGAATACGGTCTCCGGTGTCCACGCCCGCCGGCACTTTCACCGCCAGGGTTTTGTACTCTTCGACACGACCTTCGCCGTGGCAGGAATCGCACGGATCGGAAATGATCTTGCCCTGGCCATGGCAGCGCGGGCAGGTCTGCTGCACAGAGAAGAAGCCCTGCTGCATGCGAACTTGACCAATACCGCCACACGTTGGGCAGGTGATCGGCGAAGAGCCTTTCTTGGCACCCGAACCATCGCACGGCTTGCAGTTGACCAGCGTCGGCACACGGATGTTGACGCTGGTGCCGCGCACGGCTTCTTCCAGGTTCAATTCCAGGGTGTAGCGCAAATCACTACCACGCTGGGCGCCACCACGCTGACCACCTCGACCACCGCCGAAGAAGTCGCTGAATACGTCGCCGAAAATATCGGAGAAGTTCTGACCGCCAAACCCGGCACCGCCGCCACCCATGCTTGGGTCGACACCGGCATGGCCATACTGGTCGTAGGCCGCACGCTTATTGGGATCACACAGGCATTCGTAGGCCTCATTGGCCTCTTTGAACATCTCTTCGGATTCTTTGTTATCCGGATTACGGTCCGGGTGATGCTTCATCGCCAGGCGACGGTAGGCCTTCTTCAGGTCCGCCTCGCTGGAGCCGCGCTCCACACCCAATACTTCGTAATAGTCACGCTTTGCCATAAGTCTTTGCACTCTTAAGGACGTTCAGCCAGACCCTCCTGAGCCCGACTAAACTCGTTGAGCCCCAATACAGGCCCGGACCCAACTCACGTCAATTCAACGATCCTGGTCATAACTGCTTTCAGCCAGGGACCCGGCCAAAAACGCGGTGAATGCCATTCGGAAAGCAGGAGCATTCCCGATCACACCGCCAGCATCCGAACGCTGTCGCATACTGTAAAAATTCGCATACCCCAGACACGCCAACGCGGGAGCAAGCTCCCGCGCGGCGACATCCTACCAGTCACCGCTTGATAGCGGTCAACCGGGCGACCAAGTTACTTCTTCTGGTCTTCTTTGACTTCTTCGAACTCGGCATCGACAACGTCGTCGTGCTTGGCTTCAGGCTCTGCCTGTTGCGCAGCACCGTCAGCTGGCTGACCTTGTTCGGCGTACATTTTCTGAGCAACCGGCGCAGAGACTTTCGACAGCTCTTCGATCTTGGCTTCGATAGCAGCCTTGTCGTCGCCTTTGACGGCGGCTTCCAGGGCAACCACAGCAGCTTCGATTGCAGTCTTCTCTTCAGCAGTCACTTTATCGCCAGCATCAGCGACCATTTTGCGCGTCGAGTGAACCAGTGCATCACCCTGGTTACGGGCGCCAGCCAGTTCAGCAAACTTGGCATCCGCATCAGCGTTGGCTTCAGCATCACGAATCATCTGTTGAATTTCTTCATCAGACAGACCGGAGTTGGCCTTGATCGTGATCTTCTGCTCTTTGCCGGTAGCCTTGTCTTTCGCGCCGACGTGCAGGATGCCGTTGGCGTCGATGTCGAAGGTCACTTCGATTTGTGGCACGCCACGTGGTGCTGGTGGAATCTCGGACAGGTCGAACTTGCCCAGGGACTTGTTCTGAGCAGCCTGCTTACGCTCACCTTGCAGCACGTGAATGGTCACAGCGCCCTGGTTGTCATCGGCAGTCGAGAACACTTGGGATTTCTTGGTAGGAATCGTGGTGTTTTTCTCGATCAGCGCAGTCATCACGCCGCCCATGGTTTCGATACCCAGGGTCAGCGGGCTGACGTCCAGCAGCAGCACGTCTTTCACGTCGCCGGCCAATACCGCGCCCTGGATGGCAGCACCCATGGCAACCGCTTCGTCCGGGTTCACGTCTTTACGGGCTTCTTTACCGAAGAACTCGGTGACCTTCTGCTGAACCAGTGGCATACGGGTCTGACCGCCCACCAGGATCACGTCGTTGATGGAACCAACGTCGATACCGGCGTCTTTCAGCGCGATGCGGCAAGGTTCGATGGTGCGCTGAACCAGGTCTTCAACCAGCGCTTCCAACTTGGCGCGAGAAATCTTCACGTTCAAGTGCTTAGGACCAGTGGCGTCTGCAGTGATGTACGGCAGGTTCACGTCGGTCGACATGCTCGAGGACAGCTCGATCTTGGCTTTTTCGGCAGCTTCTTTCAGGCGCTGCATGGCCAGCGGGTCGCCCTTAAGGTTCATGCCGCTTTCTTTCTTGAATTCGTCAACGAGGTAGTCGATCAGACGAATATCAAAGTCTTCACCGCCGAGGAAGGTGTCACCGTTGGTGGCCAACACTTCGAACTGGTGCTCGCCGTCAACTTCAGCGATCTCGATGACGGAGACGTCGAAAGTACCACCGCCCAAGTCATAAACGATCACGGTGTGGTCGCCTTTGGCCTTGTCCATACCGTAAGCCAGAGCGGCTGCGGTTGGTTCGTTGATGATACGTTTTACGTCCAGACCCGCGATGCGGCCGGCGTCTTTGGTCGCCTGACGCTGACTGTCGTTGAAGTAGGCCGGAACAGTGATCACCGCTTCGGTCACGGTTTCACCCAGGTAGTCTTCGGCAGTCTTCTTCATCTTTTTCAAGACTTCAGCCGAGATCTGCGGGGCAGACATCTTGTTGCCATTTACTTCAACCCAGGCGTCACCGTTGTCAGCTTTGGCGATTTTGTAAGGCACCATCTTGATGTCTTTCTGTACGACTTCTTCGTCGAACTTACGACCGATCAGACGCTTTACCGCGTACAGGGTGTTGTGCGGGTTGGTGACAGCCTGGCGCTTGGCCGACTGACCTACCAGGATCTCGCCATCATTTGCGTATGCAATGATCGACGGCGTGGTACGCGCACCTTCGGCGTTTTCGATGACTTTGGCTTTGCCGTTTTCCATGACGGAGACACAGGAGTTGGTGGTCCCCAGGTCGATACCGATAATTTTGCCCATTATTTACTCTCCCGAAACTTGAATTTGGTTGCCGCAGCAGTGGTGGCTAACTGCGGTAGCACTTAAACGCTTGACTTATAGATGAGGGCTTTTCAGCGTATTTCAAGCCTGCTCATCAATAGAAGGTGAAACCGGTGCAGGGGCCTTGCTCACCACAACCATCGCCGGGCGCAGCAGGCGACCATTGAGCTGGTAACCTTTCTGGAACACTTTCAACACGCTGTTAGGCTCCAGGTCATGGCTTTCCTGCATGGCCATGGCTTGGTGGTGCTCAGCGTTGAACGGCTCACCGCCTGCTGGATCGATGGCTTCCAACTGATAACGCTTCAGGGTGTCCTGAAACATTTTCAGGGTCAGCTCGATCCCTTCGCGCATTGGGCGGATGTTTTCGTCGTCCGGGTTGGACAACTCAAGACCACGCTCCAGGCTGTCGATGATCGGCAGCAAGTCACCGGCAAATTTTTCCAGTGCGAACTTGTGAGCCTTTTCTACATCCTGCTCGGCACGGCGGCGGACGTTCTGCAGATCAGCGGCAACACGCAAAGACTGGTCCTGCGCAGCGGCCAGTTGCTCTTCGAGCACTTGCACACGAGTCGCCAGCTCATCGCCGACAGCCGAATTGGCGTCTGGAGTTTGCGTATCCTGCGTCTGTTCGTCAGCCATAGTTTTCTCCTTTCAAAATCATGCGCGAACTCAGCTCGCGCTTCTGTTCCGGTATATGGGGCCACAATTTCCAGGTTCAAGGGTGCAGGCGTTACCAAAAGTCTTTCCAGTGATGTGGATCAATTCCTGCGCTTCCATTCCTCGTTGCGCTAAAAAATTCGCTCATTCAAGCAAATCGAGCTAAGCGCCAGGATTGTCAGCCTCGAACAAAACACTGTATAAATAACCAGACATAAAGCCTGGGAGCGGCCGTCATGCTCGTGCACTTGTCCGTACATAACTACGCCATCGTTGAACACCTGGATCTCGAACTGGATCGCGGTATGAGCGTAATCACAGGCGAAACCGGCGCCGGCAAGTCGATCATGCTCGACGCCTTGGGCCTGACCCTGGGTGATCGCGCCGACAGCGGCGTGGTGCGACCTGGGGCAGACAAGGCCGACATCCTGGCCACCTTCGACCTGGCGGACATTCCCGAGGCAGAAGCCTGGCTGTCCGAGCGCGACCTTAATAATGAAGGTCCGTGCATCCTGCGACGGGTCATCACGGCGGAAGGTCGCTCCCGTGGCTACATCAACGGCACACCCTGCCCGCTTGGCGACCTTAAAGCCTTGGGCGAGTTGCTGATCGACATCCACAGCCAGCATGAACACCAGTCCCTGCTGAAAACCGACACCCATCGTCGCCTGCTCGATGAGTACGCTGGTGCCACAGACCTTGCCCGCCAGGTGCAGCTTGCCGCCCAGCGCTGGCGCCAGACTCGCCAGGAACTGGAGCGACTCTCCAACTCCGGCGATGAGCAACGTGCTCGCCATCAATTGCTCAGCTATCAACTCGAAGAACTGGAAAGCCTGGGCCTGGGCGAGACCGAACTGGAGCAGCTTGAGCAGGAACACAAGAACCTCACCAACGCGGAAACCCTGCTGGGCATTTGCCGCCAGGTGGTGGAGCAGTGCAGTGAGAGCGACTCCGGGAACGTGCTCAATGCACTGACTGCCAGCCTCAATCGCCTATCGAGCGTGAACAGCGGCTCCGGCTCGTTGAGCGAGGCGACGACCCTGCTTACCAGCGCACAGATCCAGGTAGAGGAAGCCGTCGGCGAACTGAATCGGTTCCTGGATCACTTCGATGCCGACCCAGCACGCCTGCAGGAAATAGAAGAACGCCTGGATACCATCTACACGCTGGCACGCAAACATCGCATCCAGCCCACTGAAGTGGCGACGATGCAGCAAAAGCTGCTGGATGAAATCGAGACCCTGAACGCCAACGATGAATCTATCGAGCGCCTGAGCGGTGAGCTCGCCTCTTTCGCTCGTCATTACCAAGAGAAAGCGCGCGAGCTCAGCGACCTGCGCCAGCAAGCAGCGACGGGCCTGGCCAGCGCAGTGGAGCTGGAGATCCAGCGTCTGGGCATGCCTGGCGGTCGTTTCACCATCGAATTGCGCACCAGCGCCAGCAACGAACTACAACCCCACGGGCTGGAGCAGGTCGAGCTACTGGTCAGCGCCAACCCCGGACAACCGCTCAAAGCGCTGGCGAAAGTAGCCTCCGGCGGCGAGCTGTCGCGGATCAGCCTGGCAATCCAGGTGATTACTGCGCAAACCTCTCGGGTGCCGACACTGGTGTTCGATGAAGTCGATGTGGGAATTGGTGGGCCGACAGCAGAAATTGTTGGCCAGTTGTTGCGACGCCTTGGAGATAGAGGCCAGGTACTGACGGTAACTCACTTGCCACAAGTCGCGGCCCAGGGACATCAACACCTCTTTGTGCACAAGGTACGCGGCAGCGATGCAACACACACAGCCGTGTCCAAGCTGAACAAGTCGGAACGTGTGGAAGAAGTCGCACGCATGCTTGGCGGCATCGATCTAACCAAGGAGTCTTTGGCGCACGCGAAGAAAATGGTCGTAGCGGCAAAGGCCTAACCGAACTATTTTCTCTCTTATAGAAAGCACGAAGGCGACCCTAAGGTCGCCTTCGATCGTTTTGCAGAGAGAATCTGCAACGCTTGTTACTTTTTCTTACGGATGTACAGGACCAGATTGTGGTCAACCAGATCGAAGCCATGCTCCTCAGCAATCTTGTGCTGCAGCGCTTCGATTTCCGGACTGGTGAACTCGATAACCTCATTGGTATCCAGGTCAACCATGTGATCGTGATGACCACCGTCAGCCAGTTCGAACACCGCATGACCGCCGTCGAAATTATGACGAACCACCAGCCCTGCGGCTTCAAACTGGGTCAGCACACGGTAAACCGTGGCCAGGCCGACGTCCTCGTTAGACTCCATCAGTGCCTTGTAAACATCCTCGGCACTCATGTGGCGCTGCTCAGCAGAATCGAGCATTTGTAGAATCTTGACTCGTGGCAGAGTCACTTTGAGACCGGCTTTGCGTAGTTCGCTATTTTCAACCATGGTTAGCTTTCTCGCGGATGCTGCTTCGCAGCTTCTCTTAATACGGGTATGATCGGCGTTTACGTTGTCCCAGCCAAGATAGTGGAAGTCGCCCACCGATGCAAAACACCAAGCTCTTGCTAACCAGTTTCACCTTTGTGGGACTGCTCGCACTCGCCGGTTGTTCATTCCCCGGGGTTTACAAAATCGACATCCAGCAGGGCAATGTCGTCACGCAGGACATGATAGACCAGTTACGCCCCGGAATGACCCGACGGCAAGTACGGTTTATCATGGGTAACCCCCTGCTGACCGACACTTTCCATGCCGATCGCTGGGATTATCTCTACAGCCTTCAGCCAGGCGGCGGTGAACGCCAGCAGGAGCGCGTCAGCGTCATCTTCAATGGCAATGACCAGCTTGTCAGCCTGTCCGGCGACTTCATGCCCGGCGTGAGTCGTGATGAAGCCTTGCTCGGCAAGGACAACGGCACCAATGTCACTGCGCCTGCGCAGGAAGGCGAGAAGCCGAAGTCCGAAGTACCGGCCAAGCCAGGCTCGCTGCTCGACAAGATCCAGAAAGACGTCGACGGCGTGGAAACGGTGCCTGTGCCGACGCCACAACCTCTGGATACCAGTCCGCAGTAAATGTGCGTCGCTCAACAAAAAGCCCGGCATGCCGGGCTTTTTGCTGCTCGCCATTTGGCTGACCTATGAGTTCTGTTGCTTGGCCAGCGCCGCTTTGGCTGCGCGCAACCTGCGCACTTCTTTAGGGTCTGCCAGCAGTGGACGGTAAATCTCGATACGATCACCCGCCTGCACACTGCGCACCTCAGCGTCCGCGACTACCTTGCCGAAAATACCCAAAGGGCAATCAGCCAGATCCAGCCCGGGGAATTGCGCTGCAATGCCTGACGCCTGCACCGCCGCGCGCAGGCTGGTGCCGGCCGGCACCGTCACCGCCAGCAGCACCTGGTGATCCACTGCGGCATACACCACTTCAATCTCAACCATGCAGTTGCTTGGCCCGCTGGCAAAATGCGTCCACCAGGGTATTTGCCGCCTGATTGAACAAAGGCCCCAAGGTCGCGCGCACGATAGGCCCAGCGTAATCAAAGGAAAGATCCAGGCTGATTTTGCAGGCCTTGTCCGTCAGCGCCTTGAATACCCACACCCCATGCAACTGAGTAAACGGCCCTTCCTGCAAATTCATTTCGATGGATTTCCCAGGCACCAGCACATTACGCGTCACAAAGTGCTGGCTAAGACCGCCCTTCGCGACCCCGACACTGGCGACCATGTACTCATCACTGTTTTCCAGCACCTCGGCGGTTGAGCACCACGGCAGGAATTCCGGGTAACGCGCCACGTCGTTGACCAGGTCATAGAGCGCCTGTGCCGGATAGGGCAGCAGCGCTGAACGTTGAATATGCGTCGTCATGTGTGCGTTATTTCCACAGCTGAGCGGCAAACATCGCGGAAGAACAGCCCGATCCGCGAAAGAAAAAAACCAGAGAACTGCCTGCATTGTCCGGGATTCGTCCAACACGCTCAAGCACGCAGGTTGACCGTAGCCGACAGGCTCGCAACTCCCTATAATGCCGCCCCTATGGCTAAACAAAAGAAACACCCCACAGGGACCATCGCGCAAAATAAAAAGGCGCGACACGATTACTTCATCGAACATCGGTTCGAGGCTGGTCTGGTCCTGGCCGGCTGGGAAGTAAAGAGTCTGCGTGCCAGCAAGCTGCAGCTGGTCGACAGTTATGTGCTGCTCAAGGATGGCGAGGCATGGCTGCTCGGCAGTCATATCACCCCGCTGACCACTGCGAGCACCCACGTGATTGCCGATCCGGTACGCACGCGCAAGCTGCTGCTCAATGCCCGCGAACTGGAAAAGCTCGCTGCTGCCGTACAGCAGAAGGGCTATGCCTGCGTCTGCCTGTCCTGGTACTGGAGCAAGCACCTGGTCAAGTGCGAGATCGCCTTGGGCAAGGGCAAGAAGGAATACGACAAGCGCGATACCGAGCGCGAACGCGATTCCAATCGCGAGCTTCATCGTGCCGTACGCAACAAGGGCAAGGAAGACTGATCCTTGCAGTGATGCAGCCGCGGGAGCTTCCCTCGGCTACGTCCCCTTGCGCCGCTCCGCACGCGCCACACGCTGAACTTCCTGACGCACTTCTTCCAACACTTCCTGCACATACAGCAGGTGACGTGTTGAAACTTCCCGCGCCTGCTCGGCACGCCCCTCGATAATCGCCAGGTACAGATCCCGGTGCTGACTGATCAGCATGTCGCGGGTTTCCGTACGCTGTTGATACATGCCGCCAATGTTGGTCACCACGTTACGCTTGAGCAGGTCGAACAGGCCGCGAATCGTGTGCAGCAACACAGCGTTGTGGCTCGCCTCGGCGATAGCCAAGTGAAACCGCGCATCCGCCGCCCCCTCTTCGACCCGGCTCACCTCATCGGAACGGGTGTAGCAATCCTGAAGCGCTTCGAACGCAGCCGTGAGACGCTCGCGATCCACCTCTGTCGCGCGCAACGCGGCGTAATAAGCACACGAGGCCTCAAGGGTCTGACGAAACTCCAGCAGATCCCGCTGAGCCTCGGGGTTGTTCTCCAACAGGAGCAACAGCGGGTCACTGAACGTGGAACCCAAAGATTCAGCCACGTAGTTACCACCACCCTGGCGGCTGACGAGCAAACCTTTGGCTGCCAGCTTCTGGATCGCCTCTCGCAAAGAAGGTCGCGACACCCCGAATTGTTCAGCCAACGCGCGTTCGGCCGGCAAGCGCTCGCCCGACTTCAGCGTGCCCTCAAGGATCATGCCCTCAAGCTGCTCGACGATGTCATCAGACAAACGGCGCTGACGCACCTGATCAAACCCCATCACTCACTCTCCACCATCCCGACCACTCGCCGGGCCCTCTATTCTCGCCGATCACAACGAATGCAGCACCTATCAGAGCGCCCTCATTTCCACTGATCAGCGCACCCTTGCCACCCACCTACGACCAAAGTTTCGTAAGCGGCAAATTGACACGCCCCAACCAAGGCTTTTACTCTAGCCAACAGCGACTGTAAATTGGTATTACCAATTACCCAAGCTGACCAAACAACAACAATCAGGGGCCACCCCATCATGCAAACCTGGCAACAGCTCTACAGCCCGCTCGGCAGCCTCGGCCTGTCCGCAATGGCGGCCGTTATTCCGATCGTATTCTTCTTCCTGGCCCTGGCCGTGTTTCGCCTCAAAGGCCACGTGGCGGGCAGCATTACCTTGGCGCTGTCGATCCTGGTCGCGATCTTCGCCTTCCAGATGCCGGTAGACATGGCATTGGCCGCCGCCGGTTATGGCTTTGCCTACGGTCTGTGGCCCATCGCGTGGATCATCGTCGCGGCGGTGTTCCTCTACAAACTCACGGTCAAAAGCGGCCAGTTCGAAATCATCCGCAGCTCGGTCCTGTCGATCACTGACGACCAGCGCCTGCAAGTGCTATTGATCGGCTTCTGCTTCGGCGCCTTCCTGGAAGGTGCGGCCGGTTTCGGCGCCCCCGTGGCAATTACCGCTGCACTGCTGGTCGGCCTGGGCTTCAACCCGCTGTACGCCGCCGGCCTGTGCCTGATTGCAAACACCGCCCCCGTGGCCTTTGGGGCGCTGGGCATCCCGATCATCGTTGCAGGTCAGGTGACCGGCATTGACGCATTCAAGATCGGCGCCATGACTGGTCGCCAACTGCCGCTGCTGTCGTTGTTCGTACCGTTCTGGTTGGTGTTCATGATGGACGGCGTGCGCGGCGTGCGTGAAACCTGGCCAGCGGCACTGGTCGCCGGCTTGAGCTTTGCCATCACCCAGTACTTCACCTCCAACTTCATCGGCCCGGAACTGCCGGACATCACCTCGGCCCTGGCCAGCCTGATTTCCCTGACGCTGTTCCTGAAAGTCTGGCAACCCAAACGCACCGCAGGTGCCCAGATTGCCGGCGCCACCTCCAGCGCCGCCGTCACCGCCAGCGCAGGCGGTTTCGGTCTGCCGCGCAACACAATCGTTTCGCCCTACAGCCTCGGCCAGATTTTCAAGGCCTGGTCGCCGTTCCTGATTCTTACCGTGCTGGTCACTATCTGGACCCTCAAGCCGTTCAAAGCGATGTTTGCTGCCGGGGGCTCGATGTACAGCTGGGTGTTCAACTTCGCTATCCCGCACCTGGACCAACTGGTGATCAAAGTCGCGCCGATCGTAACCAACCCCACTGCGATCCCGGCCGTGTTCAAACTGGACCCGATTTCAGCGACCGGCACTGCGATTTTCTTCTCGGCGTTGATCTCGATGCTGGTACTGAAAATTGACATCAAGACTGGTCTTACCACTTTAAAAGAGACCTTCTACGAACTGCGCTGGCCGATCCTGTCGATTGGGATGGTGTTGGCATTCGCATTCGTTACCAACTACTCCGGCATGTCTTCGACCATGGCGCTGGTACTGGCCGGCACGGGCGCAGCCTTCCCGTTCTTCTCGCCTTTCCTTGGCTGGCTGGGTGTTTTCCTGACAGGCTCCGACACCTCGTCCAACGCCTTGTTCAGCTCCCTGCAAGCCACCACCGCGCATCAGATCGGCGTCAACGACACCTTGTTGGTCGCTGCCAACACCAGCGGCGGCGTTACCGGCAAGATGATCTCGCCGCAGTCCATCGCGGTGGCGTGCGCCGCTACCGGCCTAGTGGGCAAAGAATCCGACCTGTTCCGCTTTACTCTCAAGCACAGCCTGTTCTTTGCCACCATCGTCGGGCTGATCACCCTGGCCCAGGCTTACTGGTTCACCGGTATGCTGGTGCACTAAAACCTGCACGTAATAGGGTAAGAATCGACGCCGGACACGATTCCGGCGTCAGCTATTTCTGGAGGACCGATGAGCCTGCCTGCTGCTTTCCTGAGCGACGTCGCACAACTGATCCCTAAAGATCGACGTTTCGACGACCCACTTTCCACCCTCGCTTTCGGCACTGACGCCAGCTTTTACCGATTGATCCCACAGCTGGTGATCCGCGTGGAGTCAGAAGACGAAGTCGTTGCCTTGTTGCAATGGGCTCAGCGCGACCACGTAGCCGTGACCTTCCGCGCCGCCGGCACCAGCCTGTCCGGGCAGGCCATCAGCGACTCGGTGCTGATCGTGCTGGGGGACAACTGGAATGGCCGCGAGATTCGCGGGCAAGGCACGCAAATCCGTCTGCAGCCCGGCGTGATCGGCGCCCAGGCCAATGCGTGGCTGGCGCCGTTCGGGCGCAAGATCGGGCCGGACCCAGCGTCGATAAACGCCTGCAAGATCGGCGGCATCGTCGCCAACAATGCCAGCGGCATGTGCTGCGGCACGGCGCAGAACACTTACCACACCCTGGCCGGCATACGCTTGGTATTGGCTGACGGCAGCCGCCTGGATACCGAAGACGCCACCAGCGTTAAGGCGTTCCGTGAACAACACGGTGCGCTGCTTGAGCGGCTGGCAACATTGGGTCGCGAGACACGGGCAAATGCCGAATTAGCCGCGAAAATTCGTCACAAATACCGTCTGAAAAACACCACCGGACTGTCGCTGAATGCCCTGGTGGACTTCGATGAGCCGCTGGATATCCTTAGCCATCTGCTGGTGGGTTCCGAGGGCACCCTGGGCTTTATCAGCGCGGTCACCTACGACACGGTGGTAGATCACCCGAATAAAGCGTCGGCGTTGATTGTGTTTCCAGATGTCGAAACCTGCTGCAACGCAGTCACCATCCTCAAAACCCAGCCGGTCTCGGCCGTCGAGCTGTTGGACCGACGCAGCATGCGCTCGGTACAGAACAAGCCAGGCATGCCCGCTTTCGTACAGCAACTCTCGGAAAATGCCTGCGCCCTGTTGATCGAATCCCGTGCAGCGTCGTCGTCCTTACTGCATGAGCAGTTGGCGCTCATCATGGCCTCCCTGGCCCAATTCCCGGTGGAAAAACAGGTCGACTTCACCGAAGACCCCACAGAGAACGCCCGCCTGTGGGCAATCCGCAAGGACACCTTCCCAGCTGTCGGCGCCGTGCGCAAAACCGGTACCACCGTGATCATCGAAGACGTGACCTTCCCGGTGGAGCAACTGGCAATCGGCGTCAATCGCTTGATCGAATTGTTCGACAAACATCACTACGACGAAGCGATACTTTTCGGACACGCGCTGGAAGGCAATCTGCACTTCGTCTTCACCCAAGGCTTCAACAGTGCGGAAGAAGTCACACGCTATCAGGCGTTCATGGACGACGTGGCGCAATTGGTGGCCGTGGAGTTTGGTGGCTCGCTAAAAGCCGAACACGGCACCGGACGCAATATGGCGCCGTTCGTGGAGCTGGAATGGGGCAGCGACGCCTATCAATTGATGTGGCAACTCAAGCGCCTGCTTGACCCCAACGGCATTCTCAACCCGGACGTGGTGCTCAGCCAGGACCCGCAAATCCACCTCAAGCACCTCAAGCCGCTACCCGCCGCTGATGAGCTTGTGGATAAGTGCATCGAGTGCGGCTTCTGTGAACCGGTGTGCCCGTCGAAAGGCCTGACTTTGAGCCCGCGCCAACGCATCGTGATCTGGCGCGACATCCAGGCGAAAAAACGTGCCGGTGTCGACACCACTGAGTTGGAGGCGGCTTATCACTATCAAGGCATCGACACCTGCGCTGCCACCGGCCTCTGCGCTCAGCGCTGCCCGGTAGGAATCAATACCGGCGATCTGGTGAAAAAACTACGCAGCCGCGACGCTGACCGTACGAAAACCGCCGAATGGCTCGCCACCCATTTCTCCACCGCACTCCAAGGCGCGCGCTTCACCCTGCACGTGGCCAACGGCGCACGCATGCTGCTGGGCGCACCACGCCTGGCGAAGCTGTCGGCCAGCATGACCAAGCTGTCCAAGGGGCAAATCCCGCAGTGGACCGCCGCCATGCCCCAGCCAGAAAAAGCCATTCGTTTCAGCCCGGCGGTAACGGACGAGCGGCCGCGAGTGGTCTACCTGGCCGCCTGCGTCTCACGCGCCATGGGGCCGGCAGCGGGGGATAAGGAACAGATGTCGCTGTACGATAAAACCCGCAGCCTGTTGGAAAAAGCCGGTTACCAAGTCGTGTTCCCCGACAATCAGGACAGCCTGTGCTGTGGCCAGCCCTTCGCCTCCAAAGGCTACGCCGAACAAGCCGAACACAAGCGCCAGGAGCTGATTGGCGCCCTGCTCCACGCCAGCCGTGGCGGGCTCGACCCGATCTACTGCGACACCAGCCCTTGCACCCTGCGCCTGGTGCAGGACCTAGGCGATACGCGCCTAGACCTGTATGACCCCGTGCGTTTCATCCGCACGCACCTGATGGACCGCCTCGACTTCACGCCCCAGGAAGCCCCCATCGCCGTTCACGTCACCTGCAGCACGCAGCACCTGGGCGAAAGCCAGGCCCTGATCGACCTGGCACGGCGCTGCTCCAACACCGTGGTCATCCCCGAAGGCATTCATTGCTGCGGGTTTGCCGGTGACAAAGGCTTCACCACGCCGGAACTCAACGCCCACTCACTGCGCACCCTCAAGGACGCGGTGCAATATTGCAGCGAAGGCATCTCCACCAGCCGCACTTGCGAGATCGGCCTGAGCCAGCATGGCGGCATCGATTATCACGGGCTGGTCTACTTGGTGGACCGTGTCACCCAGGCCCGCGCCCACTGATCCTGAAGAAATGATCCTGCAAAAAAAACAGAACCCCTGCGTGCCGGCGTAGTCATCTGCATAGGCCTCGACAAACGAGGCTCATCAGTGATGTCGCTGGCAGCCCCTGAACGCCAGCAGCGTCGAGCCCTTTTGCGCAAGGAGATACCCTATGAAGCGTTCCGCTCTTGCTGGCTTGTTCATTACCGCTGCGATGCTGGCTTCCCCTGTGTTCGCTGCGGGCGAGCCCGATCTGTGCAAAATCAATCTGGACAAAATCAACAACGGTAAAGCGCTGCTCGCCACTGACACCAGCGGCAAAAGCGGCGAAATAGACACTGCCGTCTCCCAAGCCAAAGCGGCCCACGCCGCCGGCGATGACAAAAAGTGCATCGAGATCACCTCGAAGGCGCTGCAAGACCTGCAGAACAGCGAAAAAGGCGGCCAATAGGCCGCTCAGTCACGGAAGGCAAACCTTCGGGTTGGCCTTCCGTGACGGTTTGGCGTACACTGCACAGGCTTGTCACTCACTATGAAACAACGAGTTACAAGCACGGGGCCGTTTAGGATTCGACGCCGGTTGCGAAACTTTAGGTGCATGCCGAGTTGGTAACAGAACTCGTAAATCCACTGTTGCAACTTCTTATAGTTGCCAATGACGAAAACTACGGCCAGGAATTCGCTCTCGCTGCGTAAGCAGCCTTAGCCCTGAGCTTCTGGTACCTTCGGGTCCAGCAATCACCAGGGGATGTCTGTAAACCCAAAGTGATTGTCATATAGAACAGAATCGCCGTGCAGTACGTTGTGGACGAAGCGGCTAAAACTTACACAACTCGCCCAAAGCACCCTGCCCTTCGGGTCGCTGAGGGTTAACTTAATAGAAACGGCTACGCATGTAGTACCGACAGCGGAGTACTGGCGGACGGGGGTTCAAATCCCCCCGGCTCCACCAAATGATCAATCAAAGACGTCCACGGACGTCTTTTTTTGGGCCTGGAAGTCAGTGAAATCAAGGGTTTACTGCTCTTTTGAGGGCCGCAACGGTTTTTTGAGTTCCAGCCATCCCGGTATTCCCCGTGGTATTCCAGCCTACCTGGGGCTAATCTTGGGAATACCAAAAGGTGTCATGGAGCTTCTCCCATGTGCGCTCAAACAGCTCGTCTCTCCGACCGCCAGCTCAAGGCGGTCAAGCCCAAAGACAAGGACTATGTCCTCACGGATGGCGACGGCCTCCAGCTCCGAGTCCGGGTCAACCGCTCGATGCAGTGGAATTTCAACTACAGGCATCCGGTCACCAAGAATCGAATCAACATGGCGCTCGGCTCCTACCCTGAGGTCTCTCTGGCGCAAGCTCGGCGAAAAGCGGTTGAGGCTAGGGAAGTACTTGCGCAGGGGATCGACCCAAAAGCTCAGCGCAATGAGCTCGCGCAGGCCAAGCTAGCCGAGACGGAACATACGTTCGAGAAGGTAGCTACCGCCTGGTTCGAGCTGAAAAAGGACTCGGTCACGCCGGCTTATGCCGAGGACATCTGGCGCTCACTCACGCTGCACATTTTCCCGAGCATGAAATCGACTCCGATCTCGGAAGTCAGCGCACCGATGGTGATAAAAGTTCTTCGGCCCATCGAAGCCAAAGGCAGCTTGGAAACCGTGAAGCGGCTTAGCCAGCGCCTCAACGAGATCATGACCTACGGGGTCAATTCGGGAATGATTTTCGCGAACCCGCTCAGCGGGATTCGGGCGGTATTCAAGAAACCGAAGAAAGAAAACATGGCGGCGCTACCACCCGAGGAGCTTCCTGAACTCATGCTGGAAATAGCGAACGCCAGCATCAAGCGCACGACCCGCTGCCTGATCGAATGGCAGTTGCACACCATGACTCGCCCCGCCGAGGCGGCGACTACTCGCTGGGCAGACATCGACTTTGAAAGGCGTGTCTGGACCATCCCGCCGGAGCGGATGAAGAAGCGCCGCCCGCACAGCATCCCGCTGAGCGATCAAGCCATGTCATTGCTGGAGATACTGAAGTCTCACAGTGGTCATCGGGAATACGTCTTCCCGGCAGACCGAAACCCTCGTACTCATGCCAATAGCCAGACCGCCAACATGGCATTGAAACGCATGGGCTTCCAAGACCGCCTGGTCAGCCACGGCATGCGCTCGATGGCCAGCACCATATTGAATGAACATGGGTGGGACCCGGAGCTCATCGAAGTGGCGTTGGCCCACGTCGACAAGGATGAGGTGCGCAGTGCCTACAACCGAGCCGACTACATCGAGCGACGGCGGCCGATGATGGCCTGGTGGAGCGAGTACATTCTGAAGGCGTCGACGGGCAATCTCTCGGCCAGCGCGATGAATGTGGCCAGGGATCGGAACGTAGTACCCATCCGATAGGGCGGCGACAACGGCGACACTGGCGACAGACCGCGTGCAATCTACATCCTTGCCGTCTGAGCGGATGGCGACAGTCGCCAACTCGCCTAGATTTTGGCTTCTCCGGCTAAGCCCGTGAGCGTGGGGAGGCTTCGCATCCCCACGCTCACGGGCTAACACTAGAAAAGCGACAAACGGCCACTTTGCCACTGACACCCACCGACTTCCAAAGCACGCCAGAGGAGGAATCTGGCGCATTTCCATGTGCCCTTCACCAATTGACCCGTGCCGCGGTGACCGATAGAACGAAGATTCAAAGCGCTGCCTTAGGCAGCACCCCAGATGACCAGAGCCTTCAAGGTCATGCCGCTAACCCGGTGGTTCATCCCAAAGTGCGATTCGCGCCCGGAGGCTCGCACGGTCATTCGCCAGAATGATGGACGCCCTCTAAACAATCCGCCTAGTGCGGCTGCCCGCTAACCCTTTAGCCCTGCAGCAACGAACCTGCTCGGCCGACGTTTTGCGCCAACCGTTCGCCCGTCTCTTTTTCCAGAAAAGAGACGGGCGCTCCTGCCACTGCTGCAGCCCTCATCGCACAGGGCTTTGCGGCAATTCCCCTCGTGACAATCAGCGTGACAAACGCCGATGTCACCAGCAACAGCGCTGTAGATGATGGTGCCGCAGACCAGGGAATGGACTGCACCTGACTGACAGTCAGGCATGCCCCGGTCATCGCAGTGCTGCTTGCAGCTGGCTCAGGATCTCGCGGCACTGGTCTCGTCAGCCAATGCAGCCTCCACCCGCCCACCGGTAACGGTGTTCAGGAGGCCAGATCATGAGATGCCCTTGCTCCTGGTCGTAAGGAGCCGCCGTCCCACGTCAGTGGACACCCTCACAGGTCGCAGGGGCCTTGATCCCTGATAACACTCAACATTCTTGGCGGGATGACGTGAGGGATAGATCAGTAATTTATGGAGGAAGGCTATGCAACTGCGTGAAGTCCAAGGGCCACCACGCCCCTTGTTGGAACAGCAGATTACGCCCCTACCCTACCCGGTCGCGGCGCTGGGCGATCTTTTGCGGCCGGCCGTAGAGCGCATGGCCGATGTGATCGGCGTGCCCTGCGCCATGGCCGCGCAATCTGTTCTAGCCACGGCAGCTTTGGCGAGCCAGGCGCACGCCAATGTTCATCTCGACGGACGAATCTATCCGTTGTCGCTGTACTTGCTGACGGTGGCTTGCTCGGGTGATCGCAAAAGCGCGGTGGACCATATTGCACTGCAGGCCGTACGCGACTGGGAAAGAGAGCAGTGGATCGCCTATGGCGAACAGCTCAAGGCGCACCGAGCTGCAATGAGCCTCACCGCGAAGTCAACGACCTCGAAAAAGTCAGCACAGCTAGCGCTGGACGCCCAACCTGAACCTGTCCAACCAAGACTGCTCACTGCTGAGCCGACCATTGAGGGCCTGGTCAAAAGTCTGTGCCACGGTTTGCCCAGCATGGGGCTGTTCAGCGATGAGGGCGGGCAGTTTTTGGGCGGCAGCACCATGAGCAAGGACAACATGATCAAGGCGATCACTCACTTGTCGACGCTGTGGGACGGTAGCCCGGTTGATCGGTCGCGCGCGATGACTGGAGAAAGTCTGCGTGCCTATGATCGCCGCCTCAGCATGCACTTGATGCTTCAACCCCGCCTGGCAGACCGCTTGCTGCAGGACGCTGATATCAAAGACCAGGGCATCCTGGGACGCTGTCTGATCAGTTGGCCAGAGCGTCTGGTTGGACAACGACTGTACAAAGCCATCGACCTGACCCGAGATCCAAAGGTGCACCTATACCAGCAGCGCATTGCCGCGCTCATGCAGAAGCCTTGGTCACGGCATACAGATGGTGGCCTCACACCTGCGGTCATAGAGTTGAGCCCACGCGCCCGTGATGCATGGATTGCCATTCACGACACCATTGAATGCGAGTCAGGGGAGTTCGGCGAGCTGGTCAACGTCCAAGCCGCGGCGAGCAAAGCCGCCGCGAACGTACTACGCATGGCTGGTGTCATGGCGGTGGTTGAGGAATCGACTGTATTGGAAGACAGGCACATTCAGCGCGCCTCCACGCTGATGGACTACTACCTGGCCGAGAGCCAACGCCTGACTGAACAGGAACCACTGAATAAGCTTCGCGCAGAGGCTGATTGCCTGCTGCGCTGGTTGATAAAGAAGAAATGGCCACCGTTTCGCCTCCGCGATCTCACGCGCAACGGCCCTCGCTTTGCCCGTAAAAGCACGCGGCACACTTTCGAGTTATTGCTGCAGCTGGTTGCCCATAACTGGCTGGACAATGACGGGGACATATTCGAGGTGCGCCATGTTCCGCCTCAATGACGCCGTGCGCCGCTATCGGGCGCAACATTGCTCGCCGACCGAGTTACGACGTGTCGCCGCCACTGCCACCACTTTGTCGCCACGTGCCAATCCAGATGCGGCGGGGGTTGTCGCCAGTGTCGCCGTTGTCGCCGCTCCAACATCTGAGTCAATCGACCTCGCTCGGCTCATCGAGCAGTTGCAAGAAGACGGGGCCTTGCTGCAACACAGCGAAAACGCCCTTCTCATCCGCCCAGCACACTGGGGACAGTTGGACAGCGTCAGCGCCCACTGGAAAGCCCTGCTGCTGCACCTACAAACCAACGATCAAGGTGAAGACAATGGCGCTGGTCGGTCGGCGTGATGGTCGCAACTTTGGCTATGGTCGCCAATTGAGCTATGCCGGTCGGCAGGCACTAGGGGACATGTTCGCCGGCGGCCACTTCGCCACGGTCAAAGCGCATAGCGATCGCTGGCAAGCATTCGTAGACTGGTGCCGGTCAGAGGGCGGCCCCGGTTACAACGACGCGCGCCAAATTGATCAACAGACGCTCCAGGACTACGTCGCATACCTGCGTCAGCAGATCCAGCAAGGCGAATTATGCATCGCTACCGCGCAAAATCGCCTGAGCAGCGTCAACCGCACCCTTGCCGCGCTGCGCGGTGATCATGAAGTGAGAGTCATCAGCCCGAGCCAGGCATTAGGGCAGCAGCGCTCCAACGTACGCTCCCAAGCTCCAGCTGGCCAAGACCATCAACAGGTACAGCGCGTGCTGCAGGTATTGCATGAACAGCAGTACGAGCGAGTGGCCGCGATTGCCCTGTTGGCCCGAGCAACCGGCATGCGCCTGCGCGAAGCGATCCTAGCGGACCTGCCACGCTTGCACCATGAGGCCAAGCACTTGGGTCGTATCAATATCCAAGACGGCACCAAAGGCGGCCGCTCTGGGGCATCAGCGCCGCGGTGGATTGCTGCCAACAATGAGGTAAACGAGGCAATCCTTTTCGCAAGAAATGCATCACCGAGGGGCAGCCGTAACCTGCTGGCCCCAGAAGAAAGCTACGCCGCGTTCCTGCAAATGACGGTGCGCCCCGCCCGCAAAATTCTGCATAGGCACAAGCTAAAGGGGTTTCATGAATTGCGCGCCGCCTACGCTTGCAAACGCTACGAGCATTTCACAGGCTATGCAGCCCCAGTCAATGGCGGCCATTGCTATCGAATCGACCCCGACCTTGATCAACAGGCACGCCTACAAATCAGTCTTGAGCTCGGACATAACCGGCTCGATGTGGTTTCGGCCTACATCGGTGGCCGGTCATGAGCAAATCCTTTGATATGACGTTGTTCTTGATCGGCGTTCAGTGCGGCTCGAAGAGCACGCAGCAAAGGCACCTCCGACAAGCTCAAATCATGCAAGCGGCGATCCACGAGCGCTGGCAACGAAACACCCCTTGGACTTGGCAGCGAAAGCATATGCGCTGGTTTTTGACTCACTTTCTGAAGGACCACTCAAGCGCAAGCCAGTACTACTACAAACTCACCGCTTTACTAATCAGTAAGCGGCTAGGGACTGCGCGGTTGCTGACAGATCGATCAAGTGGCAAGCGCTCCTGCCGTCGACGGCCGTAGAAGTCACGATCAACCTGTCCAGTCGGCGCCAACATTACCTACAACGAGGCCTCACTGAGGCAGCGGACAACTCCTTCACTTGTAGGGCCTCATGTAGATCAGACAAGCGCCCACCGCCTTGCTTGATCTCGCACTCCCACACAACCATGACCGTCCAGCCTTTGGCTTCCAGCGCCTGTACATTTTCGAGGTCTCTCTCAACGTTCCTTGAAAATTTTGCCGCCCAGAATTCGCTCCGAGTCTTAGGTGTAGTAGCGTACTGACATCCAGCATGTCGATGCCAAAAACATCCGTGTACAAATATACAGGTCCGGAGCTTGGGCATTACAATGTCAGGCTTGCCAGGGAGGTCCTTGCGGTGCAGGCGAAAACGATAGCCCAAAGCATGAAGGAAACGGCGCAGTGCGAGCTCAGGCTGTGTATTTTTGCCGGTTATCGCAGCCATCATCCGAGATCTGGTCGCTTTATCTACAACATCCACTTTCGTTTACCTTTGGCAGATGTAGCTCATGAATTGTAACAACCCTTTACAGGTCGTGGATCTCTTCGCTGGCCCTGGCGGCCTTGGTGAAGGTTTCTCTTCACTCAATGAGGGCAGAAGCTTTGATGTATTAGTCTCAGCAGAAATGGACCCGTTCGCTCGATCTACGCTAAGACTCCGTGCATTTTATCGAGCGCTGAAAAAAAACAATCCAGCAGCCCTTGACGACTACTATTACTACTGCGAGACGGGTGGGGCATCACAACCTTGGACTTCGAACAGCGCCAAAGAATGGCAGCATGCCGATAAAGAGGCCCGCCAAATTAAACTAGGGAGTGCGGAGGGGAATGCCGAGCTAGACCGCATCCTAGAAGCGAGACTAGATACCAGTAAACCTTGGGTATTAATTGGTGGCCCCCCTTGCCAAGCTTATTCAATAGTTGGACGAGCACGCAACAAGGGAAATGCAGAATACAAAGCGGAAGATGACCACCGCCACTTCCTCTACCGGGAGTATCTTCGGATAATTCAGAGCAAGCGTCCTGCAGTATTTGTGATGGAAAATGTCAAAGGGATTCTTTCCTCGAAGGTTAGCGGCACTCAAATATTCCCACAAATACTCCAAGACTTAGCTGACCCTGATGCCGCATTAGGTATCAAAGGCGGATGTGGTACGAAATATAAAATCTGCTCCTTGGTCTCTGATGACATATACGAATCAGGAATGTCGCCAGATTCAATTGACTTTAGCAACTTTGTAATACGCGCTGAAGAATATGGCATTCCACAAGGTCGCCACCGGGTCATTTTGATCGGTGTTTCACAAGATTACATTGGCGAGGTAAACGAGCACAAGCTTGAAACTGCCGAACCAGTTACAGTTGGAGACGTAATCGGAAACCTTCCGCCTCTACGAAGTACGCTGTCGAGGGGAAGCGACACTCCAGACAAGTGGTGCAGTGAAGTTTTAAATCACCTAGACACATTATATGCAGACCTGATTTCCTCTGGGAAGCAGGATCCAAACTTAGAGATGAACCTTAAAATCTTCCGAGATTCATTTTCGGGAGGCCGGTTGAATAATGGCGGATTGAGAGTAAGAAAGACAACCTCTTGGAGTGGCAAAACAAAATCGGGCGATTTGGATTCGTGGTTTACAGACGACAGGTTAAACGTCTGGCTCAACCATGAAGCTCGAAGCCACATGAGTGCAGATCTCAAGCGATATGTATATGCCTCCGTCTTCGCACAGGCTCACCATGTCTCTCCAAAGGGCCATCAAGAATTCAATCTTCCCGGATTGGCTCCTGACCATAAAAACTGGGAAAGCGGTAAATTTAGCGATCGTTTTAGAGTACAACTTAACAACCAGTACTCCTCAACGATAACAAGCCATATATCGAAAGATGGCCATTACTTCATCCATTATGACCCTAATCAATGTCGCAGCCTGACTGTTAGGGAAGCAGCTAGATTGCAAACTTTCCCAGATAATTATTTTTTCCTAGGCAATCGCACGCAGCAATACCATCAAGTTGGGAATGCTGTCCCACCTCTTCTTGCAAGTAAAATTGCCGAACTAGTAGAGCGTATAATTAAGGGCGGGGCTATAAGTCCGGAGCATGCTGGAGTAGTGGATTCGATGATCATCTAAGTGATGACTAGGCAGGTCCAAAGCAGTGGAGGCTGAAAATGAGGCTTGCATCATAACCAGTTTTATGCGACGAATAGTGGCCAATAGATGTCACGCCCTGCCGCCTGCGGCTTGTGCCCCACGGTAGAGGGACTGTAGGAAATCAACGCGAGCCCTTGGGGGGTAGGAATGTTGTTGGAGAGAGTCTTGGTTACCTTTTGTACTAGGAGACTGGTGCGATGATAGAGGTTCAGCACCCTCCCCACGCAGCGTCACTGCTCGAATCAATGCGGTCAATTGGCTACACCTTGGATTCGGCGTTGGCGGACTTAATTGATAATAGTATTTCCGCCCATGCCAAAGAGATCCACATCGAGTTCCGCCCTACTGACAACCCTTACATCGCGATAATAGATGACGGAAAAGGAATGTCGCATGAGGTATTGCAGAGCGCAATGCGACACGGCAGCAAAAACCCTCTTTTAGAGAGGGGGGAAGACGATATGGGTCGGTATGGCTTAGGGCTCAAGACAGCCTCCATATCACAATGTCGCCGGATGACTGTCATTTCCAAACAAGATGATGATATCAACGCATTTTGTTGGGATCTCGATGTCGTTATCGAAAAAGGCGCTTGGGTCATGCTTCAGCTTGAACTTTCAGACTGCCAAGCCTTACCTCACTTTAGTCAGCTAGAAAGTAAAAAATCAGGAACGATGGTACTGTGGCAAGAACTCGACAAATTGCTTGTTGGGGAAGCAGATCCAGAAAACGCATTGGGAACAAAAATGCTTGCGGCCCGCGAGCATCTATCACTTGTTTTCCATCGTTTCCTAACAAAAGAAGGGAGCAAGCCAAAAATATCAATGGCTCTCAACGGTTCTGCAGTTGTTCCGTTTGACCCTTTCTTGGCCAATCATAAAGCTACTCAGCCTCTGGACGAGGAGAAGTTTTCCGTCGAAGGCAAAAGGGTCGTAGTCAAACCTTTTATTTTGCCGCATATGAGCAAACTTAGTAGCAATGATGTACAGCTAATCGGCGGGAGCGAAGGCTTTCGAAGCCAGCAGGGATTCTATATATATAGAAATAGAAGACTGATAATTTGGGGAACTTGGTTTCGCCTAGCAAGAAAAGACGAGCTAAGTAAGCTTGCGCGAGTACGGGTGGATATCCCCAACACACTTGATCACCTTTGGACTTTAGATATAAAAAAATCGGCCGCTCATCCGCCTGAGTTGGTTCGGCAAAACTTAAAACGCACAGTGGACAGAATCAGATCCGTCAGCGGCAGAACGATCGCTTTTAAGGGTCGCAAAATCTCTGACTCTGATGTCGCCCCTGGCTGGAACGAAGTTCTCGATAGATCAGGTGTTAGATTCGATGTAAATCGAAACCACCCACTAATTTCAGAGTTCTCAAAATCTCTTGACAAAGAAGGAAGAGCACGATTCAACCTAGTTTTAGGGGTTATTGAGAGCTCATTCCCTGCGGACGCCTTATACAACCGTATGGCAAGCGACGTCCGACCTGATTTCGCAAGTGACAGTGCGGTCGAAAATATCAACGATATGATTTCGACAATTATAGTAAATATGCCAGCAGATTCGCCGGCTAGAAGGCAACTGCTAATGTCGCTTCATTTAATAGAACCATTTAATCTATATCCAGAACTAACAAAGAAAATTGTTGAGGAATATAACTCGTGAGTGAGACGTCAAGGATGGTACTGTCAGCGAATGCTCGTCGCTTGGAATTGGGAGTTATCACAGCCCTAACAGTTGATGGAGTTCCAACCGAAGGGGCCATCTTTGACTTGGCGTCCACTCTAAGGAGTATACCGCCCTACACTGTCACGGACGACGAGTTCGAAGTAGTTATTAAGAAGCTTCATGAAGCGCTCACAGTTGACATGGGATTAGGGGACTGTGTTTATGATGAACACAATCCTTGGCTGAGAGCTAAAAAAGCTGCAATCGAACCATTTTATTGGAGTCGCTACCAAACCGATCTTTTGAAGCAGGGTTGGGGACCCAAAGTTGTTAACTCGCTAGATAAGGTAACGGATGAGATCCTAGATTTGATGGGAGATCCATCAGGTCGCACAGGATGGCCGCGCCGAGGTTTAGTAATGGGCGACGTGCAGTCGGGGAAAACCTCTAACTATACAGGTTTGATTTGCAAGGCGGCAGATGCGGGGTACAAATTAGTAATTCTGTTGACAGGGACGCTAGAAAGTTTGAGAAGACAAACTCAGGAACGTTTAGACTCTGGGTTTGTAGGACTGGATAGCTCGGGCGTCGTAAACAATCGAAAGCGCCATCGCAAAGAAATTGGCGTTGGATTAATCAATGGTGCACGCTCAGCGGGTGTCTTTACATCTACAGTAGTAGATTTCCGGGCGGCAATGGTAAACCAACTTGGATTTAGGTTAAACGACTACAGAGAGCCTGTTCTTCTTGTAGTTAAGAAAAACAAGCGAATCCTCGAAAACCTGGTGGAGTGGCTGGTTAATTATAATGCTGGCTCCGGCGGAAACATAGACATCCCCCTTCTGCTTATTGATGACGAGGCGGACAATGCCTCTATCAATACAAACCCCAAAAAGGCAACTGCTATAAATGCGGGGATCCGTGGACTGCTGAAAGTTTTCCCGAGATCCAGTTATGTAGGGTTTACCGCAACTCCGTTTGCCAACGTATTCATCAACCCTGAAACAACGAATAATGTCGAGGGTGACGATCTATTCCCTCGCGATTTTATTTACACATTAGACGCGCCTACAAATTATGTTGGGGCAAGCCGGATTTTTGGCGAAAACTCCGACCTAAAGTGCTTAAACGTTATCGATGATGCCGAGGATTACTTTCCGCGCGGACAGGCCTCTGACAGCGTGGTGGAGGGCGTCCCGCCATCGCTTAAAGATGCGATCACATGCTTCTTCTTAGTTAACACGCTAATGGACATTCGTGTTGGAATGCCAAAGCATAGATCCATGCTAGTAAACGTTAGTCACTTCACCTTGATACAAAATCAAGTCCGAGACATCCTCGATCATGAAGTCCGGCTGATGCAGGGAGACATTCGAAATTACGCTTCCCTACCTTTCGATGAAGCCATACGTAATAACTCCATTAAATCTCTATACAACGCATTTCAGAGAAACTTCTCCAACCTAGAAATAACGTGGCAGCAGGTTCAAGCCCAACTTTCAGCTTCTACGATGCCGATTCAGACTACTGCAGTAAACCAAAAAAGCGGGCCGGCCAGCTTAGATTATACTGCCTACAAGGAACACGGCTTGAGGGTAGTAGCAGTTGGTGGCAACAGCCTAGCGCGTGGTTTGACGCTCGAAGGGTTGTGTATTAGTTACTTCTACAGAACAACTCAAATGTATGATGCTTTACTTCAAATGGGAAGGTGGTTCGGCTATCGATCCGGTTACGAAGATCTATGTAAAATCTGGATGACTGAAGAAACAGCAGATTGGTATGCACATATTTCAGAGGCAACTGACGAGCTTCGTAACGAAGTGCGTCGAATGCAGAACTCTCGCCTCAAACCAATCGATTTTGGACTTCGCGTGAGATCTCACCCTGAGTCTTTACTCATTACCGCCAGAAACAAAATGAGGGACTCAGATGAAATCGTCCAGATAATATCTATTACTGAAGAAAGCTTGGAGTCGCCCCGCTTACTGAAAGACCCCTCGATAGTTTCCTCAAACTACAAGGAGGCGCAGAGCTTTATACGATCAGTAACAACCAGTCCTGATTCTAAAAAGATGGAAGATGGCGCCTTCCCCGTATGGCGGTCCGTACCGAAGCAACTGGTCGTAAAATTCCTGAAGGCCTTCATCAATCATCCTCTTAGCGTAAAGCTGCAAACATCTAGCCTGGCTGATTTTATTGAAAAATCCACCGACCATAAGCTTGATTTTTGGGATGTGGCTTTACCCACGGGCAGCGGCAGCTCGATTAAATTCGCAGAAGAGTTAGAGGTAAAAAGAAGGGTCCGCAAGATATCTATTGATGACAATATAAAAGCCTTGCTTGTTAACGGGACTAAACTGCGGGTGGGATCAGCGGCCGATGAGAAGGCAGGATTGTCAAAGCCTGAAATCGAGGCAGCAGAGATTAGGTATAGAAGCGAAGCCAAAAAGAGTATCCAAACAATTCCGGGCAAAGCATACACTGCCGTCAGACAGGCACCGCTATTGCTAATCCACTTGATTGAGCCCAGAAACGAAGAGGGAAAAGAAAGTAAGTTTCAACTGCCGTCCGATTGCGAAGCGCTTGTAGCCATAGGCCTAAGCTTTCCATCCCTTGATATCAGCAGTCATCGTGTAGCTTATCGCATTAACCTTGTCGAACTCCGAAATATGTTGTCCGGGGATAGCTCCTCAATTGATGACAACGATGATGAGGAAGACGATGATGACGAATAAAATCAAACTTATTTGGGACACAGTGAAAGCAGAAGCGGTCGGATCAGGATTTCGCAGGGTTGACGTGGAACACATCCTTGATTTCTACGCAGGTGTGGATTCATTGGGTCGATTCACTCTATTGTTGATTACGCAAGAAAATCCCGGCGTCGACTTAGAACTTCAATCAGTGAAAATACACACTGTACTCCGGGAAGATGGCCGATGGTCTCTACTATTCATTCTGGAAAAACCAGATCTTTTTGAGCTATTTCGATTGTTCTGTGAAGATTTGATTGCATCTTCACGCCAATGCTCCGACAAGTCTAATGGCCTTCCGTTCGTTTTAGCGCGTCTAGTTAGCTGGCGCCTGCTGTTCGAAAGAGGCAACCTAGAAACCTTGAACGAATCTCAAGTCCGGGGGTTGAGCGGCGAACTTCTTCACCTCAAATCACTTATTGAGATGATCAGCGCGCCTGCAGCTATTCAGAGCTGGAAGGGGCCTGATCGGGCTGATCAAGATTTCCAATTTGAGAAGCTGGCTTGGGAAGTAAAAACTGTCTGGCCATCAGTAAACGAGGTGACGATTGCATCTGAAAGACAGCTCGATTATACCTACCGCGAATTGCAGCTTGTTGTTGTTCAGCTGGGAAGCGGAGCAGAAAGCACAGCTAATGGCTTTACGCTGAATCAGCTGGTTGACGATATCCGAAAATCACTTAAGTCAGACTTCGAAACTTACTCAGCCTTTGAAAACTGCCTATTGAGATGTGGGTACTCCACACACCCGGAATATGACAACCAAGTGATGATATTGTATAGCACCTCCCGTTATAAAGTAGTTACTGGCTTCCCTTGCATCCGACCGCAAGATTTGTCGCCAGGTCTTAGTAGTGTAAAATACAAGCTAAACCTTAATAACTGCACAGCCTTTCAAATCTAGCGCACGGGTCAGTTCATATGGATCTTGATACTTTCCATAAAGATTTTATAGAGGCCGTTCGCTCAAAAGCGGAGTCTTCACGTGATTTTATCCGCACTGCTTTTGTAGAGGACTGCGGAGATAGACTCATAGAGGCTGAAGAGCTTCTTTCCTTTGAAGTTTGTAGATTTGAAGGTGTTAACGGAAAACGCAAAAAGCTGCGCATCGACGGCTACGCATTTGATGAAGCAGACAATTCAATGGCGCTACTAGTCGCTGATTTCTTCAATGAAGATGAAGTTGCCTCATTCGTTACTTCCGATGTCAAGGCTGCAATTGGTGATTTGCGAGCCTTCCTAGAGGAAGCATTGGACGGGAATTTGACTGACGGTAGCGTGGACGAAAGCCAACCAGGCCATGGTTTTGCATGTGACCTAATGGATTGGCATTCAAAGATAACTAAATATCGCTTCTATTTCGTCAGCGACGCCATGCTGAAAACTCGCCAAAAAGGCTGGCCTGAAGAGCAAGTGAGAGGAACCCCAGTCGAGTTTCATATCTGGGATATCGGAAGATTCCATTCAGCTTATATATCAGCTACAGGACGGGATGATCTTGTGGTTGATTTCTCCTCAATTGGAAGCAGTGGACTGAAATGTCTTGCTGCAGCCGAGTCCCATGGGGACTATAGCGCCTATCTCTGTATGATTCCCGGGGACACCTTGGCAGACATTTACGACATGTACGGCAGCAGATTGCTTGAAGGGAACGTTCGAACCTTTCTCAGCACTAAAGGGAAAGTTAACGCAGCTATTCAAAACACTATACGCAATCAGCCTGAGATGTTCTTCGCCTTCAACAATGGAATTGCAGCTACTGCTGAAAATGTCGAACTTGAAGAAGATGCGGGCGGGGTGCGCATTCGAAGCGCCGTTAACCTGCAAATCGTGAATGGTGGACAAACCACTGCATCATTAGCGTTTGCGAAGAGAGGCGGTGCTGCCCGCAAAGAATGCTTGGACCTCTCGAAAGTTATGGTGCAAATGAAGCTTTCGGTTTTGCCTCCAGAAAAAGCAGGTGAGTTAACGCCAGAAATCGCACGTTACGCGAATAGCCAAAACAAGGTAAGCGACGCAGACTTTTTCTCCAACCATCCGTTCCACATTCGACTTCAAGAGTTTTCCCGTAGGCTGTTTACCTCACCAAGCGGCGGTGCTCAGTATGGTACACACTGGTTCTATGAGAGAGCTCGCGGCCAATATCTAAATGAGCAAGCAAAACTATCGACTGCCCAAAAAAATCATTTCTTAATGCAAAATCCAAAAAGTCAGCTCTTCACAAAGACTGATGTTGCAAAATATGAGAACAGCTGGCGGGAGCAGCCTCATAGAGTAAGCATGGGTGCTCAAAAAAACTTCATATTCTTCGCCGACACCATCTCCAAGTCATGGACATCGGATGGCAAGATCTATAATGAAGAATATTTCCGTAAGATAGTTGCTTTAGCTATAATCTTCAGAAAAACAGAAGCCTTGGTCAGTCAGCAGCCGTGGTACCAAGGAGGGTACCGAGCGAACATTGTCACGTACTCAATCGCTAAGCTGCACAACTTAATATCTGAAGATGCACTTGGCAAACAGCTTAACTTTAGGACAATTTGGGACTCACAAGCTGTCCCACAATCGCTATGCGAACAATTGTGCATAATTTCAGAAAAAGTCTTCCATGTGCTAACCGATCCTGACAGGCCTAAAGACAACGTTACTGAATGGGCAAAAATGCAGGCGTGCTGGGAGCAGGTGAAGGATACAAAAATAAGCTTAGTTTCAAACGCCGATGAATTCCTCCAAGAAGTGCGCCAATCTGTCGAGGAAGGTAAAAAATCCAAATCGACACAAAAGACTGATGACAGCATTCAAGTTCAGATCATGGTCGTTGACTTACCTGGCGCTGAATGGACTCGACTATTAAACTGGGGAGTTAAAAAAGAAAAGCTTTCTCCTCGACAGATAAATCTATTAAAAATCGCCGCACAAATACCACACAAGCTCCCTACAGAACGCCAATGCATCGAACTTTGGAAGCTACGTGGAGAACTAATCAAAGATGGCTATCTTGCCCTTTAAATAAAGAAGAAAGGTAAAAGTGGAGAGCTACTGCTTTTACCTTTTTATCTAAGCCCGCTTAAATCCATATATATCTGAAAATATGTTCTGCTATTTTTTGATTACCACGTAGCTTTATCCCCCCTAAGATGGCCGAAGCCACACTGGAGAGCACCGTTCGTGTACCGGGCCATAGCGGACACGCAGTCGCATCGTGCATGCAGCAGGTATATCCGATGAGGCAATTCACTAGCATTCAAGATTAATTAGCGTGCTGCGCATCATTTCATACAGCTGGAATAAATTTGACTCAGCGGTTAATCGAGTAGGAAAGCTATACCCTCGGCATTCCAATCAGTATTCCAGCACAAAATGATTACTGGAAATAGTATTACTGATCAATGCCTTACCCGCTCCGTTCAAATTACCCCGGCACTTCAACGAAAAAAGACGTCCAAGGACGTCTTTTTTGTACCTGTAACTCAGTAAGCTCATAGGCTTATTTGCCTTTTAGCCTCCGTAGGCGATCATTTACCGATCGGCTCAGCCAGTCTGAATTGCACACCTGAGCAGCGTGAAGAACCATGCATTTCGTCGCTCAATACCTTGCAATCACAGCCTTTCGCCTATAGCCGACCGAGCGAGGTGTTAACCTCAGATCCAAGTCTATTTTCACCCTTATGGGTACTTTCGCCATGATCAACGGCCACAAGCATTCAAAAGACCTTAGCCTTGCGGAAATGATGGGCCTTAAAAGCAGCTTACGTGACCGCCAGGTTGATGCTGTCTATGCAGCTGACCCTCAGATGCTTGAAATGGCTGCTGTCCGTGCCAAAGCGGCCCTTCGCGGCAACTCTGCTGTAATCGCTCGCCCACTAAGATTCTCTGCGCTTAGCAACTGATGCCCGACGCGGTAAACGAAGACGCTCCGCTCCGTGTCTGGCCCACCCCAAATGGAGCGCAGTTCGTCTTCGTCTTTGAAGAAATCTGGAAGGACGCCAAACAGGCTTTCTAGAAACTGCGCAGCAGACATTGGCTTGCCATCGGCGCTGAGAAACAAGGTCGTCATCATGTTTTTGATCCGGCGCGCCGAGCCTTTGCTTAACCTGATCTCCCCCGCTCGAATACCGAATTTCCCGCGCGGCGGCCGAGGGGTTCAGGTACCAGATCGATAGCTCATGAGCCCCGTGGCAAGGGCACTCATGCCCTCGCCGCCCGGTGTCGGGATACGTCGGAGGTCCAACCGATCCAGCGCCCGATTCACCACCGCAGGTCACTCATGGCTCTCCTTCTCCCTCTTGTGCTTACGATAATGGGAAAGTGAAATCCCCGTTTGGCGCTTGAAGTAGCGACACAAGTAAGAGGCGTCGGCGAAGTTCAGTTCGTCGGCCACACGGCCAATAGCCAAGTCACTGTATGAAAGGAGCGCCTTGATTTCCAAGGTTACCTGCCGATCGATCAGGCCCTTGGGAGTGTCATTGAAAAACGCTTTGGTCAACTGCGACAGGTAGAACGGCGTGATATTCAGTGCGTCAGCGTAGAACTTCACATCCCGGTTGCGGATGCAGTGTTTACCTATCAATTCCCAGAAGCGCCAACTGAGCATTTCCTTCCGGCTGAATCCACGGTTTTCTATTTGGTTGGCTGGAAGTTGCTCGGCTATTTTCAAAAAGAGGTTCTGCAGCTGATTGCGCAACATGATGCGTTGGTAAGAGGGACAGGTCTGCGCAATATTCCGCATCTGCGTCACCCACCCGTCTATCAGTGGCATGTCGTCGTTGGATGGAACGCAATGGGGATGGTCATGCAGAAAGACGAACAAACTATTTGGCAGCGGGTAGGCAACCTCCGCTGCAAAATCTTTCGGCATAAGGCAGAAAAAAACCTTGAAGCGGCGCGAGCGACGTTTGAGCAAGGCAATGGTGTCCTCAGCCAGCAACATCACTCCTCCGCGCCTGACCGCATGCTCTTTGAAGTTTAGAGTGAAGTGGGCACTACCGGAGAGGCATACCAGCAACGTCAAGTAAGCATGACCGAAAGAGAGCGGTAAACCTTGCCCTTGCGCTAGCGTGGTTTCTCCCATCCGCATCGAATCGTCAGGAACGGAAAGTTTCGGAATGTGATGCATAGTGCCCCAGCGCTATAACAAACAATAGCCATCATCGTATCAGCGCTTGGCGCGGTTGTTGCGAAAAGTACCGAAGAAGCCGAGGTACTGGCGTGTACCGATGGCCTGTCTGCCAATACTCTATCCCGAACGCACCCATCCACTCCGAGTACGGGATATGACACTTAAAACAGAACGACTCTTGCTGCGCCCCTGGCAGGACACAGACGCCGCCGATCTATACGAATATGCCAAAGACGCCCGAGTCGGTCCCATCGCTGGCTGGCCCCCGCACACCAGTGTGGAGAACAGTGCCGACATCATCCGCACAGTCTTCAATCACCCAGAGGTGTATGCGGTCGAATTGAAGGAAAATCGCCGTGCTGTTGGTTGTGTGGGCATTCTCATAGGCAGCAACAGCAATTTTGAAATCAGTGAGCAGGAAGGGGAAATAGCCTACTGGATCGGCGTGCCGTACTGGGGCAAAGGTCTGATTCCGGAAGCCGTGCGTGAAGTGATGCGACACGCTTTTGAAAACCTGAACCTCAAAGCACTGTGGTGTGGTTACTTCGCCGACAACATCCAATCCCATGCTGCCCAATCGAAGTGTGGGTTTCGCTTTCATCACACGGAAGAAAACAAATACAACCAGTTCCTCCAAGACTATCGCACAGAGCACATTAGCCGGATCACCTACCAGGAATGGCTGGAATATTCGAAAGTGTAAGAGCACAAACCGAAGAGGGACTAGAACCTTACCTGGGGTTGTACGAAGAACTGGCCTCCCTTGATACACCGTTGCCATTCAGGTGCGGTACACACCCATAAAACATTAATTCAGCTCGATCATCACCCTCATTCAGGCGACGCGATGGAAATCTCACTCACCCAGATAACGCAACAAAACTATGAGGCCATTTGTGAACTGGAGGTCACTGAAGAACAAGAGGACTACGTGGCTAGTAATACTTGGTCGCTCGTTGAAGCCGCGTACAACCCGGGCTACTTCACACGCGCCATCATTGCGGATGAAGAGGTCGTAGGCTTTTTAATGTGGGTGCAGGAATCAAAAGGAAAAGTCTCTATCTGGCGCTTTATGGTGGACAAAAAACATCAGCAGAAATCCATCGGTAGAGCAGCGCTGGGTCTCGCCCTGCATGAAATAAGACAGATCGAAGAGTTGAAAGAAATTGAGATTTGCTACAACCCCAACAACGTCGTCGCCAAAGGATTTTATTCCAGTTTTGGCTTTATCGAGGTTGGCATGGATGCAGACGGCGAAGATATGCTGGCGAGGATCATCATGTGAACGTCGCCAAATACACGCCGATCGGCACGATTTCTTGCCAACGTATTGAGAACGAAATCCACGCGTTCCGGCAGGTAATGCTTCGGGTGGGAGTCCCTCTCTGGAATCCCACCGCACTTCCCATTACCCTGATCCCCTCTATCAGACAACCGGAAGTCCGATACCCGTGTTCAAGCCACTCGCCGCTCTCGCTCTCGCCTGCACCCCTCTGCTTGCAACCGCCGCCGACCTGGCCGGTGTCTGGACAGGCACTCTGGGGAAATCGGCGATTACTGTCTGTTTCAACGGGCCCCACGGCGCCAATGGCAGTTATTACTACCAACGGATCCTCACCCCCATTCAGCTGACCCAAGCCAACGCCAGCGAGCCTTGGGTGGAAGAAGGGCAAACCGGTTTCTGGCAGTTGGACGACCCACAGGACGACCTATTGACCGGCACCTGGAGCAAAGCCTTGGGTGGCAAAAGCTTGGCGCTGATGCTGAAACGCGCGGACACGGACGGGTGCGCCAGCGACACTTACAACAACCCGCTTGAGGCCACGCCACCGGCGGTGAAGGTTGAGAGGAAGACGTTCGCCGAACATGCCTACCAGGTGAAAACCCAAGGTGGGCAGGTCATCCTCAAACTTGAAGGCGACACGGAGGCCATCGATAAGATCAACCGGGATCTCGCACGGATGGCCATCAACCCGGACGGACAGACCGATTTCTATAGAGAGCGGCGCAACTCACTGGACCAGGGCGGCAGCACCACGACCAGCGAGATTACGGTGGAACCGGTCTACTGGTCATCACAGTGGATCACCGTGCGTTTCTATCGCTGGTCGGCAGGCTACGGACGCGGAGGCATCAGTTGGGGCCTGCACAGTTGGAACCTGCAAACCGGTAAAAAGGTCGATCCCTGGACGTGGCTGGGAGGCGAGGAGCAATGGGACGGCCCCTATTCCGGCCAGGTCAAACTGCCCGCAGCGTTCAGCGCATGGCTTTCCAAGCAAACCACCGTCGACGAAGGCTGCCCGGCCGTGACCAGCTATTCCACCTTCGACTTGAGCTTCAACACCCAGGGTCTGCAACTTTCGACACCCGCCCAGGGCGATGGCTGTGATAACGAACTGAGCTTTACGTGGGAGCAATTGGAGCCGGTGCTGACAGCCCAAGGCAAAGCAGCGATACCCAGCTTGAAAGCGCCATAACGGCCTAATCAGCCTTACAAAAATCCAACACTCGTTCACGAAATATTCAGAAACGCCAACGGATACTAGCCCATTGCAATGACCGTTCCCCCGGACGGTCCTCCTGCCCTGGTAGCCACACTCCATGACGCGTCCTGCTTCCCTGCTGCTCCTGCTTGCTGGTCTGTTGTTCTTCTTTGCCCTGGGCAACCATGAGCTGCAAGGCTCCACCGAAGCCCGCGTCGCCGGGATCGCCATGGCCATGCACCTGGACAATAACTGGGTAGTGCCCCAGTTGTTTCGAGAGCCCTTTCTGGAAAAACCGCCCCTGAGCCTGTGGATCGACGCCGGGGCGATTCGCCTGTTCGGCGGCACCACCTGGGCCGTGCGCCTGGCCTCGGCGTTTGCTGGATTGTTCAGCGTGATGCTCCTTTACACCATGCTGCGCCGGTTCGGGCGACCGCAGACGCTGGCGTTCAGCGCGGCCTTGATCTTGGCGACCATGGCCAGCTATTGGAGCAATGCGCGCGGCGTCGGTGAGGATTCGCTGCTCACCCTCGGCGTGACCACTGCGCTGTTGGCGTTCTACCAGGCAGTGCGGCCCGATCGCCAAGGCTCCAGCGTGGGCGCATGGGCACTGTTTACCGCCGGGATGGTGATCGCCACCCTCAGCAAAGGCGTGCTGGGCCTGGCGATGCCGGGCATTGTGATTTTTGTGTACCTGGCCAGCACCAGCCTGATGGACAAACGGCTGCAGATTGGCAACTGGCTCAAGCCGGCACTGTTTACCTTATTGGCGCTGGTGCCACTGGTGATCTGGCTAGGCTTCCTGTTCCAACGCGGGGGTATGCAGGCCGTTGCCGAGGTCTTGCTGACCAACAGCGTCGGCCGCTTCAGCGGCTCGTTTGTCGAAGCCGGGCATTACGAGCCGTTCTACTACTACATTGCCAAGCTGCCCGAGGCGTTCCTGCCTTGGAACATCCTGGTGTACCTGGGCCTGTGGCACTTTCGCAAAAGCCTGGTGCGCAACCGCTACCACTTGTTCTTCAGCGTCTGGCTGGTGGCACAGTTCACCCTGCTGACCCTGGCGTCGAGCAAACGCACCGTTTACCTGATGGCGCTCGCACCGGCCGCCGCCGTCCTGGCCGCGGAATATGCAAGGGTGCTGCTGGACTGGCTGAAAACCCACAAGCCCGCGCTCTACAAGCATCACAGAACCATAGTGGGCGGCGTGTTCACCCTGGCCGTGAGTTGCTACCTGATCGCCGCCTTCTGGTTCGCGCCCAAAGCGGATGTGCGCCAGTCCTTCGTACCGGTGATCAGCCAGGTTCAGGCGTTGAAAGACTTAGGCCGGGAGGTGGTACTGTACCGGCCCAACGAGCGTATCGCCGGAGCCAGCGTGTTTTACCTGCAGGCCTATTTACCGATCCTGCAAACCGAGGCCGAGCTGCACAGCTATCTCGGCGCCAAGCCCGGCAACGTTGCGCTGCTGGACCACACCGATGACTTGACCCGTCCGGTGAAGGAGATCAAGCGGATGTCGATCAATCGCCAGCCTTACTACTTCGTGGAGCAGTAAGGCCGGCGCGGGGCATCAGTGCTTGGTGACTTTGTCCAGGTAGCCCATGGCAAATGCCGAGACCACGAAGGTCATGTGGATGATCACGTACCACATCAGGTGCTGTGGATCGACGTTCTTGGCGTCCATGAAGATGCGCAGCAAGTGGATCGACGAAATCGCCACGATGGAGGCCGCCACTTTCATCTTCAGGGACGAAGAGTCCATGGTGCCCAGCCAGTTGAGTTTCTCTTTGTTGTCATCGATATCCAGCTGCGAGACGAAGTTCTCGTAGCCGGAGATCATCACCATGACCAGCAAGCCGCCGACCAGGGCCATGTCGATCAACGACAGCAGCACCAGGATCAGCTCGGACTCGGCCATCGAGAACACGCTCGGCAGCAAGTGAATCACTTCCTGGAAGAATTTCAGCGCCAGCGCCAGCAACCCGAGGGACAAGCCGAAATAAATCGGCGCCAGCAGCCAGCGCGAGGCGTACATAGCATTTTCGATAAAGCGTTCCATTGGATCTCACACAGCTTGGCTAGAAATGGCGGCGAGTATACCAGCCGCTACAAGACACCTGTCATCACGAGAAAACTGACCTGTGCGGCATCTGTAAGAGAATTTTTCTGCTAGTGTCGAGCCCAATAACAACTCGGCTCGATGACGTCGGACAGGAAAAAACTCAGATGATGGATGTGCGATCCCCTTTGGCCAGTATCGGCCTGTGCGCGGCATTGCTGCTGGCTGGCGGCTGCTCCCCCAGCGACGAGCAGAAGCAGACCACCCTCGAAGAGAAAACCGCCAAATTCGAACAATCCCTCGACAGCATCCAGGACCCCAAGCTGCGCGACGCCGTCGCCGACCTGGGCGGTTCGCTGCTGTTACTGGAACGGGCGCGGGTCAAACTCGCCACCAAGCCCATCGAAGCCGAATACGGTGACGACACACTGGCCCTGCTCAAGCACTACCCCACCCCCCAGGCGCTGGTGGACACCTACATCAATGGCCTGTTCGTGCTGCGCAAGAACTCCCATTCCGACTACCTGACCGACTTGCAGCCGGTGTTTCCCTTCAACTTCAACATCCCCGACCAATTTCCCTTCCCCCACGGGCTGGAATGGCAGTCGGTGACCTTGAGCAACAACAAGGTCATCCCCTTCCAGCCAGAGTGGTCGGAAACCGATCCGGGCATCCAACTGAGCCCCAGCAGCTCCAACCTGACCAACCCTGACGATTTGACGGTGACCTACCCGTTCATCGACGGCATCGAGACGGAAAACAAGAGCCAGCCACAGCCCGTCAGCCTCAAGGGCACGGTTGAAGTGGTCGCGCCAGGCAAGGTGCTGACCTTTGACCTGTCGAAACAGGACGTCGGCCACAAGCGCACCGAAGGCAACATCACCCTCAACCTGATCCTGCTGGAAAAAAACTACGCCGAGATCGAGCTGACCAACAGCCAGCCACTGGCCCCGGAAGTCGGCGACGAATCGCCCAACCCGCTGCTGGTCCAGGCGCGCGACAGCACCGGGCAGTTCCTCACACGCTCGGGCTCGATCAATGAAAGCAGCGTCCAGGTTGCGTTTTATGAGAAACAACTGGCCGAGATGCAAAAACAGAAGACCTGGTCCGAGGCGTTCGAAAAGCAGTTGATCGATGAGCAGAAAGCCTTCGAACACAAGCAGAGCGGCCACTACGCCAAGGTGTACTTCAATGGCGTGATCGACAACCTGCAAGTCAACGTGCTGGATTTCTCCACCGCCACGCGCACCCGTAAAGACCTCGATCTGCCGGTGCTGCGTTTCGACAGGAACAGCTTGCAGAAAACCGTGCAGGCCCTGCCGATGCCGGTCACCGTGTACGACGACGGCGCCGCCAATTGGCTCAAAGACGCAAGCATGACCGAGGACCAGTTGAAAAACAGCGTCACCATCAGCCAGTCAGTCGAAGACGCCAGCGCGGCGCACATCGTGTTCGACCACCCGTTTACCTTCAATGACGATTTGGTGGGCAGCGAGCGCAACAGCAGCGATTCACCGGTGACCTTCTTCACCGCCGACGAAAAAGGCGAGCGCGGCGAGCCGATCGAGTTGCCGACCGAGGCCTTTGAGCTGAACCCGGCACGCGGCACCCTGACCTATGATCTCACCCTGTTCCCGGAAAACCCGGCCTTTGTGGTGGGCTCGATTCCGCTGTTCCTGGCAACCATCGATAAACACGAGATTGACGCGAACACGCTGCCCAAAGGGCTTGAACTCAAAGACAACGCGCTGATCGTCGACCAGAAGGCATTCCCCGCCGACAGCTGGCGTTTCTACGCCAAAGACGCCAGTGGCAACTACCTCAAGGAAATCCTCGGCGTCAGCCACCGCGCCGAGGAATACGGCACGGCGATGTTTGACGTGCATTACTTCTACGGCCAGCCAACCACCCTGGAAAGCTACCAGCGCACCGACCTGAGCACCGTGCAATATGGCTTCGAGGTCAAGTTGGACAAACCCGAGAGCAAATAGCGGTCAGTGCTGGGTCTCACCATTGAGCTGTCGCAGATGGGCCTGCATGTGCAGGCACCAGATCTGCGGGTCACCCGCCTGCTCGTAGCCGTGCTGGGTCAGGCTGTCCACGATGGACTCCAGAATATTTTCCGCAACGAAGGGCCCAGGGAACGGGCCTTGGGACTTGATGGTGGAGGGCTGTTCACCGGTCATTCCGGCGGCAAACAACAAGGTCCACATCCCGTTATCCCCCGCGAGAGGGCGAATGGAACATTCGATACGGGTGACCAGGCCAAAGCACTGGCGGGTAAGGCAAAGGTTGCGCGGCATGGCGGCGACCCTCGGTAGATCGGTGTTCAACCTGCGCCTGGGGCGAGGCTGTTTCTATCCCGCGACTCCTGTGGATATCCCTTGAGCAAAGAATAGAAGAAAACCACGACAAACCAAGGTTGTAGGGACCAACGGGCGTTGGCCCCCAACCCAAGTCAATTTAATGACGAGTCAGCCCTCAGGTCGGTTTGGCTTCGGCCAGCGCCTGCTGTGCCAACTCCTTCTCCGCTTCCTTGAGGTCTTCCTCGCTGATCATCTCGGCAATCGCGCGCAACCGCTCTACCACGCGCGCGTTCACCGTGCCTTCCGGGAACTGCCCCTCGGCATCCGGCTCACCGGCATCCTCGCCCACTAGCAGGCTCAGCGCCTCGTCGGCCTGGCGCACCGCATAGATGTGGAACTGCGCGGCGCGCACGGCCTGCAGCACCTTCTCATCGAGCATCAACGTGGCGACGTTGGCCTGGGGAATGATTGCGCCCTGCTCACCGGTCAAACCGCGTGCTTCACACAGCCGGAAGAAGCCTTCGATCTTCTCGTTGACCCCACCCACTGCCTGCACTTCACCAAACTGGTTGATGGAGCCGGTGATGGCAAAGCACTGCTTGAGCGGCGTCTTCGACAACGCCGAGATCAAGGTGCACGCCTCGCCCAAGGACGCACTGTCGCCGTCCACGTAGCCGTAAGACTGCTCCAGCGCGATGCTCGCCGAGATCGCCAGCGGGAATTCCTGGGCATAGCGGCTGCCCAGGTAACCCGTGAGGATCATCACCCCCTTGGAGTGGATCGGCTGGCCGAGGTTGACCTCGCGCTCGATGTCGACAATGCCGCTGCCGCCCGGGTACACCGTGGCGGAAATCCGCGCCGGCACGCCGAAGGCCGAGTCACCGACCTCCAGCACCGTCAGCCCGTTGCACTTGCCTACCGCCGCACCCGCGGTGTCGATGAGGATGACTCCGGCGAGCATGTCGTCGAGGATCCGCGCCGACACCCGCCCGGTGCGCGTGGCCTTGGCCTTGAGGGCGCGCTCGATATGGCCCGCATCGGTCATCTCGTCGCCCGCCAGGTGACGAATGAAGTCCGCCTCACTGACCAGTTGGAACAAGTCGCCAATTCGCGCCGACAAACGCCCCTGATGCTCCGCCAACCGTGCGCTGTAAGTGGCCAGCCGCGCCACCGCGTCCGACGTCAGCGGCGCCATGCCTTCTTCCGACGTGCGGGTTTTGAGCAACTGGGCGAACTGCTCCAGGCTTTCGTCCACCATCGGGATGTCTTCGTCGAAGTCCACCAGTACGCGGAACATCTCCTGGAAATCCGGATCGGCGTCCTGCAGCGCGTAGTACAGCTGGCGCGAACCGATGATGATCACTTTGACCTGCAACGGAATCATCTGCGGGTTGAGGGTCACGGTGGCCAGGCGACCCAGCTCGCCCAGGGGCGATTCCATTTTCAGCTTGCGCGATTGCAGGGAGCGTTTAAGAGCGTCCCAGACAAACGGCTCGCTGAGCATTTTCTCGGCTTCCAGGATCAGGAAACCACCGTTGGCACGGTGCAACGCGCCCGGACGCAACTGGCGATAAGTGGTGTAGAGCGCGCCCTGGTCGGTGCTGTATTCGATCCGACCGAACAGGTTGTCGTAGGTCGGGTGCGGCTCAAACACCACGGGGGCGCCACCGTTGACCGGATGGCCCACCACCAGGCTCGGGCAGTACTGTTCTTCCAGCAGCTTGCGCGCCTGGGCGTCGGTCTTGGCGTCGTCCACCAATTGCTCGACCACGGTCTTGAGCAGGTACACCTGCATGGCTTGCAGGTAACCGCAGACCGCGGCGTTTTCCGCGTACTTTTCCGACAACGGTGCAAGCAATGGTTGCAGGGCCAGGGTGATGGTTTCTTCGTTGAACTGGCGCAGTTGATTGTTCGACTCACGCTTCCACTGCGGCAGGCTGGCCAATTCTTCGTTGAGGCGTTCTTCCAGCTCGGAAATGTCCGTGTGGAAACGTTCGCGATCGGCTTCCGGCAACTGCGAAAACTCGGCCTCGTCCAGCGCCTTGCCGTCGAGCATCGGGGTGAAGGCGATATTGGTGCTGTCGCGGTACAGCGCCACGTCTTTTTCCAGGGCCAGGCGTTCGATCACGTCCAGGGCCTTGTCGTAACGCTGGTTGAAGGCACGGTCGATGGCGCTTTTGCGCTGTTGATACGTCGGGTGTTCGAAGACGGCCGGGAAGGTGGCAACGAGGTTGTCGACCAAACCGTTGATGTCATTGATGAACGCCGCCGCAGCGCCGCCTGGCAACTCCAGGGCACGGGGTTCGCGGGGTTCATCGAAATTATTCACATAGACCCAATCCGCCGGGGTCTGCAGGCGCTTGCCTTCGGCTTTCAGGTAGCGTTTGACGAACGAAAAGCGGCCAGTACCGGGCTCGCCCATGACAAACACGTTGTAACCGGGGCGTGGCATGGCCACACCGAACTGCAAGGCTTCAACCGCACGTTCCTGGCCAAGCACACCGCGAAAGGGCTCCAAATCATTGGTGGTCGAGAAGCTGAACTGTTCAGCGGAGAAAGGGCGAGTCAGCGCTTCGGGCGCTAGACGCAAGCTGGCAGCAACAGGATCAGGCATCGGGCTTCCTTACATCAGGCGGGGCAGATGACGGCATTCTGGCTCTCGGTTGCGCGCTCTGGCAAGGCGCGCTTTCGGGAAAGCGTAGACGTGGGATGCGACCTGCAGAAATATCGCGACATCGCCAATTGTTTTATAAAAATGCACGGAACCCTTGGAACGTGCCTAAACTCCAAATTGCGCGGGTTGGACTAATAACTGGCCCCTAGGGCGCTGCGATGCGCCTGAACCCTTGTCCATTGGTTTGCACACAAAGAGAACAAAGCTATGAAACGGATCCTTCTCGGTACTCTCTTCACCGTCGTCTCCCTCAATGCAATGGCAGAAGCACCAGGCGGCCCGAACTGCGGTTGGGGCAACATGTTGTTCGAAGGCCAGCGCGGCACTCCAGCTCACTTCCTGGCTTCCACCACTAACGGTACTTCGGGTAACGCCACCTTCGGCATGACCTCAGGCACCAACGGTTGCAGCACCAACAGCGCCCTGTCCTACGGCGGCAAGTCCTGGATTGCCATGAATGGCATGATGAACGAGCTGTCCGAAGACATGGCCAAGGGCAACGGCGAGGCGCTGACCACCTACGCCGTGGTACTGGGCGTTGCACCGGAAGATCGCGAGCACTTCGCGGCTGTGACCCACGAGCACTTCCAGCAGATCTTCAGCAAGGCTGACGTGACCGCTGATGACGTGCACAACAACACCATTGCTGTACTGAAAAGTGATGCCCGTCTGGCGAAATACGCGACCCAGGCTTAAGCTCGACCAGCCCGCGCCTACCAAGGCGCGGGTTTTATTTTGGACCCGCCTCCCCTTTGGGTCTCTTTTATTTCCGACTTAAGTTGCCCCTATGCTCAAACGCTTTGCCTGGATGGCACTCTTCGCCTGCGCCCCGCTGTACGCGGCCCCGCACCTTGATGATCAACGTTTGCAGCAATTGGCCAATGATCCGTTTTGGCTGTCCCTCGGCCATTACGAAGCCGGGAAGGTCAGTGGCTGGCGCAGCTATGTCAGCGACAAGAAGTTCTTCCTCGCAGCCGACGGTGCCCACCACCCGGATGCCGAGCTCAAGGCCACCGTTGACGCGCTCTACGCGCCGGCCAGCCTGGGTGAAAAACACGCCCAATGCGTTTACCCCGCACGGACCCGCTGGCTCAAGGATCAGTTGCACCTCACTGACCTGCCTGCCGTGGACTGCACAGAATTCAAGCAATGGTTCAAGGACGTCTCCCCCCATAGCGCGGTGATGATCTTCCCGGCGGCCTACCTCAACAGCCCGTCGTCCATGTTCGGCCACACCCTGCTGCGCATCGACCAGGCCGACGTGCAAAGCAACAACACCGCCCTGCTCAGCTACGCGATCAACTTCGGCGCCTATATCGAGGGCTCCGACAACAGCATTCTCTACGCCTGGAAAGGCCTGATGGGCGGCTATCCCGGTCTGTTCGCCCTGGTGCCTTATCAGGAGAAGCTGTCGGAGTACCGTAGCCTTGAGAACCGCGACCTGTGGGAATATCGGCTTAACCTGACGCAAGTCGAGACCGAGCGCATGGTCGAGCACGTGTGGGAGCTCAAGCAGATCCAGTTCGACTACTTTTTCTTCGACGAAAACTGCTCGTATCGCCTGCTGGAACTGCTGCAAGTGGCCCGCCCCGGGCTGCGTCTGACCGAACAGTTCCCGCTGACCGCCATCCCGACCGACACGGTCAAGGCCGTAAAAGACGCAGGCCTGGTAGAAAAAATCGACTATCGCCCCTCCCGTGAACGCGAATTGCTGGAACGCGCCAAGCCGCTCGATAGCGACGAACAGCGCTGGGTATTAAAGATCAGCGACGACCAGAAGCAATTGCAGGAGCCCGCCTTCAAAGCCCTGCCCCGCGAGCGTCAGGCCCTGATCATCGACGCCGCCTACCGCCTTGGCCGCTACCGCGCCAACGGCCTGGAACGTGACACCGCCCGCTCCCAGCGCAGCTTCGAGCTGCTGCGTGCGATCAACCAGAACCCGGCGCCCGACCTGAAAATCACACCGCCCGGCCTACCGGAAAACGGCCATGAATCCCGCACCTGGCAAGCCGGCATCGGCACCCGTGGCGATAAGGCTTTCGGTGAATACGGCCTGCGCATGGCCTACCACGACCTCAATGACAACGCCGAAGGTTTCCCCCTGGGCGCGCAGATCGAAATCCTGCAGATGAAACTGCGCCAATACGAAGGCAACCACTGGCAACTGCAGCAACTGGACCTGGCCACCATCCGCTCCCTGACCCCGCGCAACGCCCTGTTGCAACCGTGGTCATGGCAAGTCACCGGCGGCCTTGAACGTGTACCGGGCAAACACGACGACGAAACCCTGGTCGCCCACGTCAACGGCGGCGCCGGCGGCACCTGGCAGTTGAGCGACGACATGCTCGGCTTCGCCCTCGGCACCGTGCGCGTGGAGCACAACAACGACTTCAACGAAGCCATCTCCCCTGCCGCCGGCTTCAATACAGGCGTGCTGTGGAAAAACCCGCTGGGCAACCTGAGCCTGGAAGCCAAGGGTGACTTTTTCACCAACGGCGAAGTACGCCGCAGCATCAGCCTCAACCAGCAGTGGGAATTGTCGCGCAACCTTGGCCTGCGCCTGAGCGCACAGCGCGAGTACAGCCATTTGTCGACGCCCGTGAATGAAGTGATGCTGGAAGTGAAGTGGTATCACTACTGATCGAAACCTGGCGACGATCAACATGTGGGAGCGGGCTTGCTCGCGATTGCGGAGTGTCAGTCACTGAAAACGTGGGCTGATACACCGCAATCGCGAGCAAGCCCGCTCCCACATGGATCACCCTGTATTCAACTACATCGCATTGCCTATCCAACCAGGAGCTCAACCAACATGGTCGTTAACTGCACCACCCTTGAACACGTCCGAGAAAACATCGACCGCCTCGACCAACAAATCGTCACCCTGCTGGCAGAGCGCGGCCGTTACGTGTCACAGGCGGCGCGCTTCAAGAAAGATGCTGATGGCGTCAAGGCGCCACAACGAGTTGAACAGGTGATTGCCAAAGTGCGGGGGTTGTCCGACGCGGCGGGCGCCAACCCCGACGTCACGGAGCAGGTGTATCGCGCGATGATTGCGGCGTTTATCCAGCAGGAATTGGTTGAACATGCCGTTCTAACAGCCTCTGAAAAACCAACACCTGCAAGCACAAACTCGTAGACTGCTTCTAACCTATTGAAAAATAAGCAGGAAATTTCTGACATTTTTTTAGCTTTTTTCAGTCAAGCCAAAGTGCCTCCTACTTCATTCGCTTTATGGGGTTTTGAACTAGTATCGGATAGCAATCAAATTGCCATCCCATCTATACACGGATCTGAATAGGTACGAGGCTCATTATGGATTTCTTCGAAAAGCTAACCAGCCTGGCAGCAAAAGTTCGGTTACAAGGCCCCGCCATTCAAACAGAAGAAGCGACAAAAAATGCTTTCGTAATGCCTTTCATCAACACCGTATTGGGCTACGACGTATTTGACCCACAGGAAGTAACGCCAGAATTTGTCTGTGACGTAGGGACGAAGAAAGGTGAAAAAATCGACTACGCAATCATGAAAGAGGGTGAAGTCCAAATACTCATCGAATGCAAAAAAATTGGTGAGTCATTGAGCATCAACCATGCTTCGCAGCTTTTTCGATATTTTCACGTTACGAGCGCAAGGATTTCAATTCTTACCAACGGCCAGGTCTACCGTTTTTTTACCGATTTGGACGCTCCTAATAAAATGGACGAAAAACCATTTCTAGAGTTGGACCTGCTGGACATTGATGAATACGCCGTACCTGAGTTGATCAAACTCACCAAATCGGCTTTCGATGTTGACTCCATCATCAATGCGGCCGGAGAGCTGAAATACGTCAGCCAACTCAAAAAACTCATCGGTGCTCAGGTCAGTAAGCCAGAAGATGACTTCGTGAAATTCTTTGCATCACGTGTTTACGAGGGCGTGATCACGCAAAAAGTGCGTGAGCAGTTTTTCGAACTGACCCGGAAAGCTTTAGCACAGTTTCTGAACGACCAGATCAATGATCGGCTCAAGTCTGCCATGAGCGGCGTCATCCAACCGACGATGGCATCAATCCCCGTCGCTAGCAGCGCGAATGCGGATGTACAGGATAGAGACGAGTCAGAAGACAAGATCCTGACAACGTTAGAAGAGCTAGAGGGTTATCACATCGTTCGCGCCCTCGTCCGATCCGTCGTGGATGCAAAGCGGATCGTCCAGCGAGATACCCAAAGCTATTTTGGAATACTGCTGGACGACAACAACCGCAAGCCCATCTGTCGGCTTCACTTCAATCGCAGTCAGAAGTACCTCGGGATATTCGACGAGGAAAAAAACGAAACCCGGCATGCGATTTCGTCTATAGATGAGATTTACGAATACGCGGATCAATTGAAAAAGACTGTGGGTTATTACGACTGACAGCGCGTCTGGATGGCCGGAATCATCGAGAAACCTTGTGGTGAACAAGCTTGCGCTGCGCAGGGCAAGCCTGCTCACCACAAAGGCAGTGCTGGTATATTAGGTTGCTGACGTCATCGCTTGGGTCAGGTCATCCACGACTGCCTTGCCCATCTCGCACAGATAGTGCGCAGCCCAGGCGTATTGCTCGCCACGCACATCCATGGCGGCGTCCATGGCTAGTTTCTTGGAGTAAAAAAGCAGGGTGGACGCGTGCTGCAGCGCTTGATCAAGCGGCATGCCGGAATTGACGCGGAACAGTGGCTTCTCGTTTTCCCCGTAGTCACCAAATGTGACGACACCGAGGGTGGTGATTGAGGATAGGGATGGGTCGGGGACGACTTTAGACATGGTGTACCTACTAAGTGAGATAAAGGACCACCACGGTACGTCGCTAAACATAAAGGGGTGGCAGCTGTACGCGGGTTAGCGAACCGGTCACCTAGACACCCGGCAGATCCGAAGATCTCCCGCGCACAGCCGCCATAACACGATATCGACAGGCGCAAAAACTGCCTGCCATGTGTGTAAAGAGGATGAGTCTTAGTGATTCGGGTCGCTAAACCCGGTCGCGGCTTTCGCAGCGAAGCCAGGAGACTAGGCACCTGAACCCTAAGGCACAATAGGCAAGAGATTCTCTAGGAAACGTCCTGCAAATTAAAGGGAATCGTCGTTGATAGCCCTTTAACTCAACACATATCTGACCCTCCTTTCACACCGCCCCGACAAATCTCCTTCTAGACTCTCCCTATCAGCCGTGAAACGGCCAGGGAGTACGCCATGTGGCGGTCTGCGGTAATGCTGTGTGCGGTGCTGGGGTTGGCGGGTTGCCAGTCGACCCATCAGGAGTTGCTGGCCAAGGGTTATCCACCGGCGTTTGCCGACGGTTTTGACGATGGCTGCAGCAGTGGCCGCCAGGCGGCGGGGGTGATTACCGGGGCGTTTCGCAAGAACGTGCCTCGGTATCTGAAGGACCGGCAATACGCCGAGGGTTGGGAGGATGGCTTTCGCCAGTGCAAGGCCATGCGCGAAAACGATGAGTTGCGCGATTACAAGGAGCGGCACTGGGACGACCGGGATCGCGAATGGCAACAGGAGAAAGACCGCGACGCAGCCCGGACCTATCGCTCGCACTAGGTCGCTTTCAGACATCCATCGAAACTAAAGTGCGGCGACCATGGCCCAAACTCCATAGAGGGAGAATGTCATGAGCCGAGCTTTTGTTAACGAAGACAACGCTGCTGCCCAGGCCGACCAGCCGGTGGAGCGCCACGTCAGCGAGCAGCCCAACCGCCTCACCGCGCAGGGTTTGGCGCAGTTGCAGGCCAAGGTTGCGCAGTTGCAGCAGGCATACAGCGCCGAATCGCTAAAGGGCGAGCACGCCGATAAACAGCGCCAGGCCGACCTTGAACGGGATTTGCGTTACTTCAACCAGCGAGTGCAAAGCGCCCAGGTCGTGGCGCCGGCCACCTCCACCGACAAGGTACAGATCGGCAGTTGGGTGACCTTCGCCAATGAGCAGGACGAACAGCAGCGTATCCAGTTGGTCGGAGAAGACCAGGCCGATGCGAGCGCAGGCCTGATCAACTGGGGCTCGCCCCTGGGCCGCGCCTTGCTGGGCGCCCAGGTGGGTGACGAGGTGGTGTGGCAGCGCCCCGTCGGCGATCAGTTGATCGAAGTGCTGCGGATCGAACCCGAGGCTTAGACGATGCCTTGGGCCAGCATCGCGTCGGCGACCTTGACGAAGCCGGCGATGTTCGCGCCTTTCACGTAGTTGATCCGACCGTTTTCTTCGCCGTAATGCACGCAGGCATGGTGAATGGACTGCATGATGTTGTGCAGCTTGCTGTCCACTTCACCAGCGGTCCACAGCAGGCGCATGGCGTTCTGCGACATTTCCAGGCCACTCACGGCCACGCCACCGGCATTGGACGCTTTGCCCGGTGCGAACAGGATGCCCGCCTCGATAAAGATATCCACAGCCTCCAGCGTGGTCGGCATGTTGGCGCCTTCGGCGACGCAGATACAGCCATTGCGCAGCAACGTGCGGGCGGCGTCGGCATCCAGTTCGTTCTGGGTCGCGCAGGGCAGCGCGATGTCGCAGGCCAGTTCCCATGGGGCCTGGCCTTTGCGGAATTCCAGGCCAAAACGTTCGGCCAGTTCGCTGATGCGGCCGCGTTGTACGTTTTTCAGCTCCAGCAGGGCCGACCATTGTTCTTCGGTCAAACCGCTTTCGGCGTATAGGGTGCCTTCGGAATCGGACAGGGAGATCACCTTGCCGCCCAGGTCCATGACCTTGCGCGCAGCGTATTGCGCCACGTTACCGGAGCCAGACACCGCCACGCGCTTGCCTTCAACCCGCTGATTGTTGCGCTTGAGCATTTCTTCGGCGAAGTACACGCAGCCGAAACCGGTGGCTTCAGGACGGATCAGGCTGCCGCCATAGGTCATGCCCTTGCCGGTCAGCACCGACGTGAACTGGTTGCTCAGGCGCTTGTACTGACCGAACAAAAAGCCGATCTCACGGGCGCCCACGCCGATGTCGCCGGCCGGCACGTCTACGTCCGCGCCAATGTGGCGGTACAGCTCGCTCATGAACGCCTGGCAGAAGCGCATGACTTCGGCGTCGCTCTTGCCCTTGGGATCGAAGTCCGAGCCGCCCTTGCCGCCGCCCATGGGCAACGAGGTGAGGGAGTTCTTGAAGGTCTGTTCGAAGGCGAGGAACTTCAACACGCCCAGGTTCACCGAAGGGTGGAAGCGCAGGCCGCCTTTGTAGGGGCCAATCGCGCTATTCATCTGGATACGGAAACCGCGATTGACCTGGACCTTGCCGTGATCATCCACCCACGATACCCGGAAGGTAATCGCGCGTTCCGGCTCGCAGATGCGCTCCAGGATGCCTGAGGTCAGGTAGTGGGGGTTGGCTTCAAGAAACGGCCATAGACTGCGTAGGACTTCTTCTACGGCCTGGTGGAATTCTGGCTGGTCGGGGTCGCGTTTCTTGAGGCGGGCAAGGAAGGATTCGACGGATTCGATCATGAAAAGTCTCGGCAAATTGATTGTTTTTAAATGAGATTGAGCCGGACTTTAGCAATTCATATCGCACCGCGACAGGGCAAAATGTCGCCTTTGTGAATTTAAATGGTGCATTGGATATAAATTGCCCCGTTTTTTTGCCCCTTAACAGGGATTTCAACCCGAGCTATGCACCAATAGTTAAACCGCTATCGCAGGCAAGCCAGCTCCGACATTAGATCGAGTACCTCTGCTACGACACGGTCCAATGTGGGAGCTGGCTTGCCTGCGATGAAGTCGCCTCGGTCCACCTGAATAGCGCCCAAAAAAAACGGAGCCCGAAGGCTCCGCTTTTTTTAAACCAACCCGAATCAGGCCAGTTTTTTGTGCCGTACACGGTGCGGCTGGGCAGCTGCATCGCCCAGACGCTTTTTACGGTCCGCTTCGTACTCGGTGTAGTTACCTTCGAAGAACACCGCTTGCGAGTCGTCTTCGTACGCCAGGATGTGGGTCGCGACGCGGTCAAGGAACCACCGATCGTGAGAGATCACAATGGCGGCGCCCGGGAAGTCCAGCAGGGCTTCTTCCAGGGAACGCAGGGTTTCAACGTCAAGGTCGTTGGACGGTTCGTCGAGCAGCAGGACGTTGCCGCCCTCTTTCAGGGTCAGGGCCAGGTGCAAGCGACCGCGCTCACCACCGGACAGGTCCTTGACGAACTTCTGTTGGTCGCCGCCCTTGAAATTGAAACGGCCTACATAGGTACGCGACGGGATCTCATAGTTGCCGATACGGATCTGGTCGGAGCCGTCGGAAATCTGCTGGAACACGGTTTTGCTGCCATCCAAGTCTTCACGGCTCTGGTCCACACAGGCCAGTTGCACGGTTTCGCCGACTTCGATGGTGCCCGAATCCGGTGTTTCCTTACCCATCAGCATGCGGAACAGCGTGGATTTACCCGCGCCGTTACCACCGATTACGCCGACGATCGCGCCTTTTGGCATGGAGAACGACAGGTTGTCGATCAGCACGCGGTCGCCATAGCCTTTGGAAACGTTCTTGAACTCGATGACCTTGTCACCCAGGCGCGGACCGGCCGGGATGTAGATCTCGTTGGTTTCGCTGCGCTTCTGGAATTCCTGGGACTGCATTTCTTCAAAGCGTTGCAGACGTGCCTTGGATTTGGACTGGCGGGCCTTGGCGCCTTTGCGCACCCACTCCAGTTCTTCCTTCATGGCTTTTTCATGGGCCGATTGCTGCTTGGATTCGGCGGCCAGTCGGTCGGACTTGGCTTCCAGCCAACCGGAATAGTTGCCCTCGTAAGGGATACCGGCGCCACGGTCGAGCTCAAGGATCCAGCCGGCCACATTGTCCAGGAAGTAACGGTCGTGCGTGATCGCTACCACGGTGCCCGGGAAATCGTGCAGGAAGTGTTCCAGCCAAGCGACGGAATCGGCGTCCAAGTGGTTGGTCGGTTCGTCGAGCAGCAGCATGTCGGGAGCCGACAGCAGCAGGCGGCACAGGGCCACACGACGTTTCTCACCACCGGACAGGTGCTCGACCTTGGCGTCCCACGCCGGAAGGCGCAGCGCGTCGGCGGCGACTTCCAGCTGGCGCTCCAGGTTGTGGCCGTCGCCGGCTTGCAGGATGGCTTCGAGCTTGGCCTGTTCGGCGGCCAGTTTGTCGAAATCGGCGTCTTCTTCAGCGTAAGCCGCGTAGACCTCGTCCAGGCGCGCCTGGGCGTTCTTGATCACACTGACGGCTTCTTCAACCACTTCACGCACGGTCTTGGTCGGGTCCAGGATCGGCTCTTGCGGCAGGTAGCCGATATTCAGGTCCGGCATCGGGCGGGCTTCGCCTTCGAACTCGGTGTCGACGCCAGCCATGATTTTCAACAGTGTGGATTTACCCGAACCGTTGAGGCCGAGCACGCCGATCTTGGCGCCGGGGAAGAAGGACAGCGAAATGTTTTTCAGGATTTCCCGCTTCGGCGGGACAACTTTGCCCAGCCGATGCATGGTGAAGACGTATTGAGCCAAAATGTGGACCTCATAAAAGTAAGAACAGGCCTACGTAGCGTCATGGCGCTGTACATAGTGTTGCGAATCCTCAAGGTTAACCTAAGTGACCGAGCGTATCGAAGCCTATCTGTTAGATTAGCCGGCCAAAGCCCTCAGGGGCTCCAGGAGAAACCTTCATGCTTGGCGTCCTATCCGCACTCGGGCTACTGCTGTTAATGCCGGGGCCTACCAACACGCTGCTACTGCGCTCGGGATTACTCACGGGATTCAGGCGCGCCTGGCCACTGAGCCTGCTGGAATGCCTGGCCTATCTGACGCAGATCTCCTTTTGGGGCTACCTGCTCAGCCATATCGGCGACAACGCGCCCTGGGGCCTGAAGCTCGTGCAGTTCGCCTCGGTCTGCTATTTGATCAGGACGTGCTACCTGTTGTGGCGCCATCCCGACGAAACACTCCACACCGAGCCCGAGGCACGGGTGTCCAAGCGGCATTTCTTCCTGCTGACGCTGATCAATCCCAAGGGGTTGCTGATCGTCTCGTTCATCGTGCCGATGCAGACGTTTATCGACTTGACCCTGTACCTGCCTTTCGTCGCACAATTCACTGCCGTGGTGATACCTGTGGGCTGCGCCTGGGTGCTGCTGGGTGCCCGCATCAAACGAGGCGGATACGCGTGGCTGACGCCGCACACCATCAACCGCACGGCGTCTGTGGTTATCAGCCTGTTCACCCTGGCGATCCTGACACGGCTGGCGGACAGCCTGATCCACCTCGGCGGCGCTCTTTAATGCCCGCCAGGCGGGGCTGGCACTTTGCCACAAGTCAAGGCATGCTAGCCGCCCTCCGGGCGTCCGGCTTATAGTGCACGTCGCGCGCCAGTCCAGCCAAACCGCAGGATCACAGCTTGTCCAAAGTCACGCCGCCAACTCCCCTGCGCGCCGCTCATATAGCGCCGAGAGCGCCCCTGCACGGCACCCTCAAAGGCGCATTGGCGACGCTTGTCCTTATGCTGCTCGCGTTATTGTTCTGGCAGTTGCTGGACCAGTTGCAGCAAAACCAGAAGAACCAGCAGCAGTACACCATCGACTACAGCGCCGACCTGGCTGAACAGATCAGCTTGAACATGGCCCTCAGCGCGAAAATCGCCCTGAACCTGCTGCCGATGGTCGAGCCGCCGCGTGACAGCGAACAGCAACAGGCCTTGATGCGCACCTTGCAACGCTCGCTGCCGGAGTTGCGCAGCATCGCCCTGCTCGCCCCCAGCGGCGCGATGATCAGTGACAGCGCCGCCGACAGCCAGGACGCTGCCTGGCTGGCAGAGCTGGTGCAACGCAGCCGTGCCCAGTCCTATTACCTGAGCAACAGCAACGACGGCACCATCATCTATCTCTTGCTGCACCAGCCCAGCGGAGGCTCCCGGATGTATTGGGCGCTGCGCCTGGCCCCCAACTACCTCGCCAACCTCACCCGCCAAGACATCCAGGGCCAGCGACCGCTGTGGGTCATCGAGAATCGCATCAACCACCGTGTTGTCAGCCGGGACAGCGGCATGCCGGCGCAGTGGGCGTCCGCGCTCACCCCGGACGAGCTGAATAAAAGCGTGTTGGTCACGCCCCTGAGCAAAAGCGACTGGCAACTGCGCGGGCTGTTCGACCGTACTGCGGTGCTGGAGCAACTGCTGCCGGCTTTCATCGGCAAATGCCTGTTGGGCCTGGCGTTCTCGCTGATCCCGGTGATCGTGCTGCTGAACATGCGCCGCCGCCAGCGCCAGGTGCATGAAGGCCGCCGACGCTACCAAGACATTTTCGAAGGCACCGGCGTCGCCCTGTGCGTGCTCGACCTGATGGGCCTGAACGCATTCTTCGACAAGACCCGGCTGGAGACCCGCGAGCAACTGCACACCTGGCTGCAGGACCACCCCAACGAGCGCCAGCAACTGCTCAAGGAACTGCGCATCACCGAGGTCAACCAGGTGGCGGTGCGTCTGTTGAACGTGGGCTCCTGCGAAGAAGCCTGGGAACGTCTGATCGATGACTGCCCGCGAAATGTCACGTCTATCGGCCACCAGATTCTTGAGGCGGTGCTGACCCAACAGCACCAGCTGGAACTGGAAATCCAGCTCAAGGACGTGGCCGGCAACGAGCAGTACCTGTGGCTAGTGATGCGCCTGCCGGAGCAGCAGGACGATTTCAAGGCAGTGATCCTCAGCATCAGCGATATCACCAGCCGCAAGCTGATCGAGCTGTCGCTGGTGGAGCGCGAGAGCTTCTGGTCGGACGTGGTACGCACCGTGCCCGACCATCTGTATGTGCAGGACGTGATCAGCCAGCGCATGATTTTCAGCAACCATCATTTGGGCCACACCCTTGGCTACAACAAGGCCGAACTGCAGCAAATGGGCGAATATTTCTGGGAAATCCTGCTGCACCCCGAAGACGCCGAGCATTACCACGATTTGCGCCAGCAGCAGCGCCAGATCGGCTACACCACCCAATTGCAATGCCAGCTGCGCTTTCGTCACCGCAACAACCAATGGCGGCGTTTTGACATCCGCGAGCAAGCCTTGGCCCGCGACAAGACGACACAAATCAGCCGCATCATCGGCGTGGCCAAGGACATCACCGACCAGATCGAAGCCAGCGAATCCCTGCGTGACAGCGAACAGCGCTATCGCATGCTGGCCGAAAGCATCAGCGACGTGATCTGCTCCACCGACAGCCAATTGGCCCTCAACTACATCAGCCCTTCGGTCAACGCCGTGCTCGGTTATGACGTGGACTGGGTGTTCAAGAACGGCTGGCAGTCGATCATCGCCAACCCGCAGCAATTGACCGGCATTTACAGCCTGATGGAAGAGGTCAGCCGCGCGCTGGGCGATCCTGAGGCGCTGAACAAGCTGCGTGATGAGATCCAGACCCAGCTGTTCCTGTTCGACTGCCTGCGCGCAGACGGTCGCAAAGTGCCGATCGAACTGCGCATGGTGCTGGTGTGGGACGAACACGGCGCCTTTGAGGGCATCCTCGGTGTAGGCCGTGATATCAGCCAGCAACGCCGCGCCGAGAAAGACCTGCGCATGGCGGCCACGGTCTTCGAACATTCGACCTCGGCGATCCTGATCACTGATCCCGCCGGTTATATCGTGCAGGCCAACGAGGCGTTCAGCCGGGTCAGCGGCTACGCGGTCAGCGATGTGCTCGACCAGTTGCCGAACATGCTCACCGTCGACGAACAACAGGAAGCCCACCTGCGCTACGTGCTCAAGCAGCTGCATCAGCACAGCACCTGGGAAGGCGAAGTGTGGCTCAAGCGCCGCAACGGCGAGCATTACCCGGCATGGGTCGGCATTACCGCCGTGTTCGACGATGAAGGCGACCTGGCCAGCTATGTGTGCTTCTTCAGTGACATCAGTGAGCGCAAGGCCAGCGAGCAACGCATCCACCGCCTGGCCTACTACGACGCCCTCACCCACCTGCCCAACCGCACACTGTTCCAGGACCGTCTGCACACCGCGCTGCAGGCCGCTGAACGGCAAAAGTCGTGGGTGGTGCTGATGTTCCTTGACCTCGACCGCTTCAAACCCATCAACGACTCCCTGGGCCACGCCGCCGGCGACCGTATGCTCAAGGAAATGGCCACACGCCTGCTGGGTTGCGTGGCCGAAGACGATACCGTGGCACGCATGGGGGGCGACGAGTTCACCTTGCTCCTGCAGCCACGGGTCAATCGCGAAATGGCGCTGAACCGCGCGATACATGTGGCCGAGCAGATCCTCGCCAGCCTGGTGAAGCCCTTCGTGCTGGAAGGCCGCGAGTTCTTTGTGACCGCCAGTATCGGTATCGCCCTGAGCCCTCAGGACGGCAACGAGCTGAGCCAATTGATGAAAAACGCCGACACGGCGATGTATCACGCCAAGGAGCGTGGCAAGAACAACTTCCAGTTCTACCAGGCCGATATGAATGCCAGCGCCCTGGAGCGCCTGGAGCTGGAAAGCGACCTGCGCCACGCCTTGGAGCAGAACGAATTCGTGCTCTATTACCAACCGCAGTTCAGTGGCGACGGCAAGCGCCTGACCGGCGCCGAAGCCCTGCTGCGCTGGCGTCACCCACGACGTGGCCTGGTACCGCCAGGGGACTTCATCCCGGTGCTGGAAGAGTTGGGCCTGGTGGTAGACGTGGGCGACTGGGTGATCAGCGAAGCCTGTCGCCAGCTCAAGACCTGGCACCAGAACAAGGTGCGCGTGCCAAAGGTCTCGGTGAATATCTCCGCGCGGCAGTTCTCCGACGGCCAGTTGGGCACTCGCATCGCCACCATTCTCAAGGACACCGGTTTGCCGCCGGCGTGCCTGGAGCTGGAACTCACCGAAAGTATCCTGATGCGTGAAGTCAACGAGGCCATGCAGATCCTCGACAGTTTGAAAAACCTGGGCTTGAGCATTGCGGTTGACGACTTTGGTACCGGTTATTCCTCGCTCAACTACCTCAAGCAATTCCCGATCGACGTGCTGAAGATCGACCGGACGTTCGTCGACGGCCTGCCATCCGGCGAGCAGGACGCACAGATCGCCCGCGCTATCATTGCCATGGCCCATAGCCTGAACCTGGCGGTGATCGCCGAGGGCGTGGAAACCCATGAGCAACTGGACTTCCTGCGTGAGCATGGCTGCGACGAAGTGCAGGGTTATCTGTTCGGGCGGCCGATGCCGGCAAATAGGTTCGAGGCGCAGTTCAGCAATGATGCGCTGTTCATGTTCGACTGACGTTCTGCGGTGGGGCAAATGGCCTCTTCGCGGGCAAGCCCGCTCCCACATTTCGACCGCATACCCCTAAGGGAACTCGATTGAAATATGGGAGCGGGCTTGCTCGCGAAGGCGGCAGCAAAGACACCGCCTATCCGCAGATGAGCCCCACTTGTCCGCGACATGATGTCCTTTCATATGCCATCTAAAACCCATTGGGTTAGAATGCCCTCCTTTTCTGCCCCCGATCCTTGAGGACCGCCATGTTCAGCCGTGATTTGACTATTGCCAAGTACGACGCCGATCTCTTCGCCGCCATGGAGCAAGAAGCCGTGCGCCAGGAAGAGCACATTGAGCTGATCGCTTCGGAAAACTACACCAGCCCAGCGGTGATGGAGGCTCAAGGTTCGGTCTTGACCAACAAGTACGCCGAAGGTTACCCAGGCAAGCGCTACTACGGTGGTTGCGAGTACGTCGACGTGGTTGAGCAACTGGCCATCGACCGTGCCAAAGAGCTGTTCGGCGCCGATTACGCCAACGTCCAGCCGCACGCCGGTTCCCAAGCCAACAGCGCCGTGTACCTGGCCCTGCTGCAAGGCGGCGACACCATCCTGGGCATGAGCCTGGCCCACGGCGGTCACCTGACCCACGGCGCCAGCGTCTCTTCTTCCGGCAAGCTGTACAACGCCGTTCAATACGGCATCGATGCCAACGGCCTGATCGACTACGACGAAGTCGAGCGCCTGGCGGTTGAACACAAGCCAAAAATGATCGTGGCCGGTTTCTCTGCCTACTCGCAGATCCTGGACTTCCCACGTTTCCGCGCCATTGCCGACAAAGTCGGTGCTTACCTGTTCGTGGACATGGCCCACGTGGCCGGTCTGGTCGCCGCTGGCGTCTACCCGAACCCGGTGCCGTTCGCTGACGTGGTCACCACCACCACCCACAAGACCCTGCGCGGTCCACGTGGCGGCCTGATCCTGGCGCGCGCCAACGCCGACATCGAGAAGAAGCTGAACTCGGCCGTATTCCCAGGCGCCCAGGGCGGCCCACTGGAGCACGTGATCGCCGCCAAAGCGATCTGCTTCAAGGAAGCCCTGCAGCCTGAGTTCAAGACCTACCAGCAACAAGTGGTCAAGAACGCCCAGACCATGGCGAGCGTGTTCATCGAGCGCGGCTTTGACGTCGTGTCCGGCGGTACCGAGAACCACCTGTTCCTGCTGTCCCTGATCAAGCAGGACATTTCCGGTAAAGATGCTGATGCTGCCCTGGGCAAAGCCTTCATCACCGTGAACAAAAACTCCGTGCCGAACGACCCACGTTCGCCGTTCGTCACCTCGGGCCTGCGTTTCGGCACCCCGGCTGTGACCACTCGTGGCTTCAAGGAAGCTGAGTGCAAGGAACTGGCTGGCTGGATCTGCGACATCCTGGCTGACCTGAACAACGAAGCCGTGATCGACGCGGTGCGTGAGAAGGTCAAGGCCATCTGCAAAAAGCTGCCGGTGTACGGCGCTTGATAGCAGTTGCTTGACTAAGAAGCCCGGCTCTTGAGCCGGGCTTTTTTTATGCCTGTTCCAACTTGAAGTGCGATCAAATGTGGGAGGGGGTTGCCCCCTCCCACATTTTTGATCAGCGTTGGTGGACCTTCGCAAAGCCCTCGCGAATCTTGTCTTCCGGCAATTCATCGGCAATAAACACAATCACACTCTCCCGCGCCTCGCCTTCGGCCCACTCGGTATCCCAATCGAAACCGTAGAGCTTCAACACGCCCTGAAACACCATGCGCCGGTCCTCCCCGGCAATGTTCAGTACGCCCTTGTAGCGCAACAGCTGCTTGCCGTGGTCCTCCAGCAGTTCGTTCATGAACTCGCTGAGGCGGTCGATATCCAGCGGCTGATCGGTGCGCAGCACCAGGCTTGAGATACGGTCGATGGACGGCGCGGCGCTGACCGGGCGTAGGGTCATGCCGGCGTTGAGATTGAAGCCACGTACGTCGAGCAATTCAGCCAGGTCGATGTTGCCATGGTCCACCACGCGGATCGGCGCTCGGCGGTTGATGCGGGTGAGACGCTCGCTTAGCGCATCGAAGGTGGCGTCATCCACCAGGTCGCGCTTGCTCACCAGCAGGCGGTCGGCAAAGCCGATCTGGGCCTGGGCGATGGTTTGGGTCAGGTGGTGCTCGGCGTGGGCCGCATCCACCAGGGTGATGATGCCGTCGAGGATGTAGCGCTCGCGCAATTCCTCGTCGATGAAAAAGGTCTGGGCCACGGGGGCCGGGTCGGCCAGGCCGGTGCACTCGATCACCAGACGATCGAAGGCGATCTCGCCGCTGTCCAGGCGTTCGAGCAGCAGGTACAGGGCCTTGGTCAGGTCGGTGTGGATGGTGCAGCACACGCAACCGTTGGACAGGGTCATGACTTGCACCGGCTCGGCGCCCAGCAGCTGGGTGTCGATACCGGCGTCACTGAATTCGTTTTCGATCACGGCGATCTTCAGGCCGTGCTCGGCTTTGAGCAGGTGGCGCAGCAAGGTGGTCTTGCCGGCCCCTAGGAAGCCACTGAGGACGGTCACTGGAATGGGAGAGGACAAAAGCAGTTCTCCTTATAACTGAAGGAACACAAAACAAATGTGGGAGCGGGCTTGCTCGCGAATGCGGTGTATCAGTCAGCACATACATCAACTGACAGACCGCATTCGCGAGCAAGCCCGCTCCCACAGTGGATCACCGCAAGCCCGAGTGCCGGGTTAGCAGCACTTAGGCCCACCCTTGCCGCCGTAACGGGCTTCCTGGCGTTCCCGGAAGAACGCCTTGTAGTCCATCACCGGCTTGTCCGGGTGTTTGGTTTGCATATGCTCGACGTACGTATCGTAGTCGGGCATGCCGACCATCAGGCGCGCGGCCTGACCGAGGTATTTACCGAGGCGACTGATGTCATTGAACATGGTTGCAATCCTCGGTTATGCGTCCGGTACTGCCTGGAACGGCGCTTCTTTATCCGTACGTTCTTTGTTGCCCCAGGCGGCGACGCCAACCTTGAGCGCATAGAACAGGATGCTGAAGACCACGAACAGGAACAGCGCCGTCAGCGTTGCGTTGGTGTAGGCGTTCCAGATCACGTGTTGCATCTGGTCGATGTTCTTCGCCGGGGCGAGGATCTGGCCATTGGCCAATGCATCACTGTACTTCTTCGCCAGCGACAGGAAGCCAATCGCCGGGTTGGCGTCGAACAGCTTGATGAAGCCTGCGGTGGTGGTGCAGATCAGCAGCCAGACGGCCGGCAGCATGGTCACCCAGATATAGCGCTGGCGTTTCATTTTGATCAGCACAACGGTGGCCAGCATCAGCGCAATACCTGCCAGCATCTGGTTGGAGATACCGAACAGCGGCCACAAGGTGTTGATGCCGCCCAGTGGGTCGATCACGCCTTGGTACAGCAGGTAACCCCACATGGCCACACAACCGGCGGTCGCGATCAGGTTGGCGGTCCACGACTCGGTGCGTTTGAGCGCCGGTACGAAAGAGCCGAGCAAATCCTGCAACATGAAGCGACCGGCACGGGTGCCCGCATCCACTGCCGTCAGGATGAACAGCGCTTCGAACAGGATCGCAAAGTGGTACCAGAACGCCATGGTGTTTTCACCTGGCAGCACACTGTGCAGGATCTGCGCGATACCCACTGCCAACGTCGGTGCGCCACCGGCACGGGCCAGGATAGTGGTTTCACCGATGTCATGGGCCACCGCGGACAGCGCCTCAGGCGTGATCGCAAAGCCCCAGCTGCTGACGGTCTGCGCCACGGTGACCACGTCGGTGCCGACAATCGCGGCCGGGCTGTTCATGGCGAAGTACACACCCGGCTCGATCACCGACGCGGCAACCATCGCCATGATGGCCACGAAGGACTCCATCAACATGCCGCCATAACCGATGTAGCGGGCATGGCTTTCATTAGCCAGCAACTTTGGCGTGGTGCCGGAAGAAATCAGCGCGTGGAACCCCGAGACCGCGCCACAGGCGATGGTGATGAACAGGAACGGGAACAGGCCGCCCTTCCACACTGGGCCGGTGCCGTCGATGAATTGGGTCAGTGCCGGCATTTTGAGGTCGGGCATGGTCACCAGAATGCCGATTGCCAGCGCAATGATGGTGCCGATTTTCAGGAAAGTGGAGAGGTAGTCACGCGGCGCCAGGATCAGCCACACCGGCAGTACCGCGGCCACGAAGCCGTAGCCGATCAGCATCCAGGTGATCTGGATCCCGGTGAAGGTGAAAGCCTTGGCCCAGACCGGGTCAGCAGCGATCTGCCCGCCCAGCCAGATCGAGCCCAGCAGCAACAGCACCCCGATGATCGAGATTTCGCCAATGCGGCCCGGGCGGATGTAGCGCATGTAGATGCCCATGAACATCGCGATCGGGATGGTCGCCATCACCGTGAAGATGCCCCACGGGCTCTCGGCCAACGCTTTGACCACGATCAGCGCCAGCACCGCGAGGATGATGATCATGATCAGGAAGCAGCCGAACAGCGCGATGGTGCCTGGGATACGGCCCATCTCTTCGCGCACCATGTCCCCCAGGGAACGGCCGTTACGACGGGTGGACAGGAACAGGATCATGAAGTCCTGAACCGCACCGGCCAGCACCACGCCGGCAATCAGCCAGAGCGTTCCAGGCAGGTAGCCCATTTGCGCCGCCAGCACCGGGCCGACCAACGGGCCTGCACCGGCAATCGCCGCAAAGTGGTGACCGAAAAGGATGTGTTTGTTGGTCGGCACATAGTCCAGACCGTCATTATTGAGCACTGCGGGGGTGGCCCGCCGTGGATCGAGTTGCATCACGTTGTTAGCGATGAACAGACTGTAGTAACGGTACGCAACCAGATAGATGGCCACAGCAGCGACCACAATCCACAAGGCGTTGATTGCCTCGCCGCGGCGCAAGGCCACTACGCCCAGGGCGCACGCTCCTACGATTGCCAGCACCAGCCAGGGTAGGTGGCGTAGCAGGCTATTATTATTTTTCATTTTTATATTCCAGCCAGGGTGGACAGAAAGGACAGCCATGCCGAGTTTAGCGCTGTTGGCCTTAAAGGCCACCCCCCTACGTTGGTCTAGAGCCTTCTGCGCGCAAAAAAAGCAGAAATACCGGGCCAATGATGGCGCAGGGCTACAATCCCCGTATCTCCAGAGGGTTTCACCATGACCGAACAACCGTCTGACCGCCGCCGTTTCCGTCGTATCGCTTTTGACGCCAAGACTGAATTTCGGCAAAACGGCCGCGAATGGCCGGCGCAACTAGTGGATTTGTCGTTAAAAGGCTTGTTGATACAAAAGCCTGAAGACTGGAAGGGCAACAAGGCGCTGCCGTTCGACGTGGACATACGCCTGGACCCAAAGGCCCATATAAAGATGCAAGTGCGGCTGGCTCATGAGGATCATGGGCAATTGGGCTTTGTGTGCCAGCACATCGACCTGGACTCGATCAGCCATTTGCGGCGGCTGATCGAGTTGAACCTGGGTGACGAGGAAGAGTTGGAGCGCGAGTTGGGCGCCTTGCTAGAGGTTTAACAGCCCACATGGGTTTGCGGTGTTGCCGGTTACTCGAACAACGCATCCAACGCCTGTTCCAACCGCGTCACGCCAATAATCGTGATCCCCGGCGGTGATTCCTTCGGCGCATTGCCCTTGGGCACGATGGCGCGCTTGAAGCCGTGCTTGGCCGCTTCCTTGAGGCGCTCCTGGCCGCTGGGCACCGGGCGCACTTCACCGGACAAACCGACTTCACCAAACACCAGCAAGTCATGGGGCAACGGCCGGTTACGCAGGCTGGACATCACCGCCGCCATCAACGCCAGGTCGGATGCCGTTTCCAGCACCTTGACCCCGCCGACCACGTTGAGGAACACGTCCTGATCGTGGGTCGGGATGCCACCGTGGCGATGCAATACCGCCAACAGCATCGCCAGGCGGTTCTGATCCAGGCCCAACGTCACGCGGCGGGGGTTGGCTAAGTGACTGTCATCCACCAGGGCCTGCACTTCCACCAGCATAGGACGGGTGCCTTCCCAGGTTGCCATCACCACACTGCCTGGGACTTCTTCTTGGGCGCGCGTGAGAAAAATCGCTGAAGGGTTGGAGACTTCTTTCAGCCCCCGGTCAGTCATGGCGAACACGCCCAATTCGTTGACCGCGCCGAAACGGTTCTTCACCGCCCGCAGCAAGCGCAGACGACCGTCGGACTCACCTTCGAAATACAGCACGGTGTCTACCATGTGCTCCAACACCCGTGGCCCGGCCAGTGCGCCCTCTTTGGTCACATGCCCCACCAGGAAGATCGCTGTACCGCTCTGCTTGGCATAGCGCACCAGCAGCGCCGCACTCTCACGCACCTGGGACACACCCCCCGGCGCCGACTGCAGTTGTTCGGTGAAAATCGTCTGGATCGAGTCGATCACCATGACCTTGGGCTTTTCGATACGCGCCGTGGCAATGATGCTTTCAATGCAGGTCTCGGTCATCACTCGCAACTGATCCTGGGGCAACCCCAGGCGACGGGCGCGCATGGCCACTTGCTGCTGCGACTCTTCACCGGTGACATACAGCGCCGGCATGCGGCTGGCGATGCTGCACAAGGTTTGTAGCAGGATCGTCGATTTGCCGATGCCCGGATCGCCACCAATCAGCACCACCGAACCGTCCACCAGGCCGCCGCCCAGCACCCGGTCCAATTCACCGGAGGCCGTGGAGAAACGCGGGATCTCTTCGACACTGACTTCGGCCAACGTCTTGATCTGCGCCTGTTGCCCGGTCCAGCCGGCACGGCCAGTGGGGGCCGCAGCGCCACCGCTCTCGATCATGGTTTCAGTCAGGGTGTTCCACGCACCGCATTCGGTACATTGGCCGGCCCACTTGGGAAAGGTCGCGCCGCACTCCGTGCAGCCGTACATGCGCTTGGCCTTTGCCATTTGAGAACCTCCAACCGAAAAACCGCGATGATAGCTCAGCGCGGCGCCGGGGTCCGGATTTCACCACTGGCCAATCGTGAAGCACTGTTGCCGATCGGGTCTTCGGCGTTGAGGTCCGCGCCCTTGGCCTTCAACGCTTCCAGCAACTCGACACGCTTGAACAGCCCGGCGTACATGGCCGCTGTCTGCCCGGCGCCGTTGCGTTGGTCGGGGTTGCAGTCAGTCGCCAGCAGGCGTTGGGCGATTTTCAGCTCACCCTTGAAGATCGCGCCCATCAGCGCGGTGTTACCGCGCCTGTCCTGCACACAGGCGTCGGCACCGGCATCGAGCAAGCGCTCCACGAACGGGCCCTGACCGTGGTAAGCGGCGAGGATCAGCGCGGTGTAACCCTTGTCGTCCTGGGTGTTGAGGCTGTAGCCGGAGTCGATGAAGGTGTTGAGCATGTCGAGGTCGCCACGGCGGGCGGCGTCGAAATAGTAGTCCTGCAGCTGGGCCTTGAGCGCGACCGGCTCGGGAGACTCGGCATGGGCGACAAAGGCCAGCATGGCCATCAGCAATCCGATAGAAACTCGCATGGGTGTTCTCCTGCCAAGGGTCGACGCCCGTCATTGGGCGCCGACCAGAACCAACGGATCAGTCAGTCAGTTTTTCCGCCAGCGCCTTCACGCGCGCCAGGTCCCCCTTGGCAACCTTGGCCACGCCGGTGCCATATTCCGGGTCGGCCTTGTAGAGGAACGACAGGATGATGTGCTTGCTCTCGTCATCGGTGGTCGCCAGCGAGCTGCCAAAGTTTTCGATCAAGTCCTGGCGCTCTTTCTTGGTGAAAGAGCGGTACAGATCACCGGCCTGCTTGAAGTTCTGCTCACGCTGGATCTTCGCCTGCTGGGTGCTGCCCACCAGGTTCGACTGGCTGTAGCGCGCGGTTTGCGGCTCGTCCCGTGGCAGCAGGCGGCTTGGCTGGTAGTTCACGCCGGTGGTGGTCTTGCCGACGTTCATCGCGCCGTCCTGGTTACCGTTGTTGACAGTCACCCGTGGAGCGTTGATCGGCAGTTGCAGGGCATTGGCGCCCAGGCGGTACATCTGGGTGTCGGCATAGGAGAACACCCGACCTTGCAGCAGGCGGTCCTCGGACGGCTCGATGCCTGGCACCAGGTTGGCCGGGGCCATGGCCACTTGCTCGGTTTCCTGGAACACATTGGCGGGGTTGCGGTTCAGCACCATCTGCCCGACTTTGCGTTCGGGTACATTCGGCCAGATCTTGGTGGCATCCAGCGGGTCGAAGTCGAACTTGGCCAGGTCTTCAGGCTTGAGCACCTGCACGTACAGGTCCCACTTGGGGAAATCGCCCTTGTTGATATGGGTGACCAGGTCGTTGGTCATGTGGCTGTAGTCGCGGCCCTGCACTTCGGTGACCTGCTTGGGATCGAGGTTCTTGATGCCTTGCAGGCTCTTCCAGTGGAACTTGACGTAGTGCACTTCGCCCTTGGCGTTGATCAGTTTGTAGGCGTGCACGCCATTGCCGTCCATTTCCCGGTAGCTGGCCGGGGTGCCGGAATCGGAGTACAGCTCGGTCAGCGTGCGCGTGGACTCGGGCACGTGGGAGAAGAAGTCGAAGCGACGGGAATCGTCATCCAGGTTGGTGCGCGGGTCTGGCTTGAAGGCGTGGACCATGTCCGGGAACTTGATCGCATCGCGGATGAAGAACGTCGGGAAGTTGTTGCCCACCAGGTCCCAGTTACCGTCGGCGGTGTAGAACTTGGTGGCGAAACCACGCGGGTCGCGCAGGGTTTCCGGGGAGTGGTTACCGTGGACAACGGCGGAGAAGCGAACGAACACCGGCGTGGCTTCACCGGCCGCGAACACCTTGGCCTTGGTCAGGTCGCTGAGGTTGTCCGTGACGGTGAAGATGCCGTGGGCGCCGGTACCGCGGGCGTGTACCACGCGCTCGGGGATGCGCTCGCGATCGAAGCGCTGCAGTTTCTGGATCAACTGCACGTCTTGCAGCAGCACCGGACCATTGGCGCCGGCGGTCTGCGAGTTCTGGTTGTCGCCAACCGCAGCACCGTTGTCGCGGGTCAGGTTGGCGGCGTGTACGGACAGGGAAAGCAGGCTGGCGGTCGCCAGTACCAGCGCGTATCGCGCTGAAACCGGCCCGCGGCTCATTGGGGTCTTCATCGAGGTTTCCTCTGGTTTTTTTAGTGCACATTCAGTTGTGCTTGCCAGAGGCTAGTGACCCAAGCGTCAGAAGATAAATAGAAAAGCCACAACGACCCGATTAATAAAATAATCTGTTAAGTCACTGATATCAGGCGTATTTCGCGCGCGACTGGTGGCACTTTGCAAACTATTTGCGTTTTAATGTGTCGATAAAAATTAACAGTGTAAACGGTTGTGTCGGGCAAGCCCGCTATGACTGAATTACACTGAGTCCCACCCTTCTCATCTGTAACAAGGAATAACCTATGGGCGTGATCAGTGAGTTCAAGGCCTTCGCGGTCAAAGGTAATGTGGTCGACATGGCCGTCGGTATTATCATCGGTGCCGCCTTCGGCAAGATTGTTTCCTCGTTTGTAGGCGACGTGGTGATGCCCCCAATCGGTCTGTTGATCGGTGGTGTGGACTTCGGTGACTTGGCGATTACGCTCAAGGCGGCACAGGGCGATGTGCCTGCGGTGGTGCTGGCCTATGGCAAGTTCATCCAGAGCGTCATCGACTTTGTGATCGTCGCGTTTGCGATCTTCATGGGTGTGAAGGCGATCAACCGCCTGAAGCGGGAAGAGGCCGTGGCGCCAAGCCTGCCGCCGACGCCGACCAAGGAAGAAGTGTTGCTGGGTGAGATCCGGGATCTGCTCAAGGCACAGAACGACAAGCCGCGCCTGTAACGAACGGTTTGAGAAAAAAGGCGCCTGCTTGAGGCGCCTTTTTTATTACCAATAGTTTTCCACCGCCACTTGGCCTGGGCGGCGGCTCAAGCTCAGGTTCATGTCACGCTGCTTGAGCAACTGCCGCGTGTCATCGACCATCTGCGGGTTGCCGCAGATCAGCACGCGGGAATGTTCCGGTGTCAACTCAACGCCGGCTGCGCGCTCAAGCTCGCCATTTTCGATCAGTGTGGTGATGCGTCCATTCAACGCGCCCGGGTGTTGCTCACGGGTGACTGTGGGAATGTAGATAAGCTTGTGCGCGTATTCGGCGAGATACTCACGCTCGCCCAGTTCCTTGATCAGTGCCTGATAGGCCAGTTCTTTGGCTTCCCGTGCGCTGTACACGAGGATGATGCGTTCGAACTTCTCCCAGACTTCAAAATCCTGCAGGATCGACAGGAAAGGTGCTACCCCGGTGCCCGTCCCCAGCATCCACAAGTCGCGGCCATCGACGAAACGGTTCAAGGTCAGGAAGCCCGTGGCCTGGCGCTCCACCATCAAGGTATCGCCCACACGCAGGCGGCTCAGCTCACTGGTGAACTCCCCCCCTGGGACAACGATCGAGAAGAAGTCCAGATGCTCGTCAAACGGTGAGGACACCAGGGAATAGGCGCGCCACACGGTGCTGCCGTCCGCCTTGGTCACCCCCACGCGCACGAACTGCCCCGCCGTGAAACGAAAGCCCGGATCGCGGGTGGTGCGCAGGGTAAACAGGCTGGGGGTCAGCGATTGCACATCGAGCAAGGTCTGGCGGGTAAATTTCTCAGCACTGGCCGTCATGGGGGGCTCCGTTCTACAGGTGCCCTAGTGTCCCTCAAAGTCGCGCGTGGGAACACCTACGGTTGGTAATGGCTTCTTGAGCTCATGGAGCAGTGGCTACGTAATATCACCGCCAATCAATTCGCTATTAGCCTTTCCAGTGGATTCAACAACGCGCTGTTAGTTGATCATTACAACCCTCTAATAAACCGCAATTTTCTCATGTGCCCCTTGCAAAGTTCATGAGCAGCCTTGCAGAAAATTATTAAACACGTGCTTACAAGATCAAATTTTTCCTACCGCCGCGTAGTCCCTGTCCTAAACTTCTTTTCTGCAGCTTTGGGGTTCAGGACGTACCCAAATAGCTTAATCCATGGAGATTTACCGATGATCAACTGGCGCAATACAAAACTCCCCAAGCTGGAAGGCGAGGACGAGATCACCAGTGTGTTTGAAATGCTTACCAACAAAACGTATGAGCTCGGCTTTCAATACTGTTCCTTCAAGATGAGTTCTCAAATACCCAAAAACAAAGCAAAACCGATCGATATCAACAACTATCCAAGCGAGTGGTCCACGCTGTATGACCAAGCACACTTTTTCGACATAGACCCCGTCGTCCAACACTGCAAGACCTCAGTGCTGCCGGTTGTCTGGGAGGAGAAGACCTTTCGGGACTCGCCCAACCTGTGGTCCCTGGCGCAGACACTGGGTGTGAACGTGGGATGGACGCAAGCCGTGCATGACTTCCGGGGCGTGTTCAGCATGCTGACCCTGGCGCGTAGCAGACACGAAGTCAGCCCGGAAGAGCTGTACGAAAAGGCCGGCCAGGTATTGTGGCTGTGTCACGCAATGCACGCCGTCGTGGCGCAGAAGTATGCGGCCTCCCCCGACGTCATAGCTGCCAGCACACTCACCGCGCGAGAAAGGGAGGTCCTCAAGTGGTCCGCCATGGGCAAGACCGCAGCGGACATAGCCGCCATCCTGTGCTTGTCCGAACGAACGATTGGCTATCATATTTGCAGCTGTTTCAAAAAGCTGGGGGTCAATAACAAGATTGCCGCCGTGCTCTGCGCCGCCCGCAGCGGGATTATTTGACCGGCAAAGAAACACCGCATGTATTCCCGCTGAAAAAAACGTAACATTTACGGCCAATTCTGAGTGTTGAGCAGCCCCCTGGGCCGCCCGTTGTTCACTCAGACGGTTTGGTCGGCGACTGCCGAACACCCATCGTTTACCCAGAGCCTCCCCCGCCATGCCCCTGCTCGAAAGCCCCTTCGCCCAGCTCGATCTGATCCGCCAGCCAGAGCAACATAACGATCCGCTGCAAGCCTTCGATGCCGCCGACGAGTACCTGCTCAATCACCTGGCCGAGCAACAGCCGACGGTGACGACGCGCGTGCTGGTGCTCAATGACAGCTTCGGCGCCCTGGCGGCCAGCCTTCAAGGCCAGGTGCAGGTAACCTCCAGTGGTGATTCGTTCCTGGCCGCCCAGGGCCTGGAAAAGAACCTGGTGCGCAACGGCAAGGCTTTTGATGCGGTGGCATTCATCCCCGCCAGCCAGGTTCCGACAGGGCCGTACGACTGTGTGTTGATCCGCGTACCGAAAACCCTGGCCTTGCTGGAAGAACAACTGATCCGCTTGCAAGGTCAACTCGCGCCGGGAGCTCAAGTCATCGCCGGGGCAATGATCAAGCATCTGCCACGGGCGGCAGGCGAGTTGCTGGAGCGTTACATCGGCCCGATGCAGGCGTCGCTGGCAGTGAAAAAGGCGCGTTTGCTGATTGCCACTCCCGAAGACCGTCCTGCTGCAGTCTCGCCCTACCCGACCCGCTACACCCTGGACACGCCGGCTATCGAACTGCTGAACCACGCCAACGTGTTCTGCCGCGAAAGCCTGGACATCGGCACCCGCGCGTTCCTGCCCCACTTGCCGAAAAACCTGGGCAGTGCCCGCGTGGCAGACCTGGGGTGCGGCAACGGTGTGCTGGCGATTGCCAGCGCCCTGCAAAATCCCGAAGCGCACTACACCTTGGTAGATGAGTCCTACATGGCCGTGCAGTCGGCAGCCGAGAACTGGCACGCCGCACTTGGCGAACGCGATGTCGTCGTGCGCGCCGCCGACGGTCTGGCCGGGCAAGAGCCGCAATCGCTGGACGTGGTGCTGTGCAATCCGCCGTTTCACCAGCAGCAGGTGGTGGGCGACTTCCTCGCCTGGCGCATGTTCCAACAGGCGCGGGAAGCGCTGGTGGTCGGTGGCGCCCTCTATATAGTCGGCAACCGCCACCTGGGTTATCACACCAAACTGGCGCGCTTGTTCCGAGGTGTCGAGCAAGTCGCCACCACGCCAAAATTCGTGATCCTCAAAGCGCGCAAATAAAAAAACCCTGCCGATCTCGCGAGGGGCAGGGTTGAAAAGCCGGGCTGCAAAGCCCGGATCGGGATGTCAGTGGGTGGTCAGGCCCGCCGCATTCATGAACATGCGCATCAGGCTCGCCACGACAAACAAGGCCAGCACGCTGCCGGTCCAGATCATCGCCAGCCACCCCAGGCGCCGCCACAACGGCTGTTTCTCGGCCTGTTCGATCTCGTGCAACGAAGGTTTGCCGGACATGGAACGACCCTCCTAGTGATAACCGTCTTCGTGGGTGACCTTGCCGCGGAATACGTAGTAGCTCCAGAAGGTGTAGCCCAAGATGAACGGGATGATGAACAAGGTGCCCACCAGCATGAAGCCCTGGCTTTGCGGCGGCGCCGCGGCATCCCAGATCGACACGGAGGGCGGAATGATATTCGGCCACAGGCTGATGCCCAAACCACTGTACCCCAGGAAGATCAGCACCAAGGTCAGCAGGAACGGCGTGTAGTGCGCATGACGTGCCACCGCGCGGAACAGTCCATACATCGTCACCAACACCAGGATCGGCACCGGCAGGAACCAGAACAGGTTCGGCAGGGTGAACCAGCGCGAGGCGATTTCCGGGTGCGTCAATGGCGTCCAGATGCTCACAATGCCGATCACCGCCAGCACCACAAAGGCCAATGGCCGTGCCAGGTTGTGCATCTTTTCCTGCAGCGGGCCTTCGGTCTTCATGATCAGCCAAGTGCAGCCGAGCAACGCATAGGCCACGATCAACGCGACGCCGCAGAACATCGTGAACGGTGTGGCCCAGTCCAGTGAGCCGCCGGCGAACTGGCGATCCACTACTGGAATGCCGTCGATAAACGCCCCCAGCGCCACGCCCTGGAAGAACGTCGCCGCCAATGAGCCACCGATAAACGCTTTGTCCCACAGGTGACGCTTGTGGTCCTTGGCCTTGAAGCGGAACTCGAACGCCACGCCACGGAAGATCAGCCCGATCAGCATCAGGATCAGCGGCAGGTACAGCGCCGACAACACCACCGAATAGGCCAGCGGGAACGCGCCGAACAACGCTGCGCCGCCCAGGACTAACCAGGTTTCATTGCCGTCCCAGACCGGGGCCACGGTGTTCATCATGACGTCACGGTCGGTCTTGCCCGGGATAAACGGAAACAGGATGCCGATGCCCAGGTCGAAACCGTCCATGACCACATACATCATGATGCCGAAGATGATGATCACGGCCCAGATCAGCGGAAGATCAATACCCATCTCAATTCCCCTTGTGCTGGATGTCGACGTGGTCGTCGTCGCTGCCATCATCGGCAGCCGACAACGGACGGGCCGGTGTGCGTTTCTGGCCAGGGCCACCGTGGGTAGGTTCACTGCCCTCGTGGGTCTGAGGTCCTTTGCGTACCAGGCGCATCATGTAGCCCAGGCCCGCGCCGAACAGCGCGAAGTACACCACCACGAACAACACCAGGGTGATCGTCATCTGCGCCAGGCTATGCCCGGAGGAAGCATCCGCCGTGCGCATCAAGCCGTAGACCACCCACGGCTGACGACCGATCTCGGTGGTGAACCAGCCGGCGAGAATCGCGATCAGGCCGGACGGGCCCATCCACAACGCCAGGTACAGGAACGGTTTGGACGTGTACATCTTGTCGCCCCGGCGCAGCCAGAGGCTGAACAAACCGGTGAAGATCATCAGGAAGCCCAGGCCGACCATGACCCGGAACGACCAGAACACGATGGTCGAGTTAGGGCGGTCCTCGGGCGGGAATTCCTTGAGCGCCGGAACCTGCTTATCCAGTGAGTGAGTCAGGATCAAGCTGCCCAGGTACGGGATTTCCACCGCGTACTTGGTTTTCTCGGCCTTCATGTCGGGCCAGCCAAACAGGATCAGCGGCGTCGGCTCGTTGCCGATGTTTTCCCAGTGGCCTTCGATCGCGGCAATTTTTGCCGGCTGGTGCTTCAAGGTGTTGAGACCATGGAAGTCGCCGATCACCGCCTGAATAGGCGCGACGATCAGGGCCATCCACATGGCCATCGAGAGCATTTTGCGGATCGCCGGGTTGTCCTTGCCGCGCAGCAGGTGCCAGGCCGCCGAGGAACCGACGAAGAACGCGGTGGCCACGAAGGCTGCCGTGGCCATGTGCGCCAGGCGATACGGGAAAGACGGGTTGAAGACCACGGCGAACCAATCGGTCGGGATCACGCGGCCATCAATGATTTCAAAGCCCTGAGGCGTCTGCATCCAGCTATTGGACGAGAGGATCCAGAACGTGGAAATCAACGTGCCGACGGCCACCATTACGGTGGAGAAGAAGTGCAGGTTGCGCCCGACCTTGTTCCAGCCGAACAGCATCACGCCAAGGAAACCGGCTTCGAGGAAGAAGGCCGTGAGCACTTCGTAGGTCAGGAGCGGCCCGGTGACGGCGCCCGCGAAGTCCGAGAAGCGGCTCCAGTTGGTGCCGAACTGGTAGGCCATGACCAAACCGGAGACCACACCCATACCGAAGTTGACGGCAAAGATCTTCGACCAGAAATGATAGAGGTCACGGTAGGTGTCGTTGTGGGTCTTGAGCCACAAGCCTTCCAGCACCGCAAGGTAACTGGCCAGGCCGATGGTGATCGCCGGGAACAGGATGTGGAAAGAGATGGTGAACGCAAATTGAATTCGGGCGAGATCTAGCGCCTCCAAACCGAACATAAGTCTTCCTCTGTCAGGTAATACCGGCTGCTGGCGGGAGCCTGCACCCACTGCCCCCACGGATATGGAGTCTGGCGAATTTCAATTCGTTTCTTTTTTTAACCCACCCCGTCGGGAATCTGGCCTTGCGGCCGCCAGGTCGATGCCCGGGCGGACATTGATCTGGATCAAGCATTGCTAAAAGAGTAGTCCCATTTTCGATGTAGGACGGCGTGGTCTTTTGCCGCGTGACAGACTGCCTCAGCTCAGTTGTTGCAACTATCTGTTACAACTTAGTGATAATCTCGGCGCTCCCTCCGGCTCTGACCTGAACTCCCGATGCCTAGTGAACCCGCGTTGCTGTTGCGTCATCACCGCCCTTTCATTGCCTTCTGGCTGGCGCGCATCTTTACCGCCAGCGGTTTCCAGATGCTCACCGTGGCCATCGGCTGGAACCTCTACCAACTGACCGGCAATGTGCTGGACCTGGGGTTGGTCGGCCTGGTGGAGTTTGTGCCGCGCGTACTCTTCATGTTGCACACCGGGCATGTGGCCGATCGTTATGAACGGCGCAAGGTCGCCGCCATCTGCCAGACCGTGCAGGCGCTGATTGCCCTGAGCCTGGCCATCGGCGGGCTGACCGGCAACGTGACCCGCGAGATGATTTTTATCCTCGCCTTCCTGCTTGGCGCCGCACGTTCGTTTGAAATGCCGACCACTCAGGCGATGCTGCCGAGCATCGTCCCCAGCACCTTGTTTCCGCGAGCCGTGGCCTCGTCGCAGTCGGCCCAGCAGTTGGCAACCATCGTCGCCCCAGCCCTCGGCGGTTTGCTTTACGCGTTTGGCAGCGTCTGGGTCTATGGTCCAACGGTGGCGCTGTACCTTATCGCCTGCGTGCTGACCCTCAACCTGCCCGCGCGCCAGACGCCACTCAACAAAGGCAAGGCCACCCTGGATTCTCTGCTCGCCGGCATCCGCTTCATTCGCAGCCGCCCGGACATTCTCGGTGCCATCTCCCTCGACCTGTTCGCCGTGCTGCTGGGGGGTGCCACCGCGTTGCTGCCGGTGTTCGCCAAAGACATCCTGCTGACGGGCGCCTGGGGCCTGGGCCTGCTGCGTTCGGCGCCGGCAGTGGGGGCGTTGTTGATGTCACTGTGGCTGGCGCGGTTTTCGGTGGACCGCCACGTGGGTCGTGTGATGTTTACCGCCGTCGGCGTGTTCGGTGTGGCGACCATTGCGTTCGGGCTGTCCACCTCGTTCTGGTTCTCCCTGGCGGTGCTGGTGGTGCTGGGCGCGGCGGACATGATCAGCATGGTGATCCGCGCCTCCTTCGTGCAGTTGGAAACGCCGGATGAAATGCGCGGGCGGGTCAGTGCCGTCAACGGCCTGTTTATCGGTGCGTCCAATCAGTTGGGCGAGTTTGAGTCCGGCATTACCGCCCACTGGTTCGGCACCGTGCCCGCCGTGGTCATGGGCGGGATCGGTACGCTGGTCGTGACCGGGGTCTGGATCAAGTTGTTCCCGACGTTGGCCAACCGGGATCGGATGCATGTGCCAGTGGAAGACGCCAAGGTTTAAGCCCCGCCACCTCCCCTGATGCTGGAATGCACTAAGTGTGGGCGCGGGCTTGCTAGCGAATGCGGTGAATCAGCCAGCCCATCAGGTGACTGTCCCGCCGCATTCGCGAGCAAGCCCGCTCCCACATTTTGGATCTTCGGTGGGTTGAAGATTGGGGCTAGAGCACCTTGTCCAGGGTAATGGGGAACTCCCGCACCCGCTTGCCGGTGGCGTGATAAATCGCATTGGCCACCGCCGCCGCCACCCCGACGATACCGATTTCCCCGACGCCCTTGGACCCCAGGGCATTGACGATCTCGTCGTGCTCTTCGACAAACACCACGTCAATGTCGCCGATATCGGCGTTTACCGGAATGTGGTACTCCGCCAGACTGTGGTTCATGTAGCGCCCCAGCTGATGGTCGATCTGGGTTTCTTCATGCAGCGCCATGCCAATGCCCCACACCACACCCCCCAGGATCTGACTTCGGGCCATCTTAGGGTTGACCACCCGCCCGGCAGCAATCGCGCTCACCACCCGACGCACCTTGATGGTGCCCAGGTCTTCATCCACCTGCACCTCGACGAAGACCGCCGAGTGGGTGGCGGTGCTGTAGCCCTCGCGTTTCTTGTCGGGCTCACTGTCGACCTGCACTTGCAGCGCGTCTTCGCCGCTGTCCTTGACCAACTGTGCCAGCGACACACTCACGTCACCGGTATGCAGATGGCCATCTTCGAAGCGCACGGACTCGGCATCCTTGAACACCGGATACGTCTGCCGGGCAATGCTCAACAGTTTGCCGGTCAACGCTTCGCAGGCTTGCTGCACAGCGGTGCCGACGGAGGACACGGTAAACGACCCGCCCTGCAACGGCGCGGTGGGCAATGATGAATCCCCCAACACAAACGTCACGTCTTCGACCGCCACACCGCTGGCCTGCGCCGCGATCTGGGTCATCACCGTGTAAGTCCCGGTGCCGATATCAGTGGTGGCGCTGCTGACGGTCAGCTTGCCCTGCGCGTCGATTCGCGCCTTGGCACTGGCCTTCATCTGCATGGCTTCCCATACCCCGCCGGCCATGCCCCAGCCGATCAACTGGCGACCGTCGCGCATGCTGCGCGGCTCCGGGTTGCGCTGGTTCCAGCCAAAACGCTCGGCGCCTTCGCTGTAACATTCGCGCAGGGCTTTGCTGGACCAGGGTTTGTCTTCGTTCTGGTTACGCTCGGCGTAATTGATCAGCCGCAGTTGCACCGGGTCCAACCCTAAGGCGCTGGCCAGTTCATCCATGGCGCATTCCAGGCCGATCACGCCGAGGGCGGCGCCAGGTGCGCGCATGTCCAGCGGCGTGAACACGTCCAGGGGCACCAGTTTGTAGGTCAGTTGCACGTTGTCGCAGTGGTAGAGCATGCCGCTCCATTCCACGACGTGTTCGCTGAAGTCTTCGAAGCGCGAGGTCTGGCCGATTGCGGTGTGCCCCAGCGCCAGCAGGCGCCCATTGGCGGCGGCGCCCAGTTGCAGGCGCTGCAAGGTGCGCGGGCGGTAACCGAACGTGAACATCTGCTGGCGCGTCAGCGTGACCCGCACCGAACGCTTGAGTGCCAAAGAGGCCATCACTGCAAGCGGCAATTGGTACTGCGGACGCAGGCCGGAACCAAACGCACCGCCGACAAACGCGGCGAAGATACGCACCTGGCTTTTATCCAGGCCGAAGACTTCTTGCACATAGGCCTGGCAGTTCTGCGGGCCTTGGGTCTTGTCATGGATATGCAGGGTGCCGTCCGGCTGATACAGCACGGTGCTGGCGTGGGGCTCCATCGGATTATGGTGTTCGATAGGCGTGCTGTAGTGCACGTCCAGGCTGACGACGGCGCCGGTCCATTCGGCCTGGAAGTTGCCACGCGGCTTGGGCGGGGTCTGCGGCGAGGCGTGGGCCTGGTCCTGCATGGCCAGCAAGTCGGTTTCGAAGGCTTCGGTCTCGTACTCGACCTGCACCAATGAACCGGCATGCCGCGCCAGCTCAAGGTTGTCGGCGATGACCAGGGCCAGGGGCTGGCCGCTGTACAGCACCCGGTCGTTGTAGAGCGGCCGAAACGGCGAGCCGTCGGCGGCGTCGGCGTCCTGGAAAGCATCGTCGTAACTGGCGATTTTGGGGCGATTGAGGTGATGGATCACGTCCACCACGCCCGGCAGGGCCAGCGCTTTGGAAGCATCGATGCGCAGCACACGGCCCTTGGCGACGGTACTGGACACCACGCTGCCATGCAGCAAGCCGTCCTCGGGAAACTCACCGGCGTAGCGCGCCTGGCCAGTGACCTTGAGCAGACCGTCAACCCGGTCCAAGGGTTTGCCGATAGCGGTCATGGGCGTTCTCCTGCGACTGCTGCATCACTCAGGGCGCGAATAATCCCACGGCGTGCCAGCCTGATCTTGAAGCCGTTGTGTTCCAGCGGTTCTGCGTCTTGCAGCAGAGCGTCGGCGGCGTGGCTGAAGGTTTCGCGGCTGACGACCTGGCCGATCAGCGCGGCTTCCACGGCGCGATCACGCCAGGGCTTGTGGGCCACGCCGCCAAGGGCCAGACGCGCATCGACGACAGTTTCACCGTCCAGTTCAAGCGCTGCGGCAACCGACACCAGGGCAAAGGCATAAGACGCGCGGTCGCGGATTTTCAAATAGTTGCTATGGCTCGCCAGGTTGTCGGCGGGCAGCTCGATGGCGGTGATCAGCTCATCGTCAGCCAGCTGGTTGTCCCGTTGCGGCGCATCACCGGGCAGGCGATGGAAATCGGCAAACTCGATGATCCGCGCACCGCCGCGCCCTTCGACATGCACCCGCGCCTCCAGCGCCGCCAAGGCAACGCACATATCGGAAGGATGGGTGGCGACGCACTGCTCACTGGCGCCGAGGATCGCGTGGATGCGGTTCAAGCCCGTTCGCGCCGGGCAGCCGGTGCCAGGCTCGCGCTTGTTGCAGGGCACGGTGGCGTCATAGAAGTAGTAGCAACGGGTGCGCTGCAACAGGTTGCCGCCGGTACTGGCCATGTTGCGCAATTGCGGCGAGGCGCCGGCAAGGATGGCCTGCGACAGCAGTGGGTAGCGCTGTTCGATCAGCGGGTGCCAGGCCAGGTCGGCATTGCTCACCAGGGCGCCGATCAACAGCCCTCCGTCGCTCGTCTCCTGAATGTCATGCAACGGCAGGCCGGTGATATCGATGAGGTGCTCGGGGCGGCTGATGTTTTCTTTCATCAGGTCCAGCAGGTTGGTGCCACCGGCAATAAAGCGCGAGGCGCCCGTGCTCAGGTGCACGGCCTCCTGTACATCGACGGGTTTGCTGTAATGGAAGGGGTTCACTGCTCACCTCCCACAACGTCCACGATGGCATCGCGAATATTGTTGTAGGCGCCACAGCGGCACAGGTTGCCGCTCATCAGTTCTTGGATTTGCGCGGTGTCGTGGGCACGGCCTTCATTGGCCAGGCCCACGGCGGAACAGATCTGGCCGGGGGTGCAGTAACCGCACTGGAAGGCGTCGTGCTTGATGAACGCCTGCTGCATCGGGTGCAACTGGTCGCCGTTGGCCAGACCTTCGATGGTGGTCAGCTCGGCGCCATCGCACATCACCGCCAGGGTCAGGCAGGCATTGATTCGCTTGCCGTCGCGCAACACTGTGCAGGCACCGCATTGGCCGTGGTCGCAGCCTTTTTTGCTGCCGACCAGATCGAGTTGCTCGCGCAACAGGTCGAGCAGCGTGGTCCAGGGCAACACATCCAGCTGGCGTTCCTGGCCGTTGAGGCTCAGGCGTATGGAGTGGCTGGCGAACGGTTGGGCCGCCGCGCCATTAGGGGTCGCGCTCATAAACACCTCACGGGTTGGTCTACATCCGCGGCGTTCAGGAAAATCGCCGTCTCAGGGGTACGACTTCCCGGGGTATTGAGCGTTCAAGCTGATTGATCAGCGGATATTGAGCTGCGTGGTCAGGGTGTTTTGCGGGGGGTTGATCGAGGAATTGCTGTACTGGAACCAGCCCTGGGCGTCGACATTCAGGTCAAACACATAGATGTAGCCCATCAGCGTGCCTGCGCCGTTGCACACTTCGCTGATGTTGCCGACCTGGCAGACCGGCGTGCGCTGCCCATTCAATTCGGCACCATCGAAGCGGCCCATGGGGTTATTGCCCAAGCCGACTTCCATCACAGAAACCTTGGTGGGACCGCGGTGCGTGCACATCTGCGTACTCTGCGCGCGCTCGGGAATGGTTTCGGTGCAAGCCGCCGATTCGACCTTGAACACGCGCACCTCACTCAAGGGCGGTGCAGCCGCGCCCCACGCCGGTGCTGCGCCGAGCAACAGGCTGAGACAGGGGATCAGGGCTAGACTCCACGGGCTGGCGATTTTCATGCTGCAAGTGACCTTCGTTTAAACGTCGGCGCAGTATGCCTCAAGGCCTCGGCTGCTGGTATGATGCGCCGCTTTTTCCGATCCTCTCTGAAACCACAGGCGCTTGGCGCAGTTTGTGCTTTGACTTAGAGGTCAACAAATCACGACGCCACAGAGCGTCACAGGGAGCAGGCATGCTGGAAAAGCTGTTTCAACTCAAGGCACACAACACCAACGTGCGCACCGAGATTCTCGCGGGCATCACGACATTCCTGGCCATGGCCTACATCCTGTTCGTGAACCCGAGCATCCTCGGTGAGACCGGCATGGACAAGGGCGCGGTGTTTGTCGCGACCTGCCTGGCGGCGGCCATCGGTTCGACCGTGATGGGCCTGATCGCCAACTACCCGATCGCCCTCGCGCCGGGCATGGGCCTCAACGCCTTCTTTACCTACACCGTCGTCCTGCACATGGGCCATACCTGGCAGGTTGCGCTGGGTGCGGTGTTTATCTCGGCGGTGCTGTTCTTTCTGCTGTCGATCTTCCGTATTCGTGAATGGATCATCAACGCCATCCCCCTGCCGCTGCGCTCGGCGATTGCCGCCGGTATCGGTCTGTTCCTGGCGTTGATCGCCCTGCATAACGCCGGCATCGTGGTCAGCAACCCGGCCACCATGGTCGGCATGGGCGACTTGAAACAACCCGCGCCGATCCTCGCCACCCTCGGTTTCGTGCTGATCGTTGCACTGGAAGCCCTGGCCGTGCGCGGCGCGGTGCTGATCGGTATCCTGGCGGTGACCATCGTGTCGATCCTGCTTGGCGTCACCGCCTTCGGCGGCGTGACCTCGATGCCACCGTCCCTGGCTCCGACCTTCCTGCAGCTGGATATCAAAGGCGCGCTGGATATCGGCCTGGTCAGCGTGATCTTCGCCTTCCTGTTCGTCGACCTGTTCGACAACTCCGGCACCCTGATCGGCGTGGCCAAGCGTGCCGGCCTGATGGGCAAGGACGGCCACATGCCGAAAATGGGTCGTGCGTTGATTGCCGACAGTACTGCCGCCATGGCCGGCTCGCTGCTGGGCACATCGACCACCACCAGCTACATTGAATCAGCGGCTGGCGTGAGCGCCGGTGGCCGTACCGGTTTGACCGCCATAGTGGTCGCGATTTTGTTCCTGCTGGCGTTGTTCTTCTCGCCACTGGCCGCCAGCGTACCGGCCTTCGCCACTGCGCCGGCACTGCTGTTCGTGGCGGTGCTGATGACCCAGGGCCTGGCCGAAATCGACTGGGACGACATCACAGTTGCAGCGCCGGTGGTCATCACCGCCCTGGCGATGCCTTTCACCTACTCCATTGCCAACGGCATCGCCTTCGGTTTCATCGCCTGGACCGCCATCAAGCTGCTTTCGGGCCGCTACCGTGAGCTGAACCCAGCGCTGGTGATTCTGTCGATTCTGTTTGTGATCAAGCTGGGCTGGTTCAACGCATGACTTTTGACGCCGCACGCTACACCGCTCAACTGCAAGACAAGGTCACGCGCTTGCGTGACCTGCTGGCCCCGTTCGACGCGCCAGAACCGCAGGTCTTCGACTCGCCGCTGCAGAACTTCCGCCTGCGCGCCGAGTTCCGCCTGTGGCGCGAGGGCGGTGAGCGCCACTACGCGATGTTCTCCCAGGACGACAAGCGCACGCCGATCCTGATCGAAGCGTTCCCCATCGCAAGCACACGCATCAACCAGTTGATGCCGCAACTCAAGGCCGCCTGGCAAGCCAGCGCCGCCCTGAGCCACAAGCTGTTCCAGGTGGAGTTCCTGACCACCCTGGCCGGCGACGCGATGATCACCCTGTGTTATCACCGCCCGCTGGATGAGCACTGGCACACCGCCGCACGCCAACTGGCGGCCGACTTGAATGTCAGCATCATCGGCCGCTCCAAGGGCAAGCGCGATGTGATCGGCCACGACTACGTGGTGGAGAAGCTCGACGTCGGCGGCCGCACGTTCAGCTACCGCCAACCCGAAGGCGCCTTCACTCAGCCCAACGGCACGGTGAACCAGAAGATGCTCAACTGGGCCTATGAAGCCTTGGGTGATCGTCCGGATGACTTGCTGGAGCTGTATTGCGGCAACGGCAACTTCACCCTGCCCCTGGCTACGCGTGTACGCAAAGTGCTGGCCACCGAAATCAGCAAGACGTCGGTGAATGCGGCCCTGAGCAACCTCGATGAAAACGCGGTGGATAACGTCACCCTGGTGCGCCTCTCCGCCGAAGAACTCACCGAGGCACTGAATGAAGTGCGTCCGTTCCGCCGCTTGCACGGCATCGACCTGAAAAGCTACGAATTCGGCAGCGTCTTCGTCGACCCGCCTCGCGCAGGTATGGACCCGGACACCTGCGAGCTGACCCGGCGCTTCGATAACATCCTGTACATCTCCTGCAACCCGGAGACGCTGGCGGCGAACATTGCGCAACTGCATGACACGCACAAGATTACCCAATGCGCGATGTTTGACCAGTTCCCGTGGACGCACCATATGGAGTCCGGGGTGTTATTGACTCGGCGGTAACTCAAACGCCTCCGGTGCCTTCTTGCTCGGCCGTCCGCCCTTCTTGCCATTGGCGCGGGCGGCGGCTAAAGCCCGGCGAATGCCGGGTTATAACCACTTACGCCGAGGGCTGGAAATACCCCGCCAATGCCCGCAAGTCCTGCTCGCTCAGCAACCCCGCGTAATACTTCAACTGAATCCTCGCCAACAAATAGGCATGCCGCGCGTTCGCCAAATCGCGACGGGCGGTGAAGAGTTGTTGCTCGGCGTCGAGCACGTCGAGGTTGACTCGTTCACCGCCGGCCACACTCTTTTTCGTCGCAGCGACCAACGCTGTGGCGGAGCTGACCGCCATCTCATAGGCACGCACTTTCGCCGCGCCGCTGGTGTTGAGGTTGAACTGTTTGCGCAACTCCACCAGGGTGGCCGAGGTTTGCGCGTCAAGCTCGTATTGGGCCTGGGACAGCTGGTTCGCCGCCTGGCGGGTGGACGCCGATACGCCGCCGCCGGCAAACAGCGGCAGGCTGACCTGAATGCCGACGGTATTGGTGTCGTACTTCTGGTTGTAGCTGCTTTCCGAGTCGGAGTTGGTCTGGCGGCTGGTGGCATACAGGCTGACCTTGGGCAGGTGTCCTGCGCGTTTGCGCTCCACTTCATAGGACGCCACATCCAGGGCATGGTGCTGGGATTTAAGTTCCGGGTTGTTGGCCATGGCCATCTCGCGCCAGGTTTCGAAACGATTGGGCTCCAAGGGCGGTATCTCGAATTGACGCGTCAGCGGCGCCAGCTCTTCGATCTGCAGCGGTTGGCCAATGATGGCTTCCAGCTCACGCAATGCGCTGTCCTGAGCGTCCTGGGATTCGATTTCTTCAGCCAGCGCCAAGCTCAAGCGCGCCTGGGTTTCCAGCACATCGGTGCGTGTGCCTTCACCACCTTTTAAGAGGCGATCATTGAGTTGCAAGCGCTCGGCATACGCGCGCTTCTGAGCGCGGCTCAGCTCGATGCGTTCCTGGGCCAGCAACGCCTGGCTGTAAGCGTTGAGCACCCGCACCGCCAGCTCCTGGCTCTTGCCGCGAAAGCGCTCGTCGGCCATGAGCGCCTGGGCGGTGCCCTGGCGAAAACGCGCGTAGGCTTCGTAATCCAGCAGCGGTTGCTGCAAGGTCAGGGTCGACGCATAGCTGCGGTAATCACGCTCACTGGTCACATCACCCGCCGTCACTTCGGATGCGTTGCGCGAGTTGTTATAGCTCCACGACAAATTCGGTAGTAACGCCGCACGGCCGATCGCGCGGTTTTCTTCACCGCCTTCACGCTCCTGGATAGCGGCCTGAAATGTCGGATCATTGCGTAGGGCCAAGTCGTAGGCATCCAGCAAACCCAAGGCCTGCACCGCCGAGGAACAACCAAAACACACGGTAAACAACAGCGCCTTCATTCTTCCACCAGGGCCATATGGGTGCGATCCATCAAAGGTTTAAACAGGTAGTTGAGCATCGAGCGCTCGCCAGTCTTGACGAAGGTTTCCACTGGCATGCCCGGACGGATCTGCACACCGCCCAGTTGCTGCATGCCGGCCGCGCTGACTTGGGCACGCAGCGTGTAATACGGCTCGTCGGAGCGTTCATCGACCTGGCGGTCCGCCGACACCAACGTCACCTCGCCGGCCACCCGTGGTGTGGTGGATTGGTTGAACGCCGAAAACATCAGTTCCACCGGCAGGCCGGGGTGCACCTTGTCGACCATCTGCACCGGCACCCGCGCCTCCACCAGCAAGGGTTCGCCCTGGGGCACGATGTCCATCAACGCCTGGCCGGGCTTGATCACGCCGCCTTCGGTGTACACATCCAATCCCACCACCACGCCAGATGCGGGGGCGCGCACCAGGCTGTTAGCCAGTTCGAACTCGGCCGACGCCAGGCGATTACGCAGGTCGTCGCTGCGGGTGCGGGTCTCGGCCAACTGGCCACGCAGGTCCTTCTGAAAGTCTTCGCCGAGCTGTCGGATGCGCAGGCGCAGTTCCATCACCTGGCGTTGCAGTTGGCCGATGCGGCCGTAGTCCTCGGCGATGGCGCCGTCTATTTGTGAGTACAACCGTTCGCTGTCGAGCAGGCGATTGCGTGGGATGTAACCCTCACGCGCCAGCTCGCGCAGGCCCTGCAACTGCTCATTCAACGCGGCGCGTTGCTGGACTTTGCTCGCTTGCGAATCCCGCGTGCCCCGCAGTTGCGCCTCGGCCCCGGCGATGGTTTCGCGCAGGCCTTGTTGCTCGGTGGCCAATGCCTGGGCGCGGCTATTGAACAGCTGCCGTTGCAGGCTCAGCGTGCCCGCTGCCTCCGGGTCGTTGAGCAACTCAGGGCCGAAACGGATCGCCGACAACCCTTCACTTTCCGCACTCAAGCGCGCTTCGCTGGCCAGGGACGCCAGGTACTGGCTGCGCAGGGACTGCATCTGCGCGCGCAACGGGGTTTCCTTCAAGCGCAGTAACACCTGGCCGGCGCTGACCACGTCACCGTCGCGCACGTCGATACGCTCGACGATGCCACCGGCAGGATGCTGCACGGTCTTGCGATGACCCGAGACCATGACCTTACCCGGCACCGCCACGCCCTTGTCCAACGGCGCCAGCGCGGCCCAACCAAGGAACCCGGCAAAACCACCGAGCACCAACAACCAGCCCAGGCGTGAGTACTGTTTGTCATCCAGCGCCAGGACGTTGTTAGGCGCTTCGCTGACCAACACGGGTTTGCTCTGGTTCATGCCTGTTTTCCTTCACCGAGGCGGTAGCTCATGCTCATGGTCGATACCGGCTTGGCCGCTGCCGGTTTCTGCCGTGCCTCCAGCACGCGCGCCGTCGGCCCGAAGGCTTGCATCTGGCCGTCCTTGAGGATCAGCAGCTGGTCCGTCAGGCTTAGCACGTTGGGTTTGTGGGTGATCAGGATGATCGTACGACGCTGCTGCTTGAGCTGGGCGATGGCCCGGAGCAGGGCGTGTTCACCGACTTCATCAAGGTTGGCATTGGGCTCATCCAGCACGATCAGCGCAGGCAAGCCGTACAGCGCACGGGCCAGGGCGACGCGTTGTTTCTGGCCGCCGGACAGCCCGGCGCCGCCCTCCCCCAAGTGCGTGTCGTAGCCCTGGGGCAGTTGCAGGATCAGCTCATGTACGCCGGCCAGTTGCGCGGCAGCAAAGACTTTGTCGGCGTCGACTTCAGCAAAGCGCGCGATGTTCTGCGCGATGCTGCCGGCGAACAACTGGATGTCTTGCGGCAGGTAACCGATGTGCGGGCCCAACTGCTGTTTGTCCCACAGCGCCAAGTCGGCACCGTCCAGCCGCACCTTGCCGGCCAGGGGGCCCCAGGCGCCCACCAGTATCCGAGCCAGGGTGGACTTGCCGCAGCCAGACGGCCCGATCACGCCCAGGACTTCGCCTGCTGCCAGGTTGAAGCCCAGATTAGCCAACGCCGGCCGACGGCTGCCAGGGGCACAGGCGCTGATCTGTTCGACGCTCAGTTGGCCTTTGGGCACCGGCAGCGTCATGCGCTCAGGGCGCGCGGGATTAGCCTCCAGCATCTGCGACAACCGATCGAAGGCCAGGCGTGCCGAGCCCCATTGTTTCCACACGCCGATCAATTGGTCGATAGGGCTCAGCACACGGCCCATCAGGATCGAACCGGCAATCATCATCCCGGGCGTGATATCGCCCTGCACTGCCAGCAAGGCGCCCAGGCCCAGCACCAGGGATTGCAACGCCAAGCGCACACCCTTGGACCAAGCGGTGACGGTCGCCGTCTTTTCACTGGCCAGGTTCTGCTGCGCCAAAAACGCCTGATGCTGACCGAACCATCGGGCACGCAAGGTGGCAAGCATGCCCATGGCTTCGATGGTGTCGGCATTGCGCAGGTTGGCCGTGGCTTGCTGGCTGGCGTTGATGGACAGTTGGCTGGCCAGGGCCATCGGCGCCTGGCTGACGTGATGGTTGACCCACGCCAGCACGATCAACAACACCGCCCCGACCAGGGCCAGCAGACCCAGCCAGGGATGGAACAGGAAAATCACCAGCAGGTACACCGGAAACCACGGCGCATCGAAGAACGCGAACAACGCCTGGCCGGTGGCGAACTGGCGCAGCGTGGTCAGGTCATGCAGCGCCTGGCCCGCCGCCTGGGTGCCGCCCTTGAGTTGCGCTTCGAACGCGGCGTCGTACACCCGCTGGTTCAAGCGCATGTCCATCTGCGTACCGAGTCGAATCACCACCTGGCTGCGCACCCATTCCAACGCGCCCATCAGGCCGAACAGGCCGAGGATCATCAGCGTCAGCATCAACAGGGTCATCTGGTTGCCCGAGGCCAGCACCCGGTCGTACACCTGCAGCATGTACAGCGCCGGAGCGAGCATCAGCAGGTTAATCACCGCCGAGAACAGGCCGATGTTGAAGAAGCCACTTTTATAGGCCTTGAGGGCGGCCAGGGTTTCGTTGCCGGCGTGGCGCATCTGGAGATTCTCATGGGGTTGAGCGGGCAGCGCCGCGTTGACAGGTAAAACGGCGCTGCGCAGAATTCGGCACCGCCGTCGCTGAAGAAGTAGAAGGCTTGGGCGACGGCGGTGTAATGCGGCGAATGGGAGAGCGATCTTCCATTCGCTTTTTTCTTCGCGTCAGGCGGCCAGGGCGAAGTCCTGAGGCACGTCTTGCACGCCCACGAGCGCCACGTCGGAAGCCGCGACCGAAGCCGAGTCCACATGGGCCACACCGGCGGCAGCCAGTTGGTCGAACGTCGAGTTGATCGACAGGTTTGGATCGATGTCCTTGAGCAGGGAGTCGATCGCCGAAGCCAGTGCCGAGCTGTCGCCGCTCATCAGGCCGTACACGATTTTGTGTACCTGGCCGTCACGGCCTTCGGACTGCAGGCTCGACAGGCCCAGGTTGGCGAAGCTGACTTCCTGCTCGCCGAGGGCGTAGCTACCGCCGGCAGCGCCGCCCGTCAGGACAGTGCCCAGGTCCAGGGAGTCGATCGAACCCCACAAGGTGTGCGACGGCGGATTGAACAAGGTGTAATGCAGGTCACCGTTAGCGACCACTGCTGCGTTGCTGACAGTGCTCGACACACCGTATTGGGTGCCGTCGAACGGGCCAGGATTGAAACCACCGGTGTTCGAACCCTCTTTGACCGAACCTTCACGGTGGTTCAGGTCACCAAAGTAAGCCGACCAGTCGCTCAGGTACTCGGCAACGGTGCTAGCGGCGTAGGTCGTGCTGTATGAAATAGAAATGCTCATGCAAAACTCCAAGTCATGGGGTGGTAACTCCACAGCAGGCCAGTGCCTGCTGTGGTTTTGCCCGTCACTGGGCAAAATCGGTCAGAATTGATATTCGACAGTGCCCTGCAACGTGCGCCCACGCCCCAGGGTAAAGGCCAACACGTCGCCCAGCGGCACCAGATAGGCACGGTCGGTGACGTTTTCCATGGCCAAGCGCAGGGTCAACTGGTCAGTGGCGCGGTAGCTGCTGTAAAGGTCATAGACCGTGTAGGGCTTCCAGTCGGCCGGATAAACGCCGGTCTGCGAAGTGGTCACGCCGACGCCACCTTTTACGTAGTAACCGCCGCTGTAGCGGGCGCGAACGCCTACGTCCAGTTTTCGCTCGAAGAAGCGTGCCCCCAGCGTCGCGGTGCCACGGTCCATCGGCATGTGCTCGGAGGAGCCCAGGATTGCACTGCAGCCCTGCCCCGCATTGGCCACGTCGTCCGGCACCATCGCCGTGACTGGCGCCCGGCTACCCGGCCCTTTCTGGATCTTGGTGACACCCCCCAGCCACGCGGTCTTGCTGCAGAACCTGTTGCTGCCGAGCATCCGCGTGTAATTGAACTGGCCATAGGCAAAGCCGGCGTCGTAATCCAGTTGGTACTCGAGGCCGCGAAAACGCGTGGTCTCCAGGTTGTTCACATACGCCGCATTGCCGATATTGGCGATGCCATAACCGGGCGGCTGCACGCCCAGCGCCATATAGGAGAAGTCATCCACGCGGGTGTTGAAATACGACACCTTCATGCCCGCGCGATCATCGGCGAACAACAGGTCTTCCTTCAGCACATTGAAGCCCACCTCCCAGGCGGTGGACGTCTCCGGCTTCAAAAACGGGTTGGGGAAAATCGACTCCGAGCCCCCGCCATGGGGCCTGCCGCTCACCAGGGTTTCGGTGACGGCCGGCGGGCGCCAGCCCTTGCCGTAGGTGGCGAAGAGTTGCAACCAATCCACGCCTGGCTTGATCGACAGGCCGAAGGTCGGCGAGAAATGCCCCTCTTCCCGATCCACGTCATAAGTCATGGGCAAGCCGACTTGACGGGTAGTACCAATAATAAACGTCCGGGTGTTCAAGCCCGTCTCGCCCCGCAGCCGATAGCGGTCGTAGCGCAACCCAGCGTTGAGGTTCAGCCAATTGTCATAGTCGTAATCCAGGCGCGTGAACAGGCTGCCCATCGCCCGATCACCTTTGGGCGTGACGCTCTCTGCCGCCGAGGCCGTCACCGCTGAATCGCTGGCGACCATCTGGTTCGAGTCCGGGCGGACCTTGTCGTAGAAAAACTCCAGGCCATAGTTGGCCTTGATCACGGACAGTTCACTCAAGGCAAAGGTCGACATGTTCTGTGCCTGGAAACCATAGGTGTTGGTCTGGTACGTGACCTCGTAACCCTTGCTGCTGCCACGGGTCAGCGTGGATTGATCGTTGCGGGTATCGACGTAATAGAGCTTGGCCTTGAAATCGATCAGCGGATTGTCCGGCGTGTAGCTGTAGTCCAATGCGACGTTCTGCGCCGTGACATCGCTGCTGCCGAGCTTCTCCCATAACTGGGCTTTTTCGGCGCTCATCATGTTCACGTCGTCGTAGCCGACTGCGGTCGTCAGGTAGCTCAGTTGCAAACGCTGGTCCACGGGCAAGTTGATACCGAGCTTTAGCAGGCGGGAGCGCATCACCGAGCCCGAATAGGCGACGGTGGTGTTCTTGATCCGTTCCTGACTGTTCGGCAGGAAGGACGTGCCGGTGCGCAGATCGCCGATACTGCCTTTGGTGCCAGGGTTGTAATCGCCGAGGTGACGCTCACTGGCGGCCAGCAGCATGTCCCAAACGTCGGTGCCCACGGCAAACGCCGAGCTGCCGATAAAGTGCGTACCGTTGCTGCGCCCGCCCAGCCCAGTGGTCACGCGGATGCGTCCGCCGATTTCCTTGCCGTCCTTGAGCAGATCGGCAGCTTCCACGGTGCGAAAATTCGCCACCCCGCCGATCACCCCAGCGCCGCCCATCGTGGAGGTGGCGCCCTTCTCTATCACCACCTCAGACAGCAACTCCGAGTCGACATACAACGTGCCATTGCGTTGCTGGTGGCCGCTTTGTTGATAGTTCTGACGCATGCCGTCCACTGACATGTTGACCCGGCCGTAGTCCTGGATGCCGCGAATATTCACCGACAAGCCAGGGTCTTGCTGGCTGACCGCCGAGTAGACGCCCGGCGCCTCCTCCAGCATTTCAGCGGCATGCCGCGGTGGGTTGCGATCCAGTTGCTCGCGCCCGACCACACTCACCGAACGTGGCGTTGAATACACCCAGTCGTTGGGGTGCAGGCCGGTGATCGTGGTGGTGGCCAACGCCAGCGCAGCGCCACTCTGCTCGACGCGGGTCAGGGTGACTTGACGCTCGCCGTTGAAGCGATACTCCACCGGTGCATTGCCCAGCAACCGCGCCAACCCTTCCTGCACGCTGTACTGACCGTTCACCGTCGTACTCTGCAAACCTGCGAGCCGCTGGCTGTCGAACAGCACTTGCAGGCCCGCCTGATCGGCAAACGCCAGTACGGCGCTGCCCAGGGACTGCGCAGGGATATCAAGCATCAGCACGGCAGGTTGCGTAGCCTTCACCGCAGGTTGCGCGGCGTACACCGGGGCCGCCGCAGCGAACAGCCCCACGTGGATGGCCAGGGCTAACCGGCTAACGGTGATACGCCCCTTGTTGAGTGCTGACATTTCTGAGGTTCCCTGCGCTAAGCGTTTTTTGTTTATGCGAATGCTTCTCACCTAGCAAGACGTGCGACGCGCAGGAAGTCAGTAAGACTTTTTCGAAAGTTTTTTTCTGCAGGCAAACAAACCTGTAGGAGGGTCAATAGATCAGGCTGAGGCCTGCCAGGTCCAAGCGTTGCACTTGCAGTTCCTGGGTGAGGGTACCGAGGGCGGTGTCGAGCATGTCGAGTCGAAAAACGCCACTGACTTCGCGATCGCCCAGTGCCGAATCGGTGAGCACCACGCGTCCGGGGCGGTAACGGTTGAGTTGCTCGATGACTTTGGTCAAGGGCTGGCGATCAAAGATCAGCACACCGCGTCGCCAACTGGTGGCGCGTTCTACATCGAGCTGTTCCAGGGGCACGATGCCTTCCTGGAGGTTGTAGCGCGCGGCCAGGCCGTCCTTGAGCACCCGGTCGGCCGGGCCCTTTTTCGGGATGGCCTGCAGGGAAACCTCGACACTGTGTTCGAGTACGCCGACCCACGCCTGGCTATCGCCTTCGCGTTCCACCACAAACCGCGTGCCCAGCGCCCGGGTCTGCCCCCCGGCGCTCTGCACCACGAACGGCCGGGTTTCTTCGCCCACCATCGGCGCCACATCAAAGATCGCCGAGCCCTGGAGCAGGCTGATACGACGCTGCACACCGTCGTAGTCCAGGCGGATGGCACTGCCGGAGTCCAATTCCACCTTGCTGCCATCGGCCAGGTGGACGGTGCGCACCTCGCCTTTTTCGGTCATGTAGTCGGCTTGCATACGCAGCAACACGTCCGGCCCACGCACCCAGCCGACGCCGGCCACCACCACGACCAATGCAATGGCCGCCACACGTTGCCACGGCCTTCGCCGTTTGGAGCGCCGCGCAGGCAGGGCCGCCGCCGACGGACGTTGACGGTGCACCGGTTCTTCCTTGTACACGTCGCCCAACGCCGCCCACGTTTGTTCGGCAAAGCGCAATGCCGCTTCATGGCGGCTGTCGCAGGCGATCCAATGCTGCAGCTCGGCCTGTTCCTGGTCGGTCAGGGCACCGGCGTGCAAGCGCACCGCCCACTCGGCGGCCGCCTCGGTAATGCTGTGCTGTTGCGGACCCTGGCTATTCACGTGTGAATCTCGAATTTTTCATTATGTAACGCTGTGACGACTGACCTGGCGTTTTTCGGTAATTCATTCGTCGGATGGCGCCACCTCGCCGTCCTGCAAGCGCTGCATCACGTAAGCCAACGCCTTGGCCAGGTGCTTTTGTACGGAGCTGTCAGAGATGTCCAAGTGCCGGGCGACCTGGGCGTGGGTCATGCCTTCGATACGGTTGAGGCGGAAAATCTGCTGGGTGCGTTCCGGCAACTCCGCCAGTGCCTGCTTCAATGCCTGTCGCTGTTGCTGCGCCATTGCCTGAGCCTCCAACCCGGCCACTTCATCTTCAATCTCGGCCAGCGCCTCATGGGGCACGGGGTCTGTCTTGCGCCGCGCTTCCTGACGAATATGGTCGATCAGCAGATTGCTCGCCGTCCGATAGAGATAGCCCTGGGAGTTGTCGATGCGCTCGCCGGCCGGCTTTTCCGCCAGGCGCAGGAAACTCTCCTGTACCAGGTCTGCGGCCAACTGCGGGTCCCGTACCTTGCGCGCCAGATACCCGCGCAGGGTATCGGCATGCTTGAGAAACAGGCCTTTGAGATCCACGTCCGACAAACCGACTCCCTGGAATGTTAAGGAAACAGGCGGGCATCTTAAGCGTTGTCGAGAATGATTTTCAATTGATATCTAATCTGATCCGCCCGTATGAAAGGCCTGATTAACAGTTCGATAATCGAACACATCCACCGCCACCGATTGACCAAATTAACCATCCGGTACATTTTACCTCCACAACGAACAATAACTGTGGAGACCCCCTAATGCCGCCTATCGTGCTGGTGCTCAACGGCCCCAACCTCAACCTGCTCGGTACCCGCGAGCCCGCCACCTACGGCCATGAAACCCTGGCCGATGTCGCCGCGCTGTGTGGCCGCAGTGCCGAACAGCTCGGGCTGAAAATCGAATTTCGCCAGACCAACCACGAAGGCGAACTGCTCGACTGGATCCACGGCGCCCGCGCCCGCTGCGCCGGTATCGTGATCAACCCGGCCGCCTGGACCCACACCTCGGTGGCGATTCGTGACGCGCTGGTCGCCAGCGAAGTGCCGGTGATCGAAGTGCATCTGTCCAACGTGCATGCCCGCGAAGCGTTCCGGCATCACTCGTTTGTGTCGCCCATCGCCAAGGCCGTCCTCGCAGGCTTCGGTAGCCATGGCTACCACCTGGCACTTGAACACTTCAGCCAGCTGTTAAAAGGGTCGGCCCGATGAAACCGCGCATTCTCGCCGGCCTGATCGGCGCCGGCATCCAGGCCTCCCGCACCCCCGCCCTGCACGAACAGGAAGGTGATGCCCGGGGCCTGCGCTACCTGTATCGCCTGATAGACCTTGAGCCGCTGCACCTGGACACCAACGCCCTGCCCCACCTGCTGGACGCGGCCGAGTTGATGCACTTCACCGGCCTGAACATTACCTACCCGTGCAAGCAGGCCATCCTGCCGTTGCTCGATGAACTGTCTGACGAGGCTCGCGGCATTGGCGCGGTCAACACCGTGGTGTTCAAGGACGGCAAGCGCATCGGTCACAACACCGACTGCCTGGGGTTTGCCGAAGGCTTTCGGCGCAACTTGAAGGATGTGGCACGCCAGCGCGTGGTGCAGATGGGCGCCGGCGGTGCGGGCGCGGCGGTGGCGCATGCGCTGCTGGGCGAAGGTGTGCAGCAGTTGAGTATTTTCGACGTGGACATCAGCCGCGCCCGCGACCTTGTGGATAACCTCGCGCAGCGTTTCGGCACGGGTCGCGCTCAAGTGGGCAGCCAACTGGAAAATGCCATGGCCGAGGCCGATGGCCTGGTGAACACCACACCGATGGGCATGGCCAAGTTGCCGGGCACACCGGTTCCGGCCACCTTGCTACGCACAGAATTGTGGGTGGCGGAAATCGTGTATTTCCCACTGGAAACCGAACTGCTGCGTGATGCCCGTGCCTTGGGTTGCCGTACGCTGGATGGCGGCAACATGGCGGTGTTTCAGGCGGTGAAGGCGTTTGAGTTATTCAGTGGGGAAGTGCCGGATGCGCAGCGGATGCTGGCGCACTTCCAAAGCATGAATACCTGACAGAAGAAACCAAACCCAAATGTGGGAGCGGGCTTGCTCGCGAATGCGGTGGGTCAGTCACGATTCAGTTGACTGACCCACCGCATTCGCGAGCAAGCCCGCTCCCACAGGGACTGCGCTGCGCCCTGCGTACTCAGGCCTGCAAGTAACGCATCACCGAATCACAAATCATGTCCCGATGCCGCTGTTTAACCGCCTCGTCCGACAGCTCGATCTGAAAGATCTCACTGAACGTATGGCGGTTGGACACGCGGTAAAAGCTGAACGAGTTGATCAGCAGGTGCACGTCCAGCGGCTCCAGCCCCTCGCGAAACAACCCCAGCTCAGCCCCACGGCGCAACGTCGCACCCAGCGCTTCCAGGATGTTGCTGTTCATCGCCTTGATCGAATCCGAACGCTTCACGTACTCGGCATTGTGGATATTTTCGATGCTGACAATGCGCACGAAATCCACGTTCTGGTCGTGGTGATCAAACGTGAATTCCACCAGCCGCCGGATCGCCTCACGGGGTTCCAGCGCGGTGAGGTTCATGCGGGTTTCGGTCGTGCGAATGTCGCCGTAGAGCTTCTCCAGCACCTCGACGTACAGCTGCTCCTTGCTGCCGAAGTAGTAATAGATCATGCGCTTGGAGGTGTGGATGCGCTCGGCGATCGCGTCCACCCGAGCGCCGGAAAGGCCCTGCTGGACAAACTCGACGATGGCTTCCTGGAGTATGTTTTCGCGGGTCTTTTCCGGATTGTTCTTACGACTCTTGCGGGGTGCCTCGGTGGTCATGGTGCGCTCACGGCCAGTGTTATGCAGGCCGTGATTATGGGCCGCGATGCTGCCTGAAAGAAAGCACCTGACCCAGCGTTATAAACGCGCCTGGCGTACCGCGCCGCTGCGGGATTTGGCCATCGCGGCCAGGCGCACCGCCACATTGGCCGCGCCATAGCCGGCATAGCCGTTCTTGCGCTGGATGATCTCGAAGAAAAACCGCCCTTCAAAGGGTTCGGTGTACACATGAAACAACTCGCCCCCCTGAGCGTCGCGGTCGTACAACACGTTGTAGTACGCCAACTCGCTGAGGAACTCGTCGTCGAAATCGAAACGCGCCGCCAGGTCGTCATAGTAGTTGAGCGGGATATCCAGCAGCGGCACACCCGCCTCTTTGGCGCGGCGCACTTCGGCGAAAATATCCGCGCAGTCGAAGGCAATGTGGTGCACGCCCGAGCCACGATAGCTCGACAGCGCATGGGAAATCGCGGTGTTGCGGTTTTCGGAGATGTTCAGCGGCAGGCGGATCGAGCTGCAACGGCTACGCAGCGCACGGCTTTTCACCAAACCATACGGGTCGGGCAGCACCACTTCGTCGTCGGCTTCAAAGTCCAGCAGGCTCTTGTAGAACAGCACCCAACTGTCGAGGCTGTCGGCCGGCAAGGCCATGGCCATGTGGTCGATGCGCAGCAAGCCGCCGCTGGATGATGCGGCGGGCTGCAGGTTGAAGTCGGTGTCGTACAACCCGCGTTCGCTCGGATCCACCAGGTAAATCAGGCTGCCATCCGGCGCGCGCACCGCCGCCAGCTCCAGCTCGTTAGGCCCGACCAGGCCGCGATACGGCTGGCCTTTGTACGCCATCGCGCGCTCCAGGGCCTTGGCGCTGTCCTTGACCCGAATCGCGGTGGCGCACAACGACGGCCCGTGGGCCTCAAAAAAGTTGTGGGCAAACGAATAGGGCTCGCAGTTGAGGATCAGGTTGATATCGCCCTGGCGCAACAGGCTCACGCTCTTGGAGCGATGCTGCCCGGCCTTGACGAAACCCAGGCGTTCCAGCCAGTAGGTGAGCTTGGCGCCGAGGCTTTCGTCCACGGCAAATTCGAGGAACTCGATGCCGTCGTATTCACTGGCCGCCGGGGTGTCGAACAGGATATCGAGCGGTTGCGCAGGAGCCTCCTGCTGCAGGCGCTCGCGGGTTTTCTCTTCCAGGTACAGCAAGGAGCGCAAGCCATCCGCCGCATTCGCACGGGTCGGCGCAGCGCGGAAGCCGTCGTTGAAAATTTCCAGGGACAGCGGCCCGGTGTAACCGCTCTTGATGATCGGCGCGAGGAACCCTGCCAGGTCGAACTCACCTTGGCCGGGGAAGCAGCGGAAATGTCGGCTCCACTCCAGCACGTCCATGGCCAGGATTGGCGCGTCGGCCATTTGCACGAAGAAAATCTTGTCGCCGGGAATCTCGGCGATAGCACTTGGGTCGCCTTTAAGGGAGAGGGTGTGGAAGCTGTCGAGCAATACGCCGAGGTTGGGGTGATCAACCTGACGCACCAGGTTCCACACCTGTTGCCAGGTATTCACATGCTTGCCCCAGGCCAACGCTTCATAGCCAATGCGCAGGCCACGACGGCCAGCGTGTTCGGCGAGCAGGCTCAGGTCATCGAGCAAGATACGCTCGTCACCCACGCAGTCGGCCGAGGCATTGCTGCACACCAGCACCAGGTCGGTGCCCAGTTCCTGCATCAAGTCGAATTTGCGTTCGGCGCGTTCCAGGTTGCGTGCCAGGCGGTCACGGCGGCAGCCTTCAAAGTCGCGGAACGGCTGGAACAAGGTGATGGCGATGCCCAGATCGGCGCACATCTGCCTAACTTCGCGGGGGCTGCCGTCGTAATACAACAGATCGTTTTCGAAGATTTCTACACCGTCGAACCCGGCGGCCGCGATGGCTTCGAGTTTTTCCGGCAGGGTTCCGCTCAAGGAAACGGTGGCAATAGAGCGTTGCATGGGCGACTCCCGGCGTTTGAGGCTGGTCTTATTTACGGCAAATTATTGGCCGCTAAACTGTTCACAGCAATTAAAATGTACGAACCGGTTAGTTTTTGGTGCGATTATCGAACACTATGCCCCTTTGGCGAATTGACGATTTTTTAGCCGCTGCGCACCATCGATTCAGTAACAAGACCCAGAACACACCATAAAAATTTCAAAAAAACGGGTACGACCTCATGCCTCTGCAAAACTCCGCCCTGGCCGCGCGCCACGGCACCCCGCACGCCGGCATCGGCGACAAGATCCGCGGCGCCCTGGCTGTGGGTAAAACGCGCTGGGGCATGTTGGCCCTGGTGTTTTTCGCCACCACCCTCAACTACATCGACCGCGCCGCGCTGGGCGTCATGCAGCCGATCCTCGCCAAAGAGATGAGCTGGACGGCGATGGATTACGCCAACATCAACTTCTGGTTCCAGGTCGGCTACGCCATCGGTTTTGTGCTGCAGGGCCGCCTGATCGATCGGGTGGGCGTCAAACGTGTGTTCTTCTGCGCCGTGCTGTTGTGGAGCCTGGCCACCGGCGCCCACGGCCTGGCCACCTCAGCCGTTGGCTTCATGGTGTGCCGCTTTATCCTCGGGTTGACCGAGGCCGCCAACTACCCGGCGTGCGTCAAGACCACGCGCTTGTGGTTCCCGGCTGGTGAGCGTGCGGTGGCTACCGGTATCTTCAACGCCGGCACCAACGTCGGCGCGATGATGACGCCAATGCTGCTGCCGTTGATCCTGCATGTATGGGGCTGGCAGGCTGCGTTCCTGTGCATGTCGGCACTCGGCGGGATCTGGTTGGTGTTCTGGGGCCTGAAGTACTTCAACCCGGAAGACCATCCCAGCATCAAACAATCCGAATTGGACTACGTGCTGCAGGAAGCCGAACCGGAACAACCGCGCGTGCCGTTCACCCGCATCCTGCGCATGCGCGGCACCTGGGCCTTCGCCCTCGCCTACTCGATGACCGCCCCCGTGTTCTGGTTCTACCTGTACTGGCTGCCGCCGTTCCTGAATCAGCAATACAACCTGGGCATCAACGTGACCCAGATGGGTATCCCGCTGATCATCATCTACCTGACTGCGGATTTCGGCAGCGTGGGCGGAGGGATTCTGTCATCGTTCCTGATCGGTCGCGGCATGAACTCGATCAAGGCGCGGCTGCTGTCGATGCTGCTGTTTGCGTGCTGCATCGTCGGCGTGATCATGGCGGCCGGTTCCAGCCAACTGTGGGTCGCGGTGTTTGCCATCTCCCTGGCGATCGGCGCGCATCAGGCCTGGACCGCGAACATCTGGAGCCTGGTGATGGACTACACGCCCAAGCACATGATGAGCACGGTGTTCGGTTTCGGCGGCATGTGCGCGGCCATCGGCGGCATGTTCATGACCCAGATCGTCGGCCATATCCTCACCGTGACCAACAACAACTACACGGTGTTGTTCACGTTGATCCCGGCGATGTACTTCATTGCGCTGACCTGGATGTACTTCATGGCGCCGCGCAAGATTCCTACCGTCGACGTCTGAGCTATCGGCGCCGCTGCTGCCAGGCAGCGGCCAGCCCGCTCATGCAGATCACCCCGATGCCGACCACTGTGGTCACATCGGGGGTATGGTTGAACACCAGCCAGCCCAACAACCCCGCGAACACGATCTGGCAATAGCCGAACGGCGCCAGCAAGGCCGGCGCCGCAAAGCGGAACGCCTGGGTCAGCATCAAGTGCGCGGTCATGCCGCAAGTGCCCAGCGCCAGCATCAACGCGCCATGCCACAGCGTCGGAACCTGCCAGAAAAACGGCACCATTGCACTCATCACCAGGGTATTGCACAGGCCGGCAAAGAAGTTGCTGGTGGTGGGTGTGTCGTACTGGCTGAGGATGCGCGTGAGCAGTTGGTAGAAGCAGAAGAACAGCGCCGAACACAGCGGCAGCAACACCGCGGGGGTGAACAATTCACCGCCGGGGTGGATGATGATCAGCACGCCGACAAACCCACAGATCACCGCCAGCCATTGCCCTCGGGTCACGTGTTCACCAAGCAACGGCACCGAGAGCGCCGTCACCAGGATCGGCGCGAGAAAGTTCACCGCCGTGGCTTCCGCCAGTGGGATGTAGTGCAGCGCCGTCGTGAAAAACAGGCTGGTGCCCAACAGGCAGAGCGCCCGTACTACCTGCATCCCCGGACGCTTGCTGCGCAGCACGCGCAAGCCCGATTGCGGCAGGAAAATCCCGGCCATCAACAAGGTGTGCACCAGGTAACGCGCCCACACCACCATCACGATCGGGTAGAACCCGGCCAGGTATTTGGACAGGGCGTCGTGGCTGGAAAACAGAAACGTCGCCAGGACGATCAGCAAAATGCCCTTGAAGGGATGGTTGACGCCGGATAAAGGGGTACTGACGGTCATCGGATTCTCTTGTGTGGCGCGCGATCGGGCTCAACCCAGTAATCTAGCAGCCGGGCTGGAGCCTGCCCCAAGAGCATAACCAAACACCGTGCGAACAGCGCACTAAATCACGGGTTTCGAGTCCAACGCTGCACATCGTCCTTCCAGTTGCACATTTTTTAACCAAGGCCTTGCTGCTATGAAGAAAATCCTCTTTGCTCTTTCCGCCCTTGCCCTGCTCACCGCCTGCAAGCAGGAAACCCAGGAAGCGCCCAAACCTGCGCCCGCTTCCGTGCAAGCCACCCTGGTACCGCAAACCCCACCCACCGATAAATGGGTCGGCAAATGGATCGGCGTCGAAGGCCTCCACCTGACCATCGCCAAGGACGAGAGTATCGGTCGCGGTCATTACATCCTGACCATGCAATACGGCCTCGACGCCGATGACTCGGGCACGTTCAAGGGGGAAGCGGCCGAAGGCGGCATCGCCTTCACCCGTCCGGATGGCCCGCAACTGCTGCGCGCCGGCGACGGTGCTGCCACCGGGATGAAATGGCTGGCGGATAAAAAGGATTGCCTGGTGGTGGATACCGGCGAAGGTTACTGCCGAAATTAAGGTCCATACTCAGTCACTATCACTATTACTGTAGGCGCGAGCTTGCTCGCGCCTACACAGGGTTCATCGAGAGGATTGCCCCAATGCTATGGAAAAAAGGCCGACGCAGTGACAACGTGGTGGATGCCCGCGATGACAGTGGCGGCGGTGGTGGTGGCATGCGCTTTGGTGGCGGCAAAGGCCTGAGCCTCACGGCCATTGTGCTGATCGTCGGCATCGGCTGGATGACCGGCCAGGACCCGTTGCAGATCCTCGGCCAACTGACTGGCCAGATGGAACAGGCGCCGTCGGTAAGCACGCAGTCACGCCAGGCGCCGCCGGCCAACGATGAGCAAGCGGATTTTGTCCGTGCGGTACTGGGCGATACCGAAGACACCTGGGGCCAGGTGTTCAAGGAAAACGGGTTGGCCTATAAGAACCCGAAACTGATTCTGTTCCGCGGCCGGGTGAATTCCGCCTGCGGTGGCGCCACCTCGGCCAGCGGTCCGTTTTATTGCCCGGCTGACCAGCAGGTGTACCTGGACCTGGATTTCTTCCGGGAAATGTCGCAGCGCTTCCAGGCCGCCGGCGACTTTGCCCAAGCCTACGTGATCGCCCACGAAGTCGGGCACCACGTGCAGACGCTGCTGGGTATCTCGTCGAAGATCCAGGCGGCGCGCCAGCAGGGCCGGCAGATGCAGGGCGACGGCGGGTTGCTGGTCCGCCAGGAACTGCAAGCCGATTGCTTCGCCGGCGTGTGGGCCAACCGTGCGCAAAAGCGTCTGAACTGGCTGGAGCCTGGCGATATTGAAGAAGCACTGAATGCAGCCAACGCCATCGGCGATGACCGTTTGCAGCAACAGGGTCAAGGGCGCGTCGTGCCGGACTCGTTTACCCATGGCACCTCGGCACAGCGGGTTCGCTGGTTCAAGACCGGCTTCGCCCAGGGCCAGATCACTCAATGCGACACGTTTACCGCCAAGAGTCTCTAGATGAATAAACGATTGGGATTGCTGCTGGGTTTGTTAGTCACCTGTTCCGCCTTGGCCGCCGAACATGGCGTAAAAGAAGTCAGTCCCGATCGTTTTCACCTGGAGGCCGGCGACCTCAGTCTCGGATTAAGCCAGGACTGGCGCAAACCGCTGCCCCAGGTCACCCGCGCCTTGGTCATCGTGCATGGCCGCCTGCGCAATGCGCAGACTTACCTTCAAAGCGCTGAAGACGCCGCTGCGCATGCGGGCCAAGCCGCCAACACACTGGTGATTGCGCCGCAGTTTCTCAATGCGTCCGACGTAAAGCGCAACCACCTGGACAACCAGGTGCTGCGTTGGAAGGGCAATGACTGGATGGCCGGCGCCCCCTCCACCGCGCCAGGGCAAATCAGCGCCTACGGTGCCCTCGATCAGATCATCAAGCACCTGGGCAACCGCACGCTATTCCCGGCGCTCAAGGAAATCGTGGTGGCCGGTCACTCCGGCGGCGGCCAGGTGGTGCAGCGTTTCGCCCTCACCGGCCACGATCACCCAACCTTGCGAACCGAAGGCATCCGCCTGCGTTATGTGGTGGCCAACCCGTCGTCCTACGCCTACTTCACCGCACAGCGCCCGGTGCAGTTCGACACGGCCAGTTGCCCAGGCTTCAACGACTGGAAATATGGCCTGCAACACCTGCCGGCCTACGCCAAGGGCCAGAGCGCCGAGCAGCTTGAGCAAGCCTATGTGTCACGCAACATCACCTACCTGCTGGGCCAGCAAGACACCGACCCGAACCACCCGGCACTGGACAAAAGCTGCGCCGCTGAAACCCAGGGCGCGTATCGCCTGATTCGTGGGCACAACTATTTTGACTACCTCAAGCAACGGCATCCGCAGTTGAGCCACACGTTGGTGGAAGTGCCGGGGGTGGGGCATAACGGCGATGGGATGTTTACGTCACCAGAGGGCCAGAAAGTACTTTTCCAATAACCCCCCCTGAAGAAACCCAATCAACATGTGGGAGCGCTATTGTCTGGGCTAGATCATCCGGCGCAGCACCGCGCAATCCTCGGCATGCCAATCCGCCAACTCCGGCCAGGGGTTTTCCGGCAGGTTAACCAACACCGTCCGCGTTCCCGCCGCCCGGCCACAATCCAGGTCGAAGCGGTAATCACCGACCATCACCATTTTGCTCGGCGCCACCTCCCAAGCAGCTGCCAGTTTCAGCAAGCCATCCGGATCGGGCTTCGGTTGCGCATCGTCACGCCCCAGCACGTCCTCAATGGCAAAGCAGTCCGCCAGGCCAATCGCCTCCAGCGTGACATGCGCCAACTCCCGCGCATTACGGGTCAGGATGCCCAAACGGTAACCGCGTCCAGCCAGCTCGCGCACCAACTCAACCGCGCCTTCGGCCGCGACTGAACCCAATGCCAACTCACGCTCATGCGCCAGCAACCAGGCATGCTTGGCCGCCGCGACATCCGCGGGCAATGCCGCCAAGTGTGTGAGGATGTCGTCCTCGGGTGGGATCTCCAGGGCCACGCGAATGGCCGCAAAGTCATGCACGGCCACCGTGAGGGTGCCGTCCATATCGAACACCCAGTGCTTTACGTCCGACAGGCTCATGCCCAATCCTTGCGATGGCGGATCAGGCCTTCCTGGGTCACCGAGGCCACCAGTTGCCCTGCGCGGTTGTACACGCTGCCACGGGAGAACCCACGGGAATTGCCGGCCCATGGGCTGTCCATGGCGTACAGCAACCAGTCGTCGGCGCGCAGGTCGGCGTGGAACCACAGCGCGTGGTCGAGGCTGGCGACCTGCATATCTTTCTGCCACACCGTCTTGCCATGGGGCAGCAAGGAGGTGGTCAGCAGGCCAAAGTCCGAGGCATAGGCCAGCAGGTATTTGTGCAGCGCCGGCGCATCAGCCAGGGCGCCGTCGGCGCGGAACCACACGTATTTGACCGGGTCGGACGGCTGCGGGTTGAACGGGTCTTTTTCGGTGACCGGGCGCACTTCAATAGGCTTGGGGCACAGCAGCTTGTCGCGCATGTGCTCGGGGATCAGGTGCGCACGTTGCTGGGTCAGTTCCAGCTCCGACGGCAGGTTTTCCGGCCCCACCACCACCGGCATGGTGGTCTGGTGATCGAAGCCTTGTTCGTCGTACTGGAACGAGGTGGTGCAGGTGAAGATCGGGTGGCCCTTCTGGATCGCGGTCACGCGGCGCGTGCTGAAACTGCCGCCATCACGCACACGGTCCACCGAATACACCACCGGCAACGCTGCATCGCCGGGACGCAGGAAATAACCATGCAGGGAATGCACGTGCCGCGCTTCTTCTACGGTCTGGCTGGCGGCCGACAGCGACTGGCCGAGCACCTGGCCGCCGAACAGTTGGCGAAAACCCAGGTCCTGGCTGCGGCCGCGAAAGAGGTTTTCCTCGATCGGTTCCAGGGTCAGCAAGTCCACCAGATCTTCCAATACTTGGCTCATAGAGCAACTCCTAAAATCTATGGGGCATTCCGGGCTGCCTATCCATGCAGCGTGTCCAACCATTGGGCGCGGGTGATGCGATACAAAACATGATGGCGCAGCGGGTCATCGGCTGCGACCTTGGGGTGTTCAAAATCTGCCTGCGGATCGTAATGCATACCGATGGCCTGCATGACTTTTTGTGATGGCAGATTGGCTTGCGTGGTGAAGGCGACAATCTCGTCCAGGCTCAAGCGATCAAATCCACAGCGCAACGCGGTCCACGCAGCCTCGCTGGCGTACCCCAGGCCCCAGTGTTCGCGAGCCAGGCGCCAGCCGATCTCCACCGCCGGGGCAAAGTCCGCCTCAAAGCTGACATTCAGCAACCCGGTGAGACCGATGAACTCACCGGTGTCCTTGCGCTGCAACGCCCACAGGCCAAAGCCGTATTCGGCGAAGTGCCCACGAATGCGGCCGATCAACGCGGCGCTTTCCAGGTGGCTCAGTGTGGCCGGGAAATAACGCATCACCTGCGGGTCGGCGCACATGCGCGCAAACTCCGGCAAGTCAGCGTCGCGCCATTGGCGCAGCACCAGGCGTGCACTTTCCAATTCCAGTATCGGCTCCATGGGTCCCCTCCCTTGCCATGTGCGTGAGTGTACAGCGCTGTTAAGATCCGTCGCAGGTTCCCGTCAGAAAATCCCATGCCTTTGCCATTGATCTACCACGATGACTACAGTCCCGAGTTCCCGGCGGACCACCGGTTCCCCATGGACAAGTTCCGCCTGCTGCGCGACCACCTGGTGGACAGCGGCCTGACCGAGGACAGCCAACTGCTGCGCCCGCAGTTGTGCCCACCGGAGATTCTGGCCCTGGCCCATGACGCTGGGTATATCGAACGCTACATGGGCGGCGAGCTGTCACGCGAAGACCAGCGCCGCCTCGGCTTGCCTTGGAACGAAGCCCTCGCCCGCCGTACCGTACGTGCAGTCGGCGGCTCGATTCTCGCGGCGGAGCAAGCCCTTGACCACGGCCTGGCCTGCCACCTGGCCGGCGGCACCCACCACGCCCACTACGATTACCCGGCAGGTTTCTGCATCTTCAATGACCTGGCGGTGATCAGCCATTACCTGCTGGCCAGCGGCCGGGTCAATCGTGTGCTGATCTTCGATTGCGACGTGCACCAGGGCGACGGCACCGCGCGCATCCTCCACGACACGCCGGACGCCATCACCGTGTCGCTGCACTGTGAAAAGAACTTCCCGGCGCGCAAAGCCCAGAGTGACTGGGACATTCCACTGCCCATGGGCATGGGCGACGCCGACTACCTCAAGGTGGTGGATGACGCCCTCAACTACCTGCTGCCGCTCTACCAACCCGATCTGGTGCTGTACGACGCCGGCGTTGATGTACACAAGGACGACGCCCTCGGTTACCTCAAGCTGACAGACGAAGGCGTCGCCGCCCGCGATGAAAGCGTGATGCGCCACTGCCTGGGCCGCGACATTCCGGTCATGGGCGTGATCGGTGGCGGCTACAGCAAGGACCGCCCGGCCCTCGCCCGCCGCCACGGCATCCTGCACCACAGTGCGCAACGGGTGTGGACGTCATCAGGTTGTCATTGAACCGTGGGCGTTACCCACAATGCCTGTGGAACCACCTGTGGATAACTTGAGCGTAAGCACCTGAAAGCCAGAAGCAGTCTGGCCTGTAGGAAGTTGTACATTTTTTGATCAGGCAGTTGTGCCGTCCTCGGGTAGAATGCTCGGCCTATTCAGCGACCGTAGCCCGACCCATGCCTCAGACCCCTCCTCCTCATGTTGCCATTATCGGCGGCGGCCCTGCCGGGCTGATGGCCGCCGAAGTCCTGAGCCAGGCGGGCGTGCGGGTGGACCTGTACGACGGCATGCCGTCCGTGGGGCGCAAGTTCCTGCTGGCCGGCGTGGGCGGCATGAACATCACGCATTCCGAGGCGTACCCGGCGTTTCTGTCGCGCTACGCCGAACGTGCGCCACACATGGCGCCCTTGCTGCGCGCATTTGGGGCCGAGGCGTTGTGCGAATGGATCCACGGCTTGGGGATCGAGACCTTTGTCGGCACCTCGGGCCGGGTGTTTCCTACCGACATGAAAGCTGCACCGCTGCTGCGTGCCTGGCTCAAGCGCCTGCGCGACCAGGGCGTGGTTATCCACACCCGCCATCGCTGGGTGGGCTGGAATGCCGAGGGCGACTTACTTATCCACAGCCCTGACGGCGAAAAAACTGTCCACAGCGACGCCGTGCTGCTGGCCCTTGGCGGCGGCAGCTGGTCGCGGCTGGGCTCTGACGGTGCCTGGCTCAAGTTGCTGGAGGACAAAGGCGTACCCTACGCCCCGCTGCAACCCAGCAATTGCGGTTTCGAGGTGTCGGCCTGGAGCGAACTGATGGTCAGTAAATTCGCTGGCGCGCCGTTGAAAAACGTCGCCATCGGGCTGGGAGATGACAAGCCTCGCCTGGGCGAATGTGTGGTCACGGCGATGGGTATCGAAGGCAGCTTGATCTACGCGTTGTCGGCACCGATCCGGGAAGTGATCAACCGCGACGGCTCGGCCACCGTGCATATCGACCTGTTGCCGAGCAAGCCGCTGGACAAGGTTCAGGCCGCGCTGGCCAAACCACGTGGCTCACGCTCGATGAGCAAGCATTTGCACAGTCAGTTGGGGCTGGACGGGGTGAAAGCGGCACTGCTGCGCGAGTTGGCACCGGCTGACCACTTCAACGATCCGGCGCAATTGGCGGTGGATATCAAGGCGCTGCCGTTGACCCTGGTGAAGACCCGGCCAATGGATGAGGCGATCAGCACAGCCGGCGGCATGCCGTTTGAGGCGTTGGATGAGCGGTTGATGCTCAAGCCGTTGCCGGGGGTGTTTTGTGCAGGGGAGATGCTCGACTGGGAAGCGCCGACGGGGGGCTATCTACTCACAGGATGCTTTGCCAGCGGACGGGCGGCTGGGCGCGGCATGTTGGAGTGGCTTAAGCGCTGAGACTGGTGGTGAATTCAAAGTCGCTTTCGCAAGCAAGCCCGCTCCCACATTTTTGATCTGTGAATACATTCAAAATGTGGGAGCGGGCTTGCTCGCGATGGGGCCATCAGCAACGCCGAAAAATCACTTCTTCTTGCGCGGCCCAGTGTTAAAAACAGGCACCTTGCGCACCGGTTTGATCGACGGCTCTGCCGGCGCCACTTCCCCGCTGTCCACCCACTTGCCCAGGTTGCGCTTACCGCCGCCACCAGAGCTTTTAGGTTTCTTCGGTTTTTTCGGCTTCTTCACCACCTGCCCGCTGGCATCGGTGTCCGGCACGCGGTGCTCCGGTTCGAAATCCTGTTCCATGTGACGGGTCAGGGTCTGACGGGTCAGCATCTCGATGGCCGACAGCATGTTCACTTCATCGGCACACACCAGGGAAATCGCCTCACCGGTGTTGCCCGCACGGCCGGTACGGCCGATACGGTGGATGTAGTCCTCGGCCACGATCGGCAGGTCGAAGTTGACCACCAGCGGCAGGTCTTCGATATCCAGGCCACGGGCCGCCACATCGGTGGCTACCAGGATCTGCACTTCACTGGACTTGAAGCGGTCCAGTGCGCGTTGGCGGGTAGCCTGAGGCTTGTCGCCATGGATGCCGTCGGCATTGATGCCCAGGCCCTGCAACTTATCCACCAGCGCATCCACACCGTTACGGGTCTTGGCGAACACCAGCACCTGCTTCCAGCGACCTTTGCGCATCAGGTGCACAAACAGCTCCGGCTTGCGCTTCTTGTCCACCGGCACGACCCACTGCTTGACCGTGTTGGCAGCGACGTTGCGCGGGCTGACTTCGATGCTCAGCGGATCGTTGAGCATCTGCCCGGCCAGCAGGCGGATGTCATCGGAGAAGGTCGCGGAGAACAGAAGCGTCTGGCGCTTTTTCGGCAGCATGCGGTAGATGTTCGCCAGCTCTTCGGAGAAGCCCAGGTCGAGCATGCGGTCGGCTTCGTCCAGCACCAGGGTTTGCAGCTGGTTGAGTTTCAGCGCGTTTTGGCGGAACAGGTCAATCAGGCGGCCAGGGGTGGCGACCAGGATGTCGACACCTTTGCGCAACTTCATCATCTGCGGGTTGATGCTCACGCCGCCGTACACCGCGTAAGTGGTCAGCGGCAGGTTTTGCGCGTATTCGGCGACGCTGGCGTGCACCTGTTCGGCGAGCTCGCGGGTCGGGCACAGGATCAGCGCACGGGCCGAGTTGGCGGCGACTTTCGGCCCTTCCATCGTCAACAGTTGCAACAACGGCACGGCGAAACCGGCGGTCTTGCCGGTGCCGGTCTGGGCCGCGGCCATCAGGTCGCGACCGGCCAGCACCGCCGGAATGGCTTGCGCCTGCACCGGCGTCGGGGTCTGGTAGCCAAGCGTCTCAAGGGCGCGCAGCAAGGGTTCGATCAGGCCAAGGGTGGCGAAAGTCATGTAGATACCGTAGGAAAAATTCAGCGCAAGGGCGTAATGCGCGGCAGTTTACCTTATTTCCGGCTTCGGCTTGCGCCACTGGGGCAGGCTGATCAACAGCACCGCGCTGATAATCACCAACATGGCCAGGGCTTCTTCCAGACCAATGGTCTCGCCCACGAACACAATCCCCAGCAACACCGCCACCGCCGGGTTCACATAGGCATAGCTGGTCGCGGCCGCCGGGCGGACATGCTTGAGCAGGTACATGTAGGCATTGAAGGCGATGATCGAGCCGAACACGGTCAGATACGCCAGGGCCAGCCAACCTTCCAGCGGTGGCACAGCCTGCAGGCGTTCACCGGACAGCGCGCTGACCATCAGCAACGCCACACCGGCGACCAGCATTTCCGCAGCACTGGCCATGGCGCCTTGGGGCAACGGCAACTGTCGGCTCCACACCGAACCAAACGCCCAGGATGCCGCCGCCACCAACAGCAACACAGCCCCCATCGGACTCGATTGCAACGTACTGCCCATGTTGAGCATGGCAATGCCGATGATCCCCAGGATCACCCCAGCCCATTCCAGACGGGTGTTACGCGCGCCCCAGAAATACCCACATAGCAAGGTGAACAACGGCACGGTCGCCACGGCCAACGCCGCCACGCCGGACGACACCCCCATGTGTTCCGCCACACTGACCCCACCATTGCCCACGGTGAGCAACAAAAGACCGATCATCCCGGCCGCCTTCCACTGCGGCCAAGTCGGTGCCGGCACCCCTCGCCAGCGCAGGAAGCCGTACATCAATGCCCCCGCCGTGCAGAACCGAATCCCCGCCAGCAACAACGGCGGCCAGTACTCCACACCGATGCGAATCACCAGGTAGGTAGACCCCCAAATCACATACAACGCAAAAAAGGCGGCGATCAACGGTAAGGGAAAGCGACGTGGGCCAGGCATTGGGCGGCTCTATGGCAGGAGATGGGAGGCTTATTCTAAAAAGGCAGGTCGCTAAACATAAGTTACAAAACCTGTTTAAAACGCCAATACACTTTTCAAAGCATGGTTGTGAAGGCTATAAACCGTGCTTTCGAAAGTCACGCGCAACCGGAGCCTTATCATGGACAAATACGACCGCCTGCTCCTCAGCGCCCTGCTCGAAGACGGCCGCGCTTCCTACGCGCAATTGGCCCGCACGGTGAACCTCTCTGCCCCTGCCGTGGCCGAACGCGTGGCGAAGCTGGAGGCCAGTGGCGTGATCACCGGGTATCAGGCCAAGGTGGACCTGTCCAAAGTCGGTTTGCCGATTCAATGCGTGATGGAACTGCGGCTGACTAACCATGGCAGCCAAAAGACCTACGACGCCCTGGCGCAGATCCCCGAGTTGACCGAATGCCATCGGGTGACAGGTGATCCGTGCGTGATCATGCAGGCGGCAGTGGGGTCTATGCCGGAGTTGGAGAACTTGATCAATCGCGTAGCGAAATTCGGCTTTAGCAAGACCTCGATCATTTTGTCGAGCGCGATAGAGCGGCGGGTGCCGTTGGGGCAGTTGGAGGGGATCGGGAAGAGTGGTGGCTGACCCACCGCCATCGCGGGCAAGCCCGGCTCCCACCTTTGAAATGCATTCCAACTGTGGGAGCAGGCTTGCCTGCGATGACGTAAGTTGCATCAATGCACATTTGAGCGTTCAACAATCCAATCGATAATCTGCCTGATCGTGGTGATGTCATCCCAATCTGCCTGAGTGGCTTGCAGCTTGAACTGCCACTTGATCTGCATGACGAAGCAGGTCAAATCGTCATCAATGATCTTGAAGTCATGGATGAAATCCGTTTGCTCTGTCACTTGGCTGCGGTCGATGAAGCCGATGATGTCGACGAATAGCTGAATGACCTTTTCGCTGATCTGCGCAAAGACTGCCCCTCGATGACCGCCGCCTAGCTAATGAGGGAGCGGGCTTGCTCGTGAAAGCGGTGGATCAGTCAATACAGGTGCTGACTGACACTCCGCTTTCGCGAGCAAGCCCGCTCCCACCATTGGATCTTCGGTTGTTTTGGGATTGCGGCGGGTTTAGAACCCGCGATGTTTCTTCAGATGCTCATTGATCTTCGCCGCTGGCACTTTCTGCAAGGTGCACAGCAGGTCGTGGGACAGTTCACGCAAGCCGTGGGTACGCCGCAGTTCCTGGGCCAGGTGGGCCGTGAGGTTGGCCGCCATTTCCGCATCCGCCAGCGCTCGGTGAGCCTGGCCGGTGTGGGGCAGTTGGGCGTAGGCGTTGAGGGTGCCGAGCTTGTGGTTGGGCGCAGCCGGCATGAGGCGGCGGGCAAGCAGCAGGGAGCAGGCGAATTTCTGCAGGCGGGTGCGGCGGATCAGGCTCAGCTCGTAGTCCCAGAACTTCTGGTCGAACGCGGCGTTGTGCGCCATCAGCGGCGTGGTGCCGACGAACTCGTTGACCTCGTTCATTACCCGCTCGGCCGGCGGCGCGCTGCGCAGCATGGCGTTGCTGATGCCGGTGAGTTGTTCGATGAAAGCGGGCACATGCACGCCGGTTTTCATCAGGCTCTGATAGCGGTCCACGATCTGGCCACGCTCAAGGATGACCACCGCGATTTCCGTGGCCCGGCAGTGGCTGCTCGGGGTGATGCCGGTGGTTTCAAAGTCGATGACCGCTATACGTTCCAAACCTGTTCCAACTCCGTGAAAGAATCTATTTAAGCAGCAACGCGCCTTCGATCGGCACATAACGGCTGGCGGCGCGGATCAATGAGTTGGCCGTCAGCCCCGGCACGCCGTAGGCCACGGCTTCGACGCCATGCTTGTGGATAACCCGGTCAAGCAGCATGTCGAAATCACCGTCACCGGAGGCCAGGACGATTTCGTCGACGTGGTCGGCGGCGTCCATGATGTCGAGGGTGATGCCCACGTCCCAGTCGCCCTTGGCCGAGCCGTCGCTGCGCTGGATGTAGGGTTTGAGTTTCACCGTGAAACCCAGGTTGCGCAGGATCTGCTGGAACTGTTGCTGTTTGCTGTCACCACGGTCGATGGCATAAGCGTATGCCTCGACGATCTGCCCGCGCGAGCTGATGTCAGCCCACAGCGCGGCGTAGTTGAAGTGACAACCATAGGCCTGGCGGACGGTGTAATAGAGGTTTTGCACATCGGCGAACACTGCAATTTTTTTCACCGTACTTCCTCATGACAGCCAGGCGCCAGGGCCCGGAAAGGGTGCCAGTATGCCAGCCGCGAGAAGGTTTCCGGGAAAAATCAGACCGGGGCGACGCTCGCCCCGGGCCAAGGTGAGTCAGACGAAGGAATCATCGTCGCCAAAGGAGGAAGAGTCGTCGGAATAATCGCTGTCGGCAAAGCTGTCCGAATTGTTGCCACCCCAGCTGTCATTGCCGGCGTACTTCTGGTCGTCATTGCCCCAGCCGCCTTGATCACTGGCCGGTGCCGGTTGCTCGATGATTTCCTCCACCACCTGCGGTTGCTGGTTGTGATGGAACAGGCTGCTGATGCCTTCGGCCAGCAACACACCACCGGCCACGCCGGCGGCGGTCTTCATCGCGCCGCCAAGAAAACCGCTGCCCACCGGAGCGGCTGGAGCAGGTTGTTGATAGTTCTGCTGCGGCGCAGGCTGGCTGAACCCTGGCCGCGCCGGTTCGCGCCAGCCGCCACCGGAAGACGCCGGCGCGCTTTGGGCCGGTTGCGGCTCACGGGAACCGCCACCACCAAAGATGCTCGACAGGAATCCGCCGCTGCTCGCCGGGGCTGGCTGCGCGGACTTGGCCCGTTGCAGCTCGTCCTGCAATTGCTGGATCTGTTGCGCTTGCTGCTTATTCTGCGCGTCGAGGCTCTTGAGCGCATGTTCCTGCACCAGGATCGACTGGGTCATGTAGTACCCGGCCGCCGGTTGGCGCGTCATGTGTTCCTTGATCCGCGCTTCGGCCTGGGCGTCGCGGGGGGCTGAGTCCGTTTCGGCTTGTTGCAACCGTGAAAACAGTCCATCGATCAGGGTTTGCTCTTCGCTGTTCATGGCGACCTCGTTAGATTGCCGGTAAAAATCGTGGTCTCGCCTTTATTCAGGCGCCGACCTAGTTATGGGGATGTTACGAGTTGTTTCAATGGTCTTTACTCAAGGTTTACGTTTGCTTACCTCCGGTAATGATCGGTTAAAGTGTTGCCCTTGCTTTCAGGCCTGCGATGAACTTGATGAATCCGTTAGACGTGCTGCGCGACTCCTTCCGTTTCACCCAACGCAACCTGGGCGCCATCGTCCAGCTGTGTCTGCCATTGGTGATTTTCGAAGCCCTGCTGCAACAGGTGCTCAACCATGTCGTCGGCCCGGATGCGTTTCCCGGCTACAGCGTGGTGGTGGGGTTGCTGGTGTACCCGCTGTACACCGGCGCATTGATCCTGTTTCTGGATGCTCGCACCCGTGGCGAGTCGCCGGGCACTAAAGATGTCTGGGCCATGGCCCTTACTCTGTGGCCGCGCTTTGCCCTGCTGACCGCGATGAGCACGCTGCTGATTCTGCTGGGGCTGTCGCTGTATTTCCTGCCGGGGCTGTGGCTGATGGTGGTGCTGGCATTTGCCGAATACCTGCTGGTGCTGCGTGGCATGCCGGCGTTGGAGGCGATGAAGGAAAGTTTCCGTCTGAGCCGTGGGCATTTCTGGCTGATCCTGGTGTGCCTGCTGTGCGTGATGACGCCACTGTGGTTGCTCAAAGGCGCCAGCGTTGCGGCCTATCCAACGCCTGCGCCGCTGCTGGGGCTGCTACTGGACAGCGCCCACAGCTTTCTGCAGCTGTTTACCAGCGTGGTGCTGTTCCGTTTATTCATGTTGATCGGTGGCGATGCCGACGCGCGGTGATATGCTCCGTGCCACCTCTGAAACGCTATAAGCCGAGCCAATGACCCGTTTATTGCGCATCACCTTGCTGGGCCTGCTGATCATCGCAGGCCTGCTGACCGCCCTGATCTACAGCCTGACCTGGCGCCCCGAGGCGAAGGAAACCCTGCCGGTGAGCTGCGTCGCGCCGCGTGCGCCCACGCTGTTGCCGGGGCAAGCGCTCAAGGTCATGACCTGGAACGTGCAATACCTGGCCGGCAAAAATTATGTGTTCTGGTACGACACCTTCGACGGCAGCGGCCCCGACGACCGCCCCACCGTAGAAGACATGGCCGCCAGCCTCGACGAAGTGGCGCGGGTCATCCGCGACGAACAGCCCGACATCCTGCTGCTGCAGGAGCTCGACGAAAACGCCAAGCCGTCCCACTACCAGGACCAACTGGCCCTGCTGCAAGAGCGCCTGGTCGATCTCTACCCGTGCAGCGCCCAGGCCTTCGACTGGAAAGCCGACTTCGTGCCAAACCTGCACATCTTCGGCAGCGTGGGCCGCAAACTGGCGACCCTCAGCCGTTACCAGATCGAACACGCCGAACGCCTGCAGCTGCCGGCGCCCGAGGCCAACATCCTGAGTCGCCAGTTTCAACCCAAGCCTGCCTTGCTGTTGACCTACCTGCCCCTGAGCGACGGCGGACAACTCGCGGTGCTCAACACTCGCATGGACGGTGATGCCCCTGGCCGCAGCGCGGTGATGGAGCAGGTCCAGACCACGGTCAAATTGCTGGATAAATTTGAAGGCCGTGGCACGCCCTGGCTGATCGGTGGGGACTTCAACCTGCTGCCACTGGGCCAATTCCTTCGCCTGGACGCCACCAAACGCGGGCAATATTCGCCGGACAGCGAGCTGCATCTGCTGTGGGACAAATACCCGATGATCCCGAGCAACAGCCAATCCAGCGGGATTGATCGTGAGAAATGGCTGACGAATTTCCCCAACGACCCGAGCGTGGACGGGCCGGACCGTACGCTGGATTACCTGTTCTACAGCCCGCGGATCAAACGGGTGGAGGCCAAGGTGCGCCAGGAGGATACGTTACGTATTTCCAACCACCTGCCGGTGATCGCCCGCTTCCTGCTGCCTGCCGCACAATAGCCCCTAGGGTTTCAACACCTAGGCCCGCAGCGGCTTAAGCCACTCAAGGCTTTCAACCGTGGTGCCGGATGGGCGGTATTCACAGCCGATCCATCCTCGGTAGCCACGCTGCTCAAGCGCCGCGAACAACGCGGCAAAGTCCATGGTTCCGGTGCCCGGCTCATGACGCCCCGGGTTGTCGGCGATTTGTACATGGACGGTCCTGTCGTAAAACTGCGCCAACACCCCGGCTGCGTCGCCGGTCAAAAGCTGGGCATGGTAAAGATCCAGAATCAGCCCGACACTCGTAAAGGTTTCCAGCACCTGTTGCGCCTTGCTGAAGTCAGACATGTAATAGCCTGGCATCGCCTGCGGGCAGATCACTTCAATAAGCGCGCGCAAACCCTGATCTTCGAGGTACTTGACCGCGTATTCCAGGTTACTTACGTAGGCAGGCGCGCTCTCATCCTGGGGTGTGGTCACGCCAGACATGATGTGCACATCCGAGCAGTTCAGCGCCTTCGCATAGCGGGCCGCCTCGCGCAGCCCATCGCGAAATTCCTGCTCCTTGCCCTGCAAGGCAGCGATGCCTTTGGTAACACCTGCCGGCGCTGCGAACTGAATCAACGGCAGGTTGTATTGAGCCAGGTGATCGGCGAGCAGGCTGGCGTCAAATTCATAGGGATGGTTGCCATGAACGAAAGGACGTTGGGTAGTGCAGCGGGAGTCTCAAACCTCCTGTTCGGGGTGTACAACACAGTGGTTGCCCTGCTTGGCGAAAATTTAAGAATTCGCTACCGGTATGACAGCACTGCGTTTATTCCTGAATGGGCCAACGCGGCGTTTAAATACATCCAGACCCACTACTCCACCAACGAGCGTTACATTGCCCCTGTCAGCCTTGAGCCAGGGACATTCTGGTGATGGATAACCTGCGGGTCCTGCATGCCCGGCATAAATTCATCGATGGCAACCAACAGGGTAAAGTAAGAAGGCTGTGGATCGCTGATGACGCGAGCACCACATTCAAGAACATCCTGGATCAATCCCCGGTGCGCAGGGCCATGCTGCCCTTTCAGAACTACAATATTGCCCAGTCTGAAACCGCCGGGCATTCGTTCATCGAGTACACCTGCGGCATCCGCGCCCAATCGAGCACATCGTTGCCAAACGCGCATAAGCAATTTGACAGGGCGCTTGAAGCGCTTTAAGCCCTTCAAGACAACCTCCTTGCTCTGATTCAACGCGTTCAGGTAACCCCCCAGTCATCAAAACGACTGGGGGAGTTACTTACATTCAAGGCTTTCTGGGTTTGATTCGGGCCGTCGCTTCGGCCACCAACGGGTCATCCGGCCAGTAGTGCTTGGGGTAGCGCCCTTTCAAATCCTTCTTCACCTCGGCATAGGTACTGCGCCAGAAGTTCGCCAGGTCTTGCGTGACCTGCACCGGCCGCCGCGCCGGGGACAACAGGTGCAACTTCACGGCCAGGCGCCCGCTGGCAATGCGCGGGGTGTCGGCCAGCCCGAACAATTCCTGCAAGCGCACCGCCAGGATCGGCGGCTGTTCGCTGTAGTCCAAACGCACCGATGAGCCCGACGGCACTTTCACATGCTGTGGCGCCAGTTCGTCCAAACGTTGGGGCAGTGGCCAGGGCAGCAGGTTGTGCAGGAAGCTGGAGATATCCAGGTTGGCGAAATGGCTCAGACGCGAGACTTTGCCCAGGTAGGGCATCAGCCAGTGTTCAAGGCTGGCGAGCAACGCCTTGTCACTGAGGTCGGGCCATTCGCTGGTTTTGCCGGCGTCGAGTTGGCGCAACAACATGACCCGAGCCTGCCATTGCCGCAGTTCTGGCGTCCACGGCAGCAGTTCCAGGCCTTTGCGGCGTACCAGGTTGACCAGCGCCTGGCTGCGGGCGGATTCGTCGAGGCCAGTCAGCGGTTCGCGGCTGAGCACCAGTTCGCCGACTTTGCGTTGGCGTTCGGCGCGCAGTACGCCTTCGCGTTCGTCCCAATCGAGTTGGTCGACGTTGCGCACTTGCTCGGCCAGCACCGTGTCGAACAGCGCCGGGTCGAAATCCGCCGCCAAGTAGATACGTTCTTCACGCTGGCCCTGGCGGCTACCCAGGTCGGCGATCACCAGCCAAGCCTGTTTCATCAGGCTGTCAGCCTCCGCGAACAGCGCGGCGCGGCCGTTGGCCAGGCGGTACTCGGCACCGCCGGGGCGACGCTGCTGGGCGACGCGATCCGGGTAGGCCAGTGCCAGCAAGGCACCGAGCCAGCGTGGGTGATCGGGGTCGGCAACGGGTTGTGTGGCCTGGCCTCTTAGGTAGCCACGGTATTGTCGCGCCAGTTGCTTGGCCCGCTGTATACCGCCTTGAGTGCCGCGTGCACGCTCTTCGCCGGACAACAGCGCCAATCGACTGTGCAAATCCGCACCGCCACCGCGCAAGATGTCGCGCTCTCCCAGCAGGGCCGCCACATCGCATGCCGTCGCCGCCAACCCAAGAGCCTGCCCGCGCAGCAGCAGATGGGCGATACGCGGATGGGCCGGCAACTCGGCCATCTTCTGCCCGTAAGCGGTGAGTTTTTCTTCATCCAACGCACCGAGGCGCCCCAGCAGATCCTGGGCCTGGGCATACGCCGCCGTCGGCGGCACATCCAGCCAGACCAACTGAGTGGGCGTGACGCCCCAGCGCGCCAGTTGCAAAGCCAGGCCGGCCAGGTCGGCGGCGAGGATTTCCGCACTGCCGTAGGCGGCCAGGCCTTCGTGTTGGTCTTCGGACCACAGGCGATAACACACGCCCGGCTCCAGGCGCCCTGCTCGACCGGCGCGCTGGGTGGCGCTGGCGCGGGAAATGCGCTGGGTATCGAGGCGGGTCATGCCGCTTCCGGGGTCGAAACGCGGCACCCGCGCCAACCCGGCGTCGATCACGACGCGCACGCCGTTGATGGTGAGGCTGGTCTCGGCAATGTTGGTCGCCAGCACGACCTTGCGTTTGCCGACGGGCGCCGGGTCGATGGCGGCGCGTTGAGCGTTGAGGTCCAGTTCGCCATGCAGCGGGCACAACACCACATCCGCGCGCTCGCCGAGGGCGTCAGCCAGTTGCTGGTTGACCCGGCGAATCTCCGCCTGCCCCGGCAGGAACACCAGCACGCTGCCGGTTTCGTCTTGCAGGGCGTCGAGGACAGTCTGCACCACACGCGGTTCGATGAATTCACCGGGTTGGTAGGGGCGGCCCCAGCGCATCTGCACCGGGAACATGCGCCCTTCGCTGCGCAGTATTGGCGCGTTGTCCAGCAGCCCGGCCAGGCGTTCGCCTTCGAGGGTGGCAGACATCAACAGGATTTTCAGCGGTTGATCATCGCGAAAGAGTTCGCGGCCGTTCAGGCTCAAGGCCAGCGCCAGGTCGGCGTCGAGGCTGCGCTCGTGAAACTCATCGAAGATCAGCAGGCCCACGCCGTCCAGCGCCGGATCGTCCTGCAGGCGGCGGGTGAGGATGCCTTCGGTGACCACTTCGATGCGCGTATTCGGGCCGACCTTGCTGTCCAGACGAATGCGATAGCCGACGGTTTCACCGACTTTTTCACCCAACTCGCTGGCCAGACGCTCGGCCGCCGCGCGGGCTGCGAGACGACGGGGTTCGAGCATCAGGATGGTCTGCCCGGCCAGCCAGGGCTCGTTCAACAAGGCCAAGGGCACGCGGGTAGTTTTACCGGCGCCGGGGGGCGCTTCCAGCACGGCTTCATGGCGATTCGCCAAGGCGTCACGCAGTGCGGGTAAAACTTCATCAATCGGCAACGAATTCATACTGGCTCCAAAGCAGAGCGGCGAGTATAACGGCGAACTGCCGGATGCCGACGCTGGTCTGAAAAACACCACCAGCTGCGCCTGGCTACGAATCAAAGGTGGGAGCTGGCTCGCCTGCGATACTGACAACTCGGTCTTTCAAATAAGCCGAGGGGGTGCCATCGCAGGCAAGTCAGCCCCCACATTAGAGCGGTGTTGCTCGGCAGTATTGTCATATAGTCCCGTATCAATCGTGTTCAGGAGAATGTTATGCGTATCGCTTCCCGTGTCATTGGCGGTGTTCTCGCCGTCACCCTGCTGAGCCAATTGACGGCCTGCGGTTCGATCTTCTACCCGGACCGCCGTGGCCAGATCGACGGCAAGATCGACCCGACCATTGCCGTGCTCGATGCAGTGGGCCTGCTGTTCTATGTGATCCCCGGCCTGATCGCGTTCGGCGTGGACTTCGCCACTGGCGCTATCTACTTCGAACCGGGCAAGACCGCCCAGGTCGATCCGCAAAAACTCCACGAAGCCATTGGCGCCGACGGCAAGGTCGACAACGCCAAGCTGCAAAGCATCATCCAGAAAGAAACCGGCCGCAGCCTGCCGCTGGACGACCCGCGAATGATCCAGTTCAAGGGCAGCGTACAACAGCTCGCCAGCCTGGGCCTGCAACCCGCTGCCTAAGGATTCGACCCGCCTATGACCAGCAGTCCCGAACACGCCAGGCTCTTGCGCCTGGCCACTCGCGCTTCGGTGGGTGTGGCCTGTGCGTTGATTATCACCAAGTCCATCGCCTGGTGGTTCAGCGGCTCGGTGAGCATGCTCGCCGGGTTGACCGACTCGCTGCTGGACGGCGTGACCTCACTGCTGAACCTGCTCGCGGTGCATTACGCGCTGCGCCCGGCCGATGACGATCACCGTTATGGGCATGGCAAGGCCGAGTCGCTGGCAGGCATGGCACAGGCGCTGTTTATCGGCGGCAGTGCGGTGTTGATCGCGCTCCAGGCCTACGAGCGCTTGCAACACCCGGAACCTGTGGGCGCGCCGTGGTTGAGCATTGGTGTGATCGTGTTTTCCCTGGTGCTGACAGTAGCCTTATTGATGCTGCAGCACCGGGTGATCCGTGAAACCGGCTCCAACGCCGTGCGCGCGGACTCACTGCACTACCGCTCGGACCTGATGCTCAACGGCAGCATCCTGGTGGCGCTGGTGGTGGCAGGTTTTGGCTACCATCAGGTGGACGCTTGGTTCGGCCTGGGGATTGCCGCCTACATCTTGTGGAGCGCGATCCAGATCGCCCGGGAAAGCTTCGCGGTGTTGATGGATGAGGAACTGCCGCCGGACGTCAGCCAGCACATGCTGGAACTGGCCCGCGGCGTACCGGGCGTATTGGGTGCACATGATTTGCGCACGCGGATTTCCGGCAGCCATTGGTTTGTGCAGCTGCACCTGGAATTGCCGGGGGAATTGACGCTGTCAGTGGCCCATGGCATCAGCGACCAGGCCGCCGATGCCATTCACAAGGCTTACCCGCGTGCCGAAGTACTGGTGCACGCCGACCCGCGGGAAGTGGTCACGGGCAATAAAACCTAGTACTGCACCTGATAACCACGGCTGCTCAGGCAGTTGCCCTGGGCCTGGCGGTAGGTTTGCACCACCGCAGGGTCGGGGGCGTAGGTGACTTGCTGCGGGTCGAAGCCGCTCTGCTGAACGGCCCAGCGATAACAGTCATAACCGTCCTGTTGTACCTGCGCCGGTGACTGGCCGTTGGCCGGATACGCCACCACGTCATAGCCATTGCCTTGCGGCGCGGGCTGCGGTGCAGGCACGGCGGCTGGCGGTTGCACCACCACATACTGCTGGGAGCTGCTTTCGTAGGTGTAATAGGCGCCAGCGGCGAGGAAGAACAGCGCGCCGCCCACCCACACTTCACGGGCGTAGTCCGGCAGGTAATGCACGCGGATGCCGTAAGGCGGCGTCACCACCACATAGCGCGGGCCTTGTGGACGGTACCAATAGCCACCGGAGTAGAAGTAATCCTGGCCACGGTAAGGCACGCGGTAATTGCGGTCGGGGAAGCGGTCGATCACGTAGCCGGGGCGATGTTGCGGGCCTGGGCCCCAGCCGTTGCCATGGCCGTCGGGACGACCGGGCCAGCGGTTGTCGCCGGGACGCGAGCCCGGGCCGCCGGCTTCCCAGTGCGGGTTGCCGTCATTGCGTCGAGGGATGTCGCGGTAGTAGCCCTGGCGCGGTTCCTGGGTCTGGCGCACGGTGTCGGGGCGACTCTGGATCGGCAGGTTATTCGAGGGTTGTGGTTGTGGCTGCGGCCGCCCCTGCTCGTTACCTTGGGGGTGCCCCTGCCATTGGCCGCCACTGTTCTGGCCACCTCGATCAAAATGCTGATTCTGCGGGCGTGGCTGATTGTTTTCCGGCCGAGGCTGGTTGTTCTGTGGACGCGAGGGGTTATTCTGCGGGCGCGGCTGTTCATTCCCCCCTGGCCGTCCGCCCTCCGGCCCTCTTTCGTGCTGTCCACCGCCGTCACCGCGCGGCCCGTTGTCACGCTCCTCGGCCACTGCCTGGGCGCCAACGGTGACCATCAGCAAACCTACACCTGCCATACGCCAGATGCGCTTCATGCTATTCCTCACTGCGGATTAGGGCCTGTCCATGAGACTGGAAAAGCCAGGCCCGGTTCGCGGACAGGTTATCAGCAGGCAAAAGAAAAGGGGTGACCCGTCGGCCACCCCTTGAGAATTTCGTCCTGGCTCAACGCTTTTGGCGTTGGCTCACCTCACGCCGTCTTGTGGACAGTGTGCAGCCTGGAGGCCGGCTCAACCCTGCTGGGGTGGCGGCCGCAGCGGGCCTGATTGGGCTCGCTGCAAGTGGACTGTTGTCCAGGCGGTGATTCTGTTGATAAAGATACCCGTCAACGCCCGGCAGATGATTGCGAAGATTGCGTCAATAAACAGTGCTTGCGCAATTTTTAACCCTTCATGGATAATTCGCCGCAATAGTTACGACAAAGGCTAACCCAATGAGCAAGCTTGACCGATACGACCTGAGTATTTTGGCGGAATTGCAACGTGATGCGAGGATCTCCAACCAGGAGTTGGCCGAACGCATCGGCTTGTCGCCGTCGCCGTGCTCGCGCCGGGTCAAGCAGTTGGAAGACGATGGCTACATCGCTCGCCAGGTCGCGTTACTCGACCGCAAGATGCTCGGCCTGAGCCTCACCGCCTATGTGCTGATCGGCATGGACCGCCACACCCCGGAGCGTTTCGAGAACTTTGAAGCGGCGATCCGCACCCTGCCCCAAGTGCTGGAATGCAGTTTGGTCACCGGGATGGATGCGGACTATCAGTTGAAAGTGGTGGTGCCGGACATGGATCACTACCAGAAGTTGCTGCTGGGGCATCTGACCCGCATTGAAGGTGTGACCAGTGTGCGGTCAAGCTTTGTGCTGAACCAGGTGCTTAACAGCACCGAATTGCCGCTGACGCACCTGCGCACCTGATTTCAAGAACACTGTAGATCCCCTGTGGGAGCGGGCTTGCTCGCGAATGCGGTCTGTCAGTTGATGAATAGGTGACTGACCCACCGCATTCGCGAGCAAACCCGCTCTCACAGTTGGACGCACTTCGATCCAGGTCAATGTTGCGTCTGTAACGCTGCCGTATACTGCCCGCCTGCCCTGCTGGAACGCCCTAATGAACAACATCGACCCCGCCCTGTTTGAAGAATGGATGATGACCGGTCTGGTCACCCTGCTGATCATTTTCATGGGCTTTATCGTCTGGGACCTGGCGAAGAAGTCCAAGGCCGGGCGCTTTGGCTCTTTCATCCTGTTCTTCGTCTTGGGCCTGGGCGTGGCCGCGTTCATCATCAAGAGCGTGGTGATCGGCCTGATCGAGTCCGGCGCCTTATAAGCGCGCCGGCACTTCCTTCCACTGGCCTTGATCCAGGCCGTCGATCGTCCAATCGCCAATGCGCACGCGCACTAGGCGCAAGGTGGGCAACCCCACGGCGGCGGTCATGCGCCGTACCTGGCGGTTACGTCCCTCGCGAATCACCAATTCAAGCCAGTAAGTCGGTATGTTTTTGCGAAAGCGCACAGGCGGGTTGCGCGGCCATAACTGGGGCTCATCCAACTGCCGCGCTTGGGCAGGCAACGTCTTGCCGTCATTCAACTCGACACCATCGCGCAGGCGTTGCAGTTGCTCTTCCGTCGGTTCGCCTTCCACCTGCACCCAGTAGGTTTTCGCCAGCTTGTGCTTGGGGTCGGCAATGCGCGCCTGCAACTGGCCATCGTTGGTCAGCAGCAACAGGCCTTCGCTGTCACGGTCCAGGCGGCCCGCCGGATAGATGCCGGGGATGGCGATGAAATCCTTGAGGGTCGCACGCCCGCCTTCGTCGCTGAACTGGGTCAGTACGTCAAAGGGTTTATTGAACAGGATCAATTTCGGCTCGGCCGGTAGCGCCTTGGCGACACGCCGCGCTGCGGAATACGGAGGTTTCACGCCGGGGCGGCGAGAATCGGGACGGGTGGGACGCGACATGGCAAAGGAACATCTAACGGTCAGGACCGACAATGCTAGTGGCCTGACCGTTAAATGACCATCCCAACCGCTTAGCGGAATGGCGGCTCGTCGAAGCTGCGCAGTTTGCGCGAGTGCAGCGAGTTGAGTTCGGTGCGCAGCAAATCCACCGCCTCGATGCCGATCTTCAAGTGCTGGCTCACCGCGCGCTCATAGAAGGCGTTGGCTGAACCTGGCAGCTTGATTTCGCTGTGCAGCGGCTTGTCCGATACGCACAGCAAAGTGCCGTATGGCACCCGCAGGCGATAACCCTGGGCGGCGATGGTGCCACTTTCCATGTCCACGGCCACGGCGCGGGACAGGTTGATCAGCGGCCGTTCCTGAGCCCAGCGCAGTTCCCAGTTGCGGTCGTCGTAGGTCAGCACGGTGCCCGTGCGCAGGCGTTTTTTCAGCTCTTCACCCTTTTCGCCGGTGACGTTGGCCGCCGCTTGCTGCAAGGCCATCTGTACTTCGGCCAGGGCCGGGATCGGGATGTTCGGCGGCACTACGCGGTCGAGAATCCCGTCGCGGCGCATGTAAGCGTGGGCCAGCACGTAATCGCCAATGGTCTGGGATTGGCGCAAGCCGCCGCAGTGGCCGATCATCAGCCAGCAATGTGGGCGCAGCACAGCCAGGTGGTCGGTGATGTTCTTCGCGTTGGAAGGGCCAACGCCAATGTTCACCAGGGTCACGCCGTGGCCGTCGGCCGCCTGCAGGTGGTAGGCCGGCATCTGGTAGCGGTGCCACACCACGCCTGCGGCAATGGCGGAGGCTTCGCCGTGGTCCATGCTCTTGTCGATCACCACGTTGCCCGGCAACACCATGCGGATAAAACGCGGATCGCTGCGCAGTTGCTCCAGACCATGCAGGATGAACTGGTCGACATAACGGTGGTAGTTGGTCAGCAGGATCCACGGCTGCACATGGCGCCAGTCGCTGCCGGTGTAGTGCACCAGGCGGCGCAGGGAAAAGTCCACGCGTGCCGCATCGAACAGCGCCAGAGGGAGCGGATCGGTGTTTTCCCAGTCATACAGGCCATCGGCGATGCCGTCGGTGGCGGCCGACAGGTCGGTGCTCGGGAATACGCGAGCCAGGGTCGCCGCGGTCACGCCGGAGCCAGCCAGTTCATCGCCCTGCTCCACCACGTAGGGATACGGGATATTCTGCTGGCTGACACCGACTTCCACCGTCACGGTGAAGTCATGCATCAGCGGCACCAGTTGCTCCAGCAGGTATTTACGGAACGCCGCAGGATGGGTGACGGTAACGCTGTAGGTCCCCGGCAGCTGAACCTTGGCATACGCCCGGGTGGTCTGTGGGACTTCGCCGTGGCAGTGGTAGGTCAGGCGCAGTTCCGGATAGCGAAACAGCGCACGTTGTTCGGCGTCGGGCTCGACGCGGTCCTTGAGGTATTGCTTGAGGGCCTGATTGAGCGCACCGGTGGCACGCTCATGCAGGGCCGCCAGCCGATCCACGGCTTCTTCGGCGGTTTGAACGACAACAAAAGCTTCGGTCACGGTAAGCATCCTGTGTTCTGACGTGCAGGCCTTTATCTTGCCCTTATCTCAGCTGGAATGCGATCAATGTGGGAGCCGGGCTTGCCCGCGAGGGCGGTGGGTCAGCTCCCACATTTGGACCGTGCTCAGTCAGAGGGATTGCGGGGTTGAGCGAGCCACAATGGCCTCCACCGCCACACCGCGCGGCAAGGTGCCATACACCCGACCGGACGCTTCGCACAATCGACTGGCGATAAACCCATCGCTGACCGCCGCATTGCCGGCTTCCAGTAACAGCTTGGCCTGCAACGCCACTGCGATATCTTCGGTGAGTTGCCGAGCGCGGTACTGGATATCCTGGGTGTCCATGAACGCCGTTTTCAGCTGCTCGATATGCCGCGCCAGCAACCGGTCGCCATGCCCATCACCCAACTCGACAAACAGCGCTTCCAGTACGCCGGGTTCTTTCGACAATGCGCGCAGCACGTCCAGGCATTGCACGTTGCCGGAACCTTCCCACGTCGAATTCACCGGTGCCTCACGGTACAGGCGCGGCAGGATGCTGTCCTCGACATACCCGGCACCGCCCATGCACTCGGCGGCTTCGTTGATCATGGCCGGGGCACGCTTGCAGATCCAATACTTGCCCACCGCCGTCACCAGCCGGGCGAACTTGGCTTCCTGCTCATCCCCCAAATGGTCCAGCGCCCGGCCCATGCGCAGGCTCAAGGCCAGAGCGGACTCGCTTTCCAGCGCCAGGTCCGCCAACACATTTTGCATCAAGGGCTGTTCGCTGAGTACACGGCCGCCCACCGAACGATGGGCACAATGATGGCTGGCCTGGGTCAGCGCCTGGCGCATCAACGCGCTGGAGCCGACCATGCAATCGAAGCGGGTCATGGCGACCATCTCGATGATGGTCGGCACGCCACGACCTTCTTCGCCAATCATCCAGGCCAGGGCACCACGGAACTCCACCTCGCTGGAGGCGTTGGAGCAGTTGCCGAGCTTGTTTTTCAGGCGCTGGATGTAGAACTCGTTGCGCGTGTCATCTGGGCGGTGCCGGGGCAGCAGGAAACAGCTCAGGCCCTTGTCGGTTTGCGCCAGCGTCAGGAAGGCATCGCACATCGGTGCCGAGCAGAACCACTTGTGGCCCACCAGTTCATAGGCTTGCCCCGGCCCACCGGCGCCCACGGGGTAAGCGCGGGTGGTGTTGGCGCGCACGTCGGTGCCGCCCTGCTTCTCGGTCATGGCCATGCCGAGCGTGGCGCCAGCCTTGTGGGCGATGCCGACATTGCGCGGGTCGTATTGGGTATTGAGGATTTTCGGCAGCCAGGTCTCGGCCAGGTCAGGTTGCAGGCGCAGGGCCGGTACGCAGGCGAACGTCATGGTCAGCGGGCAGCCGGTGCCGGCTTCGGCCTGGCTGTGCAGGTAGGTCATGGCGGCGCGGGCCACATGGGCGCCGGACTGCGGATGCGCCCAAGGCAGCGAAGGCAAACCGTGTTCGACGGCCGTGCGCATCAATTCGTGGTAAGCCGGGTGAAACTCCACCAGGTCGATGCGATGACCATAACGATCATGGCTGCTGAACACCGGTTTGTTTTGATTCGCCAGGAACCCGGCTTCCATCAGCGGCCCGCCGGCCAGCGCACCATAGGCATTGATGCGCGCTTGCGCCCAGCCGGCACCAAAGCGGCGCGACCATTCCTGCAGGGGCACATCGATACGGTACAGGTTGGTGCCGTCCAGGGACGGTGGCTGGTTGGTGACGTCGTGGGTTTCGGCAAACTGATGCAGGTTCATGACGGGCCTCCTGGAAAAAGGCCCATTTCGATCGAAGCTCGCTCCTGCACGGTGCCCGTCGATTGAGGCCGGTTTTTTCAGTTAAGCACTGCTACGACGCTTAAAAAAGTGGCATACCCGCCGAATACGCGGCGCTTTCACCCTCTGCCGGACACAACAACCGACGCTCCAACACCGCCTGCAAGGCCTCGAAACGCACAGGTTTGACCAGATGCTCAGAGACGCCGATGCCATGACAGCGCTCTCGCTCCGACACATTCAGCGACGTACTCAGGGCGATTACCGGCAACTCGCCGCAGCCCGGCAGTGCACGGATCTGACAGCACAACGAAAAACCACCTTCGGGAATATCCAACAGTACGGCGTCGAAATCCCCCGCTTGCAAAGCCGCCAACGCGTTCGGGCCCGTGTCCACGGTTTTTACCCGGTAACCGAGCTTGAGCAGCATGCCGCGCACGACCAATTGGCCGACGCTGTTGTCATCCACCAACAACACCGAACACTCCTGCGGCGCGCGTTGCCGATCCGGCGCTGGCTTGGAGTCTGACGCTACCGGGCTGACTTCCAGTTCCAGCTGGAAGCGACTGCCTTTGCGCGGTTCGGAATGATGGGTGAGACGCCCGCCCAGCAACTCGATCAGTTGCCGACAGATCGCCAAGCCGATACCCAGGCCGCCATACTCGCGGGTGGTGGAGCCATCCAGCTGGAAGAAACGCTGGTACAGGGTCGCCTCGTCGAGGAAAGCAAAGCCGATACCGGTGTCGGTGACGATAAAGCTCAAACGCAGACCGCCGTCACTCTGGGGCACACCCACCACACGCAGGCGCACCGAGCCTTCGTGGGTAAATTTGAAGGCGTTGTCCAGCAGGCAATCCAGGCTCTGCAGCAGTTTGTCGGCGTCACCCAGTACGCGGTCCGGCAACTCGTCCGCCACGTCGATGGAAAACGCCAGGCCTTTACTCTGGGCGTTGGCGGTGAATTGCTGGCGCAAGGTGTCGAGCGTACCGCGCAGGCTGAATACCTGGGGCTGGGCACTCAGGCGACCAGCCTGCAGCTCGGTGAGGGTGAGGATGCCGTTGACCATGCGCATCATGTCCCGCGCCGAACCGGCGGCGGTTTGATGGTATTGCGCCAGGTCCGCATCCAGGGGCACGGTCTGCATCAGTTCGAGGGAGCCGATCACGCCGTTCATGGGCGTTCGCAGTTCGTGGGTCAGGGTGGCGAGGAATTCATCCTTGAGCCGATTACTGCGGGCCAACTGCTGGTTGAGCACTTCGAGTTTCTGGCTGGCATCGAAGAGGATCTGCGCCTGTTGCTCGCGCATGGAATTGATGCGGTCGGCCAGAGCCAGGGACAGCAACGCCACTTCAATCGCCGAGCCGATCTGGCTGGCGTACATGGTCAGGAATACGTTGGGCAAGTAACCCAGCACCATCAACGTATTCACCACCCCGCCCAACAGGAACGCCGACCAGGCGATGATGAAATAGCGCGCCACCCGCTGCCCGCAGTACCAGGCCTTAATGGCGGCGACGAAGATGGTCACGGTAAACACCAGCGCCAAGCCGGTAGCCAGGCGCAGCGCCAGGGCGTAGCTGGTCATCAATGACAACAGCATCACCACACCGCCACAGGCCACCAGCGCCAGCAGCAGCCGGTTGATCCAGCGACTGTGCTGGGCCGTGTGCAAAAAGCTGCGCGCAAACAGGCTGCCAAACAACGCCGCCGAGCCAATCAGAAACGGCGTCGCGGCATTCGCCCACCAGGGGTTGTTCGGCCAGAAATACTCCACCGCCGCGCCGTTGACCGACAGCTGATACATGCCAAACGAGGCGATATAGAAGATGTAATAGAGGTAGCTGGTGTCGCGCACGCTGAGGTAGATGAACAAGTTGTAGACCAGCATCCCCAGCAGCACGCCATAGATCAGGCCCAGCACATACAGGCGCAGCGGCTGTTGCTCCAGGTAGGCGGTGCTGGACCAGAGCGTCAACGGCGCCTGGATCGAGCCTTCGCTTTGCAGGCGCAGGTAGACGGTCTTGGCCTCGCCCGGCGCGAAGTCGACCTTGAACAGGTAGTTGTTCTGGCGGATCTCACGCGCGGAAAACGGCAGCGCATCGCCCGTGCGCCCCGCCAGGCGATAGGTGCCGCTGCTGTCCGGCAAGTACAGGTCAAGATGGTCGAGCGGCGGGTAGGCCAGCTCCAGCAACCAGGTACGCTGCGCTTCGGCCTGAGTCGGCAGGTAGTGCAAATTGACCTTGAGCCAGAACACCGAGCGCGAGTAGCCGGCATTCAGGGTGTCTTTATCGTGGGGTTTGAACTGCGGGGTGGCGGAAGGCGCACTGACGTCCGCGATGGTGAGGGCATCGGTCGGGTCTTCGAGCACTTGAATGGCTCGGCCCAACGGCAGGCTTCGCGTGTTCTGGTTGAACTCGATGGCGTTGGCGAACAGCGGCAGCCCGCTCAACAAAAAAATCAGCAAATAGCGCATAGAGCCCCAGCGTGGCCTGTCCGGTCATGTCAAAAAAGCCCCCCATTCCTTTTGAGAAGACGTACACCGGCAATACAGTCAGTAGTTTGGATCCACTCTAGCATAGCTGCCAAAGGCCACTAGACACCATTGAAATAATTTTTTGAAAGGCTCTAGATCGATGCTTTCAGCGATTTTTGTCGTCTAAAAAACCGCCAAAAAAGCGTCACTGCAGTGACAAAATTCAGCCATCGCCAGACGGCCCCGCCAAAAGCGTTTGGTGGTAAGCTCGCGCACCATGAATATCTACAGCTCTCGTCCCGTTGTCCTCTGTCTCTCCGGCCATGACCCCAGTGGTGGCGCCGGCTTGCAGGCAGATATCGAAGCCCTGCTCGCCCAGGGTTGCCATGCGGCTCCGACCGTTACCGCCTTGACCGTGCAAAACACCGTCAACGTCAGTGATTTCCGCGTGCTCGACCGCGAGTGGGTACTGGCCCAGGCGAATGCTGTACTCGGCGACTCCGAGGTGGCGGCGGTCAAACTGGGCATGCTCGGTTCCACCGCGATGGTCGACACCGTGGTCGAACTGCTGCAGGCGCATCCGCACCTGCCCGTGGTGTGCGACCCGGTGCTGCGCGCCGGCGGCGGCGGCAGCCTGGGCAAGGACGACGTCGGTTATGCGATGCGCGAGCGGTTGCTGCCGCTGTCGCTGATCGCCACGCCCAACCTGCCGGAAGCGCGCATCCTTGCGGAGCTGCCTGAAGGCACGGCGGACGAATGCGCCGAGAAGCTGCTGCCGTACATCAAGCACCTGCTGATCACCGGCGGCCATGGCGACGAGCACGAAGTGCACAACCGCCTCTACAGCCGCGATGGCACGCGCCAGACCTTTACCTGCCAGCGCCTGCCCGGCAGCTATCACGGTTCGGGCTGTACGTTGGCCAGCGCGTTGTCCGGTCGGATTGCCCAGGGCGAAGGCTTGGTCAGCGCCGTGCAATCGGCCCTCAACTACACTTGGCGCACCCTGCGTGATGCCGAACAACTTGGCCAGGGCCAGTTTGTACCACGCCGGTTGCCGCTGGATTTCTGCTCGTAAGACTAAGAGGCCTGCCCGATGAAACTACGTGGCCTTTACGCCATTACCGACAGCCAACTGCTGGCCGGGAAATTCCTCGCCTACGTCGAAGCCGCGTTGGACGGTGGCGTGACCCTGCTGCAGTACCGCGACAAAAGCAGCGACGAAGCCCGGCGCCTGCGTGAAGCGGAAAAGCTGCGGGAGCTGTGCTCGCGCTATAAGACCCAACTGATCATCAACGACGACGCTGAACTGGCCGCGCGCCTCGGCGTCGGCGTGCACCTGGGCCAGACCGACGGCCCGCTGACCCCGGCCCGGGCCCTGCTCGGCTCCAAGGCGATCATCGGTTCCACCTGCCACAGCCAGATCGAACTGGCCGAGCAGGCGGCCAAGGAAGGCGCCAGTTATGTCGCCTTCGGCCGCTTCTTCAATTCCAACACCAAGCCTGGCGCGCCTGCCGCGACCGTGGAGATGCTGGCCCAGGCCCGCACACGTTTGCAGCTGCCAATCTGCGTGATCGGTGGCATCACCCTGGAGAACGCCGAGCCCTTGGTGGCCCATGGCGCCGACCTGCTGGCGGTGGTGCACGGCCTGTTTGGCGCCGACAGCACCCAGGAAGTCACGCGCCGCGCCCGTGCGTTCAACGCCCTTCTTAAGATTTGATTTCAGAGAGCCCGATCATGTCCCGTTCCGAAACGCTGTTTGCCAATGCCCAGAAACACATCCCCGGCGGTGTGAACTCCCCCGTGCGTGCGTTCAAGAGCGTGGGCGGCACGCCGCTGTTCTTCAAGCACGCCGAAGGCGCCTACGTCACCGACGAAGATGACAAACGCTATGTGGACTATGTCGGTTCCTGGGGCCCGATGATCCTCGGCCACAGCCACCCGGACGTGCTGGACGCGGTGCGCAAGCAGCTGGAACACGGCCTGTCCTACGGCGCGCCGACCGCCATGGAAACCGAGATGGCCGACCTGGTCTGCTCGATCGTACCGTCGATGGAAATGGTGCGTATGGTCAGTTCCGGCACCGAAGCCACCATGAGCGCGATCCGCCTGGCCCGTGGTTTCACCGGCCGCGACAGCATCATCAAGTTTGAAGGCTGTTACCACGGTCACTCCGACAGCCTGCTGGTGAAAGCCGGTTCCGGCCTGCTGACCCAAGGCGTGCCAAGCTCCGCCGGTGTGCCGGCGGCATTCGCCAAACACACGCTGACCCTGCCGTTCAACGACATCGCCGCCGTCGAGCAGATGCTCAATGAAGTGGGCAAGGACGTGGCGTGCATCATCGTCGAGCCGGTGGCCGGCAACATGAACTGCGTACCACCGGCACCAGGCTTTCTCGAAGGCCTGCGCGCGCAGTGCGACAAACACGGCGTGGTGCTGATTTTCGACGAAGTGATGACCGGTTTCCGCGTCGCGCTCGGCGGGGCCCAGGCTCACTATGGTGTCACGCCGGACCTGAGCACTTTTGGCAAGATCATCGGCGGCGGCATGCCGGTGGGCTGCTTCGGCGGCAAGCGCGAAATCATGCAACACATCGCGCCGTTGGGCCCGGTGTACCAGGCGGGCACTTTGTCGGGTAACCCGCTGGCCATGGCCGCCGGCCTGACCACCCTGCGCCTGATCAGCCGCCCGGGCTTCCACGCCGAGCTGACCGACTACACCACGCGCCTGCTGGACGGCCTGCAACAGCGCGCCGATGCCGCCGGCATCCCCTTTGTTACCACCCAGGCGGGCGGGATGTTCGGCCTGTATTTCAGCGGTGCCGACGACATCGTGACGTTTGATGACGTAATGGGCAGCGACGCCGATTTGTTCAAGCGTTTCTTCCACTTGATGCTGGAAGGCGGTGTGTACCTGGCGCCAAGCGCTTTCGAAGCCGGCTTCACCTCGATCGCCCATGGCGAAGCCGAGCTGAAGTTGACCCTCGATGCCGCCGAGCGCGCCTTTGCTGCACTGAAATAATTGGCCGAAAAAATCAGGCACCGCGCAAACGGTGTCTGATTTGCTACTTTGCTTACAGAGATTTCCGCGTTTTTTAGAGAAATCACCTGCAATCCGGCAGATAACTTGCCCAAGCAGCAGAAAAACGAGTAAAGACTTTGTAAGCAGAGGCCTGCTTATTTCATAATGCGCGCTTATTGGATCCCCCGAGGATCCGCGCGCCCCGTCAGAGGTAAGTCGATTCCCATGAAACGCACCGGCCGCACCCTGGTTCTGGGCTGCCTGTTGCTCCTTCAGCCGCTGCTGGCGCATGCACAAGCAGGCGGCAACTCGTTGTTAATCCCAGCGATGGGTCGTTGCACCCTCAATACCCAGCCAGACAGCCAGGCCGAAGCCTTGAGCGCGTGCCAGAAACAGGCCGACGGCGGGGATGCGCAGGCGCAATACGAGTTGGGCGAGTACTTCCACGACAGTAAAAACCCGGCCCGCGACCTCAACAAGGCGTTGAGCTACTTCGAGAAAGCCTCGTTGCAAGGTCACGCCCAGGCGCAATTCGAGCTGGGCAACATGTTCTTCAAAGGCGAAGGCGTGCCGGCCAATAACGTGCAGGCGTACATCGTGCTGAAAATGGCCGCGGTCAACGGCGCCGAAGACGCGCTGGACACGGCCGACGAAGTCGCCGAGCACATGCAGCGCGATGAACTGGAAGTCGCCACCCAGGTGTTGGGCCAGATTTTCCGCAATTACCTGCAGGAATTGCAGAGTGCCGATGGGCGCTCGCCGTTTTCACCCCTGCCCTGAGTCTTTGGTGCTTTTTAGGGCCTATTCGCGAGCAAGCCCGCTCCCACATTTGACTGCATTCCAAAGCTGGAACTCATCACGTGTGGGAGCGGGCTTGCTCGCGAATAGGGTCGACGCGGTCTAAAGCCCTACTTCTCAGGCATCGGCATCGGAAACGGCATGACATTGCTGGTGCCCCGCGCCTCGCTGATCTTCGGCGTACCCAGGCGCTCGACTTCATCGATGCGCACGATCGAATGCATCGGCACAAAACTGCGCACCACGCCTTCGAATTGAGCCTTGAGCTTCTCTTCGCCCGGATCGACGACCAACTGGGTGCGCTCGCCAAAGACGAACTCTTCCACTTCCAGGAAGCCCCACAGATCACTTTGATAGATCTGCTTGGCGTACATTTCGAACACCTGGCCCTGGTTGAGGAAAATCACCTTATAGATTGGAGCTTCACGTTTGGTCATGGTGGGCGAACAACACATCGGGGATATAAAAGAGGGCGCGAACTATAGCATGGCACCCGATGCACAACGCTAGGAACCAATGGGCATGCCCCCTATAATGCGCGGTTCTTTACCACCAGTTGACGATTCCCATGGCCAAGAAGCTTTATATCGAAACCCACGGTTGCCAGATGAACGAGTACGACAGCTCGCGCATGGTCGATCTGCTGGGCGAACACCAGGCCCTGGAAGTCACCGCCCGCGCCGAAGATGCCGACGTGATCCTGCTCAATACCTGCTCGATCCGCGAGCGGGCCCAGGACCGTGTTTACTCGCAGCTGGGCCGCTGGCGTGAATTGAAACTCGCCAACCCGGACATGGTGATCGCCGTCGGCGGTTGCGTGGCCAGCCAGGAAGGCGCGGCGATCCGCGACCGCGCGCCCTATGTCGATGTGGTCTTCGGCCCGCAGACCCTGCACCGCCTGCCGGAAATGATCGACGCCGCACGCTTCACCAAGCTGCCGCAGGTCGACGTGTCATTCCCTGAAATCGAAAAATTCGACCACTTGCCCGAGCCGCGCATCGATGGGCCAAGCGCCTACGTATCGGTCATGGAAGGTTGCAGCAAGTACTGCACCTTCTGTGTGGTGCCCTACACCCGTGGCGAAGAAGTCAGTCGGCCATTTGACGACGTGCTGTCGGAAATCATCCACCTGGCCGAAAACGGCGTGCGTGAAGTGACCTTGCTGGGCCAGAACGTCAATGGCTACCGCGGTTTGACCCACGACGGTCGCCTGGCCGACCTGGCGGAATTGATCCGCGTGGTCGCCGCCGTGGACGGTATCGAACGCATCCGCTACACCACCTCGCACCCGCTGGAGTTCTCCGACAGCCTGATCCAGGCCCACGCCGAAGTGCCGGAACTGGTCAAGCACCTGCATCTGCCGGTGCAATCGGGCTCGGACCGCATCCTCTCGGCCATGAAGCGCAACCACACGGCCCTGGAATACAAATCCAAGCTGCGCAAATTGCGCGCCGCCGTACCGGGCATCTGCATCAGTTCGGACTTTATCGTCGGCTTCCCGGGCGAAACCGAGAAAGATTTCCAGCAGACCATGAAGCTGATTGAAGACGTCGGTTTCGACTTTTCCTACTCGTTTGTGTACAGCCAGCGCCCGGGCACCCCGGCGGCGGACCTGCTGGACGAAACCCCGGAGGCGTTGAAAAAGGAGCGGTTGAACGCACTGCAACATCGCCTCAACCAACAGGGTTTCGAGATTAGCCGACAAATGGTCGGCTCGACCCAGCGCATCCTGGTCACCGATTACTCGAAGAAAGACCCGGGTGAGTTGCAGGGGCGCACCGAGAACAACCGCATCGTCAACTTCCGCTGCGACAACCCGACCCTGATCGGCCAATTTGCCGATGTGCACATCGATGCGGCGCAGCCACACTCGTTGCGCGGCTCGCTGATCAACTGATCTCGCGGACCGGATGAAGATCAAAATGTGGGAGCTGGCTTGCCTGCGATAGCGATGTATCAGTGCCCTATGTGCCAACTGACCCACCGCTATCGCAGGCAAGCCAGCTCCCACAGGAGTTCTTCATGGTTATCGAGAGTGGGGCCAGGCTATTTAAGTGCTTTCGCACACCGGCGCCTGGCGTTATTCTCTCTTTCACCTCAACAGCCAAAGGGCGGCTAAAAGCGACCTTGAACGCACCCATAGCAGAACCCCATCGTTTTATCCTCGAGCCATTTGAGGCTCGCCGTTTCGCCAATCTGTGCGGACAGTTCGACGAGCACCTGCGCCTGATCGAACAACGCCTGAGCATCGAGATCCGCAACCGCGGCAATCAGTTCGAGCTCATTGGTGAACCCCAACACACCACGTCTGCAGAAAACCTGCTGCGCCGTCTCTACCGCGAAACCAAGGGCAGTGAGCTGTCGCCGGAAACGGTGCACCTGTACCTGCAGGAATCGGCGGTTGAAGACCTGGCCAACAACCCTGTGGCCGAAGCCAGCGTGGCCCTGCGTACCAAAAAAGGCATGATTCGCCCCCGCGGCTTGAATCAGCAGAAGTACGTCAAGGAAATCCTCGGCAACGACATCAATTTCGGCATCGGCCCTGCCGGTACCGGCAAGACCTACCTGGCCGTGGCCTGCGCGGTCGACGCGTTGGAGCGTGAGCAAGTGCGCCGCATCCTGCTGGTGCGCCCAGCGGTCGAGGCCGGCGAAAAGCTCGGTTTCCTGCCCGGCGACCTGGCCCAGAAGATCGACCCGTACCTGCGCCCGCTCTATGACGCGCTGTACGAGATGCTCGGCTTCGAATACGTGGCCAAGCTGATCGAACGCCAGGTGATCGAGATCGCCCCGCTGGCCTACATGCGCGGTCGTACCTTGAACAACAGTTTCATCATCCTCGACGAAAGCCAGAACACCACTGTCGAGCAAATGAAGATGTTCCTCACCCGGATCGGCTTCGGCTCCACTGCGGTGATCACCGGCGACATCACCCAGGTCGACCTGCCCAAGGGCACCAAGTCGGGCCTGGGCCAGGTGATCGAGGTGCTCAAGGACGTGCCGGGCATCAGCTTCACGCACTTCATGCCCAAGGATGTGGTGCGCCACCCGCTGGTGCAGCGCATTGTCGAGGCCTACGAGCGCTTCGAACACCGCGACGATGGTTTGTCCAAGGATGTTCGCCGCGATGCTTGAGCTTGACCTGCAGCTGGCCACCGACGCGCCCGCCCCCAGCGAAGCACAGTTCCGCCAATGGTGCGCCCTGGCCCTGCGCCAGCGCACCGCCGACTCGGAACTGACCATTCGCCTGGTGGACGAGCCCGAGGGCCGTGAACTGAATCACACCTGGCGCCAGAAGGATTACGCGACCAACGTGCTGTCCTTCCCCGCCGACGTGCCGGATGAACTGCTGGATATCCCGTTGCTGGGCGATCTGGTCATCTGTGTCGCCGTGGTGGAGCGCGAGGCAAAAGAACAAGGCAAGGAACTAGAAGCCCATTGGGCCCATCTAGTCATCCACGGCTGCTTGCATCTCTTGGGTTACGACCATATAGACGATGACGAAGCCGAGGAAATGGAAACACTGGAACAAACGTTGCTTGCAGAATTGGGTCATCCGGACCCGTATGCCGACGACGAAGTTTAAAAACACTCAACTGTAACAATAAAGGATTCAGAGTAATCGCTATGAGCGAAGACCGATCGAGCAACGGGCAGAAGTCATGGCTGGGTAAACTGACCCAGGCTTTTGCCCACGAGCCGAAAAACCGCCAGGAGCTGCTTGAGCTGCTGCGCGAGGCCCATCAGAACAAGTTGCTGGACAGCGAAGCGCTGGCCATCGTCGAAGGCGCCATCCAGGTGGCTGACCTGCAAGTACGCGACATCATGGTCCCGCGCTCGCAGATGATCAGCATCAAGGCGACCCAGACCCCTCGGGAATTCCTCCCGGCCGTGATCGACTCGGCGCACTCGCGCTACCCGGTGATCGGTGAAAGCCATGACGACGTCATGGGCGTCCTGTTGGCCAAGGACCTGCTGCCGCTGATCCTCAAGGAGAACGGCGACAGCTTCAACATCAAGGACCTGCTGCGTCCGGCCACCTTCGTGCCCGAATCCAAGCGCCTGAATGTGTTGCTGCGCGAATTCCGCGCCAACCACAATCACATGGCAATCGTGATCGACGAATACGGCGGCGTAGCCGGCCTGGTGACGATTGAAGACGTGCTGGAACAGATCGTCGGCGACATCGAGGACGAGCACGACGTTGAAGAAGACAGCTACATCAAGCCACTGCCCAGCGGTGACTTCCTGATCAAGGCGCTGACGCCGATCGAGAACTTCAATGAGTTCTTCGACAGCGAATTCTCCGATGACGAGTTCGATACCGTGGGCGGGTTGGTGATGAGTGCGTTCGGGCATCTGCCCAAGCGTAACGAAACCACCGAGATCGGCGCGTATCGCTTCCGCATCCTGAATGCCGATAGTCGTCGAATCCACTTGATCCGCCTGACCCCTATTGCCCGCTAAGGAATGACATGCAGCGCCTAACCCGCCCCGGCTGGCCCGGTAATCTGCTGGCCGTGGTGGCCGGTGCCATCACCACCCTGGCGTTGGCGCCGTTCGACGTGTGGCCATTTGCGCTGCTGGCGGTCGGACTGTTCTATATCGGGCTGCGGGACCTGAGCCCGCGCCAGGCCCTGGGCCGTGGCTGGTGCTTCGGTTTCGGCTTGTTCGGCGCCGGCACCAGCTGGATCTACTACAGCATCCACCACTTCGGCGGCGCTTCGGTGCTGCTGGCGGGTTTCTTGATGCTGCTGTTTACCGCCGCCATCGCCTGGTTCTTCGCGCTGCCCGCGTGGTTGTGGGCGCGCTGGTTGCGTCGTAACGAGGCCCCATTGGCGGATGCATTGACGTTTGCTGCGTTGTGGGTGGGCCAGGAAGCGTTTCGCGGCTGGTTCCTGACGGGGTTTCCGTGGCTGTACTCCGGCTACAGCCAGCTTGACGGCCCGCTGACGGGTTTGGCGCCCGTGGGCGGTATGTGGCTGATTTCCTTTGCCCTGGCACTCACGGCGGCGCTGCTGTGCAACTTGCCGCGCCTGCTGGCTGGCAAGCGCAACGCATTCATTGGTGCAGGCCTTGTATTACTGGTCGCGCCCTGGGCGATCGGCCTGGCGCTCAAGCATCACGCCTGGACCAGCCCGTCTGGCGCGCCGCTGAGCGTGGCCGCCATCCAGGGCAACGTCGAACAAAGCATGAAGTGGGACCCGGAGCAGCTCAACGCACAGCTCGCGCTGTACCGCGACATGAGCTTCACCTCCAAGCCCGTCGACCTGCTGGTGTGGCCGGAAACCGCCGTGCCGGTGCTCAAGGAGTCTGTCGAAGGCTACCTGGGCATGATGGGCAAGTTCGCTGCCGACCGGCACACCGCGCTGATCACCGGCGTACCGATCCGCCAGGAAGTGCATCACCAGAAGCGCTACTTCAACGGTATCACCGTGGTTGGCGAAGGCGACGGCACCTACCTCAAACAGAAGCTGGTGCCGTTTGGCGAGTACGTGCCGCTGCAGGACATGCTGCGCGGCCTGATTGCCTTCTTCGATTTGCCAATGTCCGACTTCGCTCGCGGCCCGTCAGACCAGGCAATGCTGCAGGCCAAGGGCTATCAGATTGCGCCGTTCATTTGCTACGAAGTGGTGTACCCGGAGTTCGCTGCCGGCCTGTCGGCCCAGAGTGATCTGCTGCTCACCATCAGCAACGATACGTGGTTCGGCCGCTCCATCGGTCCGTTGCAGCACCTGCAAATGGCGCAGATGCGTGCGCTCGAAGCCGGTCGCTGGATGATCCGCGCCACCAACAATGGCGTGACCGGCCTGATCAACCCGTTCGGTCAGATCACCGCGCAGATCCCGCAATTCGAACGCGGCATCCTCTACGGTGAAGTCGTGCCGATGCACAACCTTACGCCGTACCTGCAATGGCGCTCATGGCCGTTGATCATTGTGTGCCTGGGGCTGTTTGGCTGGGCGCTGCTGGCCGGTCGCATGGCCAAAACCGTCTGACAGACAAACGCAGACACCCAATGTGGGAGCGGGCTTGCTCGCGAATGCGGTGGATCAGTCAATACATTTGGTGACTGACACACCGCATTCGCGAGCAAGCCCGCTCCCACATTTTGATTTGCGGTGTTATTGGTAGAACACCCGATACCCCACCTGCCCCACCGCTTCATTGATCAACTGCCCGCTCTGCCACACCGACTTGAACTCCGGCATCCAACCACCCAGCGGCCGGGCGTTGTCCACGCCCAGGAAACCCACGGGCGCCGGCACCACGGTGAAACCGGCCTTTTCAAAGCTCCAGACCGAACGCGACATGTGCCAGGCCTGGGTCACCACCACCACGCGCTTGATACCCTCCGGCAATAGAATCTCGGCACTCATCTGCGCATTTTCCCAGGTCGTACGGCTGCGCTCTTCCTTCCAGCGTACGGTTACACCGAAATCATCCTGCATCGACACGGCCATCAACTCCGCCTCGCTGGGCGGTGTGCCGTAATGCAGGCCACCGGAGGTCAGCACCGGCAAACCGGAAGCCTCGGCCAAGCGTGCGGCGTAGCGCTGGCGCCCCAGGCCGATACCGGTGGGCTGGTCGGCGCCCCAGGCCGGGTCACCGCGTTCACGCCCCGAACCCAACACCACAATGGCGTCGGCGCGCTGGGCCAGGGTGCTCCAGTCCTCACGGGCCAACGGTGGCTCGCTTTCCAGGGCCCGGGCACCCCACTCCACCATCACCGGCAAGCTGATCAGCCACAGGCCACCCAGCCCCAGGGCGAAGCAGCACGCCGCCAAGCGCGGACGGCTGCGACGAAACCACCAGGCAAGGGCCAGCAACAGCAAAAGAATGCCGGGCGGCAGGAGCAGTTGTTTGATGAAGTAACGAATAGGCATCGGGCATCTCCATAGATGCCCGAAGCCTAAGGTGTAACGGGGTTTAGCGACAATCTTTACGGTGACATAGAGCGATGATGCAGTTCAGGGGGGAGTGAACTACTTGTGGCGGGCGGACCGGAGTTTTTCCGCGCCACGACCGGCCGACAAGTCCTTGAGCCACACCACCTTGGCTGAATGCGTAGGCTCCTTGATTGGCGGGGTTGCCACCCAAGGAGGCGCACTGCGCCCATTGCGGTCCAGATAAGCATTGATCAGTTCCAGCTCCGCGCGGCTAAGCCCACGCAGTTCCAACTCAACAGGCCGTTCATCACGCAATCGGCCCGCTGTCCTCGCTGCATCCAATGCACGACCCAATCGGTCGATCAGTCCTTCGTAGATATCCGGTGTCGTTACGATTCGCTGCGATTCAACCATCCCCTCACCTCATTGAAGATATGACTCATTCCCCAATAAACAGCGTAGCCCCCATGGCTGCACCTGCCTGGCGCCGCGACAGACGGCCCTGCCTGCGCAATCAGGGTTTCCCTCGATAGAGTGGGGTCATGTATGCTACGGCGCTTCCTGTAACTCCACTTCCCGCAGGGTTTGGGCACGGACGCGCCGCTTTTTGGTGTCGATCAACCTGAATGTTGCACCGAAGAGGATTAGGCCACCCCTATTCAGTTCAAAAGTAGCCATGCACGAACAATATCAGCCCCGTGAAATAGAAAATGCCGCCCAAACCTTCTGGGACGAGCAAAAGTCCTTTGAAGTCAGTGAACAGCCAGGCAAGGAGACTTACTACTGCCTATCGATGTTCCCTTACCCCAGCGGCAAGCTACACATGGGGCACGTGCGTAACTACACCATCGGCGACGTGATTTCCCGTTACCAGCGCATGCAAGGCAAGAACGTCCTGCAACCCATGGGTTGGGACGCCTTCGGCATGCCGGCGGAAAACGCCGCGATGAAAAACAACGTGGCGCCCGCCAAGTGGACCTACGAAAACATCGCCTACATGAAAACCCAGCTGCGCAGCCTGGGCCTGGCGGTGGATTGGTCCCGCGAGGTGACCACCTGCAAGCCGGATTACTACCGCTGGGAACAATGGCTGTTCACTCGCCTGTTCGAAAAAGGCGTGATCTACAAAAAAAGCGGCACCGTGAACTGGGACCCGATCGACCAGACCGTCCTGGCCAACGAACAGGTGATCGACGGCCGCGGCTGGCGCTCCGGCGCGCTGATCGAAAAGCGCGAAATCCCGATGTACTACTTCAAGATCACCGCCTATGCGGATGAGCTCTTGTCGAGCCTCGACGACCTGCCGGGCTGGCCTGAGCAGGTCAAGACCATGCAGCGCAACTGGATCGGCAAGTCGAAAGGCATGGAAGTGCAGTTCCCGTACAACGTCGACTCGATCGGCGAAGCGGGCGCACTCAAAGTCTTCACCACCCGTCCGGATACCCTGATGGGCGCGACTTACGTCGCCGTGGCCGCCGAACACCCGCTGGCCACCCAGGCCGCACAGAACAACCCTGAGCTGCAGGCGTTCATCGCCGAATGCAAAGGCGGCAGTGTGGCCGAAGCCGACGTTGCCACCCAGGAGAAAAAAGGCCTGCCCACCGGTCTGTTCGTCGAGCACCCGCTGACGGGCGAGAAGCTGCCGGTCTGGGTCGCCAACTACGTGCTGATGCACTACGGCGATGGCGCAGTAATGGCTGTGCCGGCTCACGACGAGCGCGATTTCGAATTCGCCACCAAATACAACCTGCCGATCAAATCCGTGGTGCGCACCAGCTCGGGCGATACCAACCCGGCCCCGTGGCAAGACGCCTACGGCGAGCACGGTGAACTGATCAATTCCGGCGAGTTCGACGGCCTGGACTTCCAAGGCGCTTTCGATGCAATCGAAGTTGCACTGATCAAGAAAAACCTCGGTGCCTCGCGCACCCAGTTCCGTCTGCGTGACTGGGGCATCAGCCGCCAGCGCTACTGGGGCTGCCCGATCCCGATCATTCACTGCGAAAGCTGTGGCGACGTGCCAGTACCGGAAGACCAACTGCCGGTTGTCCTGCCGGAAGATGTGGTACCGGATGGCGCCGGTTCGCCATTGGCGCGCATGCCCGAGTTCTACGAATGCAGCTGCCCGAAATGCGGCCAGCCTGCCAAGCGTGAAACCGACACCATGGACACCTTCGTCGAGTCCTCGTGGTACTACGCCCGTTACGCCTCGCCGCACTACGAGGGTGGCCTGGTGGAAAAATCCGCGGCCGATCACTGGCTGCCGGTTGACCAGTACATCGGCGGTATCGAACACGCCATCCTTCACCTGCTGTATGCGCGCTTCTTCCACAAGCTGATGCGCGATGAAGGCCTGGTGAGCTCCGATGAGCCGTTCAAGAACCTGCTGACCCAGGGCATGGTGGTCGCCGAGACTTACTATCGCCGAGAAGCCAATGGCGCCTATACCTGGTTCAACCCGGCCGACGTTGAGCTTGAGCGCGACAGCAAAGCCAAGGTCATCAGCGCCAAGCTGATCGCCGATGGCCTGCCGGTGGAAATCGGCGGCACCGAGAAGATGGCCAAGTCAAAGAACAACGGCGTTGACCCACAGTCGATGATCGATCAGTTCGGCGCCGACACCTGCCGCCTGTTCATGATGTTCGCCTCGCCGCCCGACATGAGCGCCGAATGGTCCGACTCCGGCGTCGAAGGTTCGCACCGCTTCCTCAAGCGCGTTTGGCGCCTGGCGCACGCCCACATCAGCCAGGGCCTGCCGGGCAAACTGGACGTGAACGCCTTGAGCGACGAGCAGAAACTGATTCGCCGCAGCACCCACCTGGCCATCAAGCAAGCCAGCCAGGACGTGGGCCAGAACCACAAGTTCAACACCGCCATCGCCCAGGTGATGACACTGATGAACGTGCTGGAAAAAGCACCACAAGCGACCGAACAGGATCGTGCACTGGTACAGGAAGGCCTGGAAACGGTCACCCTGCTGCTGGCACCGATCACGCCGCACATCAGCCACGACCTGTGGAACCGCCTGGGCCACAGCGAAGCCGTCATCGATGCACGCTGGCCGGTGCAGGATGACAGCGCCCTGGTACAGGACACGCTGCAACTGGTGATCCAGGTCAACGGCAAACTGCGTGGCCAGATCGACATGCCGGCTACCGCCAGCCGCGAAGACGTTGAAGCGGCTGCCCGCGTCAACGAAAACGTGCTGCGCTTTACCGAAGGCCTGACGATCCGCAAAGTGATCGTGGTGCCTGGCAAACTGGTCAATATCGTCGCTAGCTAATCGGATCGGGCGCAGGGCTTGAGCCCTGCGTCGAACAAAGCCTTCAGGGCCTCGATAAGGCCCACATGGTTTCAAGGGGAGCAACAAAATGATCAAACGCAATTTGCTGGTAATGGGCCTTGCCGTGCTGCTGAGCGCTTGCGGCTTCCAGCTGCGCGGCACCGGCACCAACGACCTGGCGATCAAGGAACTGGACGTCAGCGCCCGCAATGCCTACGGCGACACCGTGATTCAGTTGCGCCAGGTTCTAGAAAACAGCGGCGTGCACGTTTACACCGGCGCGACCTACAAGCTGTTCCTGGCTGATGAGAGAGAAACCCAGCGCAACCTGAGCTACGCCAGCGCCGGCCGTGCGTCGGACATCGAGTTGAGCACCGAACTGAGCTTCCAAATCCAGGGCCGCGACCATCTGCCATTGATGGGTGACAAGATCCAGGTCCAGAAGGTCGTGAGCCACGATGGCAACAACCTGGTGGGCTCGGACTCGGAAATCGTCCAAGTGCGCAAGGAAATGCGTCGTGAGCTGGTCCAGCGCATGATCCTGCGCCTGCAACTGCTGACGCCAGTGCAATTGGAAGCCCTGCAGCAGGCCGCTGACAACAAGGCCAAGGCCGACGCTGATGCGCTGAAAGCCGCCAAAGAGTACGAAGACAACACGCCGAAACAATCGCCTGTTGAAGTACCTGTCGAGTAAGCCAGACGGGGCGCCCCAAACGCCCCGTTCGCCCTGCCTATGAAACTCGCTCCCGCCCAACTCGCCAAACACCTGCAAGGTGGCCTTGCGCCTGTCTATATCGTCAGCGGCGATGACCCGCTGCTGTGCCAGGAAGCCGCCGACGCCATCCGCACCGCGGCACGCCAGCAAGGCTTCGACGAACGCCAGGTCTTCAGCGCCGACGCCAGTTTCGACTGGGGCACGCTGCTGCAAGCTGGCGCAAGCATGTCGCTGTTTGCCGAAAAACGCCTGCTGGAACTGCGCCTGCCTTCGGGCAAGCCTGGCGACAAAGGCGCTGCCGCCTTGATGGAATACTGCTCACGCCCGGCCGAAGACACGGTGCTGCTGATCAGCCTGCCCAAGCTCGACGGCAGTGCGCAGAAAACCAAATGGGGCAAGGCCCTGGTGGAAGGGGCGCACACCCAGTTCATCCAGATCTGGCCAGTGGACAGCAACCAGCTGCCGCAGTGGATTCGCCAGCGCCTGTCCCAATCAGGGCTGTCGGCGACCCAGGACGCGGTGGAGCTGATCGCCGCCCGGGTCGAAGGCAACTTGCTTGCCGCCGCCCAGGAGATCGAAAAGCTCAAGCTGATGGCCGAAGACGGGCAGATTACCGTCGAGACCGTCCAGGGCGCCGTGGCGGATAGCGCACGCTTTGATGTGTTCGGGCTGGTGGACGCGATCCTTAATGGCGAACCCGCCCACGCCCTGCGCATGCTCGAAGGCCTGCGTGGCGAAGGGGTGGAACCACCGGTGATTCTCTGGGCCCTGGCCCGTGAACTGCGCGTACTGGCCAATATTGCCCTGCAATACAGCCAGGGCACGCCGCTGGACAAGGCCTTCAGCCAAGCCCGGCCGCCGGTATGGGACAAGCGCAAACCGCTGATGAGCAAAGCGCTGCAGCGGCACTCGGCGCAACGCTGGGCGCAACTCTTGCTGGAAGCGCAGCGCATCGACGCACAGATCAAGGGCCAGGCGGCCGGTTCGCCATGGATGAGCCTGAGCCGTTTGTCGCTGTTGATGGCCGGCCAGCGCTTGACCCTCCCCGCCGAATAACACCCTCTTGAAACACCACGTTCCCCTGTGGGAGCCGAGCTTGCCCGCGATGCAGGCACCTCGGTTTTTCAGAGGCATCGAGCTGATGCTATCGCAGGCAAGCCAGCTCCCACATTCACCGCGCTTACTTCAGCTTACGAAAACACCTACACATCGCCGGGCTTTACAGCGGCCCGACTTCGGCAGATGATTTGCACCGCTTCATCCCACCTGACGAGAGTACCGACCATGAGCAAAAAGCCATCCAAGCATGGCCCCAACAAGGCCAAATCCATCATCGCCCAGCCACTGTTCCGCAGCCGTCAGGAACGCGCCGGCAAGGGCAAAGGCAGCTACCGCCGCGAAGCCTTCCAGTCTAATAGCTGGGAGGCTTCTTACTTTCTGGCTGCCTGAAGGCAAGCGCCCCTCTGACATGATAAGGTCTGCATCTGATTTGTAATCCCTGGACCTGTGCATGCCCTCTAGCCTTTCCCATCGTTGGCACCTTCGCCAATTGATCGCTGCCTCCAGCCTCATTCTGCTCGTCGCCTGCGCGGAAAAACCGACCGCCGCCGACGCTCAACCCCTGCCCAAACTCCAGACCGCCCCCGTGGTAGCGCCCGCTGTCGTGGCCCCGCTGGCCGTGGACAATCTGGACATCCAACCGACCCAGACCTTCGCCGAATGGCAGGCGGGCTTTCGTGTGCAAGCCCTGCAGGCCGGCATCACCGCTGCCGTGTTCGACAACGCCTTCGCCAATGTCACCCCGGACATGGCGGTGATCCGTGCCGATCGCAGCCAGCCTGAATTTTCCCGCCCGGTGTGGGAGTACCTCGATGGCGCCCTCTCGCCACTGCGCGTACGTAACGGCCAGTCGCTGTTGATCAAGTACGCCGACATCCTGCAAAGCATCGAACAACGCTATGGCGTCGACCGCCAGGCATTGGTGTCGGTATGGGGGATGGAGAGCAACTTCGGCCAGTTCCAGGGCAATAACTCAGTGATCCGCTCACTCGCGACCCTGGCCTATGAAGGCCGTCGCCCAGCATTCGCCCAGGCGCAATTGCTGGCCGCGTTGCAGATCATCCAGCATGGCGATATCCAGGCCGACCAGATGAAAGGCTCCTGGGCCGGCGCCATGGGCCAGACCCAATTCATCCCGACCACCTACAACACCCACGCCGTGGACTTCGATGGCGACGGTCGCCGCGATATCTGGAACAGCCCGGCCGACGCCCTCGCCTCCACCGCACACTACCTGCAAAGCTCCGGCTGGCAGAAGGGCCAGCCGTGGGGCTTCGAGGTGAAACAACTGCCGGCGAATTTCGATTACGCGCTGGCCGATGGCGGCATCCGCAAGACAGTTGCTGAATGGCTGAAACTGGGCATCCAACTGCCGCCGGGCGCAACCCTGCCGCCGAACGTTGACCAACTGTCCGCTGCCTTGCTATTGCCGGCCGGTTACCGTGGTCCGGCCTTCCTGGTGCTGGATAACTTCCGTGCAATCCTCAAGTACAACAACTCGTCGTCCTACGCATTGGCGGTTGGCCTGCTGTCGGAACGCTTCGCGGGCGGTGGCGTGATTCGTGGCGATTGGCCGAAGGATGAGCTGCCATTGAGCCGCTCGCAGCGTATCGACCTGCAGACGGCCTTGAGTGCCAATGGCTATGACGCGGGCAACCCGGACGGCATTATCGGCGCCAATACGCGCAAGGCGATCCGTGCAGCGCAGCAAGCGCTGGGCTGGCCGGCGGATGGCTATCCGACGGTGAAACTGCTGGAATCGTTGCAGAATCGGTAGATCGGCTTATGGCTGCCACCGCTTTCGCGAGCAAGCCCGCTCCCACATTTGACCGAGTTCCAACTTTGGAATGCTGACAAATGTGGGAGCGGGCTTGCTCGCGAAGGCGGTTTGTTAGGCGACCACAAACTCAGGCCTTGAACACCACATCCTGCTCCAACACCACCCTCTTCTCCCCCGCATCCAGCCTGACCAACGCGCCCATCGGCAGCGTCAGGTTCGGATCACAATGCCCGCTGCGCCAGCCTGACAGCACCGGAATGCGCAAGGGTTCGAAGGTCTGCTTGAGCAGGCGCTCCAGCGCGGCACTGTCCACCCCCGCCACATCCCCGACCAGCACACCGGCAACCTGCGCCAGCTTGCCCGCCAAACGCAGGTGCGTCAGCAGGCGGTCAATGCGGTAGATCGGCTCGTTGACGTCCTCGATCAGCAGGATAATGCCTTCTGCGTCGATCTCGAAGGGCGTGCCCATGACCGCCGCGATCATCGACAGGTTGCCACCCAGCAAGCGCCCACAGGCAATGCCAGGTTCGAGGGTGGTCAGCGGGTAAGCTGCCGGGTGCGCCAGCACGCTGCCAGCGCCCAATTGGCCGCGCAGCATGCTGAACAATGAAGACTCGGTAGGTTGCTGCTTGTCACCCAACAGGTCGGCGTTGAGCATCGGCCCGTGGAAGGTCACAAAACCGGCGTAGCGGCTGATTGCCAGGTGCAGAGCGGTTATATCGCTGTAGCCTACGAATGGCTTGGGGTTGGCGCGCAACAGGTCGAAGTCCAGGCTGTCGAGCAGGCGTGGCGTGCCGTAACCGCCACGCAGGCAGAAGATGGCGTCGATATCGGGGTTGGCGAAGGCGTTGTGAAGGTCGTTGAGGCGGGTTTTATCGCTGCCGGCGAGGTAGCCATCGCGTTCATAGACGCCGGGGAAGATCCGCAGGTCGTAGCCGCGAGTACGCATCCATTGGCCGGCTTTTTCGACGTCCAGGATGGCGGGGCCGGCGGGGGCGATCAGGGCGATGGTGCCTTCGCTACGAAGGGCAGGAACGGCGGCGGTCATACACAACTCTCCCTAACTAACGCGGAGCGAAATGTGGGAGGGGGCTTGCCCCCGATAGCGGTGGATCAGCCAGCACATGTAGCGACTGACATACCGCAATCGGGGGCAAGCCCCCTCCCACATAAGCCCCCTCCCACACTGGGCCTGAACCCCGATCAGGAAACCAGGCTAGCCTTGACCAGCTTGGCCTGTTCATCAGCGTGATACGAGGAACGTACCAACGGCCCCGACGCCACGTTCTTGAAGCCCATCTTGTAACCTTCCTCGGCGAACCAGGCGAAGGTGTCCGGGTGCACGAAACGCTGCACCGGCAAGTGGCTGCGGGACGGTTGCAGGTACTGGCCCAGGGTCAGCATGTCGATGTCGTGTTCGCGCATGCGCTTCATGACTTCGATGACTTCTTCGTCGGTCTCGCCCAGGCCCAGCATCAGGCCGGATTTGGTTGGGATGTGCGGCATCATCTGCTTGAATTTCTGCAGCAGGGTCAGCGACCACTGGTAGTCCGACCCCGGACGCGCCGCCTTGTAAAGGCGTGGCACGGTTTCCAGGTTGTGGTTGAACACATCCGGTGGCTCGGCGGCGGTGATTTCCAACGCTACCTCCATGCGACCACGGTAGTCCGGCACCAGGGTTTCGAGCATCACGTTCGGCGACAGCTTGCGAATCTCGCGGATGCAGTCGGCAAAGTGCTGGGCACCGCCGTCACGCAGGTCGTCGCGGTCAACCGAGGTGATTACCACGTACTTGAGTTTCAGGTCGGCGATGGCGATGGCCAGGCTTTCCGGCTCGTTGACGTCCAATGGCTTCGGACGGCCGTGGCCCACGTCGCAGAACGGGCAACGACGGGTGCAGATGTCACCCATGATCATGAAGGTGGCGGTGCCGCCGGAGAAGCACTCGCCCAGGTTCGGGCAGGACGCTTCTTCGCACACGCTGTGCAGCTTGTGTTTGCGCAGCAAGGCCTTGATACGGTCGACTTCCGGCGAAACCGGGATGCGCACGCGGATCCAGTCAGGCTTCTTCGGCAGTTCGGTGGTCGGAATGATCTTCACCGGGATGCGTGCAACCTTCTCGGCGCCGCGCAGCTTGACGCCGGCTTCCACCTTGGCACGCGGGGCCGGGGCCGGACGTTCGGTAACGTCCACCGTCGGGATCATGGTTTGCACTGCATCAGTAGTCATAATCAGTCGATTCCGCCCGTAAGGGTCGTCTGCTCAGCATAGTCGAGGTGTTTGACGAGCTGCGCACGCAGCCGGGCACTTACCTCGGCAAATTTAATCGGTGTGGCATGGTCGCTCAGTTGCGTCATCGCCAACCCGGCATAGCCACACGGGTTGATGCGCCGGAACGGTGCCAGGTCCATGTCCACATTCAGGGCCAGGCCATGAAAGGAACAACCGTGGCGAATGCGTAAACCGAGGGAGGCGATTTTCGCGCCGTCCACGTACACACCGGGTGCATCGGGCTTGGCCGCGGCGCTCACGCCGTAACTGGCCAACAGCTCGATCAGGCAAGCCTCCATGCGGCTTACCAAGTCACGTACGCCGAACCCAAGCTTGCGAACGTCCAGCAGCAGATACGCCACCAGTTGACCCGGACCATGGTAAGTCACTTGACCCCCTCGGTCGACCTGCACCACCGGAATATCACCCGGCAGCAACAGATGCTCGGCCTTGCCGGCCTGCCCCTGGGTGAAGACCGGCGGGTGTTCCACCAACCAGATTTCATCGGGTGCCGACGTGCCGCGCTCGTTGGTGAACCGCTGCATGGCGTGCCAGACGGGCTCGTAGTCCATCCGGCCGAGCTCGCGAAAGCCCAGGACGTGAGACATCACAACACCATGTGCACGAAGCCCGTGGCCCGCAGTTCGCTGTTGATGTTGTAGAGCTGGTCTTGATCGATCGCAACGATGTGCAACTGGATCGTGGTGTATTTGCCGGTTGAACTGGATCGTTCGTCCACGCGCTGATCGTTGATCGTTGCGTGTTTACGCACGATCTCAAGGATCAGGTCTTTACGGCCGACACCGGTATCGCTGATCACCTTGATGGGATAGTCCACCACCGGGAATTCGATCTTTGGCGCCTTTACTTCTTTATCGGTCATGGCGTAACGGCCTCGTAAGCGTAAGCCGTGGCGACGGGCAAAGCCCCGCGTCGGATCAACGCGGGGCTTTGCAGGTGCACACTATCAGTTGAACAAGCTGTAGAAGAATAGACGGATGCTATCCCAGACGCGGCGGAAGATACCACCTTCGTCGACGGCGTCCAGGGCGATCAGGTCGGCGCTGTGCACCACTTTGTCGTCCAGCTTGACTTCGACCTTGCCGATCACATCACCCTTGGCGATTGGGGCAACCAATTGCGGGTTCATGGTCATGCTGGCCGCGAGCTTTTTCAGCTGGCCTTTAGGCATGGTCAGGGTCAGGTCGTCGGCCAGGCCGGCTTTGACCTGGGAGGTCGCGCCTTTCCACACTGGCGCGGTCGCCAGCTCAGCACCCTTCTGGTAGAAGGTCTGGGTTTCGAAGAAACGGAAACCGTAGGTCAGCAGCTTTTGCGTCTCGGCCGCACGGGCCTGCTCGCTGTTGGTACCGAAGACCACGGCGATCAAGCGTTGGCCGTCACGGACAGCAGACGACACCATGCAGTAGCCGGCTTCGTCGGTGTGGCCGGTTTTCAGGCCATCGACGGTCTTGTCGCGCCACAGCAACAGGTTGCGGTTAGGCTGCTTGATGTTGTTCCAGAAGAATTCCTTCTGGGAGTAGATAGCGTAGTGCACCGGGTCGACGCGGATGATCGCGCGCGCCAGGATCGCCATGTCGTGAGCCGACGAGTAGTGCTCTGGGTTCGGCAGGCCGGTCGGGTTCATGAAGTGGCTGTTGGTCATGCCCAGGTCGGCCACGGTTTTGTTCATCATGTCGGCGAACGCGTCTTCGCTGCCGGCGATGTGCTCGGCCAGGGCGACGCTGGCGTCGTTACCGGACTGGATGATGATGCCGTGCAGCAGGTCGCTCACGGTGACCTGCGAGCCAACCTTGATGAACATCCGCGAACCGCCGGTACGCCAGGCGTTTTCGCTGACGGTGACCGGGTCGTTCTCGCCGATCTGGCCGCGACGGATTTCCAGGGTCGCGATGTAGGCGGTCATCAGTTTGGTCAGGCTGGCCGGCGGCAGGCGCTGGTCACCGTTGCTCTCGACCAGCACGTTGCCACTGGCGGCATCCATGAGGACCCAGGACTTGGCGGCCAGTTGCGGGGAAGCCGGCACCATTTCAACGGCCCAGGCGGCCGGGGTGATGATCAGCGAAAGAAGCAGGCACGTGCGTTTGGCTAAGGTGGTGATGTTCATCCGTCTCTCGAAATTGCTTATGGAAACTTGCCCTCGCGGGCAAAACTTATTCAGACAGCCCGTTGCCAGACTGTCGCGTGTTCGGTTGCCCGCTCACCCCTTGCCCCTGGGTTTTTATTGTTCAACGAGCCAACAACCAGGGTTCGAGCCCGCGCACGAGCCTGAACCATCAATGCTTACTTATTCTGAAGTGACCACGCTGGGTTGCCCCAGGTTGGCCATGCGTACGCTGTTCTGTACGTGTGCGACTTCGCTCGGCGAGCCGATCGGGCCCATGCGTACACGGTGCAATGTCTGCTGGTTACGCACGATGGAGCTGATAAACACCGGCGCGTTGACCATACCACTGAGCTTGGACCTTAACAGTTCTGCCGCATCCGGGTTGGCGAAAGCACCCACCTGCAGGTATTGCCCGCCGGCCATGGATGCGCCAGGCGCCGCATGGGGCACGACCACCGTATCAGGCGCGTGCTGTGCCGGCGGCGGCGTCCACTGCTCGATCTTGCCCGTGGAGGCCGTCACTTGCGGCTGTTGGGTTTGCGGCTCGTTGAGCATCAACGGCGCCGGCTTGCCACGCTGGGCCCAGTACTGGGCCGGGTCAATGCCTTCGACCTTGACGCGCGCGGTGCCGGTTTCGGCGTAACCGAGTTTCTTCGCGGCGGCGTAGGACAAGTCGATGATGCGGTCCGAGTAGAACGGCCCACGGTCGTTGACCCGCAGGATCACCGTGCGGTTGTTGTCCAGGTTGGTCACCCGCACATAGCTGGGCAGCGGCAACGTCTTGTGGGCCGCGCTCATGCCATACAGGTCATACACTTCGCCGTTGGCGGTGTTCTGGCCGTGGAATTTGGTGCCATACCAGGACGCCGTGCCCGATTGCACGTAGGTCTTGGACTCCTGCAGCGGGAAGTAGCTCTTGCCCAGCACGGTATAGGGGTTGGCCTTGTACGGGCCAGTGTGCAGGGTTGGCGTGGCATCCGGGATCTTTGACACGTCGACGTCCCACCACGGCGCGCCGTCTTTGTGCGCGCGGTTGATGTCCAGGCCTGGCTGGGCACGGACGACTGCGCCGCCGGACTTCTGCGCCGGCGCGCGGCTGTTGGTGGTGGAACAACTGACGACCAGCAAGGACAACGCGGCGAACGCCACCAGCTTGAGCGGTTGATAGAACGGCGATGCCCGCATTACTTGTTGCCCCGTGCTTGGACCAGCATGTCTGACAGCTGATGCACGGCCATGGCGTACATCACACTGCGGTTATAACGCGTGATTGCGTAGAAATTCTTCAGGCCCATCCAGTATTCCGGACCGTTTTCGCCTTCGAGGCGGAACGCGGTGACCGGCATATCATCAGGCAGCGCATTCTGACTCGACCAGCCCAGCGCCCGCAACTCCCCGACCGTCTTGGCGGGCTCGATGCCCTGGGTCAGGCCTTCATCGGCACGGTCCCCGGTGACGTCGGCGCGGATCACCACCGGCTCGCCAGCGACCCAGCCATGGCGCTTGAAGTAGCTGGCCACGCTGCCGATGGCGTCGTCGGGGTTGCTCCAGATATTGATATGCCCGTCGCCGTCAAAATCCACCGCATAGGCGCGGAAACTGCTCGGCATGAACTGCGGCAAGCCCATCGCCCCGGCGTAGGAACCCTTGAGGGTCAGCGGGTCGACCTGTTCTTCGCGCGCCAGCAGCAGGAATTCACGCAGCTCCTTGCGGAAGAAGTCAGCGCGCGGCGGGTAATCAAAGCCCAGGGTCGACAAGGCGTCGATCACCCGGTAACTGCCGGTATTGCGCCCGTAAAAGGTTTCGATACCAATGATCGAGACAATCACCTGGGCCGGCACGCCGTATTCCTGCTCGGCGCGGGCCAGTACCGCCTCGTGCTGGCGCCAGAAGTCCACACCCCGCGCCACGCGGGCGTCGGTGAGGAACATCGGGCGGTATTCCTTCCACTGTTTCACGCGTTCGGCTGGGCGAGAGATGGCGTCGAGGATCGCCTGCTTCTTCTGGGCTTCGCGGAACACGCCCATCAGTTGTTCACCGGCGAAACCATAGTCGCGGGTCATTTCACCGACAAACTCGGCGACCTGGGGTGAACCATCGTAGTCACCGGCCTGCGCCTCTTGCGTTGCGCCCAGCAGCCCAATCAGGCCCATCCAGGACGCGTGCCGAGTCGCCCAGCCGCGCATTACTTGCATTGACATCTTCACCTTATTCAAACCTGCGCGATCCATTTACGATGCGTATGAATCGACATCAAAACCCCAAACGCTGACAGCAATGTCACCAGCGAAGTTCCGCCGTAGCTAATGAACGGCAACGGCACCCCAACCACCGGCAACAGGCCACTGACCATACCGATGTTGACGAAAACGTAAACAAAAAAAGTCATGGTCAAGGCACCGGCCAGCAATTTGCCGAACAGCGTCTGCGCCTGCGCGGTGATCACCAGGCCGCGACCAATCAACAGCAAATAGATCAGCAACAGCGCGCATATGCCCACCAGGCCGAACTCTTCGCCCATCACCGCAATGATGAAGTCGGTATGGCTCTCGGGCAAAAAGTCCAGGTGCGACTGGGTGCCCAGTAACCAACCCTTGCCAAATACTCCGCCGGAACCGATGGCGGCCTTCGACTGAATAATGTTCCAGCCCGTGCCCAACGGGTCGCTTTCGGGGTCGAGGAACGTCAGGATCCGCTGCTTCTGGTAGTCGTGCATAAAAAAGAACCACATGGCCACGGCCACGGGCACGGCGGCGGCCAGCACGCTGAGGATCCAGCGCCAGCGCAATCCGCCCATGAACAGCACGAACGCACCGCCCGCCAGGATCAGCAGCGAGGTGCCAAGGTCGGGCTGGCGCACGATCAGGATGAACGGCACCCCGATCAGAATCAGGCTGATCCCCACGTGCTTGAGCTGCGGCGGCAAGGTGCGCTTGGACAGGTACCAGGCGATGGTCGCCGGCATCAGAATCTTCATGAATTCCGACGGCTGGAAGCGAATCACCCCCGGGATGTTGATCCAGCGGGTCGCCCCCATGGCGTTGTGGCCCATCACGTCCACCACCACCAGCAGCAGCACGCCAGCGACATAACCGAGTGGCACCCATCGCGCCATGAAGCGCGGCTCAAGCTGGGCGATCACCACCATCGACAACAACCCCAGGCCGAACGACGACGCCTGTTTGATCAGCAGGTCCCAGTTCTTGCCACTGGCCGAATACAGCACGAACAGACTGCCGGCCGCCAGGGTCAGCAGCAGGATCAGCAACGGGCCATCAATGTGCATGCGCTGCAGCAACGTCGCACGGCGACGCATCACATCCTCACTGGAGAGGATGCGGTCAAAATTACTCTTCACGGGCCGTAACCTCGGTGCTTGAAGGGGGGCCGCCATATTCGGGCTTGAGCCTGCCGTCGTCGGCCAACAGCCAGGCGTCCATCACTTGGCGCACCACGGGCGCAGCGACGCCGGAACCGGACTCGCCGTTCTCGACCATCACCGCCACCACGATTTTCGGGTCGTCCGCCGGGGCAAAGCCGACAAACAAGGCGTGGTCACGGTGGCGCTCCTGGACCTTGGTGCGGTCGTATTTTTCACCCTGCTTGATCGCCACCACCTGAGCGGTACCGCTCTTGCCGGCGATGCGGTATTGCGCGCCAACCGCCGCCTTGCGTGCGGTGCCACGGGCGCCGTGCATGACTTGCTGCATGCCGTGGTTGACCTTGGTCCAGTCCGACGCATCGCGCAGCACAATGTCCGGGATCGGGTTGTCATCCACCGGCTTTTCGCCTTCGATGGTCTTGGCCAGGTGCGGACGGTTCCAGATACCTTTGTTCGCCACCAGTGCCGTGGCCTGGGCCAGTTGCAGCGGCGTGGCCTGCATATAGCCCTGGCCAATGCCAAGAATCAGGGTTTCACCCGGGAACCACGCCTGGCGACGGGTCGCTCGTTTCCACTCCCGCGACGGCATCAAGCCGGGGGATTCCTCGAACATGTCCAGGGAGACCTTCTGGCCGAGGCCGAACTTGCCCATGTAGGCGGACAAGCGGTCGATGCCCAGCTTATGCGCCAGGTCGTAAAAATAGGTGTCGTTGGAGCGCATGATCGCGGTGTCCAAGTCGACATAGCCGTCACCGGTGCGGTTCCAGTTACGGTATTTATGATCGTAGTTGGGCAGCATGTAGTAGCCCGGGTCGAACACCCGGCTGGAGGCCGTGACCACCCCCGCGTCCAGACCGGCAATCGCCACCGCCGGCTTGATCGTCGACCCCGGCGGGTACAGACCGCGCAGTACGCGGTTGAACAGTGGCCGGTCAATGGAGTCACGCAACTCGGCGTAAGCCTTGAAGCTGATGCCGGTCACGAACAGGTTGGGGTCAAAGCTTGGCTGGCTGACCATCGCCAGCACTTCGCCGGTCTTCGGATCCAGGGCAACCACCGCGCCGCGACGACCGCCCAAGGCCATCTCCGCCGCTTCCTGCAATTTGATGTCCAGGCTCAGCACGATGTCCTTGCCGGGCACCGGATCGGTGCGTTTGAGCACCCGCAGCACGCGGCCACGAGCGTTGGTCTCGACTTCTTCGTAACCCACCTGGCCGTGCAGCTCGGGCTCGTAGAAACGCTCGATGCCGGTCTTGCCGATATGGTGGGTGCCGCTGTAATTGACCGGATCGAGGGTTTTCAGCTCTTTTTCGTTGATTCGCCCCATGTAACCGACAGAGTGAGCAAAGTGCGGCCCTTGCGGGTAATGCCGCACCAACTGCGCCACCACTTCCACACCCGGCAAACGGAACTGGTTCACCGCGATCCGTGCGATCTGCTCTTCGGTCAGCTCAAACAGGATCGGTACCGGCTCGAAAGGCCGGCGCCCCTGTTTCATGCGTTTCTCGAAGATCGCCCGGTCTTCCGGCGTCAGCTGCAGCACCTCGACGATCACATCGAGGATCTGCTGCCAGTCACCGGAGCGCTCACGGGTCATGCTCAGACTGAAGCTGGGCCGGTTATCCGCCACTACCACGCCATTGCGGTCGAAGATCAGCCCGCGGGTCGGCGGGATCGGCTGCACATGCACCCGGTTGTTTTCCGACAAGGTGGAGTGATAGTCGTACTGGATCACCTGCAGGAAATACAGGCGTGCGATCAGCACACCCAACAACGCCACCACCATGATTGCGCCAAACACCACACGCGAGCGTACAAGACGTGCGTCTTTCTCGTGGTCCTTGATGCGGATCGGCTGGGTCATCGGGAGGGGCGCAGATTATTTGTGGTAAGGGTGCCCGGACAGAACTGTCCAGGCGCGATACAGCTGTTCACCGATCAGAATCCGTACCAACGGGTGCGGCAGCGTCAGCGCCGACAGCGACCAACGCTGATCCGCCCGCGCACAGACTTCCGGCGCCAGCCCTTCGGGGCCGCCGACCATGAAGTTGACCGTACGCGAATCCAGGCGCCAGCGATCCAGTTCCACCGCCAACTGCTCGGTGCTCCAGGGTTTGCCGTGGACTTCGAGGGTGACGATGCGCTCATTGGGGCCGACCTTGGCCAACATGGCTTCGCCTTCCTGACGGATGAAGCGCGCCACGTCGGCATTCTTGCCCCGGGTATTGAGCGGTATCTCGACCAATTCCAGCGACAGCTCAGCGGGCAGACGCTTGGCATACTCGTGCCAGCCTTCTTCCACCCACTTGGGCATGCGTGAACCGACAGCAATCAGACGCAGGCGCACAGCCGTTCCTTATTCCTGGTCTTTGTTCAGCTTGTCGAAGTGCGCGTGGCCCACTTCCGGGCTGTGGTGCTTGCCATCGGCGGCACGGCTCTGCTCGGCGCCTTTCCACAGACGCTCCAGGTCGTAGAACTGACGGGCGTTGGAGGTCATCATGTGAACGATCACGTCGTCCATGTCCAGCAGCACCCAGTCACTGTCGCCCTTGCCTTCTTCACCCAGCGGCTTCACGCCTTGGGCTTTGACGGCTTCGCGGACCTTGTCGAGCATCGCGCCGATCTGGCGGTTCGAGGTACCGGTGGCGATGATCATGTAGTCGGTGATGCTCTGCTTGTCGCGCACGTCCAGTACCTGGATGTCCTGGGCCTTGACGTCTTCAAGGGCCGCCACGGCGACTTTTACCAGTTCTTCGCCAGCCAGCTCAGGGCCGGTGTGGGCTTCTACTGGCAGCGGAGCGCTTTTGAAGGTGCCTTTGCGCTTAACTTTGCTTACGTCTTTGTTCGTCATATAAAACTCGTTTTGCTCGTATGTTCGGGCGCCCGCTCTACGACTGTGCGTAGGTTCGAGCGCGCCTTTTCAGTTCGACGCACGGTAAAGCCCGTGCGCATCGATGTAGGCCAGGACCGCGTCAGGCACCAGGAAACGTACCGACTTCCCGCTGGCCAGCAGTTGACGGATCTGGGTGGCGGACACCGCAAGCGGGGTCTGCCAGACGAATGCAATATTCCCGTTCGGCCCGGTCAGGGCCAAGGGGTCACTTACCGACCGCGCGGCCAGCAGGTTGCGCAAGGCATCCGGCGGTTCGCTGTCGGCATCCGGGCGTTGCAAAACCAGGATGTGGCAATGCTGGAGGAGTTCCTCCCAGCGATGCCAAGAGGGCAGGCCGCAAAATGCGTCCCAGCCCAAAAGCAGAAACAACTGGTCATCCACGGCCAACTCGGCGCGTATCAGTTCCAGGGTGTCCACAGTGTAGGACGGTTTATCGCGCTTGAGCTCGCGGTCGTCCACCACCAGCGGCGTTATGCCGTCCACCGCCAGGCGCACCATTTCCAGGCGCTGCTGTGGCGACACTTGCGGCGTATCGCGATGGGGCGGCCGAGCGTTGGGCATCATGCGCAGCTCGTCCAGCGCGAGGGCATCCGCGACTTCCAGGGCACTGCGCAAATGGCCGATGTGCACGGGGTCGAAGGTACCGCCGAGCAGCCCGATGCGTTTACCCATCAAGTGCGCACATGACCATCGCCGAACACCACGTACTTCTCACTGGTCAGGCCTTCCAGGCCAACCGGGCCGCGGGCGTGGAGTTTGTCGGTGGAAATACCGATCTCCGCCCCCAGGCCGTACTCGAAGCCGTCGGCAAAACGCGTCGAGGCGTTGATCATCACCGAAGCGGAGTCCACTTCGGTGAGGAAACGCCGGGCATCGCTGAAATGCTCGGAAACAATCGCGTCGGTGTGCTTGGAGCCGTAGGTGTTGATGTGTTCGATGGCCTCGTCGAGGTCGTCGACAATCTTGATCGACAGGATCGGCGCGGTGTATTCGGTGTACCAGTCAAGCTCGGTCGCGTCGATCACGTCCGCGCCCAGCAGCGCACGGGTACGCCCGCAGCCCCGCAGTTCCACGCCCTTGTCGCGGTAGATGGCAGCCAGCGGCGGCAGCACGCGATCGGCAATGCCGACGTGCACCAGCAGCGTCTCCATGGTGTTGCAAGGGGCGTAGCGGTGGGTCTTGGCGTTGTCGGCGATGCGGATCGCCTTGTCGATGTCGGCGGCGATGTCGATGTACACATGGCACACGCCGTCCAGGTGCTTGATGACGGGCACTTTGGCATCACGGCTGACACGTTCGATCAGGCTCTTGCCACCACGCGGCACGATCACGTCGACGAATTCGGGCATGGTGATCAGCGCGCCTACGGCGGCGCGGTCGGTGGTTTCCACCACTTGCACCACTTCGGCAGGCAACTCGGCCACGGCCAGGCCCTGCTGGATGCACGCGGCGATGGCACGGTTGGAATTGATCGCCTCGGAACCGCCACGCAGGATAGTGGCGTTGCCGGATTTGAGGCACAGGCTCGCGGCGTCGATGGTCACGTTTGGACGCGACTCATAAATGATGCCGATCACGCCCAGCGGCACGCGCATCTTGCCGACCTGAATGCCGGATGGCAGGTAACGCATGTCGCGGATTTCACCGATGGGGTCAGGCAGCTTGGCCACCTGACGCAGGCCTTCGATCATGTCGTCGATACGTGCCGGGGTCAGCGCCAGGCGGTCCAGCAGGGCCGGTTCCAAGCCATTGGCGCGGCCGTTGGCCAGGTCTTGCTCGTTGGCGGCGGTCAGCTCGGAGCGCGAGGCATCCAGAGCGGCGGCGGCGGCCAGCAGGGCACGGTTCTTCTGCGCAGTGCTCGCACGGGCGATCAGCCGCGAGGCCTGACGGGCAGCGCGACCCAGGCGGGTCATGTAGTCAAGAACGGACTCAGTCATAGTCAGGGAGTCTTGGCAGGGAGGAAAGCGGCAGATTATAGCTGTGACGCCGCCCGACTGACAGCGGTGAGGGGCGGATGGTCGAAATGAACTGTAAAAACCTGGGGTTCAGCGGTAATTAAGGTGGGAGTTGTTATGATTCCGTCACATTTAGCCGTATTTACCCTGACCGCCATGCCCAGTTCATCGCCCCAACTCCCCGCCAGCGCCCTGCCCGACAGCTTCTTCGACCGTGACGCGCAAATTCTTGCGCAAGCATTGCTCGGAAAAGTCATCCGCCATCGCGTCGGCGAAACCTGGCTTTCCGCGCGAATTATTGAAACCGAAGCCTATTACGTGGCCGAAAAAGGCAGCCACGCCTCATTGGGCTACACAGAAAAGCGTAAGGCTTTGTTTCTGGATGGTGGCCATATCTACATGTACTACGCCCGTGGCGGCGACTCCCTGAACTTCAGCGCCCATGGGCCGGGCAATGCCGTATTGATCAAATCAGCCTATCCATGGGTCGATGAATTATCCGGCCCGGCGAGCCTGGCGCAGATGCTGCTGAACAACCCGAATGCCGATGGCAGCCCACGCACCTTGCAAAAACTCTGCGCCGGTCAGACCCTGCTGTGCAAAGCCCTGGGGTTGAAGGTGCCGATGTGGGACGCCAAGCGTTTCGATCAGGAACAGCTCTATGTTGAAGACGTGTGCCAGACCCCGATCCAGATCATCCAGACCACGCGCCTGGGCATCCCCAGCGGGCGTGATGAACACCTGATGTACCGCTTCGTCGATGCGGGCTACGCGCCTTATTGCACGCGGAACCCGCTGCGCCGGGGCCAGGTCGAAGACCGCGATTATTTTTTGATTTGATAAGTAATGACCGCTGTCCCTGCTGGAAATCGATACCTGCCACACCGCAGATCCAATGTGGGAGCAAGCCCACTCCCACAGTTGGCCGGCGGTGTGGCCGGCTATGAGTTCGAGAGGAAATGGCCGCACAAATGGAGAGGACTGTATGAGCCAATGGCTCGATAGCATTACCGGCTGGTTAACACTGAACCCCGAATGGCTGGCGGTCGCGGTGTTTATCGTCGCCTGCGTGGAATGCCTGGCCATCGCCGGGCTTATCGTGCCGGGCACGGTATTGTTGTTTGCCATTGCGGCGCTGGCCGGTAGCGGCGCGCTGTCCTTGAGCGAAACCCTGCTGCTGGGTTTCCTCGGCGGCTTGCTGGGTGACGGGGTGTCCTACTTCCTCGGACGACATTTCCATCAGAACATCCGGCGTCTGCCCGGCCTGCGCCATCATCCCGAATGGATGAACGGCGCCGAAACCTACTTCCACAAGTACGGCATTGCCAGCCTGCTGGTCGGACGCTTCATCGGCCCATTGCGTCCTATGCTGCCGATGGTGGCCGGTATGTGCGACATGCCATTCCCGCGTTTCGCCATGGTGAGCATTGTGGCAGCAGCGGGTTGGACGGTGGCTTACCTGCTGCCCGGCTGGGCGACCGGCGCTGCGTTCCGCCTGCCCTTGCCCGAAGGGTTCTGGCCCGAGGCGGCAGTGGTTGCGGGTTGCCTGGCGGCGTTGATTGGACTGAGCCTGAACAGCAGTCTGCGCGGCCATCGGCGCGCCACGTTATGGATTGGGTGTGCCAGCCTGGTGCTATTGATCGCGCTGTTTATTGGCTACCACTCGCTGGACAACTTCGACCACGGCCTGAGCGCCCTGGTGCAGGAACACCGCAGCCCCTGGCTGGACGAAGTGATGGTGCGCATCACCCAACTGGGTGAGTTCAAGAAGATGTTCGTTGCCAGCGCGGTGTTCACCGGCCTGCTGCTATTGGCGCGGCAATGGCGCCACGCAGTGTTCGTTGGCGCAACGCTGGCCGGGGCTGCGGTGATCAACACCGGGACCAAGCTGTTTTTCGCCCGTGGCCGCCCGGAAATCCTCACCGACCCGCTGACCAGCTTCAGCATGCCCAGCGGCCACGCGTCGGGCGCGTTCGCATTTTTCCTGGCGCTGGCGATCCTGGCCGGTCGCGGACAACCCGTGCGGTTGCGCCTGACCTGGATGCTGCTGGGCTGCATTCCCGCCGCTTTCATTGCGCTATCGCGCGTCTACCTCGGCGCCCACTGGCCCACGGACATCCTGGCCGGCACGCTGCTGGCGATGACGGTGTGTGCGTTCAGCCTGGGCATCAGCCAGTATCGAAGCCCGCTGCCGGCCATGTCGCAAAAAACCTGGTGGCTGTTGCTGCCGGCGTTGGTCGCGGTGCTCAGCTTCATCGCACTCACTGGCACGCCCCACGCCCTGCTGCGCTATGCCTATTAAGTGAACAGTTCGCCCTGCAATTCGTCGAGCAGCATCTGGATCGCATCCAGGCGCTGCTGCGGGTCATCGAGTTGCAGCAGGTCGATCTTGTCGGCCTCGGTGAACGGCAGCAGATACGCCAACTGATTGCCCAAGGCTTGCTGGCCGTCGGCGTGAGCGTCCATGTCCAACGACGCCACCATGGGGTGCTCGGCCAATGCCTGGAGCAGCGCCAGCAGGTCGGCATCTTCTTCTTCCAACGGCTGGTCCGGCAGTTCTTCGAGCCACTGCACGTCGGCCACCAGCAGTTGGTCTTTCTGCACACCGGCATCCCGTACGCGAAACCTGCGCCCGCCTTCGACGCGAATCCCCAGCAGGCCGTTGTCCTGTTGCTTGAAGTCGCGGATCAGCGCTTCACAGCCGATCAGCGCGTAGCCGTCCGGCGCCGTGCCCACCTCCTGGCCGTCGAGAATGCACACCACACCGAAGCTTTCGCCCTTTTTCATGCAGCGGGCGACCATATCCAGGTAGCGCGCCTCGAACAGTTGCAGGTCGAGGGTGCAGCCAGGGAACAGCACGGTATTGAGCGGGAACAGCGCCAGACTCATAAAGGTTTCCTTAAACCCGGTTTAAACGATCACCGACACAGCCAGCGGCAGGAACACCGCCGTGGCCACGCCCATCAGACTCATCGCCAGCGCTGCAAAAGCGCCGCATTCTTCGCTTTCCTGCAGGGCCACCGAGGTGCCGACGGCATGAGCAGTCATGCCCAGCGCCATGCCGCGCGCCTCGGGGCTGTGCACCCCCAGGCGAGACAAATACGCCGGGCCGATCATCGCACCGATCACCCCGGTGATCAGCACAAATACCGCCGCCAAAGCCGCCACGCCGCCGATCTGCTCGGCCACCAGCATGGCGATCGGTGAAGTCACCGACTTGGGCGCCATGGTCATCAACATCCTGTGCTCGGCGCCAAACCACCAGCCCAGCAGCACACACAGGCCGGTGGCGAGCACACCGCCTATCACCAGCGTAGTAAAAATCGGCCAGAACAATTGGCGAATGCGCCGCAGGTTCAAGTAAAGCGGCACCGCCAGGGCCACGGTCGCCGGACCCAGCAGGATGCCCATGATCTCGGTGCTCTTGCGGTACTCGGCGTAGCTCAGGCCACAACTGATCAGCACGCCGATCACCAGCAACATGGACACCAGCACCGGCTGCAGGAAGATCCAACGGGTTTTCTCGAACCCTGCCAGTACCAACTGATAAGCGCCGAGGGTGATGCCGATGCCGAACAACGGGTGATGAATCACCGCTGTCCACGCGCCATGCCAGTCGAAGATCATTGATCCTTCTCCTTGCGCTTGACCATCTGCTGCATCAGCACGCCCACGAAGCCCATGGCGATCACCAGCGACAGCACCAGCGCACCGACAATGGCCCAGAAATCAGCGGCAATATCCTTGGCATACACCATCACCCCCACCGCCGGTGGCACCAGCAGCAACGGCAAGTAACGCAACAGGCTGCTGGCCGCCAGGCTCAAGGGCTCGCCGACATCGCCCTTCCAGATCAGAAAACCCAGCATCAACAGCAGCCCGATGATCGGGCCCGGCAGTACCGGCAACAGCAAATGATTAATCGCCGTGCCGATCAGTTGAAACAGCACCAGCCAGGTCAGGCCACGTAACAGCATCCGTTCTTCCCCCTCAATACTCGCCCGCATTATAAGCACGCCCGCCCTATGCACCGGCATTCGCCAAAAGCATGGTGGGTTGACCGAGCCTATCGGCCATGATGATCTACATTGGTTCTCTGTAATCCATAAAAAACCAGACGTTGTACACAGCGTGATGAACCAAGGAGAGACGCAATGCCCTATGTACCCGTAGCGCAGCTCAAAGATTATGTCGGCAAGGAACTGGGACGTTCCGAATGGCTCACCATCGACCAGGCGCGTATCAACCTGTTCGCCGAGGCCACTGGCGATCATCAGTTCATCCACGTCGACCCGGTCAAGGCCGCGCAAACCCCGTTCGGCAGCACCATCGCCCACGGTTTCCTGTCGCTATCGCTGATGCCCAAACTGATGGAGGACCTGCTGATCGTGCCCGAGGGCCTGAAGATGGCCGTCAACTATGGCTTGGACAGCGTGCGCTTCATCCAGCCGGTGAAGGTCAACTCCAAGGTGCGCCTGAACGTGACGCTCAATGACGTCACCGAGAAAAAACCCGGCCAATGGCTGCTCAAGGCCACCGCCACCCTGGAAATCGAAGGTCAGGAAAAACCAGCTTACATTGCTGAGTCGCTGTCCCTCTACTTCGTGTAAGTCCGTGCCTGTGGTGGGGACATAAACCTCACCACAGCGTATGTAAATTTATGTATGAAACTCGCAGCTGCGGCATACTCGGCGCTCAATTATCCGGATCCCGCTATGCGCCCACTCGCTCCCCTCGCCCTTGCCCTGTTGCTCACCGCTTGCGGAGACGGCGAATCGCTGTTGCCGCCCGATGCGCGCCTGCCCGACGGCGGCCGCTACCGGGGCGATGTGGTCGATGGTTTGCTGCAAGGTCAGGGCCGCGTGGACTACCCCAACGGCAGCTGGTATGCCGGCCAGTTCGACAAAGGCCAGTGGCACGGCCAGGGCGAGTGGCATGGCAGCAATGGCGAAGTCTATAAAGGCCAGTTCCAGCAGGGGCTGTTCGACGGCCAGGGCAGCCTGACCACGGCGGGCAGCCACTATGTGGGCGGCTTCAAGAACGGTCGACGCAACGGCGAAGGCACCCTCAAAGAGGGGCAGATGACCTATCGCGGCGAATTCAAGGACGACCAGTATTCCGGCCTCGGTCGCCTGGAGCTGGCGGACGGCAGCCAATACCAGGGCCAGTTCGCCCACGGCAAACCGAATGGCGAAGGCCAGCGCAACGACGACAGCGGCAACCAGTTCAGCGGCCATTTCGTCGATGGTCAACTGGAAGGCAACGGCACTTTCAACAGCGCCGATGGCGACATTTATGTCGGCCAATTCAAGCAGAACCAGCTCAATGGCAAGGGCCGCTACGAGAACGCCGACGGCGACGTGTGGATCGGCCAGTTCAAGGAAGGCGCGCTCAGCGGCAAGGGCGAGTTGATCGGTGTCGACGGCAGCCACTATGTCGGCCAGTTCAGCGATTGGCGCTTCAGCGGTGAAGGCCGCCTGAACCTCACCGACGGCAGCTTCTATATCGGCGGGTTCGACAGCGACAGCTATCAAGGCAAAGGCACCCTGGTCCTCACCGACGGCACCGTGCAGGCCGGCACGTGGGTCAATGGCATGCGCGTGCGTGACGCCGATGGCAAACTGCTGCCCGACCCGTTGGAGATCGGCGTACTGGCCCAAGGTGGTTTGCTCAACGCAGCCCTCGCCGCCGTGCCCGCCTCGACCCCGGCCGTCGAGCTGTACACCCTGGCCGTGGCCGGCGACGGTAAACAAAGCGTGTTCCTGCGCGAAGCCGATTACGTCAGCAACATGCTCGCCACCCGTTTTGGTGCACGCGGGCAGATTCGCCTGGTCAACCACCGCGACCACATCGCCGACCGCCCGCTGGCCACGCGCGAAAACCTGCGCCGCGCCGTGCAGACCCTGGCCGACCGCACCGGGCCGGAAGACCTGGTGTTTATCTACATGACCAGCCACGGTACCCACGAACACGAACTGGTGCTGGACCAACCGCGTATGGAGCTGGCCGACCTGCCCGCCGATGAGCTCGCCGCCGTGCTGGCACCGCTGAAGAGCCGCGACAAGATCGTGGTGATTTCCGCCTGCTACTCCGGTGGCTTCATACCGGCGCTAAAGGACGATCGCACCCTGATCATGACCGCGTCCCGCGCCGATCGCGTGTCTTTCGGTTGCTCCGAGGAAGCCGACTTCACCTACTTCGGCGACGCCCTCTTCGCCCAAGCCTTCAACCAGACCGACGACTTGCAGCAAGCCTTCAAGCTGGCACAACTGCATGTGGCCGAACGCGAACAGGCGGACAACTTCGAAGCCTCCGAGCCGCAGATCTGGGCCCCCAAGGGTGTGATCGCCCATTGGCAATTATTACGCAAACAGCAGGCACGAAAGGCGCTCGAAAGCGTCTCAATGAATAGCAAGGAAGCCAAAGGCAACTAAGCTGTAACGTGTAACAAGGGGGAAACACCATGTACCTGACGCCTCAGCATATCTTGCTCGCCGGAGCCTCCGGCCTTACCGGCGAACACCTGCTCGATCGCCTGCTCAACGAACCCACCGTGACCCGCGTGCTCGCACCCAGCCGCAAGCCATTGGCGGAACACCCGCACCTGGAAAACCCGGTGGGCGACCCGGCGGTGTTCCTGCCGCAGCTGAGTGGCCGGGTGGATCTGGCCTTCTGCTGCCTGGGCACCACCCTCAAACAGGCGGGCTCCGAAGCGGCTTTTCGCGCCGTCGATCTGGACATGGTGGTGGCCTTCGCCAAACGCGCGCGGGAAATGGGCGCACGGCACTTGGTCGTGATCAGCGCCATTGGCGCCGACCCGAAATCGTCGGTCTTCTACAACCGCGTCAAAGGGGAAATGGAAGAGGCGCTGAAAGCCCAGGACTGGCCTCAACTGACCATCGTGCGGCCGTCGTTGCTGTTGGGGGAACGGCTGGAGCCGCGCCTGACCGAACAGTTGGCCGGCCCGTTATCACGACTGATTCCAGGCAAATACCGTGGTATCGAAGTGTGTGAACTGGCCCGGGCCATGTGGCGCCTGGCGCTGGAAGAACAGGATGGGGTGCGGGTGGTGGAGTCGGATGAGTTGCGCAAGCTGGGCAAGTAATCCGATTTAACTATCCGGCAGAGATTCAAATGTGGGAGCGGGCTTGCTCGCGAAGGCAGTGTGTCAGTCGACGAGTAATATGACTGATCCACCGCATTCGCGCTCCCACATGGGTTTTGTGCCGCCTTCCAGACAGGGTTAGAGACCACCGGTAGCGTTGAAGCCAACCCCAAGAACCGTCAACACCGACAGCGGCAACAACAGCGTATCGAGCAACGCACTGGCCGGCAGATCCACCCCAGGGTAGCTCGGCGCCTCGGCACCAAACCTGTCCTTGGCGCAGCAACCACCCTTCATCGCATACAGGTCCAGGCGCGTACCGGCATACACCACCGGCGCGCCAGGTTTTGCCGCATCCAGTGCGCGCGCGGTGGCGCAGCCGGCCAGTTGCAGCGCCAGTAGGATCAGCAGCGCCTTACTCATCACTGCTCAAATGGTGCTCACCCCAACGCGGCAGCATGTCCTGAGGGATGTTCAGCAGGTTGAGGATGCGCGCCACCACAAAGTCCACCAGGTCATCGATGGTCTGCGGCTGGTGATAGAAGCCCGGCGAGGCCGGCAAAATGGTGACGCCCATGTTCGACAGCTTGAGCATGTGTTCCAGGTGAATGCTCGAATACGGCGCTTCACGGGGCACCAGGATCAACTGGCGACGCTCCTTCAAGGTCACATCCGCCGCGCGCTCGATCAGGTTGTTGCAGGCACCGGTAGCAATCGCCGACAAGGTCCCGGTGGAACATGGCACCACCACCATCGCCGCCGGCGCGCCGGAGCCGGAAGCCACGGGCGACATCCAATCCTCTTTACCGTAGACCTTGATCTGCCCCGCCGCCGCACCGGTGTATTCGGTGAGGAAGGCCTGCATCATCTGCACCTTGGGCGGCAGCGCCACGTCGGTCTCGGTGGCCATCACCAACTGCGCGGCCTTGGAGATCAGGAAGTGCACCTCGCGCTCTTCACGTACCAGGCAATCCAGCAGGCGCAAACCATAAGGCGCACCAGAAGCGCCGGTCATCGCCAGGGTAACGCGTTCCGGGCCACTCATTTCAGCGCCTCAGCCAATTTGCCGTGCAGGCCGCCAAAGCCGCCGTTGCTCATGACCACGACATGGGTGCCCGGTTTGGCCAGGCGCTTGACGTGTTCGATGATGCCTTCGATGGAGTCGCAGACGAGGGAAGGCACGGTGCACAGGGCTGCAATCGCCGGCAGATCCCAGCCGAGGTTGGCCGGTGCGTACCAGACCACCTGGTCGGCGTCGTTGACGCTTTCCGGCAGGCCATCCCGGTGGGCACCGAGCTTCATGGAATTGGAGCGCGGCTCGACAATCGCAATGATCGGCGCATCGCCGACACGTTTGCGCAGGCCATCCAACGTAGTAGCAATTGCCGTCGGGTGGTGGGCAAAGTCGTCGTAGATGGTAACCCCATTCACGTCGGCGACTTTTTCCATACGGCGCTTCACGCTTTTGAACGCGCTCAACGCGGCAATGCCCATGGAAGGCACCACGCCCACGTGCCGCGCAGCCGCCAGGGTGACCAAGGCATTGGCGACGTTGTGCTGGCCGGTCATGTCCCACTCGACGATGCCTTGGGTCTGGCCTTCGAACAGCACTTCAAATGTGGAACCGTCGTCGCTGAGCAGCTTGACCTGCCACTGCCCGCCCGCGCCGGTGGTTTGCACCGGGGTCCAGCAGCCCATCTCGATCACACGCTGCAAGGCCGGCTCGGTGGTCGGGTGGATCACCAGGCCTTCGCTCGGAATGGTGCGCACCAGGTGATGGAACTGACGCTCGATGGCCGCCAGATCGGGGAAGATGTCGGCGTGGTCGAACTCCAGGTTGTTCAGGATTGCCGTGCGCGGGCGGTAGTGGACGAATTTGGAGCGCTTGTCGAAGAAGGCGCTGTCATATTCATCCGCCTCGATCACGAAGAACGGCGTATCGCCCAGGCGCGCCGACACCGAGAAATTCTGCGGCACACCACCGATCAGGAAGCCCGGGCTCATGCCTGCATGCTCCAGCACCCAGGCGAGCATGCTGCTGGTGGTGGTTTTGCCGTGGGTGCCAGCGACCGCGAGTACCCAACGGCCTTGCAACACATGGTCGGCCAGCCATTGCGGGCCGGACACATAAGGCAAACCTTTATTGAGTACGTATTCGACCGCCGGGTTGCCACGGGACATGGCATTGCCGATCACCACCAAGTCCGGGACCGGGTCGAATTGCGACGGGTCGTAACCTTGGGTCAACTCGATACCCTGGGCCTCGAGTTGCGTGCTCATGGGCGGATAGACGTTGGCGTCGGAGCCTGTCACGTGATGGCCCAGCTCTTTGGCCAGTACTGCCATCGAGCCCATGAATGTGCCGCAAATACCGAGAATATGAATGTGCATAGTCGACCTCGTAAAACATCGAGGCAGGTTAGCGCAGGGGGGCGAAAATCGCACCCTTTAGCTGAGGGCGTGACGCGCGATGCCATGCCGGCGCAGCTTTCTATACAGCGTGTTGCGGCTGACGCCCAGTTGCTCCGCCGTGTGCGTCATGTGCCAGCGCTGCTGCTGCAACGCCGTGAGCAACGCCAGGCGCTCGGCGTCTTCCAGCGGCGACTCCAGCGGTTTGGTCTGCGCGACTGCCACGGGCCTGGCCTGACGAATCTGCGCAGGCAAATCTTCCAGGCCAACACGCCCCTCATCACACAGCGCCACCAAGGTGCGCAGCACCGTGCGCAGCTGGCGGACGTTCCCCGGCCAGGCAAACGCCAACAACGCTCCCCGCGCCGACGGGTCGAGGGCAACCGGCTCACCATTGGCCTCCTGGGTCAGCAGGAAATCCAGCAACTGGGCTTTATCACTGCGCTCGCGCAAAGGCGGCAAACCGACTTCCAGGCCATTGAGCCGGTAATACAGGTCCTCGCGAAAGCTACCGTCCTGCACACGCTCCAGCAAATTCCGGTGAGTCGCGCTGATAATTCGTACGTTCACCGCCTGGGGCTCACCGCCGAGCGGCACCACCAGCCGATCTTCCAGAACCCTTAACAGGCGGGTTTGCAGCGCCAGGGGCATATCACCGATTTCATCGAGGAACAGGGTGCCGCCATCGGCTTGCTGCAATTTGCCTTGCATGCCCTCTTTGCGCGCACCGGTGAAGCTGCCGCCGCGATAGCCGAACAGTTCGCTTTCGATCAGGCTTTCCGGGATGGCGGCGCAATTGAGTGCGACGAACGCCTTGTCGGCACGCTGGCTCGCCAGGTGCACCGCCTTGGCGAAGGCCTCTTTGCCGGAGCCGGTTTCGCCATTGATCAACAGCGGCACATCACGCTCGAATACCCGCAGCGCCTTGCGAAAGTCCTGTTGCAGCGTCGGATCGCCCAGGCAAATACCGGGCAACGGAGCGGGCTCAGGCTTGACGAAAGGGGTCGATGCGCTGCGCACTTGGCCACGCAGCGCGGCAAATAACTGTCGCCCATCACGGGTCCGCAGCGGCCAACTGGCCGTGGCATTGGCGCTGGCGCGGCCAAGCAGTTGATCCAGTGAGCAATCAAAAAACGCTTCCACCGGGTGCCCCAACAAACCGCCACGCACCTGGCCCAACAGGTTCAGCGCGCTCTGGTTGACCGCACAGATGCGCCCGTCTCCGTCGAATGCCAGCAACCCTTCACTGAACAACCCCACCGACTCCGCCTGCAAGTGAAAACGCAGCAACCAGTGGTGTTCAAAGTGACGCAGGAAGTAGCAACTCTCGATCATCTTCGCCGACAGGTTCACCAACGCCATGGTGTGGAACTGGCTCTGGCGCGACACGGCCTCCCGTGCGGAGGACACATCCAGCACGGCCAGCAGATCACCCTGCGGATCGAACACCGGGCTCGCCGAGCAGGTCAGCCCGGTGTGCCGGCCCCGGAAGTGTTCGTCACGATGAATGGTCAGGGATTGGCGCTCCACCAGGCAGGTGCCGATGCCGTTGGTGCCTTCGCAGGCCTCGCTCCAATCGGCACCCAGCCACAACCCGGCGCGCTCGAAGATCTTGCGCTCGGACGGCGCGGTGACACAGTTGAGGATCACGCCGCGCGCATCGGTCAGCAACACAGCATGCCCCGCACCGGAGAGCTGCTGATGCAGGCTGTTCATCTCGCTGCCGGCAATGTGCAGCACTTGCTGCAGGCGCTCGCGGCTTTCCAGCAAGCGACCATGTTCGAGCACAGTGGGTGCAATGGTTTGCGCAGGGTCGAGGTGATAGTCCTCCAGGCAACGCAGCCAGGAGCGGGCGATGGACGGATCGCTGGACGGGTCGCGGCCATGCGCCACGGTGAGGACTTGCTGGGCATGGCGGCTGAAATGATCGTTGTGCATTTCTTATTATTCTCCCTGCGTGAGAACCCCCAGCATCCCCCAGCGAACCGGGCAATGCAATCCCAGGCCGACCCACTGGTCACAGGCTGTACCGTTTGTGGCACAAACTGTCACATCGCCCGTATCGACCCTGCCACAGCCACGCCTTGCAACAATGTCCAACCCCTTGATTTCGCTGGTCCACGAAACGGTGGCCCAACCTTTGCTCTACGCTTTATCAAGCGCATGTCGCGCTGCGCTCCCAATAAACATAAAAGCCAGGAGATACCCACCATGCGTTACGCACACCCCGGTACTGAAGGCGCCATCGTTTCGTTCAAGGCCAAGTACGGCAACTACATCGGTGGCGAGTTCGTTGCGCCGGTCGATGGCAACTATTTCACCAATACCTCGCCGGTCAACGGCAAGGCAATCGCCGAATTCCCGCGCTCCACGGCCAAAGACATCGACAAGGCTCTGGACGCCGCCCATGCCGCCGCCGACGCCTGGGGCAAGACCTCGGCCCAGGACCGCGCGCTGGTCCTGCTGAAAATCGCCGACCGCATTGAACAGAACCTCGAACTGCTGGCCATCACCGAAACCTGGGACAACGGCAAAGCCGTGCGTGAAACCCTCAACGCTGACATCCCGCTGGCCGCCGACCACTTCCGTTACTTCGCCGGCTGCATCCGCGCCCAGGAAGGCACCAGCGCCGAGATCAACGAGCACACCGCGTCGTACCACTTCCATGAGCCACTGGGCGTGGTTGGCCAAATCATTCCGTGGAACTTCCCGCTGCTGATGGCCGCGTGGAAACTCGCCCCAGCCCTGGCCGCTGGTAACTGCGTGGTGCTCAAACCCGCCGAGCAAACCCCGCTGGGCATCAACGTGCTGATGGAACTGATCGGCGACCTGCTGCCGCCGGGCGTCCTGAACGTGGTGCACGGCTACGGCAAAGAGGCCGGCGAAGCGCTGGCCACCAGCAAGCGTATCGCTAAAATCGCCTTCACCGGCTCCACGCCAGTGGGCTCGCACATCATGAAATGTGCTGCGGAAAACATCATTCCGTCGACGGTTGAACTGGGCGGCAAGTCGCCGAACATCTTCTTTGCCGACATTATGAAAGCCGAGCCTTCCTTTATTGAAAAGGCCGCTGAAGGCCTGGTACTGGCGTTCTTCAACCAGGGCGAAGTGTGCACCTGCCCTTCCCGCGCGCTGGTGGAAGAGTCGATCTATGACGACTTCATGAAAGTGGTCATGAAGAAAGTCGAGCAGATCAAACGCGGCGACCCGCTGGACACCGACACCATGGTCGGCGCCCAGGCGTCCGAGCAACAGTTCGACAAGATCCTGTCCTACCTGGAAATCGCCAAGGGCGAAGGCGCACAACTGCTGACGGGCGGCAAAGTAGAGCAGCTCAGCGGTGATATGGCTGGGGGTTATTACATCCAGCCGACCCTGCTCAAGGGCACCAACGAAATGCGTGTGTTCCAGGAAGAAATCTTCGGCCCGGTGGTGAGCATCACCACCTTCAAGGACGAAGCCGAAGCCCTGGCAATTGCCAACGACACCGAGTTCGGCCTGGGCGCCGGCGTGTGGACTCGCGACATCAACCGCGCCTACCGCATGGGCCGCGCGATCAAAGCGGGCCGCGTGTGGACCAACTGCTACCACCTGTACCCGGCGCATGCGGCATTCGGCGGTTACAAGAAGTCCGGCGTGGGGCGTGAGACGCACAAGATGATGTTGGATCACTACCAGCAGACCAAGAACTTGCTGGTGAGTTACGACATTAATCCACTTGGCTTCTTCTAACGTTGCCTCCTAGCAGGCGACCCGCTCTCAACTTGAAATGAGATCAAGTGTGGGAGCTGGCTTGCCTGCTCCCACATTTGAACTTCGCAAGTAGCTGCTACCTCATTCGGCACACAGAGGCCGAGTTAAAAACAATAAGAATGGAAGGTACTTTCCAATGCCTAGCGAACCTACTGGATCCTCCGTCGACTTCGAAAAAGTCGACACCGACTACTTCCAGCAACGCGAACTGAAAAAAGGCGCCGCCGGCTGGGTGCTGCTGGTTGGCCTCGGCGTTGCCTACGTCATCTCCGGCGACTACGCTGGCTGGAACTTCGGCCTGGCCCAGGGTGGCTGGGGCGGGATGTTCCTCGCGACATTGCTGATGGCCACCATGTACCTGTGCATGTGCTTTTCCCTGGCCGAACTGTCTTCCATGATTCCTACCGCCGGTGGCGGCTACGGCTTTGCCCGCAGTGCATTCGGGCCTTGGGGCGGGTTCCTAACGGGCACCGCGATCCTGATCGAATACGCCATCGCCCCCGCCGCCATCGCGGTGTTTATCGGCGCGTATTGCGAGTCGCTGTTCGGCATCGGCGGCTGGATGATCTACCTGGCGTTCTACATCATCTTTATCGGCATCCACATCTTTGGTGTCGGTGAAGCACTGAAGTTGATGTTTGTGATCACCGCCGTGGCCGCGATTGCCCTGGGAGTGTTCCTGGTGGCGATGGTGCCGCACTTCAATGTCGCCAACCTGCTGGACATTCCAGTGACCGAGGCAAAGGGCGCCAGCACCTTCCTGCCATTCGGCTACGTGGGTGTGTGGGCGGCGATTCCCTATGCCATCTGGTTTTTCCTCGCGGTAGAAGGTGTGCCCCTGGCGGCCGAAGAAACCAAAAACCCGAAACGCGACCTGCCGCGCGGCTTGATTGGCGCCATCGTGGTGCTGACCAGCTTTGCCCTGCTTATCCTCGTTATTGCACCGGGCGGCGCTGGCACTTACGCGCTGGTCAAATCCGGCAACCCGCTGGTTGAAGCGTTGGCGTTGTCCTACGGCGGTTCCACCTGGATGGGCAGCTTCGTCAACCTGGTCGGCCTGGCGGGTCTGATCGCGAGCTTTTTCTCGATCATCTATGCCTATTCGCGGCAGATCTTCGCACTGTCACGCGCCGGCTACCTGCCGCGCAAACTGTCCCAGACCAACAAAAGCAAGGCGCCGGTCCTGGCGCTGGTGATCCCCGGCATCATCGGTTTTGGCCTGTCGCTGACCGGCCAGGGTGACCTGCTGATTCTGGTGGCGGTGTTCGGCGCGACGATTTCCTACGTGCTGATGATGGCCGCGCACATCACCCTGCGCATCCGTCGCCCCAAAATGGACCGTCCGTACCGCACGCCGGGTGGCATCTTCACTTCAGGCGTTGCGCTGGTACTGGCCTGCGTGGCCGTGGTGGCGGGCTTTCTGGTGGATCCACGGGTGGTGATTGGCGCCGCGATCATCTATGGAGTATTAATTGCTTACTTTGCTTTCTACAGCCGGCATCACTTGGTAGCAGGCACGCCCGAAGAGGAATTCGCGGCGATCCAGGCCGCAGAGGCCGCCTTGCACTAACTGCCGTAAACCTCGGCGCGAGCAATTGCCCGCGCCGCCAAGGAGACACTGTATGGCAAGCTTTTCCCACGCGGTGGGTGCACAAACCTACCGCTTCGACAGCCTCAAGGACGTGATGGCCAAGGCCAGCCCCGCGCGTTCCGGAGACTTCCTGGCCGGCGTCGCCGCACAGAATGACGGTGAGCGGGTGGCGGCGCAGATGGCGCTGGCGAATATCCCGCTGAAACACTTTCTGCAGGAAGTGTTGATCCCCTATGAAAGTGATGAAGTCACCCGGCTGATCATCGACACCCACGACACCCAGGCGTTTGCACCGGTCAGCCACCTGACCGTGGGCGGCCTGCGCGACTGGCTGCTCAGCGACGCGGCCGACGAACATTCCCTACGCGCCTTGGCGCCAGGTCTGACGCCAGAGATGGCCGCCGCCGTGTCCAAGATCATGCGCGTGCAGGACCTGGTACTGGTGGCGCAGAAGATCCGCGTGGTCACGCAATTTCGCGGCACCATGGGCCTGCGCGGGCGTTTATCCACCCGCCTGCAACCCAACCATCCTACAGACGAACCGGCGGGCATCGCCGCGAGCATTCTGGATGGTCTGCTGTACGGCAACGGCGACGCCATGATCGGCATCAACCCGGCCACCGATAGCATCGCCTCGATCTGCGCCATGCTGGAAATGCTCGACGCGATCATCCAGCGCTACGAGATCCCAACCCAGGCCTGCGTGCTCACTCATGTCACCACCTCCATCGAGGCGATCAACCGTGGCGTACCGCTGGACCTGGTGTTCCAGTCGATCGCCGGCACCGAGGCGGCCAATGCCAGTTTCGGCATCAGCCTGAGCGTGCTGCAGGAAGGGTACGAAGCAGGGTTGAGCCTCAATCGCGGCACCTTGGGCCAGAACTTGATGTACTTCGAGACAGGCCAAGGCAGCGCCTTATCGGCCAACGCGCACTTTGGCGTCGACCAACAAACCTGCGAGACGCGCGCCTACGCGGTAGCCCGACATTTCAAACCGTTTCTGGTAAATACAGTCGTAGGATTTATCGGCCCGGAGTACCTGTACAACGGCAAGCAGATCATCCGCGCCGGCCTGGAAGACCACTTCTGCGGCAAGCTACTCGGCGTGCCCATGGGGTGCGACATCTGTTACACCAACCACGCCGAAGCCGACCAGGACGACATGGACACCCTGCTGACCCTGCTGGGCGTGGCCGGGATCAATTTCATCATGGGCATCCCCGGTTCCGACGACATTATGCTCAACTACCAGACCACTTCGTTCCACGACGCGCTCTACGCCCGGCAAACATTGGGTTTAAAACCGGCGCCGGAGTTTGAGCAGTGGCTGGCAAAAATGGGCATCTTCACGCAAGCCGACGGCAAGGTGCACTTTGGCAACAGCCTGCCACCGGCGTTTCGCCAAGCCCTGGCGCAACTGGGATGAAGGAGCCGCCTGTGCAACTCGACCTGCCTGACAACCCCTGGCTGGAACTGCGCCGCCTGACCCCGGCGCGCATTGCCCTGGGCCGAACCGGCACCAGCATTCCCACCCACGCGCAGCTGGATTTTCAGTTTGCCCACGCCCAGGCGCGGGACGCGGTGCATTTGCCCTTTGACCATGCGGGCCTCAGCAGCCAGCTGGCCGAACGCGGGCGTGACAGCCTGCTGCTGCACAGCGCCGCTGCAGACCGCCACAGCTACCTGCAACGCCCGGATTTGGGGCGGCGCTTGAGCGATGAATCCGCCCAAGCGCTGCGCGACCACGCGTCGGCCAACCCCGGCGGCGTGGATTTGGCCGTTGTAGTGGCCGATGGTTTATCCGCGCTGGCCGTGCATAAACACACCTTGCCGTTTCTGACGCGCATGGAAGAACAAACCCACGCCGAAGGCTGGTCGTTGTCGCCAGTCATCCTGGTGGAACAAGGCCGCGTGGCGGTGGCGGATGAAATCGGGCAATTGCTCGGCGCCAAGATGGTGGTGATCCTGATCGGCGAACGGCCGGGGCTCAGTTCACCGGACAGTCTGGGGCTGTATTTCACCTACAACCCCAAGGTCGGCCTCACCGACGCCTATCGCAATTGCATCTCCAATGTACGCCTGGAGGGCCTGAGCTATGGCATGGCGGCTCATCGCTTGCTGTATTTGATGCGAGAAGCGTGTCGTCGGCAGCTGTCGGGGGTCAACCTCAAGGACGAAGCGCAGGTTCAGACCATTGAATCCGATGATCCGGACCTGATGAAAGGCAATTTCCTGCTCAGTTCACCGGATGACTGATCGCGGTACGATTGCGCTTTTTCGCGCCATTAGGCAGCATCGAGTCACGGCCGCTTGTGTGGTCATACCCCATTTGGAAGTTGAGGCCTGGCATGCGGATTACTCAAGCGACCCCGGAACACCTGGACCTGCTGACCCCGTTGTTCGTCAAATACCGCGAGTTCTACGGGGCCTTGCCCTTCCCGGATTCATCGCGGGCCTTTCTGGAAAAACGCCTGCGCCGCAAGGAATCGGTGATTTACCTGGCCCTGGCGGATGATGACGACAAGAAACTGCTGGGCTTTTGCCAGCTGTACCCGAGCTTTTCGTCGCTATCACTCAAGCGCGTGTGGATCCTCAACGACATCTACGTGGCTGAAGACGCGCGCCGACAACTGGTGGCGGACAACCTGATGCGCACGGCGAAGAAAATGGCCAAGGAGACCCACGCGGTACGGTTGCGGGTCTCGACCAGCAGTGACAATGAAGTGGCGCAGAAGACCTATGAGTCGATCGGGTTTCGCGAGGACACCGAGTTCAAGAACTACACCTTGCCAATCAACGAAGACTGACCCCAATAGCCAAAACGCCACAAATCCCCTGTGGGAGCGGGCTTGCTCGCGAAAGCGGCGGGGCAGTCACCGGATTAGTCGACTGATACGCCGCATTCGCGAGCAAGCCCGCTCCCACATTTTGATCGATGTATGCCTGGAACACCCACGACATCCCCCGCTACAAAACCAACACGCTTTTCACGCCTCAATCCGTATAATGCGGACCTTTCAGGGTTGTAAGAATTGCGGCATACACTTGTAGCCTTATTACCCGAGCTTCCGCACAGGCCTGCTGAGCCGGGCCATCCACACAGGTGCCATCCATGGATTTCAACCCGCTCGACCTTATCCTGCATCTCGACGTCTACCTCGACCTGCTGGTAACCAATTACGGTCCGTGGATCTACGCCATTCTGTTTCTGGTCATTTTTTGCGAAACCGGCCTGGTGGTGATGCCATTCCTGCCGGGTGATTCGTTGCTGTTCATCGCAGGCGCCGTGGCGGCTGGCGGCGGCATGGACCCGGTGTTACTCGCCGGCCTGTTGATGCTGGCGGCAATCCTGGGCGACAGCACCAACTATGTGATCGGGCGAACAGCCGGAGAACGCCTGTTCAGCAACCCGAACTCGAAAATCTTCCGCCGCGACTACCTGCAGAAGACCCACGACTTCTACGACAAGCACGGCGGCAAGACCGTGACCCTGGCGCGCTTCCTGCCGATCCTGCGCACCTTCGCGCCGTTCGTGGCCGGTATCGCCAAAATGCCTTATCCGCGCTTCTTCGGCTTCAGCGTATTCGGCACCATCCTGTGGGTCGGCGGCCTGGTGACCTTGGGTTACTTCTTCGGCAACGTGCCGTTCATCAAGAAAAACCTGTCGCTGCTGGTGGTGTTCATCATTCTGCTGTCGCTGGTGCCGATGATCATTGGCGTGTTCCGCAGCCGTTTTGGCCGCGCGTCCTCCGAAGTCAAGTCGCAGTAAGCGCCGATGTGGTCGCTCAGCGCCTGGCGTCGCCAGCGCTTGCTGGCCAAGCACCCGATTGCCGATGACACCTGGCAGCGGGTGCGCCACCATTTGACCTTCCTCGACGGTATCAGCGCCGAGCAGGACCAATGGCTGCGCGAAGCCTGCGTGGTGTTCCTCGCCGAAAAGCACCTGACCGCCCTGCCCGGCGTCGAGCTGCACCAGGAACAACGCCTGCTGCTCGCCGCTCAGGCGCAATTGCCGTTGATGAACCTGGGCGACCTCGACTGGTACCAGGGCTTCCATGAAATCGTGCTGTACCCCGACGACTTCGTCAGCCCCCAGCGCCATCGCGACAGCAGTGGCATCGAACACGAATGGGACGGCGAACACAGCGGCGAAGCCTGGCAACAGGGCCCGGTGATCCTCGCCTGGCCCGGGGTGCTGGCCAGTGGCAACTGGGAAGGCTACAACCTGGTCATCCACGAACTGGCGCACAAACTCGACATGCTCAACGGCGACGCCAACGGCCTGCCGCCACTGCACAACGACATGCGCGTGCAGGAATGGGCCAGCGTGATGCAGAGCGCCTACGACGACCTCAATCGCCAACTGGACGCCAACCCGGACGCCGACACCGAGATCGACCCCTACGCCGCCGAAAACCCGGCTGAATTCTTCGCCGTCACCAGCGAATATTTTTTCAGCGCTCCGGATTTGCTGGTCAACCGTTATCCACAGGTGTACGCCCAACTCAGCCGCTTTTATCGCCAGGATCCCTTGGCCCGCCTGACCCAGCTGCAAGCCAGCGACCCGCGTTATCAGCCACAGGACGAATGACCGTACGACGTCTGGCGCATGGCATCGGCGTCAGAATGTGCCTATAATCGCCGCCACTTTTAGGCCAATCCGGCCAAGTTTCTTGGCCAATTAACGGGGGCAACGCCCAATGAGCTACAGCAAGATTCCGGCTGGCAAAGACCTGCCGAACGACATCTACGTCGCCATCGAGATTCCGGCCAACCACGCGCCGATCAAATACGAAATCGACAAAGACAGCGACTGCCTGTTCGTTGACCGTTTCATGGCCACCCCGATGTTCTACCCGGCCAACTACGGTTTCATCCCTAACACCCTGGCTGACGACGGTGACCCCCTCGACGTGCTGGTCGTAACCCCTTACCCGGTTACCCCAGGTTCGGTTATCCGCGCGCGTCCAGTCGGCATCCTGAACATGACCGACGACGGCGGCGGCGATGCCAAAGTGATCGCGGTTCCACACGACAAGCTGTCCCAGCTGTACGTGGACGTGAAGGAATACACCGACCTGCCGCCCCTGTTGCTGGAGCAGATCAAACACTTCTTCGAGAACTACAAAGACCTCGAAAAAGGCAAATGGGTGAAGATCGACGGTTGGGGCAACGCAGATGCCGCCCGCGCCGAGATCCTGAAGTCGGTCGCTGCCTACAAAGGCTGATACCCGCTCCTCATTGCCCCGGCAACTGAAAAAGCCCCGATCATTCGGGGCTTTTTTTGTGGGAAAAATTAAACGACAAGTTCATTAACTTATATAAAAGGTTTAACCAGCACCTGAATCCGAAGTATCAGGCTACAACTAAGCAACGACCTACACACGCAACTCAACGCATGGTTTATTTGATCTGTAATTCCGGCCAGTAAACTCTGCGTTCATGAATACATCAGGTGATCGTTTAAAAGCGCTATTACGGGAAGTCCACCTTTCCGCCTCCGACTTCGCCAAGAACCGCGGCGTCACGCCCCAACACGTGAACAACTGGTTCAAGCGCGGCGTCCCCATGGGCCGACTCAACGAAATCGCAGAACTGCTGTGCATCTCCAGCCGTTGGCTGCGCACCGGCGAAGGCCCCAAACACCCACCGGCCAACTTCCTGCTGGAAGGCCCGAACACCCGAAAAGGTCTGCCCACCACCCGCGAAGGAAGCGGCCAATACCTCACAGGCCCCGCCTGTCTCCCGGAAAAAATCGACGTGGAGATCGACCTCCACCCCTCATTTACCTCTATCGAACGCATCCGCGTCACCCTGCACACCCTCCAAGCCCTTAACGTGCACCCCGACCGTGCCCTGGGCGCCTACATGGTCGACAACAGCATGATCGACATCATCCAGCAAGGCGCCACCCTCGCCATCGACCGAGGCCGCACGCAAATCATCGACGGCGAAATTTATGCGGTAGAGCACGACGGGATGCTGCGCATCAAATACCTCTACAACCGACCTGGCGGTGGGTTGCGGATGCGCAGCCACAACGCCGGTGAACATCCGGACGAATACCTGACGTACGAGCAACGGTTTGAGCAGAACGTCCAGATTGTGGGGTGGGTGTTCTGGTGGTCCACCCTCAACAACCGCCGTCCACCGGTGCCGCTGGATGAGCACCTATTGGGATGGGAAGGCTCTAAATCGGATCCGGAGGTGGGCAACTGAGGGGAATGTGGGTATCATGCGCCGCACATTTGGCAGGGGGTGGCTTAAGGCTATTCACCCTGCTTGGCGATGCGGAGGAGTTCCCGCTGATGCCCCTACTATTCAGCCCGACGCAACGTGGGCTGAGCGATTTGAAGGCTGGTGAGGCTTGTCAAAAACAAGCTGAAGCAGTCCCCGAGAAGCCGGCCACAAGCCGGCTTTTTAATGCCCGCATAAAACCCAAGTCAATTGTCCGACAAGCCGTTGGACATTTGAATGAGCAAAAGCGGGCAGCTTATAGCCCGCCCTGCCTCTAAAGCTGAATACACGCCATAGCCCGCTCCGCCACTGTCTTCGCCATCCCCACCAAGTCACTGCTGCAACCCAGCCACACCCCCCCAGGCATCCTAAAAGCTCAGTTCTTCGTTCACGACAAAAGGCTTGGCGTACGCAAAGACAAGCATTGTCACGCCTGAGTTGACGGTATTACCGTTTTCACCTGCTTTATCCCCCAATAGCCACCCATTAATCTGTGCCCATGTTGAACGCAACGCCCAACCAACCTAAACAAAAAAGGATTCAACCATGAGCGCTCCAACCTACAACCGCCTCAACAAAGACGACGCCATTGTTCTGTTGGTCGATCACCAGACCGGCCTGATCTCTCTGGTGCAGGACTTCTCGCCCAACGAGTTCAAGAACAACGTGTTGGCCCTGGCCGACCTGGCCAAGTTCTTCAACCTACCGACCATCCTTACCACCAGTTTCGAGCAAGGCCCGAATGGCCCGCTGGTGCCGGAGTTGAAAGAGATGTTCCCGGACGCGCCGTACATCGCCCGCCCTGGCCAGATCAACGCGTGGGACAACGAAGACTTCGTCAAGGCGATCAAGGCGACCGGCCGTAAGCAGATCATCATTGCCGGTGTAGTGACGGATGTGTGCGTAGCGTTCCCGACTTTGTCGGCGCTGGCGGAAGGGTTTGAGGTGTTTGTGGTGACCGATGCGTCGGGCACGTTCAATACCACGGTGCAGCAGGCGGCGTGGAGCCGGATGACGCAAGCCGGTGCGCAGTTGATGAACTGGTTCTCGGTGGCGTGTGAGCTGCACCGCGACTGGCGCAACGATATCGAAGGCCTGGGGAATCTGTTGTCCCAGCGTATTCCCAACTATCGCAACTTGATGAATGGTTATGCGGCGCTGACGGCTCGCAAAGACTAAGTCAAATCGCCACACACCATAAGCCTGCCTTGAAACGCAGGCTTTTTGCGTCGTTACCTAGCCATTCGCCATTAGTACACTCGCCCTAATTGTGGCTGCACCGCCTCACCACTAAAGTCCTTCGCTTATTTCGAGCCTCAAGGAAGGACGCTATTGAATACTTTAACCAAGGTCGGTCGCTGCCTGGCACTTCTGCCCCTATTGTTGACCAGCGCAACATCGGTATTGGCCGATGAACAAACACCGATTGGCGACTGGTCGATCATCTACGGCAGCGGCCGGGCCCATCAAAATGTGATGTATGTGGCCGACCGTACCTCGGTGGTGCCCTCGAACCACAACAAGGGCGCCAAATTGGTGGCCGTCACGGTGGTGTATGAAGAACCGGGCAAACCAATGATCGATGTGTACAACATCGAAGTGCAGTGCTCCACGCGCAAGGTGCGCTTTCTCAACGGCCAGTCGGTCGCGCCATTTTCCTACACCCTCACGCACTTGAAGGTCTCCAACACGTGGCAGACGCCAAAGGAGTTCTGGCTCGACCGCACGCTCGCGTATGTCTGCGAACCGGGCAAGAGCAAGGACACCATCGCCATGGGCAAGATGACCCATCTGCAGATGATCCAGACCACCAAGGCCATGTTCGAGCAGTTGGGCCCGACTCAGGAGAAGAGCCAGATGATTGATGACCTCGACGACATGCTGGGCAACAAGCGCTGAGCAACCCTTACCGACAAGAAGGATTCACGATGCCTACATGGACAAGGCTGTTGCTGGCAGGACTTTTGTTGCCGGCCGTGCTGTTTATCAACGGGTGCCACCTGATTGCACAATCGCGTTGGGAAGGCCGTGACGTGCAAGAGGCGCTGGATTTATTCGGCAAGCCCGACTCGATGAAGAAGCAGAATGCACCCAATGGCGACACCCAGGTGGTGATGACCTGGCACAAGTCCTCATCCTGGACGACCACCGAAGCCGCTGGGACTTCAATGAACCACACCGGGAACGGGATGGTGTATACGGAGTATTACCAGCAAGTCGGGCACAGTTCGGATTGCAAGCTGGAAGCCACGGTGGATAAGGCGAAGAAGATCGTGCTGTTCAGGATTGAGGATGGCCGGATCCTGCATGGCAAGTGCCTGAACGTGCCATTTGTGCCGGGGTATATTCCGCCGGGGTTTTGAGGCTGGGATCGTTTGTGCAACAGCGTGTTGCACGAACGAGAACCGAGGCTAGATGCTTGACTCTCGCCGCTACAGCATCCCCTCCCCTGAAACCCCAGCGAACTGGACGTGCAGCTCACTGCGCTGGAAAAGATGCAGACAGGGCTGACTGCCTGGTCCGGCTGCCCGGTGGCGGTCGCAGCACCCGGTATCAGGCCAAGACAGCGGGCAAGTGACACCCCCGCTCATTTGCCCCAATCCCCCATGTCTGCTAGTGTCGCGCCGGTTTACCGTCTACCGGAATAGCCGCCATGGCCCGCAAAAAAGTTGCACTCGATTTCGAACAATCCCTCGCCGACCTGCAAGCCCTGGTCGAGCGTCTGGAGAACGGCGAGTTGTCGCTGGAAGACTCGTTGACGGCGTTTGAGCAAGGCATCGGCCTGACCCGCGACTGCCAGAGCGCGCTCGCGCAGGCGGAGCAGAAGGTGCAAGTGCTGCTGGAGCGTGACGGGGAGTTGGCCGAAGAACCTTTCGATGCGGAACAGCCGGAATGATCGACGCGTATCAGGCCAGTAGCCAAGCCCGGGTCAATGCGGCGCTGGAGCCCTTGTTTGTTGCGCCAAGCCCTGAACTCAAGCGTCTTTACGAAGCCATGCGCTACAGCGTGATGAATGGCGGCAAGCGCGTGCGTCCGTTGCTGGCGTATGCGGCGTGTGAAGCCTTGGGCGCAGCCGCTGAGCAGGCCAATGGCGCGGCCTGTGCGGTGGAGTTGATCCACGCCTATTCCCTGGTGCATGACGACTTGCCGGCGATGGACGACGACGATTTGCGTCGCGGCCAGCCGACCACTCACAAAGCCTTTGATGAAGCCTGCGCGATCCTCGCCGGCGATGGCCTGCAAAGCCTGGCGTTCAGCGCACTGCTGGACCCGGCGCTGAGCAGCGTCAATGCCGAGATCCGTTTACGCATGGTCACGGCGCTGGCCGTGGCAGCGGGCCCGGCCGGGATGGTCGGCGGCCAGGCCATCGACTTGGGGTCGGTGGGCCGGAAGCTTGATCAACAGGCGCTGGAATACATGCACCGCCACAAGACCGGTGCCTTGATCGAAGCCGCCGTACACCTGGGCGCCCTGGCCAGTGGGCGTGCGCAAGCCGCTCAATTGGCGGCGCTGAAGACCTACGCGCTGGCCATCGGCCTGGCGTTCCAGGTGCAGGACGATATTCTCGACGTAGAAAGTGACACTGCCACTCTGGGCAAACGCCAAGGTGCCGATATCGCACGGGATAAACCGACATATCCTGCACTGCTCGGGCTGGAAGCCGCCAAGGCCTATGCCCTGGAGCTGCGTGACCAGGCCCTGGACGCCCTGCGACCTTTCGACGCGGCGGCCGAGCCACTTCGTGACTTGGCGCGGTATATCGTCGAACGCCGGCACTGATAACGGCGGCCTTTGCGGCCGCATATCGGCCAAGTTGGGCGCTCTGCGTGGGCAGTTCGCGATGCTTGAGGTAAACTGCCGCCTCTTCTATACCTATAACGATTCGCCTGATGCCCACGACGTTTCAAGAGATTCCCCGCAAGCGCCCGTCCACGCCCCTGCTTGACCGTGCTGTCACGCCGGCCGGCCTGCGTCGATTGGGTGAAGCCGAGCTGGAAACCCTGGCCGATGAGTTGCGCCTGGAATTGCTCTACACGGTCGGCCAGACCGGTGGGCATTTTGGCGCCGGCCTGGGCGTCATCGAGCTGACCATCGCCCTGCATTACGTGTTCGACACCCCGGATGACCGGCTGGTGTGGGACGTGGGCCATCAGGCGTATCCGCACAAGATCCTCACGGGTCGCCGCGAGCGCATGGGCAGCCTGCGCCAGAAGGACGGCATTGCCGCCTTCCCGCGCCGCGCCGAGAGCGAGTACGACACCTTTGGCGTCGGCCACTCCAGTACCTCGATCAGCGCCGCGCTGGGCATGGCGATTGCCGCCCGCCTGCAAGGCAGTGATCGCAAGGCGATTGCGGTGATTGGTGATGGCGCGCTGACCGCCGGCATGGCCTTCGAAGCGCTCAACCATGCGCCGGAAGTGGACGCCAACATGCTGGTGATCCTCAACGACAACGACATGTCGATCTCGCGCAATGTCGGCGGCCTGTCCAACTACCTGGCCAAGATCCTCTCCAGCCGCACCTATGCCAGCATGCGCGAAGGCAGCAAGAAGGTCCTCTCGCGTCTGCCTGGCGCGTGGGAAATTGCCCGTCGTACCGAAGAATACGCCAAGGGCATGCTGGTGCCCGGCACCCTGTTCGAAGAGCTGGGCTGGAACTACATCGGCCCGATCGACGGCCACGACCTGCCGACCCTGATCGCCACGCTGCGTAACATGCGTGACCTCAAGGGGCCGCAGTTCCTGCACATCGTCACCAAGAAAGGCAAAGGCTTCGCCCCGGCGGAAGTCGACCCGATCGGCTACCACGCCATCACCAAGCTGGAGCCGGTGGACGCGCCTGCCGCTGCGCCGAAAAAGGCCAGCGGGCCGAAGTATTCCGGTGTGTTCGGCGAATGGCTGTGTGACATGGCCGCCGCCGATCCGCGCTTGGTGGGCATTACCCCGGCGATGAAGGAAGGCTCCGACCTGGTCGCGTTCAGCGAGCGCTTCCCACTGCGTTATTTCGACGTGGCGATTGCCGAGCAGCACGCGGTGACGTTCGCCGCCGGCATGGCCTGTGAAGGTGCCAAGCCGGTGGTAGCGATCTATTCCACTTTCCTGCAACGCGGTTATGACCAGCTTGTTCACGATGTGGCGGTGCAGAACCTCGACGTGCTGTTTGCCATCGACCGCGCAGGCTTAGTGGGCGAAGACGGCCCGACTCACGCCGGCAGCTTCGACCTGTCCTACCTTCGCTGCATCCCCGGCATGCTGGTAATGACGCCAAGCGACGAGAACGAACTGCGCAAGATGCTCAGCACCGGCCACCTGTACAACGGCCCGGCGGCCGTGCGTTACCCGCGCGGTAATGGCCCGAATGCGGTGATCGAGAAGGATCTTGAGCCTATCGAGATCGGCAAGGGCATCGTGCGTCGCCAAGGCAGCAAGACCGCATTCCTGGTGTTTGGCGTGCAACTGGCCGAAGCCTTGAAAGTCGCCGAGAAGATCGACGCCACCGTGGTCGACATGCGCTTCGTCAAACCCCTGGATGAAGCCTTGGTACGTGAGATTGCCGGCAGCCACGAATTGCTGGTGACCGTCGAAGAAAACGCCATCATGGGCGGCGCCGGTGCGGCAGTCAGCGAGTTCCTGGCGCGGGAGAACATCCTCAAGTCGGTGCTGCACCTGGGCTTGCCGGATGTGTACGTCGAACACGCCAAGCCGGCGCAGATGCTGGCGGAATGCGGGTTGGATGAAGCCGGCATTGAGGCATCGGTGCGCGAGCGCATGGCGCTGCTGGGCCTGTAACCCAATCTCCCGGCTGAAACGGGGACTAAAATGTGGGAGCGGGCTTGCTCGCGAAAGCGGTGTATCAGTCACTACTTATGTGGCTGCCTCACCTCTTTCGTGAGCAAGCCCGCTCCCACATTGGTTTTGTGTCAATTTTAACAGCCGTGGACCGTTCATGAATCGCCTCTGCGTCGCCCTGCCCCTGCTGCTGCTAACCTCCCCGGACCTGCTCGCCGACACCCGCGACGACGCCCTGAAACTTCCCAACGTGGTCATCAGCGCGAACCGCCAGGTGCAGGCACGCAACGACAGCAGCGCCGCCAACACGGTGTTCACCCGTGACGACATCGACCGCCTGCAACCCACCAGCGTCACCGACCTGCTCAGTCGCGTGCCTGGCGTGCAGGTCGCGCCTACCGGTGGCCGTGGCAGCCTGCCGGGGATCTACATTCGCGGCACCAAATCCGCGCAAAGCCTGGTATTGGTGGACGGCCAACGTATCGCCAATACCACCTCCGGCGACAGCGGCTTGCAATACCTGAACGTCGACCAGATTGAACGAGTGGAAGTGCTGCGCGGCTCACGCTCGGTGATCTACGGCAGCGATGCGATTGGCGGGGTGATCCAGGTGTTTACCCGCCGGAATACCGAGCAAGGCCTGCAACCACGCCTGAAGTTGGGCTTTGGCAGCAACCAGACCTGGGAGCGCAGCCTTGGCCTGTCCGGCGGCGATGAACACACCCGTTTCAACCTCGGCGCGAGCCTGGATGACACCGCGGGTATCAACTCGACGCATACATCATTCCCCAGCGATGGCGACCATGACGCCTACCGCAATCAGTCCCTCAGCCTGAACCTCAGCCATTCCTTCAGCGATGAGCTGGAGGCCGGTTTCAACCTGTTGGATAACCGCGGCAAGTCAGAGTACGACAACAGTTTCGGCCGCTACGACGCCACTACCGGGCGAACGCTGGGGCAAAAGCCCTACACCAACTACACCGTCAGCAGTGCCAGCGGCTATGTCGATGCCAAGCTCAACGAGCGCTGGCAATCACGCCTGGAGTTAGGCCACAGCGAGAACCGCGATACCAAGCGCGACACCCTCAGTGACGATTTCAGCGTGTTCAACACCTACCGCGACTCGGTCAACTGGCAGAACGACCTGACGCTGAACGACCGGAACAGCCTGATTCTCGGCGGCGACTGGTATGAAGACCGCTTCCACGGCTCCACCCTCTTTACCGAAAACAGTCGCTGGAACCGCGCGGCCTTTGTGCAGCATCGGTTCAAGGGTGATTGGTTTTCCACGGAACTGGGCCTGCGACGTGACCAGAACCAGCAGTTCGGTGGACAGAATAGCTGGAGCGGCACCCTGACCTTGCCGGTCAACCCGGACAACGATGTGTTGCTGAGCTACAGCGAAGGCTTCCGTGCGCCGACCTTCAACGACCTGTATTACCCGGATACGAAGTACAGCAACCCCAACCTGCAGCCCGAAACCTCAAAGAGCTACGAACTGCAATGGCGCAGCCAGTTGAGCGACAGCACACGCCTGGAAGCCTCGCTGTACCGCACCGACTTGAGCGATGCGATCATCCTCGACCGCTCCGGCAAGCCGCAGAACGTGGCGTCAGCGCGCATCAACGGCTTTGAAGCCGCGCTCAAGCAGGAGCTGTTCGGCTGGCAAGGCAACCTGGGGCTGTCGATCATCGACCCACGCGACCGCGACAGCGGACACACCTTGGCCCGCCGGGCGCGGCGTACGTTGAATCTGGATCTGGATCGGCAGTTCGACAAACTGGGGGTGGGCGCCAGTTGGCAGGCCATCAGCAGCAGTTATGACGATGAAGACAACACCCACCGCCTGGGCGGATATGCCTTACTGGGATTGCGCAGCAGTTGGGCGCTGAATCGGGAAGTGGCGTTGTCGTTGAAGGTCGACAACTTGCTGGATAAGACTTATGCACGGGCGCGCTATAGCTATAACGACCCGACATACGCCAATAATCAGGATTACCGAGAGGAAGGCCGGGTGTGGATGGTTGGGGTGACTTGGACACCGGAAATTTGATCGTCGCCTGTACAGGCCTCTTCGCGAGCAAGCCCGCTCCCACAGGGCAAACGCATTCCAAATGTGGGAGCGGGCTTGCTCGCGAAAGCGGTATCACTTGTTAGGTGCAATCACCTGACACAGCCGCGCCACCGCCTCCAGCATCTGCCCGCTGGGCCGCTCCAGGCCTTTGTCTGGCACCAACCGCACCCGCTCCGCCATCGCTGGCCAGACCTTCCAGGCCTCCCTCTGCGCTTGATCCCCGACCAAAATCAATTCGGGGTCACGCTGCAACACCGACTCGATGCTCACCTGCGGCGCCGGCAGCTTGAGATCGTCGAACACATTGCGCGCCCCGCACACACTCAACGCATCGCTGATGATTTGCCCGCCGCCCACGGTATACAGCGGCTGGTTCCATACCTGGTAAAACACGCGCAATGGTTCGACACGCTGATAGCGCTGACGCAGGTCGGCCAAGCGTTGGCGCAAGTGCGCGGCCAATTGACGACCGGACTCAGGGCGCCCCAATTGCTCGGCGATCGCCTGGACTTGGGTGGTGAGCTGTTCAAGGCTATGGGGTTCGGCGACATAAATCGGGATGTTCAGGCGCTGCAATTGCTCACGCTGGGCCGGGCCGACGCTGCCGGGCCACAGCAGGATCAGGTCGGGCTTGAGGCTTAGCAGGCGCTCCATGTCCAATTGGCCGTAATGCCCCACCGACGGCACTTGCGCCAGGGCAACCGGACGATCGCCGCCGTCGAGCACACCCACCAGCAAGTCGGCGGCGCCCAGTTCGACGACGATTTCAGACAGGGACGGCGCCAGGCTGACCACCCGCTCGGCCGCCAAAGCCTGAGCACAGAACGCCAGCAGCAGGACCGCCAGCCAGTGACGCCTCATCCTAATTGACGGGGGATGCGGTAAAGGTAAAACAGCACCAGCGTCGACAGCGCCAGCAGGAACAGCGGCACGGCTTCCAAGCCAACGAACACGGCCAGCGCGCCGATCCAGGCCGGCACAGCCGCCACCAGCAACGCCGTGCGCCGACGGGCCGCCAGGGTGATCCAGGCAGCCGGCTCTTCGGGGGTATCGAGGGCTTTGGAGGTGGCGATCAACGCGTGTTTATAGCCGTTGAAGTAACGCAGGCTAAGAAACATCGAGGCCACGCCGGCAATGAAGAACGGCATGGCCAATACTGGCAGCAAGGACTCCGCCTGACCAAACACCAGGTTGATCACGAACAGGGGGAACAACGCCAGGGCCAGGTACTGCCACCAGTTGAAGGACAGTCGCCGTTTCACCTGGCCACGGGTCACGCGCGGTCGACCTCGCCCTGATGCTCGTTGCCCATCATGTGGTCGAGCTTGCTGGCCTTGGTGGCCAGGTAGAGCTTGTTGTGCGGGTTGTGCCCGGTATGCAGCGGCACACGCTCGGCCACGGTGATGCCCATCTCGGTCAACGCTTTGACCTTGCGCGGGTTGTTGGTCATCAGGCGCAGGGATTTCACGCCCAGATGCTCCAGCATCGGCAGGCAGATCGCGTAGTCACGCTGGTCGGCGGCAAAGCCCAGGCGCTCGTTAGCCTCGACGGTGTCGGCGCCGCCATCTTGCAGCTCGTAGGCGCGGATCTTGTTCATCAGGCCAATGCCACGACCTTCCTGACGCAGGTACAGCAACACGCCGCGACCTTCACGGGCGATGGCCCGCATGGCGGCTTCCAGTTGCGAACCGCAGTCGCAACGCTGGCTGAACAACGCGTCGCCGGTCAGGCATTCGGAATGCACACGACCCAGCACCGGCGCGCCATCAGCGATATCGCCCAGGCTCAGCACAACGTGCTCGCGCCCGGTGGCGTCTTCGAGGAAGCCGTTAATGGTGAACGTGGCAAAAGGGGTAGGCAGCTTGGAAGCGGCGACGAAAACGACGGGCACCGTGTGCTCCTGATTTCAGTTTTTACGATGGCGGCCATTGTAACAGCAGCTTCCTACGGACGCTTAAGCTGAATTATCGCTGATAAAGATCAATCGGTTCGATTGGCCTTCTTATTGATTCTATGTAGACGTGCGCTTGCTCGCGCCTACTTAGAACGGATATGGCTGTTTCCAGCGTTCAAAAATCGCCTTCAACGCGCCGCTTTTCACCAGAACAGCCATGCGTTGGTCGAATACAGCCATCAAGGCGCGACCTCGTTCATTATCGGCAAACCCGATATAAAGCGGGATTTCGGCGATGTGGGTCAGTCTGAATCTGGACGTGTCATCAGCCTGATTGAGCACGTACTGGGCCTCGGTCAGCGCATCGATGTAGAAGTCGGCTCGCGCGTGTTCCAGCATCGGCAAAATGCCGTCGCGGCGCTCGATTTGGTTGAAGCGCTGCACAGTGGGCAAGTACTCCTCGTACTTGTAGCCACGCACCCAGGCCAGGCGGTAATTACCCAGCGTAGCCAGCGTCGGCGCCGGCGTGCCGGCCAGGCCGAGGGCGTAGATGTGGTCGGAATCGAAATTCCAATGGGGGTACAGCACCCCGGTGGCTTCCTCACGATAGGAACCGACCCAGCCATCCACTTCGCCGCGCTGGGCCAGGCCGACCGAGCGGGTGTAGGGCACTGAACGCGTCTGCAGCGTTATTCCGGCGGGTTCAAACACCTGGCGCAGTACGTCCCAGGCCAGGCCGCTGCCATTTTTGTTGGTGTAGTCGTTCCACTCCTCACTGGCCAACACGACCTTGCCGGGCGCGTCCTGCGCCTGGACGACCGCCGTAAAGACACACAGCACTATCAGCAGCCAACGGCGCACATCCATGGTGGCGACCTCCTACAGGGCCTTGCATCCGTGATTACGCGATAAAGGGTAGCGCAGCGCACCGACTCAGGGGGTCTGCTGAAAGTGTTGATAACCATGGATGGCTGGCGTGATGTCGTGCCCCTTGCCGTCGAGCAGCGTCACGCCCTGCCCCGCCTCGACCCGGCCGATCACATGGACCGGCCAGCCGTCGGCCAGCAACGATGCCAGCTCGTCGGATGGCAAGGTGAACACCAGCACGTAGTCGTCGCCCCCGCTCAGGGCCGCGACGCGCGCCGCATCCTCGCCGACAAACGCCAACAATGCCTGGGACAAGGGCAAGCGCTGGCGTTCGATCAACAGGCTGACAGCCGAGGCCGTGGCGATATGCCCGCAATCGGCCAAGAGACCGTCGGAAATATCCATGGCAGCCGTGGCCTTGCCGCGCAGTGCCAGCCCCAGGGCCAACTGCGGCTGCGGCGACCAGTAGTGGGCCAGTAGCGGATCGGCAATGGCCGCGTCAGCATTGCGCTGGCCCAATACCAACGACAACGCGCCGGCGGCATTGCCCAATTCACCGCCGACACACAGCAGGTCACCCGGCCGCGCACCGCTGCGGGTCAAGGCTTGCCCGGCGGGTACGCGACCAAACACGGTCAGGGTCAGGCTCAAGGGGCCACGGGTGGTATCGCCGCCCACCAGGCCCACGCCGCAGCGCTGCGCCATGAGGTTCAAACCCTCGGCATAGCGTTGCAGCCAATCGGCATTGACGGTCGGCGTGGTCAGGGCAAGGGTAAACGCGAGGGGATGGGCGCCCATGGCGGCCAGGTCGCTGACTGCCACGGCCAACGAGCGCTGGCCCAGCAGGAACGGGTCGCAGGGGTCGGCAAAATGCACCCCGGCCACCAATGTATCGGTGGAGACTGCCAGCTGCTCCCCGGCAGGGAGCGCCAGCAAGGCGCAGTCGTCACCGATCCCCAAGGCAATGCCCTCGCCGCCCTGCGCACAAGGCGCGGCGGCGAAGTAGTTGCGGATCAGCTCAAACTCGCCCATTCAGGTCCCAAGCGCGGTTTAGCGCTTGTACGCCTTCACTTCGGCTTCACGCAGGCGCGGAGCCAGCTTGTCGAGCACGCCGTTGACGAACTTGTGGCCGTCGGTCGAACCGTAGACTTTCGCCAACTCGATACCTTCGTTGATTACCACGCGGTACGGCACGTCGACGCGATACAGCAGTTCCCAGGCAGACAGCCGCATCACGCACAGCTCAACCGGGTCCAGCTCTTCGATGGTCAGGTCCAGGCAAGGTGCCAGGGCTGTATCGATCTCGGTCAGGTGGGCATGTACACCGTGCAGAATGTCGTGGAAGTACGGCAGGTCGGCGAAGGTAAAATCGTTGTCGACGCGAAACTGTGCTTCGATCTCGTTCAACGAAGCGCCCGCCAGGTGACGCTGATACAGCGCCTGGGTCGCCAACTGACGAGCAGCGCGACGCTTCTCGTTCTTGGATGGCTTGCCAGCATCGGCTGGACGTGGCTCGCGCGGGTTGAAGTTGTCGCTCTCGTCGGAAATCACTTGGCCTCCAACTGCGACAGCAGGCTGACCATTTCCAGGGCGGACAGGGCAGCTTCAGCGCCTTTGTTGCCGGCCTTGGTGCCGGAACGCTCGATGGCTTGCTCGATGGAATCCACCGTCAGCACGCCGAAAGCGACGGGTACGCCGAACTCCATGGACACCTGGGCCAGGCCCTTGGTGCATTCACCTGCCACGTATTCGAAATGCGGAGTACCGCCACGAATGACCGCGCCCAGGGCGATGATCGCCGCGTATTCACCCTGCTGAGCAACTTTTTGCGCAACCAGTGGAATTTCGAAGGCGCCAGGGGCGCGGATGAGGGTGATATCGCTCTCGCTCACACCGTGGCGAACCAAGGCGTCCACGGCACCGCTTACCAGGCTTTCAACCACGAAGCTGTTGAAGCGGCCAACCACCAGGGCGTAGCGGCCTTTGGGGGCGATGAAGGTACCTTCGATGGTCTTCAGGGTCATTCGACAAATCTCTTAAAGAGCCGGGACGCGTGTATGACGCGTCCCTTAGTGATATTTGAACCACGAACAAGGGGCGAAAATCGCCAGCCTTTATTCGGAGGGCACGTATTCTACTACTTCCAGGTCGAAACCGGATATCGCATTAAATTTCATTGGCGCACTCATCAGGCGCATTTTGCGCACGCCCAGGTCACGCAGGATCTGCGAACCGGCACCGACGATGCTGTAGGTGGTCGGTTTTTTCACTGGCGCGTGATCAGCCGTTTCGCGGATATGCGCCAGCAAGACATCGCCATCCAACGGGTGACCGAGCAACAGCACCACACCACTGCCGGCCTCGGAAACCGCAGTCATGGCGGCGCGCAGGCTCCAGCGGCCGGGCTGCTTGACCATCAACAGGTCGCGCAATGGGTCCATGTTGTGCACGCGCACCAAGGTCGGCTCTTCGGCGCAAATGGTGCCCAGAGTCAGGGCCATGTGCACGTCACCTTCCACTGAATCACGGTAGGTCACCAGATTGAATTGGCCCAATTCGCTGTCCAGTGGCTGCTCGGCAATCCGCTGAACGGTACGTTCGTGGATCATGCGGTAGTGAATCAGGTCGGCGATGGTGCCGATCTTGAGGTTGTGCTCGGCGGCAAACGCCTCGAGTTCGGTGCGACGGGCCATGGTGCCGTCGTCGTTCATCACTTCGCAGATCACCCCGCTCGGCTCGAAACCGGCCATGCGCGCCAGGTCGCAGGCGGCTTCGGTGTGGCCGGCGCGGGCCAGGGTTCCGCCGGGCTGGGCCATCAGTGGGAAGATGTGGCCGGGGCTGACGATGTCTTCGGCCTTGGCGTCTTTCGCGGCGGCGGCCTGCACGGTGCGTGCACGGTCAGCAGCAGAGATACCGGTGGTGACGCCGGTGGTGGCCTCAATCGATACGGTGAACTTGGTGCCAAAACCCGAGCCATTGCGAGGTGCCATCAACGGCAGCTTGAGCAATTCACAACGCTCACGGCTCATGGGCATGCAGATCAACCCGCGCGCGTGCTTGGCCATGAAGTTGATGTGCTCAGGCAAGCAGGCCTCGGCGGCCATGATGATGTCGCCTTCGTTCTCGCGGTCTTCGTCATCCATCAGGATGACCATCTTGCCTTGGCGGATGTCTTCAACCAGTTCTTCGATGCTATTGAGCGCCACGCGGCACCCCCTTGGTCAGGATTTCAGGTAGCCGTTAGCGGCCAGAAAACTTTCGGTGATGTTACCGGTGGCGGGCTCTGCGGCCTTATCGCCCAGCAACAGGCGCTCCAGGTAACGGGCAAGCAAGTCCACTTCCAGGTTCACCCGGCGACCCGGCTGGTAAGACGCCATGATGGTTTCGCTGAGGGTGTGGGGAATGATGGTCAGTTCAAACTCGGCGCCATTCACGGCGTTCACGGTCAGGCTGGTGCCGTCGACGGTGATCGAGCCTTTGTGGGCGATGTACTTGGCCAATTCTTTCGGCGCGCGGATGCGAAACTCCACGGCACGCGCGTTTTCGCTGCGGGCAACCACTTCGCCGACGCCGTCGACGTGGCCGCTGACCAGGTGACCACCGAGACGGGTGGTGGGGGTCAGGGCTTTTTCCAGGTTGACCGGGCTGCCGGCCTTGAGGTCGTTCATCGCGGTGCAATCCAGGGTTTCCCGGCTGACATCAGCGGCAAAACCATTGCCCGGCAGTTCGATGACGGTCAGGCAAACGCCGCTGACGGCAATACTGTCGCCCAGCTTGACGTCACCCAGGTCGAGCTTGCCGGTTTCAACCAGCAGGCGTACGTCGCCGCCTTTTGGGGTCATTGCACGGATGCTGCCGATGGATTCGATAATGCCGGTGAACATTTCGTTCTCCTGAAAACGAGGGGCTGACGCGCAAGCGCAGGCCGGGAATTATACGCTCGCTGCTGGCACAGGGATGGCAGTGACTCGCCAGTCGTCGCCTACAGCGCGCATTTCAGTGATCTTGAGTTGGGGGGCGTTGGCCAGTTTCTCAAGCGGCCAGTCCAACAAAGGCCGGGCGGCGGAGCCGAGGAACTTGCCGGCGATGAAAATCACGTATTCATCCACCAGGCCTTGCTGGGCAAACGCACCGGCCAGGCTTGGGCCGGCCTCCACCAACACTTCATTGACGCCACGGGCTGCCAGCGCGACCAGCGCCGAGCGCAGGTCGACCTGACCATCGACGCCCGGTACCACCAGGCACTCGGGGCCACGGGGAAACTGGTTTTCCGGGGTTACGCAGGTGATGACCAGCGCCGGCCCGGCCTTGAAGAACGGCGCATTGAGCGGCACGCGCAGGCGGCCGTCGATCAACACCCGCAACGGCGGACGTGACATGGCCAGGGCGGTGGTGGCTTCGTCCAGGCCGAGTTCGGCGGCGCGCACGGTCAGGCGTGCCCCGTCGGCCAGCACCGTATCGGCGCCGGTCAGCACCACGCTGGCCTCGGCGCGCAGGCGCTGCACGGCGGCGCGAGCGGCGGGGCCGGTGATCCATTGGCTTTCGCCGTTGGCCATCGCGGTGCGGCCGTCCAGGCTCATCGCCAGCTTGACCCGCACGAAGGGCAGGCCGTGTTCCATGCGCTTGAGGAAACCTGGATTCAGCGCGCGCGCTTCAGCTTCCAGCACCCCGCTACGGACCTCAATACCGGCCTGAGCCAAGCGCTGCATGCCGCGCCCCGCCACTTCGGGATTCGGGTCCTGCATGCCAGCCACAACGCGAGCGACACCCGCAGTGACCAACGCATCAGCGCAGGGCGGCGTATGCCCGTGGTGGCTGCACGGTTCGAGGGTCACATACACCGTGGCGCCACGGGCCCTGGCACCAGCGGCGCGCAGGGCATTGGGCTCGGCATGGGGTTCGCCGGTTCGCTCATGCCAGCCTTCGCCGACAATCTGCCCGTCACGTACAATCACGCACCCCACACGCGGGTTGGGATGGGTGGTGTACAGGCCCTTGCGCGCCAGTTCCAGGGCACGGGCCATGTAATGGGCGTCGAGCACAGCTTGTTCGGCAGGCAGTGGGTTCATTCTTTGGCAGGCTCACGGGCCAGGCGGTCGATCTCTTCGCGGAACTCGTTGAGGTCCTGGAAGCGTCGATACACCGAGGCGAAACGGATATAGGCAACTTCGTCGAGCTTTTGCAGCTCGCCCATCACCAGTTCTCCAACCACCAGGCTCTTGACCTCGCGCTCACCGGTCGCACGCAACTTGTGCTTGATATGCACCAGCGCCGCCTCCAGCCGCTCGACACTCACCGGGCGTTTTTCCAGGGCGCGCTGCATACCGGCGCGCAGTTTTTCTTCGTCGAAAGGCTGGCGGCTACCGTCGGATTTGATCAGACGTGGCAATACCAGTTCGGCGGTTTCAAAGGTGGTGAAACGTTCACCGCAGGCCAGGCATTCGCGCCGGCGACGCACTTGATCGCCCTCGGCGACCAGACGCGAGTCAATGACCTTGGTGTCGTTGGCACCGCAGAAGGGACAGTGCATGGTGGGCAGGCAACAAATAAAGGGAGGGCCATGGTAGCGCATCCCCGTGGCAAGACAAGCCATAGCCTTTACGGTATATAGGCTGACTATTATGTTTCATATTTTTTTAGCCACGGATTTTGTCCTTTCTGGAGCCGTACATGCAGTTACGACCACTTGTTTTGCTCACCGTGTTCAGTTTCCTGGTCGCCTGCAGCAGCGAAGCCCCCAAGCCGGCCGCACCTCAACCCACTCCCGCGCAAGAGAAAAAAGTACCTGGCATTGAAGACCTGGGTCCCCTGCCCGCCTATCAACGGGAAATCAGCGGCAGCCTGACCAACATTCCGGCGGGTGCCGAAGTCGAGATGGCGCTGCTGGTGATCGACGACCGTTCGCGCCCGCAACAATTGCTGGCCAGCAGCGTATTGAGCGGCAACGGCAAGCCCCTGGCCTTTCGCCTGCGCTTCAACCCCGAAGCCTTCCCGGCCGGCGCGCGGGTTGAACTGCGTGGCCGCGCCAGCCAATCCGGCCAGTTGATCCTGCACCTGCCCGCCGTGCGTGTGACCCAGGCGATCAACCAGTCCACCGGCCCCCTGCAACTCGTCAAGGCACCATGACGCCACCGCTGGACCTGCAAGCCGCGCTGAGCGGACTGATCGGCGACGCGCAACTGGTGCCCTGCCCGCTGCCGGGCACCGCGTTGTCGTTATGGCTGCTGGATGCGGACAACATGGACCGTGCCTTCAGCCCCGAGGAAACCCGGCGCATCCTGCATGAACCGCCCTACTGGAGTTTTTGCTGGGCCAGCGGCCTGGCGCTGGCGCGGTACCTGGCGGCGAACCCTGAGTGGGTTGCGGGCAAGCGCGTGCTGGATTTTGGCGCGGGTTCAGGTGTTGCAGGGATTGCGGCGGCCAAGGCCGGCGCACGGGAAGTGGTGGCCTGCGACCTCGACCCACTGGCGTTGGCGTCCTGTCGAGCGAATGCCGAACTCAACGGCGTAGCACTGGGTTATTCGGCGGACTTCTTCGCCGAAGCCGACCGTTTCGACCTGATCCTGGTCGCCGATGTGCTCTACGACCGGGCGAACCTGCCGTTGCTGGATCAATTCTTGACCCGTGGCCGTGAAGCGTTGGTGGCGGATTCGCGGGTGAGGGATTTTCAGCACTCGGATTATCAGCGGCTGGAGATCCTTGATGCATTGACGTTGCCGGACTTGGCGGAGCCTTGGGAATTTCGCAAGGTAAGCCTGTACCATTCGCGGCGCGCATGAGACCTTCGCGAGCAAGCCCGCTCCCACACTTGGGCCCGTTCCCCTTGTGGGAGCGGACTTGCTCGCGAAAGCGGTGCCAACTCCACCGCACTTTCAGCCAACCGCGCCAGCCCTTATAGTTGCCCCATTCCCGCTTTATTCGAGACGCCCGATGAGTGAACCCACGCCGTACATCTTCGATGTCACCACTGCCACGTTCGACCAGGCGGTAATCCAGAACTCCTTCGAGAAACCCGTGCTGGTGGATTTCTGGGCCGAGTGGTGCGCGCCCTGCAAGGCGTTGATGCCGATGCTCGCGAAGATTGCCGAGAGTTATCAGGGCGAGTTGCTGTTGGCCAAGGTCGATTGCGAGGCCGAGCAGGACATCGTCGCGCGTTTTGGCATTCAAAGCCTGCCGACGGTGGTGCTGTTCAAGGATGGCCAGCCGGTGGACGGGTTTGCCGGGGCGCAGCCGGAGTCGGCGGTGCGGGCGCTGTTGGAGCCCCATGTACAGATGCCACCACCGGCGGCGGCGAATCCGTTGGAGCAGGCCCAGGCGTTGTTTGCCGAAGGTCGCATCAGCGATGCCGAAGCGGTGCTGGTGGCGCTGTTGGGCGAGGACAATACCAACGCTGCGGCGCTGATCCTGTACGCACGCTGCCTGGCCGAACGCGGTGAATTGGGCGAAGCCCAGACCGTGCTGGACGCGGTTAAAAGCGACGACCACAAAGCCGCCCTCGCCGGTGCGAAGGCACAGATCACCTTCCTGCGTCAGGCTGCCGACCTGCCGGACGCCGCCGACCTGAAAAGCCGCCTGGCGCAAAACCCGCAGGACGACGAAGCCGCCTATCAACTGGCGATCCAGCAACTGGCGCGTCAGCAGTACGACGCGGCGCTGGAAGGTTTGCTCAAGCTGTTCATCCGCAACCGCAGCTACAGCGAAGGCCTGCCGCACAAGGCCTTGCTGCAGGTGTTCGAACTGCTGGGCAACGATCACCCACTGGTGACCGTGTACCGCCGCAAGTTATTTGCCGCGCTGTACTAATCGCCGACCCAGCTGTACAGCGGCGTATCCCCGCCGCTGGCAACCTTCACCTGGGCGCTATGGCGCAGGCGCACCAACAGGCGCTTGCCCGCCGAAGCGTCGCCGGCCAAGCCTTCCAACTGGTCAAGCAGCTCCAGGCCACTGAGTTGCCCTGCCTCGCGCAACAGGTCCTGGGCACTCTGCCATAGATCATCATTGTGTTTGACCGGAGCCACCGGCGCAGCCGTCGCGCTGGCCACGGGCGTCGCCTGCAACTGTGCGCCGAGCCGCGCCCAGTCGCCGTCGTCCAGCTCCAGGGTCAAATCCACCGGCAGGTCGCCGACGGTTCCACGAATTCGCAACATCGTCCTTACTCCTGCAGTTTTCTGACAGGCATGCTCCCATGCGGCTTGCGCAACGCCAAGCGGGCGGTCAAACTCTGGGCGCATTGTTATAAGATCACATAACAAAACTTTCATGTTCTGGAGCCTTCTCATGCGCCGTCTGTTGCTTGCTTTGCCGTTTGCCCTGCTGCCATTGGCGGTTGCCCACGCTCATGATGATCACGACCATGAACACCCTAGCCTTGGTGCCCATGAACACGGCGTGGGCCGTCTCAACGCGGTGCTCGACGGCCAGGCCCTGGAGCTGGAGCTGGATAGCCCGGCAATGAACCTGGTGGGTTTCGAACACCTGGCCACCACCCCGGCAGACAAAGCCAAGGTCGCCGCCGTGCGCAAACAGCTGGAAAACCCTGTCGCCCTGTTCAACCTGCCTAAAGCCGCCGGTTGTGTGGTCAGCAGCCAGGCACTCAACAGCCCGCTGTTCGGCGACAAGCCCGAGGCCGACCATGATGACGATGATGACCACGCCACCGACGGCAAAGGCGCGGCCGCCCACGAACACCATCACGACCACAGCGAAATCCACGCCCACTACCAATTCACCTGCGCCACGCCGACGGCCTTGAGCAACCTCGACCTGACCCAGGTGTTCAAGACCTTCCCCGCCACCCAGAAAATTCAGGTACAACTGATCGGCCCGAGTGGCCAGCAAGGGGTTGACGCAACGGCCACAGCAGCCACCCTGAAGTTCTGATTTGGCTGTGGGAGCTGGCTTGCCTGCGAAGGGATCGCCTCGGTCTGTCTGCAAAAACCGAGTCGCCCGCATCGCAGGCAAGCCAGCTCCCACAATGGATCGGCGTCATTTTCCACCACCAGGCAATACTGATTTCCCATGACCCACGCATTGATCGAACTGTCTGACCTGGGCTTCAACTGGCCCAATCACCCACAGTTGCTGGACATCCCTGCGTTCCGCCTGGAAGCAGGAGAAACCCTGTTTCTCAAGGGCCCGAGCGGCAGTGGCAAAACCACATTGCTGGGCCTGCTTGGCGGGGTGCAGAAACCCAGCCGGGGCAGTATCCGCCTGCTCGGCCAGGAACTGACCGAGCTTTCGGCTGGCGCGCGCGATCGTTTTCGCGTCGACCACACCGGCTACATTTTCCAGCAGTTCAACCTGCTGCCGTTCTTGTCGGTACGCGAGAACGTCGAGTTGCCCTGCCACTTTTCCACACTGCGTGCGCAACGGGCGAAACAGCGCCACGGCAGTGTCGACCAGGCCGCCGCCGCTTTACTCGCGCACCTGGGATTGAAAGACAAATCCCTGCTGGAGCGCCGCGCCGACTCACTTTCCATCGGCCAGCAGCAGCGGGTGGCCGCCGCCCGTGCGTTGATCGGCCAACCGGAACTGGTGATCGCTGACGAACCCACCTCGGCCCTGGACCACGACGCCCGCGAAGCCTTCCTACAGCTGTTGTTTGCCGAATGCCGTGAAGCCGGCGCCAGCCTGTTGTTTGTCAGCCATGACCAGAGCCTGGCTTCGCTGTTCGACCGCAACCTGTCGCTGGCCGAACTCAATCGCGCCGCCACGCCCGCAGAGGTTTGAGATGTATCTGTTCCGTCTAGCCATGGCCAGCCTGGCTAACCGCCGCTTTACCGCGATCCTCACCGCATTCGCCATCGCCCTGTCGGTGTGCCTGTTGCTGGCGGTGGAGCGCGTGCGCGTTGAGGCGCGCAACAGTTTCGCCAGCACCATCAGCGGCACCGACCTGATCGTCGGTGCGCGCTCAGGTTCGGTGAACCTGCTGCTGTACTCGGTGTTCCGCATTGGCAATGCCACCAACAACATCCGCTGGGACAGCTTCGAGCATTTCGCCGCCAGCCCTCAGGTGAAATGGGCGATCCCGATTTCCCTCGGCGACTCCCATCGCGGCTACCGTGTGATGGGCACCAATGAATCCTACTTCGAACATTACCAATACGGCCGCAAGCAAAACCTCGAACTGGCCAGCGGACGCGCCTTCGCCACCGACCCGTTTGAAGTGGTGCTCGGTGCAGAAGTCGCCGACGCGTTGCATTACAAACTCGGCGACAAACTGGTGCTGGCCCACGGCGTAGCCGTGGTCAGCCTGGTGAAGCACGATGACAAGCCCTTCACCGTAGTCGGCATCCTCAAGCGCACCGGCACACCGGTGGATCGCACGTTGCACATCAGCCTCGGCGGCATGGAGGCGATCCACATCGACTGGCACAACGGCGTGCCGGCCCAGGGCAAAGGCCGCATCAGTGCCGACCAGGCGCGCAACATGGACCTCACGCCGCAGGCCATCACCGCGTTCATGCTGGGCCTGAACAACAAGATTTCCACCTTCGCCCTGCAACGGGAAATCAACGAGTTCCGTGGCGAGCCGATGCTGGCGATCCTGCCCGGCGTGGCGCTGCAAGAGTTATGGAGCATGATGGGCACCGCCGAAAAAGCGCTGTTCGTGATCTCGCTGTTCGTGGTGCTTACCGGCTTGATCGGCATGCTCACAGCGATCCTCACCAGCCTCAACGAACGCCGCCGCGAAATGGCGATTTTGCGCTCTGTAGGTGCGCGCCCTTGGCATATCGCGACGTTGCTGATCTTCGAAGCCTTCGCCCTGGCGCTGTCCGGCGTGGTAGCCGGCGTTGGTTTGCTTTACGTGTGCATCGCCGCCTCACGCGGGTATCTGCAGGCCAATTACGGCCTGGACCTGCCGATGTCCTGGCCGAGCGAATATGAATGGACGCTGCTCGCCGGTATCCTGGCCGCCGCACTGTTGATGGGCAGCGTGCCCGCGTGGCGTGCCTATCGGCAATCCCTGGCCGATGGCCTGTCCATACGTTTATGAGGAAGGCCTTGATGCGTCGCGTCCTGTTTGCATTGTTTCTGCTGATCGCGCTGCCCGCCTGGGCCGCCGAGCCCAAAGAGCTGACCTGGTCGGAACTGATCCCACCGGATGCCGAGCCGGAAGTGCCGAACATGCAACCGCTGCACAATCTCTCCGGCATGGCGGATGCCCTGGAGTCGGCACCGGCTGCCAAGCAGGAAATGCCCAACGCGCCGGTGGTGCCAGGGCTCAATGGCCAGCACATTCGCTTGCCCGGCTACATCGTGCCACTGGAGGTCAGCGAAAACGGGCGCACCACCGAGTTCTTGCTGGTGCCGTATTTCGGCGCGTGCATCCATGTCCCGCCGCCGCCCTCGAACCAGATCGTGCATGTCAAAAGCGAAATCGGCGTGAAACTCGATGAGCTGTACCAGCCGTACTGGATCGAAGGCGCGATGCAGGTCAAGCCATCCACCAGCGAGCTGGCCGATGCCGGTTACCAGATGGAAGCCGAGAAGATTTACATGTACGAACTGCCGGAATAGCGCTGATCGCCCTTTCATTGAGCTGAGTCAAAAGACCGGGCGGAACGATCTTTACCATTGGACGTACAACTTTTAAACGTCCTTTGGAGCTCCCATGAACAAGTCTCTGCTCGGCGCGTCCCTCTTCGCGCTCGCCCTCGTCGCCCCCGTCGTACACGCTCATGAAGCGGGTGACATTCTGGTGCGTGCCGGTGCAATCACCGTGAACCCGAAGGCGGACAGCGGTCACGTCAAAGTTGACCAGGGTCCATTGGCGGGCGCCAACCTGGGCGGCAAGGCGACCATGAGCAGCGATACCCAACTGGGTCTGAACTTCGCCTACATGCTGACCAACCACGTCGGTATCGAACTGCTGGCCGCGACGCCGTTCGAGCATGATGTGAAGATCAAGAACACCGCCCTTGGCGCCGCCAACGGCAAGCTCGGCACCCTGAAACACCTGCCGCCGACCCTGAGCATCGTGTACTACCCACTGGACAACAAGTCGGCCTTCCAGCCGTACGTGGGCGCCGGTATCAACTACACCTGGATCTACGACGAACACGTCGGCAGCCGTGCTCAAGGCGCCGGCTTCAGCAACTTCAAGGCTGAAAACTCCTGGGGCTGGGCCGCGCAGATTGGCGCGGACTACATGATCAACGACAAGTGGATGATCAACGCCCAGGCGCGCTATATCGACATCAGCACCAAGGCGACCGTGGACAACAATGCCCTAGGCCAAGGCACCCGCGCCAAGGTCAATGTGGACGTGGATCCGATGGTTTACATGGTGGGTATCGGCTACAAGTTCTAAGCAACACTGCATAACCAATGTGGGAGCGGCGCACCGCCGCTCCCACATTTGGTTTTGCGTGTATTCAGCTGTGGCGGTAGAAACGATCCAGCAACGCCGGCAGCCCGGCCCGCCATGCCCGTGGCTTGATGCCGAAGGTGTGGAGGATTTTCTTGCAGGCGAGTACCGCGTGTTGCGGTTCTTCGCTCGCATCCGGCCGGGCCGCGTGGGCCTGGGCGGTGGGGGATTCGATCGCCAGCAGATGGTAGCTGCGCGCTTCGGTGAGGATCGCCTGGCCCAGCGCCAACGGCGTGGTCGCCTCTTGGCCGGCATAGTGATAGGTGCCCCACAGCGGCGCCGCACAATCGAGCTGCTTGAGCACCGAGATGATCACCCGCGCGGCATCGTCCACCGGCGTCGGATTGCCGCGACGGTCGTCCGCCATCAGCAATTCATCCGGTTTCTCCGCCCGGGCCAGGAAGCGTCCGAGGGTGCCGTCAGCGCTGTCATCCAGCAGCCAGCCAAACCGTAGCAACACATGTTGCGGGCAGGTGGCGCGCACACTTTGCTCGATGCGCCACAACGCCTGGCCGCGCAGGCCCAGGGGCACCGGCTCGTCCTTTTCGCTGTAGGCGGTAGCGCGGGAGCCATCGAACACGCGGTAGCTGGACGGTTGCAGCAGGGTGATGTTGTGGTGCTGGCACAGCTCGGCCAGGCGCTCGATGGCGAACTCTTGGCCAGCCAGGCGGGTTTCGCTGACCGCTTCGGCCTGGAACCAGTCGAAATAGTAGGCGAGGTTGATCAACGCATCGGGACGGGTGTCGTCGAGCAATTGGGTGAGGCTCGCGGCATCCCAGCCGTCTTGGGGCGGTTTGGGTGCGAGGAAACCGATGTCTTCCTCTGCACCGAGGCGAATCAGCGCCTGCCCGAGGGCATTCCCGCCGCCCAGTAACATAAGGCGCATTCGCATAGATTGAGCAGGCCCGGTCAGTATGGAACGATGGTTATTAGGTATTTATCAGAATCGTTGCATTTTGCGGGTTTGTAGCGCAACCGTCACGGATTAACTATCTTCGCGCCAGCCTCGGTAGGTTCATGCTCAAGGGCCGTCCGCGCAGGCACCAGAACCTGCTGTGGATAAGTCTGCGCGAAATGCACCTCGCCACAGTTATCCACAAGCTTTTTCAAGCGCTGGTTGAACGCGCGACTCACCGCATATTGCCCGCCCGACACCGTGCGAAACTGCGCAGTGAGCACCACGCCATTAAGGTCCATCTTGTCGACGCCAAACACCTCCAGCGGCCCTTGCAGGTTGTACTTGAGGAACACGTCATCACGGATCGACTGCCCCGCCTCGCGGATCAGCTCCACCGCCTTGTCCACGTCCGTGTCGTAAGTGAACTGCACCGAGAAGAACGCATACGCAAATTGCCGCGACTGGTTGGTGACTGCCTTGATTTGCCCGAACGGCACCGAGTGCACAAAGCCCTTGCCATCGCGCAGGCGCAGGGTGCGAATCGTCAGGCCTTCGACGGTGCCGGCGTGGCCCGAGTCGAGCACCACCCAGTCGCCAATGGACAGGGTGTCTTCGATGATGATGAACAGCCCGGTGATCACGTCCTGCACCAGTTGTTGCGAGCCGAAACCAATGGCCAGGCCGACCACCCCGGCACCGGCCAGCAGCGGCGCGACGTTGATCCCGAGATTGGCCATGGTAGTGATCGCGCAGATCACCACCAGAATGATCTTCACCGCATTGCGCAGCAGCGGCAGGATGGTTTTCACCCGCGTGCTGGGCTGGCGACTGGAGCGTTTGTTGACCGGCGGTTTCAACGCTTCCTGGATAGCCGTGTCGAGCACCACCCAGAACAGCCAGGTCATCAGCAGGATCAGGCCGATGCTGCTGAGAGAATCACTGATCGCCCGACCCACCGAATTGCGTTGGGCGAACTCGAACAGCGACACCCCCCAGATCCGCCCGAGGATCTCGATAAACGCGATGGCCATGACAATACGCAGGATCGCGTGCAACAGGCTGAGGAAGCGTTCCTTGTAGCCACTGCTGCGCTGGATCGCCACCTGGCTGCGCGACTTGAACAGGTGTTGCAACACCGTGCTGAGAAACACCGTGCCGATCAGCAGGATCGTGGTGAACAGCGCGCAACGCAGGGTCTTCTGATTATCGTCGCCGGCGCCGATCAGGTTGATTGCCGAGACCAGCACCATCAGCAGAATCGGCCAATACCACAACCCGGAAAACACCCGCAGTGATTGCTGCAACGCCGGATGTTTGAGGCGTTGGGCCAACGGCCGGTTACGAATCAGATGAGCCACCGGCCGACGCAGTCGTACCACCAGCACGCCGAAGATCACCGCCGCGAACAAACCGGTAAACACCGCGATACTGCTGGTGATATTGCCACCGAGCTGGCGAGCGATCTGGGGGCTGGTCAACGCATCGCTGAGGGCCGCGAGAAAGCCGATCAGGAACAGCGGTTTGGGGCAGTAGCTGCGAATAATCCGAACCGCCGGGCGCTTGTGTCCGACATTGAACATGACAATGACGCACAACAGCATCGAGGTGGAAAAAATGCCGCTGCTGGTGGCGTAGGCAAAACACAGCGCCAGCGCGCGACCTATGGAGGTGGGTAAAAAGTGGCTGACATACAAGGTCAGCGGCAGGCAAATCAGCGCAGGAATCGTATAGGGAATCACGTACCCGAGCACCGCCAGCAGGCGCTCGCGCCGCTCGAAGAAAGTGCGACGGCCCAAGCGCTGCACGATAAACCGCCCCAGGAGCGTCAGCACCACAAAAGCCCCGCACCACACGCCGGACAGCAACAGGAAATCCCCCGCCACGCTCCAGGGTGAGCGCGCAGCCGTCTGATTGACCAACCGCCCGACCTCATCGGCCGCTCGGTCCGCCCGCAGGCGCCACTCATCGATCAGGTTCTGATTGAGATCGAGCTTTTGCTGTACGTCATCAATGCTGGAACTGATCGCCCCCAGCAAACCGCCCTCCACCAGCAATTCCGGCTTCGCCGGCGCTTCAGGTTCAGGCGCCGTGGCCGCAGCCTGTAGCGCGCCACTGCCGCAGAACAGCAGCGCGCCGAGCAGTAATGCAGTCTTTAGATTCAGCAAAACACCGGGCTCCTTCAGAAGGGTCTGTAAGGAACTGACGGGTTTGGGCGTTGATCGTTCCCCTTCAGCGACATCTTTATGCCGTCTGTAGGACGCTGGAAACTTTCAGCCAAAAATCACAGTCAGCCATAAACAGGGGGCCAGGCCCCCACTTCTTCCACAGGAGCAATCATGGCTGCGATCCCCGACTGGGTGCCCATCACCCCCAGCGTCGCCATCACTCGCTTCACGGTGCTGACGGTCAATATCCACAAGGGCTTCACTGCCCTGAACCGACGTTTCATCCTGCCCGAGCTGCGTGAAGCGGTGCGCAGCGTGGGCGCCGACATGGTGTTCCTCCAGGAAATCCACGGCACCCACGAACGCCACCCCCAGCGCTTCAGTGACTGGCCGAACATGCCGCAGTACGAGTTCCTCGCCGACAGCATCTGGCCGCAGTTCGCCTACGGGCGCAATGCCGTCTATCCCCATGGCGACCACGGCAATGCGCTGCTGTCGAAATTCCAGATCGTGCGCCATGACAACCTCGATATCTCCCAAAGCGGCCATGAAAACCGTGGCCTGCTGCATTGCGTGCTGCGTATGCCAGGTACCGGCCAGGAGATACATGCGATTTGCATCCACCTGGGCTTGCGCGAGGTACACCGCCAGCAGCAATTACGCCTGATCGAACAGCGCATCAGCGAGATCCCGGCCGACGCGCCGCTGGTGGTCGCCGGTGATTTCAACGATTGGCGACAAAAGGCCGACCTGAGCAAGGCCGGCTTGAAGGAGGTGTTTATTGAATCCATGGGCAAACCTGCGCGCACCTTCCCGGCGCGCCTGCCGTTGCTGGCGCTGGACCGGATTTATGTGCGCAATCTGAAGGTGCATAACCCTAGGGTGCTGACGACTCGGCCTTGGTCCCACCTGTCCGACCATGTACCGCTCTCGGTGGAGATCGAGCTATGAACGTGGCCGTGGAACATATCTCCACCGACCAGCCGCCGGACGAAGCCAAGGCTCGCGACCTGGATTACGGCTGGCAGAGTGGCAACCAGATTGAGTTGCTGGAGAACGGCGAGGCCTATTTTCCCAAGGTGTTCGAAGCCCTGCGCGCGGCCCGACGGGAGATTCTGCTGGAGACCTTCATCCTCTTCGAAGACAAGGTAGGCCATGAGCTGCAGGGCATCTTGATCGAGGCCGCAGAGCGTGGGGTCAAGGTAGTGGTCAGCCTGGACGGTTTTGGTTGTGGCGAACTGAGCCCAACGTTTCTCGGCGAACTGGCGGCCGCCGGGGTCACGGTGCAAATGTTTGACCCCGCATCCAAGACCCTGGGTTTTCGCACCAATTGGTTTCGCCGCCTGCACCGCAAGATTGTGGTGGTGGACGCTGAAGTGGCGTTTATCGGCGGGATCAATTTCTCCGCCGATCACCTGGGGGATTTCGGCCCCGAAGCCAAGCAGGATTACGCGGTGCAGGTAATAGGCCCCGCCGTGGCTGACCTGCATCACTTCGCCCTGGCGCAAAGCGGTCGCCAGGTCCGCACGCGACGTGGCTGGCGGCGGCGCCAGCAGCGGCCTTCGTTGTGGTCCACCGACAAGGGCGATGGCCTGGTGCGCTTGATTTATCGGGACAACGTACAGCATCGCGATGACATCGAAGAGGCGTATATCCACGCGCTGAGCAAGGCACAAAAACGCGCGGTGATTGCCAACGCCTACTTCTTCCCAGGCTATCGCCTGCTGCGCGAAATCCGCAACGCCGCGCGCCGGGGCGTGCACGTGCAACTGATCATGCAGGGCCAGCCAGACGTCCTGCTGGCCAAACTGGCGGCGCGGATGCTCTACGACTACCTGCTCAAGGATGGCGTGGTGATCCACGAATATTGTCAGCGCCCGCTGCACGGCAAAGTCGCGTTGGTGGATGACGAATGGAGCACCGTGGGGTCGAGCAATCTGGACCCGTTGAGCCTGTCGCTGAACCTGGAAGCCAACGTATTGATTCGCGACCGCGGATTCAATCAACAGCTCTACAAACGCCTGGAGATACTCGCCCGCGACCACTGCCAGACCATGCCGGAAAACCGCAAGCCGCGCCTGTGGCTCTGGCGATTGACGGTGGGTTTTCTGGTGTTTCATGTGATGCGCCATTTCCCTGCGTTGACGGGTTGGCTGCCCGCGCACAAGCCACGTTTGAAACCGATTGAGAGCCAGGCCAATGACCACTGAATCCAGGTTCAAACGCTGGAAGAAACCGCTGACCATCGCCTTCTTCCTGGTGCTGATCGTGTTGTTCACCCTGCTCGCGCGGCGTATCGATTGGAGCGAAGTGGTGCAAACCCTGGGCGACTTCAAGGTGCGCACACTGGTGATTGCAGGTGCACTGACACTGTGCAGTTTTCTGGTGTACGCCAGCTTCGACTTGATCGGCCGCACCTACATCCGTCAGAACCTGGTGTGGAAGCAGATCCTGCCGGTGGGCATCATCAGCTACGCCTTCAACCTCAATCTGAGCGCGTGGGTCGGCGGCATTGCCATGCGTTATCGGCTGTATTCGCGACTAGGGGTGAGCACCAGCAATATCGCCAAGATCCTCGGTCTGAGCCTGGCCACCAATTGGTTTGGCTACATGGCGATTGCCGGGGTGGTGTTCAGCAGCGGCCTGGTGACCATGCCGCCGGGATGGAAAGTCAGCACCACCGCATTGCAAGGCATTGGCGCATTGTTGGTACTGGCCAGCCTCGGCTATCTACTGGCCTGCCAGTTTTCGAAGAAACGCGCGTGGACGATTCGCGGCATGGAAATCAACCTGCCATCGGTGCGCATGGCGTGCCTGCAGTTGATGCTGGGCGCGTTGAATTGGTCGCTGATGGCCGCGGTGATCTTCACCCTGTTGCCGGCCAAGCTGGACTATCCGCTGGTGCTGGGCGTGTTGTTGATCAGCGCGATTGCCGGGGTGCTGACCCATATTCCGGCCGGGCTGGGTGTGCTCGAAGCGGTCTTTATTGCGCTGTTGCAGCATGAAGCGTCGCGGGGCAGCTTACTGGCCGGGTTGATTGCGTATCGGGCCATCTACTTTATTGTGCCGCTGCTGATCGCACTGGTGATGTATCTGGGCGTGGAGGCGAAGGCAAAGGCGTTGCGGGTGAAAAAAACACCCGCCTGAACGCTTACTGGGATTGGATGATGCTCAACCGCTCGCCCACCACCATCTCGGTGATCCAGTCCACCAGGATTGAGGTGTACGCTTGCTGGGACACCGGATCGCTGAGGGAATGGTCGGCGCCGTCGATGATGCGATGGGTCAGGGAGTGAGTCTGCTGGCACGCCGCGCGGTAACTCATGATGGTGGCATGGGGCACGTGGTCATCGGTTTCCGACTCAACGATCAAGACATCCCCGGTAAACGCCGAACACGCGTGCAAGGCGCGATTGGTTTCGGCGTGGACCAAGGTGCTGCGGTAATCCATCAGGTCGGCCTTGTCCAGATCACGCTTGGGCTTGAGCCACTCATGATCGCGGTACAGCGCCGGCACGCGCAGCGCCAGCCAGCGCACCGGGCGCAGTGAGGTGAGAATCGCCGCGAGGTAGCCACCGTAACTGGTGCCCACCACCGCGACCGCCGAGGTGTCGATGGCCGGGTGCGCCAACAGCCGGTCATAGGCCGCCAGCAGGTCGCGCAGGTTGTCTTCGCGGGTGACGCGCGACAATGGAATGCCCGTGCCAGCGTGCCCGCGCAAGTCGAAGGTCAGGCAGACACAGCCCAAGCCGGCGATGCCTTTGGCGCGCTCAAGGTCTCGCTCCTGGCTACCGCCCCAACCGTGCACAAACAACACGCCGGGCACTTTGGATTTGGGGCTCAGGAAGGTGCCGCTCATCTGTTCGTCGTCAATATCGATCGCAATGCTTTCGCTTCTAGCCGTCATAAGATTTAACCGTCACGTACTTGAGAAGAAACTCGCTGTTTTCCGCCGGGCCGCGATACACCTCGATGGCATCGGCCGGCAACGGTTGGTCCACATAGGCTTCCACGGAGGACACATGGATCGCACGCAGGCCAGGGTTGTTGATAAAACTTTGTAGCGCCGCGACTTCCGCGCTGCTGGCCCCGCCCATCCGCCAGGATTGTTCGAGCACACCACTGCGGCGCTGGCCGTCGCTGTCGAGACCTTGGGCAATGTCATAGTTGCGCCGCGATGCATAGAAGCCAGGGTAGGCTTCATCGGCAGCCGTATCGAAGACCTGGGCTTGTTTGATGGCTTCGCGTACGTCGTCGGGCAGTTGGAGCTGTAACAGGTCTTCGTAGTAACCCGGCACCACCAGCAGGTTGGAGCCACCGTAAACGTCTTCGCCCTGCCCGTCTTGCGTCAGGTATTGCTCGCCGCAGTAGCTGAACACGTAATCACCGATAAAGCTCTGGCCGACGCTGTGGGTGACCACGTCGTGCAGGTCTTGCTCCAGCACCACGCCTTCGCTAAAGCGTTTCGCGGCATCAGGTCGCGCCAGCACCGCTTCGAATTCATCCAGGCTGTGGATAACTTCCTGCCCTCGGCCCGCGCAGGCGTGCACGGGTTTCAAACGGATGGGTCCACTGTAGAGCAAGCGCGTGGCGGCTGGGCGCGCGTCTTCCAGTGCGAAAACGCTCAAGCCGTCCAGCACGACTTTACGGACACGCTCGCAGAACAGTGCCGACCAACCTTCGGGCGCTTTGGCTTCAGGGCCGAGCAAACCATGGCTGATGGCTTTGGTGCAGATGAAATCTTGGTCAACGTACCCGCCCCACAAATCCTGCGGCCCCGTGATATTGAGCGCTCGCGCCTGGGCCGGGCCGACCAGAGTTTGTGTGGGCAGCAGGTACAGCGCCAGCCCCGCGTGCAGATCAGCGTCATAACTGCCACCGAACTTGAGCCCGAGGATCTGCGCCAGCCAGCGCGCCAGGGCGCGGTTGGTTTCGATTTCATGCAGGGGCGCGCCCTCACGTGTGGAGTGAGCGACTACCAGCTTCTTGCGTTGAATCGGGGTCATGCGTCCCCCTTGGCCATCCCGCCATGTGTGTATACAGAACGTTGCAGAGATCAGGCCAAGGCGCTCTCGGGCAGGAATACTTTCAAATCAACCAGTTGCTGAAAAACCGATGGCAGTTGGCCTGCTCTTTTCTGCACGACGCCCTTCTGATGCGGCGGCGTTCTGCACGATTCACACGCCGAAACGGCTGCGGTAATCGCTGGGCGCCAGGCCGGTGATCTTCTTGAAGGTGGCGCGAAAGGCACTCGGGTCCTGGTAACCCACAGTCCAGGCGATATGGTCGATGGTACCGTTAGTGAATTCCAGCATCTGCCGCGCCTTGCCCACGCGCAAGTGCTGACAGTATTCGGTGGGTTTCAAACCCGTGGCGTTGCGAAAGCGCCGTAGGAAGGTGCGCTCTTCCAAACCGGCTTCCCGGGCCATCGCGGCCAGGGAAACATCCACCGCGCCGCTGGCCTGCAACCAGTGCTGAACCTTGAGGATGGCCGCGTCGCCGTGGCCGAGAATCGGCGCAAAGTTACTGCCGCATTGGCTGGCACTGTCGCTGTGTTCGATCACCAGGAACCGCGCGGTATCGGCCGCGATACTTGGGCCCATCAGGCGGTCGACCAGGCGCAGGCCGAGTTCGGACCAGGCCATCAAGCCGGCAGTGGTGATCAGGTCGCCGTCATCGACGATGGGCTTATCCGCCTCCAGGCGCACCGCCGGGTAACGGGCGGCGAAAGATTTGGCAGAAGACCAATGGGTGGTGGCACTACGTCCGTCAAGCAACCCACTGCGCGCCAGCATGATCGAGCCAATGCACACACCGCCCAACACCGTACCCGCCGCGTGTTGCTGGCGAATCCACTCCAACAGCGCGAGGGGCGCCTGGTCTTCGGTGAATTCACCAATCGACGGCGGCACCAGCACGGCCATCATCGGTTGCTCGGGGCCAGGGGGACTGCTGAATACGCGCGCCGGTTTACCGGTAACATCCACCTGCCAATGGCTGACCCGCAGCAAGGGCAATTGCGCGGATTGATGTTCGGCGGCGATGCGGTTGGCCACGCCGAACAGGTCGGTCAAGCCATGCACGGCGGCCAACTGCGCACCTTGATAGATCAACACGCCCAGCTCGACGACCACCATTGTCAGTTTTCCCCCTGTTATTGTCGGCGCAGCCAATCCCCGGTGCGGGCGCCAGCTAAGATACTGGGCCCATCAACCCATCACGAGGCAACACAACATGGCCAAGCAAGCGCTCATCCTAATCGATATCCAGAACGACTACTTCCCCCAAGGCAAGTGGCCACTCGACGGCGTGGACGCCGCGGCAGACAAGGCCGCGCAAGTACTGCAGGCGTTTCGCCAGGCAGGCGATGCGGTGATTCATGTGCGCCATGAGTTCACGTCCGATGACGCGCCGTTCTTCACGCCAGGCTCCGAAGGGGCGCATCTGCATTCCAAGGTGCTGAACGAAGGCAGTGAGCCGGTGGTGCTTAAACACTTTGTGAATGCGTTTCGCGAAACCAACCTGCGCGCACTGCTGGAACAACGCAGCATCACGGACCTGGTGGTGGTTGGCAGCATGAGCCACATGTGCATCGACGGCGTGGTACGGGCGGCGGCGGACCTGGGCTACAAGGTCACGGTGATTCATGACGCGTGCGCGACACGGGACCTGGAGTTCAATGGCCAGGTGATTCCGGCGGCGCAGGTGCATGGGGCGTACATGGCGTCGCTGGCCTTTGGTTATGCGGGTGTGGTGTCGGCAGATGAGTACTTGAAAGCGCAAGCGGCGGCGGCTTGACCGCCACTTGTCGTCTTAGCGTCAGCGGGTCGCGATGATGAACAGGCGCGGAAACGGCAGCAACACGGTGCCATCCGCCAGGGCTGGATAGGCCTGGGTAATCCGCGCCTGGTATTCCTGCAGGAAGGCGGCTTTCTCGCCGTCGGTCAAAGGCGCAAGGAACGGTCTGAGCGCCGATGCTTTGAACCACTCCACCACCGCCGCGTGGTCCGCCAACGGGTGCTGATACGTGGTGCGCCACACATCGACGGTACTGCAATGCTTGCTCAGCAGTTCGTAGTAGTAGCTCGCGGTATGACGCTGGTTGTGTTTGACCGCGCCGATCTTGGCCGACCAAGGACCATCGGCCGCGACGTCGCGGGCAAGCCGGTGGGCAGGCTCATCGAGGTTGTCCGGGGTTTGCACCGCCAGCGTGCCACCGGGCGTCAGTTGGCGGGCCAGGTGCGGGTAAAGCATGGCGTGGTCCGGTAACCATTGCAGGGACGCGTTGGCCAGGATCACATCGAAGGCTTGCACAGGTTTCCAGTCACCTATATCCGCCAGTTCGAAGCTCAGTGCCGGCAGCCGTTTGCGGGCGTCCACCAGCATGTCGTCGGAGCTGTCCAGGCCGGTGACATGGGCTTGCGGAAAACGCTCGGCCAGCACTTCGGTGGAGTTACCGGGGCCGCAGCCCAGATCCACGGCGTTGCGCACCTCGGCATTCGGAATGGCCGCGACCAAGTCACGGACGGGACGGGTGCGCTGCTGTTCGAACAGTGTGTATTGCTTGGCAGACCAGGTCATCGCGGCTTTCCATCTTGTTGACGTTGGCGCCAGCCTAAATCGTGTGAGCCTCGAGGACAAATACCGAGTGCTGCACGCCTGGTCCGCTTTGCCGAAAACAGCCTCCCCGGTACAAAGCGTTTATAGTCACGACACGTTGAAGATGACATACCTCGTTTTTTGCCTAGGGATGGGAGGCCTATATGACACTCGGAGAATTTCTCTCCCCGGTTACTGCACTTGTTCGATTGATCACCACGCTGTTCGGCCGAAAGCCCAACCTCCCCCATAAACGCCTGGAGGCGCGCCTGTTGCTCAGGGGCATCGTGGCTGAGATACCGAAAGAACTGCCGTTTCGCATATGTGATGAAGAAGGCAATCAGCACAGAGGCGTGTACGTGATCGGCATGTTGATCTGGAACAAAGGCAATCAACCAGTCGTGCAATCTGACCTGACGCCATCGGCGCCACTCCAGATACAGGTCGGCGATGACTGCACCCTGGTGAGCGCCAAGACCGTCCCTTTCGAAGACCAGACCGACTGTGCGGCAACGATTACAAGCCCGACGACAATACGCATCGACTTTGACTGCATAAACCCCGGTGAGTACCTGATTGTGCCCATCTTCGTGACGGGCAACGCCATGACCGAAGTCAAGATTATAGGGCGAATCATCGGGCAGGACAGTCCGATTGATCATACGGCGGAGGAAGTCAGGGCACCGTTCCTCGAACGCTTATCGATGTTGACCTGCTTGCTGCTCATCTTCAATACGTTGCCGGGGTTCTTCATCGCGGGCGCGCTTCTGCTACGGGACTACGGCCTGGACGTCATCTGGAACAAGCCCGAGAGCCTCCCGCCGTACTTGACGCTGCCGTTCACGATGGGCGCGATGATGCTCTTCCTGTTCATCACTTCTCGCATCGTGTATTGGGTCGAACGGCGAAATTATCCGCAGGGCTACCCCCTTCAAGCGGATCTTGAACCTCCCTTGCTGGAGAATATCCGGGCAATGCTCAGCACCGTGTTCAAAGGCAAGAAACATCGGATATCCACATCATTGTTCGACTGGGGAAAACCCATCTTGCTGACAGGCAAGAAAGCCAAACGACGCTCCGTGGATGATTGGATTCGATAGCCTCATGGCCAAGGCCTGTGTCACACCCAATAAAAAACCCCTGAGTCATGGGACCCAGGGGTTTGATGGATACTGACGCGAAGTCGTCCGTTACAATTTTTATGAACACCAAAAAGCATTAAATGGACTACCCCCGCTTGACTAAGCCAAGCTTGCCAAGCAAAAAAACTCAATTATTAAAGAGCAATAATACGCCAAGCCATTTCTTAGCTAACAGATTAAAAAACAGGAACTAAATAAAATCCGTCCCCTTTTCCATGGAAGGTTGGCGGCCGCTCCTTTCCTCACCGGTCATCTCATGGAGGAAAACAACGGGCCAGGCTCCTGAAAAACCCTCATGCGTACATGCCCTGCTCTCTGACCCCGGTGGGATTTCAATACCAAGCCATTGCGGTATTTCAATGTTGCCTTCCACTATTTATAAGGCGTCGGCTTCCACGCTGCGGACATTTCGAGGCTGTATTACACGGCCTATACACTCGCTGTCTAAGCTTCGCAGTGCCGGTTACCCGAGCACCACACAAGACTCGCTTCCGGTGGATGGCTGGTCCTTGCCGGACGGGGTTAGTACCCGCTCGGTTTCTTACGCCATTTCATGACGGCTTGCGCCGTCAATTCCAGGCGACCACGCTTTGTCTGGCGCACATAAATCCGTCCCCTTTTCCTTTCATCCCTTTTCCCCACCGATAGCACAAATACTAGTGCCTTTTTTTTCTTTACGACTTTTCAGCCATGACAACACCCAAATACCCGCACCTACTGGAACTCCGCAGTAAGCAGCGACTTTCAGAGAGGCATTGATAACGCCAGTCTCAAGCGCCCAATGACCCAGCTTGAAATATGCAATCGTCGCCACAAGTAAATTACCGACAATACCCACCATAAAAAAAACCAGAAAAAAATACACAACTAGCGTACCCAATAGGTACCAACCTACCGTTTTTGGCTTCATTTATTACTTCCCATATTAGATACACCACCGCTGACAATTTCAGACAATACAGAACCTGTCGCCGCTCCTGAGGTTTCGCTCGCAGTATTTCCTATTAATGGTTTCAACTGCCCTGTGATCACATTTCCGGATTTATAACCTATTGCAGTGCCTAGCACAGAGCCCAGCAACGAATACTTCGCATCCTCGCCCTTGATTACACTGCCCAAATAAGCGCCGCTCAATCCGTATCCTTGAGTCAGCCAGAACCCCTTCCCTTGCGTTAATCCTCCAACCGTCGCGGCGATGGATACATCGGTATAGTTAACGTCCTTACCCGTCGATAGCTGATAGCCGAAATTTGCACCGCCGGAAATCAAGGCACCCGCTACCAGCCCTCCTATCCCTACAGCAGGTGCTTCAACTGCCGCCAGGGGCAGACCAACACCGATTGACCATGCTTGTACAAGTCCATTGGCAGGCATTGGCCCATCAAAACCATCGCCCCTCAGGTGCGAACTCATTGCAGCGGTAGCCTGGTCTGGCGTTCCACCCTCTTTAAGCACTTTTTCACCTGCACTCACAGCCCCCGCAATGGCGGGCCCACCAATATGAAACTCATCATTATATTTTTTTGCGTTTCCGGCTACCCAGCTAGCGGTTGCAGGATCACCGTTGACTAGAGCACCCGCCAAAACGCCGACGAGTTGAGCGGTGCCTACCCGGAACTGGGTATCCGTGGCAAACCGGGAGTCCAGGTAGTTACCCAGTTTTTCCGTTGCGAAAGCTGTCAATCCTTCTGAGGCGGCGCCGGCTAAAGCCCCGGTCTTGAAGTCTCCACCTTTAGCGCTTGATAACGCTCCTCCCAATACAGCATGCATCAAGACTTTTTGTGCCGACCCTGGGGTTATTTTCAGGTACTCAGCCAAATCGCCCACCTGCTTGTTGCCAAAGGCTGCCGTCAGGTCCAGCCCTTCGGAAACTGCGGCTGCGCCAAGATTGTCCTTCAAGCTACCGCCGTTAATCGCCGTATTGATGCTGCCGGCTACCAAAGCGTGGGTAGTGCTGCGCAGCACATTGTCACTGACCGTGTTCCAGTCCAGCATGCTCTTGCTATAACCAGGGTTATTGACCCCGTCGCGTTAAGAATCAACGCCCCGTCGGTATTCCAACCACCGACAGCGGTGTCTATTCCGGCCAGGACTCCGCTAGTGACCATTTGCGTCGCGTAACCCTTGATCGCATCTTTACTGGTGGCCGCTTTCAGTCCCGCACCAATATCACCGCCGCCATTGATTGTCCCAACCGCAAAGTTGCTAGCCATAGCCCCCGCGAGGGGCCCCAGGTAGATGCTGGCGACAATCGAAATAATCAGCGCGGGTGCGGCACCTAATCCCGATTGCTTATAGTCCCAGCTGTCGTGGATCTCCTTGACCATTCGCCAATCAACTTGCCCATTGGCTTCAGCTACTTTGATCCAGGCAAGCTGAGGCTCGGCTTGAACCATTGCATCAATCGTCTGGCTGACAGTTTTTTGGTCAATCTGCTTGAGGTCTATATTGATCTTACCGGCGGCGCGAATAGCGAGTTGCCCCTGCCCCACCATCAAGGTCTGACGTAATGTCTCGTCAGTACTGCCTTCACCTTTGGCACTGTTCCACGCCATATCGCTCTTACTCTTTTCGTGACTCTCCTGCCGCGAGTCTTTAACCGCCTCAAATGTCACCGAGCCACCGCTGACAATCGCAATGTCCCCCCCACTCTGGAGCTTTGCCGCTTGAAACAGCTGATTACTGCCACTTTCGAGCATCATGCTCGAACCGGCTTTGATCTCGCTGCCCACATGGGTGACCTGGGTCACCTCATCACGCTGAGTTTTCTTGCTACCCCAACTCCCCTTTTTATTCATGTCATACAACGAGTAATGACTGTCTTGCGCGGCCAACAGCTTCAACTCCTCACCCGCCTGAATATAGGCTTCGTTGCCGGCGCTGATTTTGCTGGCAACCAGGGTCAGGTCGGTACCTGCAATAGCAACCAAGTTACCGCCAGCGTTTAGCTGAGCGGTTTGCTGGGTCACGTTGTCCAGTTGGGTCGTGGTTTTAGTATTGCCTTTTTTGCCTTTCGAATACTCGTGTTGCTCATTGGCCGCAGAAATAAGCGACACGTTTTCACCCGCTTCAACGCTCAGGTTCTTGGCAGCACTAACGGTGCTGGCAATAACCGCAATATCGCGCCGGGCCTCAATGGCCATGTGGCCGCCAACCTCCACCGTCGACGCATGTTGCAGGATGGTTTGCTCGGTGCCGCTGATGCGCCGCCGCTGATAGGCGTAGTCGTCCTGTTCGGTCTGGCTGGCGATCACTACGTCACGCCCTGCGCTCACACGCTGCGCGGTCTTAACCAACGGTTGATTTCGGCGACTGTCCAGCGGGCTGTCCGCACGTCTAACGATTTTGATCACACCCTGACTGAAATCTACGTCCTCTACCCGCAAATTGAGCAGTTCGCCCCGCCTAATGCCCAGATAGCGAAGCAGCGTTATGATTAAATAATTGCGCTGCTGGAGACCCTTACTAGAAAAAGGATTCTGCGGGTGATCTGGCCAAAGATACTCGAGTACCTAATCCACCAAATGGATGTCCAAGCCCCTCTCATCCCGGTCGACTGCTGAGATGTTCCTTACCTTTGGTCGGCATGCGTTGAGACGCTTAACCATTGCACTCACCTGACTCTCCGTCGCACTACTATCACGCCCGACACGTAATGTTTCAGCCAAAAAGCCAAGGTATTTTGACATTGTGCTGATCCGTGTGAATTGCGTCTGCGCACCGACGCTACGCGTATTACAAGCGACGGTTCTGCCGGCGTTAAGCTTCAAGGTGTGCACCTTCGCGGTTAGTTGTCGGCGCTCCCCACTTAACAGCCGGGCACTAAACGCGACCAACGAAGTAACTTCCTCGCGCAGGAGCAGTCGTCCTGTCGAAAACAACGCTTCAAGATTAATGCCTTGGTTTGCTTACCAGGCATACAGCACTTTAATTGCCGCAAGCGCCCCCTGCACTGTAGAAACGGAGAAGCCGCCAGCACGGACATGGGTCGTGATAAAGAGTGAGGGGTAATACAGAGGGATGCCCGTCTGGGCACTAACCAACAATTTATGCCGCTCGCCATGGCGGAATTGGATGTGTTTTATCGCCAATAAAGTCATCGGGATTACAACCCATGAAAATTTTACATTTTTCAAGGTAGTACACAATCCTGAAAATCGGCAAATCGCGACGTAAAACTTTACAACGTGAACCATCAAAAAAGCCCCTTAAATAGGGGCTTTCCGACAAAAACTTTACAATAAAGTCTCAGGTAAGTCCTAGAACGGAATATCGTCATCAAAGCTGTCAAAATCCGGAGCCGGTTGCGGGGCAGCCTGTTGTGGCGCTGGGCGCGACTCACGCTGTGGCTGCTGGCTTGGCTGCGGACGGGACTGCTGTGGACGCGGTGCCGAGTTGGACATGCCGCCCTGGCCTTGTTGGTCGCCCTGCGGACGGCCGCCCAGCAGTTGCATGGTGCCTTGCATGTCGACCACGATTTCAGTGGTGTAACGCTTGATGCCGTCTTTTTCCCACTCGCGGGTCTGCAGTTTGCCTTCGATGTAGACCTGCGAACCTTTGCGCAGGTACTCACCAGCGATCTCGGCAACCTTGCCGAACATCGACACGCGGTGCCATTCGGTTTTCTCGACCTTCTGGCCAGTCTGCTTGTCGGTCCACTGTTCGCTGGTCGCCAGACTCAGGTTGGTCACGGCGTTACCGTTAGGCAAGTAGCGAACTTCGGGATCCTGGCCGCATGTACCGACCAATATGACTTTGTTAACCCCACGGGCCATAACGTTCTCCTAGGCTGGGCGCGCTGTCGGCACTGGGTTGACCAGTTGCTCGAGCGTCGCGCGATCCAATAATTCGGTGTCCAATTTGATGTAAATGGCCGCCTCTTCCGCGACCACGACTGCATCTGTTACCCCTACGACGGCCTTAAGGCGCTCTACCAGGCCGCTTTCACGGATCGCCTCAGGCGATAGCGGCAAACGCAAACTTGTGACGTAGGGAGGTTCGCGCATGGTAACAGCAAAGGCCAGCCAAAGTGCAGCCAGCCCGGCGCATCCGAGGAAGACAACCGACAAACCGCCATGCTGGAACATCCAGCCCCCCATGATGCCGCCCAGTGCAGAACCGAGGAACTGGCTGGTGGAATACACCCCCATCGCCGTGCCCTTGCCACCGGCCGGTGAAACTTTACTGATCAGCGAAGGCAGTGACGCCTCCAGCAGGTTGAACGCAGTGAAGAACACCACCGTGCCGATTACCAGCGCCCGCAGGCTGTCGCCGAACTGCCAGAAGAATAGCTCAGTGAGCATCAGCGTCGTGACGGCACCGAGCAGGATTCGTTTCATTTTGCGTTTTTTCTCGCCATAAATGATGAACGGAATCATGGCGAAGAATGAGATCAGCAGCGCTGTCAGGTAGACCCACCAGTGCTGTTCCTTGGGCAGACCGGCTTTTTCCACCAGTGCCAGGGGCAAGGCAACGAAGCTGCACATCAGCATGGCGTGTAATACGAAGATACCTAAATCCAGGCGCAGCAGGTCGGGGTGCTTGAGTGTCGGCAAGAGTGCCTTGCGCGCGACACCCGATTCGCGATGCTGCAACGTGCCGGTGGAGCGCGGCACCATAAAGGCCACGATCACGATGCCGAACAGCGCCATGCCGCCGGTGGCGAGGAACAGTCCGTGCAGGCCGAACGCGCGGGTCAGCAAAGGGCCGACGACCATGGCCACGGCAAACGACAGACCGATGGTCATGCCGATCATGGCCATGGCCTTGGTGCGGTGTTGTTCGCGGGTCAGGTCCGACAGCAAGGCCATCACGGCCGCGGAAATCGCGCCGGCGCCTTGCAGGATACGCCCGGCAATCACGCCCCATATGGAGTCGGACTGGGCCGCCAGCACACTGCCGAGGGCAAACACGATCAGCCCGAGGTAGATCACCGGGCGACGGCCAATACGGTCGGAAATGATCCCGAACGGGATCTGGAAAATGGCCTGGGTCAGGCCATACGCGCCAATGGCCAGGCCAATCAATGCGGGGGTCGCGCCGGCGAGATCCATTCCATAGGTCGCCAGCACCGGCAACACCATAAACATGCCCAGCATACGGAAGGCGAACACCAGGGCCAGACCGCTTGCCGCTCGGGTCTCGCCGCTACTCATGCGCTCGCTGTGGGGATCGTGCATGGAAAAACCTCATGTGAACCGGCGGCGATTCTACCAGTCCCATCGATTGAGAGGGTATATGCGGCGCTTTGCCGCGCAGCTTTCATCTAAGGCTGCAAGCGGCCTTTTGACAGTGTATATTCATCCAGTCTTTAGCCGTATACTCCGGCATTATTTACGCCCGCCGTGCGAGGCCATCTTGGACAAGATCCTGATTCGTGGGGCTAGAACCCACAACCTGAAGAACATCGACCTGACCCTGCCCCGGGACAAACTGATCGTCATCACCGGTTTGTCCGGGTCCGGCAAATCTTCCCTGGCGTTCGACACGCTGTATGCCGAAGGCCAGCGTCGCTATGTGGAATCGCTGTCGGCCTATGCCCGCCAGTTCCTGTCGATGATGGAAAAGCCCGACGTCGACACCATTGAAGGCCTGTCGCCGGCGATCTCCATCGAACAGAAGTCGACCTCCCATAACCCGCGCTCCACCGTGGGCACCATCACCGAAATCTACGACTACCTGCGCCTGCTGTATGCACGTGTGGGTATTCCGCGTTGCCCGGACCACGACATTCCCCTGGAAGCCCAGACCGTCAGCCAGATGGTCGACCTGGTGCTGGCCCAGCCGGAAGGCGCCAAGCTGATGCTGCTGGCACCGGTGATCCGTGAGCGCAAGGGTGAACACCTTTCCGTCTTCGAAGAGCTGCGGGCGCAAGGTTTTGTACGTGCACGCATCAACGGCAAGCTCTATGAGCTGGACGAGGCGCCGAAGCTCGACAAGCAGAAGAAGCACTCGATCGATGTGGTCGTTGACCGTTTCAAAGTGCGCGCCGATCTGCAGCAGCGCCTGGCGGAATCCTTCGAAACCGCGTTGAAGCTGGCCGACGGCATTGCACTCGTGGCGCCGATGGACGACGAGCCGGGCGAAGAGATCATCTTCTCCGCGCGCTTTGCCTGCCCGATCTGCGGCCACGCCATCAGCGAGCTTGAACCCAAGCTGTTCTCCTTCAACAACCCGGCCGGCGCCTGCCCGACCTGTGATGGCCTGGGGGTGAAGCAGTTCTTCGACATCAAGCGCCTGGTCAACGGTGACATGACGCTGGCGGAGGGGGCGATACGCGGCTGGGATCGGCGCAACGTTTACTACTTCCAGATGCTGGGGTCGTTGGCGTCGCATTACAAATTCAGCCTGGAGGTACCGTTCAACCAACTGCCGGCGGACCAGCAGAAGGTCATCTTGCACGGCAGTGGTTCGCAGAACGTCGACTTCAAGTACCTGAACGACCGTGGCGATATCGTCAAGCGCTCGCACCCGTTCGAAGGCATCGTGCCGAACCTGGAGCGTCGCTACCGCGAGACAGAATCGGCCAGCGTGCGCGAAGAACTGGCGAAATTCCTCAGCACACAACCTTGCCCGGATTGCCGCGGCACTCGCCTGCGTCGTGAGGCGCGGCATGTGTGGGTGGGCGAGAAAACATTGCCGGCGGTGACCAACCTGCCGATCGGTGATGCCTGCGAATACTTTGGCGTACTCAAGCTGACCGGCCGCCGTGGAGAAATCGCCGACAAGATCCTCAAGGAGATTCGCGAGCGGTTGCAGTTCCTGGTCAACGTTGGCCTGGATTACCTCTCTCTGGACCGCAGCGCCGATACCTTGTCCGGCGGTGAAGCACAGCGCATCCGCCTGGCCAGCCAGATCGGCGCCGGCCTTGTGGGTGTGTTGTACATCCTCGACGAACCGTCGATTGGCCTGCACCAGCGCGACAACGATCGCCTGCTGGGTACGTTGAAACACCTGCGGGATATCGGCAACACGGTGATTGTGGTCGAACACGATGAAGACGCGATTCGCCTGGCGGATTACGTGGTTGATATCGGCCCGGGCGCCGGTGTGCATGGCGGACATATTGTCGCTGAAGGCACCCCGGCCGAAGTCATGGCTCACCCGGACTCGCTGACCGGCAAATACTTGTCTGGCCGCGTCAAGATCGAAGTGCCGGCCAAACGCACACCGCGTAACAAGAAGCTGGCGCTGCACCTCAAGGGCGCACGCGGTAACAACTTGCGCAATGTCGACTTGGAAATTCCAATTGGTTTGCTGACATGCGTGACCGGTGTTTCCGGCTCAGGTAAATCGACGCTCATAAACAACACGTTGTTTCCCTTGAGTGCCACTGCCCTGAACGGCGCGACCACCTTGGAAGCGGCGGCGCACGACAGCATCAAAGGCCTGGAACACCTGGATAAGGTGGTCGACATCGACCAAAGCCCGATTGGCCGGACGCCACGTTCCAACCCGGCGACCTACACCGGTTTGTTCACGCCCATTCGTGAACTGTTTGCCGGTGTTCCGGAATCCCGCTCACGGGGTTACGGGCCGGGTCGGTTCTCGTTCAACGTCAAGGGCGGACGCTGCGAAGCGTGCCAGGGCGACGGCTTGATCAAGGTGGAAATGCACTTCCTGCCGGACATCTACGTGCCGTGCGATGTGTGCAAAAGCAAGCGCTACAACCGCGAGACCCTGGAGATCAAGTACAAGGGCAAGAGCATCCACGAAACCCTGGAGATGACCATCGAGGAAGCGCGGGTGTTCTTCGACGCAGTTCCGGCGTTGGCGCGCAAACTGCAGACGCTGATGGACGTGGGTTTGTCGTATATCAAGCTGGGTCAGTCGGCGACCACGCTGTCAGGTGGTGAGGCGCAGCGGGTGAAGTTGTCTCGCGAGCTGTCCAAACGCGATACCGGCAAGACCCTGTATATCCTCGATGAGCCGACCACGGGCCTGCACTTCGCGGATATACAGCAATTGCTGGACGTGCTGCACCGCCTGCGCGACCACGGCAACACCGTGGTGGTAATCGAGCACAACCTTGATGTGATCAAGACGGCCGATTGGCTGGTGGACCTGGGGCCGGAAGGCGGTTCCAAGGGTGGCCAGATCATTGCCGTAGGCACGCCGGAGCAGGTCTCCGAAATGCCGCAGTCGCATACCGGTTACTACCTGAAGCCGTTGCTGGAACGCGACCGGGCCTGACCTTTTCAGGCCCAATGAAAAGCCCCTGTCACCTTGCGGTGACAGGGGCTTTTTTGTAGCCGGAAATCAGAACTGCGATTGCAGGTAATTCTCCAGGCCGATCAGCTTGATCAGGCCCAACTGCTTTTCAAGCCAGTAGGTGTGATCTTCTTCGGTGTCATTCAACTGCACCCGCAGGATTTCCCGGGTGACATAGTCGTTGTGCTGCTCGCAGAGTTCGATGCCTTTGCAGAGCGCGGCACGGACCTTGTACTCGAGGCGCAGGTCGGCAGCGAGCATGTCAGGTACGGTTGTGCCCACGTCCAGATCATCCGGACGCATACGCGGCGTGCCTTCGAGCATGAGGATACGGCGCATCAGTGCGTCGGCGTGCTGTGCCTCTTCTTCCATCTCATGGTTGATACGCTCGTAGAGCTCGGTAAAGCCCCAGTCTTCGTACATACGCGAGTGGATGAAATATTGGTCACGAGCAGCCAGTTCGCCCGTCAGCAACGTGTTGAGGTAATCGATTACGTCGGGGTGACCTTGCATCGCCCTACATCTCCCTGCTTGAAAGTCTGTAGTTTGAACCATGATGACCTGAAGGTCACGGGACCAACGGCAGAAAAGTGAAGATTTCCGGAGAAAAGTAGCTGAAATAACGCAAAAACCGCCCAAATGAGGGCGGTTCTGCTTATCGTTTAGAGTTAGTTAAGCGATACACCCAGTGCCTTTGCGATTGCTTCTCCATAAGCAGGATCTGCCTTGTAGAAGTGCTGCAATTGACGCTGGACCACATCACTGGAAACGCCGCCCATTGCTCCGGCGATATTGCTGGTGAGCAAGGCTTTCTGCTCATCGTTCATCAGGCGGAACAGCGCACCAGCGTGGCTGTAGTAGTCAGTGTCTTCCCGGTGATCGTAACGATCTGCCGCACCGCTCAAGGCCAAAGCAGGCTCAGCGTATTGAGGGGCTTGTTTCGGCGCATCGGCGTAGCTGTTCGGCTCGTAGTTGGGCGCTGCGCCACCGTTGCTGCCGAATGCCATCGAGCCATCACGCTGATAGCTGTTCACCGGGCTACGTGGGGCGTTCACCGGCAGTTGCTGGTGGTTGGTGCCAACACGGTAGCGGTGGGCATCTGCATACGCGAACACACGGCCTTGCAACATACGGTCTGGCGACAGGCCTACACCTGGAACCATGTTGCTAGGGCCGAACGCAGCCTGTTCCACTTCAGCGAAGTAGTTTTGTGGGTTGCGATTAAGCTCCAGTTCTCCGACTTCGATCAGCGGAAATTCCTTCTGCGACCAGGTTTTGGTCACATCAAAAGGATTTTCGTAATGAGCGTTGGCCTGAGCCTCGGTCATGATCTGGATGCAGACACGCCATTTCGGGAAGTCACCCCGTTCGATTGCACCGAACAGATCGCGCTGGGCGTAATCAGGGTCGGTACCGGCCAGACGAGCCGCTTCGGCGGGCGCCAGGTTCTTGATGCCCTGCTTGGTTTTGTAGTGCCACTTAACCCAGTGACGCTCGCCCTTGGCGTTGATCAGGCTATAAGTGTGGCTGCCGAAGCCGTGCATGTGGCGGTAGCCGTCAGGAATACCACGGTCCGAAAACAGGATGGTGACCTGGTGCAGTGCCTCTGGGGAGTGCGACCAGAAATCCCACATCATTTGTGCGCTTTTCAGGTTGCTTTGCGGCAGGCGTTTTTGGGTGTGGATGAAGTCCGGGAACTTCAACGGATCGCGGATGAAAAACACAGGGGTGTTGTTACCCACGATGTCCCAGTTGCCTTCTTCGGTGTAGAACTTCAAGGCGAAACCACGTGGGTCGCGCTCGGTATCAGCCGAACCGCGCTCCCCCCCTACGGTGGAAAACCGCAGGAAGGTAGGGGTTTGCTTGCCAACCGACTCGAACAGCTTGGCGCTGGTGTACTGAGTGATGTCTTGGGTGACCGTGAAAGTACCGTAGGCACCCGACCCCTTCGCATGCACACGACGCTCAGGAATGTTTTCACGGTTGAAGTGAGCGAGCTTCTCGATCAGGTGAAAATCGTCGAGCAGCAGCGGACCGCGCGGGCCGGCGGATCGGGAATTCTGGTTATCCGCAACGGGCGCGCCGCTGGCGGTAGTAAGGATTTTGTTCTGGCTCATGCTCAATTTCCCTCAGGTCGGACTTGGAACTGCCGGCTAATCGGCTTGGAGGAAGTATTGATCATCAATATGACGTCTACAAATTCATTAAATTGTAGGCATCGATAGAGAATAACTACCAAACTCCCCAAACGTCATAGTGCCAAGCCAAACCCCCGGAAGCTTGTACGCATCGCGCTTTTATTACGCGCACAAAAAACCGGGCACTAGGCCCGGTTCTTCGTTACAGCTTGTCGTCTTACTCGGCGCTTACAGCTTCGCCGGCAGTAGCACGATCAACCAACTCGACGTACGCCATAGGCGCGTTGTCGCCAGCGCGGAAACCGCACTTGAGGATGCGCAGGTAGCCACCCTCACGGGTAGCGTAACGCTTGCCCAGGTCGTTGAAGAGCTTACCAACGATAGCTTTCGAACGAGTACGGTCGAAAGCCAGACGGCGGTTAGCCAGGCTGTCTGTCTTGGCCAAAGTGATCAGCGGCTCAGCAACGCGACGCAGTTCTTTAGCTTTCGGCAGTGTAGTTTTGATCAGCTCGTGCTCGAACAGCGACACCGCCATGTTTTGGAACATGGCCTTGCGGTGCGAGCTGGTACGGCTCAGGTGACGACCACTTTTACGATGACGCATGGTTCATTCCTTACCAAACTCACGTTCGGTGATTACGACGATCAGGCAGTCGCCTTGTCGTCCTTCTTAAGACTTGCAGGCGGCCAGTTGTCGAGGCGCATGCCGAGGGACAGACCGCGGGAGGCCAGAACGTCCTTGATTTCAGTCAAGGATTTCTTGCCCAGGTTCGGAGTCTTCAACAGTTCTACTTCGGTACGCTGAATCAGGTCGCCGATGTAGTAAATGTTTTCCGCCTTAAGGCAGTTAGCCGAACGTACAGTCAGTTCCAGATCGTCAACCGGGCGAAGCAGGATCGGATCGATCTCGTCTTCCTGCTCGATTACCACTGGTTCGCTGTCACCTTTGAGGTCGACGAACGCAGCCAACTGCTGTTGCAGAATGGTTGCAGCGCGGCGGATAGCCTCTTCAGGATCCAGAGTACCGTTGGTTTCCAGATCAATAACCAGCTTGTCCAGGTTAGTACGCTGTTCGACACGGGCGTTTTCCACCACGTATGCGATACGGCGAACCGGGCTGAACGAAGAGTCAAGCTGCAAGCGACCAATGCTGCGGCTTTCGTCTTCATCGCTCTGACGCGAGTCGGCCGGTTCATAACCACGACCACGAGCTACGGTGAGCTTCATGTTCAGGGCGCCGTTAGACGCCAGGTTAGCGATTACGTGATCGGGGTTAACGATCTCGACATCATGATCCAGCTGAATATCGGCAGCGGTAACCACCCCCGAACCCTTCTTCGACAAGGTCAGCGTAACTTCGTCACGGCCGTGCAGCTTGATAGCCAGACCTTTAAGGTTCAACAGGATTTCAATTACGTCTTCCTGTACACCTTCGATGGCGCTGTACTCGTGGAGCACACCGTCAATCTCGGCCTCGACTACTGCACAGCCGGGCATTGAGGACAACAGGATGCGGCGCAGCGCGTTGCCCAGGGTGTGGCCAAAACCACGCTCGAGAGGCTCGAGAGTAATTTTGGCGCGGGTTGGACTGACAACCTGCACATCAATGTGGCGGGGTGTCAGGAACTCATTTACCGAAATCTGCATGGATGCACCTATTTTCTAGCCCTTACTTGGAGTAGAGCTCGACAATCAGGCTTTCGTTGATGTCGGCGGACAGATCACTGCGAGCAGGAACGTTCTTGAAAACGCCCGACTTCTTCTCAGTGTCTACTTCTACCCATTCTACGCGGCCACGTTGGGCACACAGATCGAGAGCTTGGACAATGCGAAGTTGGTTTTTTGCTTTCTCGCGAACTGCGACCACGTCACCAGCACGAACCTGGTAGGACGGAACGTTTACGGTCTGACCGTTAACGCTGATCGACTTGTGCGATACCAGCTGACGGGATTCGGCACGAGTAGAACCAAAGCCCATACGGTATACAACGTTGTCCAGACGGCATTCGAGCAGTTGCAGCAGGTTTTCACCGGTTGCACCTTTCTTGCCAGCAGCTTCTTTGTAGTAGCCGCTAAACTGACGCTCGAGAACGCCGTAGATACGACGGACCTTCTGCTTTTCACGCAGTTGGGTGCCGTAATCGGACTGGCGACCGCGGCGTTGGCCGTGGATACCAGGTGCTGCTTCAATGTTGCACTTCGATTCGATCGCGCGCACGCCGCTCTTCAGGAAGAGATCGGTGCCTTCGCGACGAGCGAGTTTGCATTTTGGACCAATGTAACGAGCCATTCTTTACAATCTCCTGGATTACACGCGGCGCTTCTTCGGCGGACGGCACCCGTTGTGCGGGATTGGCGTCACGTCGGTGATGCTGGCGATCTTATAGCCACAGCCGTTCAAAGCACGGACAGCAGACTCACGACCTGGACCTGGACCTTTGACGTTAACGTCGAGGTTTTTCAGGCCGTATTCCAGCGCAGCTTGACCAGCACGTTCAGCAGCTACTTGAGCAGCAAACGGGGTGGACTTGCGGGAACCGCGGAAACCCGAACCACCGGAGGTAGCCCAAGAAAGCGCGTTACCTTGACGGTCGGTGATGGTCACGATGGTGTTGTTAAAAGAAGCATGGATGTGGGCGATGCCATCAACCACTGTCTTTTTAACTTTTTTACGAGGACGAGCAGCAGGTTTTGCCATGATAATTTTCCTGTCGATTCGCTGGGGCGATTACTTGCGGATCGGCTTACGCGGACCTTTACGGGTACGCGCGTTAGTCTTGGTACGCTGACCGCGTACTGGAAGACCACGACGATGACGCAGACCGCGATAGCAACCGAGGTCCATCAAACGCTTGATTTTCATGTTGATTTCGCGACGCAGGTCACCTTCAGTGGTGAACTTCGCCACTTCGCCACGCAGCTGTTCAATCTGCTCGTCGCTCAGATCCTTGATCTTAGCGGCTGGGTTTACCCCAGCAACTGCGCAAATTTTCTGCGCAGTAGTGCGACCAACACCATAGATGTAGGTCAGCGAGATAACAGTGTGCTTGTTATCTGGAATGTTAACGCCTGCAATACGGGCCATTCAGTGGGACTCCAATTGACAGCTACCTACGCCCCGGAAGCCAAGAAATAGGGCGCGAGATAATATCGCTGTAATAACAAATAATCAACCCGGCAGCGCACTAGCTGCCGGGCTTCAAGCGGATCACACTCAGCCTTGGCGCTGTTTGTGACGCGGTTCCGCGCTGCAAATTACTCGAACAACACCTTCGCGGCGAATAATCTTGCAGTTACGGCACAGCTTTTTCACCGATGCACGAACTTTCATCACCAACTCCTCGAACCTTATGGGGTACTCAGCGCAACATGCCGCTGCCGTAGCCCTTCAGGTTGGCTTTCTTCATCAGGGATTCGTACTGGTGCGAAACGAGGTGCGATTGTACTTGGGACATGAAGTCCATCACAACCACGACCACGATCAGCAACGAGGTCCCGCCAAGGTAGAACGGAACGTTTGCTGCAACCACCAGGAACTGGGGCAACAAGCACACGGCCGTCATATATAGAGCACCGAACAGGGTCAAACGAGTCAGAACACCATCAATGTAGCGTGCAGACTGCTCACCTGGACGGATGCCCGGAATAAAGGCACCGGACTTCTTCAGGTTTTCCGCTACGTCTTTCGGATTGAACATCAACGCCGTATAGAAGAAGCAGAAGAAAATAATCCCTGCACTAAACAGCAGAATATTCAACGGCTGACCAGGAGCGATCGACTGAGAGAGGTCCTGCAGCCAGCCCATATTTTCGGACTGACCAAACCAGGTACCCAACGAAGCCGGAAACAGCAAAATGCTGCTCGCGAAAATTGCCGGAATTACACCGGCCATATTCACTTTCAGCGGCAAGTGGCTGGTCTGCGCAGCAAAAACCTTGCGGCCCTGCTGACGCTTGGCGTAGTGAACAGCAATACGACGCTGGCCACGCTCAATGAACACCACAAAACCGATAATCGCTACTGCCAGCAAACCGATGGCAACCAAGGCGAAAATGTTGATATCACCCTGACGTGCAGACTCGAAAGACTGCCCAATCGCTCTCGGAAGACCGGCGACGATACCTGCGAAAATCAACATCGAGATACCGTTGCCAACACCACGCTCAGTAATCTGCTCACCCAGCCACATCATGAACATCGCACCAGCCACAAATGTGGATACCGCGACGAAATGGAAGCCAAAGTCACCAGTGAACGCAACGCCCTGCCCGGCCAGACCAACGGACATGCCGATAGCTTGGACCAAGGCGAGAACGACAGTGCCGTAGCGGGTGTACTGGCTAATCTTGCGACGGCCAGCTTCACCTTCCTTCTTCAACTGCTCCAGCTGCGGGCTGACGGCGGTCATCAGTTGCATGATGATCGATGCCGAAATGTACGGCATGATCCCCAATGCAAAAATGCTCATCCGTTCCAGCGCGCCGCCGGAAAACATGTTGAACAAGCTAAGAATGGTCCCCTCATTCTGTCGAAACAGGTCTGCGAGTCGGTCCGGGTTGATACCTGGAACCGGGATGTGTGCGCCTATTCGGTAGACGATAATCGCCAGGAACAGAAAACGCAGACGAGCCCAAAGTTCAGACATACCGCCTTTGCCGAGCGCTGAGAGAGCACCTTGCTTAGCCATTTATTCCTCGAACTTGCCGCCAGCTGCTTCGATAGCCGAACGCGCACCTTTGGTGGCGCCGATTCCCTTGCCGATAGTGACAGCGCGAGTCACTTCACCGGACAGCATGATTTTCACACGCTGTACGTTGACGTTGATCACGTTGGCATCTTTCAGGGTCTGCACAGTAACGATGTCGCCTTCCACTTTAGCCAGCTCGGACAGACGCACTTCTGCGCGGTCCATGGCCTTCAGGGATACGAAACCGAACTTAGGCAGGCGACGATGCAGCGGCTGTTGACCGCCTTCAAAGCCTGGAGCGATGGTGCCACCGGAGCGGGAGGTTTGACCTTTGTGGCCACGGCCACCAGTCTTACCCAAACCGCTACCGATACCACGGCCCGGACGATGCTTTTCGCGACGGGAACCCGGCGCTGGACTCAGATCATTGAGTTTCATCGATTAACCCTCTACACGCAGCATGTAGTAAGCCTTGTTGATCATCCCGCGATTCTCGGGAGTATCCTGGACTTCTACAGTGTGACCGATGCGACGCAGACCCAGACCTTTAACACACAGTTTGTGGTTAGGGATGCGGCCGGTCATGCTTTTGATCAGCGTTACTTTAACGGTAGCCATGATCAGAAGATCTCCTTGACAGTCAGGCCACGCTTGGCAGCGATGGACTCAGGAGATTGCATAGCTTTCAAACCTTTGAAAGTGGCGTGAACCACGTTTACCGGGTTAGTCGAGCCATAGCACTTGGCCAGAACGTTCTGAACGCCAGCAACTTCGAGAACAGCACGCATAGCGCCGCCAGCGATGATACCGGTACCTTCAGAAGCAGGCTGCATGTACACCTTCGAAGCGCCATGGGCGGACTTCATTGCGTACTGCAGAGTGGTGCCGTTCAGATCAACTTGGATCATGTTGCGACGAGCAGCTTCCATTGCCTTCTGGATCGCAGCAGGCACTTCACGCGACTTGCCACGGCCGAAGCCAACACGGCCCTTACCATCACCAACCACGGTCAACGCGGTGAAAGTGAAGATACGGCCGCCTTTAACGGTTTTGGCTACGCGGTTAACTTGAACCAGCTTCTCAATGTAGCCTTCGTCGCGCTTTTGGTCGTTATTTGACATAACTTAGAACTCCAGCCCAGCTTCACGAGCAGCATCAGCCAGCGCTTTCACGCGACCGTGGTACTTGAAGCCAGAGCGGTCGAAAGCCACTTGCGAGACGCCAGCGGCCTTAGCACGCGTAGCGACCAGCTGGCCAACCTTTGTGGCCGCGTCGATGTTGCCGGTGGCACCATCACGCAGTTCTTTATCCAAAGTCGAGGCGCTTGCCAGGACTTTGTTGCCGTCGGCCGAGATGACCTGGGCGTAGATGTGCTGCGACGAGCGGAACACGCAGAGACGCACGACTTCGAGTTCGTGCATTTTCAGGCGTGCTTTGCGAGCGCGACGCAGTCGAGTAACTTTTTTGTCGGTCATTTGCTATGCCCTACTTCTTCTTGGCTTCTTTACGACGGACGACTTCGTCCGCGTAGCGCACACCTTTGCCTTTGTACGGCTCTGGTGGACGGAAGTCGCGGATCTCAGCGGCCACTTGACCTACCAGCTGCTTATCGATGCCCTTGATCAGGATATCGGTCTGGCTAGGGGTCTCAGCAGTGATGCCCGCTGGCAGTTCGTAATCCACAGGGTGCGAGAAGCCAAGGGCCAGGTTCAAAACCGTGCCTTTTGCTTGCGCTTTGTAACCAACACCGACCAGCTGGAGCTTACGCTCGAAGCCTTGGCTTACGCCTTGGACCATGTTGTTTACCAACGCACGCGTGGTACCGGCCATTGCGCGAGTTTGTTGATCGCCATTGCGAGCAGCGAAACGCAGCTCACCAGCTTCTTCAACGATCTCAACGGACGAATGGATGTTCAGTTCAAGAGTACCCTTGGCACCCTTCACCGAAAGCTGTTGGCCTGCGAATTTGACTTCGACACCGGCTGGCAGCTTAACGGGGTTCTTAGCGACGCGAGACATGCTTATCCCCCCTTAGAACACAGTGCAAAGAACTTCGCCGCCGACACCGGCAGCGCGCGCAGCACGATCCGTCATCACACCTTTGTTGGTGGAGACGATAGACACGCCCAGACCGCCACGAACTTTCGGCAGATCTTCAGCGGACTTGTACTGACGCAGGCCTGGACGGCTAACGCGCTTCACTTCCTCGATGACCGAACGGCCTTCGAAGTACTTCAGCTCGATGGACAGCAGAGCTTTAACATCGCTGCTGATCTGATAACCCGCAATGTAGCCTTCGTCTTTCAGGACTTTGGCAACAGCTACCTTCAACTTGGAAGATGGCATGCTTACGACGGACTTTTCAGCCATCTGGGCATTACGGATACGAGTTAGCATGTCCGCTAACGGGTCCTGCATACTCATGGGCTAGACGCTCCTAATACAAAAAAATTAGCCTTGCGGCTACATATGTCGCCGAGAATCTCCGGGTAAAAAACACGGGCTCAGGCGAGCCGCGTATTTTAGACACACTCCAGAAATGAAACAAGCCCCAAAAGGGGCTTGTTCCAGATTCAAGGTCACCGGCGGTCAGTATCTTGCGACATTGACCCCCTGGACGTTGAAAGTACTTACCAGCTGGCTTTAACCAGACCTGGTACGTCACCACGCATTGCCGCTTCACGCAGTTTGTTACGGCCGAGGCCGAACTTGCGGTAAACGCCGTGTGGACGACCGGTCAGGCGGCAGCGGTTACGCATGCGCGAAGCGCTTGCGTCACGTGGCTGCTTCTGCAGAGCAACTGTAGCTTCCCAACGCGCTTCTGGACTTGCGTTCAGATCAACGATGATTGCTTTCAGTGCTGCACGCTTCTTGGCGTACTTGGCAACCGTGAGCTGACGCTTCAGCTCGCGGTTTTTCATGCTCATCTTGGCCATGGTCCTACTCCAATCAGTTGCGGAACGGGAATTTGAAAGCACGCAACAGGGCGCGACCTTCATCATCGTTCTTGGCAGTGGTGGTCAGGGTGATGTCCAGACCGCGGAGAGCATCGATCTTGTCGTAGTCGATTTCCGGGAAGATGATCTGCTCTTTCACGCCCATGCTGTAGTTACCACGACCATCGAAGGACTTGGCATTCAGGCCGCGGAAGTCGCGGACCCGAGGCAGGGAGATCGACAGCAGACGATCCAGGAATTCGTACATACGCTCACGGCGCAGGGTCACTTTGACGCCGATCGGCCAACCTTCACGGACTTTAAAGCCAGCGATGGATTTCCGAGCGTAGGTCACAACGACTTTCTGGCCGGTGATCTTTTCCAGGTCAGCAACAGCGTGCTCGATGACTTTTTTGTCACCGATCGCTTCGCCCAGACCCATGTTCAGGGTGATTTTGGTAACGCGCGGAACTTCCATCACGTTCCCAAGCTTAAGTTCTTCCTTAAGCTTAGGGGCGATTTCCTTCCGGTAAATCTCTTGTAGTCGTGCCATGGTCTAATCTACCTAGCAGTGTTCAAGCATCAACCGCTTTTTGGGTCGACTTGAAGACACGAATTTTCTTACCGTCTTCTACTTTGAAACCAACGCGGTCAGCCTTGTTGGTTTCGCCGTTGAAGATGGCGACGTTAGAAGCGTCCAGCGGAGCTTCTTTCTCGACGATACCGCCCTGCACGCCCGACATCGGGTTAGGCTTGGTATGACGCTTGACCAGGTTCAGACCACCGATAACCAGACGGTTATTAGCGAGAACCTTAAGCACCTTACCGCGCTTACCTTTGTCTTTGCCGGCGATCACGATGATCTCGTCGTCACGACGAATCTTTTGCATGTCGGATCTCCTTACAGCACTTCTGGGGCGAGCGAGACGATCTTCATGAACTTCTCAGTACGAAGTTCACGGGTCACTGGCCCAAAGATACGGGTGCCGATCGGCTCTTGCTTGTTGTTCAGAAGAACAGCAGCGTTGCCATCAAAGCGGATAATGGAGCCATCAGCACGACGTACGCCGTGACGAGTGCGGACTACAACAGCAGTCATCACTTGGCCTTTTTTCACTTTACCGCGAGGAATTGCTTCCTTGACGGTAACTTTGATGATGTCACCGATACCAGCGTAACGACGATGGGAGCCACCCAGCACCTTGATGCACATAACACGGCGAGCGCCGCTGTTATCGGCCACATCGAGCATGGATTGAGTCTGAATCATATAATTTCTCCGACCCCTAGTCCTTAGACTTCCACAGCGCGTTCGAGAACATCAACCAGTGCCCAAGACTTGGTCTTGGCCAGCGGACGAGTTTCACGAATAGTGACTTTGTCGCCGATGTGGCACTGATTGGTTTCGTCGTGCGCGTGCAGCTTAGTCGAACGCTTAACGTATTTACCGTAGATCGGGTGCTTAACGCGACGCTCGATCAAAACGGTGATGGTTTTGTCCATCTTGTCGCTGACAACACGGCCAGTCAGCGTACGGACAGTCTTTTCGGCTTCAGCCATGATCACTTACCTGCCTGCTGGTTGAGCACAGTCTTCACGCGAGCGATGTCACGCTTAACTTGCGAGAGCAGATGAGACTGCCCCAACTGGCCAGTTGCTTTCTGCATACGCAGATTGAACTGGTCGCGCAGCAGGCCGAGCAGTTGCTCGTTCAGCTGCTGTGCGGATTTTTCACGAAGTTCATTCGCTTTCATCACATCACCGTCCGTTTAACAAAGGAGGTGGCGAGCGGCAGCTTTGCAGCAGCCAGGGCGAAAGCCTCACGCGCCAGCTCTTCAGAAACACCCTCGATTTCATACAGGACTTTGCCTGGCTGAATCTGGGCTACCCAGTATTCCACGTTACCCTTACCTTTACCCATCCGAACCTCGAGAGGTTTTTTGGAGATCGGCTTGTCCGGGAATACACGGATCCAGATCTTGCCGCCACGTTTTACGTGACGGGTCAGAGCACGACGCGCTGACTCGATCTGACGAGCGGTGAGACGACCACGAGCTACAGACTTCAGCGCGAACTCGCCGAAGCTGACTTTGCTACCGCGCTGAGCCAGACCACGGTTGTGGCCTGTCATCTGCTTGCGGAACTTCGTACGCTTAGGTTGCAACATTTGGCGTACCCCTTACTTAGCAGCTTTTTTACGAGGCGCTGGTGCTTGTGGTTTCAGTTCTTCTTGGCGACCACCAATTACTTCGCCTTTGAAGATCCAAACCTTTACACCGATCACACCGTAAGTGGTGTGAGCTTCGTAGTTGGCATAGTCGATGTCGGCACGCAGGGTGTGCAGTGGCACACGACCTTCGCGATACCATTCAGTACGTGCGATTTCAGCACCGCCGAGACGACCGCTCACTTGGATTTTGATGCCTTTGGCACCAATGCGCATGGCGTTCTGTACAGCGCGCTTCATAGCGCGACGGAACATTACGCGACGCTCCAGCTGCTGAGCTACGCTCTGCGCAACCAGCATACCGTCGAGCTCCGGCTTGCGGATCTCTTCGATATTGATGTGCACAGGCACACCCATTTGCTTGGTCAGGTCCTGACGCAGTTTCTCAACATCTTCACCTTTCTTCCCGATAACGATACCTGGACGAGCGGTGTGGATGGTGATACGTGCAGTTTGGGCCGGACGATGGATATCGATACGGCTTACGGACGCGCTTTTTAGTTTGTCTTGGAGATACTCACGCACCTTCAGATCAGCGAACAAATAGTCCGCATAAGTCCGACCGTCTGCGTACCAGACGGAGGTGTGCTCCTTGACGATTCCCAGGCGAATGCCAATGGGATGTACTTTCTGACCCATCTCTTCGACTCCGTTACTTGTCAGCAACCTTGACAGTGATATGGCAAGACCGCTTGACGATGCGATCAGCACGGCCTTTGGCACGTGGCATGATGCGCTTCAGCGAACGCCCTTCGTTGACGAAAACGGTGCTGACCTTCAGGTCATCAACGTCTGCGCCTTCGTTATGCTCGGCGTTGGCTACGGCCGACTCCAGCACTTTCTTCATGATCTCGGCGGCTTTCTTACTGCTGAAAGCCAACAGGTTGAGCGCTTCGCCCACCTTCTTCCCGCGGATCTGGTCGGCGACCAAGCGGGCTTTCTGGGCGGAGATTCGAGCGCCCGACAACTTAGCGGCTACTTCCATTTCCTTACCCCTTAACGCTTGGCTTTCTTGTCTGCCACGTGCCCACGATAAGTGCGGGTACCGGCAAACTCGCCTAGTTTGTGGCCGACCATGTCTTCGTTCACGAGAACTGGGACGTGCAAGCGACCGTTGTGTACAGCGATGGTCAGACCGACCATTTGTGGCAGGATCATCGAACGACGCGACCAGGTCTTAACTGGTTTGCGATCGTTCTTTTCCGCCGCCACTTCGATCTTCTTCAGTAGGTGAAGATCAATAAAAGGACCTTTTTTCAGAGAACGTGGCACTGTCGTATCCCTCTATTTACTTGCGACGACGGACGATCATTTTGTCGGTACGCTTATTACCACGAGTCTTCGCGCCCTTAGTCGGGAAGCCCCATGGCGATACCGGATGACGACCACCAGAGGTACGACCTTCACCACCACCGTGTGGGTGGTCAACCGGGTTCATGGCAACACCACGAACGGTTGGGCGAACGCCACGCCAGCGTTTGGCACCAGCTTTACCCAACGAACGCAGGCTGTGCTCGGAGTTCGAGACTTCGCCCAGGGTCGCACGGCATTCAGCCAGCACTTTACGCATCTCACCAGAACGCAGACGCAGGGTCACGTAGACACCTTCACGAGCGATCAGCTGAGCCGAAGCACCAGCGGAACGAGCGATTTGCGCGCCTTTACCTGGCTTCAATTCGATGCCGTGTACGGTGCTACCAACTGGAATGTTGCGCAGTTGCAGAGCGTTGCCCGGCTTGATCGGTGCCAAGGCACCTGCGATCAGCTGGTCGCCAGCGCTCACGCCTTTAGGGGCGATGATGTAGCGACGCTCGCCATCTGCGTACAGCAGCAGAGCGATGTGAGCAGTACGGTTTGGATCGTATTCGATACGCTCGACAGTGGCAGCGATGCCATCTTTGTCGTTGCGACGGAAATCAACCAGACGATAATGCTGCTTATGGCCACCACCGATGTGACGAGTGGTAATACGACCATTGTTGTTACGACCACCAGACTTCGATTTTTTCTCGAGCAGCGGTGCGTGAGGAGCGCCTTTATGCAGCTCCTGGTTGACCACCTTGACCACAAAACGGCGGCCAGGGGAAGTCGGTTTGCATTTAACGATTGCCATGATGCACCCCTTCCTTACTCAGCACTGCTGCTGAAATCGAGATCTTGGCCTGGCTGAAGGGAGATAACTGCCTTCTTCCAGTCATTACGCTTGCCCAGACCGCGAGCAGTGCGCTTGCTCTTACCCAGAACATTCAGGGTAGTAACACGCTCTACTTTCACGCTGAACAGGCTTTCGACGGCCTTCTTGATTTCCAGCTTGGTTGCGTCAGTTGCAACCTTGAAAACGAACTGGCCTTTCTTGTCAGCCAGAACCGTAGCCTTTTCGGAAACGTGCGGGCCAAGCAGAACTTTAAATACGCGTTCCTGGTTCATCCCAGCAGCTCCTCGAATTTCTTCACGGCCGACACGGTGATCAACACCTTGTCGTATGCGATCAGACTAACTGGATCGGAACCTTGCACGTCACGTACATCAACGTGTGGCAGGTTACGAGCAGCCAGGTACAGGTTCTGATCAACAGCTTCAGACACGATCAAAACATCGGTCAGGCTCATGTTGTTCAGTTTGCCCAGCAGATCTTTGGTTTTCGGGCTTTCAACAGCGAAGTCCTGAACCACGACCAGACGGTCAGTACGCACCAGTTCAGCAAGGATGGAGCGCAGAGCTGCGCGGTACATCTTCTTGTTGAGCTTCTGCGAGTGATCCTGCGGACGAGCTGCGAAAGTGGTACCACCGCCACGCCAGATTGGGCTACGGATAGTACCGGCACGAGCACGGCCAGTACCTTTCTGACGCCAAGGGCGCTTACCGCCACCACGTACGTCGGAACGAGTCTTTTGCTGCTTGCTACCTTGACGGCCGCCGGCCATGTAGGCCACGACTGCTTGGTGAACCAGCGTCTCGTTGAATTCGCCGCCAAATGTCAGTTCGGAAACTTCGATCGCTTGAGCGTCATTTACATTTAATTGCATGTCAGCTTCCCCTTAACCGCGAGCCTTGGCCGCTGGACGTACAACCAGGTTGCCGCCAGTAGCGCCAGGAACAGCACCCTTGACCAACAACAGATTGCGTTCAGCGTCGACGCGCACTACTTCGAGGGACTGCACGGTCACGCGCTCAGCGCCCATATGACCGGACATTTTTTTGCCCTTGAATACACGACCAGGAGTCTGGCACTGGCCAATAGAGCCCGGGACGCGGTGGGAGACGGAGTTACCGTGAGTGTTGTCTTGGCCACGGAAATTCCAACGCTTGATCGTACCCTGGAAGCCTTTACCTTTGGACTGACCGGTTACATCAACCAGTTGACCAGCAGCGAAGATTTCAGCGTTGATCAGATCGCCAGCCTGGTAGTCGCCGTCTTCGAGACGGAACTCCATAACAGTGCGACCAGCTGCAACGTTTGCTTTAGCGAAGTGACCTGCTTGAGCAGCAGTCACACGCGAAGCACGACGCTCGCCGACAGTGACTTGCACTGCACGATAGCCATCGGTTTCTTCAGTTTTGAACTGGGTGACGCGATTCGGCTCGATCTCAATGACCGTGACCGGAATGGAGACACCTTCTTCGGTGAAAATACGGGTCATACCGCATTTACGACCGACTACACCAATAGTCATGTTGTAAACCTCATGAGTGTACGGGGCTTTCACCCGCTATGGCCGCCCATTTCAGAGCGTTACACGACTAAGACCCAAGTCTTAGCCGAGGCTGATCTGTACTTCCACACCGGCCGCCAGATCGAGCTTCATAAGTGCATCAACGGTTTTATCCGTTGGCTGGACGATGTCCAGTACGCGCTTATGAGTACGGATCTCGTACTGGTCACGCGCGTCTTTGTTGACGTGCGGGGAGACCAGAACGGTGAACCGCTCTTTACGGGTAGGCAGTGGAATTGGACCACGCACTTGAGCACCAGTACGTTTCGCGGTTTCCACGATTTCCTGGGTGGATTGGTCGATCAGGCGATGGTCAAAAGCCTTCAACCTGATACGGATTTGCTGATTTTGCATTGGATTTCAGACTCCGGCTGCTATTCCCAGCGAGCGCAATACGCCCGTTAAAAGGAGGCGCAATTCTATAGACGGCCCTGATAGGTGTCAACCCAATAAAAAAGGCCCCCGCTGAGCGGGGGCCTTTTCAAAACATCAGAGCTATCTCAGAAGAGATAATTACTCGATGATTTTAGCTACAACGCCAGCACCAACGGTACGGCCGCCTTCACGGATAGCGAAGCGCAGGCCGTCTTCCATAGCGATGGTTTTGATCAGGGTAACAGTCATTTGAATGTTATCGCCTGGCATTACCATTTCTACGCCTTCTGGCAATTCGCAGTTACCGGTCACGTCAGTAGTACGGAAGTAGAACTGTGGACGGTAGCCTTTGAAGAACGGAGTGTGACGACCGCCTTCTTCCTTGCTCAGAACGTAAACTTCTGCGGTGAACTTGGTGTGCGGCTTAACCGAACCTGGCTTAACCAGAACCTGGCCACGCTCAACGTCGTCACGCTTGGTACCACGCAGCAGAACGCCGCAGTTCTCGCCAGCACGACCTTCGTCGAGCAGTTTACGGAACATTTCAACACCGGTGCAGGTGGTGACGGTGGTGTCACGCAGACCAACGATTTCCAGTGGATCCTGAACGCGAACGATACCGCGCTCGATACGACCAGTCACAACAGTACCACGACCGGAGATCGAGAATACGTCTTCGATTGGCATCAGGAACGGCTTGTCGGTCAGACGAACTGGCTCTGGGATGTAGGAATCCAGAGTTTCAACCAGCTTACGAACGGCAGTGGTGCCCATTTCGTTGTCGTCTTTGCCTTCCAGAGCCATACGAGCAGAACCGATGATGATCGGAGTGTCGTCGCCTGGGAAGTCGTAAGTGCTCAGCAGATCGCGCACTTCCATCTCAACCAGTTCCAGCAGCTCAGCGTCGTCTACCAGGTCAGCCTTGTTCAGGAAGACCACGATGTACGGAACGCCTACCTGACGGGACAGCAGGATGTGCTCACGGGTTTGTGGCATCGGACCATCAGCGGCCGAGCAAACCAGGATAGCGCCGTCCATCTGGGCAGCACCAGTGATCATGTTCTTCACATAGTCAGCGTGACCTGGGCAGTCAACGTGAGCGTAGTGACGAATAGTCGAGTTGTACTCAACGTGCGCGGTGTTGATGGTGATACCACGAGCTTTTTCTTCTGGTGCGCTGTCGATCTTGTCGAAGTCAACACGAGCCGAACCGAAAACTTCGGAGCAAACGCGAGTCAGAGCAGCAGTCAGAGTGGTTTTACCGTGGTCAACGTGACCGATGGTGCCAACGTTGACGTGCGGTAGGGAACGATCAAATTTTTCTTTAGCCACGACAATTAACTCCTTGCCTAAAGGACTGAATCAGCCTTGTTTTTTGGATACAGTTTCAGCGATGTGCGCCGGAGCTGTGTTGTATTTTTTGAATTCCATAGAGTAGCTTGCGCGACCCTGGGACATGGAGCGAACGTCGGTCGCATAACCGAACATCTCACCCAACGGAACCTCGGCGCGAATCACTTTGCCGGAAACCGTGTCTTCCATACCCAAGATCATGCCGCGACGACGGTTAAGGTCGCCCATGACATCACCCATATAGTCTTCAGGTGTAACAACTTCTACCGCCATGATTGGCTCAAGCAACTCACCACCGCCCTTCTGGGCCAGTTGCTTGGTTGCCATGGAAGCAGCCACCTTAAACGCCATCTCGTTGGAGTCGACGTCGTGGTAAGAACCGTCAAAAACGGTTGCTTTCAGGCCGATCAGCGGATAGCCGGCAACAACACCGTTCTTCATCTGCTCTTCGATACCCTTCTGGATAGCAGGGATGTATTCCTTAGGAACAACACCACCTACTACTTCGTTCACGAATTGCAGACCTTCCTGACCTTCGTCAGCAGGCGCAAAACGGATCCAGCAGTGACCGAACTGACCACGACCGCCGGACTGACGAACGAACTTGCCTTCGATTTCGCAATTCTTCGTGATGCGCTCACGATAGGAAACCTGAGGCTTACCGATGTTGGCTTCGACGTTGAACTCACGGCGCATCCGGTCAACCAGGATGTCCAGGTGAAGCTCGCCCATGCCAGAGATGATCGTTTGACCAGTCTCTTCATCAGTCTTGACGCGGAAAGATGGATCTTCCTGAGCAAGTTTGCCCAGAGCGATACCCATTTTTTCCTGGTCATCCTTGGTCTTAGGCTCTACGGCAACCGAAATAACCGGCTCCGGGAAGTCCATGCGAACCAGGATGATTGGCTTGGCAGCGTCGCACAAAGTCTCACCAGTGGTGACGTCCTTCATGCCGATCAGGGCCGCGATGTCACCAGCGCGCACTTCCTTGATCTCTTCACGGGCGTTTGCGTGCATTTGCACCATACGACCCACGCGCTCTTTCTTGCCTTTAACCGAGTTGATCACGCCGTCGCCGGAGGCCAACACGCCCGAGTAAACGCGGACGAAGGTCAAAGTACCCACGAATGGGTCGGTTGCGATCTTGAACGCCAAAGCCGAGAACGGCTCGCTGTCATCGGCGTGACGCTCCATCTCTTCTTCCTCGTTATCCGGGTTGGTACCCTTGATAGCAGGAATGTCGGTTGGAGCCGGCAGGTAGTCGATAACGGCGTCGAGAACCAGGGGAACACCCTTGTTCTTGAAGGAAGAACCACAAACAGCCAAGACGATCTCACCAGCGATAGTACGCTGACGCAGAGCAGCCTTGATTTCCACGTTGGTGAGTTCTTCACCTTCGAGGTACTTGTTCATCAGCTCTTCGCTGGCTTCGGCAGCAGCCTCAACCATGTTGTTACGCCACTCGTCAGCCAGTTCCTGCAGCTCTGCAGGGATAGGCTTGCGAACAGGAACCATACCTTTGTCGGAATCATTCCAGTAGACCGCTTCCATGTTGATCAGATCGATCTGACCCTGGAAGTTGTCTTCGGAACCGATAGCCAATTGGATTGGCACCGGGGTGTGACCCAGACGCTGCTTGATCTGACCGATCACGCGCAGGAAGTTGGCGCCAGCACGGTCCATCTTGTTTACGTAAACAAGACGTGGAACACCGTACTTGTTGGCTTGACGCCATACGGTTTCCGACTGCGGCTCAACACCCGAGGTACCGCAGAACACAACGACAGCGCCGTCGAGTACGCGCAGGGAACGTTCAACTTCAATGGTGAAGTCTACGTGGCCCGGGGTATCGATTACGTTGAAACGGTGCTCGTCTTTGTACTGCTTCTCGGAACCTTTCCAGAAGGCGGTAATAGCAGCAGAAGTAATGGTAATACCACGCTCCTGCTCCTGAACCATCCAGTCTGTGGTCGCGGCGCCGTCATGCACCTCGCCCATTTTGTGACTTTTGCCGGTGTAAAACAGTACGCGCTCAGTGGTGGTGGTTTTACCAGCATCCACGTGAGCAACGATACCGATGTTACGGTAGCGGCTAATCGGAGTAGTACGAGCCATAAAGCCCTCGCAAAATTAGTGAAGCTAAGATTAGAAGCGGTAGTGCGAGAAAGCTTTGTTAGCTTCAGCCATACGGTGCACGTCTTCACGCTTCTTAACAGCAGCACCTTTACCTTCAGCAGCGTCCAACAGCTCGCCGGCCAAACGCAGAGCCATAGACTTCTCGCCGCGCTTACGGGCGAAGTCTACCAACCAGCGCATTGCCAGAGCGTTACGACGGGACGGGCGAACTTCGACCGGAACCTGGTAAGTAGCACCGCCTACACGGCGCGACTTCACTTCGACCAGCGGAGCGATGGCGTCGAGAGCTTTCTCGAAGATTTCCAGGGGATCGCTGTTCTTGCGTTCTTTAACCTTTTCCAGCGCGCCATAAACGATACGCTCGGCAACGGCTTTCTTGCCGCTTTCCATCACGTGGTTCATGAACTTGGCCAGGATTTGGCTTCCGTATTTTGGATCGTCAAGCACTTCGCGCTTGGCTGCTACGCGTCTTCTTGGCATGGATAAGCCCTCAAACGGTCTTCAGGTTCGCTCGGAATCGGTGCCCTTTCGGGACGCCTCCGACCTTACTCTTATCGACTCAGAAAATAAGATGATTCAGTGTTACAAAAAGCCGCTACTACTTAGGCTTCTTGGTACCGTACTTCGAACGACCCTGGTTACGACCTTTAACGCCGGAAGTATCCAAGGAGCCGCGTACGGTGTGGTAACGAACACCTGGCAAGTCTTTTACACGACCGCCGCGGATCAGTACCACGCTGTGCTCTTGCAGGTTGTGACCTTCACCACCGATGTACGAGGAAACCTCGAAACCGTTGGTCAGGCGCACACGGCATACTTTACGCAATGCCGAGTTAGGTTTTTTCGGCGTAGTGGTATACACGCGAGTGCATACGCCACGACGTTGCGGGCAGTTCTGCAGCGCAGGTACGTCGGATTTCTCGACGATACGCTTACGCGGCTGACGTACCAGCTGGTTGATAGTTGCCATCTACTAGCTCCACTGTTGTCTTGCGACGCTATTGTCTTGCAAGAAAAGCAAAATGGCAGGAACGAATTCCCGCCAAATTTAGGGGTACAAGAGTCTAAAGAGGATCTTGTCCCCAGTCAAGGCAAGGCCCCGACCTCCCCTCTCATCGAACCGGGACAAAACTGCCTCGATCCGACGAATGGGGGCTGCCAGGGCCCGGTCTTATTTATCGCAGAACTCAGTTACCGCTAGAGTTCAGCGCTTCGGTCAGTGCAGCTTCCACTTCACTGGCGCTTACGCGCAACGGTTTGTCAGCATCACGGCGACGCTTACGCTCGCTGTGGTAAGCCAAACCGGTACCGGCTGGGATCAGACGACCCACAACCACGTTTTCTTTCAGGCCGCGCAGGTAATCGCGCTTGCCGGTTACCGCTGCTTCGGTCAGTACGCGAGTGGTCTCCTGGAAGGAGGCCGCCGAGATGAACGACTCAGTGGACAACGACGCCTTGGTGATACCCAGCAACACGCGAGTGAACTTGGAGACAAATTTGTCTTCCGCGGCCAGACGCTCGTTTTCCACCAGTACGTGAGTCAGTTCCATCTGGTCGCCCTTGATGAAACTGGAATCGCCGGATTCAGCGATTTCAACTTTACGCAGCATCTGACGCAGGATCGTCTCGATGTGCTTATCGTTGATCTTCACGCCTTGCAGGCGGTAAACGTCCTGGATCTCGTTAACGATGTACTTGGCCAGCGCACTCACACCCAGCAGACGCAGGATGTCGTGTGGATCGCTTGGGCCGTCGGAGATAACTTCGCCGCGGTTTACCTGTTCGCCTTCGAAGACGTTGAGGTGACGCCACTTCGGAATCAGCTCTTCGTACGGATCGCTACCGTCGTTCGGTGTAATAACCAGACGGCGCTTGCCTTTGGTTTCCTTACCGAATGCGATGGTACCGCTGACTTCAGCCAGAATCGACGCTTCTTTCGGACGACGCGCTTCGAACAAGTCGGCAACACGCGGCAGACCACCGGTGATGTCACGGGTCTTCGAAGTTTCTTGCGGGATACGCGCGATAACATCACCGATCGCGATCTTCGCACCATCCGCTACACCGACCAGGGCGTTGGCTGGCAGGAAGTACTGAGCGATTACGTCAGTGCCTGGCAGCAACAAGTCCTTGCCGTTGTCATCGACCATCTTCACGGCAGGACGGATGTCTTTACCGGCAGCTGGACGATCTTTCGCATCGAGTACTTCAATGTTGGTCATACCGGTCAATTCGTCAGTCTGACGCTTGATCGTGATGCCTTCTTCCATGCCCACGTAGGTCACGGTACCTTTCATTTCGGTAACGATTGGGTGAGTGTGCGGATCCCACTTGGCCACGATTGCGCCAGCGTCGACCTTGTCACCTTCTTTAACCGAAATCACAGCACCGTACGGCAGCTTGTAACGCTCGCGCTCACGACCGTAGTCATCAGCGATTGCCAGCTCACCGGAACGGGACACAGCAACCAGGTGGCCATCCACTCGCTCAACGTGTTTCAGGTTGTGCAGACGGACAGTACCGCCATTCTTCACCTGAACGCTGTCAGCTGCGGAGGTACGGCTTGCCGCACCACCGATGTGGAACGTACGCATGGTCAGCTGGGTACCCGGCTCACCGATGGACTGGGCAGCGATAACGCCGACCGCTTCACCGATGTTCACCTGGTGACCACGAGCCAAGTCACGGCCGTAGCACTTGGCACAAATGCCGTAGCGGGTTTCGCAGCTGATCGGCGAGCGAACGATCACTTCGTCGATGCTGTTGAGTTCGATGAACTCGACCCACTTCTCGTCTACCAGGGTACCGGCAGGAACGATAACTTCCTCGGTGCCTGGCTTGAATACGTCACGGGCAATCACACGACCCAATACGCGCTCACCCAGCGGCTCTACAACGTCACCGCCTTCAATGTGCGGAGTCATCAGCAGGCCGTGCTCGGTGCCGCAATCGATCTCGGTGACAACCAGATCTTGTGCAACGTCTACCAGACGACGAGTCAGGTAACCGGAGTTAGCGGTTTTCAACGCGGTATCCGCAAGACCCTTACGAGCACCGTGAGTGGAGATGAAGTACTGAAGTACGCTCAAACCTTCACGGAAGTTCGCAGTAATCGGCGTTTCGATGATGGAACCGTCCGGCTTGGCCATCAGGCCACGCATACCGGCGAGCTGACGGATCTGCGCAGCAGAACCCCGTGCGCCCGAGTCGGCCATCATGTACATCGAGTTGAAGGACTCTTGGTCAACTTCGTCGCCGTGACGGTCGATGACTTTCTCTTTCGAGAGGTTGGCCATCATCGCCTTGGAAACTTCGTCGTTCGCCTTCGACCAAAGGTCGATTACCTTGTTGTACTTCTCGCCCTGGGTTACCAGGCCGGAGGCGTACTGGCTTTCGATCTCTTTCACTTCGTCGGTGGCAGCACCGATGATGCGGGCTTTTTCATCCGGGATAACGAAGTCGTTAACACCGATGGAAACGCCGGAAATGGTCGAGTAAGCAAACCCGGTGTACATCAACTGGTCAGCGAAGATCACGGTCTCTTTCAAACCAACCACGCGGTAGCACTGGTTGATCAGCTTGGAGATCGCCTTTTTCTTCATCGGCAGGTTGACGACGTCGTACGACAGGCCTTTTGGTACAACCTGATACAACAGCGCACGGCCGACGGTGGTGTCGACAATACGGGTGTTGGTCACGCTGCCGCCATCACGGTCGTTGACGGTTTCGTTGATCCGCACTTTGACCTTGGCGTGCAGTGCGGCTTCGCCGGCACGGAACACACGGTCAACTTCTTGCAGGTCAGCGAACACACGACCTTCGCCCTTGGCGTTGATCGCTTCACGGGTCATGTAGTACAGACCCAATACAACGTCCTGCGACGGAACGATGATTGGCTCACCGTTGGCTGGCGACAGAATGTTGTTGGTCGACATCATCAACGCGCGCGCTTCCAACTGGGCTTCCAGTGTCAGCGGTACGTGCACGGCCATTTGGTCGCCGTCGAAGTCGGCGTTGTACGCAGCACAGACCAGCGGGTGCAGCTGGATAGCCTTACCTTCGATCAGTACCGGTTCAAACGCCTGGATACCCAGACGGTGAAGGGTCGGTGCACGGTTGAGGAGAACCGGGTGTTCGCGGATCACTTCAGCGAGAACGTCCCAAACCTCTGGCAGTTCGCGCTCGACCATTTTCTTGGCCGCTTTGATGGTGGTCGCGAGACCGCGCATTTCCAGCTTGCCGAAGATGAACGGCTTGAACAGCTCCAGAGCCATCTTCTTAGGCAGACCGCACTGGTGCAGACGCAGGGTCGGGCCTACGGTAATTACCGAACGACCGGAGTAGTCAACACGCTTACCGAGCAAGTTCTGACGGAAACGACCTTGCTTACCCTTGATCATGTCAGCCAGGGATTTCAGAGGACGCTTGTTGGAACCAGTGATAGCGCGGCCACGACGACCGTTGTCGAGCAAGGCGTCGACCGCTTCTTGCAACATACGCTTTTCGTTGCGCACGATGATGTCCGGCGCGGACAGATCGAGCAGGCGCTTCAAGCGGTTGTTACGGTTGATCACGCGGCGGTACAGGTCGTTGAGGTCGGACGTCGCGAAACGACCACCGTCCAACGGTACCAGCGGACGCAGGTCTGGCGGCAGAACCGGCAGAACGGTCAGCACCATCCACTCTGGCAAGTTGCCGGAACCCTGGAAGGCTTCCATCAACTTCAGACGCTTGGACAGCTTCTTGATCTTGGTTTCGGAGTTGGTTTGCGGAATTTCTTCACGCAGACGGCCAATCTCGTGCTCCAGGTCGATAGCGTGCAGCAGTTCGCGGACAGCTTCGGCACCCATGCGGGCATCGAAATCGTCGCCGAACTCTTCCAGCGCTTCGAAATACTGCTCGTCGTTCAGCAGCTGACCTTTTTCAAGGGTGGTCATGCCTGGATCGATAACGACATAGCTCTCGAAGTAGAGAACGCGTTCGATATCACGCAGAGTCATGTCCATCAGCAAGCCGATACGGGACGGCAGCGATTTCAGGAACCAGATATGGGCAACTGGCGAAGCCAGTTCGATGTGCGCCATGCGCTCACGACGAACCTTGGCCAGTGCAACTTCAACGCCGCACTTCTCGCAGATCACACCACGGTGCTTCAAGCGCTTGTACTTACCGCACAGGCACTCGTAATCCTTTACCGGGCCAAAGATCTTGGCGCAGAACAGGCCGTCACGCTCAGGTTTGAACGTACGGTAGTTGATGGTTTCCGGCTTTTTAACTTCACCGAACGACCACGAACGGATCATCTCAGGCGATGCCAATCCAATACGGATGGCGTCGAACTCTTCGACTTGACCCTGGTTTTTCAGCAAATTCAGTAGGTCTTTCAAGGCCTTTCCTCCTGGCGGAGCAGAGAGCGGGCTAAACGGCCCCGCTCTCGATTCGCGTCACGTGTTATTCGGTTTCCAGATCGATATCGATGCCGAGGGAACGAATTTCTTTGATCAACACGTTGAAGGACTCGGGCATGCCCGGCTCCATACGGTGATCGCCGTCCACGATGTTTTTGTACATCTTGGTCCGGCCGTTCACATCGTCCGACTTCACTGTGAGCATTTCTTGCAGAGTGTAAGCAGCACCGTATGCTTCCAGTGCCCAGACCTCCATCTCCCCGAAACGCTGACCACCGAACTGAGCCTTACCACCCAGCGGCTGCTGGGTAACGAGGCTGTACGAACCGGTAGAACGAGCGTGCATCTTGTCGTCTACCAAGTGGTTCAGCTTCAGCATGTACATGTAGCCAACAGTAACCGGGCGCTCGAACTTGTTGCCGGTACGGCCGTCGAACAGCTGCATCTGGCCGCTTTCTGGCAGGTCTGCCAGTTTCAGCATGGCCTTGATTTCGCTTTCCTTGGCACCGTCGAACACCGGGGTAGCCATTGGAACGCCGCCGCGCAGGTTCTTCGCCAGATCCAGGATTTCCTGGTCGGAGAAGGTGTCCAGCTCTTCGTTGCGACCGCCGATCTCGTTGTAGATCTCGTGCAGGAACTTACGCAGGTCTGCGACCTTGCGCTGCTCTTCGATCATACGGTTGATCTTCTCGCCCAGACCTTTGGCCGCGAGGCCCAGGTGGGTTTCAAGGATCTGACCAACGTTCATACGCGAAGGTACGCCCAACGGGTTGAGGACGACGTCGACCGGGGTGCCATTGGCATCGTGCGGCATGTCTTCAACCGGCATGATCACGGAGACCACACCCTTGTTACCGTGACGACCAGCCATCTTGTCGCCCGGCTGGATGCGGCGACGGATTGCCAGGTAAACCTTGACGATTTTCAGCACGCCTGGAGCCAGGTCATCGCCCTGCTGCAGTTTGCGCTTCTTGTCTTCAAACTTGTCGTCCAGCAGACGGCGACGATCAACGATGTAGGCCTGAGCCTTCTCGAGCTGCTCGTTCAGAGCATCTTCAGCCATGCGCAGTTTGAACCACTGGCCGTGCTCAAGACCGTCGAGGATTTCGTCGGTGATGTCCTGACCTTTCTTCAGACCTGCGCCGCCTTCAGCCTTGTGGCCTACCAGGGCGGAACGCAGACGTTCGAAGGTCGCGCCTTCAACGATACGGAACTCTTCGTTCAGGTCCTTGCGGATCTCGTCGAGCTGGGTCTTCTCGATGGACAGTGCACGAGCATCACGCTCAACGCCGTCACGGGTGAAGACCTGTACGTCGATGACAGTACCCTTGGTACCGGTAGGCACACGCAGGGAGGTGTCTTTAACGTCGCTGGCTTTTTCACCGAAGATGGCACGCAGCAGTTTTTCTTCCGGAGTCAGTTGAGTCTCGCCTTTCGGGGTGACCTTACCTACCAGGATGTCGCCTGCGCCTACTTCAGCACCTACGTAAACGATACCGGCTTCGTCCAGCTTGTTCAGTGCAGCTTCACCCACGTTCGGGATGTCTGCAGTGATTTCCTCAGGCCCAAGCTTGGTGTCACGTGCCACACAGGTCAGTTCCTGAATGTGGATCGTGGTGAAGCGGTCTTCTTGAACAACACGCTCGGACAGGCAGATGGAGTCTTCGAAGTTGAAGCCGTTCCATGCCATGAACGCGATACGCATGTTCTGGCCCAGAGCCAGCTCACCCATATCGGTGGACGGGCCATCAGCCATGATGTCGCTGCGCTGAACGCGATCACCCTTGCTCACCAGCGGACGCTGGTTGATGCAGGTGTTCTGGTTCGAGCGGGTGTATTTGGTCAGGTTGTAGATGTCGACACCGGCTTCGCCAGTTTCTACTTCGTCATCGGCAACACGAACCACGATACGGCTGGCATCAACGGAATCGATCACGCCGCCACGACGAGCCACGACGCAAACGCCGGAGTCACGAGCTACGTTACGCTCCATGCCGGTACCTACCAGCGGCTTGTCGGCGCGCAGGGTCGGTACAGCTTGACGCTGCATGTTGGAACCCATCAACGCACGGTTGGCGTCATCGTGCTCCAGGAACGGGATCAGCGACGCTGCAACCGACACTACCTGCTTCGGCGACACGTCCATCAAGGTGACGTCTTCCGGCGCCTTGACGGTGAACTCGTTCAAGTGACGAACAGCTACCAGCTCGTCGACCAGGACTTTCTTGTCGTTCATCGTGGCCGAAGCCTGAGCGATCACGTGATCAGCTTCTTCGATGGCGGACAGGAACACGATCTCGTCGGTGACCAGAGCGTCTTTCACCACGCGGTACGGGCTCTCGAGGAAGCCGTACTGGTTGGTGCGCGCATAAGCGGCCAGGGAGTTGATCAGACCGATGTTCGGACCTTCCGGCGTTTCGATCGGGCAAACACGACCGTAGTGCGTCGGGTGTACGTCACGAACTTCAAAGCCAGCACGCTCACGGGTCAGACCGCCCGGGCCCAGTGCAGATACACGGCGCTTGTGGGTGATCTCGGAGAGCGGGTTGTTCTGGTCCATGAACTGGGAAAGCTGGCTGGAACCGAAGAACTCTTTCACCGCCGCAGCCACTGGCTTGGCGTTGATCAGGTCTTGCGGCATCAGGCCTTCGCTTTCAGCCATCGACAGACGCTCTTTGACCGCACGCTCAACACGTACCAGGCCAACGCGGAACTGGTTCTCGGCCATTTCGCCTACACAGCGAACACGACGGTTACCCAGGTGGTCGATGTCATCGACGATGCCTTTGCCGTTACGGATGTCGACCAGGGTCTTCAGTACCGCGACGATGTCTTCCTTGCACAGCACGCCCGAACCTTCGATCTCGGTACGACCGATACGACGGTTGAACTTCATCCGGCCGACCGCAGACAGGTCATAGCGCTCAGGGCTGAAGAACAGGTTGTTGAACAGGGTTTCGGCAGCGTCTTTGGTTGGTGGCTCACCAGGACGCATCATGCGATAGATCTCGACCAGCGCTTCCAATTGGTTGCTGGTGGAGTCGATCTTCAGCGTGTCGGAAATGAACGGACCGCAGTCGATGTCGTTGGTATACAGGGTCTCGATGCGAACAACCTGAGCCTTGGCGATTTTGGCCAGGATTTCGGTGTTCAGCTCGGTGTTGCACTCAGCCAGGATTTCGCCTGTAGCTGGGTGAACGATGACCTTGGCGGTCGTGCGGCCAAGGACGTAGTCCAGAGGCACTTCCAGCTCTTTGATACCGGCTTTTTCGATCTGGTTGATGTGGCGCGCAGTGATACGACGGCCAGCTTCAACAATGACCTTGCCCTTTTCATCCTGAATGTCCAGGACAGCAATTTCACCACGCAGACGCGAAGCAATCAGCTCCAGCTTGAGGGTTTCATCCTTCAGGCTGAATACGTTGGTGGTGTAGAAGGCGTCCAGCACTTGCTCAGTGGTGTAGCCGAGCGCGCGCAGCAGTACCGAGGCCGGCAGCTTGCGACGACGGTCGATACGCACGAACACGCAGTCTTTCGGATCGAACTCGAAGTCCAACCACGAACCACGGTAAGGAATGATCCGCGCGGAGTACAGGAGCTTACCAGAGCTGTGCGTCTTGCCGCGGTCGTGGTCGAAGAACACGCCCGGGGAACGGTGCAGCTGGGAAACGATCACACGTTCGGTACCGTTGATAACGAAGGTACCGTTCTCAGTCATCAGTGGGATTTCGCCCATGTAGACTTCTTGCTCTTTGATGTCCTTGATCGCTTTGTTCGACGATTCTTTGTCGAAAATGATCAGACGGACTTTTACCCGCAAAGGTACGGCGTACGTAACACCGCGCAACACGCATTCTTTGACATCAAATGCCGGTTCGCCCAGGCGATAACCGACGTACTCCAGCGCAGCATTGCCGGAGTAGCTGATGATCGGGAAAACGGATTTGAAGGCCGCATGCAGGCCCACGTCGCGGAACTGATCTTTGGTCGCTCCCGCCTGCAAGAATTCACGATACGAATCCAGCTGGATAGCCAGAAGGTACGGGACATCCATGACGTCCGGCAACTTGCTAAAGTCCTTGCGGATACGTTTTTTCTCAGTATATGAGTAAGCCATCAGCGTTCCCCAGCTTGGTCACCTGCTTGTTTGGCCCCCCCGACGGGAGCAGCCAGAAAATCTCGCAAACCCCATGGTTTGCACCACCGCATCGGGTGGCTACAGCGCGTTAATGGCGGCGACCGAGTCGTCAGCCAAGAACGGAAAAAGGCCGGTGGCAAGAGCCACCAGCCATCAGCCTTCAGCTTAACGCTTGGGCTGGAGACGCAAGGTCGATGCTTACTTCAGCTCGACTTTAGCGCCTGCTTCTTCCAGTGCTGCTTTGGCTTTGTCAGCTGCGTCTTTGGTAACAGCTTCCAGAACCTGGGCAGGAGCGCCGTCAACTACAGCCTTGGCTTCTTTCAGGCCCAGACCGGTCAGTTCACGTACTGCCTTGATCACGTTTACTTTCTTCTCGCCAGCTTCCAGCAGCATGACGTTGAATTCGGTTTGCTCTTCAGCAGCAACAGCAGCAACAGCTGGGCCAGCGGAAGCAGCGGCAGCGGAAACGCCGAATTTTTCTTCGAAAGCTTTGATCAGCTCAACAACCTGCAGAACCGACATTTCAGCTACGGCGTTGAGGATATCGTCTTGGGAGATAGACATTGCTGTATTTCCTGAATTGGGGGACGGCCTACTCGGCCATCGAAATAAACAAAAATACGCGAGAGAAGTCGCTCAGCCTTAGGCTGCGGCAGCTTCTTTTTGCTCGCGAACTGCGGCCAGAGTACGAGCCAGCTTGCTGGTAGCGCCTTGAATCACGCTCATCAGCTGCGAAATGGCTTCGTCGCGGGTCGGCAGTGTTGCCAGTACGTCGATTTGGTTAGCTGCGAGGAACTTGCCCTCGAACGCAGCTGCCTTGATCTCGAACTTTTCCTGACTCTTGGCGAATTCTTTGAACAAACGGGCAGCAGCGCCTGGATGTTCTTTGGAGAACGCGATCAGAGTCGGGCCGGTGAACACGTCGTTGAGGACACTGTATTCAGTGTCAGCAACAGCGCGCTTGAGCAGGGTGTTACGTACAACACGTACGTATACGCCAGCTTCACGAGCCTCTTTACGGAGTCCGGTCATAGCGCCTACTGTCACACCACGGGCATCAGCCACGACAGCGGACAGAGCAGCTTTGGCAGCCTCGTTGACTTCAGCGACGATGGCCTTCTTGTCTTCGAGATTAATTGCCACGGGTTTAACTCCTGCTTGTTACCGTTTCATCTGGCCGGAGCCGGATGTCGTTTTGGTGTCTGATTCGGTAAGGAACCGGGAGCACCATCTGCGTAGGCTTGTGGTTTAAGACTTGCGCCGCCTACGGTCTTGGATAGCCCCCGCCAGGCAGGGACCCCAATTTTTTCAATTGGCGCGATCGCTCGCGCCAATCTGTGTCTTATACGTCCAGCGAACCTTGGTCGATGACCAGACCTGGGCCCATAGTGGTGCTCAGGGTAACGCGCTTGACGTAGATACCTTTCGAGGAAGCTGGCTTGATACGCTTCAGATCAGCGATCAGGGCTTCAACGTTTTCCTTCAGCTTGACGGCGTCGAAGCCGACCTTGCCAACGGAGGTGTGAATGATGCCGTTTTTGTCGGTGCGATAACGAACCTGACCAGCCTTGGCGTTTTTAACCGCGGTGGCTACGTCTGGCGTTACAGTGCCGACTTTAGGGTTAGGCATCAGACCACGTGGACCGAGGATCTGACCCAACTGACCCACAACGCGCATTGCATCCGGGGAAGCAATAACGACGTCGTAGTTCAGGTCGCCGCCTTTCATTTCGGCAGCCAGGTCGTCCATGCCAACGCGATCAGCGCCGGCGGCCAGAGCAGCTTCAGCTGCCGGGCCTTGGGTGAAGACAGCTACACGTACAGTCTTGCCAGTACCGTGTGGCAGCACAGTTGCGCTACGAACGACCTGGTCGGATTTACGTGGGTCAACGCCCAGGTTTACAGCAACGTCAACGGACTCGCTGAACTTGACAGTCGACAGCTCGGTCAGCAGAGCAGCAGCGTCTACAAAATTGTAGGACTTGCCCGCTTCGATTTTGCCGGCGATAGCCTTTTGACGCTTGGTCAGCTTAGCCATTACACACCCTCCACGTTAAGGCCCATGCTACGAGCAGAACCGGCGATGGTACGCACGGCTGCATCCATATCAGCTGCAGTCAGATCCGCGTTTTTGGTTTTCGCGATTTCTTCCAGCTGAGCACGAGTTACGGTGCCAACCTTAACGGTGTTAGGACGAGCGGAACCGCTAGTCAGACCAGCAGCTTTCTTCAGCAGAACCGAAGCCGGGGTCGACTTGGTTTCGAAAGTGAAGCTACGGTCGCTGTATACAGTGATGATCACTGGAGTCGGCAGACCTGGCTCAAGACCCTGAGTACGGGCGTTGAAGGCCTTGCAGAATTCCATGATGTTCACGCCGTGCTGACCCAGAGCTGGACCAACAGGTGGACTTGGGTTGGCCTGAGCGGCCTTCACTTGCAGCTTGATGTAAGCGGTAATCTTCTTGGCCATGAGGCACTCCAATTACGGGTTCAAGCGCCTCGAAAGGCTCCCCGGTTACTTGCGCGTTTATCCCAGTGACGACAAAACCCCACAGCCTAAGGCTGCGGGGTTGGGATGCTTGCTCAGCTAGACCTTCTCGACCTGGCTGAACTCCAGCTCTACCGGAGTAGAGCGACCGAAAATGAGCACCGCCACTTGGATCCGGCTCTTTTCGTAGTTAACTTCTTCGACAGTACCGTTGAAATCAGCAAACGGACCATCTGTGACACGAACAACCTCACCCGGCTCGAACAACGTCTTCGGCTTAGGCTTGTCGCTACCATCAGCAACGCGGCGCAGAATCGCTTCTGCTTCTTTGTCAGTGATAGGAGCAGGCTTATCAGCGGTACCGCCAATGAAACCCATGACACGAGGGGTATCCTTGACCAAGTGCCAAGTACCTTCATTCATGTCCATCTGAACCAGCACATAGCCTGGGAAGAACTTGCGTTCACTCTTGCGCTTCTGGCCATTCCGCATTTCAACCACTTCTTCAGTGGGAACCAGAATTTCGCCGAAACCATCTTCCATGCCTGCCAGCTTTACGCGCTCTAGCAAAGAGCGCATAACATGCTTCTCGTAACCCGAGTAAGCATGCACAACGTACCAACGCTTAGCCACGGGACACCCTTAGCCAACAATCAAGGAAACAAGCCAGCCGAGCAGGGAATCAAGCCCCCACAACAGCAACGCCATAACCAGAACAACAGCCACAACGATCAACGTGGTCTGCGTGGTTTCTTGGCGAGTCGGCCAAACGACTTTACGAATTTCGGTGCGAGCTTCCTTTACCAGGACCGCGAAAGACTTGCCTTTGGCAGTCTGCAGGCCTACAAAGGCAGCAACAGCAGCAAGAGCAAGCAAAGCGAGCACGCGGTACAGGATCGGCGAAGCAGAATAGTACTGATTGCCAACAACGCCTACGACCACCAAGGCGACTACAGCGAGCCACTTGACCAGATCGAAACGAGAGCTTTGAGCTTCAGCCTTAGGAGTCATCTATGAAGATCCTGTGAAAAGAAAGCCAGATACACCACGTGAATCTGGCAGGTCAGGAGGGAATCGAACCCCCAACCTACGGTTTTGGAGACCGTCGCTCTGCCAATTGAGCTACTGACCTAAAACAAAATCAGGCCGACCATTATGCAGGCCTGAAAAAGACTTTACAACAACCAACCCCACTAGACTTGAAATCACCTAACCATAAGAGCCAGATACACACCAACAAGCCGAGGCAGCTGTTAAAACAAAGGCAGATATTTTCATATCTGCCTTGTCATATGGAGCTCTTGAGCGGATTTGAACCGCTGACCTCACCCTTACCAAGGGTGTGCTCTACCAACTGAGCTACAAGAGCGAAACATCTTGCACAACCTGCAAACTTGGAGCGGGTAGCGGGAATCGAACCCGCATCATCAGCTTGGAAGGCTGAGGTTCTACCACTAAACTATACCCGCGGAGCTTGCAGCTCACGCTAAAAATGGTGGAGGGGGAAGGATTCGAACCTTCGAAGTCGTAGACGTCAGATTTACAGTCTGATCCCTTTGGCCGCTCGGGAACCCCTCCTAAGCGAGCCGGCATTTTACATCACGCCGGCCTTCTGTCAAGCATTTTCTCATTTAAAAATATGAGGTTAGCTGCGTTGACCTTCGCTTCACGCTGTAGGCCTTAAAGGTCTTCACTGCGAAGCGGGCGCCATTCTATGCAAACTATTCGAGAGATGCAACGCCTTCGCACAACATTATTTTATGTTTTAACTCATTGAATTCCTTAGCAAGGTTTTCAAATGGCAGATCCTCAGCCAGGCGTCGGCTTTCAGGGGCTACACGCAGCCAATAGCCGGAAGCATCGACAGTATTCAGCAATTGAACCTTGACCTTTATATCCAGGCTCGTGAGCCGCTGCTCAACGGCCTGCGCCTGTCGCTGGTCCGCAAAGCCACCAATGTACAAACACGTATTTTGCGCATCAGCTGCCTTTGCACGCTCTTTGCGCGCTACAACGTCAGAGGATTCGCTGAGCAGTCGGATGTCCTGTTGCGACCCCTTGTAAAGGCTCAGGGGCGTGACATCTTTGGCGCGCAACGGTGCTTCTTGTTGATGCCAAATGTAATAGAAGGCGTTGAGGACGAGTAAAAGCAAAAACAACCAACGCATAATCACCTCAGGACAAAGGGCAAGCCATCGCCAAACCGACAAAAACCAGATCTGGAACGAGTCTGGCCTGCGGGACTGCATCTACCACCAAATCGGCGTCCCCTCCGGTGAGAAAAACAGTGAAATCATCACCCCAGTAGCTTCGCGCCAACTCCAACTGAGTCAGTACGAACCCTCTCAGCATAAGCGTACAACCTCGTTCCACGGCCTCAGCAGTCGTACGACCTGGAGAGAGTCGTTCCATCGCCCTTTCAGCAGCAGCGTCGTCGTAGCGTATCTTGCGTGTATGAGTTCGCAACTGGTTGCGCATGAGCGGCATACCCGGGCAAATGAAACCGCCAAGGTGCTCACCGTCCGCGGCAATAAAATCCGCCGTGGCTGCCGTACCAAAATCAAGCACCAAGCAAGCGCCGCGTGCCAGCTTGAATCCACCGAGCATTGCCAACCAGCGATCAAGGCCCAGACGCTCAAAATCTTCGTAGCCGTTGCGCACTCCTGCCATCTCACGCGCAGGCACAGCACAGGAAACAGCAACCCCGAAAGCCTCATGCAGTGCCTCGACCAGTTTGCTTGTTTCTTCCAGGGCACGAACACTCACCAATCGGCAACGCGTTAGCAACAGTCCGGGAAGCGCCACAAGGCTGTCAATCAATGCCAGGTCTGAACCGACAACCCCTTCCGCCGACGCACGCGTATCACCGACATCAAGCACACGCCACTTGATAAAGCTATTTCCGCAGTCGAGCTCAAGAATCATCACGCAACCTCAGGCTTAGCTCACCACCACTGTATATTTTCTCAACACCATCAACACTCAAGCGCAATGCCCCCTGGTGATCGACCCCCAGTACAACTCCATCAATTTGGTGGACACCCGCAATAAGGGATACCGGACGCCCCTGCCAAGCGTGATTCTGCTCCCACTCTTCTTGAAGCGCGATAAAACCGCCCAGGCGGTGCCGCTCAAGGTAGTCTTGCAACTGCAACCCCAATCGCGCCACCAAAGCGTTACGATCCACCGGAGAGCCTGTCTGTAACTGAAGTGAAGTCCATTGCTGGTCCACATCGTCGGCTCTCTGCATATTCACGTTGATGCCTATTCCAAGGACAACGTGACAGATATCCGCAGGGTCACCGACCAACTCCAGCAAAATGCCGGCAATCTTCTTCTGACCCACCAGAACATCGTTAGGCCATTTCAGCGCTGCCCCCTGCACACCAGACTCGCGCAAGGCCTGCATGACCGCCAAGCCCACAACCAGGCTCAGCCCCTCCAACTGCCGAAGCCCCGACTCGATGCGCAATACGAGGCTGTAATACACATTCTGCGCAAATGGACTCACCCACTTCCGCCCCCTCCGCCCCCGGCCGGCCGTTTGCTGCTCCGCAAGCACTAGAAACGGCGCCTCGCACCCGGCACCAACAAGACGCAAGGCTTCAGCATTTGTGGAGTCAATGGAGTCAGATATATGAATGGGCCACACCAAGGAGGGCGCATTCAGCGCAATATCTTCAGCAGTCAAGAACACCAGCGGTGACGCCAACTGGTACCCCTTCCCTCGCACCTTATGTATGGGCAGATTCAATTCTGCTTCCAGGTGCTGGAGTTGCTTCCAGACAGCACTGCGGCTAACACCAAGGGCGGCGCCCAGCGCTTCCCCCGAGTGGAATCGGCCATCTTTCAGAAGTTTTAACAGCGTCAGCATGCAAATATCGCCTCACAATGAGGCACGCATGATAGCCATGCGCAGGGTCATTGCATAGAAACGCAGGACTTTAGCACTGAAGGTCGCCGAAAAATGGACATTTCCATGCTTTTCGACCGCCCAAAACAAAACCCCATCTGCTTTCGCAGATGGGGTTTCGGAA
>NZ_JBZXDZ010000010.1:0-197613 GCF_058725305.1 Pseudomonas sp. DW-iso3
CGTCAAGATTAAATTCCAGAACCCCTGTTTGCTAACGCAGACAGGGGTTTTGTTTTGGGCGATCGAAAATGACCTGGAAGATCTGGTAGTCATCCGGATTCAGGCCATGCGCGAGAGCCTTGAGCGGCTTGGGCGATTTAAGTCTGATCGTTCGCGCGAACGAATTCTTGGTGGGGTCGACGCTAACGGCGCACTCTACATAGAGAAAGTATCCTTCACCTGGAGCACCCCTCTGTGCCAACGTTTCATCGGTGTGAACCCCGCGCTGGGTCAGCACCGTTTCGCGCTGCGCGTCGATCGGCGCCCGAAACTGCGCACCTTTCTGACACGCCCGCTGCGCCAGTGCTGAGCGCGGTTTGGACATTCTGGTAGTGGCCTCGAATGCATTTGGCCGCTGAGCGCTCTCCAGTGCCTGTCAGAGGCTTGTGAGCGCGCGATGAGTGGTAGGGCGAATTGTGCTGGTCAGGCGTGTCGCAGGCGCGCCTGGAGGAGGTGCTTGAAGCACTGAGTCGCTCTCAAAAGAATGACTGTGCGAGTCATGCACTTTTCTATGGGCGAAAAAAAAGACCTTGAATTTCAAGGTCTTTTTTTAAGATGGTGCCCCGAGGGAGACTCGAACTCCCACTCCTTTCGAAAACGGATTTTGAATCCGCCGCGTCTACCAATTCCGCCATCAGGGCTCAATGGCGGCGAAGTATAGAGATGAGATTACCGTTGGTCAATCACGTTTCATGGTCAATTTTCACTATTTCCGCTAAACTTCCCGGCCCTGCTAGACGAACCCCATCATGCGCGTTGCTGACTTTACTTTTGAACTCCCTGATTCGCTGATCGCTCGCCATCCTTTGGCGGAGCGTCGCGCCAGTCGACTGCTGACCCTGGACGGGGTGAGTGGTGCCCTCGCACACCGTCAATTCACTGATTTGCTTGAGCATTTGCGCCCTGGCGATCTGATGGTATTCAACAATACCCGGGTGATTCCGGCGCGGCTTTTTGGCCAGAAAGCGTCCGGCGGCAAGCTGGAAATTCTGGTGGAGCGGGTACTGGACAGTCATCGCGTACTGGCCCATGTGCGCTCCAGCAAGTCGCCGAAACCGGGTTCCTCCATCCTGATCGATGGCGGTGGCGAAGCCGAGATGGTGGCGCGCCACGACGCGTTGTTCGAGCTCAGGTTTGCCGAAGAAGTATTGCCGCTGCTGGAGCGCGTCGGCCATATGCCGTTGCCTCCTTATATAGATCGTCCCGACGAAGATTCGGACCGCGAGCGCTATCAGACGGTGTACTCCCAACGCCTCGGCGCCGTTGCCGCACCGACCGCGGGCCTGCATTTCGATCAGCCGCTGCTGGATGCGATTGCTGCCAAAGGCGTCGAGACCGCCTATGTGACCCTGCACGTGGGGGCCGGCACGTTTCAGCCGGTGCGTGTGGATAACATCGAAGACCACCATATGCACAGCGAGTGGTTGGAAGTCAGCCAGGACGTCGTGGACGCTGTTGCGGCGTGCAAGGCGCGTGGCGGGCGAGTCGTGGCGGTGGGGACCACCAGCGTCCGCTCGTTGGAAAGTGCGGCCCGTGATGGCGTACTCAAGCCGTTCAGTGGCGACACCGATATCTTTATCTACCCAGGCCGGCCATTCCATGTGGTCGATTGCCTGGTGACTAACTTCCATTTGCCGGAATCCACACTGTTGATGCTGGTGTCGGCATTTGCCGGTTACCCGGAAACCATGGCCGCTTATCAAGCCGCCATCGCCAACGAGTACCGTTTTTTCAGCTACGGTGATGCGATGTTTATCACCCGTAATCCGGCGCCACGCGGCCCAGAGGAATAACTATGAGTCGTATGTCGTTTGAATTATTGGCCACCGACGGCAAGGCCCGTCGCGGTCGCCTGACCTTCCCGCGCGGCACCGTCGAGACCCCGGCGTTCATGCCCGTGGGCACTTACGGCACCGTCAAGGGCATGCTGCCGCGTGACATCGTCGCCACCGGTGCCGAGATCATCCTCGGCAACACCTTCCACCTGTGGCTGCGCCCAGGCACGGAAGTGATCAAGAAGCACGGTGATCTGCATGACTTCATGAAATGGCAAGGCCCTATCCTGACTGACTCAGGCGGTTTCCAGGTGTTCAGCCTGGGCGCCATGCGCAAGATCAAGGAAGAGGGCGTGACCTTCGCCTCGCCGGTGGACGGTTCCAAAGTGTTCATGGGCCCGGAAGAGTCGATGCAGGTGCAGCGTGACCTGGGCTCCGACATCGTGATGATCTTTGACGAGTGCACACCGTACCCGGCTGACGAAGACGTCGCGCGAATTTCCATGGAGTTGTCCCTGCGTTGGGCCCAGCGCTCGAAGAATGCCCACGGTGACAACACCGCTGCGCTGTTCGGTATCGTTCAGGGCGGCATGCATGAAAGCCTGCGCAAACGCTCGCTGGAAGGCTTGGACAAGATCGGTTTTGACGGCCTGGCCATCGGCGGTTTGTCGGTGGGCGAGCCCAAACATGAAATGATCAAGGTGCTGGATTACCTACCGGGCCTGATGCCTGCTGACAAACCTCGTTACCTTATGGGCGTTGGCAAACCCGAAGATCTCGTAGAGGGTGTGCGCCGCGGTGTGGACATGTTCGATTGCGTGATGCCAACCCGTAATGCCCGCAATGGGCATCTGTTCATCGATACAGGCGTGCTGAAGATCCGTAACGCGTTTCATCGCCATGATGATTCGCCGCTGGATCCCACCTGTGATTGCTATACCTGCCAGAACTTCTCCCGTGCTTATCTGCACCATCTGGACAAGTGTGGGGAAATGCTGGGTAGCATGTTGAATACCATCCACAATTTGCGTCACTACCAAGTCCTGATGGCTGGTTTGCGCGAGGCTATTCAACAGGGTACATTGGCCGCCTTCGTCGATGCCTTCTATGCCAAGCGCGGGCTCCCTGTGCCGCCCTTGGACTGAGTTTTCCGACCCTAAGATTCACTATTTGCAACTGGAGTGCTAAATGAGCTTTTTTATCTCTAACGCCATGGCGGATGCCGCTGCGCCTGCTGCTGCCGGCCCTATGGGTGGTGGTTTCGAGTGGATTTTCCTGGTCGGTTTCCTGGTCATCTTCTACCTGATGATCTGGCGTCCACAGGCCAAGCGCGCCAAAGAGCAGAAGAACCTGCTGGGCAGCCTGCAGAAAGGTGACGAAGTTGTGACCACCGGCGGCATCGCTGGCAAGATCACCAAGGTTTCCGATGCTTTCGTGGTTCTGGAAGTGTCCGACACCGTAGAAATGAAGTTCCAGAAGGGCGCCATCGCCGCCACGCTGCCTAAAGGCACGCTCAAAGCGATCTAAGTAACAACCTTTACCAATCGACGGGGCGCGCAAGGCGCCCCGCGTTATAAGCGGGCGGCGTGATGCTGAACAAATACCCTCTGTGGAAATACGTACTGATCCTGGCGGTGCTGGCGATCGGTTTTATTTATTCCGCTCCCAATCTCTATCCTGATGACCCGGCGATCCAGATCTCTGGCGCCAGCACTACGCTGCAGGTCAATCAGGCTGATCTGGAACGCGCGAGCAAAGCGCTCAACGACGCGGGCATCCAGGTTAAAGCGGCAACATTGGCAGCTGGTGCGAAGGGCGGCTTGTTACGCCTGACCAAGCAAGAAGACCAATTGCCGGCCAAAGACGTCGTGCGCAAGGTCATGGGTGACGACTACGTTGTCGCACTCAACCTGGCACAGACCACGCCGCAATGGTTGCGCAGCATTGGCGCGCACCCGATGAAGCTGGGTCTGGACTTGTCCGGTGGTGTGCACTTCCTGCTGGAAGTCGACATGGACAAGGCTCTCGATGCACGTCTTAAAGTCTACGAAGGCGACGTGAAGAGCCTGCTGCGTAAAGAGCGCCTACGTTATCGCAGCCTGCCGCAGCTCAATGGTGCCATCCAGCTGGGCTTCTCTGACGAAGCGTCCCGCGAACAGGCCCGTGCGCTGATCCGCAAAAACTTCAACGATTTCGATATCGTACCGGCCGACTTGAATGGTCAGGCTGTGCTGCGTCTGGCGATGAGCCCGGCCAAGATCGCGGAAATCCGCGAATACTCGATCAAGCAGAACCTGACCACGGTGCGTAACCGCGTCAACGAGCTGGGTGTGGCCGAGCCTATCGTGCAGCGCCAGGGCGCCAACCGCATCGTGGTTGAGCTGCCGGGTGTGCAGGACACCGCTGAAGCCAAGCGTATCCTGGGCAAGACCGCCAACCTGGAGTTCCGCCTGGCGGCTGAACCGGGTGCTACCCGCGCCACCGCCGAAGAGTTCGAATTCCGCGAAGGCAACCGTCCTCCAGCGTTGATCGAGCGTGGCTTGATCATCACCGGTGACCAGGTGACGGATGCCAAGGCTGGTTTTGGTGAGCACGGCACCCCTGAAGTGAACATCCGCCTGGATGGTCATGGTGGTGAACTGATGAGCCGCGCCACGCGCAGCAACGTCGGTCGCAGCATGGCGGTGATCTTCATCGAGCAACGCCCGATCACCACCTACACCAAGCAGATGGTCAACGGCGTCGAGAAAGACGTACCGGTTCAGACCTTCAAGGAAGAGAAGAAAATCATCAGCCTGGCGACCATTCAGTCGCCACTGGGTGCGCAATTCCGTATCACTGGCCTGAATGGCCAGGGCGAGTCCTCGGAACTGGCGCTGCTGCTGCGTGCCGGTGGCCTGGCGGCACCGATGTACTTCGCTGAAGAACGTACCATCGGCCCGAGCCTGGGTGCCGACAACATTACCAAGGGCGTCGATGCGGCGCTGTGGGGCATGTTGTTCGTGTCGCTGTTCATCATCGCCATCTACCGCTTCTTCGGCGTCATCGCCACCGTGGCCCTGGCGGGCAACATGGTGATGCTGCTGGCCTTGATGTCGCTGCTGGGCGCTACACTGACCCTGCCAGGTATCGCCGGTATCGTACTCACCATGGGTATGGCGGTTGACGCCAACGTACTGATCTTCTCGCGGATTCGTGAAGAGATCGCGGCGGGCATGACCGTGCAGCGTGCAATCAACGAAGGCTTCGGCCGGGCATTTACCGCGATTCTCGACTCCAACCTGACCACTCTGTTGGTCGGCGGGATTCTCTTTGCCATGGGTACCGGCCCGGTCAAAGGTTTTGCGGTGACCATGTCCCTCGGTATCTTTACCTCGATGTTCACGGCCATCATGGTGACCCGCGCAATGGTCAACCTGATCTTTGGCGGGCGTGACTTCAAGAAGTTGTGGATTTAAGGGGCTGCCATGTTACGTACAATCAACTTCATGGGCGTTCGCAACGTTGCGTTCGGCGTCACCGTGCTCCTTACCGTTCTGGCGTTGTTCAGCTGGTTCCATAAGGGCCTGAACTACGGTCTGGACTTCACCGGCGGTACGCTCATCGAGCTGACCTACGAGAAGCCGGCCGACGTCACCCTGGTGCGCAGCGAGCTGGTCAAGGCCGGCTATCACGAAGCCATCGTGCAGAGCTTTGGTGCAACTACCGACCTGCTGGTGCGTATGCCGGGCGAAGACCCGCAACTGGGTCACCAGGTAGCCGAGGCCTTGCAAAAGGTCGGCGGTGACAACCCTGCGTCGGTCAAGCGCGTCGAGTTCGTAGGCCCGCAGGTCGGTGAAGAGCTGCGCGACCAGGGCGGCCTCGGCATGCTGATGGCGCTGGTCGGCATCATGATCTACCTGGCGTTCCGCTTTCAGTGGAAGTTTGGTGTCGGCGCCATTGTGTCGCTGATCCACGACGTGATCGTGACCGTAGGCATCCTGGCGTACTTCCAGATTACCTTCGACCTGACGGTGTTGGCGGCGGTGCTGGCGATCATTGGTTACTCCCTCAACGACACCATCGTGGTATTCGACCGGGTTCGTGAGAACTTCCGTGTGCTGCGCAAGGCGACGTTGATAGAGAACATCAACATTTCGACCACCCAGACCCTGCTGCGGACCATGGCGACGTCGATCTCCACCTTGCTGGCGATCGCTGCGCTGATGATCTTCGGCGGCGACAACCTGTGGGGCTTCTCCCTGGCGCTGTTCATCGGCGTTCTGGCGGGCACCTACTCGTCGATCTACATCGCCAACGTGGTGCTGATCTGGCTGAACCTCAACAGCGAAGACCTTATCCCTCCGGCCAGCACTGGCAAGGAGGTCGACGACCGCCCTTGATGGGCGCTTGTTGATCGCTGTGACAAGAAAGGCGCGAGAATTGAACTCGCGCCTTTTTTTTTGCTCCAAGGCTGGGTATAGCGCGGACGTTTCGGTCCGCTTGTGATGGTCAGGAGGTTCAACGTGAACAAGTCGTTGCTGGTTGGTGCGGTATTGGGTGCTGTCGGTGTAACTGCCGGGGGTGCTGTTGCCACCTACAGCCTGGTAAAAAGCGGCCCTGAGTATGCGCAAGTGCTGGCGGTGCAGCCGGTTAAAACCCAGATAAAGACTCCCCGTGAAGTCTGCAAGGACGTCACCGTGACCCGGCAGCGTCCGGTGCAGGATCAACATCAAATCGCCGGTACCGTTGTAGGCGCCCTGGCGGGTGGCTTGCTGGGTAACCAGATCGGTGGTGGTAATGGTAAGAAGCTGGCCACCGTGGCCGGTGCGGTCGGTGGTGGCTACGCCGGTAACAAGGTTCAAGAGGGTATGCAGAACCGCGATACCTACACCACTACGCAAACCCGTTGTAACACCGTCAATGACATCAGCGACAAGGTTGTTGGGTACGACGTGCGTTACAACCTGGACGGTAAGGAAGGTTCCGTGCGTATGGAGCGCGACCCTGGCAGCCAGATTCCAGTCGACAAAGAAGGTCGTCTGATCCTGGGTCAGAACCAGCAATAACCGGTTCTGCAGGCATAAAAAAAGCACCCCGAGGGGTGCTTTTTTTGTGCTCGCCCGCTTATCGCTTCAGCGAGGCCGGCAGGTGCGGCTGGATCGCCGTCAGGACTGCCTTGAAGCATTTGGTGTTGCCGGCAACCACGTGGCCTTTCTCAAGGAAGTCGTGACCGCCGGTGAAGTCGCTCACCAGGCCGCCTGCTTCCTGGATCAGCAGGGCGCCTGCAGCCATGTCCCACTCGGACAGGCCCGACTCCCAGAAGGCATCAAAGCGACCGGCGGCAACGTAAGCCAGGTCCAGGCTTGCTGCGCCAGCGCGGCGGATGCCGGCGGTCTGGCCAACCAGGGCGCGGAACATGCCCAGGTAGTTTTCCAGGTTGTCCATCTGGTCATCACGGAACGGGAAGCCAGTACCCAGCAGGGCGCCGTCCAGGCTGGTGCGGCCACTTACGCGCAGGCGACGACCATTGAGCTGTGCGCCACGGCCACGGCTGGCGGTGAATTCTTCCTGGCGGACTGGGTCGAGAACAACGGCGTGTTCCAGGCGACCACGGTATTTGCACGCGATGCTCACGGCAAAGTGCGGGATGCCGCGCAGGAAGTTGGTGGTGCCATCCAGTGGGTCGATGATCCACAGGTAGTCTTCGCCTTCGCCGCTGCCTTTGTGCAGGCCGGTTTCTTCGCCGAGGATGCCGTGGGTAGGGTAGGCCTTGCGCAGAGCGTCGATGATTTTCTGTTCGGCGGCGCGATCCACCTCGGATACATAATCCTTGGCGTCTTTTTCGTCGACCTTGATGGTATCCAGGCGCTCGATGGAGCGGAAGATCAATTCACTGGCGCTGCGGGCGGCGCGCAGCGCGATATTCAGCATGGGCTGCATGGATGTGTCACCTAAGGTTGTTAAAGAAAGCCGGGCATTCTAGCAGAAACTTTCTTCAGGTGAAGGACGACGTTAGCTTTCATGGCATAACCTTAGGCTGTTCTGTAAGATTTGCTCCCCTTTCCCGTGTCCGAGAGCGCCTCCCTTGCTGCAAAACATTCGTGTCGTCTTGGTCAATACCAGTCATCCCGGCAACATCGGCGGGGTGGCGCGAGCCATGAAAAACATGGGGCTGACGCGCCTGGTGCTGGTCGAACCGCGCGTGTTCCCGCACCACGAGGCCGATGCCCGTGCGTCCGGCGCCAATGACCTCCTCGAAAAGGCCCAGGTCGTCGCCACCTTGGAGGACGCCTTGGTCGGCTGCAATCTGGTGCTCGGCACCAGCGCCCGCGACCGTCGCATCCCCTGGCCGCTGCTCGATCCGCGTGAATGCGGAACCAAAGTGGTCGAGGAGGCCGCGGGCGGCGCTGAAATCGCCTTGGTCTTTGGCCGTGAAGATTCCGGCCTGACCAATGAAGAGCTGCAGCGATGTCATTACCACGTGCACATCCCATCAGACCCTGAGTTCAGTTCGTTGAACCTCGGGGCCGCGGTGCAGGTGTTGACTTACGAAGTGCGCATGGCCTGGCTGGCCGCTGCTGGTCAGCCGAGCAAGGTAGAGAAGGAAGAGGTTGCGTCGACCAAAAGTGGCGAGTTGGCCACCATGGATGAGTTGGAGCGGTTCTATGAGCACCTGGAGCAAACCCTGGTGGCCATCGAATTCCTCGATCCGGAAAAGCCACGGCACTTGATGGCGCGCCTGCGTCGCCTTTACGGACGCAGCTCGGTCAGCCGGGCGGAAATGAATATATTGCGTGGCATCCTCACGGAGACCCAGAAAGCGGCCCGTGGCGAGCTTCTTAAGCGGAAGGATTAAAAATGTTCGAGCGTTTGCGAGAAGATATCCAGAGTGTTTTCCACCGTGACCCGGCGGCGCGCAACGCCTTTGAAGTGCTGACGTGCTACCCGGGCATGCACGCCATCTGGATTCACCGGCTGTCCGGTGCCTTGTGGGGCATGGGTTGGAAATGGCTGGCTCGGTTGGTGTCGAACTTTGGTCGGTGGCTGACCGGGATCGAGATTCATCCGGGGGCCAAGGTAGGGCGCCGCTTCTTCATTGATCATGGCATGGGCATCGTGATTGGCGAGACCGCTGAAATCGGCGATGACGTGACCCTCTACCAGGGCGTGACGCTTGGTGGTACCACCTGGAACAAAGGCAAGCGCCACCCAACCTTGGGTGATGGCGTGGTGGTAGGGGCGGGCGCGAAGGTGCTTGGCCCGTTCACCGTCGGCGCGGGCGCCAAGGTCGGCTCCAATGCCGTGGTGACCAAGGCGGTGCCGCCTGGCGCAACTGTGGTGGGTATTCCTGGCCGAATCATCGTCAAGCCGGAAGTCGGCGATGAGCAGGAAGCCAAGCGCAAGGCCATGGCCGAGAAGATCGGCTTCGATGCCTACGGCGTCAGCGAAGACATGCCCGACCCTGTGGCACGCGCCATTGGCCAATTGCTCGACCATCTGCAGGCGGTGGATGGCAAGTTGGACGGCATGTGCGGCGCGCTGAAGGAGCTGGGCAGCAGCTACTGTGCGAAAGATCTGCCTGAGTTGCGCGAAGAAGACTTCGCCGAAATCAAGAGCGAAACTGCCACCAAGGCTGGCTGAGGTCTGAGGATCACCCGAGATTCCCTGTGGGAGGGGGCTTGCCCCCGATAGCGGTCTGTCAGCCATGGATTTATTGGCTGACCTGCTGTCATCGGGGGGCAAGCCCCCTCCCACATTTTGCTCTCGATTTCTGCCTGGCCCTGTTCCTGCTGTTCGTGCTCACCCCATCCTGCTATGATTCGCGCGCCCTTTTTACGGGTAATCCTGACTAAAGTACTAGGTCTTATAGTTGACTTAAATACTCGGGAATCGCATACTTGCTCCCATTCTGAAACACCTTGGTACTTGTCCATGAGACTGACTACAAAAGGCCGATACGCGGTGACTGCCATGCTCGACCTGGCTTTGCACGCGCAAACTGGGCCGGTGTCCCTGGCCGATATCTCTGAGCGCCAAGGCATTTCCCTGTCCTACCTCGAACAGCTGTTCGCCAAATTGCGCCGTAGCAACCTGGTTTCCAGTGTGCGCGGGCCAGGCGGTGGTTACCAGTTGTCCCGCGACATGCAGGGTATCCAGGTCGCTCAGGTGATCGACGCGGTCAACGAATCCGTCGACGCCACCAAATGCCAGGGCCTGGGTGATTGCCACGCCGGCGACACCTGCCTGACACACCACCTGTGGTGTGACTTGAGCCTGCAGATCCATGAGTTTTTGAGTGGTATCAGCTTGGCTGATCTTGTGACTCGCCGTGAGGTGCAAGAAGTAGCCCAGCGTCAGGACCAGCGCCGTTGCAATACCAAGGCGCCGCGTCTGGACAAGATCGAAGCGTCCGCCGTCGAGTAACAGCCGCAGAGCTAACGGCACGCCAGCCAGCCTGATTTAGGAGAAAGTCCATGAAATTGCCGATTTACCTTGATTACTCAGCGACCACCCCGGTTGATCCGCGTGTCGCGCAAAAGATGAGCGAATGCCTGCTGGTTGACGGAAACTTCGGCAACCCAGCCTCCCGTTCCCACGTATTCGGCTGGAAAGCCGAGGAAGCGGTCGAGAACGCGCGTCGCCAAGTCGCTGATCTGGTCAATGCCGATCCGCGTGAAATCGTCTGGACCTCCGGTGCCACCGAGTCCGACAACCTGGCTATCAAGGGCGCGGCGCATTTCTACGCGACCAAAGGCAAACACCTGATCACCACCAAGATTGAGCACAAGGCTGTCCTCGACACCATGCGCCAACTGGAGCGTGAAGGTTTCGAGGTCACCTACCTCGAGCCAACCACCGACGGTATCGTCACCCCGGCCATGATCGAAGCCGCGCTGCGTGAAGACACCATCCTGGTTTCCGTGATCCACGTGAACAACGAAATCGGCACCATCAACGACATCGCGGCCATCGGCGAGCTGACTCGCTCGAAGGGTATCCTGCTGCACGTCGACGCTGCTCAGTCCACCGGCAAGGTCGATATCGACCTGTCGAAACTGAAGGTCGACCTGATGTCGTTCTCTGCCCACAAGACCTACGGCCCTAAAGGCATCGGCGCCCTGTACGTGAGCCGCAAGCCACGCGTGCGCATCGAAGCCACCATGCACGGCGGTGGTCACGAGCGCGGCATGCGTTCGGGCACCCTGGCGACCCACCAGATCGTCGGCATGGGCGAAGCCTTCCGTGTAGCCAAGGAAGACATGGCTGCCGAAAACGTGCGCATCAAGGCCCTGAGTGATCGCTTCTACAAGCAGGTCGAGAACCTTGAAGAGCTGTACATCAACGGCAGCATGACCGCCCGTGTACCGCACAACCTGAATTTGAGCTTCAACTACGTCGAAGGCGAGTCGCTGATCATGGCGCTCAAGGACCTGGCGGTTTCGTCCGGCTCGGCCTGCACCTCGGCGTCCCTTGAGCCTTCGTATGTGCTGCGCGCCCTGGGCCGCAACGACGAATTGGCACACAGCTCGATCCGCTTTACGTTCGGCCGCTTCACCACCGAAGAACAAGTCGACTACGCCGCGCAGAAAGTCTGCGAAGCCGTCAACAAGCTGCGCGTTCTGTCGCCGCTGTGGGACATGTACAAAGACGGCGTCGATATTTCCAAGATCGAGTGGGCGGCACACTAACTATAGAAGCCGCCACCCCAGCTCTGTAGGAACGTGGCGGAAAACGCAGGCGTTTCTACAGGGTTCCAGAGCGGCCCTGATGAGTGAGGATTCAGTACCATGGCTTACAGCGAAAAGGTCATCGACCACTACGAAAACCCGCGTAACGTCGGCAAGATGGACGCGGAAGACCCAGATGTCGGCACCGGCATGGTTGGCGCTCCGGCGTGCGGCGATGTGATGCGCCTGCAGATCAAGGTCAACGACAACGGCGTTATCGAAGATGCCAAGTTCAAGACCTACGGCTGCGGTTCCGCTATCGCCTCCAGCTCCCTGGCGACCGAATGGATGAAAGGCAAGACCCTGGATGAGGCTGTCACCATCAGCAACACCCAGCTGGCCGAAGAGCTGGCCCTGCCGCCAGTGAAAATCCACTGCTCGGTACTCGCTGAAGACGCCATCAAGGCGGCCGTTCGCGACTACAAGCAGAAGAAAGGCTTGATCTAAGCATTTGGCGACGAGTAAGGAGTCAACGATGGCTATCAGCATGACAGAAGCGGCTGCACAGCACATTCGCCGCTCCCTGAATGGGCGCGGTAAAGGTGAGGGGATTCGTCTGGGTGTTCGCACCACAGGCTGTTCCGGCCTTGCCTACGTGCTGGAGTTTGTCGACGAGGTGGTTGCGGAAGACCAGGTGTTCGAAAGTCACGGCGAGAAAGTGATCATCGACCCTAAGAGCCTGACCTACCTGGACGGCACCGAGCTCGATTTCGTCAAGGAAGGGTTGAACGAAGGCTTCAAGTTCAACAACCCCAACGTGCGCGGTGAATGTGGCTGCGGCGAAAGCTTCAACATCTGAGGCTATTCGTGGGTACTCCTTGTCATTTCGCTTTATTCGAGCTGCAGCCGAGCTTTCGGCTGGACCTTGAGCAGCTTGCCACGCGTTACCGAGAACTGGCGCGTGGCGTGCATCCAGACCGCTTCGCTGACGCTTCCGAGCGTGAGCAACGCCGGGCGCTGGAGCAATCGGCCAGCCTCAACGAAGCCTATCAGACCCTCAAAAGTCCCCCGAAGCGCGCGCGTTACCTGCTCGCGATGAACGGTGGCGAGCTGCCCCTTGAAGTCACGGTGCACGACCCGGATTTCCTGATGCAGCAGATGCAGTGGCGCGAAGAGCTTGAAGAGTTGCAGGACGAAGCTGATCTTGCGGGCGTCGCTGTCTTCAAGCGTCGCCTGAAAACGGCCCAGGATGAGCTCAACGAAAGCTTCGCAGCCTGTTGGGATGATGCAGCGCAGCGTGAACAGGCCGAACGCCTGATGCGGCGCATGCAGTTCCTCGACAAGCTCACCTACGAAGTGCGCCAGCTAGAAGAGCGCCTCGACGATTAACCCAGTGTGCTGCCCGTGATGCACGCCTGATAGACAGATAAGACCTGATTACCATGGCCCTACTGCAAATCGCCGAACCCGGCCAAAGCCCTCAACCGCACCAGCGTCGCCTGGCGGTCGGGATTGATCTGGGCACCACCAATTCCCTGGTTGCTGCCTTGCGCAGCGGCCTGTCCGAGCCGTTGCCCGATGCCGATGGCCAGGTCATCCTGCCGTCTGCCGTGCGTTATCACGCCGATCGCACCGAAGTCGGTGAGTCGGCCAAGTTGGCGGCGTCTACCGATCCGTTGAACACCGTGCTGTCGGTCAAGCGCTTGATGGGTCGTGGTTTGTCCGACGTCAAGCAATTGGGCGACCAACTGCCGTACCGCTTCGTCGGCGGTGAGTCCCATATGCCGTTCATCGACACCGTCCAGGGCCCGAAAAGCCCGGTGGAAGTGTCGGCCGATATCCTCAAGGTGCTGCGCCAGCGCGCGGAAAAAACCCTGGGCGGCGAACTGGTGGGTGCAGTCATCACCGTTCCGGCTTATTTCGATGACGCTCAGCGCCAGGCCACCAAGGACGCGGCGAAACTCGCCGGCCTGAATGTGCTGCGCCTGCTCAACGAGCCCACTGCGGCGGCCGTGGCTTATGGCCTCGATCAGCACGCAGAAGGCCTGGTCGCTATTTACGACCTGGGCGGCGGTACCTTTGATATTTCGATCCTGCGCCTGACCGGCGGTGTCTTTGAAGTGCTCGCGACCGGTGGCGACAGCGCCCTGGGTGGCGATGACTTCGATCACGCCATCGCGGGCTGGATCATCAGCAGCGCCGGTTTGTCCGCCGACCTGGACCCGGGCGAGCAGCGCAACCTGCTGCAAACCGCCTGCGCCGCCAAAGAGGCGCTGACAGATGCTGCAACTGTTGAAGTGTCCTACGGCACCTGGTCAGCTCAGCTGACCCGTGAAGCCTTCGATGCGTTGATCGAACCGATGGTCGCCCGCAGCCTGAAAGCCTGCCGCCGTGCCGTGCGTGATTCTGGTATCGAGCTGGAAGACGTCGGTGCCGTGGTCATGGTCGGTGGTTCCACTCGCGTGCCACGCGTGCGTGAGGCTGTCGCCGAAGCCTTTGGCCGCCAGCCACTGACTGAAATCGACCCGGACCAGGTGGTTGCCATCGGCGCCGCGATCCAGGCCGATACCCTGGCCGGTAACAAGCGTGATGGTGGCGAATTACTGCTACTCGACGTGATTCCGCTGTCCCTGGGCCTGGAAACCATGGGCGGCCTGATGGAGAAGGTGATTCCACGCAACACCACCATCCCCGTCGCCCGCGCCCAGGATTTCACCACGTATAAAGATGGCCAGACCGCCATGATGATTCATGTGCTGCAAGGCGAGCGTGAGCTGATCAGCGATTGCCGCTCCCTGGCGCGCTTCGAATTGCGCGGCATTCCGGCGATGGTGGCGGGTGCGGCGAAGATTCGTGTGACGTACCAGGTGGATGCCGATGGCCTGCTCAGCGTGGCCGCCCGTGAATTGGCGTCCGGCGTAGAAGCCAGCATCCAGGTCAAGCCGTCGTACGGGCTGACCGACGGCGAAATCGCCAAGATGCTCAAGGACTCGTTCCAGTATGCCAGTGACGACAAGGTCGCCCGCGTGTTGCGTGAGCAGCAAGTGGATGCCCAGCGCCTGCTCGAAGCGGTGCAGGGCGCCTTGGATGCTGACGGCGAGCGCCTGCTGGACGCCGAAGAGCGCATGGTCATCGACCTGCAGATGCAGGAACTGGCCGAACTGATGAAAGGCAATGATGGCTATGCCATCGAGCAACAGACCAAGCGCTTGTCGCAGGTGACTGATGCCTTTGCCGCCCGCCGCATGGATCAGACGGTGAAAGCCGCACTGGCCGGGCGCAACCTGAATGAAATCGAGGAATAATCAATGCCGCAGGTCATTTTTCTGCCACACGCCGAGCACTGCCCGGACGGTATGGTCGTGGAGGCTGAGACCGGCAAGTCCATCCTCGAAGTTGCCCATGACAACCATATCGAGATCGAAAGCGCCTGCGGCGGTGTGTGCGCTTGCACCACGTGCCACTGCGTGATTCGTGAGGGCTTCAACTCGCTCAACGAAGCCGATGAGCTGGAAGAAGACTATCTTGATAGAGCCTGGGGCCTGGAAGCGACTTCGCGCCTGACCTGCCAGGCTATCGTCGGGACTGAAGACATCACCGTCGAAATTCCGAAGTATTCCCTCAACCATGCTGCCGAAGCGCCGCATTGATTCAAGGAAGTGTCATGAGTCTTAAATGGGTTGATGTACAAGAGATCGCTATCCTGTTGGCCGATGCCAACCCCGATCTGGATCCGTACTCCCTGAACTTTGTAGCTTTGCGTGACATGGTCATGGCACTGCCGGGGTTCGAAGATGAGCGTGATCGCGGCGGTGAGAAGGTTCTGGAAGCTATCCAGACTGCCTGGAAAGAAGAACAGGACTGACGCCTCCCTTTACGCAGTTAGGCAATACCCAATAACCCGCGTATAATTCGCGGGTTTAATTTTTCGTAAATTACCGTTTCTGGAGTTACACCATGGCTGTTCAACGTACTTTCTCCATCATCAAGCCTGACGCTGTTGCAAAAAACGTCATCGGCGAGATCACCACTCGTTTCGAAAAAGCCGGCCTGAAGGTTGTAGCTTCGAAACTCAAGCAACTGTCCAAGGCTGAAGCTGAAGGCTTCTACGCTGAGCACAGCGCTCGTGGCTTCTTCGGCGACCTGGTTGCCTTCATGATCTCCGGTCCTGTTGTTGTTCAGGTTCTGGAAGGTGAAAACGCTATCGCTCTGAACCGTGAGCTGATGGGCGCTACCAACCCTAAAGAAGCTGCTGCCGGCACCATCCGTGCTGACTTCGCTGAGTCCATCGACGCCAACGCTGTACACGGTTCGGACTCCGAAGCCGCTGCTGCTCGCGAAATCTCGTACTTCTTCGCAGCTACTGAAGTAACCGCTCGCTAAGCATCGGCTTAAAGAGTGAGGGTGAATCCATGACGACATCGACTGTAAAAACCAACCTGCTGGGGCTGACCCAGCCGGAAATGGAGAAATTCTTCGACTCAATCGGGGAGAAGCGTTTCCGTGCCGGTCAGGTAATGAAATGGATTCACCACTTTGGCGTCGACGATTTCGACGCCATGACGAACGTCAGCAAGGCCCTGCGCGACAAGCTCAAGGCCATTGCTGAGGTCCGTGGCCCCGAAGTGGTCAGCGAGGACATCTCCAGCGACGGCACCCGCAAATGGGTGGTGCGCGTGGCGTCCGGCAGCTGCGTCGAGACCGTGTACATTCCCCAGGGCAAGCGCGGTACCTTGTGCGTTTCGTCCCAGGCAGGCTGTGCCCTGGACTGCAGTTTCTGCTCCACCGGCAAGCAAGGCTTCAATAGCAACCTCACCGCCGCTGAAGTGATCGGCCAGGTGTGGATTGCCAACAAATCCTTTGGCAGCGTCCCGGCGACCGTCGACCGTGCCATCACCAACGTGGTGATGATGGGCATGGGTGAGCCGCTGCTGAACTTCGACAACGTCATTTCGGCCATGCACCTGATGATGGACGACCTGGGCTACGGCATTTCCAAGCGCCGCGTGACCCTGTCGACCTCCGGCGTGGTACCGATGATCGATGAGCTGGCCAAGCATATCGACGTCTCCCTGGCGTTGTCGCTGCACGCACCCAATGACGCATTGCGTAACCAATTGGTGCCAATCAACAAGAAGTATCCGCTTAAGATGCTGCTCGAATCTTGCCAGCGTTACATGGCGACCTTGGGCGAAAAACGTGTGTTGACCATTGAGTACACCTTGCTCAAGGACATCAACGACAAGGTCGAGCACGCGGTCGAGATGATCGAGTTGCTCAAGGACACGCCGTGCAAGATCAACCTGATCCCGTTTAACCCGTTTCCACATTCTGGCTACGAGCGGCCGAGCAACAACGCCATCCGCCGTTTCCAGGATCAACTGCACCAGGCTGGCTACAACGTGACCGTGCGCACCACCCGTGGTGAAGACATCGACGCCGCCTGTGGCCAATTGGTAGGGCAGGTGATGGACCGTACCCGCCGCAGCGAACGTTATATCGCCGGGCGCGAAGTGAGCGCCGCCGACGATTTACGGCTGATCGCTGTGAATCGAATCTGAGAGAGGACCTCTATGCCATTGCGCCTTGCGCTGCTTTTGCTTGTTACCGGTCTCGCGGCCGGTTGTGTTTCATCGGGTCATGAGAGCCCTTTGCAAACCGGTAAAGGCCGTGAGGAGGCGCGGGTTGCCTATGTGCAGCTGGGCTTGGGTTACCTGCAACAAGGCATGAGCGAGCACGCCAAGGTGCCGTTGAAGAAAGCGCTTGAGCTGGACAGCGACGATCCCGATGCCAATGGCGCACTGGCCCTGGTGTTCCAGGCCCAGGCCGAGCCGGAACTGGCCGAACAGTATTTCCATAAGGCCCTGGCTGCCCGTCCTGCCGACCCACGGCTGCTGAACAATTACGGCAGCTTCCTGTTCGAGCAGACACGTTATGACCAGGCCGCCCTTTATTTCCAGCAAGCCAGCACTGATACCCTCTATCCTGAGCGTTCGAGGGTGTTCGAGAACCTTGGGGTTACCTCGATGCGCCTCGGCCAGCGTGACAGCGCTCGCCAGCACCTGGAAAAAGCCCTGCATTTGAACGGTCGCCAGCCTCGGGCATTGCTTGAAATGGCTGAGTTGTCCTACGAAGACAGGCATTATGTGCCGGCACGTGACTATTACGAGCGCTTTAGCCTGCTCAGCGGGCAAAATGCACGTAGTCTATTGCTCGGCGTGCGCTTGGCGACGGTTCATGAAGAACGCGACACGGCCGCACGTTTTGGCCAGCAACTCGAACGACTCTATCCCGGTACGCCGGAATATCAGCAATACCTGTCGGAGCAATGATGAAAGCGGCGCACCCGGAAGTTGTAGCAGCTAATCGCGTAAACCCAGGCGACACCTTGCGTCAGGCCCGTGAAAGCAATGGTTGGTCGCTGGCGGAAGTGGCCCTCAAGCTCAATCTGACCACGACGTCCCTGGGCAATCTGGAAGCTGGCGCGTTCGATAAGCTGCCTGGGCACACCTTTGCCCGTGGCTATATCCGCGCCTATGCCAAATTGCTGGGTATCGACCAGGCCATACTGGTCCAGGAATTCGACCAGTTCACCGGCACCGACTCCCAGGGCAGCAACGTGCACGGCCTGGGTCGCATCGAAGAGCCTGTACGGGTTTCCCACACGATTTTGCGTATTGTCAGCCTGTTGCTGCTGATCGCGGTCATCGGTGGCGGTTTCGTCTGGTGGCAAGACCAGGCCTCCCAACGTACCAAGGACCTGACCAGCAACGCCATGGAGCACGTCGAAGTCGAAAGCGCCGACGGCACCACTCAGATTCATCCGCTGGACGAGCCGGAAGACCAGGCCGTTGCCGAAGGCCAGGCCTTGCCTGAAGCACCGGTTGCCACCGAGCAGCCAGCAGCACCGGAAACCGCGCCAGCCGCGACCGCTGCCGCACCGACTCCCGCGACGCCGGCTGCTCCGGTTGCCCAGACACCGGCAGCTCCCGTGCAGACGCCAGCGACGCCGGCTCCCGCCGCTCCGGTAGCGCCTGCTATTTCGCCGCCCACCGCACCAGCGTTGATCGCCGGTGATGGTCGTGTACAGATCACCTTCATCGCTGACTGCTGGACGCAGGTCACCGATGGCAATGGCAAAGTGCTGTTTAGCGGTCTGAAGCGTAAGGGAGATACGCTTGACCAGGGCGGCAAGCCTCCTTTGACGCTGCGTCTGGGTTTTGCCCGTGGCGCGCAAGTGGCCTACAACGGCCAGCCTGTGGACGTAGCGCCGTTCACCACCGGCGAAACTGCTCGCCTGAAGTTGGGACAATAGTCATGCACGGCGAATCTCCAATCAAACGTCGCGTATCGCGCAAGATCTGGGTCGGCTCGGTGCCGGTGGGGGGCGATGCCCCCATCGCGGTCCAGAGCATGACCAACAGCGACACCAATGACGTGGCCGCCACCGTTGCCCAGATCAACCGTCTGGAAGCTGCGGGCGTGGACATCGTGCGCGTGTCCGTGCCGGACATGGACGCTGCCGAAGCTTTTGGTCGCATCAAGCAACTGGTCAAGGTGCCGTTGGTTGCCGACATTCACTTCGACTACAAGATCGCGTTGCGTGTGGCCGAACTGGGTGTGGACTGCCTGCGTATCAACCCGGGCAACATCGGTCGTGAAGACCGTGTGCGTGCGGTGGTGGACGCGGCCCGCGACCGTGGCATTCCAATCCGTATCGGCGTCAACGCCGGCTCGCTGGAAAAAGACCTGCAAAAGAAATACGGCGAGCCGACGCCGGCAGCGCTGGTTGAATCGGCGCTGCGCCACGTTGAACACCTTGAACGCCTGAATTTCCAGGACTTCAAGGTCAGCGTAAAGGCCTCCGACGTGTTCATGGCAGTAGAAGCCTACCGCCTGCTGGCCAAGGAAATCGTGCAGCCGTTGCACCTGGGTATCACTGAAGCGGGCGGTTTACGCTCAGGCACAGTGAAATCTGCGGTGGGTCTCGGTATGCTGCTCGCCGAAGGAATTGGCGATACTATCCGCATCTCGCTGGCGGCAGACCCTGTAGAGGAAGTGAAAGTCGGTTACGACATCCTCAAGTCCCTGCGTTTGCGTTCCCGTGGCATCAATTTCATTGCCTGCCCGAGCTGCTCGCGGCAGAACTTCGACGTGGTGAAAACCATGAACGACTTGGAGTTGCGCCTTGAAGACCTGCTGGTGCCGCTGGATGTTGCGGTTATCGGTTGTGTGGTCAACGGGCCGGGCGAAGCCAAAGAAGCCCATGTGGGCCTGACCGGTGGTACGCCGAACCTGATCTACATCGACGGCAAGCCGTCGCAGAAGTTGACGAATGACAATCTGGTGGATGAGCTGGAAAAGCTGATCCGCGAGAAAGCGGCCGAGAAGGTCGCGGCTGACGCAGCGCTGATCGCGCGCGGCTAAGAACGAATTTAAGGATTTGATGTGAGCAAGTCTTTGCAAGCCATTCGTGGCATGAACGACATCCTGCCGGAACAGACGCCGCTGTGGCGCTATTTCGAGGGCACTGTCGCGCGCCTGCTGGATAACTACGGTTATAAGCAGATCCGCATGCCGATTGTCGAGTTCACCGAGCTGTTCAAACGCTCCATCGGTGAAGTGACTGACATCGTCGAAAAAGAGATGTACACCTTTGAAGATCGCAACGGCGACTCCCTGACCCTGCGTCCGGAAGGCACTGCCGCGTGCGTGCGCGCCGTGCTTGAGCATGGCCTCACCGGTGCTGGCCAGCCGCAAAAGTTGTGGTACATCGGCCCGATGTTTCGTCACGAACGCCCCCAGAAAGGCCGTTATCGCCAGTTTCACCAGATCGGCCTGGAAGTGTTCAACATCGACGGCCCGGACATCGACGCCGAGCTGATCGTGCTGACCTGGCGCCTGTGGGGCCTGCTGGGTATCCGCGACGCGGTCAAGCTTGAACTCAACAGCCTGGGTACCAGCGAATCCCGCGGCCGCTATAAAGTGGCCCTGGTCGAGTACCTGTCGGCCCACCTGGACAAGTTGGACGAAGACAGCCAGCGCCGTCTGAAGACCAACCCGTTGCGCGTCCTCGATACCAAGAACGCCGACACCCAGGCCGTGCTGGTCAATGCGCCGAAAATGGCCGATTACCTGGACGACGAGTCCCGTATCCACTTCGAGGGCCTCAAGGCTCGTCTGGAGGCGGCCGGTATTCCGTTCGAAATCAACACCAAACTGGTGCGCGGCCTCGATTATTACAGCAAGACCGTGTTCGAGTGGGTCACCGACAAACTCGGCGCCCAGGGCACCGTGTGTGCCGGTGGTCGTTACGACGGCCTGGTCGAGCAGATGGGCGGCAAACCGACCACCGGTGTGGGCTTCGCTATGGGCATCGAGCGGCTGATCCTGCTGCTGGAAACCCTGGAGAAGGTCCCGGAAGAGATCTCCCGTCAGGTGGACGTGTACCTGTGCGCCTTTGGCGAGGCCGCCGAACTGGCTGCCCTGGCCCTGAGCGAAAAGGTCCGCGACCAACTGCCAAACCTGCGCCTGCAAGTCAATGCCGGCGCCGGCAGCTTCAAGAGCCAGTTCAAGAAGGCCGACAAGAGCGGTGCGCTGTATGCATTGATCCTTGGCGATGACGAGCTGGCCCAGCAAGTGATAGGTTTCAAACCCCTGCGTGGCCAGGGCGAGCAACAGAACATTGCCTTTGATGCGCTCGCTGCGCACTTGGCCACCTGCGTCGTGCAGGGTTGAAGCTGTCGAACAGCCGAATTTAGCGATTAAGGAGTATTGGGGTGTCGAGTACTGATGATGAGCAACTGGCCGAGTTCAAGGACTGGTGGCAGCGTAACGGCAAGCCCCTGGTTACTGGCGGCCTGCTGGCTTTAGTGGTGGTGTTCGGCTGGCAAGCCTGGACCAAGTATCAGGCCAACCAGTCCCAAGGCGCCTCGATCGTCTATCAGCAATTGCTGGAAACCACCCTGACGCCGGACGGCAAGCCTGATCCTGCGCAGGTTGCAGACCTGGCCGGCAAGCTGAAGAACGAATTCGGCGGTAGCACCTACGCCCAATACGGCAGCCTGTTCGTCGCGAAAGTCGCGGTAGACACCGGCAAGCTGGATGACGCCGCCGCAGAGCTGAAGGCCATCGCCGACAAACCGACCAACCCAACCCTGGGTGAAATCGCACGTCAGCGCCTGGCTCAGGTCCTGGCGGCACAGAACAAGGCTGACGAAGCACTCAAACTGCTCGACGGCGATGCTGACAAGGCATTTGTAGCCACTCGCGAAGAGCTCAAGGGCGACCTGTTGGTCCAATTGGGTCGTACCGACGAAGCCAATGCTGCGTACCAAAAAGCCAAGGCGGCGCTGTCTGATGAAGCGGCGGTCGGTGGCTTACAAATCAAGCTGGACGACTTGGCCAAAGGGGATGCGTGACGTGATCCGTTGGAAACATGCAGCATTGCTGGCTCTGGCCGTTCTGGCCGCGGGTTGCAGCAGCAACAGTAAAAAAGAACTGCCGCCTGCGGAGCTGACCAGCTTCAAGGAAGAAGTGGTCCTGCAAAAGCAGTGGAGCCGCTCCATCGGTGACGGTCAGGGCGAAACCTACAACATGCTGGTACCGGCAATCGACGGTGACAACATTGTGGCCGCTGATGTCACCGGCGTGGTGATCTCCATGGATCGCATGAACGGCGACGTCAAGTGGAAGAAAGACCTCGAATTGCCAGTTTCCGGCGCCGTAGGCGTGGGTTACGGCATGGTCATGCTCGGCACGCTGAAAGGCGAAGTCGTAGCCCTGGATTCCAGCACCGGTGAAGAGAAATGGCGCGCCCGCGTGACCAGTGAAGTACTCGCACCGCCTGCCACCAACGGCGATATCGTCGTGGTGCAAACACAGGACGACCGTGTGATCGGCCTCGACGCCAGCACTGGCGAACAGCGCTGGTTGTATGACAGCACCCCAGCGGTGCTGACGCTGCGCGGTACCAGTGGTCCGATTGTGACCAACAATCTGGCCGTTGCAGGCCTGTCGACCGGTAAAGTGGTCGCGCTGGATACCCAGAACGGCGTGCCGGCCTGGGAAACCCGTGTGGCCATCCCGCAAGGCCGTTCCGAACTGGACCGCGTAGTGGACATCGACGGTGGCTTGCTGCTGTCCGGTGAAACCCTCTACGTCGCCACTTACCAGGGCCGTGTTGCGGCACTGGACCTGCAGAGCGGCCGTGTGAACTGGCAGCGTGATGCTTCCAGCTACGCCGGTGTCGCCCAAGGGTTTGGCAGCGTCTACGTCAGCCTGGCGTCCGGTACCGTTGAAAGTGTCGACGAACGTTCCACGACCGCGCTGTGGAGCAACGACTCTCTGGCCCGCCGTCAACTGTCGGCACCGGAAGTGTTCTCCAGCTACGTCGCCGTGGGTGACTTCGAAGGCTACCTGCACCTGTTGAGCCAGGTAGACGGTCGCTTCGTGGGTCGCGAGCGTATCGACAGCGACGGCCTGCGTGCGCGTCCGCTGGTCGTGGGTAACATGCTTTATGTGTATGGCAACAGCGGCAAGCTGGAAGCCCTGACCATCAAGTAAGAACTATGCTTGGGGTAACACCCAGGCGGCCCCGCTTCGGCGGGGCATGCGGCATCTGACGATGCTGCCCCGAGCACCAGCCGCTGCCTTGCAGCGGCTTTTGTATTTTCTGAAATAACGAAGTGGAGAGCCGCATGGTTCCCGTAATCGCCCTGGTGGGCCGACCTAACGTCGGCAAGTCCACCTTGTTCAACCGCCTGACCAGGACTCGCGACGCCATCGTCGGCGACTTGTCCGGTCTGACCCGTGATCGCCAATACGGTGAGGCAAAGTGGCAAGGGCGCTCCTACATTATTGTCGACACCGGTGGTATCTCCGGTGATGAGCATGGCATGGACGAAAAGATGGCCGAGCAGTCGCTGCTGGCCATTGAAGAAGCCGATGTCGTGTTGTTCCTGGTGGACGCCCGTGCAGGCTATACCGCCGCCGACCAGATGATTGGCGAGCACCTGCGCAAACGCAACAAGCGTTCCTACGTGGTCGCCAACAAGATCGACAACATCGATCCTGAACTGGCCCGTGCCGAATTCAGCCCGATGGGCCTGGGCGATGCGATCCCGATCGCCGGTGCCCACGGTCGTGGCATTACCCAGATGTTGGAAATTGCCCTCAGCAGCTTTCCGAAGGATAACGCCGAGGAAGAAGAGGGTGAGGAAGAGATCGTCGCCGAAGGTGAGGAAGCCAAGCGCATTCCAGGCCCGAGTGAAAAAGACGGTATCAAGATCGCCATCATCGGCCGTCCAAACGTTGGTAAGTCCACGCTGGTCAACCGTATGCTCGGTGAAGACCGGGTCATCGTCTACGACCAACCCGGCACCACCCGCGACAGCATCTACATCCCGTTCGAACGTAACGAGGAAAAGTACACGCTGATCGACACCGCCGGTGTGCGCAAGCGCGGCAAGATCCACGAGGAAGTTGAAAAGTTCTCGGTGGTGAAAACCCTGCAAGCGATCAAAGACGCCAACGTGGTGATCTTCGTGATGGACGCCCGCGAAGGCGTGGTGGACCACGACCTCAACCTGCTGGGCTTCGCCCTGGAGGCCGGTCGGGCACTGGTGATCGCGATCAACAAGTGGGACGGCATGACGCCGAGCGAGCGCGATTTCGTCAAGATTGAGCTGCAGCGTCGGTTGTTCTTCGTCGAGTTCGCCGATATCCACTTTATCTCGGCACTGCACGGCACCGGTGTGGGCAACCTCTACGCGTCCGTACAGAACTCGTTCAAGTCTGCCGTCACCCGCTGGCCGACCAACCGCCTGACCCAGATCCTGGAAGATGCCGTTGGCGAGCACGCGCCGCCGATGGTCAACAACCGCCGGATCAAACTGCGTTACGCCCACTTGGGTGGTGCCAACCCGCCGATTATCGTGATCCACGGTAACCAGATCGAGAAGGTGCCGAAGTCCTATGTGCGTTACCTGGAAAACACCTACCGCCGTGTCTTGAAACTGGTCGGTACGCCGATCCGTATCGAGTTCAAGGGTGGCGAGAACCCATACGAAGGCAACAAGAACACACTGACTGACCGTCAGGTGAACAAGAAGCGTCGTTTGATGACTCACCACAAAAAGGCCGACAAGAAGCGCCGCGACAAGCGCTGATTCCGACCTCGCAAAAAGGGCTCTTGATGAGCCCTTTTTTGTGCGCGACGGTTTGTGCCTTGACCCGATGCGGTCGGCAGCTTAAAACTTGGGGCTCACCTGCAGGGGCTTCCGATGATCACCAGCAAGCTGCCGAATGTCGGCACGACCATTTTCACCACCATGTCGCAACTCGCTGCCGAAACCGGCGCGCTCAACCTGTCCCAAGGCTTCCCGGACTTCAATGGCCCCCAGGGTTTGCTCGACGCGGTGGGCAAGCATATCGCCCTTGGGCATAACCAATATGCGCCAATGACCGGCCTGCCGGTGCTGCGGCAGCAAGTGGCCGCCAAGATCGCCCGCAGTTACGGGGCCACGGTCGATGCCGACAGTGAAGTGACCATCACCCCTGGCGCCACCGAGGCAATCTTCTGCGCGATCCAGGCGGTGATTCGTAATGGCGATGAAGTGATCGTGTTCGACCCCAGCTACGACAGCTATGAGCCTTCAGTGGAGCTGGCCGGTGGTCGCTGCGTGCATGTGCAACTGAGCCTGAGCGGCTTTGCCCTCGACTTCGAGAAAATAAAGGCGGCGCTGTCTCCGCGCACGCGCATGATCATTCTCAATACCCCTCACAACCCGACAGGTGCCTTGATCAGCCGCGCTGAGCTGGACCAGTTGGCCGAATTGATCCGTGACCGCGACATCTACCTGGTCAGCGATGAAGTCTACGAACACCTGGTATTTGACGGCGTGGCTCATGTCAGCGTGTTGGCGCACGAAGAACTCTACCCACGTGCGTTCGTGGTCAGCTCTTTCGGCAAGACTTACCACGTCACCGGTTGGAAAACCGGCTATGTGGTCGCGCCGCCAGCCCTCACCGCCGAACTGCGCAAGGTGCACCAATACGTCAATTTCTGCGGTGTGACCCCCCTGCAATACGCGCTGGCCGACTTCATGGCTGAACACCCTGAACATGTCGAGGAACTCCCGGCTTTCTACCAGGCCAAGCGTGACCTGTTCTGCGACCTGTTGGCAGCGTCCCGTTTCAGCTTTACCCGAGTGACAGGAACCTACTTCCAACTGGTGGATTACTCACAGATCCGCCCGGACCTGGATGACGTCGCCATGTCCCTGTGGATGACCCGCGAACACGGCGTGGCGACGATCCCGGTCTCGGTGTTCTACCAGACCCCACCCCAAGGCCAGCGCCTGGTGCGCCTGTGCTTTGCCAAACGCGAGGAAACGCTGCGCCAAGCGGCGGAAAAACTATGCGTGATCTGAGTGCACTGCCGAACCTGAACATCGCCCTGGTCCAGACCAACCTGGCCTGGCATGACCGCCAAGCCAACCTTGAACACTTCGAGCTGCTGCTTGAACAAGCCCAAGGCGCCGACCTGATTGTGCTGCCGGAGATGTTCACCACCGGCTTCTCGATGGAGTCACAAACCCTCGCGGAGCCTGAGTACGGCCCGACCCATCATTGGCTCCAGGCCCAGGCGGCGAAGTACAACGCGGTGATCACCGGCAGTGTGATCATCCAGGCCGCGGACGGCAGCCACCGCAACCGCTTGTTATGGGCGCGTCCGGATGGCGAGGTACTGCATTACGACAAGCGCCATCTGTTCCGCATGGCCGGTGAACACAATCATTACACCCCCGGCGAACGCCAGGTGCAGTTCGAATTGAAGGGCTGGCGTATTCGCCCGTTGATCTGCTACGACCTGCGCTTTCCGGTGTGGAGTCGCGACGCTCAGGACACTGACCTGCTGCTGTACACCGCCAACTGGCCGGGTGCGCGGCGTTCACACTGGAACCGGCTGCTGCCGGCGCGGGCCATCGAGAACCTGTGCTACGTGGCGGCGGTGAACCGTGTGGGCACGGATGGCAAAGGCTTTGCCTACACCGGGGACAGTCAGGTGCTCGACTTCCAGGGTGAGACCTTGCTCAGTGCGGGGGAGGCGGACGGGGTGTTCCAAGTGAACCTGGATGCGGCGGAATTGGCGGCTTACCGCACGCGGTTTCCCGCGAACTTGGACGCCGATACTTTTCAGTTTGTCTGAAGCACCGCCTTCGCGAGCAAGCCCGCTCCCACACTTGACCGCGTTTATCCTGTAGGAATACGGTCAAAATGTGGGAGCGGGCTTGCTCGCGAAGAGGCCATCAGCATCACCCACAACCCAAAGCAAAAAAGGCCCCTGGATTCTCACCCAGAGGCCTTTCATATTTCAGCAGCCAGTTACGCCGCCTTGGCTTCCTGCTGGCTCAGCGAACGATTCAGCGCACTGAACAGCGCCTTGAAGCTGGCGGTGGTGATGTTCTCATCAATACCCACACCATGCACCGGACGCTCACCGTTCACGCGCAGCTCGATGTAGGCCGCCGCTTTAGCATTGGTGCCCGCACCGATTGCATGTTCGTTGTAGTCCATGATCTCCACACCAATCGGCAGGCCCGCCACGAGCGCTTCCAGCGCGCCATTGCCTTTGCCTTTCCAGTGCAGGTTGGTTTCGCCCTGGCCCTTGCCGGAGACTTCTACCTCGACAAAGCTGTTGCCGTTTTCTTCTTGCAGGCGATGGCTGACCAGCGCGTACGGCGTATTGGCTTGCAGGTACTCACGCTGCAGCAAGGCGTAGATCTGCGGCGCTGTCATCTCCAGGCCCACGCGGTCGGTTTCGGCCTGTACCACTTGGCTGAACTCGATCTGCATGCGACGCGGCAAGCTGATGTCGTATTCCTGCTCCAGCAGGTAGGCGATGCCGCCTTTGCCCGACTGGCTGTTCACACGAATCACCGCCTCGTAGCTGCGGCCAATGTCGGCTGGGTCGATCGGCAAGTACGGCACTTCCCACAGCGCATCGTCTTTCTGCTGGGAGAAGCCCTTGCGGATCGCGTCCTGGTGAGAGCCGGAGAAGGCGGTGTGCACCAGATCACCGACGTAGGGGTGACGTGGGTGCACCTGAATCTGATTGCACTCCTCGACGACCTTGCGCACGCCGTCGATGTCGGAGAAGTCCAGTTGCGGGTCGAGGCCCTGGGTGTACATGTTCAGGGCCACGGTGACCAGGTCGACGTTACCGGTACGCTCGCCGTTGCCGAACAGGCAGCCTTCGACACGGTCGGCGCCGGCCATCAGGCCCAGCTCGGTGGCGGCCACGCCGGTGCCACGGTCGTTGTGGGTGTGCAGGCTGATGATCACGCTGTCACGACGGTTGATATGACGACCGAACCACTCGATCTGGTCGGCATAGATGTTCGGCGTGGCGCATTCCACGGTGGCCGGCAGGTTGAGGATCATCTTGTGCTCAGGCGTCGGGTTCCACACCTCGATCACCGCGTCACACACTTCCTTGGCGAACTCCAGCTCGGTAGCGCTGAAGGTCTCCGGGGAGTATTCGAAGGTCCACTGGGTTTCCGGCTGCTGGGCGGCGTACTTGACGAACAGCTTGGCGGCGTTGACCGCGATGGCCTTGATGCCTTCCTTGTCCTGGTTGAACACGATGCGGCGGAAGGACGGCGACGTGGCGTTGTACAAGTGCACGATGGCTTTCTTGGCACCGCGCAGGGATTCGAAGGTACGTGCGATCAAGTCTTCACGGCCCTGGGTCAGCACCTGAATGGTGGTGTCCTCGGGGATGTGGTTGTCTTCGATCAGGGTGCGTACGAAGTCGAAGTCGGTTTGCGAGGCGGCCGGGAACGAGGCTTCGATTTCCTTCACGCCGACGGCGACCAGGGTCTTCCAGAAACGCAGCTTTTTCACCGCATCCATTGGCTCGATCAGTGACTGGTTGCCATCACGCAGGTCGGAGCTGCACCAGATCGGCGCTTCAGTGATGGTCTTCGACGGCCAGGTGCGGTCCGGGATGTCGATGGTCGGGAACGCGCGGTACTTCGAAGACGGGTCTTTGAGCATGCTCATCGGGAAATCCTTTGTTGTAGGGGCCGAGAAAAGGCGGCCTGCCGTGGAACTGTTTTTGGGATGCTTTTTAGAGGCGAGGCAGATCGATTCAGCCTGGCAGTCGTGCGCTGACGAGGCACAAACTGCGGTGCTGGCGGAGCTGAATGAGGGTGTGAGAGGTTTTCATAAGCTCAACCCTAACCGCCGGGGTGAAAGATGGCAAGCAGTCGCGAAAAATTGAGAGAAGTTCTGCTATCTACGTAGGAAACGAGATTTTGTGCCTGAGGATGTGTCGAGGGCTGGTTTTAATTGCGCGCCCATTATCAGGCGCGCAATCGAGCATTTCAGGGCTGGAACGCGCCGATAAAGATCGCCGGGTCGACCCGTGCATCGTTCAGGCTGATGTTCCAGTGCATATGCGGCCCGGTCGCGCGGCCCGTGGCGCCGACTTTGCCAACCACCGTGCCACGCGTGAGCTGATCACCGACTTTCACGTCGATCTTCGACATGTGGCAGAACATGCTGATAAAGCCCTGTCCGTGGTCGACGAACACGGTATTGCCGTTGAAGAAGTAGTTGCCCACCAGAATCACTTTACCGTTGGCCGGCGTCTTGATCGGTGTACCGGCCGGCACGGCAAAGTCCAGGCCTGAATGGGGGTTGCGCTCCTCACCGTTGAAGAACCGCCGCACGCCAAACTTGCTCGACAGTGGCCCGTTTACGGGTTTGTCCAACACCAGGTTGCTCGGCAGGTTCGGGCTGAAACTGCGGTAAGCCTTGATCTGCACCGCCAGTTCCGCCTCGATGCGCTTGAGCTGCGCCGGGTCGGGATTCACCTGGCTTTTGTTTTTCAGGGTGATGCGCTGTTCGGGGTACTTCTTGTAGCCGACGATAAACGGCAGGTTGCGCCCGCCGCTGGTGATACGTTCATTGCCGGGCTTGACCGTCAACGGAATGCCGACAATCGCCAGCCAGTTGTCCGCCTCCTTCACCACCAACACCGGCTTGCCCTGGTACGTGGCTTTGGGCGCAGCGGCGGAAGGGCCCAGTTCGACCACGGCAACCCCACCCGGCACCGGCTTGTTCAAGGTGCGGATGATGTAGCTATCGGCATGAGCATTAAAGGCAAGGCACAGCAGCATCAACACACTAAAGAGACGTGGCATCAGTTAGTCCAATAACGAAAGGGTGACGGGTGTCAGGTGGTTGTCTTCCACCCGCACTTGCAATTGGCCCTCACCGAGACGTGCGGTGAGGCGCTGGCCGGTGTGGGTTTGGGCGGCATTGCGAATGGCCTGGCCGCGTTCGTCCAGCAGGATGCTGTAACCACGGCCCAGGGTCGCCAGCGGGCTGACCACGTGCAGCGTCTGCATCTGGCTTTGCAGCTGCAGGCGCCGCGCCTTGAGGCCTTCGCGCATGGCGCGGGGCAGGCGTTCGGCGAGGCTGTCCAGGCGTTGGCGCAGCAGCGCCAGTTGCCTGCCAGGGTGTTGGCCGGCGAGGCGGGTTTCCAGGCGGATCAGGCGCTCACGGCGGGTATTGAGGCTGCGCTCGAAAGCTCGGCGCAGGCGCATGTCCAGATCATCCAGGCGCTGGGCTTGCTGGCGCAGGCGCTCGCCAGGGTGACGCAAACGTCGCGCCATGCCCTCCAGGCGCAGGCGGTCGTGGCTCAGGCGGTTGCGCATCAGCATCACCAGGCGGCGATGCAGGTTCTCGACTTGGCGCACCAGATGGCTGGCGTCCGGCGCGAGCAATTCCGCTGCAGCGGAGGGCGTCGGGGCGCGGACGTCGGCCACGAAATCGCTGATGGACACATCGGTCTCATGCCCGACAGCGCTGACGATTGGCGTGACGCAAGCGTCCACCGCACGGGCCACAGCTTCTTCGTTGAAACACCAGAGGTCTTCCAGCGAACCACCGCCCCGGGCCAGGATCAGCGCATCGAAGCCACGCGCATCTGCCAGTTTCAATGCGCGCACAATTTGCGGGATCGCTTCGCGGCCTTGCACGGCGGTCGGGATCAGCGTCAGTTCAATGTTGGGTGCGCGACGCCGGAACACACTGATGATGTCGCGGATTACCGCGCCAGTCGGCGAACTGATGATGCCAATGCGCCGAGGGTGCGCCGGCAACGGCACTTTGCGTTCGGCGCTGAACAAGCCTTCGGCGCTGAGTTTTTCCTTCAGCGCATCGAACGCCAGGCGCAATGCTCCATCACCGGCGGGCTCCACGGTATCCAGGATCAGCTGGTAATCACCCCGGCCCTCGAACAGCGAAACCTTGCCGCGCACCTTCACTGCCAGGCCATCTTTCAACGCCTGACGCACCCGCGCGGCGTTGTTGCGAAACAGCGCGCAACGCACCTGCGCGCCGCTGTCCTTGAGGGTGAAATACACATGACCAGAGGCCGGGCGGGCAAGGTTGGAGATCTCGCCTTCGACCCAGATATTGGTGAACACGTCTTCCAGCAACACCCGCGCACGGCCGTTGAGCTGGCTGACAGTCAGGACTTCGCGGTCCAGGCCCAGGCGGGCAAAAGGATCTTTAATCATGGGCGGCAGTTTATAGGCATTCGTGCAAGGTTTGGCAGAATTGCTCCACCAGCGCGCTTGGCGTCTGTACGCAGGCCAGGGCCACGGTGCTGAGGCAGTTCGGGTCGGCCAGGGGCAAAAAGTGCAGGTTGGTGGGGGCGATGTCCTGCATGGATTTTGGTAACAAGGCAATACCGAAGCCGGCCTGGATCAACTGCAATTGGGTGGTCTTGCGTGACATCACCCGTGCGGCCTTGGGGAAGAATCCTGCACGCATGCACAATTCGGCTGACAGATAACTCAAGCCGCCGCGCTGGGGATGGGGAATCGAGATGAACGCTTCGTCCTTCAACTGCTCCAGTGCGATAGGCGAATGGCTGCGCGCGAGTGCGTGATTCGGCGGCACCGCCAGCAACAGCTGCTCGCTATATAAAGGCACGACGCGTACGCCTTCGCGCTGGCGCAACACGGGCAGGCGCAATAGCCCAACGTCCAGGCGACCGTCAGCGATCTGTTCCAGCTGCGCTTCGGAGGACAGTTTGACGATATCCATCGACACCCCTGGGCAGCGTTCCAGCCAGGTGCTGATACCCTGCAGCAATGGACCGCTCATCGGCACCGTGCTCGAATGGCTCAGGCGCAGCGTCCCCCGTTCGCCATTACCTACCTGCGTCGCCATCTCGCTGGCCTTGAGCAGTTCGCTCAGCAGATTGCGTGCTCGCGGGTAGAACGCTTCACCTGCCGCAGTGAGTCGTGGTTGGCGTGCAGTGCGCTCGAACAGTGGCGTTTGCAACTGTGTTTCGAGCTCTTTGATCTGCCGGCTCAAGGCTGACTGCGCCACAAACAGGCGCTCGGCGGCGGCGCTGAAGCTGCCGCTGTCGGCGATTTCGACGAAGTAACGCAGTTGGCGGGTGGATATCACGCGTCATGCCTTTTCGAGATGGGTGGAGGGCTTTGAAGATATTAGTCGCATCCCTGGCCGCTGGCTAAAGTGAAGGCCATCTCTAATAAGGAATTACCCATGAGCCCGGTTGAGCTGATGAGTCAGTGGTCGTTTGGTGGTGCGGATTGGTTGGTGATCGGCGTGGGTGTGGTGGTGGCCTACATCGTGTTTGGCATCGCCGGTTTCGGCACAGCGCTGGTCGCGGGGCCGATCCTGATACTGTTTATGCCGCTGTCGAAGATCATCCCACTGCTGGTGCTGCTGGATTTTGTCGCGGCGTTTGGCAACTTGCTGCAATCGCGGCGGGACGTGAACAAACCGGAATTGCTGCGCTTGCTGCCGTGCATGGCTATCGGTTGCACACTCGGCGTGGTGTTTTTGCTCAATCTGCACTCGGATCTATTGCTGCTATTGATGGGGCTGTTTATCAGTGCCTACGCGATTTACAGCTTGGCGGTGAAAGCGCGACCGACGCAGCTCGCGAGCGCTTGGTCGATTCCCATGGGTACGGTTGGCGGGTTGTTTGGGGCGCTGTTTGGCAGTGGTGGCTTTTTATATGCGATCTACCTGAACAGCCGCCTGCCCAAGGACGCGGCGCGTGCCACGCAAAGCGCGCTGATCAGCTGCAGCACGGTGGTGCGCCTGAGCCTGTTCCTGGTTGCCGGGGTGTATGCGGATCTGCCGCTGCTGATGTTGGCGCTGTGCCTGTTGCCGGCGATGGCCCTGGGGCTGTGGTGTGGGCGCAGGCTGACGATGCGCATGTCGCGCGAGGCGTTTGTGCGGTTGGTGACCTGGCTGGTGCTTGCCAGTGGCATAGCATTGATTGGACGGTATTTGAGTACTTGACCTGTGTGGAGCAGGGATTAAGCTGCCAGCCTTCAGGGCCCCATCGCGGGCAAGCCCGGCTCCCACACTGGAATGCGATCAACCGTGGGAGCCGGGCTTGCCCGCGATGGCGTCAGACGCCACACCGCAGGACTCCCATGAATTCCCAAAGCATCCTTGTTCCGAAAATCTCCACCTTGCCCGTCCACGAACCCCGCGCCCGGGCGATCGTGCGCTGGCTGGTGCGCAAGAACATCATCAAGGAAGAGCTGACCACCTGTGGCCGCACCGGCAACCGCATGGCCTATGCCTTGGCCGACGGCGCCCGCGCTGTGGTGTTGTACCCCGAGGCGTTGCCGTTCAACGAGCCGATCAACGGCCTGGAGATCATCTACAAGCGTTGCATCTACACGCCGGCCAAGGGCTTTCTCGAAGAAGCCGGTTGCCCGGAATGCCGCAAGGAAGTCGGCGAAGCGCTGTTCGAAAGCCTGGAAGACTGGATGCCCGGCCACACCGACAACTTCACGTGCCCGCTGTGTGGGCATGAAGACGACATCAACGGGTTTCTTTTCCTGCAGGAATGCGGGTTTTCCAACTTGGGATTCATCTTCAATAACTGGGCAGAAGCGGGGTTCAAGCAGAGCTTTATCGACGAATTTGCCTATTGGTTGGACCAGAAGATGAGTTGGGTCAAAGTCGAGCTTTAATCTGTCTGTAGGTGCGAGCTCGCGCCGACAGAAAGGCAGCAGATTTTCTCCATCTATCAGTATTACCAAGTTTGTCAGAGTTTTACATTGAGCCCGACAGGGTGCATGTATATAATGGCGCGCTTCCATTTTCCCGCTCGGGAGCCCCCGCGATGCTGCGTATCAGCCAAGAAGCTCTGACATTCGACGACATTCTCCTAGTGCCCGGTTATTCCGAGGTGCTTCCTAACGAAGTCAGTCTCAAGACCCGCCTAACCCGTGGCATCGAGCTGAATATTCCTCTTGTTTCCGCTGCCATGGACACCGTCACTGAAGCCCGTCTGGCCATCGCCATGGCTCAGGAAGGCGGCATCGGCATCATCCACAAGAACATGACCATCGAGCAGCAAGCTGCCGAAGTGCGCAAGGTCAAGCGTTACGAAGCCGGTGTGGTGAAAGATCCAATCACCATCGAAGCCGACGCCACCGTGCGTGACCTGTTCGACCTGACCCGTCTGCACAACATCTCCGGCGTTCCGGTGCTGCACGATGGGGACCTGGTCGGCATCGTCACTTCCCGTGACGTGCGTTTCGAGAACCGTCTTGAAGTCACTGTCCGTGAAGTGATGACGCCGAAAGAGCGTCTGGTCACTGTCAAGGAAGGCGCCGACAAGAACGATGTGCGCGAACTGCTGCACAAGCACCGCATCGAGCGCGTGCTGATCGTCGACGACAAGTTCGCCCTCAAAGGCATGATGACCGTCAACGACATCGAAAAAGCCAAGGCTTACCCACTGGCCAGCAAGGATGACCAAGGTCGTCTGCGCGTCGGCGCGGCGGTCGGCACTGGTAAAGACACCGGTGACCGTGTTTCGGCCCTGGTCGCTGCCGGTGTTGACGTGGTGGTGGTCGACACTGCCCACGGTCACTCCAAAGGCGTGATCGACCGCGTGCGTTGGGTCAAACAGAACTTCCCTGAAGTGCAAGTGATCGGCGGCAACATCGCCACCGGCGCTGCTGCCAAGGCCCTGGCCGAAGCGGGCGCGGACGCCGTCAAGGTCGGTATCGGCCCAGGGTCGATCTGCACCACGCGTATCGTTGCGGGTGTGGGCGTGCCGCAAATCAGCGCCATCGCCAACGTCGCCGCCGCCCTTGAAGGCACTGGCGTTCCGTTGATCGCCGACGGCGGCATCCGTTTCTCCGGTGACCTGTCCAAGGCCATCGTGGCCGGCGCTTCCTGCGTGATGATGGGCTCGATGTTCGCCGGTACTGAAGAAGCGCCAGGCGAGATCGAACTGTTCCAGGGCCGTTCCTACAAGGCTTACCGTGGCATGGGTTCGCTGGGCGCCATGTCCCAGGCGCAAGGTTCTTCCGACCGTTACTTCCAGGACTCCTCGGCAGGCGCCGAGAAGCTCGTACCGGAAGGCATCGAAGGCCGTGTGCCGTACAAAGGCACCCTGAGCGCGATCATCCATCAACTGATGGGCGGCCTGCGTTCCTCGATGGGCTACACCGGCAGCGCCGACATCGAAGAAATGCGCACCAAGCCAGAGTTCGTACGGATCACCGGCGCCGGCATGGCTGAATCCCATGTCCACGACGTGCAGATCACCAAGGAAGCGCCAAACTACCGCGTAGGTTGAAGCTTCCAGCAAAATGTTAAGTAACCGGGGCTGTTCTTCAGCCCCGAGTTGTTTCTGATTCATTAGACGAGACTGACTTCATGGCCCTCGACATTCACGCCCACCGCATCCTGATCCTCGATTTCGGTTCCCAGTACACCCAGCTGATCGCCCGCCGCGTGCGTGAAATCGGCGTGTACTGCGAACTGCATCCGTTCGACATGGACGACGAAGCGATCCGCGAATTCGCACCGAAAGGCGTCATCCTCGCCGGTGGTCCAGAATCCGTGCACGAAGCCAACAGCCCGCGCTGCCCGCAAGCGGTCTTCGACCTGGGCGTACCGGTGTTCGGCATCTGCTACGGCATGCAGACCATGGCCGAGCAACTGGGCGGCAAGGTGGAAGGCTCCGAGCTGCGTGAATTCGGTTATGCCCGTGTGGACGTGGTCGGCAAGAGCCGTCTGTTGGACGGCATCGAAGACCACATCGACGCCGACGGCCTGTTCGGCCTCGACGTGTGGATGAGCCACGGTGACAAAGTCACCAAGATGCCGGAAGACTTCCACATCCTGGCCAGCACCCCAAGCTGCCCGATCGCCGGCATGTTCAGCGACGAACGTCGTTACTACGGCGTGCAGTTCCACCCGGAAGTGACCCACACCAAGCAAGGCGGCCGCATCCTGTCGCGCTTCATCCTCGACATCTGCGAGTGTGAAGCCCTGTGGACCCCGTCGAAAATCGCTGAAGACGCCATCGCCCAGGTGCGCGCCCAGGTCGGCACCGACAACGTATTGCTCGGCCTGTCCGGCGGCGTTGACTCCTCCGTGGTAGCCGCCCTGCTGCACAAAGCCATTGGCGATCAACTGACCTGCGTGTTCGTCGACAACGGCCTGCTGCGCCTGCACGAAGGCGAGCAAGTGATGGCTATGTTTGCCGAGAACATGGGCGTCAAGGTGATCCGCGCCAACGCCGAGGACCAGTTCCTCAACAACCTAGCCGGCGAGTCCGACCCGGAGAAGAAGCGCAAGATCATCGGCCGTACCTTCATTGACGTGTTCGATGCCCAGTCCAGCAAACTGGACAACATCAAATACCTCGCCCAAGGCACCATCTACCCCGACGTGATCGAGTCGGCCGGCGCCAAGAGCGGCAAGGCCCACGTGATCAAGTCCCACCACAACGTGGGTGGCCTGCCTGAGGAAATGAACCTCAAGCTGGTAGAGCCGCTGCGCGAACTGTTCAAGGACGAAGTCCGCCGTCTGGGCCTGGAGCTGGGCCTGCCGTACGACATGGTCTACCGCCACCCATTCCCAGGCCCAGGCCTGGGCGTGCGGATCCTCGGTGAAGTGAAGAAGGAATACGCCGACCTGCTGCGTCGCGCCGACCACATCTTCATCGAAGAACTGCGCAAAGCCGACTGGTACCACAAAGTCAGCCAGGCTTTCGTGGTGTTCCAGCCGGTCAAGTCCGTTGGCGTTGTCGGCGATGGCCGTCGTTACGCCTGGGTCGTGGCCCTGCGTGCCGTGGAAACCATCGACTTCATGACCGCCCGCTGGGCACACCTGCCGTACGAACTGCTGGAAACTGTCAGCGGCCGTATCATCAATGAAATCGAAGGCATTTCGCGCGTGACCTATGACGTGTCGAGCAAGCCGCCGGCGACGATTGAGTGGGAGTGATCCCTCATCGCAATAAACAAAGGCCCGCGTAAAGCGGGCTTTTGTTTTTGTCGGTACAGGCGTTAAACATTATCTCAGCCAGCTGCGCCAGCCCGAATCCGTCAAGGCACATTTTTATATAGATGTGCTGTCTCATTGGCAGCCGCTGCGCCGCTCATCGGGACTGAGATTTTTTCAGTGCCGCTGACGAAGCCCACGTCACCCAGCGAAACCGAGCTTGAGGGCGTTTTGCATCGTCGTCAGGCTGGATTCCGTAGGCTCGGTCAGCTCGGGCGTATGTGGAACTTTCACTCTGCAGATGGCTCTACAAAGGCCTTCTTTTAGACTATTCAGGGATCGAATGAAAACTTCTTTGGCGTTTCCGCTCGCGATCACTTTCGCTCTTATCATGACTGGCTGCAGCAGCCGTCAGGCGGGTGATCTTACTTCAGAGCCGGTCGTTCCACTGGCCATGAATGACCATCAAGCCAGCGTGACTTTCCGTACCATAGGCGGTGAGGGTGATCGTCCTGTCAGTTACACGTACGGGTATGCCAATACTGGATTTGTGAGCGTGGGGGAGCGGGTTTACGACTCTGCTTACTTCAAGCGCATACCGGCTTATCTGAAGAAAATCGGCGGTGGTACTGACAGCGTCAGTAAGCTGGTCGAGGCGGACAAAACGTTGTTCGTGAAAGGGGAGGTCAAGGACAAACCGTTTACCTTTAACGGTATTCCCATGCCTACGCCGTTCGACAAAGAGCAGCCTGTTGCGCAGCAATTCACCCCGCAAGCGAAGAAAAATTACGTGGTTGAAACCGTGATCGCCGACACGTGGGTCATGAACGTGTACGAAGTCTCCGCAACGGGTGAGCGCAAGACCATTGGCGTTCCGAAAAAAGATGCCGGCGCAAACTGACTGCGCAGAGATCCTTGAGAGGCAAAGGCTGAGCGTGATGGGGTGTTATCGACGCGCTTGACACCGTCGATGACCACGCCGCGAGAGTGATGCAGTACTCAGGCGAGCGTTGAATAACAAAACCCCGGCCAGGTGCCGGGGTTTTGTGTTTCAGGCTGCAGGCCAGGTCAAAAAAACTCGTCCAGCAAACAATAGAACTTCAGACGCTGCTCATCGGGCTCCACACCATACACCTGAAAAAAGGGCTTCACCCATGCCTGGCCCAGGTTGCGTTCAATACTTCGCGCTGCCAGGGCCAGGTCTTGATAACGGTCACTGATCCCCAGGCGACCGCAGTCGATGAAACCGCTGAAGCGACCATCGGCTGTCATGAAGTTCGGCAGGCAGGCGTCGCCGTGGGTGACGACCCGATCATGGGTCTTTGGCTGGGTCGACAACAGTTCGGCAAACACGTCCTCGGCACTTCGCCCCAGTCGCTCGTCGTCAAAGTCCGACGCGTCCACCAGCCCCGCGCTGACGTGTTCCCGGGCGCGGGTGATACGTTGATCAAGTGAGTGATCGAAGGGGCAAAGTGCGACAGGAAGCTGATGCAACGTACGCAGCGCTGTCGCCAGTATGTGGATGACCTGCGCGGCAGAAAGCTCGTTGGCGCTGGCCAGGTTCTGTCCGGGCACGGTGGTCATCAGCAGCCAATGGCGATGGTCTTCTTTCACTTCATCCAGGACCCCAGGCGCAGGCAGATCAACTTGCCGCAGCCACCGAAGCCGCTCGATTTCGTCTGCCAGCTCACCGTGTTCCTCAAGGGGTTCGGACTTCAGGAACAGGTCCGTGCCGTCGTCCTGGCGCAGGCGAAAGACATCTGCGCGCGATTCGCCGATGACTTGCTGCTCAATGAGCGCATCAGGGTATTGTTCACGCCATTTGTTTGGAATTTTCATGGATGTTTCCGGCTTACCGACGCGCAATGTCCGAAAAATAAAACTTATCCAACGTATGCCGCGACTCGGTGTACTCGAACTGCCGCCCGTCCTGCAAAAACGTCTGGTTACTCACCACGATCACATGGCTCTGCCCTTCGAGGTCCAGGTGGGTCTGGTCGTCCTTGCCGCGTGGCAGGGCTTCGATGGTGCGTTGGGCGTAGGCAATTTGCAGCTGCAATGTCTGTTCGATAAAGGCGTAGATCGACTGTTCGGCAATCGAGCGGTCCAGGCCGGGGATCACGTCGGCCACGAAGTGGTTGATGTCGAGGATCACCCGTTTGCCGCCGATGCGCCGTACCCGTTTGATACGGGTGATCAGGGTGCCGGGTTCTGCTTCGATGTGTTGCAGCAGTGAACCTTCCAGCGGGAATTGAGTGAATTCGACCACTTCTGTGTGCACGTCATCGCCCAGGTCGGCGTGGGTTTCGTGGAAGCTGACGATACCGCCCAGTTGGAACTCGATCGGGTTGGGCGACAACACGAAAGTACCCTTGCCGTGGATCTTTTGCGCAAACCCTCGCTCCTGCAACTGCTCGATGGCCCGACGCACGGTGCCTCGGCTGGCCTGGTAGCTGTCCATCAGTTCGGTTTCGGAGGGAAGGCGTGTGCCGCGCTGCAGGCGTTCGGTGGTGATGCTGGCAAGCAGATCCGTATAGATCTGGTTGTATTTGCTCATGGGGATGGCTCTTTGCCGGGGTTGCGGTCAAGGCAGGAACCTTAGTGGCAGAGAGGGTGTTTGTCCATTAGACCCTTGGCTTTATGCGGCTTGCAGCGATGCGCTGTCCTACAAAAAATAAACAAAGCGTAACTCGTACAGACGAGTTGTTGCTTTAACTCGTACAGACGAGTACTTTTGGCCTCGGCGTGCTGCCAATGACTGTCCCCCAATAAAAAAATCAAAGTGGAAACCAAGCATGAGCCACGACTATTCGACCATCGCCCGCGAGATTCTCGAGAACCTCGGGGGCAGCGACAATCTTGAGCAAGCTGCCCATTGTGTTACCCGCCTGCGCCTGGCACTCAAGGACCCGAGCCTGGTCAACAGCAGCGCACTGAACCAGGTCGACCTGGTCAAGGGGTCGTTCTTCACCGGTGGGTTGTTCCAGGTGGTGATCGGCCCCGGCGAAGTGGAGAAGGTCTACGCCGCCCTGCGCGAACAGACCGGCCTCGCCGCCGCCACCATCGCCGAAGTGAAGAAGAAGGGCGCCGACAAGACCAACGCGATGCAGCGTCTGGTGCGGGTGTTCTCCGACGTGTTCATGCCGATCCTGCCTGCGCTGATCATTGCCGGCCTGTTGATGGGTGTGAACAACCTGATGGGCGCCCAGGGCATGTTCATCGAGGGCAAGACGCTGCTGGAGGCCTATCCGAACCTGGATGGCCTGTGGAGCCTGATCAACCTGATGGCCAACACCTCGTTCGTGTTCCTCCCGGCGCTGGTGGGCTGGTCGGCGGCCAAACGTTTTGGCGGCAGTGAAATCCTCGGCATCGTGCTTGGCCTGATGCTGGTGCATCCGGATTTGCTCAACGCCTGGAACTACGGCAAGGCGGTCGCCGGGCTGGACGGCCAGAGCCTGCCGTACTTCGATATTTTCGGTTGGTTCAAGATTGAGAAAGTGGGTTATCAGGGGCAGATCCTGCCGATCCTGATGGCCGCCTATGTGATGAGCGTGATTGAGAAATGGCTGCGGGCGCGAGTGCCCAATGCGATTCAACTGCTGGTCGTGCCGATTACCACCATCGTCGTCACTGGCGTGCTCGCCCTGGCCATTATCGGTCCGGTGACCCGTCACCTCGGCATCCTGATCACCGAAGGCGTGGTCACCCTGTTTGACCTGGCGCCGATGGTGGGCGGGGCGATTTTCGGCCTGCTGTACGCCCCGCTGGTGATCACCGGCATGCACCACATGTTCCTCGCCGTGGACCTGCAACTGATCTCCACCCAGGGCGGCACCTTCATCTGGCCGATGATCGTCATGTCCAACCTGGCCCAGGGCAGCGCCGCGCTCGCGGTGTTCTACACCACCCGCAATGCGCGGGACAAAAGCATGGCGTCCACCTCAGCGATTTCCGCGTACTTCGGCATCACTGAACCGGCGATGTTCGGGGTGAACCTGCGCTTCAAGTTTCCCTTTTATGCGGCCCTCGTGGGCTCGGCGTTGGGCAGCATTTTCCTCGCGCTGAACAAGGTGCAGGCGTCGGCCATTGGGGTGGGGGGCTTGCCTGGGTTTATCTCGATCGTGCCGCAATCCATTGCGGTGTTTGTGATCGGCATGGTCATCGCGATGGTGGTGCCGTTTGTTTTGACCTGTGCGTTGAGCATGAAGATTGTTCGGCCGGGGTATCGCGTCGCTTGATCGATGGCTATCGCAGGCAAGCCAGCTCCCACATTTGAAATGCATTCCAACCTGTGGGCGCGGCGGTGCGACGACTCGACTCGCTCGCGAAGGGGCCCTGAAGGCCAGCACACAACTCTACTGAAGGAACCCACCATGCAAGACTGGCAACACTCGGTGATCTACCAGATCTACCCCAAAAGCTTCCACAGCCACGCGGGTAACGCCACCGGTGACCTGCTGGGCATCGTGGACAAACTCGACTACCTCAAATGGCTCGGTGTCGACTGCCTCTGGATCACGCCATTCCTGCGCTCGCCGCAACGGGATAACGGCTACGACATCAGCGACTACTACGCCATCGACCCCAGCTACGGGACCATGGCTGACTGCGATCTGCTGATCAGCGAAGCGGCCAAGCGTGGCATCAAGCTGATGCTCGACATCGTGGTCAACCACACGTCCATCGAGCACGAGTGGTTCCAGCAGGCGCGCAGCAGCCTCGACAACCCCTACCGCGACTTCTACATCTGGCGCGACCAGCCGAACAACTGGGAATCCAAGTTCGGCGGCTCGGCCTGGGAATACGAGGCGCAGACCGGCCAGTACTTCCTGCACCTGTTCGATCACACCCAGGCCGACCTCAATTGGGACAACCCCAAGGTGCGCGCCGAGGTGTTCAAGCTGATGCGCTTCTGGCGCGACAAGGGTGTGGGTGGTTTCCGCCTGGACGTGATCAACCTGATCTCCAAGCCCGCCGATTTTCCCGAGGACAACACTGACGGCCGCCGGTTCTACACCGACGGCCCGAACGTGCACGAATACCTGCAGGAAATGCACCGCGAAGTCTTCGAAGGGCATGACCTGATCAACGTCGGCGAAATGTCGTCCACCAGCCTGGAGCACTGCATCCGCTACTCGCGGCCGGAGTCGAAAGAGCTGTCGATGACCTTCAACTTTCATCACCTGAAAGTCGACTACCCGAACCTGCAAAAGTGGGTGAAGGCGGATTTCGACTTCCTGCAACTCAAGCAGATCTTCACCGACTGGCAACTGGGCATGCAGGCCGGCGGTGGATGGAACGCGTTGTTCTGGTGTAACCACGACCAGCCACGGGTGGTCTCGCGTTTCGGCAATGACGGCGAGCATCGTGTGGTCTCGGCGAAGATGCTGGCGACTGCGCTGCACTTCCTCCAGGGCACGCCGTATGTGTACCAGGGCGAAGAGCTGGGCATGACCAATCCGGGCTTTGACAGGATCGAGCAATACCGTGACGTGGAGTCGCTGAACATCTTCCGCCTCAAGCGCGATGCCGGTGAGCCCGAGGCGTCAAGCATGGCGGCGATCATGCAGAAGTCGCGGGATAACGGGCGTACGCCAATGCAGTGGAATGCCGGGGAAAACGCCGGTTTCAGCACCGGTGAGCCCTGGATTGGCATTCCGGCCAACGCGGCGCAGATCAACGTCGAAAGCCAACTGGATGACCCGGACTCGGTGCTGCATCACTACCGCGCGCTGATTGCCTTGCGTCGTCACGAACCGCTGATCCAGGAAGGTGTTTACCGCCCACTGCTGCAAGACCACTTGCGGGTCTGGGCGTACCTGCGTGAAGGCCATGGCGAGCGCCTGCTGGTGCTGAACAACTTCTACGGCACGCCCTGCGAGATCCAACTGCCGGACAACGTGATCAACCCGGCCCGCGAACAGCGCGTGCTGATCAGCAACTACCCCGACTGCCCGCAACGTACCGCCACGGTCACGCTGCGTCCTTACGAATCGTTTGTGCTGCACCTCACGGATTGAGACCCGCTGCAACCCCGTGTGGGAGCACGGGGCGCTTCAAAAACCATAATAAAAATATCGGAGTGCTTCATGAAAACAACAATAAAGCTGGGCCTTGTTGCGTCTTGTCTGGGCCTGCCGTTTGGCGCTCAAGCCCTGGAATTTGCCGGTTACCTGCGCAGCGGCGCGGGTACTTCGACGGGCAGCGGCCCACAGCAATGCTTCCAGCTGCCAGGGGCGCAAACCAAGTACCGTCTGGGTAACGAATGCGAACAGTACGCCGAGCTGGAATTGCGCCAGGACCTGCTCACCCTCGATGACGGCTCAGTGCTCAGCGTCGATGCCATGGCATCGCTCTACAACAAGTACGACCGCGCGCTGAAGTTCCAGGGCGAAAACAACGGCTCGGCGCGCATGCCGCAGATGTATGCGCAGTGGTCCAACCTGCCCAGCCTCAATGGCGGTTCGCTGTGGGCCGGCCGGCGTTACTACAAACGTAACGACATCCATATCTCCGACTTCTACTACTGGAACCAGAGCGCCACGGGCGGGGGTATCGAGGACGTGCTGATCGGTGATCTCAAATACAGCTACGCTATTTCGCGCAAGGACAACCTGTACCAGAAGGAATACGCTACCCGTCACGACTTCAACGTCGCGGGCTTCAAGACCAACCCCGGCGGCGAGCTGGAGCTGGGTCTAAGCTACATCGAAAAAGCCGGCGGGCGTGACACCAACAGTGGTTGGGCGCTCACCGCGCAGCACGTGCAAAAGCCTTTCCTCGGTGGCAAGAACAAGTTCGCCCTGCAGTACGGCGAAGGCCCCGGCACCGGCCTGGGCTATACCGGCAATACCTTCCTGGATAAGAGCAGCAAAAGTTACCGCGCCGTGGAGTTTTTCGACTGGCAGGTAACCCCGCGTTTTGGTGGGCAGATCGAGGCGGTGTACCAGAAGGATATTCGTCCCGGCAGCCAGGATCAGACCTGGATGTCCCTCGGTGTGCGCCCGGCTTACGCGATCAGCGAGCAGTTCAAACTGGTCACCGAACTTGGGCATGACCAAGTCGACGCCACCGGTGGCACGCGCAAACTGAGCAAATTTACCTTCGCCCCGACCTGGTCGCCCAAAGGCCCGGAGTTCTGGGCCAGGCCGGAAGTGCGTTTGTACTACACCTATGCCACCTGGAACAAAGCGGCCAAGCGCGCGGCGAATGAATGGGCGGCGGGCTCGGCGTTGTCCGACACCGGTTCCTATGGCACGGCGCGGCATGGGTCGAATGTTGGCGTGCAAGTCGAATACTGGTGGAAATAGCGAACTCATGTGAATGCGCTTTGTGTGGGAGCTGGCTTGCCTGCGATGCGGGAGACTCGGTCTCTCAGTAAAACTGAGGCGATGCTATCGCAGGCAAGCCAGCTCCCACATTGGATCGTCGTCATCTTGGGGTTGTATCAGCCCAATGATTTTTACAGAACAAAACAGCAGGTGAAGTCATGACCACAACTCAACCCCTGGAATTGCTGGCGCCCTTATCGGGTGTGCTGCTGGCGCTGGACAAAGTGCCTGATCCGGTTTTTTCCAGCCGCCTGATCGGCGATGGCCTGTGCATCGACCCTACGTCACAGACGCTTTGCGCGCCGCTGGCCGGGGTGATCAGCAATATCCAGGACAGTGGGCATGCGGTCAGTATCACTGACGACAACGGCGTCCAGGTGTTGATGCATATCGGCCTGGACACCGTGAACCTCGCGGGCCAAGGCTTCACCCGGCTGGTGCAGGAAGGCCAGCGGGTGGAGGCCGGGCAGCCGCTGATCGAATTCGATGCCGACTACGTGGCGCTCAATGCACGCAGTTTGCTGACCTTGATGCTGGTGGTCAGCGGCGAGCCATTCAGCCTGTTGGCAGACGGCCTGGTGGAAACGGGCCAGCCGCTGTTGCAGTTATCCCCAAGTGGAGCCGTCGAAGCAGTGGACGAGGAGGAGGGCGATGCGCTGTTCTCCAAGCCGCTGACCTTGCCCAACGCCAACGGTCTGCACGCGCGCCCGGCAGCGGTGTTCGCCCAGGCGGCGAAGGGGTTCAACGCAAGCATTTACCTGCACAAGCAAACCCAGAGCGCCAACGCTAAATCGCTGGTGGCGATCATGGCGTTGCAAACCGTGCAGGGCGATACCTTGCAAGTGAGCGCGGCGGGGGAGGACGCCGAGGCGGCGATCAAGGCGTTGGTGGCCTTGTTGGCTGAAGGGTGTGGCGAGGCGGTGGTGAACGTTGCCGAGCCGGTCGCGACGCAGTCGTCGGCGACCTTGCTGCGGGGCGTGTGTGCATCGCCGGGCTCGGCGTTTGGGCAAGTCGTTCAAGTGACTGATCCGGAGCTGGTCATCACGGAGCAAGGCACCGGCGGAGCAACGGAACGTGCTGCTTTGACGCGTGGCCTGCTCGCCGCCAATGAAGCGTTGCAGGTGTTGCAGGACAAGGCTGCCGGCAGCGCCCAGGCAGAGATTTTTCGCGCACATCAGGAGCTGCTCGAAGACCCGACCTTACTGGAACACGCCCACCGCCTGCTGGGGGAAGGCAAGAGTGCCGCCTTTGCCTGGAACAGTGCAACGCTCGCCACCGTCACGCTCTTCCAGGGGTTGGGCAATGCACTGATCGCCGAGCGTGCGGCAGACCTGGCGGACGTCGGCCAGCGCGTGCTGAAACTGATCCTGGGTATTCAGGACAGTGCCTGGGATTTGCCGGAGCGCGCGATCCTGATCGCCGAGCAACTGACGCCTTCGCAGACGGCCAGCCTGGATACACGCAAGGTGCTGGGTTTTGTCACTGTCGCGGGTGGCGCGACCAGCCACGTCGCGATCCTCGCCCGCGCCCTGGGCCTGCCGGCTATTTGCGGTGTTCCGGCCCAGGTGTTGGCGTTGGCCAATGGCAAGCAGGTGCTGCTCGACGCCGACAAAGGTGAGCTGCACCTCGACCCGAACCTGGCCGAGATCGAACAGTTGGAGGCCGCCCGCAAACACCAGGTGCTGCGCCATCAGCGCGACGTGGCGCAGGCATCTCTACCGGCCACCACCCGCGACGGGCATCACGTCGAAGTGACCGCCAACGTGGCCTCGTTGCAGGAAGTCGAGCACGCCCTGACCCTCGGCGGCGAAGGTGTTGGCCTGTTGCGTTCGGAGTTTCTCTACCTGGACCGCAACCGCGCGCCAAGCCCCGAGGAACAAGCCGGCACCTACACCGCGATCGCCCGTGCCCTGGGCACCGAGCGCAACCTGGTGGTGCGCACCCTCGACGTCGGTGGCGACAAACCTTTGGTCTATGTGCCGATGGACGCCGAGACCAACCCCTTTCTCGGCCTGCGCGGTATCCGTTTATGCCTGGAGCGTCCGCAACTGCTGCGCGAACAATTCCGCGCGATCCTCGCCAGTGCCGGTTTTGCGCGGCTGCACATCATGTTGCCGATGGTCAGCCTGCTGTCGGAGCTGCACCTGGCACGCAAGATCCTGGAGGAGGAAGCGCTGGCACTGGGGCTCACTGAGTTGCCGAAGCTGGGCATCATGATTGAAGTGCCCTCGGCGGCGCTGATGGCGGACGTGTTCGCGCCCCATGTGGATTTCTTCTCCATCGGCACCAACGACCTGACCCAATACACCCTGGCCATGGACCGCGACCACCCGCGCCTGGCCAACCAGGCCGACAGCTTCCACCCGGCGGTGTTGCGCCTGATCGCCACCACGGTCAAGGCCGCCCATGCCCACGGCAAGTGGGTAGGCGTATGCGGCGCATTGGCCTCCGAAGCGCTGGCCGTGCCGGTGTTGATCGGGCTGGGCGTCGACGAGTTGTCAGTCAGCGTGCCGTTGATCCCCACCATCAAGGCCACTGTGCGCGAGCTGGATCTGGCTGACTGCCAGATCATCGCCCGCCAGGTGTTGGGCTTGGAAGAAGCCGCCGAAGTGCGTGAGGCCCTGCGCCAATATCACGCGGCTACTGTTGAATCCTCACCTGTCGTGGAGCACTGAGCATGTTCGAGAAATTACAGAGGGCATTCTGGAAAGCCCTGACGCCGGATTTGATTGCCGAGACCGTCACTGCGCCGAAGCAAAGTCTGTTGTCGGCCGAGGTGCTGAACGCGTTGGGTGGGGCGGATAACCTCAAGTCGCAGCAGCGCGTGGCGCTGACGCGGGTGAGGGTGCAGTTGCAGGATGTGGCGAAGATGGATGCTGCGGCGTTAAAGGCTGCGGGTGTTCCGGGGGGTATGGTGTTGGCAGATGGGGTGGTGCATCTGATCACCGGCCTCTAAGCCTAGTGGAGATCCAAATGTGGGAGCGGGCTTGCTCGCGAATGCGGTGTATCAGTCAGCCTGTGTAGCGACTGACTCACCGCTTTCGCGAGCAAGCCCGCTCCCACATTAGTCTTAGGGTGTTTGGGAGTGCGTCTTACAACTGCGGGTTATCTTCCGGCGGCTTGGTCTTATCCACACCCGGCACGTGCAGGTTGCCCTCAACCACCTGGTTACCCTCTAACTGTGGCTGCGTCACCCAGGTAAGAATGTCGTAATACCGCCGGATGTTCGCCACAAAATGCACCGGCTCACCGCCGCGCGCATAACCGTAGCGGGTCTTGCTGTACCACTGCTTCTGCGACAGGCGCGGCAGCATCTTCTTCACGTCCAGCCACTTGTTCGGGTTCAAGCCTTCGCGCTTGGCCAGCGTGCGGGCATCTTCCAGGTGGCCGGTGCCGACGTTGTAGGCGGCAAGGGCGAACCAGGTGCGATCCGGTTCGGCAATGCTGTCGTCCAGCTCGTCCTTGATCTTGGCCAGGTACTTGGCGCCGCCCATAATGCTTTGCTTGGGGTCCAGGCGGTTGGACACGCCCATCGCCTGGGCGGTGTTCTGGGTCAGCATCATCAAACCGCGTACGCCGGTCTTGGAGGTGACGGCCGGCTGCCACAGCGATTCCTGATAACCGATGGCGGCCAGCAGGCGCCAATCGACCTTTTCTGCCTTGGCATAGGCGCGGAAGTGTTTCTCGTATTTGGGCAAGCGCTGCTGCAGATGCTGGGCGAAGGTGTAGGCACCCACATAGCCGAGAACATCGACGTGCCCGTAGTAGCGGTCTTTCAGACGCTGCAACGTGCCGTTCTTTTCGACTTTATCCAGGTAGCTGTTGATTTCGTTGAGCAGGCTGTTGTCTTCCCCCGCGGCCACGGCCCAGCTCTGGTTGCTGGCGTTGCCCAGGTCGAACGCCACGCGCACGTTGGGGAAGTACACCTGGTTCATCGCCACTTCGTTGGAGTCCACCAGGGTCAGGTCGATTTGCCCTTCGTCCACCATGCGCAACAGGTCGACGACTTCAACGGCGTCGGATTCTTCGTATTCAATCGCAGGGTTCTGTTTTTTAAGCTCTGCCAGTTGTTCGGCGTGGGTGCTGCCCTTGAGCACCATGATCTTCTTGCCCACCAGGTCTGCCGCGTTGGTCGGGCGCGACTGGCCGTTGCGGTAGATGATCTGCGGGGTGACTTCCAGGTAGGGGTGGGAGAAACGTACCTGGGTCTGGCGCTGTTCGCTGCTGACCAGGCCGGCCGCCGCGAGAACCGGGCCATTGGGTTTGCCCAGTTGGCCGAACAGGTCGTCGAGGTTGTCGGCGGTCTCAATCTCCAGTTTCACGCCCAGGTCATCGGCGAAGCGCTTGACCAGTTCGTATTCGAAACCGGTTTCACCGTTGCGGTCCTGGAAATAGGTCGCCGGACTGTTCCGGGTGACCACCCGCAATACGCCATCCTCCTTGATTCGCTCGAGCGTGCTGGGTTTATCAACACAGGCGCTGAGCATCAGGAAGAGTCCGGTGGCGATGAGCCATTTGGCGCATCGCGGGCGCAAAGCAGTTGGGGAGAACATCTGCGCAGTATACGCAAACGGCCCACGGCGCCATATCTCGACAGCGCGGGTCTTGTCTGCTAGCGCCGGCAAAACTGTGCTGCAGCCCGCAGAAACGGGGCTTGGCGAGGGATTGTGACGGTTAAAATAACTGCGCCGAATGCCCGGCCTGGCCCCTCGAAAGGGGTGTAATCCAGCCAACTGACGTCCGGCAGCAGCCACCGGTAGCGTTTCGGGTGCCGTTGGCGGCGGTTTACGCTAGAATGCACGGCCTCAAAGCACACCCCCTTCCCGAGGCTGTCCCGAAGATGTTGATCCTGCGCGGCGCTCCTGCCCTTTCTGCCTTTCGCCACAGCAAACTCCTTGAGCAACTGAGCCAAAAGGTTCCAGCTGTTACAGGCCTGTACGCTGAATTTGCTCACTTCGCCGACGTTACCGGCGTATTGACCGCCGACGAACAGCAAGTGCTGGCACGCCTTCTGAAGTACGGCCCAAGCGTTCCGGTTCAAGAGCCTAACGGCCGCTTGTTCCTGGTTCTGCCGCGGTTCGGCACCATCTCGCCCTGGTCGAGCAAGGCCAGCGACATCGCCCGCAACTGCGGCCTGGAGAAAGTCCAGCGCCTGGAGCGGGGTATCGCTTTCTACGTCGCCGGCCAATTCAGCGATGCCGAAGCCGAGCTGATCGCCAGCAGCCTGCACGACCGCATGACCCAGATCATCGTCAGCCAGCTGGAACAGGCTGGCGGTCTGTTCAGCCACGCCGAGCCCAAGCCGCTGACCGCGATTGACGTGCTTGGCGGTGGCCGCGCCGCCCTCGAGAAGGCCAACACCGAGCTGGGCCTGGCCCTGGCCGAAGACGAGATCGACTACCTGGTCAACGCCTTCAACGGCTTGAAGCGCAACCCACACGACATCGAACTGATGATGTTCGCCCAGGCCAACTCCGAGCACTGCCGTCACAAGATCTTCAACGCCAGTTGGGACATCGACGGCGAAAGCCAGGAAAAAAGCCTGTTCGGCATGATCAAGAACACCTACGTGATGCACAGCGAAGGCGTTCTGTCGGCTTATAAGGACAACGCTTCGGTGATCGTCGGCTCCGTCGCCGGCCGTTTCTTCCCGGACCCTGAGACCCGCCAATACGGCGCGGTGCAGGAGCCGGTGCACATCCTCATGAAGGTTGAAACCCACAACCACCCGACCGCAATTGCTCCGTTCCCGGGTGCAGCCACCGGTTCCGGCGGCGAGATCCGCGACGAAGGTGCCACCGGCCGTGGCGCCAAGCCGAAAGCTGGCCTGACCGGTTTCACCGTGTCCAACCTGCAGATCCCAGGCTTCGAACAGCCATGGGAAGTGCCGTACGGCAAGCCCGAGCGCATCGTCACCGCGCTGGACATCATGATCGAAGGCCCGCTGGGCGGTGCTGCGTTCAACAACGAATTCGGCCGTCCTGCCCTGACGGGTTATTTCCGTACCTTCGAACAATCGATCACCACCCCACGTGGCGATGAAGTGCGCGGTTACCACAAGCCAATCATGTTGGCTGGCGGCATGGGCAACATCCGTGAAGAACACGTCAAGAAAGGCGAGATCCTGGTCGGCTCCAAGCTGATCGTCCTCGGCGGCCCGGCGATGCTGATCGGCCTGGGCGGCGGCGCGGCTTCCTCCATGGCCACGGGTACCAGCTCGGCGGACCTGGACTTCGCTTCCGTACAGCGCGAAAACCCAGAAATGGAGCGCCGCTGCCAGGAAGTCATCGACCGTTGCTGGCAGTTGGGTGACAAGAACCCGATCAGCTTCATCCACGACGTCGGTGCCGGTGGTTTGTCCAACGCCTTCCCGGAACTGGTCAACGATGGCGACCGGGGTGGCCGTTTCGAACTGCGCAACATTCCAAACGACGAGCCGGGCATGGCCCCGCACGAAATCTGGAGCAACGAATCCCAGGAGCGTTACGTTCTGGCGGTTGGTGCAGAAGACTTCGCGCGCTTCCAGGCCATCTGCGAGCGCGAGCGCTGCCCGTTCGCCGTGGTCGGCGAAGCCACTGCTGAGCCGCAGCTGACTGTGACGGATAGCCACTTCGGCAACAGCCCAGTGGACATGCCGCTCGAAGTGCTGCTGGGCAAAGCCCCGCGCATGCACCGTTCTGCGGTTCGTGAAGCCGAGCTGGGCGATGATTTCGACCCAAGCCAACTGGAACTGGCCGACAGCATCGAACGCGTGCTGCACCACCCGGCTGTGGCGAGCAAAAGCTTCCTGATCACCATTGGCGATCGCACCATCACCGGCCTGGTGGCCCGTGACCAAATGGTTGGCCCTTGGCAGGTTCCGGTGGCTGACGTTGCCGTCACCGCCACCAGCTTCGACGTTTACACCGGTGAAGCCATGGCCATGGGCGAGCGTACGCCGCTGGCCCTGCTCGACGCTCCGGCGTCGGGCCGCATGGCCATTGGTGAAACCCTCACCAACATCGCGGCTTCGCGCATCGGTAAATTGTCCGACATCAAACTGTCGGCCAACTGGATGTCCGCTGCCGGTCACCCAGGTGAAGACGCGCGCCTCTACGACACCGTCAAGGCTGTCGGCATGGAGCTGTGCCCTGAGCTGGGTATCACCATTCCGGTGGGCAAGGACTCCATGTCCATGGCCACCCGTTGGAACGAAGACGGCGTCGACAAGACGGTCACTTCGCCGCTGTCGCTGATCGTCACCGGTTTCGCACCGGTCACCGACATCCGTCAGACCCTGACCCCGCAATTGCGCATGGACAAGGGCACCACCGATCTGATCCTGATCGACCTGGGCCGTGGCCAGAACCGCATGGGCGCGTCGATCCTGGCACAGACCCATGGCAAGCTCGGCAAGCAGGCACCGGACGTCGATGACGCCGAAGACCTGAAAGCCTTCTTCGCCGTGATCCAGGGCCTGAATGCCGACGGTCACCTGTTGGCTTACCACGACCGTTCCGATGGCGGCTTGCTGACCAGCGTTGTCGAGATGGCCTTCGCCGGTCACTGCGGCCTGAACATCGTGCTCGACAGCGTTGCCGAGGATGCCTCCGAAATCAACGGTATCCTGTTCAACGAAGAGTTGGGCGCCGTGATCCAGGTTCGCCAGGACGCTACCCCGGACGTCCTCGCCCAATTCAGCGCCGCTGGCCTGGATGACTGCGTGGCGGTGATCGGCCAGCCGATCAACAACGGCGAGATCAACATCTCGTTCAATGGCGACACCGTGTTTGCCGGCCAGCGCCGCTTGCTGCAACGCCAGTGGGCCGAGACCAGCTACCAGATCCAACGCCTGCGTGATAACGCCGACTGCGCCGAGCAGGAATTCGACGTGATCCTGGAAGAAGATAACCCGGGCCTGAGCACCAAGCTCAGCTTCGACGTCAACCAGGACATCGCCGCGCCTTACATCAAGAAAGGCATTCGTCCACAGGTTGCCGTACTGCGTGAGCAGGGCGTCAACGGCCAGGTGGAAATGGCGGCCGCGTTCGACCGCGCCGGCTTCAATGCGATCGACGTGCACATGAGCGACATCCTCGCCGGTCGCGTTGACCTCAATGCGTTCAAAGGCCTGGTGGCCTGCGGTGGTTTCTCCTACGGCGACGTGCTGGGTGCCGGCGAAGGCTGGGCCAAGTCGGCCCTGTTCAACAGCCGTGCCCGCGACGCGTTCCAGGGCTTCTTCGAGCGCAACGACAGCTTCACCCTGGGTGTGTGCAACGGTTGCCAGATGATGTCCAACCTCAGCGAACTGATCCCGGGCAGCGAGTTCTGGCCGCACTTTGTGCGCAATCGGTCCGAGCAGTTCGAAGCCCGTGTCGCCATGGTGCAGGTGCAGGAGTCCAACTCGATCTTCCTGCAAGGCATGGCCGGTTCGCGCATGCCAATCGCCATCGCCCACGGCGAAGGCCATGCCGAGTTCGCCAGCGAAGAAGCACTGCTCGAAGCTGACTTGTCCGGCACCGTGGCCCTGCGCTTCGTCGACAACCACGGCAAGGTCACCGAGACCTACCCGGCCAACCCGAACGGCTCGCCGCGCGGGATCACCGGCCTTACCAGCCGCGACGGTCGCGTGACCATCATGATGCCGCACCCGGAGCGTGTATTCCGCGCTGTGCAGAACTCGTGGCGTCCGGAAGAGTGGAACGAAGACGGCGCCTGGATGCGCATGTTCCGCAACGCCCGCGTGTGGGTGAACTAAGGCCGTGTACAAGCTCAGCTTCTTCGTGCCCGACAGCCATGTGGAGACAGTGAAAACCGCCGTCTTCGCCGCTGGCGGCGGGCGCATCGGCAGCTACGACAGCTGCGCCTGGCAAGTGCTGGGCCAGGGCCAATTCCGCGCATTAGACGGCAGCCAGCCGTTTATCGGGCAGGTCGGCCAGGTTGAAGTGGTTGAAGAATGGAAGGTTGAGCTGGTGGTGGCGGATGAGTTGATCGTGGCTGTCGTGGCGGCGCTCAAACTAAGCCACCCGTATGAAACACCGGCTTATGAAGTGTGGCAGTTGGCGGATTTTTGATTCGCACGCTGCATAAACAAGAAACCCGCTGGGCCAGTTTGGCCGGCGGGTTTTTTGTTGGCTGTGAGGGCCTATTCGACGTGCTCGCGAAGACGTCCGCTCAGACACTTTCCTACAAACCGTTCAGGTTGTCCCTCGGCACCCATCTCCCTAGCCTCCCTGCTTTGCATTGTCTCAGTGGTGGAATGTTATGAGTCTGACGACCAGAACTGATATGCGGCTATTGCATGGCGTGATGTATCACATCACAGTCGCGCCATGATCGTTAGTTGGAAACATAAAGGCCTTCGCATCTTTATGAAACGGGCTCAACGAAAGGGATCAATGCCAACCACGTGCATCGCTTGCGCCGTGTCTTGCTGATTTTAGATAGCGCGACTCATTGGGGCGATCTGGAACTGCCAGGTGGGCGCTTCCATCGCTTGAAGGGGGATCTTGTCGACTACTGGTCAGTGAGCATCAGTGGTAACTGGCGCATCATTTTTCGCATGTATGACGATCAAGTCGAGCAGGTCGACTATCTGGATTACCACTGAGAAGGGGTCTGTTTATGGGTATGCACAATCCTCCTCACCCAGGGGAAATACTGCTTGAGGATGTCATTCCCGGGCTGGGGATGACGATCACTGAGGTGGCTCGACGCCTGGGTTTCGCGAGGGAAACCTTTTCAAGAATTCTTCATGGGCATGCGCCTGTTAGCCCTGATCTCGCTGTACGGCTTGAGCGCGCAGGCATCAGCAAGGCCCAGATGTGGCTTTCAATGCAGAGCAGTTATGACCTGTGGCAGGCGGAGCATAGAGAACAGCCTGTTATTGAGCGGTTTGCTCGGATTGAGTAACCGAGATTAAAGAACCCGGCGTTAGCCGGGTTTTCGTTGCTCGCGAAGAGGCCTTTTCAAACGATGAAGCTTTAAGCGCTCGCCCCGATCTGCTGAGCACCGACCAACCGCTCAAGTGCCTCACCCAATCCTGTGGCCTTGTCACCAATCAACAGGTGCCAAACACCGGTTTCCAGCTGGCTCACACCTTGGCAACCCAGTGCGGTGAGATCAGCTTCAGACAACCCCGAATCATCCCCCAACTCCACCCGCAACCGGGTCATCGCCACCGCTTCCAGCTGGCGCACATTCCCTCGGCCACCCAGCGCATTCAGCCATTTCTCGGCCTCCTGAACATTCACTGCAACTGGCTTTTCCACAGGCGCAACCACTACAGGCGCTGCTGCAACAAACCCTGGCATCGCCAAGCGAATCTCATCAGCAATACTGTCCGCCATCGGCCCGACCACCACCTGCAAGCTGCCGCCGTTACCTGGTCGAACGACCGCCATGGCACCCAGCGCTTTCAGCTCCGCGTCCACCGCCTTATTGCGATCCACCATGTCCAACCGTAGGCGCGTGGTGCAGGCGCCGACGCTCAGCAGATTCTCCGCACCACCCAGCGCCTGAATGTAAGCCGTGGCCCGCTGGTTATCACTCATCGCTTCAGCCTGGACCACCTGGGTATCTTCCCGGCCCGGTGTCTTCAGGTTGAAACGACGGATGCAGTAGTTGAACACGCTGTAGTAGATCAGCGCATAGGCCAGGCCGACCGGGAACACCAGCCAGCCATTGGTGGACTTGCCCCAACCCAGCACCATGTCGATAAACCCACCGGAGAAGGTAAACCCGAGGTGGATATTCAGCATGTTGGTGACCGCCATCGACAGGCCCGTCAGCACCGCGTGGATCAGGTACAGGAACGGTGCGAGGAACATGAACGCAAATTCAATCGGCTCGGTCACCCCGGTCAAGAACGAGGTCAACGCCATGGACAGGAAAATCCCGCCCATCACTTTACGGCGCTCGGGCAAGGCGTTGCGGTACATCGCCAGGCACGCGGCGGGCAGGCCGAACAGCATCACCGGGAACATGCCGGTCATGAATTGGCCGCCTTTGGGGTCGCCGGCGAAGTAGCGGGTCAGGTCGCCGGTCACTACCGCGCCGGTCACTGGGTCTGTGAAGCTGCCGAATACAAACCAGGCCATATTGTTGAGGATATGGTGCAGCCCGGTAACGATCAGCAGGCGGTTGAACACGCCAAACACAAAGGCGCCCAGGCTGCCGCTTTCCATCAGCAACACGCCAAAGCTATTGATGCCGTGCTGGATCGGCGGCCAGATCAAACCAAAGATCACGCCCAGCCCAACTGCCGAAAAGCCGGTGACAATCGGCACAAACCGTCGCCCGCCAAAGAACGCCAGATACTCCGGCAGCTTGATGTCCTTGAAGCGGTTGTACAGCCCACCCGCCATCAGGCCGCTGGCGATACCGGCGAGCATCCCCATGTTGATGGACGTGTCCATGACCTTGAGCGTGGAGACCATCACCAGGTAACCAATCGCACCGGCCAAACCGGCCGTGCCGTTGTTGTCACGGGCAAAACCCACCGCGATGCCGATGGCGAAGATCAGCGCCAGGTTGGCGAAGATCGCCTGCCCCGCGTCGTGCATCACCGCGATGTTCAAAAGATCGGTGTCGCCCAGGCGCAGCAGGAGGCCGGCGATCGGCAGGATCGCGATCGGCAGCATCAGTGCACGGCCCAGGCGTTGCAGGCCTTCGATGAAATGTTGGTACATGGCGAGACTCCTTTTTTCTTGTTGTTGTCAGCTCAGCGGCCAGTGGTGTTGACAGGCTTGGCGAACGGCCTTGGCATTGCTCAGGTCGAGCAGGCCTTGGCTCAGTTGCCGGCATTGCGCCGCGTCCAGGTGGCGGACGCGGTCCTTGATTTCTGCGATCTGCGGCGGGCTCACCGACAGCTCGCTGACCCCCAGTCCCACCAATACCGGCGTAGCCAACGGGTCGGAGGCGAGGGCGCCACATACGCCGACCCAACGCCCGTGTTTCGTCGCGCCTGCACAGGTCTGAGCGATCAGCCGCAGCAGCGCCGGGTGCAGGGCATCGACCCGAGCGGCGAGGCCGGCGTGGTCGCGGTCCATGGCCAGGGTGTACTGGGACAGGTCATTGGTGCCGATGGACAGGAAGTCCGCATGCTTGGCCAAGTGTTCGGCCATCAGCGCAGCGGCGGGCACTTCGATCATCACCCCCAGTTCGGGGCGCTGGGTCAGCTCCAACTCCACGCACAGCTCATCCAGGCGCTGGCGGATCTGCAGCAGCTCATCCACTTCGCTGACCATCGGCAATAGAATGCGGCAACGCTCCAGTGGAGACACTTGCAGCAGTGCGCGCAGTTGCTGGTCTAGCAGCTCCGGGCGCACCTGGGCCATGCGGATACCGCGCAGGCCCAGCACCGGGTTGGCCTCGACCGGCAGCGGCAGGTAGTCGAGTTGCTTGTCGCCGCCCACGTCGATGGTGCGGATGATCACTGACTTGTCGCCCATGGCATCCAGCACGGCTTGGTAGGCGTGACGTTGTTCCTGCTCATCCGGTGCGGTGCGGCGGTCGACGAAGAGAAACTCGGTGCGCAGCAGGCCGACCCCATCGGCACCGTTTTCAAACGCCACCTGGGCTTCGGCGCTGGAGGCGACATTCGCGGCGACCTCGATACTCACGCCATCCGTTGTGCGCGCCGGCTCCTGGGCTTGGGCCTGTTGCTGCTGGCGCCGCAGTTTCTGCGCGTCGCGAATCTGGTGCACTTCGGCGTGACGCGCTTCGGTGGGCTCCAATTCCAGACGGCCGTTGACGGCGTCGAGTACCACGCGTTGGCCTTGGGGCACGTCGAGAACTTCGGCGCCCAACGCCACCACACAGGGCAAGCCTTTACCGCGGGCCAGAATCGCCACGTGGGATGTGGCGCCGCCTTCGGCCATGCAAATGCCGACGGCGTGTTGCGCACTCAGTTGCAGCAGGTCAGACGGGGTCAGTTCATGGGCGCTGACAATCGATCCGGCGGGCAATTCGAAATGCCAGGCTTCACCGAGCAGCGCGCGCAATACGCGTTGCTGCAAATCCCGCAGATCGTTGGCACGTTCGGCAAACAGTGGTTTGCCCAGGGCCAGCAACACCGCGCATTGCGCCTGGATTGCATCGCGCCAGGCATGGGTGGCTGCGCTGCCTTGTTCAATTGAACGGGTCGCGGCTTCCAGCAGATTGGGGTCTTCCAACAGAGCGAGGTGGGCGGCGAAGATGTCCTCTTCCTCGACGTTCTTGCGCTGGCGGGCATGCGCCAGAGTACTGCGAATTTCGCTGCGTACTTGCTCCAGGGCGGTGTCCAGGTGTTGCAGTTGTTCGTCGGCAGAGTGGTTGCCGACGTCTGCCGGCAATTCGATGCCGGTCAGGCGGAACAACGGCCCGCAGACCAGGCCCGGCGCAGCACACACACCTTGCAGCACGCCGGCTTCGGTATGCGCTCGGCGTGGGGGGGCAACGACAGGGACGTGGTGTTCTTCCTTGATGACGGCTGACAACGCCGCGACCAATGCCTGCAATGCGGCTTCGGCGTCTTTGCCGCGACAGGTCACGCGTACTTCGTCCCCTTCGCCAATACCCAGGCCCATCAAGCCGATCAGGCTGTCACAGGACGCCGATTTATCACCGAAATGCAGCTGTGCCTGGCTGCTGAAGTCCTGGGCGGTCTTGCGAATCAACGCTGCCGGACGCGCGTGCAAACCGCCACGATGCGTGATGCGTACGCTGGCGCTGACGTCAGCTTCCGAGTTATCCACAGCGGTTTGAACCGCTGCCGCCGAACGCGCCACGATCTGCAACAACGGCTCGCCGACCTTGACCTTTTGCCCGGCCACCGCACGCAATTCAAAGCGCTCGCCATTGGTCAGGATGATCAGGCTGACCAGGCTCTTGCACTGACGCGCAATGCGGTCCAGGTCAAACTGCACCAACGCCTGGCCCTTGCTCACCCGCGCGCCGTCCTTGACCAGCAAGGCAAAGCCTTCGCTATTCAGTTCCACCGTGTCGATGCCCACATGCATCAGCACCTCGGCACCGTTCTCGGCGCGAATCGTCAGGGCGTGCCCGGTGCGGGCGACATGGATGATCACGCCGTCACAGGGCGCGTACAGGCAATCGTTCAAGGGGTCGATAGCAATACCATCGCCCATCGCGCCGCTGGCGAACACTTCGTCGGGAACGTTGCCCAGGGTCAGCACTGGCCCGCTTAACGGTGCGCTGAGGGTCAATTCATTATTGTTGTAGGACATGGGCACGGTACTCATCAGGAAAACGCCACTCAGTGAGTGCGGGTAACTTTGCTGAGGTGGCGCGGCTGGTCAGGGTCCATGCCCCGAGCGACCGCCAGGCCTGCAGCCATGATGTAGAAACTCTGAATCGCCAGGATCGGGTCCAGGGTCGGGTGTTCGGCGCGGCTCAGGGTCAGGTCGCGCTCGGCGATATCATCCGGTGCGGCGAGCAGCACGCGGGCGCCGCGTTGACGCATGTCGGCGGCCAGGCTCAGCAGGCCGGCTTGCTCGGCGCCGCGCGGGGCGAAGACCAGCAGGGGGTAGTTGTCGCCAATCAGGGCCATCGGGCCGTGACGCACTTCGGCGCTGCTGAAGGCTTCGGCCTGGATCGCCGAGGTTTCCTTGAGCTTGAGTGCGGCTTCCTGGGCAATGGCAAAACCGGCGCCACGGCCGATGACCATCAGTTGCTGGCAGTCGCGCAGGGCCTCGATGGCAACCGTCCAATCCTGCTTGGCAGCGGCACGCAGGTCATCGGGCAGGGCGCGGCACGCTTGCAGCAACTCGGTTTCCTGATTCCAGTGGCCGATCAACTGCGCGCTGGCGCTGAGGGTGGCGATAAAGCTTTTGGTGGCGGCCACGCTCTGTTCCGGCCCGGCGCACAGCGGCACATGGAATTCGCAGGCGGCTTCCAGCGGCGAGTCTTCGGCGTTGACCAGCGAAATGCTCAGGGCACCGCGCTTGCGCAGCAGGCGCAGGCTGTTGACCAGGTCCGGGCTCTGGCCCGACTGGGAGAAGCCAAACGCGACTTGGCCGCTGACTTTCATCGGCGCTTGCAACAAGGTCACCACCGACATCGGCAACGACGCCACCGGAATGCCTACATGCTGCATGGCCAGGTAGGCGAAGTAACTCGCGGCGTGGTCCGAGCTGCCACGGGCGATGGTCATCGCCACTTGCGGCGGCTGGCGGCGCAGGCGGCCGGCGACTTCTTCCAGCAGCGGGTCCAGGCGTTGCAGTTGAGCGGCGACGGCGTCGCAGGAGGCCAGGGCCTCTTCAAGCATTTTTGAAGTCAATGGTTTCTCCTTCGACCATTACGTCGGTGAGTGTCAGGGAGCGGTCCAAGCGCACGCAGTCGGCAAAGCTGCCGGGTTGCAGGCGGCCGCGTTCTTCCAGGCCCAGGTAGTCCGCAGGAAATTGCGACAGGCGTTGTGAGGCTTCGCTGATGGGCAGGCCGATTTTCACCAGGTTGCGCAGCGCCTGGTCCATGGTCAGGGTGCTGCCGGCCAGGGTGCCGTCGGCCAGGCGTACGCCGCCCAGGCATTTGGTCACGGTGTGGCTGCCCAGCTTGTATTCGCCGTCGGGCATGCCGGCGGCGGCAGTGGAGTCGGTGACGCAGTACAGGCACGGGATCGAGCGCAGGGCCACACGCATGGCACCGGGGTGAACGTGGAGCAGATCCGGGATCAGTTCGGCAAATTTGGCATGAGCCAGGGCGGCGCCGACGATGCCCGGTTCGCGGTGATGCAACGGGCTCATCGCGTTATACAAATGGGTAAAGCTGGTGGCGCCGGCGGCGAGGGCGGCGACGCCTTCTTCGTAGCTGCCCAGGGTGTGGCCGATCTGCATGCGCACGCCGCGTTCGCTGAGGGCGCGGATCAGACCGTCATGGCCGGCGATCTCCGGCGCGATGGTGATCACGCGGATCGGTGCCAGGCGCAGGTAGGCTTCGACTTCGGCCATCAGTGCGGTGTGGGCGAAGTTAGGTTGGGCGCCGAGTTTTCCGGGATTGATGTAGGGCCCTTCCAGGTGTACGCCGAGTACACGGGCGCTGCCTGCAGGGCGCCGCTCGCAGAACGTGCCGAGCTGACCGAGCACGCGGGAGATTTCCTCCACCGGTGCGGTCATGGTGGTGGCCAGCAACGACGTGGTGCCAAAGCGCACGTGGGTGCGGGTGATGGTTTCGAAAGCCGCGCCGCCTTCCATGATGTCTGCGCCGCCACCGCCATGCACGTGCAGGTCGATAAAGCCCGGCAGCAGGTAGGGCAAGTCGTTTTCAGCCGGGTCGCACGGTGTGCCTTCAATCGCAATCACCTTACCGTGCTCGTGCACCAGGCGGCCGCGAATCCAGCCGTCGGGCGTGAGGATGTTGTCTTCGGACATGGGCAGTTCTCTAAATTCGCAGTTCAGCGGAATAGTCGTGGCGGCGCAGTTCTGCGACGAAGTCGTAGTAGTCGTTGCGGCAGTAGGTGTCGGTGATTTCGATCGGCGTGTTGTCGGCGGTGTAGCCAACCCGGGTCATCAGCAGCATGGCGGTGCCGGGGGCGATGCCCACCAGGCGCGCGAACTCGTCCGAGGCGTTGATCGCCTGCACATGCTGCAAGGCGCGGACGATAGGTTTGCCGATGCTTTCAAAGTATTCGTACAACGAACTGCCCAGGGCTTGCGGCTGCGGCAGCACCGAGGCTGGGACGACGGTCATTTCGATCGCCATCACGGTGTCATCGGCTTTGCGCAGGCGCTTGAGTCGCGCCACTTTGTCGCTGGTCGACAGGCACAGGCGGATCAGTTCTTCGTGGGTCGGCGGGGTGATGTCGCGTTCCAGCCATTGCGAGCTGGGCACAAAGCCTTTGAGGCGCAACATCTCACTGAAGCCCGACAAGCGTGACAGCGGTTGTTCCAGGCGCGGCGTGATAAAGGTGCCGGAACCCTGGCTGCGGCGGATCAGGCCTTGGTCGAACAGCACTTCGAGGGCTTTGCGGGCGGTGACCCGGGAAATGCTCAGTTGCTCACTGAGAGCCCGTTCCGATGGCAGTGCCTGTTCGGACGTCCACTGGCCGGCATGGATCGCCGCTTCCAGCTTGCGCGCCAATTGCAGGTACAGCGGCGTGGATTGTTTGTCGTCGGGGCGCAGGCCCAGGATGGGATTCATCTGTCAGGTTTCCGATGCGGTTATTGGAGTGTTGTCGCCCGGTATTGGCCGGAAATTAATACCACTTAAATACCATGTCAATGCAGCCAAAACGGTGCAAACGCCGGTTTCAGGGCACTGCAATGGGGCTTGGTATCAAGTGGTATTAGAGAGGTCTATATCGCGCGCAGAACTGCACAGCCCGCGGGAGTGAACTGGTATTCACCCGCGGGTGCGGGGCAGGGCGGGAAATATTTTCGAATTATTTTACGAACGGTACGAGATTACGGACGAATCTCGATGAGGGTGCCGTCTTTGACCAGGTTCCACACTTCGCGCATGTCCACGTTGCGCATGCCGATGCAGCCGTCGGTCCAGTCCAGGGTGTGGAACCATTGTTCCGGGTAATCCTCGGTATCCGGCGTGCCGTGGATCATGATCATGCTGCCGGGGCTCACGCCTTCGCGGCGGGCACGGGCGGCGTCGCTGATGTTCGGGTAGGAGATGTGCATGGCGAGGTTGAAGCGGTCGCTGGTCTTGCGCCAGTCGATCCAGTAGAGGCCTTCCGGCGTGCGGCGATCACCCTCGATCAGCTTATGGCCCTTGGGGTTCTTGCCCAGGGAAATGCGGTAGGTCTTGAACGGCTTGCCGTCGTTGATCAGCTGCAATTGGTGGGCGGACTTGAGCACCAGGACTTTTTCGACAGGCTTGCCGCCCAGGGTTTGCACCGTGGAGGCTGGTGACAGGGTAGCGAACGACAGGCAGATAAGAGCAAGCAACCAACGCATTAAAACGGTATCCCCTTAAAGGCCATCTGCCGGAGTGTTATTGGGCGGGCTTGCCCAGCGGCGGCACGGCCTCGCTGCGCACCGGGTACGACTGAAGCCTGCGGTCAGCGAAAAAGCATTCTAGGGTACGCCCGACCGTGCGGAAAGCCAGCTCGGACCAAGGGATGTCGGCTTCGTCGAACAACTGCACTTCCAGGCTCTCGGGGCCGGCGGCAAACTTCAGGTCGAGCAGGTCGGCGCGGTAGAAGATATGCACCTGGTTGATATGTGGCACGTCGATCAGAGTGTAAATATTCATGTTGTGCACGCGGGCGCAGGCTTCTTCCAGGGTTTCGCGCATGGCGGCCTGTTCCACCGTCTCGCCGTTTTCCATGAAGCCGGCGGGCAGGGTCCAGTAGCCCAGGCGCGGTTCGATGGCGCGGCGGCACAGCAGCACTTTATCGCCCCACACTGGCACGGTGCCAGCGACGATATTGGGGTTCTGGTAGTGAATGGTCGAGCAGTGATCGCACACAAAGCGCAAGCGGCCGTCGCCTTCGGGGATGCGTTGGGTAACCGGTTTACCGCACTGGCTGCAGAAATTCATGCTGGGGTTCCTGGAAAGTGCGTCTATCTTGGCGTGACGGGCAGGGCGCTGCAACAAGTTGTCGTTTAGCGACACCACGCGGGTTTTGGGGTTGGGCGCCCGCGTGCTTTGGTGCATGATGCAAGGTAGCCAACAGACCGAGATGACTCATGCTGGACGAGCTACTTCGCCGGGTAACCAATCACACCCCCCACACGCTGGAAACCGATGGGCGTTTCCCCGAGGCCGCGGTGCTGGTGCCGATTACCCGCAGTGACGAACCTGAGCTGATCCTGACCCTGCGTGCCAGCGGCCTGTCGACCCACGGCGGTGAAGTGGCCTTTCCCGGCGGGCGCCGCGACCCCGAAGACCCGGACCTGATTTTCACCGCGCTACGTGAAGCCGAAGAAGAGATAGGCCTTCCACCCGGCCTTGTGGAGGTCATTGGCCCGTTGAGCCCGTTGATCTCCCTGCACGGTATTCGGGTTACGCCGTATGTCGGCGTCATCCCCGACTACGTCGAATACCTGGCCAACGATGCCGAGATCGCCGCCGTTTTCAGCGTGCCGTTGGACTTCTTCCGACAGGACCCGCGCGAACATACCCACAGGATCGATTACCAGGGACGTAGTTGGTACGTGCCCAGTTATCGGTTCGGCGAATACAAGATCTGGGGGCTGACGGCGATCATGATCGTAGAGTTGATCAATCTGCTCTATGACGACGCCCAGATCAGCCTGCACCAGCCCCCCAAGAGTTTCATCAACATCTAAGCCATCGCTTGAATGGCAATGCCGTGAGGAAACACCATGAAATACCGCCTGGGCGACGCCCGCGTCGAGACTCACCCTCAGAGCTGGGTGGCACCGAATGCCACGCTGGTGGGCAAGGTCAAGCTGGAGGAGGGCGCCAACGTCTGGTTCAACGCGGTGTTGCGTGGCGACAACGAACTGATCCTGATCGGTAAGAACAGCAACGTGCAGGATGGCAGTGTGATGCACACCGACATGGGCTACCCGCTGACCCTGGGCACCGGTGTGACCATCGGTCATAACGCGATGCTGCATGGTTGCACGGTGGATGATTACAGCCTGATCGGTATCAACGCGGTGATCCTCAACGGCGCCAAGATCGGCAAGCACTGCATCATCGGCGCCAATTCACTGATCGGCGAAGGCAAGGAAATCCCCGATGGTTCACTGGTGATGGGCTCGCCGGGCAAAGTGGTGCGTGAATTGACCGACGCGCAGAAACGCATGCTCGAAGCCAGCGCTGCGCACTATGTGCATAACTCTCAGCGTTATGCGCGGGATTTGGTAGAGCAGGAAGAATGAACCCGATTGAACGCCCCGTCGCCTCGCCGTGCGTGAGTATCTGCGCGTTGGACGATGACGATATTTGCACCGGCTGCCAGCGTACCGTAGATGAAATTACGCGCTGGAGCCGCATGGATAACGCCGAGCGCCGGGTCGTGTTGGGGTTGTGCCATGAGCGGGCGGTGGCGAGTGGATTGGTGTTTATGGCTTCCGGGAAATCTGGCGGCGGATAGACCGCTATCGCAGGCAAGCCAGCTCCCACATGAATGCATTCAAAATGTGGGAGCCGGCTTGCCTGCGATGAGGCCCTCCCAGACGACATATTTCTGAATGTGAAGTAACCTGTGGCCCTTGTTCACAGGTCCCTCGCCCCATGCTCTTCCTGATCGCCTACATCAGCAGCGTCGTGCTGATCAACTTTGCCTTTTCCACCGCCCCGCACCTGGACGTCATCTGGTCGGCCTGGGGTGGCCTGGTCTTCATCCTGCGCGACATGGTGCAAACCCGCTTCGGTCACGGAGCGATCATCGCCATGCTGGCGGCGTTGGTGCTGTCGTATGTCACGTCCGACCCGGCCATCGCCCTGGCCAGCGCCACGGCGTTTGCGGTATCCGAGTGCATCGACTGGCTCGTGTTCAGCATCACCAAACGCCCGCTGCACGATCGCCTGTGGATAAGTTCGGCGCTGAGCATTCCCCTCGACACCTTTATCTTCTTCGGCCTTATCGGCGCGCTCACGCCGGCAGTGGCGGGCACCGCGCTGGTGTCGAAGTTCGCCGGGGTCACGGTCGTGTGGCTGATCATGGCCTGGCGTATCCGCAAGCGGGCCGTCGTCAACTGAGGCCAATTCCTGCAGTTCATGTAAAATGCCGGCCTTTCTCCCAATGATCCGCTCCCCTGAGGACCTGAGATGACCCGAATCGGAACTCCATTGTCGCCAACCGCGACCCGCGTTTTGTTGTGTGGCTGCGGTGAGCTGGGCAAGGAAGTGGTAATCGAACTGCAACGCCTGGGCGTTGAAGTGATTGCCGTGGATCGCTACGCCAATGCGCCGGCCATGCAGGTTGCGCACCGTAGCCACGTGATCAACATGCTCGACGGCGCCGCCCTGCGTGCGGTGATCGAGGCCGAGAAGCCGCATTTCATCGTTCCGGAAATCGAAGCCATCGCCACTGCCACCCTGGTGGAACTGGAAGCCGAAGGCTTCACTGTGATTCCGACCGCGCGCGCGACCTCGCTGACCATGAACCGCGAAGGCATCCGCCGTCTTGCCGCCGAAGAGCTGGACCTGCCGACCTCGCCGTACCACTTCGCCGATACCTTCGAAGATTACAGCAAGGCCGTCCAGGACCTGGGCTTCCCGTGCGTGGTCAAGCCGGTGATGAGTTCGTCGGGCAAGGGCCAGAGCCTGCTGCGCAGCCCCGACGACGTGCAGAAAGCCTGGGATTACGCCCAGGAAGGTGGCCGTGCCGGTAAAGGCCGCGTGATCATCGAAGGCTTTATCGACTTCGACTACGAAATCACCCTGCTGACCGTGCGCCACATCGGCGGCACCACGTTCTGTGCGCCGGTGGGTCACCGTCAGGAGAAGGGCGACTATCAGGAATCCTGGCAGCCACAAGCCATGAGCCCGATTGCCCTGGCAGAATCCGAGCGCGTTGCCAAAGCCGTGACCGAGGCCCTGGGTGGTCGTGGCCTGTTTGGTGTGGAGTTGTTCATCAAGGGTGATCAGGTGTGGTTCAGCGAAGTTTCGCCGCGTCCGCATGACACCGGTTTGGTGACCTTGATTTCTCAGGACCTGTCGCAGTTTGCGCTGCATGCGCGCGCCATTCTGGGCTTGCCGATCCCGTTGATCCGTCAGTTCGGGCCGTCGGCCTCGGCGGTGATCCTGGTGGAAGGGCAGTCGACCCAGACGGCGTTCGCCAACCTGGGCGCTGCGCTGAGCGAGCCGGACACGGCGTTGCGTCTGTTTGGCAAACCGGAAGTGAATGGGCAGCGTCGGATGGGTGTGGCGTTGGCGCGGGATGAGTCGATTGAAGCGGCTCGGGCGAAGGCGACCCGTGCTTCGAAGGCGGTTGTTGTAGAGCTGTAACCGCGTCGCGCCCTTCGCGAGCAAGCCCGCTCCACATTCGATCGCATTGCCAAGTCTGGCACTGATCACAATGTGGGCGCGGGCTTGCTCGCGAAAGCGGTCTATCAGGCAACCTTGTTCAAATCGTTATCCCGCGTCTCTTTCAGGCACAGCACAGCAATCAAGCTGAGCAACGCTGCCGCCGATACATACCCACCGACATAACTCAGCCCACCCATCGCCACCAGCTTGGTCGCGAAGAACGGTGCGGCCGACGCGCCCACGATCCCACCCAGGTTATACGCCGCCGAAGCACCGGTATAACGCACACGGGTCGGGAACAGTTCCGGCAGCATGGCGCCCATCGGCGCGAAGGTCACGCCCATCAGGAACAGCTCCAAGGCCAGGAACAAAGCCACCGCCCAAGTCGAACCGTGAGTCAGCAGCGGCTCCATGGTGAAGCCCGACAGGATTGCCAGGAGCGCGCCGACGATGAGCACCGGCTTGCGTCCGAAACGGTCACTGGCCAAGGCTGCCAACGGCGTCGCCAGGCCCATGAACAAGACTGCAAAGCACAACAGGCCGAGGAAGGTCTCACGGCTGTAGCCCAAGGTGGAGACGCCATAACTCAGGGAAAACGCAGTGGTGATGTAGAACAGTGCATAACACACCACCATCGACGCAGCGCCCAGCAACACCGGCAGCCAATGCTGGCTGAACAATTCCACCAGCGGCACCTTGACCGGGGCTTCCTTGGCGACGGCGTTGGCGAACACCGGCGTCTCATGCAGCTTCAGCCGCGCGTACAGGCCAACCATCACCAGCGCAGCGCTGAGGATGAACGGGATGCGCCAGCCCCAACTGCGGAACTGTTCGTCGCTCAGGCTCATGGCCAGGATCAGGAACAAGCCGTTGGCTGCCAGAAAGCCGATCGATGGGCCCAGTTGCGGAAACATGCCGAACCAGGCGCGTTTGCCCTTGGGCGCGTTCTCGGTCGCCAGCAGCGCCGCGCCGCCCCATTCACCGCCCAAGCCCAGGCCCTGGCCGAAGCGCAGCACACACAGCAGGATCGGCGCCCAGGCCCCGATGCTGTCATAGCCGGGCAGCAAGCCAATCAGCGTCGTACAGACGCCCATCAGCAGCAGCGAGGCCACCAGGGTCGATTTACGCCCGATGCGGTCGCCAAAGTGGCCGAACAGTGCCGAGCCCAGCGGACGGGCGATGAAGGCGATACCGAAGGTCAGGAACGACGCCAGCATCTGCGCGGTACCGGAGGTCTGCGGGAAGAACACCGGCCCGATCACCAGCGCAGCTGCCGTGGCGTAGATATAGAAGTCGTAGAACTCGATAGCGGTGCCGACGATGCTCGCCGTGGCGACCCGTGCGGTCGAGTTGGTCGGGGCGGCGGCGGGCGCGGCCTCGTTGTAGGTGGTGCTCATGGTAGTGTCCCTGATGGTCATTGCGCGTTTGGACGCGGATTATTATTGGTCGATCACCCATGGATCAGGGTTGTGCGCGGGAAGGCTCGGGATGGGAGCGAACGCCGGTCAGACACGATAAAGCGGTGCTTGGACACGCGGGGTGCGGGTAGCACGCGGTCAGGCGCGGCTCTGGTAAGCCGCCCCGATTATAGGAAGGGGGTTGAACATACAACAAGGGGGGCTGGCGAGGATCTACGGTTTGGAGTGGGGTGTATGTGGGAGCTGGCTTGCCTGCGATAAGATCACCTCGCTTTCACTGAATGACCGAGGTGTCTGCATCGCAGGCAAGCCAGCTCCCACATGGACCGAGTTGATTCAGGCAGCGACCGGCATCCGGCTGGTGTGCCAGATCAGCACCTTGCTCACGCGGTTGTCCTCGGTCTCGAGGATTTCCAGGCGGTAGCGACCGATTTTCAGGCAGACCGCGCAATCCGGGATGGTCTCCAGTGCTTCGGTGACCAGGCCGTTGAGGGTCTTGGGGCCGTCGCTGGGCAGGTGCCAGTTCAGGCTTTTGTTCAGCTCGCGGATCGAGGCGGCGCCATCGATGATGTAGCGGCCGTCCGGCTGGGGCTCGATATGCGGGTTGTCAGCACTCTGCTCGCTTTCGAATTCACCGACGATTTCTTCGAGGATGTCTTCCAGGGTCACGATACCCAGCACTTCGCCGTATTCATCCACCACCATGCCCAGGCGGCGTTGTTGCTTGTGAAAGTTCAGCAACTGCAGTTGCAGGGGTGTGCTTTCCGGGACGAAGTAGGGTTCGTGGCAGGCGGCGAGCAACGCTTCCTTGGTCAGGCTGGCGTCGGGCAGCAGGTGCTGGATCTGCCGGGTGTTGAGCACCGCCTGGACCTGGTTGATGTCGCTGTGGAACACCGGCAGGCGCGTACGTTGGGAGGTGCGCAATTGCTCGATGATCTCTTCGATCGAGTCATCCAGGTTGATGCCGTCCACTTCACTGCGTGGCACCAGGATGTCGTTGACGGTGATGTTGTCCAGGGCGTGGATGCCGGGCATGCCTGGGGTGCGGCTTTCGTCGGACTCGGGCTCTGGCTCATCGTCATGGTCGGGCAGCGGTTCGTCGCTCTTTTTCACCACGCCGGATTTACGTGCGAATGGGCGCAGCAGCAACAGGCTGATGCCATTGAGCAGCCAGGCCAGCGGGTAGAGGATTTTCAGCGGCACGCCCAGCAGCGTGTTGCCAAAGCCCAGCACGGCTTGCGGATGGCGGACGGCGAGGGCACGGGGCAGGTAATCGGCCAGAATCAACAGGATTGCGCAGGAAATCATCCAGCCGAGCCAGGGCCCGTTCTGCGCCCAGGCGTAGATCGCCAGTAGCGTGCAGAGGATCACCACGGCGGCGCGACACAGGCTGTTGCACAGGATCAGGCTGTGGCGTGGGAAGCTTAGCCGGGCGGCTGCCTTGTCACCCTGGCGTGTACCGGGGCGCAGGGCCAGCAGGTGTTGTTGCGCGGCTTCAATGGCGGTGAACAGTGCGGCCCATAAGACCAGCAGGGCGATTACCGCGAGCATCGGCTCCAGGGGCAAGTTGTCCATGATCGCTGCCCGTCAGATGTGCAGGATATATTCGCGGACCAGCTTGCTGCCGAAATAGGCCAGCATCAGCAGGCAGAAGCCCGCCAGGGTCCAGCGAATTGCCTTGTGCCCGCGCCAGCCGAGCCGGTTGCGGCCCCACAGCAACACACTGAACACCACCCAGGCCAGACACGCCAGCAGGGTCTTATGCACCAGGTGCTGGGCGAACAGGTTTTCGACGAACAGCCAGCCGGAGATCAGCGACAGTGACAGCAGGGTCCAACCGGCCCACAGGAAGCCGAACAGCAGGCTTTCCATGGTTTGCAGCGGCGGGAAGTTCTTGATCAGCCCCGAGGGATGCTTGTGCTTGAGCTGGTGGTCCTGCAGCAGCAGGAGCAGGGCCTGGAACACCGCGATGGTGAACATGCCGTACGCCAGGATCGACAGCAGGATGTGCGCGAGGATGCCCGGCTCTTCATCAATGACCTGCACCGTGCCGGTAGGGGCGAATTGCGCCATCAACACGGTCAGCATTCCCAGCGGGAATAACAGCACCAGCAGATTCTCGACGGGAATCCGGTAGCAGGCCAGCAAGGTCAGCGCGATGACAGCGGCCGCGATCAGGCTGGCGGCGCTGAAAAAATCCAGGCCCAGGCCGACGGGTGTCATCAAATGGGTAAACAGGCTGGCAGCATGGGCCAGCAGGGCGAGAACGCCAAGGCCTACGAGCAGGCGTTTGTCCGCCTTGGCGCCTTGGGCCAGACGAGTGCCCTGATAGAGAGTCGCAGCGGCATACAAGATGGCGGCGGCGAGGCTGGGTAGCAAACTGGGTGACAAAGGGAGCATAAATCCTGTTAGGCAAGCCCGAAAGGCGCTGAGTTTGGCATACCCCCGCGTAACACGAAAGACTCTCAGGCCAGACAGCGGGTGTGCATGGCGGCAGTCTTCGCTATAATCCGCGACCTGCCCACGCCGCAGGCTCGCCGAGCGCTGTTTTTAATAGCGATTTACCACAGCCTGGGCCGCCATTACCTCGGTCTATGAATAGGGCCTGAAAGGATCGCGCATGTTTGAAAATCTGACTGACCGTCTCTCGCAGACGCTGCGCCATGTAACCGGCAAGGCCAAGCTGACCGAGGACAATATTAAAGACACCCTGCGTGAAGTGCGCATGGCGTTGCTGGAAGCCGACGTGGCCTTGCCGGTGGTGAAGGACTTCGTCAACTCGGTCAAAGAGCGCGCGGTGGGCACCGAAGTGTCCCGCAGCCTGACCCCGGGCCAGGCGTTTGTGAAGATCGTCCAGGCCGAACTCGAAAGCCTGATGGGCGCGGCCAACGAAGACCTGAACCTCAGTGCCGTGCCACCTGCCGTTGTGCTGATGGCCGGTCTGCAAGGTGCGGGTAAGACCACCACCGCCGGCAAGCTGGCGCGCTTCCTTAAAGAGCGCAAGAAGAAGTCCGTGATGGTGGTGTCGGCCGACGTATACCGTCCGGCTGCTATTAAACAGCTGGAAATGCTCGCTGGCGAAGTAGGGGTGACCTTCTTCCCGTCCGATCTGAGCCAGAAGCCGGTCGACATCGCCAACGCGGCTATTAAAGAGGCCAAGCTCAAGTTCATCGACGTGGTCATCGTCGATACCGCCGGTCGCCTGCACATCGACGAAGAGATGATGGGCGAGATCAAGGCGTTGCATGCCGCGATCAACCCGGTCGAGACGCTGTTCGTGGTCGACGCCATGACCGGCCAGGATGCGGCCAACACCGCCAAGGCCTTCGGCGACGCGTTGCCCCTGACCGGTGTGATCCTCACCAAGGTCGACGGTGACGCCCGTGGCGGTGCTGCGCTGTCGGTGCGTGCCATCACCGGCAAACCGATCAAGTTCATCGGTATGGGCGAGAAGAGCGACGCGCTCGAACCGTTCCATCCTGAGCGTATTGCTTCGCGCATCCTCGGTATGGGCGACGTGCTCAGCCTGATCGAGCAGGCCGAAGCCACGCTCGATAAGGACAAGGCCGACAAACTGGCCAAGAAGCTGAAGAAGGGCAAGGGCTTCGACCTCGAAGACTTCCGCGACCAGCTGCAGCAGATGAAGAACATGGGCGGCCTCGGCGGCCTGATGGACAAACTGCCGAACATCGGCGGTGTGAACCTGGCGCAGATGGGCAATGCCCAGGGCGCGGCAGAGAAGCAATTCAAGCAGATGGAAGCCATCATCAACTCCATGACCCCGGCCGAGCGCCGTGACCCTGAGCTGATCAGCGGTTCGCGCAAACGTCGGATCGCCATGGGTTCCGGCACCCAGGTGCAGGACATCGGTCGCTTGATCAAGCAGCACAAGCAGATGCAGAAGATGATGAAGAAATTCTCTGCCAAGGGCGGAATGGCCAAGATGATGCGCGGCATGGGCGGTATGTTGCCCGGCGGTGGCATGCCGAAAATGTAAAGTATTCGCGCGCAAGCACGCTTGCGCTCCGACCCACAGGGACGTGGGATCTCCAGCAAACCCGCCGTTGGCGGGCGCTGACTCGCCGTTTTAACCGACGGCTCTATAGCAGATCTGAGTGGCACGCTGATAGGCGCCAGAAAAAGACATTTGCAAAAGTCCGGATATTCCTTAGAATATGCGGCCTTTCGGGCACCTATGCCCGCTGTGCATTTAGATTTGCAGCACCGACTACAGGAACGATGTTCACATGCTAACAATCCGTCTTGCCCTTGGCGGCTCCAAAAAGCGCCCGTTTTACCACTTGACCGTAACCGACAGCCGCAACCCGCGCGACGGTTCGCACAAGGAACAGGTTGGTTTCTTCAACCCTGTTGCTCGTGGTCAAGAAGTTCGTCTGTCCGTGAACCAAGAGCGCGTAGCCTACTGGCTGAGCGTGGGTGCACAGCCATCCGAGCGCGTAGCAAAACTGTTGAAGGACTCGGCTAAGGCCGCAGCCTGAGCAATATGAACGCGACGCCAGCTGTTGCTGATGATTTGATCGTTATCGGCAAGATTTACTCTGTTCATGGCGTTCGCGGCGAAGTGAAGGTGTATTCCTTTACTGATCCGACTGAAAACCTGTTGCAGTACAAGACCTGGACGCTCAAGCGCGAGGGTAGTGTGAAGCAGGTTGAGCTGGTCAGTGGACGCGGGAGCGATAAGTTCCTGGTCGCAAAGCTCAAGGGTCTTGATGATCGTGAGGAAGCTCGTCTTCTGGCCGGTTATGAGATCTGCGTGCCGCGCAACCTGTTCCCTGAATTGACCGACGGCGAGTACTACTGGTACCAGCTGGAAGGTCTGAAGGTTATTGATCAACTCGGGCAATTGTTCGGGAAAATCGATCATCTTCTGGAAACCGGCGCCAATGATGTAATGGTGGTCAAGCCTTGCGCTGGCAGCCTGGATGATCGCGAACGTCTGTTGCCCTATACGGCGCAATGTGTGTTGGCCGTCGACCTGGCCGCGGGCGAGATGAAGGTGGAATGGGACGCGGACTTCTAAGCGTGGCTAATTTGCGCATTGAAGTGATCAGTTTGTTTCCCGAGATGTTTTCCGCCATCAGCGAGTACGGCATCACCAGTCGGGCGGTGAAACAGGGGCTGTTGCAGCTCACCTGTTGGAACCCGCGAGACTACACGACGGATCGACATCACACTGTGGACGATCGCCCATTTGGCGGTGGCCCGGGCATGGTGATGAAGATCAAGCCCCTGGAAGACGCATTGGTTCAGGCCAAGGCCGCCGCCGGGGAGAAGGCGAAGGTAATTTACCTGTCCCCTCAAGGCCGTCAGCTGAAACAGGCTGGGGTGCGCGAACTGGCGAATGAGGAAGCACTGATCCTGATTGCCGGTCGCTATGAAGGCATTGACGAGCGGTTTATTGAAGCTCATGTCGATGAAGAGTGGTCGATTGGGGACTATGTTCTGTCTGGCGGCGAGCTGCCGGCGATGGTCCTGATAGATGCGGTTACACGACTGCTGCCTGGAGCTTTAGGGCATGCGGACTCCGCGGAGGAAGACTCCTTCACGGATGGTTTGCTGGATTGCCCGCACTACACCCGACCGGAGGTGTATGCGGATCAGCGTGTTCCCGACGTATTGCTAAGTGGCAATCACGCACACATCCGGCGTTGGCGTTTACAGCAGTCCCTTGGTCGGACCTATGAACGACGCGCCGATCTTCTGGAAAGCCGCTCGCTTTCTGGAGAAGAGAAGAAGCTGCTCGAGGAATACATCCTCGCGCGGGACGATAGTTAACAACGTATCGATGGTAGGTCCATTGACTTACCTTAGGAGCACAGCATGACTAACAAAATCATCCTTGCACTCGAAGCAGAGCAGATGACCAAAGAGATCCCTACCTTTGCCCCGGGCGACACCATTGTCGTTCAGGTGAAAGTGAAGGAAGGCGACCGTTCGCGTCTGCAAGCGTTCGAAGGCGTGGTAATCGCCAAGCGTAACCGTGGTGTGAACAGTGCTTTCACTGTTCGTAAAATCTCCAACGGTGTTGGCGTAGAGCGTACTTTCCAGACCTACAGCCCGCAAATCGACAGCATGGCCGTCAAGCGTCGCGGTGACGTACGTAAAGCCAAGCTGTACTACCTGCGTGACCTGTCCGGTAAAGCAGCTCGCATCAAGGAAAAACTGGCTTAAGTCCAGCTTCCCGATGCAGAAAAAAGCAGCCTACGGGCTGCTTTTTTGTGCCTGAAATTTGTCTATTTACCGGTATTTATGCATGACCACCCGCTTCGAAGAAATCCAGCGCCGTACCGACCTTTCCGTGACTCACGTGACCAAGGCCGTTTTTCCGCCGACCACCAACCACCACAACACCTTGTTTGGCGGCACCGCCTTGGCGTGGATGGATGAAGTGTCGTTCATTACCGCCACGCGCTTTTGCCGCTTGCCGCTGGTAACGGTGTCTACTGACCGTATCGACTTCAATCACGCGATCCCGGCAGGCTCCATCGTTGAGCTGATTGGCCGTGTGATCAAAGTCGGTAACACCAGCCTCAAGGTCGAGGTGGAAGTATTCGTCGAGAGCATGAGTGCTGATGGTCGCGAAAAGGCGATCCAGGGCGTGTTCAGCTTTGTCGCGATTGATGCCGACAAGCGGCCTGTCCCGGTATTGCCTGGGTTTGTTGACTGATCCTGAACCGCTGTCGAAGGCAAGCCAGCGCCCACATTGAATCAGTGTTGTTCAATCGATCAGGCAAGACACAAAACCCATGTGGGAGCTGGCTTGCCTGCGATAGGATCTACCCGACACTCCAGTCATCAGCTTGAGCCCATATGCCCGCCATTGACCACCCCCTGATCGACCGCTTCCTCGACGCCCTGTGGCTGGAAAAAGGCCTGTCGGACAACACGCGTCAGGCTTACCGCAGCGACCTGGCCCTGTTCAACGGCTGGCTGCAGGAAAAAAACCTTGAGTTGGTCAACGCTGGCCGTGAGCTGATTCTCGACCACCTGGCCTGGCGCCTTGAGCAAAACTACAAGCCCCGTTCCACCGCAAGATTTCTCTCTGGGGTGCGTGGCTTTTATCGCTATCTGTTGCGTGAAAAACTGATAGCAGTCGATCCGACTCTCCAAGTCGACATGCCTCAACTAGGTAGGCCTCTTCCTAAATCTCTGTCAGAAGCCGACGTGGAAGCCTTGTTGGCGGCCCCGGACCTGAGCGAAGCCATCGGCCAGCGCGACCGCGCGATGCTCGAAGTGCTGTACGCCTGCGGCCTACGGGTGACCGAGTTGATCAGCCTGACCCTGGAGCAAGTCAACCTGCGTCAGGGCGTGCTGCGGGTGATGGGCAAGGGTAGCAAGGAGCGACTGGTGCCCATGGGCGAGGAGGCGATTGTGTGGGTCGAGCGCTACATGCGTGATGCCCGCAGTGAGCTGCTTGGCGGACGCCCCAGCGACGTGTTGTTTCCCAGCCTGCGCGGCGAGCAGATGACCCGGCAGACGTTCTGGCACCGCATCAAGCACCAGGCCAAGGTCGCCGGCATCGGCAAGGCCTTGTCGCCCCACACGTTGCGCCATGCGTTCGCCACGCATTTGCTCAACCACGGGGCGGATTTGCGCGTGGTGCAAATGCTGCTTGGGCACAGCGACTTATCCACAACCCAGATCTACACCCACGTGGCGCGTGCACGCTTGCAGGATATGCACGCCAAGCACCACCCGCGAGGCTGAAAACCGCCAATTTGTCCCGCCACGGGCTGCCCTGCGGCCCAACTGTGGTAGGCTTTGCCGGTTAGCAAAGGGGACGGCCCAGCGCTGTGTTTTTCCAAGCAGTATTCCTTCCCGTCCCTGCATCTGCCTTCAGGAGTTCCCATGCGCTTGACCCAGATTATTGCCGCCGCAGCCATTGCGTTGGTTTCCACCTTTGCGTTCGCCGATGACGCTGCCGAGCAGACCATCCGCAAGAGCCTGGCCAACCTGCAACTCGATACCCCGATCGAAAGCATCAGCGCCAGCCCGATGGCCGGCCTGTATGAAGTCAAGCTCAAGGGCAGCCGCGTGCTGTATGCCAGTGCCGACGGCCAGTACATCGTCCAGGGCTACCTGTTCCAGCTGAAGGACGGCAAGCCGGTCAACCTGACCGAGAAAGCCGAGCGCCTGGGCGTGTCCAAGCTGATCAACGGCATTCCGGTAGCGGAAACCGTGGTTTACCCGGCCATCGGCGAGACCAAGACTCATATCACCGTGTTCACCGACACCACCTGCCCGTACTGCCACAAGCTGCACGCCGAAGTGCCTGCGCTGAACAAGCTGGGCGTGGAAGTCCGCTACGTCGCGTTCCCGCGCCAGGGCCTGGGCTCGCCGGGTGACGAGCAGTTGCAAGCGGTGTGGTGCTCGGCCGACAAGAAAGCGGCCATGGACAAGATGGTCGACGGCAAGGAAATCAAGGCGGCCAAATGTGCCAACCCGGTTTCCAAGCAGTTCGCCCTGGGCCAGTCCATCGGCGTGAACGGTACGCCGGCTATCGTTTTGGCGGACGGCCAAGTGATTCCGGGCTACCAGCCAGCGCCACAAGTTGCCAAACTGGCGCTGAGTGCCAAATAAACCAGCATCGTCGAACCTTTGACGATCATGGCTCGCGGATAAGTCGGCGGGCCATTAATTGAAAGCCGCAGTCGTGCGGCTGTTTTCCACGGCCGACCTAGCGTCGGCCGTTTCATGGGGAGTTCTTCAGTGAAACCGGTCAAAGTAGGCATCTGTGGGTTAGGGACCGTCGGTGGCGGCACCTTCAACGTACTTCAGCGTAACGCTGAGGAAATTTCCCGCCGTGCAGGTCGCGGGATTGAAGTGGCGCAGATTGCCACGCGTTCGCCAAAGCCTCAGTTCGAAACGACCGGTATTGCGATTACCAACGATGTCTTCGCCGTTGCCACCAACCCTGAAATCGATATCGTCATCGAACTGGTCGGCGGTTACACCGTGGCCCGTGAGCTGGTGCTCAAGGCCATCGAGAACGGCAAGCACGTGGTCACCGCCAACAAGGCGCTGATTGCCGTGCACGGCAACGAGATCTTCGCCAAGGCGCGTGAGAAGGGCGTGATTGTTGCGTTCGAAGCCGCCGTGGCCGGTGGCATCCCGGTGATCAAGGCGATCCGTGAAGGCCTGTCCGCCAACCGCATCAACTGGGTGGCCGGCATCATCAACGGCACCGGCAACTTCATCCTCACCGAAATGCGCGAGAAGGGCCGTACCTTCGAAGACGTGCTGGCCGAAGCCCAGGCCCTGGGTTACGCCGAAGCCGACCCGACCTTCGACGTGGAAGGGATCGACGCGGCGCACAAGCTGACCATCCTGGCGTCCATTGCCTTTGGTATCCCGCTGCAGTTCGACAAGGCCTACACCGAAGGCATCACCAAGCTGACCACCGCCGACGTGAACTACGCCGAAGCCCTGGGCTACCGCATCAAGCACCTGGGCGTGGCGCGTAGCACACCGGCGGGTATCGAGCTGCGTGTGCACCCGACCCTGATCCCGGCCGACCGCCTGATCGCCAACGTCAATGGCGTGATGAACGCCGTGATGGTCAACGGTGATGCGGCAGGTTCGACGTTGTTCTACGGCGCCGGCGCCGGCATGGAGCCCACCGCTTCGTCGGTGATCGCCGACCTGGTCGACGTGGTTCGCGCCATGACCAGCGACCCGGAAAACCGCGTGCCGCACCTGGCCTTCCAGCCGGATTCGTTGTCGGCCCACCCGATCCTGCCGATCGAAGCCTGCGAAAGCGCTTACTACCTGCGCATCCAGGCCCAGGATCACCCGGGCGTGTTGGCCCAGGTGGCGAGCATCCTGTCGGAGCGCGGTATCAACATCGAGTCGATCATGCAGAAGGAAGTCGAGGAGCAAAACGGCCAGGTGCCGATGATCCTGCTGACCCACCGCGTGCTCGAGCAACACATCAACGATGCCATCGCCGCCCTGGAAGCCCTGCAAGGCGTGGTCGGCCCGGTGGTGCGGATCCGCGTCGAACACCTGAACTAATGGTTTTGCTGCAAGGGCCCCGCAGGTTCGGCGGCCCTTGTTCAAGAATGCTCTAGAGGAGCCAGTCATGCGTTATATCAGCACCCGCGGCCAGGCACCGGCCCTGAATTTCGAAGACGTTCTGCTGGCAGGCCTTGCCACTGACGGCGGCCTGTACGTGCCGGAAAACCTGCCACGCTTCACCCAGGAAGAAATCGCTTCGTGGGCCGGCCTGCCGTACCACGAACTGGCGTTCCGGGTGATGCGCCCGTTCGTCACCGGTAGCATTCCGGATGCGGACTTTAAAAAGATTCTGGAAGAAACCTATGGCGTGTTTTCCCACAACGCCATCGCACCGCTGCGTCAACTGAATGGCAATGAGTGGGTCCTGGAGCTGTTCCACGGCCCGACCCTGGCGTTCAAGGATTTTGCCCTGCAACTGCTGGGTCGCCTGCTCGACTACGTGCTGGAGAAGCGCGGCGAGCGCGTGGTGATCATCGGCGCCACCTCCGGTGACACCGGCTCGGCGGCCATCGAAGGGTGCAAGCACTGCGAAAACGTCGACATCTTCATCCTGCACCCGCACAAGCGCGTGTCGGAAGTGCAGCGTCGCCAGATGACCACCATCTTTGGTGAAAACATCCACAACATCGCGATCGAAGGCAATTTCGATGACTGCCAGGAAATGGTCAAGAACAGCTTCGCTGACCAGAGCTTCCTGAAGGGGACGCGCCTGGTGGCGGTGAACTCGATCAACTGGGCGCGGATCATGGCCCAGATCGTTTACTACTTCCACGCGTCCCTGCAGTTGGGCGGTCCGGCGCGTTCGGTATCGTTCTCGGTGCCGACCGGCAACTTCGGCGACATCTTCGCCGGTTACCTGGCGCGCAACATGGGCCTGCCGATCAACCAGTTGATCGTTGCTACCAACCGCAACGACATCCTGCACCGCTTCATGAGTGGCAACCAGTACGTCAAGGAAACCCTGCACGCGACCCTGTCGCCGTCCATGGACATCATGGTCTCGTCGAACTTCGAACGCCTGCTGTTCGACATGCACGGTCGTAACGGCGCGGCCATTGCCGGCCTGATGGATAACTTCAAGAGCGGCGGCGGTTTCAGCGTTGACGAAGAGCGCTGGACCGAAACCCGCAAGCTGTTCGACTCCCTGGCCGTGGATGACGCCCAGACCTGCGAAACCATCGCAGAAGTCTACGCCCAGACCGGCGAGCTGCTTGACCCACACACCGCCATCGGCGTGAAGGCTGCCCGTGAGTGCCGTCGCAGCCTGGACATCCCGATGGTGATCCTCGGTACTGCACACCCGGTCAAATTCCCGGAAGCGGTGGAGAAGGCCGGCGTTGGCAAGGCGCTGGAGTTGCCGGTGCACCTGGCTGACCTGTTCGAGCGTGAAGAGCGTTGCACAGTGTTGCCGAACGACTTGAAGGCGGTGCAGGCGTTTGTGAGCCAGCACGGCAACCGTGGTAAGCCTTTGTAAGGCGAATCGCGCAAACAAAAACGCCGCTTGCCCTTCCTTTGGGCCGCGGCGTTTTTTGTTTATGGGCAGCCGTTTTTTCCCTGTCATGTTGCAAGCGCATGCTGGAATCCGTCACCCCCTGACGGCCCCATAAAGACGATAAAGCGAACTTTCCTACGTCACAAACAGTCACTTAGGATAGATGCAGCTCCCGTTGAAACGATTGTTCCCGAACTATTGAGTGGTGATCGAGATGGAAAGTATCAGCCTATTGCTCGAAGAAGCACTGAGCCCCTATCAGGTTACGCTGACCACCTCTGGTGTGCAGGACGAGTGCCTGGTATCCGTGAAGAATCCTGGCGGCGCCATCGTGGTCGAGCGTGAAGTCGACCGCGCCCAATTGATGGACAAACGCATGCTGGTGGATGTCGTGGATTGCCTGCTGCGCGACATCAAAATTGCTGAAGGGCGTCTGGAACCCTCGGTCATTGCAGCCTTGCGCAACGCAGCCCAGACCCGCAGCGCCACTGCCGCATGAAGAATTGTTTAGCTGTGGAAACTTCCTACACTGTGGTCGGTCAGATTTCGTAACAGCAAGAGCAAGCATTGTGCTCCGGTGTTTGTGGCTTGTTGTACTGGTCTTTACTGATCACGTTTAACCCCGAAGTGTCTCCCCACGCTCCGGGGTTTCTTTTTGCCCGGGATTTGTCAAGGCGCGTCCTGGTAGAACAGCGGATGGTCGTGCAAATACTGCGCACGCAGTGCCGGATCCAGCCAGGCGGCGTAGGCGTGCAGTAGCTGAGCCTGCGGTAGTTCACCCACTACCTGGTTGATGCGCTGGATCGCCTGGTGACCCTGGGGCGTGTCCGAGCAACCGATATGGATACGCTGATAGGGCGTGGCACCGGCAATCGGATAGAACGCCAAGGCCTGCGGGTCGATACCCTGGTGCAGGGCGTGATAGCGGATTTCGGTCCAATAGCCCAGCACTGCCTCCAACCGCCCCAGGCGTTGCATTTGCAGCAGGCTACCCAACGCATCGTTGCCGTAGTGCATCACGCGTTTGTGGGCGTCGGTGTGTTCCAGCACGCCATCGATGAACGCACCGTAGCTGCGCTCGGCGACAACGCCCAGCCGGGTGTGGTCATCCTGCAGGATCGCCGTCAGGTCGACCCGTTCCTGAGCGACCAGCGGCGCCAGCACCTCACGGCGATCCTGGCGCACCACCACGCCGTTGCTGACGATGGAAAACGCCGGGCGCGAATACACCACCCACTTGGCCCGCTCTGCGGTCCACAGCATGGTGGGGTCGCAGGTGAAGGCGGGTGCCTGGAGCATCTGCAAGCCGCGTGCGCGGTTGACGTGCAGCACCTTGTGCCGGTACTCGGGCAGGCGTTCCATCAGCATCGGCAGCAATTCGTCGATGGCGCCCTGGCCTTTTTGCGGGCCGTCGAAGATGGTCAGCGGCGGCAGGTCGCGGATCAGCCAGGTCAAGGTTTCGGCCGCCTGGGATGCCAGCGGCAAACACACCAGCCAAGGGCCGCACAGGCCCAGGAGCCAGCGACGCAGCATTAGCGTGGACACGCCATCAGATCGCGCCTTGTTCACGCAGGCGCGTGATCGCTGCTTCGTCGTAGCCCAACTCATTGAGCAGCACGTTGTTGTGCTCACCCAGTTGCGGCCCGACCCACTCGCAGCTGCCCGGTGTGTCCGACAGCTTGGGCACGATGCCCGGCATCTTGAAATCCTTGCCACCGGGCAGCTTGGCCTTGAGGAACATCTCCCGCGCAAGAAATTGCGGGTCTCCCAGCATGTCCTCGGCGCTGTAGATGCGGCTGGCGGGGACCTCGGCCTGGTTCAGCTGCTCGACCACCTGATCCAGCGACAGCGAGTTGACCCAGCGATCAATCACCCCGTACAGCTCATCGCGACGACCATCACGCCCGTCATTGCTGGCAAGCTCTGGATCATTGGCCAAATCCTCACGACCGATGGCAAGCATGAAGCGCTTGAAGATCGCATCGCCATTGGCGCCGATCTGCACATGCTTGCCGTCGGCGCTGGTGTGGATCGATGACGGTGTGATGCCGGGCATGATGTTGCCGGTGCGTTCGCGAATAAAGCCGAACACGTCAAACTCCGGGATCATGCTTTCCATCATGGCGAATATGGCTTCATACAGCGCCACATCCACCACCTGGCCCTGGCCTCCGTTGACTTCGCGATGACGCAGCGCCATCAGTGCGCCGATCACCGCCCACAACGCGGCAATCGAGTCGCCGATGGAAATCCCGGTACGCACTGGCGGGCGGTCTTCAAAACCAGTGATATAGCGCAGCCCGCCCATGGACTCACCCACCGCACCGAACCCCGGCTGATCTTTCATCGGTCCGGTTTGGCCAAAGCCAGAGAGACGTACCATCACCAGCTTGGGGTTAAGGGCATGCAGGGTCTCCCAGCTCAGGCCGAGCTTTTCCAGTACGCCAGGGCGGAAGTTTTCGATGAGGATGTCGGCGTCCGCCAGTAACTGCTTGAGGATCGCCAGGCCGTCCGGGTGCTTGAGGTTGAGGGTCAGCGACTTTTTGTTGCGCGCCTGCACGAACCACCACAGCGAGGTGCCTTCATACAGCTTGCGCCATTTGCGCAGCGGGTCGCCGCCGTCAGGCGATTCGACCTTGATCACCTCGGCGCCGAATTCCGCACAGATGCGTGAGGCAAACGGGCCGGCGATCAGGGTACCGAGTTCGATGACTTTGAGGCCGGCAAGCGGTTTGGCGTTGAACGACATGAGGATCCTTGTCTGCGCAGGGTGTTGGTGTGATGCCTTTTAACATAGGCGAGTAGACCAGGGCAGCGCAGGATTCGTTGAATCGCCTCGCCATCGGTTAGACTGACCGCCTTTCCCTGTCTCTAGAAGCCCGTTCATGGCCCAGCCGTCCACGACCTACAAATTCGAACTCAACCTCACCGACCTTGATCGCTCGGTGTACGAGAGTGTCAAACAGACCATCGCCCGCCACCCGTCGGAAACCGAAGAGCGCATGACCGTGCGTCTGCTGGCCTACGCCCTCTGGTACAACGAGCAATTGTCGTTTGGCCGTGGCCTGTCAGATGTAGACGAGCCAGCCCTGTGGGAAAAAAGCCTGGATGACCGGGTTCTGCACTGGATCGAAGTCGGCCAGCCTGATGCCGACCGCCTCACCTGGTGCTCGCGTCGCACCGAACGTACCAGCCTGCTGGCCTACGGCAGCTTGCGCGTGTGGGAAGGCAAGGTGGTGCCGGTGGCGAATAACCTGAAAAACGTACACATCGCCGCCGTGCCCCAGGAGGTCTTGGAGACCCTGGCCAAGGACATGCCCCGCGTCATCAAGTGGGACGTAATGATCAGCGAAGGCACCCTGTTCGTTACTGACGATCGTGGCCAGCATGAAGTGCAGTTGCAGTGGTTGGTCGGCGAACGCGGTTGATTGGATCGCCGCCGGTCACCTGTTTTATTTCCGTTTCAGAAGAGAAGTCTCCGTCACCCCATGCGTATCGATCCTCGCCCGTTGCCCGCCGTCCTGCCGTTTCTCGGTGAATTGCCGCCACTGCTGACCCGTCTCTACGCCGCACGCGGAGTGCAGTCCGAAGCCGAGCTGGACAAAAGCCTGGCGCGGTTGATCTCCTACCAGCAGCTCAAGGGCATCGACGCGGCGGTGGACCTGCTGGTGACGGCGTTAGAGCAGCGCCAGCGCATCCTTATCGTCGGCGACTTTGACGCCGATGGCGCCACCGCCAGCACCGTGGGCACCCTGGGCTTGCGTTTGCTCGGTGCGGCCCATGTCGACTACCTGGTGCCCAACCGTTTCGAATACGGCTACGGCCTCACCCCGGAAATCGTCGCCGTGGCGCTGCAGCGCGCGCCGCAGTTGCTGATCACGGTGGACAACGGCATCTCCAGCGTCGAAGGCGTGGCGGCGGCGAAGGCGGCGGGGTTGCAGGTGCTGGTGACGGACCACCACTTGCCCGGCGATGAGTTGCCAGCGGCGGATGCCATCGTCAACCCGAACCAGCCTGGCTGTGAATTCCCGAGCAAAGCCTTGGCCGGCGTGGGCGTGATTTTCTATGTGCTGATGGCGCTGCGTGCGCGCCTGCGCAGCTTGGGCTGGTACGACAACACGCCACAACCCAACATCGGTGAATTGCTCGACCTGGTTGCCCTGGGCAGCGTCGCCGACGTAGTGCCCCTGGACGCCAACAACCGCATCCTGGTGCATCAAGGCCTGGAGCGTATCCGCGCCGGACGCGCGCGGCCGGGGATCAAGGCGATTTTGGAAGTGGCCAAGCGTGATGCTGCGCGTATCACCTCCACCGACCTGGGTTTTATCCTTGGCCCGCGCTTGAACGCCGCCGGGCGCCTGGATGACATGAGCCTGGGTATCGAATGCCTGCTCACCACCGACTTCGCCGCAGCGCGGGAAATGGCCGCGCAACTGGACGGCATGAACCAGGACCGCAAGTCGATCGAGCAGGGTATGCAGCGCGAGGCCCTGGCCCAGCTCAAGGACTTGCCGGTGGAGTCCATGCCTTACGGCTTGTGCCTGTTCGATCCGGAATGGCATCAAGGCGTGATCGGGATTCTCGCGTCGCGTATGAAAGAACGTTACTTCCGCCCGACCATCGCCTTCGCCGACGCCGGTGATGGCTTGCTCAAGGGCTCAGGGCGCTCTGTGCAGGGGTTTCATATCCGCGATGCCCTGGCGGTGGTCGCGAGTCAGCATCCCAACCTGATCACCAAATACGGCGGCCACGCCATGGCGGCGGGGCTGACGTTGCCTGAGGAAAACTTCCCACTCTTTGCCGAAGCTTTTGATGCTGAAGTGCGTCGCCAACTGCGTGAAGAAGACCTGACCGGACGCTTGTTGTCCGACGGCACCCTGGCGGTGGAAGAGTTTCATCTGGAGCTGGCCCGCGCGTTGCGGCATGCCGGACCGTGGGGGCAGCACTTCCCCGAGCCGTTGTTTCACGGCGTGTTTCAACTGGTCGAACAGCGCGTGGTGGGGGAGCGGCACCTGAAGGTGGTGCTCAAGAGCGAATGCGGGTCCGTAAAGCTCGATGGCATTGCGTTTGGGGTGGACCGAGAGGTCTGGCCGAATCCGACCGTGCGGTGGGTGGAGTTGGCGTACAAGCTGGATGTGAACGAGTTTCGTGGGAATGAAACCGTGCAACTGATGATTGCCCACATCGAACCGCGCTAGCGTTCAGCGGCACCACCAGACAACTGTGGGAGCGGGCTTGCCCGCGAATACGGCGTGTCAGTCAATGTTCCTGTGACTGGTCCACCGCGTTCGCGGGCAAGCCCGCTCCCACATTTTTATCTGCGTACGGTCTTAAATTACTTGGCTTGGTGCTTCACGATGATATCCACCAAGCGCTTGGCCAGCGCCGGATAGTTCTCATCAAAGTGATGCCCACCGGGTAACTTCAACGCTTCACCCACCGCAGTCTTGTCCGTGCAGCCGCTCTCGTCGACTTCTTCCGCCCCGTAGATGCACACCACTTTCTCGGGCGGCAGCTTGGCCATTTCCGGGCCCGTGGCGGCTTCTTTGCCGGCGTTACCCAGCCAACCTTCTACTTCAATTTCGAAGCTGCCCGTGCGCGCGAAGGCCAGCAAGATAATCGCATCGACACGCTGCTGCTCGTTTTCCGGCAGACGGTTGTAGATGGCTGGCAACACATCGGCACCGAACGAATAACCGGTCAGCACGAAGCGCTTGGTGCCCCATTTCTGACGGTAGTGCTGCATCAGTTCGGTGAGGTCCTTGGCGCTTTGTTCCGGCGTCTTGTGCTGCCAGTAGTAGCGCAGGGTATCGATACCCACCACTGGGTAGCCGATCTTGGCCATTTCGCCGGCCACGTCGCGGTCCAGGTCGCGCCAACCGCCATCGCCGGAGAGGAACAGGGTGACGGTATCTTTCGCTTGGCCGGCCGGGACTTCCACCACCGGAATCGCCAGGCCGCCGTTGTCCGAACCTACCAATTGCTTGCGCAGCTCGTTGTTCAGCACTTGTGGGTAGTGAATGTCGTAGTCGCTGATGCTGGTGGTGGCGCGCGGCGTATCGCGTACGAAACTGGCGCTTTCATCGTCAGGGTTGTCGTTCCAGGCCACCAGCCAATTGCCGTGTGCGGCTGTCTTTGGCAGTGGGTCTTTGCAGCCTTCCTGGACCAGGGCGAAGCCAACGGAGATGGCGTTGGCCTTATCGTCGTTCTGGGTGGCCAGCCAGCGCCAGGCGAGAGCGGCGCCAGGGCCGATGCCGCTGACCAGGGTGGCTGGGCCCTTGAGTTGGCTCAGGGCGCCTTGCAGCGCTTGTTCCTGCAGCTTGCAGTCGTCCTTGGGCAGGATCACCTGGACAATCTGCGCCTTGCCGCCTTGGCTCAAGGCAATCAGTTGGCTGTCGGTCAGCATTTCATCAGGCATCACGGCCACCGCGACGCGTGCTTTCGGCGTGCCGTACGGGGTGACGCGGGTCATCACCGAACCGTCGGCCTGGGGCAGTTGCTCCAGGGTCGGCTGCGGGGCAGGACGGTTCCAGTACCAATAGCCGCCACCCAGGACCAGGGCGAGCAGCACTACGAAGGCCAATACATACCGCCAGGAGCGTCGAATCATCAGCGTTTCACCAATCCAGTCAAGCCGCCCGCGATCAGGGCGGCGGTATCGGCCAGTGCCACCAGCGGATCAAGTCCTGCGGGCACGGCCATGTAACGGGGTTCCCAGTCAGGCTGGAACTTGTCTTTGAAGCGGCGCAAGCCTTGGAAGTTATACAGTTGCTCGCCACGACGGAACACCATCGAACCCAGGCGCTGGGTCAGTGGGGCGCCGCGTCGTGGTTGCAGGCCCGACAACGGCACCATGCCGAGGCTGAAGCGGGCGTAGCCGTGACTCTTATAGTGTTGAATCAGGCCGACCATCATGAATTCCATGGTCAGCTTGGGCGCGTCCGGGTGAGCGCGCATCAGATCGAGACTGGCCAGGTCGTGGTTGTAGGTCTCGAGCAGGTTGGCGAAGGCCACTGGGCGCCCTTCGAAGCGAATGATCGCGATACGAAAGTGCTTGAGGTAGTCGTCGCTGAAGCGTCCCAGGGAAAAGCCCTTTTCTCGTACGTTCTTGCCGGTCAGCCAAGCGTCGGAGATCACCCTCAGCTCGTCCATTGGCGCGGTACCCGGTTCGCAGATCTCCAGGGACAGGCCGTCCCGCGAGCCACGGTTCCAGGTGTAGCGCAGGTCCTTCATCTCTTTGCCCTTGGCTTCCAGGTCAAAGCGTTTCAGGTCGACGCGGGCTTCTTCGCCCAACTTGATCGCAGTGAGGCCGATGTCCATATAGTAGGGCAGGTTTTCCGCTCGTACCTGATAGAACACCGGGCGCGCGTGGTGGATGTCGCACAGGTCGCGGAACTGCCAGATCATCTCCGCCCGTTGCTGGGTCGGGCCGATCGGGTCGTACAAGGCTACCAGGCTGCGGCCGCGACGGGCGTACATGAGGAAAGCTTCATCATTGGGATGGAACAGCAGCGCTTTGTCGCCGGTGAGCGCCAGGCCGCCGTCGGGCTGGGACGAGGCCATCAGGATCTTGCTGGCGCGCTCCAGTTCGTCCGGTGTCGGCAAGTGGATCACCGGCCGGGCGGTACGCAGCAGCCAGGTCAGCGACACGATCACCAGCACCACGGCGGCGCCCAGCAGCGAACGCAGGCCGCGTGGGGCGTTGGCGTCCAGGGTGAACTGCCACCACAGCTGATGGCTGTAAGGCACGTCTTGATAAGCGAACAGCAGCAACCAGATCGATGCCCCCAGCACGCAGACACTGGCCACCAAGTACAGCGGCGAGAAGGGCAGTTCGGTGAGGCGGCTGGCACGATAGAAAGAGCGCCGGAAGATGGCCAGCAGGATCGCGGTCATGGTCATCAGGCTGGCTTCTTCCCAGTCGAAACCCTTGAGCAGCGAGAGCAGGGCGCCCACCAGCAGCAACACCATGGTCAGCATCCAGGCAGCCGACAAGCGTCGGCGCAGACCCTGGGCCAGCAACAGGCACAGCACACCGATCAGGCTGGCGCCAAAGTGCGAAGCATCAATCAGGCGGTGGGGAATCAGGAAGCCGATGTTTTCCAGGCGTGAGTCGATTTCGGGCGTGGCGCCAGAGAACAGCAGGACCACGCCGGACAAAAAAACCAGGACGGCCAGTACTGGCGCTGCCAGCCCCGAGGCGACCCGCAGGCTTTGCTGGGTCTGGAACAGGCGCTGCGCTTCGTTGACCAACAGGAACACGCAGGCGATCAGCAGCGGCAGCACCACGTAGATCATGCGATACAGCAGCAGGGCGGCGGCCAATGGCGCGGCGCCCAATTTGTCGGCGAAGGCGGCCAGCAGGATCGCTTCGAATACCCCCACACCGCCGGGCACATGGCTGAGCACGCCGGCGGCCAGGGCCAGCAGGTACACCAGCAGGAAGGGACCGAACGGCGGCGCTTCCGGCAACAACATATATAGGACGGTCGCTGCGGCGGCCACGTCCAGCGCGGTAATGATCAGTTGCAGGAACGTCAGGCGGCGACCCGGCAGGCGCAAGGTGCGCCGGCCGGCTTTGACCAACAGGTTGTCCGGGTAGGGTTGTTCCGGCAGGCGACGGCGATAAATGCCGATGCACAACGCGGCCGATAACAACAGCACCGCGCCAGCAATACCGCCCAGCACAGCCTGCGGCAAATGCAGGTAAGTCGATGCGGCGGGCAGGTTGCTCAGTGTCGCCAATGCAGCCAGTGGCGGCAGTGCGGTGCCGAGAGCCAGACTGGCGAACACCGTCATGCGGGCGACTTCCGAAGCCCCGATGCCATGGCGTGCATATAAACGGTAACGCACCGAACCGCCGGAGAGCATCGACAGGCCAATCGCATTGCCGATGGCAAACGCCGTAAAGCCGCCCAGGGCGAGGGTCTTGGCGGGCAAGTTCACGCCCGCGTAGCGCGCCCCGGAAAATTCGTAGCCCAATAGAATGATGAAACCGGCGACGGCCGCCGCAAACGCGCCGAGCAAGGCCGGTTTGGGCACTTCCAGGATCGAGTCGTGGAGGGCGTAGAGGTCCAGCTCCAACAGAAGGTGTCGACAGGCGATCAGAGCGATGGCGAACAACAATAGGGTGACCGCCAGCCCGATGGGTTGCCGGTATTTGCTCACCAGATCCAGCCAGCGCAGACGGGTGGGTGTGATCGGTTGTTCTGCTGTGACAGTGTCTTTTGGTTCAGACGAGTTGGCGCGCATCAATCACCTCGTGGATTGTGCGCGACAGGATGGAGGTATCCAGCCAAGTTACCAATCCCTATGGACAAAATAATTACAAATATTAACGCGTATCACCGGGGGCGGCGACAGCGGCCATTGGTCGTAGAGGGTAGCGCTGAACATTCAGCATAGCGTGCGATGAGATGGACTCTACAAACCGCGTGCGGTTTCATGAAAGATGCCATGCCATTGTTTCAGAAGAACTTTTTCACCGGATACAAAAAAGGCCACTCTTTCGAGTAGCCTTTTTTGATGTTTGGTTGCGGGAGCCGGATTTGAACCGACGACCTTCGGGTTATGAGCCCGACGAGCTACCAGACTGCTCCATCCCGCGTCTGTGGGCGGCATTCTACAGCCCAGCGGCGGGGTGTCAACCGTTAATGAGTCGATGGGTCAAATAAGTGTGAAATGAGCGGTGAAGGTCGACTGCGAAGGGTAAGTGCGCGATGGGTAAAGGTTTTTTGTCTTACAATTTTTGTACAGGTACAAAACAGGCGCGCACAAAAAAGGCCACTCTTTCGAGTAGCCTTTTTTGATGTTTGGTTGCGGGAGCCGGATTTGAACCGACGACCTTCGGGTTATGAGCCCGACGAGCTACCAGACTGCTCCATCCCGCGTCTGTGTGTCGGCATTCTACAGAGGAACGCCGATGTGTCAACCTGTAAATAGAAGAAAAGCGCTTGTGGTTCAATCGGTTAGCTCTCCACAGTGGCCCCTCGATACCTCTCGGGCCCAGGCTGGCCGAGGGTTTCAGCTCTATCAGCGGGCCAAACTCGATTGAGAAAATAAATTCATCTGGGAGTTTTCCTACCGCTCAAGCGGAAGATTCAAACTACTGGTGCTATATACAGGTGCGAATGCGATACTGGCTACCCGTAGGTACACACCCCGTTTATATGACACAGCGCAAAATCATCCACGTCGACTGTGATTGCTTCTACGCCGCCATCGAGATGCGCGATGACCCGAGCCTGGCGCAAAAGCCACTGGCGGTGGGCGGTTCGGCGGACCGGCGCGGGGTGATCGCGACCTGCAACTACGAGGCACGTGCCTATGGCGTGCGCTCGGCCATGTCGTCACGCCATGCCTTGAAGCTGTGCCCGGACCTGACCATCGTCAAGCCGCGCATGGAGGCTTATAAGGAAGCGTCGAAGGAAATCCAGACGATCTTTCGCGACTACACCGACCTGATCGAACCGTTGTCGCTGGATGAAGCCTATCTGGACGTGTCCGACAGTTCGCATTTCGGCGGCAGTGCCACGCGCATTGCCCAGGATATTCGCCGCCGTGTTTCCAACCAATTGCACATCACCGTGTCCGCCGGCGTGGCGCCGAACAAATTCCTGGCCAAGATTGCCAGCGATTGGAAGAAGCCCAACGGACTCTTCGTGATCACTCCGGACCAGGTCGAAGACTTCGTCTCGCAATTGCGTGTGAGTAAGTTGCACGGTGTGGGCAAGGTGACGGCTGACAAACTGGCGCGCCTGGGGATCGAAGACTGCCTGCAGTTGCGCGAGTGGAACAAGCTGGCGCTGGTGCGCGAGTTCGGCAGTTTTGGCGAGCGGTTGTGGAGTCTGGCCCGTGGGATCGATGATCGTGTGGTGCAGAACGACAGTCGCCGGCAATCGATCAGTGTGGAGAATACCTACGACGTGGACCTGCCAGATCTTTCAAGCTGTCTGGCCAAGCTACCTGAGCTGATGGAAACCCTGGCTGGACGTATGGCGCGTATCGACAGCAGTTATCGTGCGGGCAAGCCGTTCGTGAAGGTGAAGTTTCATGACTTTACCCAGACCACACTGGAACAGGCGGGGGCGGGGCGGGACTTGGAGAGTTATCAACAGTTGCTGACGCAGGCGTTCAACCGGGGTGGGAAGCCGGTGCGGTTGCTGGGTATTGGCGTGCGGTTGCTGGATTTAAGCAACGGCAACGAGCAACTCGAATTCTCCTGGTAAAAACCGAAAACCAAATGTGGGAGCGGGCTTGCTCGCGAATACGGCGTGTCAGTCAATGTTGTCGTGACTGACCCACCGCATTCGCGGGCAAGCCCGCTCCCACATGTAGATCTACAACGTTCTTGAAGCCCTAGCGAGCGCCTGGATCGGCAACGAGACGCCCCGCATCCTTGGTCAGCGCCTGCAGGAATTCCTGCTGCAACTCGGGATCATTGCGGGTCAGTTCGATCAGGCTTTGTTCCAGTTCGCTGGCTTCTTCTTCCAGGCCCAGTTCAGACAAGCGTTTGACCCGATGTACCCACTGGCTGACTTCGTCGTCTTCCAAGTCGTCGTAGATCAGGCCGTGGGCTTCCAGCAGCTTGTTGCGCAAGGTGCTGCTGACAGCCAGCGTGGAATCCGAATGCACGTCGTCCTGGCCGTCTTCCACGCTGATCTTCAGCGTGGTGATGCGGTTCAGGTCTTGCTCGGCAAACGGGCTGTCCAACAGGTTCAGGCGCAAGACGCCGTTACGGTCGGTGGTCAGCTCATGGACTTGCTTGCCGGCAGTGACTTGCACCGGTCGTTCGCTCCAGGGCAGGCTCGAATACTCCACACGCTTGTCGCGCTGGACTTCATCGATACCCGCCAGGTTCTGTTGCGCACGGCCGTGGGACTGCACGTTCATGAACGGATTGAGGCCGTCCACGCCATAGGTCAGCCAGTCGCGCGTCACGCTGGTCGGCAGGTTGCCAAGGGCGAATACGTTCACCACATTGGCGCCCGCGCCGGCCACCAGGGCTACGGCACCCAAAGGCATCTCATAGAGTTTGCGCCAGGGTTGGTAGGGGGTGTAGCGGTCGTAACGACGGGTGACTTCGAACTCGGTGACCTCGAAGGTCTTCTGTTCGTGAATCCGTACCCGGCGTTGCGGCAGCTCCAGCACTTTGGGCTCGCCTACATCGATCTGCAGGCTGTGATCGAGCAACTTACGCTCGACCCGCTCCTCGTGCTCACTGCGTTGCGACATTTGGTTGGCGCAGCCGCTGACCAGCAGGGCGCCGCACAAGGCGGCGCCCCCCAGGGCTCTGGTGTTTCGCTTGAACATGACTTCTCTTGATCTGGTTTTCAGCGACGAATACGCGCCTGAAGGAAAGACAGCACGTCAGCCACCGGCAACGGTTGGGCTTCGGCTTCGGTCCGGCTCTTGTATTCCAGATTGCCATCGGCCAGGCCGCGGTCACTGACCACGATCCGGTGCGGGATGCCAATCAGTTCCATGTCGGCGAACTTGATGCCCGGGCTGGTTTTCTTGTCCCGGTCATCCAGCAGCACTTCAAAACCAGCAGCCGTCAGTTCGGCGTACAGCTTGTCGGTGGCTTCGCGTACTTGCTCGGTTTCATAGCGCAGCGGTACCAGGGCGACCTGGAACGGCGCCAGGGCGTCACTCCAGATGATGCCTTTGTCGTCGTTGTTCTGCTCGATGGCAGCCGCAACCACGCGCGATACGCCAATGCCGTAGCAACCCATTTCCAGGGTGATCGGCTTGCCGTTCTCGCCCAGCACTTCGCACTTCATCGCCTTGCTGTACTTGTTGCCCAGCTGGAAGATGTGCCCGACTTCGATGCCGCGCTTGATTTCCAGGGTGCCCTTGCCATCCGGGCTTGGGTCACCGGCGACCACGTTACGCAGGTCGGCCACGGTCGGAACGGGCAGGTCACGCTCCCAGTTCACGCCGAAGTAGTGCTTGTCGTCGATGTTGGCACCGATACCGAAGTCGCTCATCAGCTCGACCGAACGGTCGATGATGATCGGCAGCGGCAGGTTCAGTGGGCCGAGCGAACCGGCACCGGCGCCAATGGCGTCGCGCAGTTCGGCGTCGGTGGCCATGACCAGCGGGCTGGCCACGCCAGGTTGCTGGGCAGCCTTGATTTCGTTGAGTTCGTGGTCGCCACGGATCACCAGGGCGATCAGCTTGCCTTCTTCCTCGGCGCGCACGATCAGGGTCTTGATGGTCTTTTCAATCGGCAGATTGAATTTTTCCACCAGGGCCGCGATGGTCTTGGTCTCTGGCGTGTCCACCAGGCGCAGTTCTTCAGTCGGCGCAGGGCGGGAGGTTTCCCGCGGCACCGCTTCGGCTTTCTCGATGTTCGCCGCGTAGTCGGAACCGTTGCTGAAGACGATATCGTCTTCGCCGGACTCGGCCAGCACATGGAACTCATGGGAGCCGGCACCGCCGATGGAACCGTTGTCCGCTTCAACCGGGCGGAACTTCAGGCCCAGGCGCGTGAACACGTTGCAGTAGGCAGTGTGCATGCGGTCATAGGTGGCCTGCAGCGACGCCTGGTCGGCGTGGAACGAATACGCATCCTTCATGATGAATTCGCGGCCGCGCATCAAACCGAAGCGTGGGCGGATTTCGTCACGGAATTTGGTCTGGATCTGATACAGGTTCAGCGGCAGCTGCTTGTAGCTGCTCAGCTCGTTGCGCATCAGGTCGGTGATCACTTCTTCGTGGGTCGGGCCGGCGCAGAAATCGCGGCCATGACGGTCCTTGAAGCGCAGCAACTCAGGGCCGTACTCTTCCCAGCGCCCGGATTCCTGCCACAGTTCAGCCGGTTGGGTGCTCGGCATCAACACTTCCAGAGAGCCGGCAGCGTTCATTTCTTCACGAACGATGGCTTCGACTTTGCGCATCACCTTCAAGCCCATGGGCAGCCAGGTGTACAGGCCGGAGGCCAGTTTGCGGATCATGCCGGCACGCAGCATCAGCTGGTGGCTGATCACGACCGCGTCGGAAGGCGTTTCTTTCTGTGTGGCGAGCAAATATTGACTGGTACGCATGGTAGGCCGTTGTCGGTTGCTTGGACTTGAAATGACTCTGGATTGTACGGGCGCCGGCTGCTGGAGTACAGGCATCAGAATGCAGAGGGGTCTGTGGGAGCGGGCTTGCTCGCGAATGCGCAGGATCAGTCCACCTATCCTGCGACTGACACACTGCATTCGCGGGCAAGCCCGCTCCCCCAGGTCAGTCTTCTGTTTTGGGGGCCAACTTCGCCCGCCGATTTTCCTGAAACCAATGCAGCGCAATCAGCACCAGCGTCGGCACACCCAGCATGCAGGTGATCAGGAAGAAATTGTGATAGCCGAACTTCTCCACCATCACCCCCGAATAGCCGCCGATCAGGCGCGGCAGCAACAGCATGATCGAGCTGAGCAGGGCATATTGGGTCGCGGAGAACTTCAGGTTGGTCAGGCTCGACAGGTAGGCCACGAATGCCGAGGTCGCCAGCCCTGAGCTGAAGTTGTCCAGGGAAATGGTGAAAATCAGCATCTGCAGGTCCGGGCCCATGTCGGCGAGCATCACGAACAGCAGGTTGGTACCGGCCGAGGCCACACCGCCGATGAACAGGATCGGCAGGATGCCGAAGCGCACGATCAGTAAGCCGCCCATGCCGGCGCCGAGCAAGGTCATGATCAGGCCGAAGATCTTGCTGACCCCGGCGATCTGGTCCTTGGTGAAGCCCTGGTCGATGTAAAACACGTTGGCCATCACGCCCATCACCGTGTCCGACATGCGATACGTGGCGATCAGCCCAAGCAGCAGTAGCGCCTGCCAGCGGTAGCGCAGGATGAAGTCGTTGACCGGCGTCAGCACCGGCGCCAGGCCACGGCGCCCCATGGCCGAGAGGCACAAGGAGGTGAGGGTGATATAGAGGATGGCGCGCAGGAACGCGCGGTCTTCCATCAACAAGTCCCACAGGCTCACGCCCTGGAACAGCACACTTTCGAAATCGGTGTTGAACAGCTGGGTGAACATGGCCGGTACCGACACCAGCAACACGATCAGCACAAAGACGGACACCAGTTGGTGCGCGAAGCTGTAGCGCCCGGCTTGCAGTTGAGTGCGCAGTGGCACATTGGGTTCGCGCATGAACAGGGTGGTCAGCAGCGCCGGGACCATTAACACGCCGAACAGCACATAGGTGCCGGTCCAGGCCGAGTGTTTATAGTTGAAACCGGTGGAGCCGAAACCCTCGGCAAAAAACAGTGCGCCCGCCGTGGCCAGCAGGGCGGCGATGCGATAACCGGACATGTAGCTGGCGGCCAACGCAGCCTGGCGGCTGTCGTCGGCGATTTCCAGGCGATAGGCGTCGACCGCGATGTCCTGGGTAGCGGACGCAAAGGCGACGATGACAGCGATAGCGATCAGCCAAGACAAATGCTTCTGCGGGTCGCAAAAACCCATGCCGATCAAGCCGAGAATCACCAGCGACTGGGCCAGCACCAGCCAGGAACGGCGGCGCCCGAGCTTGCCGAGCAACGGCAGGCGCCATTGGTCGAGCAGCGGTGACCATACCCACTTAAAGGCATACGCCAAACCGATCAGACTCGCATAGCCGATGGTCTCGCGCGCCACACCGGCTTCACGCAACCACACTGAAAGCGTCGAGAACACCAACATGTAAGGCAGGCCGGCGGCAAAGCCGAGCAACAACAGGACCAACGTCGAGGGGCTGGCATAGGCAGCGAGCGCGGCGCGCCAGGTTTTACGGGGCATGGGCTGGAGTCTGCCTCAGATTTGCGGAAACAAAGCGCGCACTCTAACCGCTGTGCTCTACCGGGCGCCAGCCATGGCGCTGAATATCCACGCGATTGTTGCGGACCGTAACGCCTTCATCGCGTAAACGCGCGCGTTGCTCGTCACCCGAGACACTGCCCACCGGCAGACTTATCCGACCACCGGCACCCAACACGCGGTGCCAGGGCAGCTTGGTGTCTTCGGGAAGCTGGCTCAGGGTGCGGCCGACCCAGCGTGCCGCACGACCGAGACCGGCCAGGTGGGCCAGCTCGCCGTAACTCACCACGCAGCCTGCGGGCACTTGGGCCAGGGTCAGGTACAGCGCGGTACGGCGCATTTCGGCGGGGCTTTGGGGGGATTCGGCAGATTGATTCACTGTGAGGCTGTCCGTTGAAATCGTCGGCATTTTTGTAAGAAACGTCTGTAACCATGACGATGAGCATTGAACTGAACCCAGATACTTGAGTCAGTCCTTGCTAAGAACTTATCTAACACGATAATGCCCTTTTTTCGCCAAGCCCGAGCCTCGAATCTGCTTATGTTGTCCAGAACTCTGCTGTGCCTCGCTGTTTTCAGCGCCTCCACGCCCTTGCTGGCCGATACTGTCTGGTTGAAGAACGGTGACCGCCTGACCGGCAAGATCAAGGTCTTCGACGGTGGCAAGCTGCTGATCCAAACCGACTACGCAGGCGCCATCCCTGTGGACTGGAAACAGGTCAAGACCCTGGAAAGCGACCAGGAGTTGCTGGTCAAACAGGACGCCTACACCGGCGAGAAAGCCAAGTCCCTGAAAGCGGCGGATGACGGCAAGGTGGTGCTGGCCAACGGCGAAGCGCCCAAGACCGTCGAACTGGCCAGCATCCAGCAAATCATCAAGCCCAAGCCGGTGGTCGAGGATCTGGTGTGGAAGGGTAATGTGGACATGGCGCTGGACTACAAGCGCGCCGACAAAGACACCAACGACTACGACATCGACTTCAAGACCACCGCCCGCCACGGCCAATGGCGCCATACCGGAGAGGGCGAGTACAACCGCGAATTCCAGGACGATGTCACCACCACTGACAATTGGGCTTTGGAATACGACCTCGACCGCTTCCTGACCGAGCATTGGTTCTGGCAGGGTCGCCTGACCTACAAGCGCGACAAGGTTGAAGACCTGTCCCGCCAGCGCACCGTCGGCACGGGCCCGGGCTATCAGTTCTGGGACGATGAGCTGGGTGCCTTCTCCCTGGGCTCGCTGGTCAACCGCACCGACTATGAATACGCCGACGGCGGCAAGGACAACTTCTATTCCCTGGCCATGAAGTGGAACTACAACCGCTACCTGGTGGGCAAGACCGTCGAATTCTTCACCAACGGCGAAGTGGGCAAGCCCATCGGCGGTCCGGCGGAATACTCGCTGGATGCAGAAATGGGCCTGCGCTACAAAGTCACCGAGTGGGCGTCGCTCAACCTCAAGGCCGAGCGCGACATCATCAGTGGCGATTCCGACAGCAGCCTGAGCAAAACCCGCTACACCGCAGGCTTCGGCGTGGCCTGGTAACACGGGCGAAAAAAACCTGCTTGGCAACCTTTGCCGATAATGATTACCTTGCGTTGAGATCCATTCCCATATGCCATGGGCGGCTGATTATCCGAGGAGTCATACGTTGAGCGCACAGGTTGCCAAGAACGCCCGAGAGCTGTTGCTCAAGGAATACCGTGGGGCTCTCTCCACACTGTCCAAGGCCATGCCCGGCTTTCCTTTCGGCTCGGTCGTGCCCTATTGCCTGGATGAGCTGGGCCGCCCGCTGATCCTGATCAGCCGCATTGCCCAGCACACCCACAACCTGCAGAAAGATCCCAAGTGCTCGCTGCTGGTGGGTGAGCGCGAAGCGGATGACGTGCAAGCCGTCGGGCGCCTGACCTACCTGGCTGAAGCCGAAAAACTAGAGGAGGGCGCTGCCATTGAGGCGGCGGCCGAGCGTTATTACCGCTACTTCCCCGAGTCAGCCAACTATCACAAGGCCCACGACTTCGATTTCTGGGTGCTCAAGCCCGTACGTCACCGTTACATCGGCGGTTTTGGCGCGATTCACTGGGTCGATCAGTTGACCCTGGCCAACCCGTTTGCGGGCAAAGCCGAAGGCAGCATGATCGAACACATGAACAGCGATCACACCAAGGCCATTGCCCATTACGTCGACCTGGCCGGTTTGCCGACCTCCGAGCCTGCACAGTTGGCCGGTATCGACAGCGAAGGCATGCACTTGCGTATAGGCCAATCCTTATATTGGTTGCCGTTTGCGGAGTCCTGCAATACGCCGACACAAGTACGCGAAGCCCTGGTTTCATTGGCCCACGCCGAGGTCTGGCCGAAAAAAGCCACAGCCGACGCTTGAATTCACGAAATGGCGACGTCATCTAAGGTGGACTGGCAAGGCATTCTTGCGTTGAGGAACCATTTGATGCGCCCTTTTTTATTGCTCTTTCTGCTGTTCCCGGTGTTGGAGCTGTTCGTATTCGTTCAAGTCAGCAGTGCGATCGGGTTTTTTCCGGCCCTGTTGCTGATCATTCTAGGCTCCATGCTCGGCGTTCTGGTGCTGCGCGTCGCTGGCCTGGCCACCGCGCTGCGTGCCCGTGAAAGCCTGAACCGTGGCGAACTGCCCGCCCAGACCATGCTGGAAGGCCTGATGATGGCCCTGGCTGGCGGCTTGTTGATCCTGCCGGGTTTCATCAGCGACGTAGTCGGCCTGGTGATGTTGCTACCGTTCACCCGCAAGTTGCTGGCCGGCAAGATGCGCCAGCGCGCAGAAGAAGCCGCGATTCGCCAGCGTGCGTTCGCCGACGACCTGCAACCCCGTGGCGGCCCGGCCCCGCGCCAGCCGTTGGGGCGTGAAGGTGATGTGATCGAAGGCGAGTTCGAACACCGCGACAGCAAATAACCGTTTCACGGCACGGCACCTTCGGGTGCCGTGTTGCATTTACGGGCCGGCACGCGCAAAAAATTTCATCCCCGGCCCCTTGTAATCAGCTTATGCGCCCTTATGTAACGGTCACCGCAAGGTTTCTGGTGGCGACACCAGACAGACTTCCGCGTCTTGCTTGGCGAGGCGCGACCGGCACTGCCGGAATACAACCCGCCGGTACAGACACCGGCCGATGAAAAACACAATTAGGAGAGATCGACAATGAGCAAGCTTCGTCCTCTGCACGACCGCGTCGTAATCCGTCGCAGCGAAGAAGAAAAGAAAACCGCTGGCGGTATCGTTCTGCCAGGTTCGGCTGCTGAAAAAGCCAACCACGGTGTGATCGTCGCTGCGGGCCCAGGCAAGACCCTGGAAAACGGTGATGTGCGTGCGCTGGCCGTTAAAGTCGGTGACAAGGTTGTATTCGGCCCTTACTCCGGCAGCAACACGGTGAAAGTCGACGGCGAAGACCTGCTGGTTATGGCTGAGAACGAGATTCTCGCTGTTCTGGAAGACTGATTTTCCCGCTCATTTTCCCGTTACTACACAGTATTTAAGGAATATCGATCATGGCTGCTAAAGAAGTTAAATTCGGCGATTCCGCCCGCAAGAAAATGCTCACTGGTGTCAACATCCTGGCTGACGCAGTAAAAGCGACCCTGGGCCCGAAAGGCCGTAACGTGATCATCGAGAAAAGCTTCGGCGCTCCGACCATCACCAAGGACGGCGTTTCCGTAGCTAAAGAAATCGAACTGGAAGACCGTTTCGAAAACATGGGCGCGCAGCTGGTCAAAGACGTTGCCTCCCGTGCCAACGATGACGCAGGCGACGGCACCACCACCGCTACCGTCCTGGCCCAGGCGATCGTCAACGAAGGCTACAAAGCCGTCGCTGCCGGCATGAACCCGATGGATCTGAAGCGCGGCATCGACAAGGCGACCATCGCCATCGTCGCCGAGCTGAAAAACCTGTCCAAGCCATGCGCTGACACCAAGGCTATCGCTCAGGTAGGCACCATCTCCGCCAACTCCGACAGCTCCATCGGCGACATCATCGCTGAAGCCATGGAAAAAGTCGGTAAAGAAGGCGTGATCACCGTTGAAGAAGGCACTGGCCTGGAAAACGAACTGTCGGTTGTAGAAGGCATGCAGTTCGACCGTGGCTACCTGTCCCCGTACTTCGTCAACAAGCCAGAAACCATGGTTGCCGAGCTGGACAACCCGCTGATCCTGCTGGTCGACAAAAAGATCTCCAACATCCGCGAAATGCTGCCAGTGCTGGAAGCCGTTGCCAAAGCCGGCCGCCCACTGCTGATCGTTTCCGAAGACGTTGAAGGCGAAGCCCTGGCCACTCTGGTTGTGAACAACATGCGTGGCATCGTCAAAGTCGCAGCCGTCAAGGCTCCAGGCTTCGGCGACCGTCGCAAGGCCATGCTGCAGGACATCGCCGTCCTGACCGGCGGTACCGTTATCTCCGAAGAGATCGGCCTGAGCCTGGAAAGCGCTACCCTGGAAAACCTGGGCAGTGCCAAGCGCGTGACCATCTCCAAAGAAAACACCATCATCGTTGACGGTGCTGGCGTTGAGCAGGACATCCAGGCTCGCATCACTCAGATCCGTGCCCAGGTTGCCGAAACTTCGTCCGACTACGACCGTGAAAAACTGCAAGAGCGTCTGGCCAAGCTGTCCGGCGGCGTAGCAGTGATCAAGGTTGGCGCTGGTTCCGAAGTAGAAATGAAAGAGAAGAAAGCCCGCGTTGAAGACGCCCTGCACGCTACCCGCGCAGCCGTTGAAGAAGGCGTGGTACCTGGCGGTGGCGTTGCGCTGATCCGTGCGCTGGAAGCCCTGACCAACCTGGCCGGCGATAACGCTGACCAGAACGTCGGTATCGCTGTGCTGCGTCGTGCTGTTGAAGCGCCGCTGCGCCAGATCGCTGCCAACTCCGGCGACGAGCCAAGCGTTGTGGTCAACGAAGTCAAGAACGGCAAAGGTAACTACGGTTACAACGCTGCGACTGGCGTGTATGGCGACATGATCGAAATGGGCATCCTGGACCCTACCAAGGTGACTCGTTCCGCGCTGCAAGCCGCAGCCTCCATCGGTGGCCTGATCCTGACCACCGAAGCGGCTATCGCTGACAAGCCTAAGGCTGAAGGCTCGGCTGGCGGCGGTATGCCAGACATGGGCGGCATGGGTGGCATGGGCGGCATGATGTAAGCCAGCCTTACCCCTGTACTGAAAAAGCCCCGCTTGCAGTGATGCAAGCGGGGCTTTTTTATGTGTGCGTGGAAAGCGCCGGTGGCTGAGCACGTTTGCCTGCCTAGGTGCTTATCGCCTGCGCCTCAACCTTTTTGAGGGACGATAGAGCAGCAGACGATACAGGCCCAGGCAGACCTGTTCGCGGCGATTTTCGCCCCGACACTGTAGTCAGCTTGTGAAGCTATAGTGAAAATCTCGTTCAACACTACAATCAGTTGAAAACCTATATCTGCGTGCCTTTCAGCTCTATCCCTGAGCCACACTTGGCCTTAAGCTGCGCGAGCCAACACGGCCGTTACCGCGTACGGAGACACTGCCCATGCGAATTCTATTGGTTGAAGACAACCGCGATATTCTGGCCAACCTGGCTGATTACCTGGGGCTAAAAGGCTATACCGTGGACTGTGCGCAGGACGGTTTGTCGGGGCTGCACCTGGCCGCGACCGAGCATTACGACCTGATTGTGCTCGACATCATGCTGCCCGGCATCGATGGCTACACCCTGTGCAAACGCCTGCGTGAAGATGCGCGCCGCGACACGCCAGTGATCATGCTCACTGCCCGCGACCAGCTGGATGACCGGTTGCAGGGCTTCAAGTCCGGCGCCGATGACTACCTGCTCAAGCCGTTTGCCCTGTCGGAACTGGCCGCGCGTATCGAGGCCGTATTGCGCCGTGCCCAGGGGGGCGGGCGCCGCGCCTTGCAGGTAGGCGACTTGAGCTACGACCTCGATACCCTGGAAGTGACCCGCGAAGGGCGCCTGCTCAAGCTCAACCCGGTCGGCCTGAAACTGCTGGCGGTGCTGATGCAGAAGAGCCCGCACGTGCTGCGCCGCGAGATCCTTGAAGAAGCCTTGTGGGGCGATGACTGCCCGGACAGTGACAGCCTGCGCAGCCACGTTCACCAATTGCGCCAAGTGATCGACAAGCCGTTCGCCAAACCGTTGTTGCAAACGGTGCACGGCGTGGGTTATCGCCTGGCCGAGGGTCGTGATGGAGTTTAAGCAAAGCCTTGCCCAACGAATCATCATCGCCTTTGCCTTGATGAGTGCGTTGGTGGCGGGGGCCTTCGCCATGGGTATCGTCGCGACGGTGCACCTGGTGGAAGAAAAGCTGATCTCGGCGGGCCTGGGCGGTGACCTGCAACGCTTGTTGTTGATGGACACGGTCGAAGACTGGCGGCACCGGCCCGAGCCGGATCAGCTGTTCTACTTCAGCGGCGGCCCTGGCGACTTCGAGTTGCCTAAGGATTTACGCCACCTTGAACCCGGGTTCCATGAAGTGTTCCGCGAAGCGCTGTCGTACCACGCCATGGTCGAAGTGGTCGACGGCCGGCGCTACGTGTTGCTGCAGGACCAAAGCGATTTCGAAGAGCGCGAGCGCGTGCTGTTTGCCGTGGTGCTGGTGGGCTTCGTACTCAGCCTGGCGCTGGCGGTATTCCTGGGTTGGGTATTGGCGCGCAAAGTGATGGCGCCGGTCGTGCGCCTGGCCCGCCAGGTGCGTCACCGTGACCAACTGCTGGGCCTGGCACCGCCGCTGGCGCCGGACTACGCGGCCGACGAAGTGGGGGAGCTGGCGGTAGCTTTCGATGCCACCCTGGGGCGTCTGCGTCAGGCATTGTCCCGCGAGCAGTTGTTCACGAGTGATGTCAGCCACGAATTGCGCACGCCGTTGATGGTGCTGGCCAGCTCCTGCGAACTGCTGTTGGAAAACCCGGCCATCGATCAGCGTGGGCGTAACCAGGTGCTGCGTATCGCCAGGGCCTGCGAAGAAATGCGCGAACTGGTGCAGACCTTCCTGATGCTGGCCCGTGCCCAGCACGATGAATCGGCCATGTCGCTGCAGGTGAGCCTTGGGCAGGTGGCGGAGGATCTGCTCGGTATCTGGCGCGAGCCCATCGAGCAAAAAGGCCTGGAGCTGATCTACCAACCCGGTCATCCCCTGGATACGCGCTATAACACTACCTTCCTGCACGCCGTCATGGGCAACCTGCTGCGCAACGCCCTGCATTACACCGAGAAAGGGTTTATCCGTCTGACTCTGGAGCCCGCGGGCTTTGTAGTGGAAGACAGCGGGGTCGGCATTCCCGAAGACAAGCGTGAAGCGATGTTCGAGCCGTTTGTACGCGGCAGCGAGAAGCGCGGAGAAGGCCTGGGCCTGGGGTTGTCGCTGGTGCAGCGCATCTGCGAGAACCAGGGCTGGACCGTGAGCCTCAGTACCATGGAGCCCAACGGCTGCCGCTTTCATGTGCAATTGAGTCAGGTCAACGCCTGACTCCACCCCCCTGCCGTTATCCTGCCAGACATCCCGGTAAATCGGCGAAGATGGCCCCATGCTATTGCTTGTATCTGTAAAGTCTTGAAATGTATGGGATTGGACAGGACAAGTTTTTCACAACGGGTTGACCTGTTGATCACAGTTCGGTGCTTAAGGTTGTAGGCATCAGTCACTGGAGATCCGTTGATGTCTAACCCGATCAAGCTCGAATTTTCCGAAAAGTACGACGACGAGCACGCCCAGAATTATTTGCTCAAACATCAGGACAATCTGGCCCGTCGGCTGTCACACAAACGCGACGAGCAGTTGGCCCGTGGCGCGTTGGCGATGGCTGGCGAGCCGGGGCTGGTGTTGGACCTGCCGTGCGGTGCGGGGCGTTTCTGGCCACTGTTGGCGGAAAAACCCAATCGCGTGATCATCGGCGCGGACAATTCGGCCTCCATGTTGAAGGTCGCAACGGTCGCTCAGCCCGCTGACGTCGTGAAACGGGTACGGCCTTTGCAGACATCTGCCTTTGATATTGATCTGCCAGATAACGCTGTCGACAGTATTTTCTGTATGCGCCTGATGCACCACATTGGTGATCCCGCGCATCGGTTGGCGATACTGCGGGAGTTTCAGCGTGTTACGCGTGACAGCGTGATCCTTTCGCTGTGGGTAGACGGCAATTTCAAGGCCTGGAAGCGCAAGCGCGCCGAAGTGAAACGTCGCAAGAAGGGTGAGCAGGACGGTTACCAAAACCGGTTTGTGTTACCGGCTGCTACTGTTGAAGCAGAATTTGAGGAGGCCGGTTTTCGGGTCCAGGAATCCCTGGACTTCATACCGCTGTACGCCATGTGGCGAGTGTATGTATTGCGCAAGAGGTAACAGGATGGCAGTTGAGTGCGTAGCAGGCAGTCATGTAGCGCCCGAAGAACGATTCGATTATTTCTGGCGTCAGCAGGGTGAGTGGGTCGAGGAGCCCAACCGTCGGCGTGGCGGTGAAAGTGGCGTACAACGCGTGATGAGCACCAATGGCCGCCTGCTCTACAGCAAGCGCCAGACCGGGCATATCTACCGCAGTTGGCTGCACCCGTTTGGCCGTCCCACCGTGTTGCGTGAGCGGGATGCGATCAAGGGCCTGCGCCTGTTGGATGTACGCGTGCCGGAAATGGTCTTTTGTGAGGCGCGCCGCGACCCCGAGCACGGCTGGAAGGCCCTGTTGGTGACCGCAGCCCTCGAAGGCTTCGACGAAATTGAAAACTGGTACGCCGCGGGTGGTCGTGAGCAGTACGGCGAGGTGGTGCATGAGCGTGTGCTCAAGGAACTGGCTGGCACGCTTGCGCGTATGCACAAGGGCCGTTGGCAGCATGGCTGCCTGTACATCAAGCATATTTTCGTGCGGGTGACGGGCGCAGGCGATTCGGCCAACGTCGAAGTGGCATTGTTGGATTTCGAAAAATGCCGCCAGCGCTTGACCGCTTATCGGGCCGCTTCCCATGACATGCTGCAACTGCGCCGCCATTCGTCGTGGAACGATACCGACTGGAAGAAACTCAGCTACTTTTACGAGACGGCGTTTGGCAGCGCTATCAAGGGTTTAACCAGATGAAGCTAGAAATAGCACGAGGTTTTTTCCTGGTCGGGGCGTTGGGCGTTGCAGCCTTGGCGCTGGCGGCCTGGGAACAGCCTCGCACACAGGTGCTCAGTGCAACGCAGGGTGGCGCGCAATGCCTGTTGCCGCGCGTCGCCAAGGCGAGCACGGCGGCCAAGCCTGATCATGAGTTGTTGCTGTTCATGTTCGGCATGTCTCAAGGGATGAGGCCACAGAGTTGAAACGATTCAAACCCCCAGAAAAGGGCCTTGCGATGCGAGGCCCTTTTTTTGGGATGTGTGTCAGGCCTTGTCCGGTTTGGCGAGCAAGGTGTACACGCACGGCAGCACAAACAAGGTAAACAGCGTACCGATCGACATCCCCGTGGCAATCACCATGCCGATATCAAACCGGCTCACCGCACCGGCACCCGTCGCCAAGATCAGCGGCACCATGCCGAACACCATTGCCGCGGTGGTCATCAACACCGGTCGCAGGCGAATTGCCGCGGCTTCCTCCACCGCCTGCCTGGGCGTCAGGCCCTTGTCTTTGCGCAATTGGTTGGCGAACTCGACGATCAGGATCCCGTGTTTGCTGATCAGGCCGATCAGCGTCACCAGGCCAACCTGGGTGTAGATGTTCATGCTCGACCAACCAAGGAACAGCGGAATCAGCGCCCCGCAGATCGACAGCGGCACCGTTACCAGGATCACCAAGGGGTCACGGAAACTCTCGAACTGCGCCGCCAGTACCAGGAAGATGATCGCCAGGGCCAGGCCAAAGGTCGCCCACAGCGCCGTGCCTTCCTGGATGAATTGCCGGGACGCGCCGCTGTAGTCGAACGCGTAACCGGGCGGAGTCTCTTCAATAGCGATCTGGCGCACGGTGTCGATGGCCTCGCCCATGCTGACGATGGGGAAGCCTGAGATCAGCGCCGAGTTGAGTTGCTGGAACTGGTTCAACTGCCGGGGGCGGGCGCGGTCCGTCACGGTGATCAGGGTCGAGAGTGGCAGCACTTCACCCTGGGCGTTCTTCACGTAGTAGTTGTTCAGCCACTCGGGGTTGTCGCGGTAGGTGCGCTCGACCTGGGCGATCACCTTGTAACTGCGCCCGTCCAGGGTGAATCGGTTGATTTCCGCCTCGGCCAGCAAGGTCGCCAGGGTACCGCCGAGGTCCTGCATCGATACGCCCATCTGCGCCGCCTTGGCGCGGTCGATGTCCACCACCACTTCGGGTTTGTCGAACGCCAGGTCGATATCGACAAAGGCGAACTTGCCCGACTCCATCGCGCGCTTCTTCACGCGATTGGCCACTTCGAGCAACGACTCATAATCGTTGGCCGTGTTGATCACAAAGCCGAACGGCAGCCCTTCGCCCGTGCCCGGCAGGGACGGCAGGTTGAAGCCGAACACCTGCAGGCCGGGAATCTGCTCAAGGCGTTTTTGCACCTCGGGCAGGATCTGCATCTGGGTGCGGTCGCGCTCGTTCCACGGCTTGAGCAGGAAGCCGCCGATGCCTGATTGCACGCCGTTGAAACCGTTGATCTGGAACGACGAGTAGTACTCCGGAAACGCCTTGAAGATGTTGATGAACTCGTCGGTGTAGGTGTTGAGGTATTCCAGGTTGGTCGGCTGCGGTGCGCTGGCAATCATGAAGATGATGCCTTGGTCTTCGTCGGGGGCCAGTTGCGACTGGGTGAACTTGAGGAACACCGGAATCAGGCACAGCACGATCAAGGCAAACACGATTACCACCGGCCGCGTGTTCAGGGTGCCGTGCAACATGCGTTGGTAGCGGCGCTTGAGGCCATCGAACATTCGGTCGAGGCGGTGGGCCAGACCCGACGGGTTTTCATCATGGCGCAACAGCAGCGCGCACATCATCGGCGACAGGGTCAGGGCGACAATGCCGGAAATGATCACCGCCCCGGCCAGGGTCAGGGCGAACTCCTTGAACAAGGCGCCGGTAAGTCCTTCGAGAAAGCCGATCGGCGCATACACCGCCGCCAAGGTGATGGTCATCGACACCACCGGGAGGGCGATCTCCCGTGCACCTTCCAATGCCGCATCCAGCGGCGTCTTGCCTTCCTCGATGTGCCGGTGGATGTTTTCCACCACCACGATGGCGTCGTCCACCACCAGGCCGATAGCCAGCACCATCGCCAGCAAGGTCAGCAGGTTGATCGAGTAGCCCATCAACTGCATGAAAAACAGCACGCCGATCATCGACAGCGGAATGGTGATCACCGGGATCACCACCGAACGCAGGGCCCCAAGGAACAGGAACACCACCACGATCACGATCAGCACGGCTTCAAACAGCGTCTTGACCACTTCGTTGATGGACGCCTGGATAAACAGCGTGGCGTCGTAGGCAATTTCCGCCTTGAGGTTGGGTGGCAGCTGGGACTCCAGCTCCGGCAGGATCTTGCGCACTTCCTTGATCACATCCAGCGGGTTGGCGCTGGGCGTGGCCTTGATGCCGATGTACACCGACGGCGTGCCGCCAAACGAGCTGATGGCGTTGTAGTTTTCCGCGCCCATTTCCACCCGGGCCACGTCCCGCAGCAGCACGCGGCTGTCGCCGTCGGTTTTCACGCTGATGGCGCCGAACGCTTCGGCGGACTTGAGGTCGGTGTTGGCATTGATGCTGGTCACCACGAACTCGCCCTTCACCTCGCCGGCAGCGGAGAGGAAGTTGTAGCGGCGCACGGCGTCGGTGATGTCGCTGGCACTGAGGCCGAAACCGGCCAATTTCACCGGGTCGAGCCAGATGCGCATGGCGAACACCTGGTTGCCGAGGATCTCCGCTTCGGCCATGCCCGGCAGGGTGGCGAGCTTGGGTTGGATGACCCGCGACAAGTAATCGGTGATCTGTGGGTTGCTCAACTGCCCGCTTGAAAAGCTGATGTACATCAGCGCCGAGGCATCGGCAGCCTCTTTGCTCAGCACCGGGTCTTCGGCGTCTTGCGGCAGCTTGTTCTTGACCTCGTTGGCCTTGGCCAGCAGTTCGGTAAACAGGCGGTCGCTGTTGGAGCCGATGCGTGCGTAGATCGAGATCACCGAAAAGTTCTGGCGGCTCACCGAGGTCATGTAGTCGATGCCTTCGGCGCTGGCCAGGCTTTGCTGCAAGGGCTGGGTGATGTAGCCCTGAATGGTCTCGGCATTCGCGCCGGGGTAGGCGGTGGTCACCGTGATCAGGGCGTTTTCCATGCTCGGGTATTGGCGCAGCGGCAACGTGCTGTAGGCCTGGAAACCCAGCAGCACGATCAGCAGGCTGACCACCATGGCCAGCACCGGACGGCGGATAAAGACGTCTGTGAACTTCATGGCTCAATGCCCTGCCGGCAGGTTTTTGTCCGGGCTGATGGCAATGGGCGTGCCGTTGTCCAGTTTCAGCTGGCCGGCGCTGACCACCTGTTCACCGGCCTTGAGGCCCTTGCTCACCAGCACCAGGCCGCCGCGTCGCTCACCGGTCTCGACGAAGCGTCGCTCGGCGATCAGCAGCGGCTTGCCATCGGCGTCCTTTTCTACCTCGCCGCCCTCGGTTTTTTTCTCGGCCACGGCGTACACCGAATTGCCGTAGAGGGTGTAGGTGATCGCGCCTTCCGGCACCACAATCTGCGGGGCGGGATTGGGCAGTAGCACGTCCAGGCGGGTGAACATACCGGGCAGCAGCTTGCCCTCCGGGTTGGCCAGGGTGGCGCGTACCAGCACGTTGCGCGTGCTGTTCTCGACCTTGGGGTTGATCGCACTGATGCTGCCGGGGAATTGTTCGCCGGGATAAGCCGAGACCTCCACCTGCACCGGCTGCCCGGGGGCGACCTTGGGCACGGCGTGTTCGGGGATATAGAAGTCGACGTAGAGGCTGCTGAGGTCTTGCAAGGTAGCGATCACCGTGCCGCTGGCCAGGTAGTCGCCCACGTCCACCTGGCGAATGCCGATGGTGCCGCCGAACGGCGCGACGATGTGCTTCTTCGCCAGGGAGGCCTTGAGCTGATTGACGGTGGCCTTGTTCTTTTGCAGTTGCGCGGAAAGGCGGTCGAACTCGCCTTTTGAGATGGCTTGGCTGCCCACCAGTTGGCTGCCGCGACCGTAATCCAGCTGCGCCAGGCCTAAGTCGGCCTGGGCAGTTTCCAGCAGCGCGCTTTCCACCGCGCTGTCGAGTTGCACCAAGGGTTGCCCGGTCTTGACCTTCTGTCCGGACTCGAACTGCACGTCCTTGACGGTGCCGGCAATCTCCAGGCTCAGGTTGACTCCTTGCAACGCCTTGAGCGTGCCCACCGAGGATACGCGCAGCTGCCAGGGCTGCTCGGTCGCCGTCGCCACGGCCACACTCACTGCCGGCTTGGGCTTGGAGAAGACTTGGATCTGCTGATAGATGGAAAAGGCTTTATAGCCCGCCAGCAGCAGGACGATTAACAGGACCACACCCAACATGATCAGCATGCGACGACGCAGCATATTCCGATTCCTTGGAGAACCTTGAAGGCAGGTAAGCGTTTTGTAGGCGCGAGCTTGCTCGCAATGAACGTGTACGCACCGCGTTCATCCAGGCTTCACGCATTATCGTTGAGGTTTTTCGCGAGCAAGCTCGCGCTTACAAAGTGTAGTGGGGATTTCAGACGGTATTTTTGACAGGTAACAGGGCCAGGATGGGCCCTGTTAAGCGCGGCGGGGTCAGATCAGATGCAGATGGTTATCCCAGAGCCCTGCCGGTAATTCCAACGGTTTTGCTACCAACTGTTTCTGGCGGCAATCGTAGAACCGGCAGCGGCCTTGGCCCGAGGTCACGACAAAGCCATCCTCGACTGCACCCACACCGGCACAGTCGGGCAGCGGCCCATCCAGGCGCAGCTCGCCGCTGTCCATGTCCCAGATAAAGAAGCGATTGCCCCGTGGCGCGGTCAACGCCACCAGGCGTAATTCGCTGTGCACGGCGACGCTGGCGGTGTAGTGCCCCATGGCCTGCAACTGCTCATCGGCCACCGGAAACGCCACGAACGGCTGGCCCGGACGTTTGATTGCCAACAGCTCGGAACGCTCCTGGGACGGTCCCATGAACTGCTGCCCGGTGAGGATGGTGCCATCGCTGGCGATCCCCATATGGCGCACGCTGTTCATCTGCTGGCCCAGGGTTTCCTTGCTGATCAGGCGGCCGTCGCGGTGCATCAGCACCAGGCTCGGCTCCATGGCGTTGAGGTTCATTTCCACGCGACTTTCGGCTTCGGTACGAATGCCGCCGTTCGCCACCACCAGCGTCTCACCGTCGGGCATCCACGACACCTGATGCGGGCCGATGCCGTGGGTGGAGATCTCGCCGGTATGCACCAGCCGTTCGCCTTCGAACTTATACACACCGAGCAGGCCACGGCCGGGGTCGGACGTGTCGTTTTCAGTGGCATACAGCCAGTCGCCGCTCTGATGGATGACCGCGTGGCCGTAGAAGTGGCGATTGGCTTTCGAGGTGATGGTTTGCAGCAGCGCGCCATTACGCAGGTCAATCAGGTAACTCTCGGTGCCCGGGCGACGGGCGACAAACAGGGCAATCGGCAGCGTCGGGTGGTTGATGATGTCGTGGCAGCGCTGGCGGACCTGGGTGGTAAACACCGGCTTGCCGTCCAGGCGATAGCCCACGGCGTAGTGCTTGCCGTCTGCATCATCCCGCGCCGAGAGCAGCAGCGGGCCCTTGTCTTTCCCCTTGAACAGCGTCCAGCCACCCAGCGTGAGAGCACTGAGCAATACGCTGCCAACCGCCAAAGCCTGTCGCCTGAGCATCATCAGTCACCGTCGTTGGCGTTAAAGCCCAGTTGAATGCCCAGCGCCTTGGCCAACTCGCCTTCGTGCAGGCGGTGGACGACGTTGAGGCTGTCGTAGATATCGTTAAGCTGCTGGCGTCCGGCGTCGTCGGCCAGCAGTTCATTGAGGGTGCGCTGGTTGCTGGCAAACAGTTTCAGCGACGCAGCATAGGCGGCGTCGATCTTGTCGGCCAACGGCTTCTGCTCGGACGGCAGCAGGCCACGCAGGCCCTTGTTGTCGACGCCGACCCACACGGTCTGGGCCGCCGCGAGGCTGGCTTCGAGGCTTTGCAGGGACGACTGGCTGCGCCAGGCATCGGCCTGGAAGGGCTGCGGGATGCCTTTGGTCTGGCGACCCATCGGCGTGCCGAGTTTCTTTTTCAGGGTGTCCAGCGCGGTCACCTGGACGCGCAGTAGATCGGCGATGGCTTCGTGGGAATCGGCGTAGCGCTGGTTCGGAAACTTGGTCATCTGCGCCAGCATGCCGTCGGTGCTGTTCCAGCTGGCCAGGATCTCTTCGGCCAGCGCCTTCTGACGGTCGCCGATCGCCACCAGCAGCGGGCAGTAACGGGCCTTTTGCGCTTCGTCAGCGATGTCGGTCTTGGCGTCGTAGAGGATGTATTCGTAGGCCGACAGGCCTTGCACCACCACACTGGACTTGGCGAGGGCGGCGCCGTCGATCTGCGGCTGGCTGGCGACCAGTTGCTCGACCTGGCGGCCGACCAGGTTCTTCTTGTCTGGCCAGAACTGTACCTGCCACGAACGGTTGCCTTCTGCCAGCGGGCCGATCAACAGCGGTTGCAGCTCGGCCCAGGCCTTTTGCGCGTGCAGGAAGTCGGCACGGGCGGTGTCCAGGCTCTCTTTGCCCTGGCAATAGGCCAGGGCGCTGACGGCCAGTTGGCGGTCGGCTTCGACCCAGCGGCTGTAGGTCGGCAGGATCACTTGCTTGGCGATGGCCGCCGAGGTCACTGCTTGCGGGTCTTGCGGCGAGCAGGCGCCGAGTGCGAGGGCGGCCAGGCTGGTGAACAACAACTTGGGACGGAACATGTCGAGCTCCCTTCTGTAATTGGGGCGAAGCTTATAAAGAATTCAGGAACGCCAGCAACGCAGCGCGCTGCTCGGCATTAAAGGACAACACCTGCTGCTGCGCCGCTTGTGCTTCACCGCCGTGCCACAGCACGGCTTCCAGCAGGTTGCGGGCGCGGCCGTCATGCAAGAACTGGGTGTGGCCACTCACGGTCTGCGTCAGGCCGATGCCCCACAACGGCGGCGTGCGCCAGTCGCGGCCACCGGCCTTGAATTCGCTGCGGTTGTCGGCCAGGCCGTCGCCCATGTCGTGCAACAGCAGGTCGCTGTAGGGGCGGATCACCTGGTTGGCCAGCTCGGGTTCGGCGGCATTCGCGGCCGTGGTGAAGGCTGGCGTGTGGCAACCCTGGCAGCCCGCTTGATAGAACAGGGTTTTACCGGCCAGCACCTGCGGCGTGTTGACGCCACGGCGTGCCGGCACGGCGAGGTTGCGGGTGTAGAACAGCACCAGGCGCAGGATATTGTCACTGACTTCCGGCTCGCCATCGGGGCCATTGCCGTTGGGGGCCTGTTTGCAGGCGACTTGGGCGTCGGTGCAGTCATCGAACGGTCTCAGGGTGGTGGTAAGGCCCATATCACCAGAGAACGCGTGAACATTTTGTTGATTGAGGTTGGGTTGCCCGGCCTTCCAGCCAAAACGCCCGAGCACGGTTTTTTGCTGGGCATCGTCCCAGACCCAGTTGGCGCGGCCGATGATGGCTGCTTTGTCGGCGGTTTTCGGGTCGGTGTTGCGCAAGATATCAGCGTCGCTGATGGCTTCGAGCAGGCCCAGGCCAATCATCGGCGGGGCGATGCGTGCGGAGAAACGAGTGTCCGGATGCATCGGGCCGTAGCCAAGCTGGGTGATTTGCAGGTCCGGCTTGCGCAACTCGACCACTGTGCCGTCTTTGAATGTCACGTTGACCGGTGTGTAGTCGACGCGCACCTTGCCTTCCGGCGTTACCCCCGGCACGGCCATGTCCTGCAGTTGCCCGCCGTAGACCGGCTCGGGCACCACACCGACCTGTTCGATGAGCTTGGCATACGGCGCTGCATCCGGAATGGACAGGCGCACCAGCATCGACACGGCATTAGGTGAGTCGGGTAACGGCGGATGCCCGCGACCGTCTTTGATATGGCAATTCTGGCAGGCATTGGTGTTGAACAGCGGGCCCAGGCCATCACGCGCGGTGGTGGTGGACGGCGCGATCACCCAGGGGCTGCGAAAGAAGCTATTGCCGACGCTGAAATCCAGCCGACGAGTGGGCGACAGGTTGGCCGATGGCAGCGAAAACGCGTTCTGGTCGCGCTTGTTCACGGTCGCCGCACCGCCCGCCCGTGCTTCACCCGGCTCGGCCTTGGTAAACCTGGGCGCGTCATCGCAGGCGGTCAGGCTCAAGGCCAGCAAGGCTGCGGACAGGCGAAAAAGCGAGCGGAGCATCGAGTTTCCTGAACCAAGGCAGAAAATAAGGTCGCAAAGTCTAACAGGGCGGGGCGCAATGAATAAGAGCAATTATCGTTTGGTCGAATTCGATTCATTCCCGCTAGAATGGCCGCACATTTTTCTCTGGAGGTGGCCAATGCAGGCTCTCGACGCTTTGCTCAACCGTGTTTCCGTGCCGCGTTTGCTGGAACCGGCACCGACCCAGGAGCAGCGCGACGTGCTGTTCGCCGCCGCCATGCGCGCGCCCGACCACGGCCAACTGCGTCCGTGGCGTTTCCTCACTGTCGAAGGGGCCGCCCGCGAACAGATGGGCACGCTGCTGGCCGAAGCTGCCCGCCTGCAAGACGCCGATGCGCCACAAGCTGCCATCGACAAGGCCCAGAACGGCCCATTGCGCGCCCCCTTGGTCGTGGTGGTGATTGCCCGTCTGCAGGAGCACTTCAAGGTGCCGAAATCCGAGCAATTGCTGGCGGCGGCCTGTGCAGCCCACGGCATCCTGCTGGCAGCGTATGCCCAGGGGATTGGTGCCGTGTGGCGCACTGGTGAATTGTCCTACTCGGCCCACGTCGCCAAAGGCCTGGGGCTCACGGCAGACGAGGAAGTGATTGGCTTCCTCTACCTGGGCACACCGCAGAACCCGCCGCGTACCGCAGCTAAAGAAGACCTGACGCAGTTTGTCAGCGCCTGGACCGGTCTCTGAACCACCGCCGATCTGCTCTATGTGGGAGCTGGCTGCCTGCGATAGCATCGACTCGGTTCTTAGGGACACCGAGTTGCCTGCATCGCGGGCAAGCCCGGCTCCCACATGGATCTCAGGGGTTGCGGAACCGAGTCAGACCCTGAACTGATCCATCAATTTCATCTGCTGGCTGGCCAACGCATTGAGTTGGCTGCTGATGGCCGCCGACTCGGTGGCCTGGCCGGTGAGGGTTTCGGTCACAGTGCGGATCGCCGAGACGTTGCGGTTGACCTCTTCGGCCACGGCGCTCTGTTGTTCGGCGGCGCTGGCGATCTGCAGGTTCATGTCGCTGATCACGGTGACGGCATCACTGATCTTGCCCAAGGCCTGCGCCGCCTGATGGATCTGCCCGGCATTGCTTTGAGCCTGGCTCTGGCTCGAATGCATGGTCGCCACCACGCCACGGGTGCCGCTCTGGATGCGTTCGATCACCAGGCGGATTTCCTCCACGGAGTCCTGGGTGCGCTTGGCAAGATTGCGCACTTCGTCGGCCACCACCGCAAAGCCACGGCCACTTTCGCCGGCGCGTGCCGCTTCGATTGCCGCGTTCAGCGCCAGCAGGTTGGTCTGCTCAGCAATGCTGCGGATCACTTCCAGCACCGAACCGATCTGTTCGCTGTTGACCGCCAAGGCTTCGACTTCGCCTACGGCCTTGCTGACTTCTTCGGCCAATGAGGTGATATCTCGGGTGCTCTGCTCGATGATCGACATGCCTTCGCGCGCCGACTGATCGGCCCCACGCGCCGCGCTGGCGGCGTTGGACGCGCTGTTGGCGACATCGTGGGCGGTGGCGCTCATTTCATTGGAGGCGGTGGCCACCTGGTCGATTTCGCGGAACTGCACCTGCATGCCTTCGCTGGTCTGGCGCGCGATGGCCGATGACTGATCGGCCGTGCCACGGGCTTCGGTAATGCTTTGCTTGATCTGGGCGATGGTCGGTTGCAGCTTGTCGAGGAAGCGGTTGAACCAGTTGGCCAGTTCGCCCAATTCGTCCTTCTTGGCGTAGGCCAGGCGTTGAGTCAGGTCGCCGTCGCCGCTGGCGATGTCCTTGAGCATGGCGGCCACGTTGTTGATCGGGCGGGTCACGCCGGTGGCGGTCAGCCAGATCAGCAGCAGGCCCAGCAACGCGGCGGCGGCGCCGACCAGCAAAGCCTTGAGCGTACCGGCGGCCTGGGCTTTGTCGAGCACGTCCTGCAGCTTCAAGGTGTCAGCCAGCATCACGTTCCTGGGCAGTGTGACCACGACGCCCCAGGATTTTGCGTCTGCAATCGGCTTGACCGGGTAGACGGCGCGGATGGTGTGGTCCTGCTCGCGGATCATGGGCGAGTCGCTGGCCAGTAGTTGCACGATTTCCTTGCCTTCGGCGCCGACGGTATCCATGAGGGTTTTGCCGACTATCTCCGGCTGACCGCTGGAGGCGGCAATCAGACCGGTGCTGGAAAGAATGTCCAGGTGCGCCGCGCCATTGAACAGTTCTTTTTGCGCCGCGTCCGTCACGGCTTGCAGGGTGTTGAGGGCGATGTCGATACCGACCACGCCGATGACGTTGCCGTCCACCATCAGCGGCAGGGAGATGGTGGTCATCAGCATCTGCTTGCCAGCCACTTCATCGGCGTAGGGGTCTAGCAGGCACACTTTGCGCGTGTCCCGTGGGCAGGTGTACCAAATGTTGTAGGGCGTGCCGCTGAGGTTGGGGGTGGTCTTGGTCAGGTCATCTTCGACCATGATGGTGTTCAGGCCTTCGCCGCCGGCGCGGCTCCAGTAGCTGGAGAAACGGCCTTTCTCGTTGGACACGCGAGCCTTGTCGTCGACGAACTCGCTGTCCTTGCCATCCAGTCCGTTGGGTTCGAACGAGAGCCAGATACCCAGCACTTTGCTGTTGCGCTCGAACGTGGTCTTGAGGCTCTGGTTGAGTTCTTCACGCAAGGCGCCGGGTTCCAGCGCGCGCTTGGCCGCGAGGGCGCGCAGGTCCTTGACCTGATCGGCAAGGGCGGTCACTACCAACAGGTTTTCGCCAAAGGTTTTCTGCAACAGTACGGCCTGTTCGCCGGCTTTGGATTGCAGCAGGCTCTGCACACTGCTGGTGAGCATTCGCGAGCTCGAATCGCTGATCAACTGATCGTTCTGATTGGTTTCGTAGAGGTTGATGCTGATGATCAGCGCGATCACCCCCAAGAGGCAAAGGCCCGACAGCAGCACTATTTTCAAGCGGATGGAGAGGGTGTCGAACATAGGTTCACTCGCGAATGGACGGGCTGGAAGGCACGTAGTGCAGGCCAAGTCCATTCAGCGCTATGTCTGAAACATCGGCGTCACACATCAATTCATGAGAAACAGGCGATGAGCGGTAGGATAAACCCTACACGCAGCGTTATACGGGCGCCGCAAGCCGTTCCGGTCGAGACCAGATCCACAGATTGCCCAGGCTCATCCCGGCAATGGCCAGGTAGATCGGCCAGCCGTGGTCGAGCATCACCAGCATCAGAATCGCGCAGAGCAGCATGCTCGCGGTGGCACTGACTTTGGCCCGGCGGGCGATGATCTTGCCGTTGCGCCAGTTGAACAGGATCGGCCCGAACAGCCGGTGGTTTTCCAGCCAGGCGCTGAGGCGCGGTGAGCTTTTGGTGGCGGCCCAGGCGGCGAGCAGAATGAATTCGGTGGTAGGCAAGCCCGGCACGACAATCGCCACCAGCCCGATGCCCAGGCTGACGTAGGCCAGCAAGCCGAAGAGGATCCGGGCGATTTTCGAGGTGGATTGGGTTTTGCCGGTCATGGGAGCATGCAGAGTCGATAAAAAATCAGCTTGGAATGGGGTTTAAATGTGGGAGCGGGCTTGCTCGCGAATGCGGTGCGTCAGTCCAGTATCAGGTGACTGATACTCCGCATTCGCGAGCAAGCCCGCTCCCACAGTGCTACCGCATTCCAATCGTGGGTATCAGGCCAGTTCAGGGGCGCTAGCGTACGCCTGTTCCAGCAATACGGTGAAGCGTACGAAGGCGTCAATCGCACCTTTTTCCACCGCGGCTTCTTCTTCGGCGCTGAATTCCAGCGCGTCCAGGGTGCGGGTGAAGCGCTTCCAACCCTCGGCACGGCCACCGGCTGGCTCACCCAGGTGACGGGCACCGAAGGTTTCGCTCAGGCCCAGGCCTACGGCGCGCTTGATCAGGAACGCGGCGCCCAGCTTGGAGCCTTCGGAAACGAACAGCCAGCCCAGCGCTTCAGCCTTGCTCGGGTTGTTCACCGCGCCGGCAACCGGGGCTGGCACTTCGGTGTCCAGGTCACCCAGGTCCAGCTTGGCCGCTTCGGCGCGGCAGCGTTCGGGCAGGTCCGGCACGATCTTGATCAGCTCGGCATCGTTGTACAGCGCCACCAGTTCCGACTGGAACAGGTACTGCGCCACCACGAAGCGCGCGAAGTTGGCCTGGGTTTCAAACGGCGCGTGGGCTTTGACCAGGGCGTCGAGCTTGGCGTGCGGCGAGTGGGTAATCTGGTTCAGGCGCTGGGAGCGTAGGCTTGGGCGTTCAGCGGTAGGAGAAGCGGTCATGAAAAAGTCCTTGAGAAGAAGAGCGCCTGGGTGCTCTAAAGAGAGCCGTTATCAACTAGACGAACAAGAAGACGCGGCACAGTAAAAAATCCTCACCTCGTCGGTAAAATTTCGACGAGGTGAGTGGGGCCTCGGTTAAAGGTCGTGATCAGATGTCCCAGATCACGTTGATCGCAACGTTGCGACCCGGCTGGGTCAGGCGGTCGAGGTTGGCCGGGGAGGTCACACCGGCTTCGCCGACGCCGTCGTAGCTGCGCACGTCATCCCAGTTCCAGTACTTCTTGTCGGTGAGGTTGTAGAGGCCGCCGTTGACGGTCACGTCGTTGGTGACCTTGTAGAAGGCGGTCAGGTCGAGGACGCCGAAGCCTGGGGTCTTGAAGGGGGCCGTGGTGCTGCCATCAGGCGCGTGGAAGGTGGTGCTGTCGACGCGATCCTGCTTTTTCACCAGGGTCCAGCTCAGCAGGCCACCGTAGTTGTCCTGGTCGTAGCCCAGGCCGAATACGCCCTTGAGCGGGTTGACACTGTTGAGCGGCTCGCCATTGTCGTCGTTGCGACCGTAGGTGTAGCCAACCGAACCCTGGGTGTACAGGCCTTGGGGGGCGCCGAACGCGTCGAGGTTCAGGCGCCCTTTGGCTTCGATCCCCTTGATGGTGGCGTGCTTGATGTTGTTGGCTTCGAATTGCTGTGCGGTACCGCCGGCGACGGAAGCGTCCTCGTCGATGAAGTTGCGGTATTTGTTGTAGAACACGGCGATATCAAACGAACCGGAGTCGAAGTGGCCGCGAATCCCGGTTTCCACGCCCTTGCTGCTTTCCGGCTTGAGGTCCGGGTTGGGTTCGACGGTGTAGCCCTGCTGCAGGTTTTCAAAGCGGCCGTACAAGGCTTTGGCCGATGGTGTGCGGAAGCCTTCGGCGTATTGGCCGAACCAAGTGTACTGGTCGGTCAGCGCATAGGTCAGACCGAATTTCGGCGTGACGCGGTGCCAGGTTTTTTCCTTGTCACTGTGGGCATAGATCCGTGTCGGGTCGACGGTGTTGAGGAACTCTTCAGTCAACTTGGGTTTGAGTTGGGTGTAGTCGTAGCGAACGGCGGGCAGGAAGGTCCACTTGTCCCAGGTGATTTGGTCCTGCGCGAACAGCGAGTAGGTGTTGATGGTCGGGTCCGGGAAATCACTGGCCTTCTTCACGCTGTCGCTGGCTGTCGGGCTGGGTGCGCCGATGGCTGTGCAACCGCCGCCGACCGCCAGGCAGGTGGCGGCGCCTTCGCGGGAGCCGGTGACTTTCTGTTGTTTGAGGGTGGTGCCGTAGGTGACCTGGTGATCGGTGTCGCCCCAGCTGAAAGCCTTGTCCAGCTGTGCGTCGAACACCCACTGCTTTTCTTCGTAGAGGGTTTCGCGGGTGCGCAATACGCGGCGGGACGGCTGGTAGATTTCGGCGGTGGACTGGTCGGTCTTGGCGATCTGATAGTTGAGGCTGGTCTTGATCTGATCGACAATCGGCGAGTCCAGGGCGAAGCGGTTTTCGATAGCGAAACGCTCACGGGTGATGGTGTCGTTGCCCGACCGTGCACGGTAGAAGTTGAAGCCGCGCCCGCCGGTGAACGGTCCGCCCACGGCGTTTTTCAAGTTGACGTCGCGATCATCCTTGTATTTCTCGTAGGTCAGGCCCAGTCGATTGTCATCGCCATAGTTCCAGCCCAGCTTGGCCAGCACGTTGGTGGTGCGTGCATCCTCGGGGTTGGCGCCGGTGCGCGCCAGGCCCGTGGCGTTGTTGCCATCGTAGGACTCCATTTCATGGCCGTTGCGCTGGCTCAGGTGCAACAAGCCGTCGACATCCTGCACACGGCCGGCAACGGTGCCGGAGGTCAGCCAGCTTTCGTCGGCGGAGCTGTAGCCGGTCTTCAGGCGAGCGCCGACGTCCTGGCCGGGCTTGATGATGTCATCCGGGTCGAGGGTGAAGTAGCTCACGGCGCCGCCAATCGCGCTGCTGCCGTACAGGGCCGAGGCCGGGCCGCGCAGGATCTCCACGCGCTTGACGATTTCCGGGTCGACATAGTTGCGGCGGGTCTTGGCGTAGGGACCGTTGAAGAAGTTGTCCGGCACTTCGACGCCATCGACTTGGGTGAGGATGCGGTCGCCGTCGATGCCGCGAATGTTGTAGCCCGAATTGCTTGAGCGGCCACCGGCACCGCCGACCGAGACGTTGGGTTCGTAACGCACCAGTTCACGAATGGTATTCACGTTCTGGCGGTCCAGCGCCTCGCGTTCCTGCACGGTCACGGTGCTCGGTACGCTGCTGATGTTCTGCTCGTTACGCGTGGCGCTGATGGTCACCTGTTGCAGGTTGAGGGCGCCGCCCGGCGCGCGCTTTTCCAGCACGATGTTGTTATTGCCCAGTTTGCGGTAGCTCAGGTTGGTCCCCACCAACAGCCGGTCCAGGGCTTTTTCCGGCGACAACGGGCCGCGTACGCCTGGGGACGACACGCCCTGGCCCAGTTCGGCCGGTAGGCCGACTTGCCAGCCGGTCACGGCGGTAAAGGCGTTGAGTGCCGAGACCAGCGGTTGCTGCTCAATGCTGAAGCTGTAGTTGCCGTGGCTACGCGCAGCAGGTTCGGCGGCGGTGGCGGTCATCACCGGCGCAGCGGCCAGCAGGATGGCCGCGGTCAGCAAGGACAGGGCGGGCGAAGAGGACCGGCGGTTGAAACGAGAGGACATCGAGAGCGCTCCGGAGTACGAATCTTATAGTTGCGAACTGAGACAAATAGGAATCAGTTGCATTGGCTAAGACGAGACGTACCACCCTCAGCTATCGAGTAAAAATAATTCTCATTTAGTTCAAAATCACCAGCGATGGGTATTCCGACAGCTTGGCCGAGGTGATGTGAGCCAGGGAGCGCACCACGTCCAAGGGCTGGTCGAGGCGGTAATTGCCGGTGACGGCGACGCTGGCCAGTTGGTCGTTGGTGTTGACGATCCAGCCCGGGTAATAGCGGCGCAGCTCGGCGAGCACTTCGCTCATCGGGCAGTTTTCGAAGATCAGCCGACCTTGCACCCAGGCCAGGTCCTTGTTGGCATCCAGCTTGGCCGGTTGGCCGAACCCCTTGGGCCCGATGCGGATACTTTCACCGGCACTCAGGCGCACGCGGGCATCGTCGAAGGTGTTGCTCAGGTCGACATCGCCACGCTGCACCTGCACCTGGGCTTCGCCATTGAGGTAACGCACGGCGAAGGCGGTGTCGCGCACGCTGGCGCGTACGGGGCCGGCGTCGATTTCCAAGGGCAAGCCGTGACTGGGCACGATGTCGAAAAACGCCTCGCCCTGATACAGGCGAGCGATGCGCTGGTGGTCCTTGATGCTGCTGGAAAACGCCGAGTTGGTGTTCAGCAATACCTTGGAGCCGTCGTCCAGTTGCAGGCGCTGGCGTTCGCCTACCACGGTGAGGTGGTCGGCCTGCAGGCGTACCGGCAGGTTGCTGAAACTGAACAGGCCGATCAGCAGCACGGCGGCGGTGGCCAGCGGTTTCCAATGTGGCTTGAGCCGGCGCCAGGCGCTCGGCTTGCGCGGCGCGGCCAGTGCGACGGCAGCACTGTGTACCGGCGCGCCGCCCCACGCGGCCTGGGCCTTGGCGAAGGCGTGGACGTGGGCGGGATCGCTGGCCAACCAGGTTTCGAATTCGGCCTGCTGTCCGGCTTGCGGGCACTGCAAGGCGATCAGCCAGTCGAGGGCTTGATCCATAGCCGTGTCTTGCAACACCTCATGAGCCAGCTCATGGGGGCGCAGTTTATTCGGGTCCGTCACGGTGTTCCTCGGGTCTTCGCCACGTTCTATTCAACTTTCCTACAGCTTGGGTCGACGCTTCTGTCGGATGGAGCTTAAGGCCGATCCAATCGTTCGGCCACACCTACGCAGATAGCCATGATCAATTTGAGTTCCTTTTGCACGGTGCTCAAGGACACGCCCAACTGATCGGCGATCTCCTGGTAACTGCAACCATGCAAGCGGCTGAGGATGAAAATCCGCTGTTGGCGGGCGCTCAACTGGCCCAGGCTGACGCTCAGGGCTTCAAGCATTTGCTCGGCCTGGGTGGCATCTTCGGGTGTGCTGATGGGGGCGGCGACGCTTTGCAGGACATCCAGCGGGACGTTTTCCTGCAGTGTGCGGGCCTGGATCCTGCGCGCACGCAGGTGATCCAACGCCAGGTTGCGCGCCGTCTGATAGACGAAAGGTTCAAGGTGATCGATCGGTCGCTCGCTCAGGGCCCGGGTGACGCGCAGGTAGGTTTCCTGCAACAGGTCCTCGGCGGTGCTGTGGTTATTCACCATCCGCTGCAAGGTGCGAAGCAGCATTACCCGTTGGGTGAGAAAGACGTGGTTGAAGCGAGATTGGCTCACAGTGATACCAGACCGATTTGCAGTTAATGATAATGCTTATCATCAACTCAAATGGCAAGGAACACTTTCTGCGGGTTTGCGCAGGCCAAATGTGGGAGCGGGCTTGCTCGCGAACGCATCACCTCGTTATTCAGACGAACCGAGGTGCTTGCATTCGCGAGCAAGCCCGCTCCCACACAAGCCCACTCTATGTGGATTACTCGGCGTTGCAGAGCGCCAGGCAGTTATCCAGCATACGGTTGGAGAAGCCCCACTCGTTGTCATACCAAGCCAAAACTTTCAGCAACTTACCGCTGACCTTGGTGTGATTGGCATCGAAGATCGACGACAGCGGGTTGTGGTTGAAGTCACTGGAAACCAGCGGCAGGGTGTTATAGCCGAGGATCTTCGAGTGCTGGCTGGCTTCCTTGAGGAGTGCGTTGACTTCCTCCGCCGTGGCGTCTTTTTTCAACTGCACGGTGAGGTCCACCAGCGACACGTTGATCACCGGCACACGCACCGCCATGCCGGTCAGCTTGCCCGCCAGTTCCGGCAGCACCAGGCCGACGGCTTCAGCGGCACCGGTCTTGCTCGGGATCATGTTCTGGGTAGCCGAACGCGCGCGGTACGGGTCGGTGTGGTAGACGTCGGTCAGGTTCTGGTCGTTGGTGTAGGCGTGAATCGTGGTCATCAGGCCGCTTTCGATACCCAGTTCGCGATGCAGCACTTGGGCGACCGGCGCCAGGCAGTTGGTGGTGCACGACGCGTTGGAGATGATCTGGTGGGATTGACGCAGAATGTCATGGTTTACACCGTAGACCACGGTAGCGTCCGCCCCTTTGGCCGGTGCCGAGATGATCACCTTGCGCGCGCCGGCGGTAATATGGGCGGCAGCCTTGTCACGGTCGGTGAACAGGCCGGTGCATTCGAACACGACGTCAATCTTGTGCGCGGCCCACGGCAGGTCGGCCGGGTTGCGAATGGCGCTGACGGCAATCCGGTCGCCATTGACGGTCAGGCTTTCCTGATCGTGGGCGACCTCTGCTTCGAAAGTGCCATGTACGGTGTCGTATTTGAGCAGGTGGGCATTGATCGAACTGTCGCCCAGATCGTTGATGGCGACGATCTGCAAATCCTGGCGGTAGCCTTGGGTATACAGTGCGCGCAGGACATTACGGCCGATACGGCCAAAACCATTGATTGCGATACGAAGAGTCATTGGAAAGTGCCTGTCGTCGATTTGTTGTAAGAATTACAAGATTATTCGCATAAAAATAGAAAACAAGCCTTTTTAGTGGCAATATTTTGTTCAATCTACAACGAGTGACCTGAATCAACTGGTCCGATGATCCAAACGACTCCCTGCCATCCCATGAGCTGTGGGCGTTTGATCAGCATAGACACTCAGGTCGCCACATCCGTTAGCCTGGAGTTCTACACATGCATCCCCGCGTTCTTGAGGTCACCGAACGGCTTATCGCCCGCAGCCGCGCCACCCGCGAGGCCTACCTTGCGCTCATTCGCGGTGCAGCCATCGACGGTCCGATGCGCGGCAAGCTGCAATGCGCCAATTTCGCCCACGGCGTGGCCGGTTGCGGCACTGAAGATAAAAATAGTCTGCGCATGATGAATGCCGCCAACGTGGCAATTGTTTCGTCATATAACGACATGCTCTCGGCACACCAGCCGTACGAACATTTCCCTGAACAGATCAAGAAGGCCCTGCGCGAAGTCGGCTCGGTCGGGCAGTTCGCCGGCGGCACCCCTGCGATGTGCGACGGCGTGACCCAGGGCGAGCCGGGCATGGAACTGAGCCTGCTCAGTCGTGAAGTCATTGCCATGTCCACGGCGGTAGCGCTGTCCCACAACATGTTCGATGCCGCGCTGATGTTGGGCATCTGCGACAAAATCGTCCCCGGCCTGATGATGGGCGCGCTGCGCTACGGCCACTTGCCGATGATCTTCGTGCCGGGCGGCCCGATGCCGTCGGGCATCTCCAACAAGCAGAAAGCCGACGTGCGCCAGCGCTACGCCGAAGGCAAGGCCACGCGCGAAGAGCTGCTGGAATCGGAGATGAAGTCCTATCACAGCCCCGGCACCTGCACCTTCTACGGCACCGCCAACACCAACCAGTTGCTGATGGAAGTGATGGGCCTGCACTTGCCGGGCGCCTCGTTCGTCAACCCCTACACCCCGCTGCGCGATGCGTTGACCCGCGAAGCCGCACACCAGGTCACCCGTCTGACCAAGGCCAACGGCAGCTTCATGCCGATCGGCGAGATCGTCGACGAGAAATCCATCGTCAACTCGATCATTGCCCTCAATGCCACCGGCGGGTCCACCAACCACACCCTGCACATGCCCGCCATCGCCATGTCGGCGGGCATCATCCTCACCTGGGACGACATGGCCGACCTCTCCGAGGTGGTGCCGACCCTGTCCCACGTGTATCCAAACGGCAAGGCCGACATCAACCACTTCCAGGCGGCGGGCGGGATGTCGTTCCTGATCCGCGAACTGCTGGAAGCCGGCCTGCTCCACGAAGACGTCAACACCGTGGCCGGCAAGGGCTTGAGCCGCTACACCCAGGAACCCTTCCTGGTCGACGGCGAGCTGATCTGGCGCGAAGGCCCTATCGAAAGCCTCGACGAAACCATCCTGCGCCCCGTGGCCCGCGCGTTCTCGCCGGAAGGCGGCTTGCGCGTGATGGAAGGCAACCTCGGTCGTGGTGTGATGAAAGTGTCTGCCGTAGCACCTGAACATCAGATTGTTGAAGCGCCGGCGGTGGTGTTCCAGGACCAGCAAGACCTGGCCGATGCGTTCAAGGCCGGCCAGCTGGAAAAAGACTTCGTCGCCGTCATGCGTTTCCAGGGCCCGCGCTCCAATGGCATGCCCGAATTGCACAAGATGACGCCGTTCCTCGGTGTGTTGCAGGACCGTGGCTTCAAGGTCGCACTGGTAACAGACGGGCGTATGTCCGGCGCGTCGGGTAAGATCCCCGCCGCGATTCACGTCAACCCCGAAGCCCAGAGCGGCGGGCCACTGGCGCGGGTGCGCGATGGCGATATCATTCGCGTGGATGGCGTGAAGGGCACCCTGGAGCTTAAGGTGGACGCCGAAGAATTTGCAGCGCGCGCGCCTGCCACGGGTCTGTTGGGCAATAACGTGGGGGCCGGTCGTGAGCTGTTTGCATTTATGCGCTTGGCCGCAAGCTCCGCAGAGCAGGGCGCCAGCGCCTTTACCTCTGCCTTGGAGACGCTTAAGTGAAACTTGCGCTGGTCGGTGATATCGGGGGCACCAACGCCCGTTTCGCGTTGTGGCGCGATCAGGAGCTGCATTCGATCCGCGTGCATGCCACGGCGGATCACTCCAGCCCTGAAGACGCGATCAAGGTTTACCTCAAAGAGGAAGGCCTGGAAATCGGTGACATCGGTGCGGTGTGCCTGTCGGTCGCCGGGCCTGTGAGCGGGGATGAATTTAAATTCACCAACAATCACTGGCGCCTGAGCAAGACTGCCTTCTGCAAAACCTTGCAGGTGGATGAACTGTTGCTGGTCAATGATTTTTCGGCCATGGCCCTGGGCATGACCCGGCTCAAGCCCGACGAATTCCGTGTGGTCTGCGAGGGCACGCCGGAGCCGTTGCGCCCGGCGGTCGTGATTGGTCCGGGCACTGGCCTGGGTGTCGGGACGCTGCTGGATCTGGGCGCTGGCCGCTTTGCGGCGTTGCCGGGGGAGGGCGGGCATGTCGACTTGCCCCTGAGCAGCCCGCGTGAAACCCAGCTGTGGCAGCACATTTATACTGAGATCGGCCATGTCAGCGCCGAAACCGCCTTGAGCGGTGGTGGCTTGCCGCGTCTGTACCGTGCCATTTGCGCGGTCGACGGCCACACGCCGGTGCTGGAAACCCCTGAGGCCATCACGGCCGCAGGCCTGGCCGGCGACCCGGTGGCCATGGAAGTATTGGACCAGTTCAGCATCTGGCTGGGCCGGGTAGCAGGCAACAATGTGTTGACCACCGGTGGACGCGGTGGTGTGTACATCGTGGGCGGGGTGATACCGAGGTTTGCCGACTTCTTTATCAACAGTGGTTTTGCCAAGAGCTTCGCTGACAAAGGCTGCATGAGCGACTACTTCAAAGGCATTCCGGTGTGGTTGGTGACCGCCCCGTATTCTGGATTGACCGGGGCTGGCGTGGCTTTGGAGCAGGCGTTTGCGTAGGTCGTGATAGCCTCATCGCAGGCAAGCCAGCTCCCACATTTGCAATGCATTCTCCTGTGGGAGCTGGCGTGCCTGCGATGAGGGCCTCAAGAGCAACAAATGACGTAAGCTTGGCCATAACAACAAGGAGGACCCCGTGAGCGTAATCAGTAAATCGATTCTCCTCGTCGACGATGACCAGGAAATCCGCGAATTGCTGCAGACCTACCTCAGTCGCGCCGGTTTTCAGGTGCGTGGCGTGCCGGATGGCACGGGGTTCCGCCAGGCGATGAACGAGGCGCCGTGCGACCTGGTCATCCTTGATGTGATGTTGCCGGACGAAGACGGTTTCAGCCTTTGCCGCTGGATCCGCCAGCACCCGCGCCAAGCGCAGGTGCCGATCATCATGCTCACCGCCAGCTCCGACGAGGCCGACCGCGTGATCGGCCTGGAGCTGGGCGCCGACGATTACATCGGCAAACCCTTCAGCCCCCGCGAGTTGCAGGCGCGGATCAAAGCCCTGTTGCGTCGCTGCCAGTTTGGCCAGGAACGCAGCAGTGGTGGCGAGGTGTTGGTGTTTGATGAATGGCGCCTGGATATGATCAGCCACCGCCTGTTCCATGTGGACGGCGAAGAAGTGATCCTCTCCGGTGCCGACTTTGCCCTGCTCAAATTGTTTCTCGACCACCCGCAGCAGATCCTCGACCGTGACACCATTGGCAACGCCACCCGTGGCCGCGACCTGATGCCGCTGGACCGTATCGTCGACATGGCCGTCAGCCGTCTGCGCCAACGCCTGCGCGATACCGAAAAACCCCCGAGGCTGATCCGCACGGTGCGCGGCAGCGGTTATCAACTGGCAGCCAGCGTGGTTGCCGGCAATGCCCACTGACCATTTGACCGAGCGCCGTCGCCGCTTCCCGGTGCCACGCTCGTTGCTGGGGCGCATGCTGCTGCTGACACTGCTGGCGGTGCTGTTTGCCCAGGCGCTGTCCAGTGTGATCTGGGTCTCGCAATTACGCGCCACTCAGCTCGAAGGCCTGGTCACCAGCGCCCGCAGCCTGGCGCATTCGATGACCGCCAGCGTGAGTTATTTCCGTTCGTTGCCGGTGGCATATCGACCGTTGGTGCTGGACCAATTGCGCAGCATGGGCGGCACCCGTTTCGTCGTGACCCTCAATGATCGCCCGTTGGACATGGCCATCCTGCCGCAGACACCGCGCAAGCAGGCAGTGCTTGAAGCGGTCAACGAAGTGTTGAAACAAACCCTCGGCGCCGATGTGCATATCTCCGTGGAGTTCGTCAGCGCCGAAGACCTGCGTATCTTCAATGCCGGCCTGAAACTCGACGAACTGCCACGCTCCTGGGCCCATTACGCGTTGACCCTGGAACCGGTGAACCCACCGGTACTGGTTACCCAGATCCAGCTCGCGCCCGGCGAATGGCTGTACATCGCCTCGCTGTTGCCCGAGCCCTACACCAGCCTGGAAGAACAGGGCCTGCCGTCCCAGCAGGTGTGGTTTATCGTGCTGACCAGTGGTTTCCTGCTGCTGTTCATCGGCTTGCTGGTGCACTGGCAGAGCCGGCCCCTCAAGCGCCTGGCGCGGGCGGCGCGGGACATGTCCCTGGGGGCCGACGTAGAGCCGGTGGCCGAAGGCGGCGGCAGTGAAGTGGTGGAAGTGGGCCGTGCGTTCAACGCCATGCGTGAGCGCATCAGCCGTTACCTGACCGAGCGCAGCCAGTTGTTCAGCGCGATTTCCCACGACTTGCGCACCCCGATTACTCGCCTGCGCCTGCGCGTGGAATTGCTTGAAGACGAGAACCTGCAAACCAAGTTCGGCCGCGACCTGGATGAGTTGGAGTTGCTGGTGAAAGGCGCGCTGCAATGCGTGAAAGACACCGATATCCACGAAAACATCGAACCGGTCGACCTGAACCACGTGCTCGACTGCCTGGTGGAACCGTACCTGGCGCCGAACGGCAATGGCCGCGTTACCCAGCATGGCCGGGCGTTGACGACTTATCCGGGCAAACCGCTGGCGCTCAAGCGCTGCATCGGCAACTTGATCGACAACGCGTTGAAGTATGGCCAGAACGCCCACCTGTACATCGAGGACGACGGCGCGGAGTTCGTTCTGCACGTGGATGACGAAGGCCCCGGCGTGCCGGAGCAGCGGTTGGAGCAGGTGTTTGAACCGCACTTCCGCCTGGCTGGGCAGCAACAGGGCTACGGCCTGGGCCTGGGAATTGCGCGCAACATTGCGCACAGCCATGGCGGCGAAGTGAGTCTGCAGAATCTGCGCGAGGGTGGCTTGCGCGTGACCTTGCAACTCCCTCGCGGATTAGACTGAATGTATGCGGCCCCAATGTGGGAGCTGGCTTGCCTGCGATAGCGGTGTATCAGCCAACTCATCTGGCACAGACAGACCGCTATCGCAGGCAAGCCAGCTCCCACATGTTGATCTTCATTAGGTCAGATGCTTTGGCGCAGTCGGGCCAAGTCTCTAAGGGGCGGCGCCCCAAACAACCGGCTGTACTCCCGACTGAACTGCGACGGGCTTTCATACCCCACGCGATACCCCGCTGCCGACGCTTCCAACCCTTCGGCAATCATCAACCGTCGCGCTTCCTGCAAGCGCAACTGCTTCTGATACTGCAACGGGCTCATGGCGGTGATCGCCTTGAAGCGGTGGTGCAGGGTCGAGACGCTGAGGTTCACTGCCTTGGCCAGGTCATCGATGCGCAGCGGTTGCTCGTAGTTGCCGTTCAACCAGGTGATCGCCTGGCTGACCCGATGGCTCTGACTGTTGGCCACGGCGATTTCATACAGCCGATAACCCTGCGGCCCCCGCAACAGACGGTAGAGGATTTCCCGGTTGATCAATGGCGCAAGCATGGCGATGTCTTTGGGTGTATCCAGCAACCGCGCCAGGCGCAGCACTGCGTCGAGTAACTGGTTGTCGATGCGGTCGACGTACATGCCGCGGGACGTCGGGCGCGACGGCACGCCCATCGGGCCTGCTTCTGCGATCAAGGCCGTCAGTTGCGCCGGGTCGATATTGATGCGCACCGACAGGTTCGGGTCTTCCGGGGTGGCATCGATGATCCGTCCGGCCACCGGCATCGCCACCGAGAACACCAGGTAGTTGAGCGGGTCGTAGGCAAAGATCTCGTCGGCCAGGCGCACTTCCTTGCTGCCGCTGGCCAGGATGCACAGGGCAGGCTCCACCAGCACCGGCATGAAGTCGCGCGGCGTGTTGTGGCGGTTCAGGAACAAGGTTGTGATGGCTGTACCGTAGGAGCCGTCCTCCCAGGTATGCCGGTGCACGATGCTGGCCAGCTCGGCGCGCTGCTTTTCCATCTCGGCATCGAGGGGGATGGCTGTATGTTCGGGCGACGACATGGAGCGTCCTCTACTGGCTACTTCGATGGGCTCAGCTTAGCGGCGGCTTTCTAAAAAGTGTTACGTCGATTCTGCACAATCCTTGCCTGATCCTGCGACGCATCGTGAATCAGGCAATCGTGGGGGCTGTCATCTCCCTGAAACAAGGCGGTTGCCCTTGGAATAATTGCCGGCGCCAAACGTCCTATCTGCGCTTCTCGCAGGATTGTGCAATAAGCCAGCAGGAATCGACTAACCGCGCCCGCACCCGCGCCATTATCTTTGATCCTGTGGCAACACGCCCTCACAGTGCTTGCCGAGCATCACTTCTCAACGGGAGAGTCGAACATGTCCACCCCCATTCCCGCGAGCCATATGGCCTTTATCCGCGCCCGCACCGGGTGCAGCACCGAACTCGGTGCACGCTTGAGCAGTTTGATCGAACCGGGTCGTCAGGCTCAGGGTTGCCTGCAATTCTCGTTGCAGCATTCCCAAGTCGATCCCGATGTCTGGTTGATCTCCGGTTTCTGGAGCAGCGAGCAGGCGATGAGCGCCTACTTCAACTCTCCGGCCCTGATGATCTTCACCGAACTGTTGAACGACATGGTCGTGCGCAGCATGGACTTCCAAACCTTTACCGATGCATCCGCTGCACACGCCTACGGCGAGTACCTGCAACTCGCCGGCTGATCAGGTTTAGAATGGCCAACTTTTCCATTGGCCAGGACCTGCAACATGGCACGTAAACAATTTGCCCACCACGAAGCCGTTTCCGCCGTAGTACCGGGGGAGGGTGGCTACAGCGCCGCCGTCGCCGTCAAGGCACTGGATGGCATGGGCGCACCGCAGTTTCACAAGATCCTTGATGGACAGACGTTCAAGACGGCTTCTGATGCGGATGATGCCGCCACTGTGCAGCTTGAGCGGTTGATCGGAGTGGATGAAGAAGGTCAACTGGCCTGGGCCAGCGCCGCCAACTGAGCAACGCCGACAATCCAATGTGGGAGGGGGCTTGCCCCCGATAGCCGTGCGTCAGTCAACAAAGATGTTGAATGTGCCATTGCTATCGGGGGCAAGCCCCCTCCCACTTTTTATTGTATTTCAGTCAGGGTTTGGTGGTGCCTGGCCGGTACATCTTGAACAGCGCCTCCGGCCCCAACTGGAAGTAATCCGCCGGGCCACCACCGCGCAAGATCGGCTCGGCGGCGGCGGTGTCGTAGACCCCGTCCTTGAGCAGCCACTTGGCAATGTGCACCGCGACCACCTCGCCCAGCACCAGCCAGCTCGGCACCAACGCCTTGTCCGCACGTTGCAGCTGGATGATTTGCGTCACCTTGCATTCGAACGACACCGGGCTCTCGCCCACCCGTGGTACGCCAACAATCTTCGACGCCACCGGCGTCAGGCCGGACAACTCGAACTCGTTGACCTCGGGGGAAACGGCGGCGCAACTCTGGTTCATCTGCTCGGCCAGCGGGCGGGTCGCCAGGTTCCAGACAAACTCGCCGGTTTGTTCGATGTTGTTCAGGCTGTCTTTGCGCCCGACACTGGAAAACCCAATGATCGGCGGAATGTAGTTGAACGCATTGAAGAAGCTATAGGGCGCCAGGTTCAGGCGACCTTCACGGTCGTGTGACGAAATCCAGCCGATCGGCCGTGGACCAACGATGGCATTGAACGGGTCATGGGGCAGGCCGTGGCCGTTGGCGGGTTCGTAGAAATGGATAGCGTCGGACATGGCCTGTTCCCTACTCGGTTCTGGGGCATGCATCATACCCAATGTGGGAGCAAGTCGAATCGTCGCTTCGCCGCTCCCACATGTTTTACCGAGACAGACCTTTAGTCCGTGGTAATGCGCGAGTGTTTACGGGTGTCCTTCATGGTCACGTAGACCACCAGCGACACCGCGATGCACGCGGTCACGTACCAGTAGTAGCCGGTCTCCATGCCGATGCTCTTGAACCACAGCGCGATGTATTCAGCGGTGCCGCCGAAGATCGATACGGTCAGGGCGTACGGCAGGCCCACGCCGAGGGCGCGGATTTCGGTGGGGAACAGCTCGGCCTTCACTACCGCGTTGATCGAGGTGTAGCCACTGACGATGATCAGCGCCGCCATGATCAGGAAGAACGCGCCCCACCAGCTTTGGATGGTGTGCAGGGTGGTGAGGATCGGCACGGTGAACAGGGTGCCGAGGATGCCGAAGGCAATCAGGATTGGCCGACGGCCGACTTTATCCGACAGCCCGCCGACGATGGGTTGCAGGCACATGAACAGGAACAGCGTCGCCGCCGAAATGGTGGTGGAGTCGGAAATGCTCATGCCGACCGTGTTCACCAGGTATTTCTGCATGTAGGTGGTGTAGGTGTAGAAAGCCAGCGTGCCGCCCATGGTCAGGCCGACCACGGTCAGCAGTTCCTTGGGGTGACGCATCAAGGTGCGCATCGCGCTTTCCTTGGCTTTTTCTTTCTTGGTGAACGACTCGGTTTCTTCCATGCCGCGACGCAGGTACAGCGCGACGACTGCGCACAGCGCGCCGATGGCGAACGGGATACGCCAGCCCCACGCATACAGCTGCTCGGTGGTCAGCACTTGTTGCAGCACGATCAGTACGGCCAGGGCGATGAGCTGGCCCGAGATCAGGGTCACATACTGGAAGCTGGAGTAGAAACCACGACGTTCCTTGGTCGCCATCTCGCTGAGATAAGTGGCGGAGGTACCATATTCGCCGCCGACCGACAGTCCCTGCAGCAAACGGGCGAACACCAGCAGGATCGGTGCACCGATACCGATTATTTCATAGCCTGGGCTCAGGGCAATCAGCAGCGAGCCGAAGCACATCAGGTAGACCGAGGCCATCAGGGCTTTTTTACGCCCGACTTTGTCGGCGTACAGGCCCATCAACCAGCCACCGATCGGGCGCATCAGGAAACCCACAGCGAAGATCGCGGCGGTGTTGAGCAGTTGGGCGGTGGTGTCGCCTTTCGGGAAAAAGGCTTTGGCGAAGTACAGCGAGAAGGCGGCGTAGACGTACCAGTCGTACCACTCGACCATGTTGCCGACCGATCCGCTGAAGATCGATTTGATCCGGCTGGAAGTGGTGCGTGCTTTTGCCGGCGCAGCCGCCGACCCCAGAGGCAGGGAGTTGGAGTTATCCATTGAAGGATCCTTCATCTAATTGTTTTTGTGGAGCGTGCTTGAGCACTGCCTGGTTTGGGCTATAGCAGGAGCTGTGCCAGGTAGATGAAGGCCCGGAATAGAAGGGTCAGAGGATTTTTTTGAGCGGAAAGTCGCTGATGATTTTCAGGTAATAAGCGGAAATCCGCTTATGGCCACCGGCCTCTTCGCAGGCAAGCCAGCTCCCACATTGGAAATGTATTCACAGTTCAAAATGTGGGCGCTGGCTTGCCTGCGATGGCGGTCTGAAGGTCGCTAGAGAAACATCTCCCGCACCAATCCATGCCGCTGCATCTTTTCATTCAAGGTTCGCCGAGGCAGTTGCAGCTCGGCCAGCACCGCCTTGATATCGCCCTTGTGCCGCGTCAGTGCAGCTTTCAGGCAATGCGCTTCAAACGCCTCCTGCTGCGCCGCCAACGATTGCCCGGCCTCGACGCCTTCCGGCTCCGGTTCGCCAAGGCCCAATACCTGGCGTTCGGCGACGTTGGCCAATTCGCGCACGTTACCTGGCCAGTCATGGCTGAGCAGACGCCCCAGTTGCGCACCGCTCAGCGGCTCGACGCTACGGCCCAGGCGCTCGGCGGCGCTCTGTGCAAAGTGGTCGAACAGCAGCGGAATATCTTCGCGGCGTTCACGCAAAGGCGGCAGGCGCAATTGCGCGACGTTCAAACGATAAGCCAGGTCTTCGCGAAAGCGTCCGGCGCGGGCCTCTTCCAACAGGTCTGGTTTGGTGGCGGCGATGATGCGCAGGTCCACGTGGATACTTTGGTTGGAGCCCAGGCGTTCCAGTTTCTGTTCCTGCAACACGCGCAGCAGTTTCACTTGTTGGGCCAGCGGCATGCTTTCGATTTCGTCGAGGAACAGCGTGCCGCCGTGGGCATATTCCAGTTTGCCGATGCGCTTGCCCTGGGCGCCGGTAAACGCGCCGCTTTCGTGGCCGAACAGCTCGGCCTCGAACAACTGCTCGGGGATCGCCGCGCAGTTGAGGGCCACAAAGGGTTTTTTCGCCCGTGGGCCGAAGTCATGCAGGCAACGGGCAACCAGTTCCTTGCCACTGCCGGTCTCGCCACGGATCAGCACATTGACCGGCAGGCTTGCCAAATCCAGCACCTGGCGGCGTAGGGTCTGCAAACCTCGAGACACGCCTAAAAGGGTCGACTCCAACTGTGCGCGATGATCGGCCTGTTGATGCAGGCGACGGTTTTCCAGGATCAATCCACGCTTGTCCAAGGCGCGGCGCAGGCTGTTGAGCAGGGCGTCGGGGCTGAAGGGTTTTTCCAGGAAGTCGTAGGCGCCGTCGCGCATGGCTTCAACGGCCATTGGCACATCGCCGTGGCCCGTCAGCAATATCACCGGCAAATCCCCATCACGGCGCTGCACTTCGGCCAACAGTTCCAGGCCGCTGAGACCTGGCATGCGCACGTCGCTCAGGATCACTCCGGGAAAGTCCTTGGGCAATTGCGCCAGGCATTCTTCGGCGCGGCTGAATAGCTGAACCTCAAAGCCCGACAGGCTCAACCACTGCTCGACGGCCGTGCGGATGCTGGCTTCGTCGTCGACCACAATCACCGCGTTCAACATAGGTCGGGCGTCTCCAGCGCGATAGGCAGGGTCAGGGTGAAAACCGCGCCGTCGCCACGGTTGCTGGCGATCAGGCGGCCACCCAATTCGTGCACGATAGCGTAGGACACCGCCAGCCCCAAGCCGAGGCCATCACCCACAGGTTTGGTGGTGAAGAACGGGTCGAACACGCTGTTCAGGTGTTCTTCGGCAATCCCGCCGCCGCTGTCGCTGACGGTGAGTTGCCACAACTGCTCATCGGCATGCAGGCGGATTTCCAGGCGTTTGCGTGGCTTGTCGGCCATGGCGTCAAGGGCGTTGCGCAGCAGGTTGATCAATACCTGTTCCAGGCGGATCGCATCGCCACGCACCCAGGCGGGGCGGGTCAGGTCCAGCACCACGCCGATGGATTCGTCGCGCAGGCGCGCATCGAGCAAGTGCAGGGACTGGTCGACCACGGTGGCCAAGTCCAGGCGTTCACGCAGGCCACTGGGGCTTTTGCGCGCGAAGGTCTTGAGATGGCCGGTGAGCGCGGCCATGCGCGTGAGCATGTCGTCCAGTGGGGTGAGCGCCTGGTAGGCGTCGTCGACACGGCCATGGTCCAGCAGCAGGCGCAAGGTGGCCAATTGCATGCGTTGGGCGGTCAGCGGCTGATTGATTTCATGGGCGAGGGCGGCGGACATCTGCCCCAATGCCGCCAGTTTGGCCGACTGCACCAGGCCATCCTGGGCGGTGCGCAGCGCCTGGGTGCGTTCTTCCACCAGTTGCTCAAGTTCCTCGCGGCTGCGCTGGCGCAAGCGGGCCAGGCGCCAGCGTTGGGTCAGGAACAGCACCAGGAACACCAGCGCCAGCCAGGAGCCGGCGGCGGCCAACCCGGCGTTGCGCTGATCTTCAAACGCGAATTGCGGCTTGCGCAGCAAGTGCAGGGTCCAGCCTTCGGCCTTCAGCGGCAGCGATTCCCAAATGTAATTGGCACTGCCATCCGGACCGTTGACGCGCATCAGATGGCTGTTTTCGTCGAAGTGTTGCAGGGTGCTGGTTTCCAGCGCCTGCAGGTGTTTCTTGTCGTATTGGCGAGTGGCCTTGAGTTCGGCAAGGTCGCTGGCCGTTAACGGCCGCAGGTTGCGATAGCGCCAGCCGGGCTGGTTGGCGATGAACACGATGCCACGGGCGTCGCTGACCAGCAGCAGGTCATTGCCTTGGGCCCATTCGCGTTCAAGTTCGGGGAACTCCAGCTTGACCACCATGGCGCCGAGGAACTGTTCGTGTTCATCGACCACCGCGCTGGAGAGGAAGTAACCGGGAATGCCAGTGGTCACGCCCACCGCGTAAAAACGGCCGGTGCCCTGGCTCAGGGTTTGGCTGAAATAGGGGCGGAACGCGTAGTTGTGTCCCACATAACTGCTGGGCAGGTTCCAGTTACTGGCGGCCACGGCCAGGCCAGTGCGGTCCATCAATTCCAGGGTGGACGACTGCGCCGCGCCGTTGATGCGTTCCAGTTTGCGGTTGAGCAGGTCCTGGGTGGCGGTATCCAGCGGGCCCTTCAAGGCATTGATCATCTCCGAGTCCAGCGCCAGCACGGCGGGCAGGGCTCGGTAGCGTTCAATCAGGGTGTGCAACGAATTGGCATACAGCGCAAGTTGCTGATTGGCACGAGCGGCATCGTCTACCAGGGCTTGGCGTTCGGCATGGCGTGTCGCCAAGGCCGCGGCCAGCAGCGCACCGGCGATGATCAGCAGGGAGTAGAAAGTCAGGCGCAGGGGGCGAGGGATTACGATCATACGGTGATGGGCAGGCACGGTAAGGGAGTGCACCATACCATGAGGGGCAAGCAGTTGTGGTGAGGGGGCTGGCCCCTCACCACAGAAGCACTTACTGCACTTCTACCGCCAGGCTTTCACTGATCTTTTTCTGCCAGATGGCAGGACCGGTGATGTGCACGGATTCGCCCTTGCTGTCGACAGCAACGGTCACCGGCATGTCTTTCACGTCGAACTCGTAGATCGCTTCCATACCCAGTTCGGCGAACGCGACAACGCGCGACTTCTTGATGGCTTGCGCCACCAGGTAAGCGGCGCCGCCCACGGCCATCAGGTACACGGCCTTGTGGTCCTTGATCGCTTCGATGGCGGTCGGGCCGCGCTCGGATTTGCCGATCATACCCAACAGGCCCGTTTGTTCGAGGATCTGACGGGTGAACTTGTCCATCCGCGTCGCGGTGGTCGGGCCCGCCGGGCCAACCACTTCTTCGCGCACCGGATCAACCGGACCGACGTAGTAGATGAAGCGACCCTTGAGATCCACCGGCAGGGTTTCGCCCTTGTTCAGCATCTCGACCATGCGCTTGTGCGCGGCGTCGCGGCCGGTGAGCATCTTGCCGTTGAGCAACACGGTTTCTCCCGGCTTCCAGCTCTGCACTTCTTCCGGGGTCAGGGTGTCGAGGTTGACGCGGCGGGCCGACGGGCCGGCTTCCCAGACGATTTCCGGGTAGGCGTCCAGCGGTGGCGCTTCCAGCGACGCTGGGCCCGAACCGTCGAGCACGAAATGGGCGTGACGGGTGGCGGCGCAGTTGGGGATCATGCACACCGGCAGCGACGCGGCGTGGGTCGGGTAGTCCATGATCTTCACGTCGAGCACGGTGGTCAGGCCACCCAGGCCCTGGGCGCCGATGCCCAGTTGGTTGACCTTCTCGAACAGCTCCAGGCGCATCTCTTCGATACGGTTTTGCGGGCCGCGTTTTTTCAGCTCGTGGATGTCGATGGATTCCATCAACACTTCCTTGGCCATCACCGCGGCTTTCTCGGCGGTGCCGCCGATGCCGATGCCGAGCATGCCCGGTGGGCACCAGCCGGCGCCCATGGTCGGAACGGTCTTCAGCACCCAGTCGACGATCGAGTCGGACGGGTTGAGCATGGCCATTTTCGATTTGTTCTCGGAACCGCCGCCCTTGGCCGCCACGTCCACTTCCACGGTGTTGCCCGGGACGATGGAGTAGTGGATGACCGCAGGGGTGTTGTCCTTGGTGTTCTTACGCGCACCGGCCGGGTCGGCCAGGATAGAGGCACGCAGGACGTTTTCCGGCAGGTTGTAGGCGCGACGCACGCCTTCGTTGATCATGTCGTCCAGGCCCATGGTGGCGCCATCCCAACGTACGTCCATGCCCACGCGCACGAACACGGTGACGATACCGGTGTCCTGGCAGATCGGGCGATGGCCGGTGGCGCACATGCGCGAGTTGATCAGGATCTGGGCAATGGAGTCACGGGCCGCTGGCGATTCTTCGCGCAGGTAGGCTTCGTGCATGGCCTGGATGAAATCAACGGGGTGGTAGTAGGAAATGAATTGCAGGGCGTCGGCAACGCTCTGAATCAGGTCGTCTTGCTTGATCACGGTCATGAGTCGCGCTCCTCTATAAGGGAACATTCAATAAGGTGGCTTCAGTGGGGTGCATCGGTCGGCTGAAACCACCTTTCCAAGGCACGCCACTGGTGCAGGCGCGACGCTAAAAAGGCGCGGCAGTATAACCCGGCTCGGTGGCCGATACACCCGACTATGGTCAAACTGTCGCAGGCATGATTCCCTGTGCGCGCTCCCTTGTGATTGAGTCCTTATATGCCTGAACTCTACGTCGGCGAACGCCATTGGTCGGTCTCTTCCGGCAGCAACTTGCTGGATGCCTTGAACCAGGCCGGTGCGGCCGTGCCTTACAGTTGCCGCGCCGGCAGTTGCCATGCGTGCCTGGTGCGATGCGAGGGGGAGGTCGAGGACAAGCAACCCGAGGCTTTGAGCCCGGCGCAACGCCAGGACGGCTGGCGCTTGGCATGTCAGTGCCAGGTTCGCGGGGATTTGCGCGTCGAAACCTTTGATCCGACACGTGACGGGTTGCCGGCCCAGGTGGTGGGTGTGGATTGGTTGAGCCCGAACGTGCTGCGCCTACGCCTGCAACCCGAGCGTGGCCTGCGCTACCGGGCCGGGCAGCATCTGGTGCTATGGGCAGGTCAGGTGGCGCGGCCCTACTCCTTGGCGAGCTTGCCCCAGGAGGATGCGTTCCTGGAGTTTCATCTCGATTGCCGTCTGCCCGGCGAATTCAGTGATCTTGCCCGTCAATTGCAGGTGGGCGACCGTCTGCGCCTGGGCGAGCTGCGCGGCGGCGCGCTGCAGTACGACCCCGACTGGCAACGTCGACCGCTGTGGCTGCTGGCGTCCGGCACGGGCCTGGGGCCGCTCTGGGGGGTGTTGCGTGAGGCTTTGCGCCAGGATCATCAGGGCGACATCCGCGTGATTCACCTGGCCCATGATGCTGACGGGCATTACTTGGCCGAACCCCTGGCGCAGCTCGCTGCACAGCATCCCAATGTGACGGTGGAGCTGTGGACAGCGGCGCAGGCGACCCAGGCATTGGCGCAACTGCGGCTTGTTTCGCGGCAAACTCTGGCTTTACTCTGCGGGCACCCGGCCAGTGTCGAGGCGTTTTCCAAGCGTCTGTTCCTGGCGGGATTGCCGCGCAATCAACTGCTGGCCGATGTGTTCCTGCCCCGTGGTTGAGCGCTGAACTCTACAGCCGCGAGATCTGCCATGACTGACGCCATCCTGCAGCACCGTGAACGCGGGCTGCTGATCCTGCAGCTCAATCGTCCCGAGAAGAAAAATGCGCTGACTCGGGCCATGTATACCCAATTGGCCGAGGCGCTCGAGCAGGCCGATGCGGATGTGGATATCCGCTGCGTGCTGATCCAGGGCAGCAGTGACTGCTTTACCGCCGGCAACGACATTGGCGATTTTCTCGAACAACCGCCCAGCACGCTCGACAGCCCACCGTTTTATTTCATGAAAAGCCTGCTCAACTGTCGCAAACCGGTGATTGCCGCCGTGGCCGGCGTTGCGGTGGGTATTGGTACAACGCTGTTGCTGCACTGCGATCTGGTGTACATCAGTCGGGATGCGCGGCTGCGCATGCCGTTCGTCAACCTGGGGCTGTGTCCGGAGTTTGGTTCGAGCCTGATCCTGCCGAGGCTGTTGGGGCACGCCAAGGCGGCTGAGTTATTGCTGCTGGGCGAGGGCTTCAGCGGCGAACAGGCGGCGGCGTGGGGGATTGCTACCGAGGCGTTGGGCAGCGGCGAGGCGGCACTGGCCATGGCGCGGGAAATGGCCGAGCGCTTTGAGACCCTGGCGCCGGGCGCGGTGCAAGTGACTAAGCAACTTATGAAGAGTGTGGACCGCGAGCAATTGCGCCAGGTGATCGAGGAAGAGGGCGCTTTATTTACCCAGCGGTTGAGGTCGCCGGAGGCGATTGCGGCGTTGTCGGGGTTTATCAACCGGTCCTGAGAAAGCAAAAAGCCCCGCCATTTAAAGGGCGGGGCTTTGATTTTTCAGCCTGTCACTCAGACCTGCGGGTCGCCCACGTGCAGGATCTTCATGCCATTGGTGCCACCGGTGGTGTGGTAGCTGTCGCCCTTGGTCAGGATGACCCAGTCGCCTTTCTCTACGACGCCACGTTTGACCAGCTCGTCGATAGCTTTCTGGCTGACTTCGTTCGGTGCCAGCGAAGCCGGATCGAACGGAACGGTGTACACGCCACGGAACAGCGCGGTGCGCGCCTGGGCTTCACGGTGCGGGGTGAACGCGTAGATCGGCACCGAGGAACGGATGCGCGACATGATCAACGGCGTGTAGCCACTCTCGGTCAGCGCGATGATCGCCTTCACACCGGGGAAGTGGTTCGCAGTGTACATGGCCGCCAGGGCGATGCTCTGGTCGCAGCTTTCGAACTCTTTGCCGATGCGGTGACTGGAGGTCTTGCTGGTCGGGTGCTTTTCAGCGCCGAGGCAGATACGCGCCATGGCTTGCACGGCTTCCAGCGGGTACGGGCCGGCGGCACTTTCAGCCGAGAGCATCACGGCATCGGTGTAGTCGAGCACGGCGTTGGCCACGTCGGACACTTCGGCACGAGTCGGCATCGGGTTCTGGATCATCGACTCCATCATCTGGGTCGCCACGATCACCGCTTTGTTGTGACGGCGTGCGTGCAGGATGATCTTCTTCTGAATACCGATCAGCTCGGCGTCACCGATTTCCACGCCCAGGTCGCCACGGGCAACCATCACGGCGTCGGAAGCCTTGATCAGGCCGTCGAGGGTTTCGTCATCGGCCACGGCTTCGGCGCGTTCGATCTTCGCCACCAGCCAGGCGGTACCGCCGGCTTCGTCGCGCAGTTTACGGGCATATTCCATGTCGGCGGCGTCGCGTGGGAAGGACACGGCGAGGTAGTCCACTTCCATTTCGGCGGCGAGCTTGATGTCGGCCTTGTCTTTTTCCGTCAGGGCCGGTGCGGTCAAGCCTCCACCACGACGGTTGATGCCTTTGTGGTCGGACAGCGGACCACCGATCAGTACGACGCAATGCAGTTCAGTCGGGGTCGCGGTTTCGACGCGCATCACCACGCGACCGTCATCCAGCAACAGTTCGTCACCGACGCCGCAGTCCTTGACCAGGTCCGGGTAGTCGATACCCACGACTTGCTGGTTGCCTTCGGTCAACGGGTGGCTGGTGGAGAAGGTGAATTGGTCACCGATCTTCAGCTCGATCCGCTTGTTGGCGAATTTGGCGATACGGATCTTCGGGCCTTGCAGGTCACCCAGCAGTGCGACGAAGCGGCCGTGCTTGGCGGCCAGATCACGCACCAACTTGGCGCGAGCCTTGTGCTCGTCCGGGGTGCCGTGGGAGAAGTTCAGACGGGCAACGTCCAAACCAGCCAGAATCAGCTGTTCGAGGACTTCCGGCGAGTTGCTGGCCGGGCCAAGGGTGGCGACGATTTTGGTACGACGGACGGACATGCACAGACTCCTGAGTTCAAGCGCTGAGGAAGGCTACTATGCTCTTTCGTTGTAGTCATTGTTCGTTTGCACTACTTATCGATGATTGACTTGTTTTCGTTGCGGCTGAATACGAACATCCTTGAAGATTTTCGACGAGGGGTCGATACACTGCACAAGACAGGAGAACCCTCATGCGAATTTTGCTCATTGCTGCCCTGGCCGTCAGTGTTGTCGGCTGCACTCGTTGGTCGATGGACCACCATCTGAACAATGCCTACCGCGCCTACAAGGTCGGTGACTGCGAGCGCGTTACCCTGGAGTTGTCCCAGGTCGACCGTGAAAGTCGCAGCCGACGTTATGTGCAGCCGGAAGTCTCGATGTTGCGCGGGCAGTGCCTGGAACGGCAGAAACTCTTCGTCGACGCGGTACAGACCTATCAATTCATCATCAATCAGTATCCGTCGAGCGAGTACGCCTACCGCGCCCGCGCGAGGCTCGACACCCTGCAACAACTGGGGCATTACCCAGGTGCAAGCATCGCGCAACCGCGCCCGGCTTCATTGTGATGGTATTCGTCATTTAATAACTGGCCTATCGCCAGTCATGGGCTATCCTTTGAGTGTTCGTTTGTACAACTTTCTGTGCAAACGCATGCGGGGCCCGGATTTGGTGGTTGTCCAGCAGCAAGCGATTGCCTGTTGTCGCACCGAGTTTCAGGGAGAGCGGGTGATCTTGCCCGTTCCGAATCACTGGCACGGCCGCACTCATGGCCATTGGATGGCGATCTCACCATGTTTACTGACCGGCGGATCGAGCGGCATCAGTTACCTTATTTTCTGCAAGTGTTTAATCGTCTTACCGACAAGCCCATCGGGTTTTTGGGCAATGTCTCGGAAGATGGGCTGATGTTAATCAGCCAACTGCCCATGATGGTCGACGTGGACTTTGAGCTGCGTTTGAAGATTCCGGCGGCTGACGGCACCTTCCATCCCATTGATCTCACGGCGAGCTGCCTATGGAGTCATGAGGATATCAACCCGCAACAGTATGACTCCGGGTTCAGGGTGCTCCAGGCACCCGAGGAATATGGGCAGTTGATCAACGTCTTGTTGCATTACTTCAGCTTTGATCCCTTGCAGGCTTCAGCTTAGGTAATGCGCGTTGGCAGGCATTTTCAGAGCACCCCGGCTTTCTTCCATCCCAGGTAGCGGGTGACCAACGCCGGTCCGAGCTCAGACGGCAAGCTGTCCAATAGGGACAGGCCTTGGGCGCTGAGGCGGTCATGCAGTTCGTTGCGGGCATTCAGGTAGTCGATGGTGCCGCTGTAGGCCAAGGCTTCGGGCAAGGTTTGTACGGGGGCTTGGCGCAGTCGGTCGAGGGCTTCCTCGCGCAGGCTGACCACGAGCACCCTGTGTTGACGACTGATACGCTTGACGGCAGCCAGCAGTGTTTCATCATCCTCATCTCGCAGGTTGGTTACCACGATCACCAATGCGCGCCGTTTCTGCCGGGCCAGCAGTTGGCTAGCCGCAGCCTGATAATCGGCAGTCCGTCGGGTGGTATCGAGGTCATATACCGCGTTGAGCAACAGGTTCAGCTGGCTACTGCCTTTGACGGGCGCCAGATAGCGTGGAAGGTCAGCGGCAAAGGTGCACAGCCCAACCGCATCACCCTGGCGCAAAGCGACATAGCTGAGCAACAGGCAGGCATTCAGGGCATGGTCAAAGTGGGACAGCTCATCGTCCTGGCTGCGCATGCGGCGGCCGCAATCGAGCATGAACACGATCTGCTGGTCACGCTCATCCTGATATTCACGAGCGATGGGTGTGCGTTGTCGGGCGGTGGCCTTCCAGTCGATCTGTCGCAGGCTGTCTCCCTCGCGAAACTCTCGCAACTGATGAAATTCCAGTCCCAAGCCGCGCCGCTGGTGTTGGCGCACACCCAGTTGGTTCAGCCAATTGTCCACCCCCAGTAGTTGGGCGCCGTATAGGCGGGCGAAATCCGGGTAGACGCGGGTGGTATCGCTCACCTCGATCAGTCGTCGTGCTGACCATAGGCCCATGGGGCTGGGCAGGTGAAGTTCGCAGCGGCTGAAACTGAAATGCCCACGCCGCATGGGGCGAAGGCGATAACCCAGTTCACTGCGTTCACCGGGCCGCAGCGCTATGGATTGGGGCATGTGTTCTACGGACAACCCGTCAGGGACATGATCGAATACCTGTACGCTCAGCGGCTGTCGGAAATCATGTTCGATAGCCAGGCGTATGTCTCCCCAGCGGCCCAGTGCCAGGCTCCCAGGCATCTGCCGTTGCACGCGGGGGGAAGGGCGGCTACGCAGGCGCATCGCATCCAGCAAGGCGAGCAGTAACAGTGCCAGTAGCAGCCCCCACGCGATTGAGTGCAAGGTGTCGGGCACCTTGAACTGCAACGCTGACGCAGTACCCAGCAGGATGCCCACACCCAGCAATACGCCAAGCCAGTTCAACAACAGACGGGTCGGTTTCATGGGTAACTCATTGCCGAGGTGCCGGGATCTGATCGAGCAATTGCTTGAGCACCTGGTCGACCTCCAGCCCATCGATATCCAACTCTGGCGCGATACGTACCCGATGGCGCAGTACTGCCAGGGCGCAACCCTTGATGTCGTCCGGGGTGACGAACTCACCCCCGCGCAACAAGGCGCGGGCACGCGCCCCGCGTACCAGGTCAATGGACGCCCGTGGGCCGGCGCCGATGGCTAATCCCGGCCAACTGCGCGTAGCGCGTGCCAGGCGTACGGCATAGTCGAGCACGTGTTCGTCGAGTGCCAGTTCACTGGCGATCTGTTGAAGCTGCAGCACACCTTCGGCTGGCAGCACCGTGTGTAAGGGATGTACATCCAGCATGTCGGCCCGAGACGAGCGCGTGACTTCACGCACCATGTCCACTTCCTGCTGCGCATCGGGGTAATCCATACGCACCTTGAGCATGAAGCGATCCAACTCCGCTTCCGGCAGGGGGTAAGTACCTTCCTGTTCGATAGGGTTCTGGGTCGCCAGCACCATGAACGGTTGGCCGATGGGCAGCGCCTCGCCTTCGAGGGTGACTTGCCGTTCCTGCATGGCTTCGAGCAACGCGGCCTGGGTCTTGGCCGGAGCACGGTTGATTTCGTCGGCCAGCAACAAGTGGGTGAATACAGGCCCCTTGCGCAGCTTGAACTGTTCGGTGTGCCGATCGTATACGGCGTGGCCGGTGACATCGCTGGGCATCAGGTCCGGGGTGAACTGGATGCGCGCGAAGTCGCCCTCGAAGCAGCGTGCCAGCGCACGCACCAGCAAGGTCTTGCCCAGCCCCGGCACACCTTCGAGCAACACATGCCCACCGGCGATCAGGGCGGTCAGGACATCGTCGATCACCGCATCCTGGCCAATCACCGCTTTGCGCAATTCCGTGCGCAGGGCTTGGGCCTGTTCGCTGGCACGTTGCAAGGTATCGCGGTTCAAGGCAGTGGCGCTTGGAAGTTCACTCATAGGGCATTCCTGAGGGTTTGCAGGCATGCCACCTGCCGGCTGAAATCGGCGCTGGAAAGCCGTTTTGCCGGGAGTGGGCCAAGGGCCTGGCTGATGACGTGAGAGGGTTGGCGCGTCAGGTGTTCGAGCACCCGCCACTGTTCTGCGTTGTCGAGGTGCTCAAAGCCGGGGTGACGATGCCGGACCGCGCGCAGGATGTCGCGCTGCAAGGCATGCAGCAGCGTGCCCTGGCCACTGCGGCGGAGCAGGAAATCGGCGCTGGCCTTCAGGTGTTCCTGCAATTGGCGGCGAGCGTTGGAGGCTGGAGGTCGGGTTGGGCCTTGACGCATGCCTGCCCGCCACAATGCCAGGGCGATCAGCGAAATGAGTGCGACCAGGGCCTGGGGGAAGTACCGCATCAGCAAGCTGAGCAGGTCGTCGAAGTCACTGTTGAACAACAAGGTTACGGCCGTGCCCTGGTTCAGGTACCACAGCAGCCAGGCATTGTCGTGCTTGCCGATGTTCGGCGTTTTCCACAGGTCGCTGTCGGTGATCACCGTGACGTGGCCTTTCCCGAGGTCGAGTTGCATCAGGTGGCTCGACCTTGAGCTGTTGGCAGAAAATTGGGCGAGGTGCTTCGGGTCGGTAAGATTGAAGTCTGTGTCGAAACTGAAGTAAGCCGATGGGTTTTCATCGTCGACGTAGAGTTTGGTGAGGTCGGGCGCCTTCTTTTCCAGAGACTTTTTGCTGGAAGGCGCAGGCTCCTCAGGCTCGTCGCTCAATGCCTGGTGGATCTGCAAGCGATCGAGCAGCAGGTCGCCACTTCTGCCGGTCTCTTCATCCCATAACGCCTCGGCCACCAGCAACAGATGGCCGCCGGATTGGGTCCAGTCCAGCAGTTGCTCTACCTGGCGTGGTGACATGTTGCTGCGTTCGCCGAGCAGCAGCAGGCTGTTGCCCTTGCCCGGCAAGGTCGTCAGCCGCTCCAGGCTATTGGCCTGCTCCACGGCCAGGCCTTGTTCGCGTAGAAAGTGTTCCGCCGCCAAGTACGGGTTGGCCAGGGCTTCTGGAGACGGACCACGATCCACTACCTCGTCGTAGGGAATTGCCTTGCTCCATGCATAGTAACCAGCGGCTCCAAGCAGGCACGCCAGCAATAATCCCACCCACAGTAAAGGCCGGTTCATGGGTTGCTCCCCACGTTGAACAGGGTGCGCCAATCACTGCACAGTTGTTGCTGTGCTGAAGGGGGAGGCAGGCAATGGCCGTAGGCGAGGTTCTGCCAGTGGTGGGTCAATTCGTTGCTGAACGCCAGCAGTCGTGGTTGTTGCAACTGGTTGACCCGTTCCAGGATCTGCCCTTCGGTGTCAGCACTTTTCAGCGGCACATTGAAGTCATGCAACAGCCGGCTGAGCAGACCGCGATACAACAGGCCAAGGGCTTCCCTTGGCTGGGTGGGCCACAGGCGCTCGGCGGCGCTGGCAATATCGTCGGGCAAAGTCTCGGAACCCAGTTCAAGGCCGAACAATTGCGTGGGTGCCGGTTTGACGTTTTGGGGCTTGCGTGGCCCGCGTCGGCTGACAAAGGTGCGCAACCACTCACGATAACGCCACACCAGCATGATCAATGCACCGACCATAAGTCCCCACAACAGCACCTCCAGCCCTTGTGCGATGTGTTTGAAGGTATTGCTGTTGAGGTTGTCCAGCAACGCCTTCAGCCAGTCCGGAAGCTTACCGTCACGGTGAGTCTTGTTTTTAACCGACGGCTTGTCTTCGCCAAAGCGATAGCGCGTGACGGTTTCCGGATTTTTGAAGGGCGGCTTTTCCAGCAGCGACTTGATGGATTGGCTCGCGCCCTGGGTGGTGAGTGGTTTTTTGGGGGGGGATGACGCTGCCATGACGGGCGGGCTGAAGGGGAGCAGCGTCAGCCCGATCATCAGCACTAGCAACGGCGCCACGTTGCTCAGGCGCTGACGAAGACGGCGAAAGACCAACTCCAGGTCCCAGGCCTCTAATACAGTGCGGCGATTCAGGTAGAGGCTGAAACCGCAGGCCACATAGATAGGTTCCCAAAACACCAGGATCAAGGCGTAGAAGACGTTGCTCAAGTGCTCCAGCCACAAGCCTTCCGAACTTGTCGCCAGTATCAGGCGCTGCCAATCCCAATCCAACTCGATGTTCTGGGGAATAAATAGATAGAAAAGAGTCATGCAGCCGAACCACAAACCGATCTCCAGATGCACCCCGATGGTGGTCAACCAGCGTGCGGCGCCAGCACTACGTTGCTGCAGCACACCCAGGCGTTTTTGACGGGTGGGGCCATCCAGGCCTTCGAGTTGGCTCACCGGCATCACAAAGCTGCGGCTCAGGCTGAGTCGCCGCCAGGTCAGGCTGGCCAACAGTTGGCCTTTTAGCAGCCGTGGCCACTGGCGAACGGCCTGCTTGATGCTGGGCGTTTCACCAAACAACGCCTTGGACAGGATATACAGTGGCAAGCGATCAAAGGCTGGTTTGAGCCACCAGAACACGAGTATCGCGGTGGTCGGGTACTTCCACAGCAGTGCCGTGAGCACGGCGAACACTGGCAGAGTCACCAACGCCCAACTGCCCATCAAGAGCAGGCAATGCTCACGGGCCATCAACACGCCAAGATCCATCGCTTCCCAGGCAGTACGCGGGCGGATTACCACGCTGGCATCACTCAGGCGCATGGCGAGTCCTTCCGGCAAGGCCCAGGTAAGCAGTTACCAGCATCCACAGCGCCGCGCCAACCAGGTATTTGACCCAGGGCGCTATCAGGGTGGTGGATGACCAATACGCCTCGATGAAGGCCGCGATCAACAGGAATATCATCACACCACACAACATCTGCACGCTCTTGCGTGCCGCCAGCCGCAATGATTCGCCTCGGGTCAACTGCCCGGGAGCGATCAGCGCCCAGCCCAGTTGCAAGCCGGCGGCGCCAGCGAGGGCGATTGCGGTCAGTTCGAACGCGCCATGCCCGATGACGAATGACCAGAAGGTCTGGCCGTAGCCGATTTCGGTCAGGTGGCCGGAGACCGCACCGATGACCAGGCCGTTGAATATCAGAAAGAACACGCTGCCCAGGCCGAACAGCAAACCGGCGGCAAACGTCTGGAACGCGATACCGATGTTGTGCATCACGTAGTAGCCGAACATCATCCAGTTTTCGCTCGATGCACGCTCGGCGGTGCGGCCCAGGCGGCTGGCATCCGGGTCATACATGCCTTGCATCTCGGCAACCTGCTGGGGACTGACGATGCTGTAGATCAGGTCGGGAAACAGGTACACCAACAACGCGATACCCACCAGGCTGCCAAAGAACAGCAGGCTGGCGATCAGTACGAAACGCCACTGTTCCCGTACCAACCGAGGGAAATCGGCAAGTACGAACCCCAGCACATTTGCCGTCAGTTGGCTGCGATGACGGTAGAGCTGTTGATGACCGCGCAGGGCCAGTTGTTGCAACGGGTCTACCAAATAGCTGCTGTAGCCGCGTTCCTGGGCCAGGGCCAGGTGCTGGCACAGACGTCGATACTGCTGGGGGAAGTCGGCCAACTCACTGGCCGTCGCCTTGCCTTGCTCCAACTGTTGCAGGTGGTTGGCGAAGGCTTGCCATTGAAGCTGGTGACGGCTTTCGAAAAGACTCTGCTTCATGTCGGCCCCAACAGGCCACGGGCCACGCCGTTGAGTTGTTCCACGGCGCGAGCCGGGGATACTTGCAAGGGGGTGGCGAGTATCGAGGCCAACTCGTGAACGCGTTCGGCGGACAGCTCACCTTGGCGCTCTGCGAAGCCGAGGATGGCCCGTTGCTCGTTCAGGTTCAGGGCGAAGGGCAGGCGCAAGGCCGCAGCTTGAGGAATACGGGGGCGCACCAGCGGCTGTTCCCGGTAGATCACCAGAGTGCCGGCGGCCAGGTCGCCCAGGCGCTTGAAATGAGGATGGTGCAGGCAGCTGATTGCGCCGAGGAAGTAACCGAATGGCAGCATGTCGACAAACCGCAGTAAATTGCGGATCAGTGACGCGGACCAGCCAATCGGCGTGCCGTCATCGTGTATCACCCGCAGCCCCATGACCTGTTTGCCAGGCGAGCACCCCTGGTTGAGTACCTCGAACAGCACCATGTACCACCAACTGATCAGGAACAGCAGCAGTGAGCCCAGGCCGATGCCAACGTTGCCAAGCAAGGCCAATGGCACCAGCAGAATGCCCATGACCACCGCGCGCAACCCCAGGTCGAAGGCAAAGGCCAGCACGCGCGGTACCAGGCCGGCGGGGCGCAGCGGCAGGTCAATGCCCTCCGGGGTCTCGATCTGGTAGCGGGTGTCCAACGGGGCTGACGGCATCGCGATCCTTGGCAGTGCAGAGTGGCTGGAAGACACGGATGCTAGCAGTGTCGGCGGTGGAAGCAACCATTCAAGGTTTTACTGGATGTTTGTACAGTTGATTTGGTGCTGGCCGTGGACGCCGTCCAGCGCCTAGACTTTGTCGCTCTTCAGTACAGGAATAGCCCGTGACCTCCATTTTCTGGTACGACTATGAAACCACCGGCATTAATCCGCGCAGCGATCGCCCGCTCCAGGTAGCTGGAATTCGGACGGACTTAGAGCTCAATGAGATCGGCGAGCCGGTCAATCTTTATTGTCAGCCCAGCGACGATATCCTGCCCCATCCCGTTGCGTGCGCGATTACCGGTATCACTCCCGCAATCCTCGCGGAAAAAGGCCTGGCCGAGGCCGACTTCATGACCCGGGTGCATGCTCAACTGGCTGCTCCGGGTACGTGTGGCGCAGGTTACAACACCTTGCGATTTGACGATGAGATGACGCGCTACAGCCTGTATCGCAATTTTTTCGACCCTTACGCGCGTGAGTGGCAGGGTGGTAACAGTCGTTGGGATCTGATCGACGTGATTCGCACCGCCTACGCGCTGCGCCCGGAAGGCATTGAGTGGCCGCAACAGGATGGGCGCGTCACGCTCAAGTTGGAGCGCCTGACCGAAGCCAACGGTATCGACCATGGCCAGGCACACGATGCGTTGTCCGATGTGCGTGCCACGATTGCCCTGGCGCGACGGGTACGTGAGAAACAGCCCAAGCTGTACGAATGGCTGTTTCAGCTACGCAGCAAGCAGCGGGTGATGGACCAGGTGCGTTTACTGCAACCCATGGTGCATATCTCTGGGCGTTTTTCCGCCGAGCGTCATTACCTGGGGATTGTGCTACCGCTGGCGTGGCACCCCCGCAATCGCAATGCGCTGATCGTCTGCGATCTCGGGCTCGATCCCCAAGGGTTGCTGGACCTGGATGCAGATACCTTGCGCCAGCGCCTCTACACCCGTCGTGAAGATCTTGCCGAGGGCGAGTTGCCGGTCCCGCTCAAGCTGGTGTACATCAATCGTTGCCCTGTGGTTGCTCCCTTGAACGTGCTTCGGACCGAAGATCGTGAGCGTCTGCACTTGGACATGAATATTTATCAGGAGCGCGCCCTGCGGCTAACTGACGCACAGGAAGTTTGGCGCGACAAGTTGGCGGCCGTTTATGCCGAAGAAGGTTTCGCGTCGAGTTCAGACCCGGAGCAACAGCTTTACGATGGCTTTATCGGCGATCGTGATCGACGTTTATGTGAACAAGTCCGGACGGCCGAGCCAGCGCAATTAGCTCGCCAGCAATGGCCTTTTGATGATCATCGCTTGCCTGAATTATTGTTTCGTTATCGCGCGCGCAACTTCCCCGATACCTTGAACAGTGAGGAGCAACAACGCTGGCAGCTTTTCTGTCAGCAACGTTTGTCGGACCCGGAGTGGGGCGCGCCGAATACCCTTGCGGCATTTAAGCAGGCTAAACAAGAATTTGCAGTTAGTGCGACACCTTTTCAGACCGAGGTGCTTGAGCGGTGGCAGGAATATGCAGACTCGCTGGCCCATAAGGTAAATCTGTAGTCGGTCTTCACTCAACAGACAGGCAATAAAAAACGCCAGCAGGCTGGCGTTTTTAATGTGTCGCGTATCAGGCGCAAGCCCGGCGAGGCTTAGCCCAGCAGGGTAGCCCAGCCTTCAACCACGTCACCGCCCCACTTGGCTTTCCACTCTTTCAGGGTTTTGTGGTTGCCACCTTTGGTTTCAATCACTTCGCCGTTGTGTGGGTTTTTGTACTGTTTGACTTTGCGGGCACGCTTGGTGCCGGTAGTTTTCACAGCGCCACGCGGTGCTTTAATTTTCGACTCTGGATCCAGCAGCGCGATGATGTCACGCAGGGATTTGGAGTATTCACCCATCAGGGCGCGCAGTTTGCCTTCGAATTCCAGCTCGGTTTGCAGTTTGTCGTCTTGAGACAGATTCTTCAAACGGGCTTGCAGCTCTTTGATAGCTTCTTCGGTGGCACGGTATTCGTTGATCAGAGACATGTGGACTACCTTATGTAGAGCGCTGATTGACAGGGCGAGTGGCCCAATAATAGTCAGGCAGTTTGCCCAAGTAAACATTTAAGCTCGTATTTATGTGAATTACTTTGAATGTTTGTAGCCTTGCTATGCATTTGAGTTAATTACTAGGGCGTAGGCCTTAAAGTAATCTCCTTGAAATACGCGGAACAGCCGTAGGGTCACGTACTAGACTCATATAAAGGTGGTAAAACCATAGGCTATTAAGGGGCAAGGCGTCGGCAGGCGATCAGAATAAGCGTCAACGAATACTGCAGTTTTCCTGCGCAATCGCTAGAATGGCGGCCTTTGCGAAGTTCTGGAGTTTCCCCCTAATGCGCACTTTTCGGCTGGTGATTGCTTGCCCGGACCGGGTCGGCATCGTTGCCAAAGTCAGTAACTTTCTGGCCTCCCACAACGGTTGGATCACCGAGGCGAGTCATCACTCGGACAATCTCAGCGGTTGGTTCTTCATGCGTCACGAGATTCGTGCCGATTCGCTGCCCTTTGGTCTTGATGCCTTCCGCGACGCGTTTGCGCCGATCGCCGAAGAGTTTTCGATGACCTGGCATATCACCGACACCGAGCAGAAAAAGCGCGTGGTGTTGATGGCCAGCCGTGAATCCCACTGCCTGGCCGATTTGCTGCATCGCTGGCACAGCGATGAATTGGACTGCGAGATCGCCTGCGTGATTTCCAACCATGATGACCTGCGCAGCATGGTCGAGTGGCATGGCATTCCGTATTACCACGTGCCGGTCAACCCGCAGGACAAGGAGCCCGCGTTTGCCGAGGTCTCGCGCCTGGTCAAGCAGCACGAAGCCGACGTGGTCGTGCTGGCGCGCTACATGCAGATCCTGCCGCCGGAACTGTGCCGCGAATATGCCGGCAAGGTGATCAATATCCACCACAGCTTCCTGCCTTCGTTCGTTGGTGCCAAGCCGTATCACCAGGCGTCCCTGCGTGGCGTGAAGTTGATCGGTGCGACTTGCCACTACGTCACCGAGGAACTGGACGCCGGCCCGATCATCGAGCAGGACGTGGTGCGTGTCAGCCACAGCGACAGCATTGAAGACATGGTGCGTTTCGGCCGTGACGTCGAGAAGATGGTGCTGGCCCGTGGCCTGCGTTACCACCTGGAAGACCGCGTGCTGGTGCATGGCAACAAGACCGTAGTGTTCTGATCGATCTGTTGTGATTGAAGAATGAAGGGCCTGGGCGTTAAATCGTTCCAGGCCCTTTTTTGTGTACGCTGCCGAGGATTGAGTAATGAGTGATCCGCTGGACAAAGCCACGTCAAAAGCCCCCGCCACATTGGGGGAGGGGTGTTTGAGTCGATATGACCCGGATGACCTGAGCAGTGAGGACGGCACCGAATTTCCCGGTGCCGCCGAGTTGTGGAAGCAGGAACAAAACACGTCCGACCCCAAGGACGATTAGTCAGATCCGGAAACTGCCCACCAATTGCTTCAATCGAGCGGCTTGTTGCTCAAGGTCGGCACACGCTCGCAGCGTGGATTGCAGGTTTTCCACACCTTCCTGATTGAGGGTGTTGATCTCGGTAATATCCATGTTGATCGACTCCACCACCGAGGTCTGTTCTTCAGTGGCGGTGGCGACTGACTGGTTCATGCCATCAATTTCGCCGATGCGCTGGGTCACACTGTTCAGGCGTTCGCCAGCGAGGTTGGCGATGTCGACACTTTCAAGGCTATGGCGCTGGCTTTCACCCATGGTGCTGACCGATTCCCGGGCGCCGACTTGCAGTTCTTCGATCATCTTCTGCACCTGTTGCGCAGACTCCTGAGTGCGATGCGCCAGGTTGCGCACTTCGTCCGCGACCACCGCAAACCCACGCCCGGCTTCCCCGGCACGGGCCGCTTCGATGGCAGCGTTCAATGCCAATAGGTTGGTTTGCTGGGAAATGCTGGTGATCACTTCGAGGATCTGCCCGATATTCACCGTCTTGCTATTGAGCGCTTCGATGTTGCTGCTGGAAGCGCTGATCATCGACGACAACTGATTCATCGCCTTGATGTTGCGCTCCACCACCTGTTGGCCATCCTCAGCCAAATGCCGTGCATCGCTGGCCTGGTGTGAGGCTTGCGCCGCATTGCGTGCAATTTCCTGGGCGGCAGCGCCCAACTGATTGATGGCAGCGGCGACGCTGTTGGTGCGGTTGGCTTGCTCATCGGAGTTGACCATCGATGAGTTGGAGGCGCTGACGACCCGAAGTGCCACCTCATTGACGTGCTCGGTGGCCGAGGACACTTCGCGAATCGACGTATGAATGCGTTCCACGAAGCGGTTGAAGGCGTTACCCAGCATGCCGAACTCATCGTGATTCTGGATGGTAAGGCGTCGAGTCAGATCTCCCTCGCCATCGGCGATGTCCTGCATGGCGCGCGTCATCAGATGCAGCGGTTGCAACAGGATACGGATCAGCATGCCGAGCAGGGCGATGATAATCACCACGGCAATGAACGTGGCGATGACTGCCGAGGTGCGAAATTCGCTGAGCATGGCGAAGGATTTGTCTTTATCGACTGAAATACCGAGGTACCAGTTCACCGAGGGCAGGCCCTTGATCGGTATAAAGGTCACGATATTGTCTTTGCCGTTGGCCTCGACTTCGCTGAAGTCCGCACTGATCTTCGGCGTATTTTTCGGATATACGTCGGCCAAGGTCTTCATCACCAGGTTTTTGTCCGGGTGTACCAGTACTTTGCCGTCGGCGCTGACCAGAAACGCGTAGCCCATGCCGCCGAAGTTCAGCGCGCCGATGTTGTCCACCAGGGTTTGCAGGCTCAGGTCGCCACCGACTACACCGATGCTCTGGGTGCCTTGAGTGCTGGGCGTGGCAACGGAAATGATCAGCTTGCCAGTGGCCGCATCGATATAAGGCTCGGTCAGGGTTGAGCCGTTACTGCTCTGGGCGCCCTTGTACCACGGGCGGACACGTGGGTCGAAACCGTCCGGCATCTTGGTGTCGGGGCGGATGGTGAAGGCGCCCTTGCTGTCACCGACGTAGGTCGCCATGAATGCGGACGTCAGGGTTTTCTGTTCCAGCAGGCTGGCAACCGCGGACGGCTCGGGGTTGATGGCGATGTTTTGCGCGGCGTTTTCCACCAGGGCTATACGCCCGCCAAGCCAGGTTTGAATGTTGCTGGCGGTGACATCGCCCATTTCATGCAGGTAATTGTTGAGATCATCGCGAATCGCGTTGCGTTGCAGGTAGTCGTTGTAGAGGGTAAACAGCGCGAATGCGGCTATGACGATAAGGGAGGCTGCAAGCAGGATTTTGTGGCTGAAGCGCAGATTTTTATTCATGGCTTGTAGGGTCCGCTAAGGTCTTAATATCCGAAGCGCGTCCTCGTGGGAGGCGCAAAATGGCAGTGTCAAAAAAGGTGTGATACTTCTTGTGATGGTTCCGGTGGTCCCTGTGGGAACTATCTGTCCTATTTTTAGACTTTGTGGGTCTCACACTGATCTGTATCGACCTGGCGACACTAAAGATTAACCATGGGTGACGAAATGCCTGACTCCACGCAACTCCTAATCGGCGCCGGCCTCGACGGTCAGCCTATCGCCCAGGCCATGCGCCTGGCCAACCGTCACGGGTTGATCGCCGGTGCTACCGGCACGGGCAAAACCGTCACGCTGCAACGCCTGGCCGAAGCCTTCAGTGATGCCGGCGTGGCGGTGTTTGCCGCGGATATCAAGGGTGACCTGTGCGGCCTGGGCGCCGCGGCGAACCCGCAGGGCAAGGTCGCCGAGCGCATCGCCGGCATGCCGTTCCTCAATTACGCGGCCAAGGCTTATCCGGTCACGCTGTGGGATATCCACGGGCTGTCCGGTCATCCATTGCGTACCACCATCAGCGAAATGGGTCCCTTGCTGCTCGGTAGCCTGTTGGAACTCACCGACAGCCAGCAGTCGGCGCTTTACGCCGCGTTCAAGGTTGCGGACCGCGAAGGCCTGTTGTTGCTGGACCTCAAGGATCTCAAGGCGCTGCTTAACCACCTGCGCTATCACCCCGAACTCCAGGGCGAAGACGCGGCGCTGATGACCACCGGTTCCAGCCAGGCACTGTTGCGACGTCTGGCGGTGCTGGAGCAGCAGGGCGCCGAAGCCTTGTTTGGCGAGCCGGCCCTGCAGTTGGAAGATATCCTGCAACCCACCAGCGACGGTCGTGGGCGCATCCACCTGCTGGATGCCAGCCGGTTGGTGCACGAGGCGCCAAAGGTGTACGCGACCTTCCTGCTGTGGCTGTTGGCGGAGTTGTTCGAGCAACTGCCCGAGCGCGGTGACGCCGACAAACCGCTGCTCGCACTGTTTTTCGATGAGGCGCATTTACTGTTCGCCGACACGCCGAAGGCGTTGCAGGAACGTCTGGAGCAGGTGGTGCGGTTGATCCGCTCCAAAGGGGTGGGCGTGTATTTCGTCACCCAATCCCCGGGCGACTTGCCGGACAGCGTGCTGGCCCAGCTCGGCCTGCGCATTCAGCACGGCCTGCGTGCGTTTACTACCAAGGAACAGAAGTCCTTGCGCGCCGTCGCCGACGGTTTTCGGCCGAACCCGGACTTTGATGCGCTTTCGGTATTGACCGAGCTGGGCACGGGTGAGGCTTTGGTGGGGACACTGCAGGAAAAGGGTACGCCGGAAGTCGTCCAGCGCGTTCTGGTCGCACCGCCGCAGTCACGGATCGGGCCGCTCAGCGAAGCCGAGCGTGCCGCAATGGTCGCCAGTTCGCCGTTGCTAGGCCGGTATGACAAGCCGATTGATCGGGAATCGGCTTATGAAGTGTTGATGGCACGCAAAGAGCTTGGGCCAAACGAGGAGGCCAAGCCGGCTGCCGAGGAACCTAGCTTCACCGATAAGGCCGGGGCGTTTCTCGGCACAACCGCAGGCAAGGCGCTGAAGTCCGCGATGCAGCAAGCTGCCAATCAGATGGGGCGGCAACTGGTGCGTGGCTTGTTGGGGTCGTTGTTGGGCGGCAGCAAGCGCAAGTAGCGATTCAGGGCTTGCGCTTGGCGTGGGCCGCCAGCCGCTCAAGCGCCGCGCGCAAGCCTGGGTTGCTGATCCCTTCTGCCGTTGCCTGGATGGTTTCGGCGGCATTGGGCGACAGATCATGAATATGCTCCACCACGCCAGGTTGGGTGGTGGGGGGTTGCACCTTGAACTGGATGCGCGTCAGGCCAGCGAATTCCTCAAAGGCCATCAATTGACGCTGCAGGCGTTTTTGCTGATAGCGCAAACGGGTCGCCCAGTGGCCATCTGTGACAATAAGCAGCAGGTTGCCTTCACGCCAGGACGCCACGCGGCAATGTTCGCGTGCGGCCGGTTGCAGCTGGGTTTCGAGCAGGCGTTGCAGACGGCCCAAGCGTTGGGCATGGCCAAAGATGGCTTTCAGCGGCTTGGCATCGCGAAGCAACACGGCGGGAGCACGGGCTGATAAGGGGCGAAATGCCATTATTGGACACCTTAAGTAACAGAGCCGCCATCTTAGCAGAACCCGCCTGTGTGCCCCCAGGCAATGCATCTCCGAGGTTTTATTCATGAAATCAATTGGTAACTTATGCGCTCCATGGGTTGAAGTTCCAGCAAAAGCCCTTATTTTAAACAAGCCCTCTCACAGCACCATGCCAGCCTCGGGGAACAACGCCACTTTCCTCACCCACGAATCCGGGTAGAATGCGCGTTCGCATGCGGCCGTGAGGGCTGCTCGGGCCACTCACGGTGCGCCCTCCATCCCTATGTGTGGAAGAACCTGCCGATATGTTTGCGCCTTTGTTAAAGAAACTTTTTGGAAGCAAGAATGAGCGCGAAGTCAAACGCATGCTCAAGACGGTGCAGCTGGTCAATGCCTTCGAAGAGCAGATGGTTGCCCTTTCGGACGAGCAATTGCGCGCCAAGACCCAAGAGTTCAAGGCCCGCATAGCCAAAGGTGAAACCCTCGACAAGCTGCTTCCCGAAGCCTTTGCGGTCGCCCGTGAAGCCGGTAAGCGTGTCATGGGCATGCGCCACTTCGACGTCCAGTTGATCGGCGGCATGACCTTGCATGAAGGCATGATTGCCGAAATGCGTACCGGTGAAGGCAAGACCCTGGTAGCAACCCTGGGCGTTTACCTCAACGCGCTGTCCGGCAAGGGCGTGCACGTTGTGACGGTGAACGACTACCTGGCGCGCCGGGACGCCAACTGGATGCGCCCGCTGTATGAATTCCTCGGCCTGACCGTCGGCGTGGTAACGCCGTTCCAGCCGCCGGAAGAGAAGCGTGCCGCCTACGCTGCCGACATCACCTACGGCACCAACAACGAATTCGGTTTCGACTACCTGCGCGACAACATGGCGTTCAGCATGGAAGAAAAATTCCAGCGCGAACTCAATTTTGCCGTCATCGACGAAGTCGACTCCATCCTCATCGACGAAGCCCGTACCCCTCTGATCATCTCCGGCCAGGCCGAAGACAGCTCGCGCCTGTACACCGAAATCAACAAGTTGATTCCGCGTCTGGAGCAGCACATCGAGGAAGTGGAAGGCGTGGTGACCAAAGAAGGTCACTTCAGCATCGACGAGAAGACCCGCCAGGTCGAACTCAACGAAGCCGGTCACCAGTTCGTCGAAGAGATGCTGACCCAGATCGGAGAGCTGGCCGAGGGTGAAAGCCTGTACTCGGCACATAACCTGGGCCTGCTGACCCACGTGTATGCCGGCCTGCGCGCCCACAAGCTGTTCCATCGCAACGTCGAATACATCGTGCAGGACGGCCAGGTCGTGCTGGTTGACGAACATACCGGCCGCACCATGCCGGGTCGCCGTCTGTCCGAAGGCCTGCACCAGGCCATCGAAGCCAAGGAAAACCTCAACATCCAGGCTGAAAGCCAGACGTTGGCGTCCACCACTTTCCAGAACTACTTCCGTCTGTACAACAAGCTGTCCGGCATGACCGGTACCGCAGACACCGAAGCGTTCGAATTCCACCAGATCTACAACCTGGCCGTGATGGTCATTCCGCCGAACAAACCGTTGGCGCGTAAAGACTTCAACGACCTGGTGTTCCTGACTGCCGAAGAGAAATACGCGGCAATCATCAACGACATCAAGGACGGCATGGCCCAGGGTCGCCCGATCCTGGTGGGTACCGCCACCATCGAGACTTCCGAGCACGTATCGAACCTGCTCAATAAGGAAGGCATCGAGCACAAGGTCCTGAACGCCAAGTTCCACGAAAAAGAAGCCGAGATCATCGCCCAGGCCGGTCGCCCAGGCGCACTGACCATCGCGACCAACATGGCCGGTCGCGGTACCGACATCCTGTTGGGCGGTAACTGGGAAGTGGAAGTTGCGGCGCTCGAAAACCCGAGTCCCGAGCAGATCGCCCAGATCAAGGCCGACTGGCAGAAACGCCACCAGGCTGTTCTGGAGTCGGGTGGCTTGCAGGTGATCGCGTCCGAGCGTCATGAATCGCGCCGTATCGACAACCAGCTGCGTGGTCGTGCCGGTCGCCAAGGTGACGCCGGTTCCAGCCGTTTCTACCTGTCCTTGGAAGACAGTCTGATGCGCATCTTCGCCTCGGACCGCGTGAAGAACTTCATGAAGGCCCTGGGTATGCAGTCCGGCGAAGCGATTGAGCACCGCATGGTGACCAATGCCATCGAGAAGGCCCAGCGCAAGGTCGAAGGTCGCAACTTCGATATTCGTAAGCAACTGCTTGAGTTCGATGACGTCAACAACGAACAACGTAAAGTGATTTATCACATGCGTAACACGTTGCTGGCCGCCGACAATATTGGTGAGACCATCGCTGACTTCCGTCAGGACGTGCTCAACGCCACCGTCAGCGCCCACATCCCGCCACAGTCCCTGCCGGAGCAGTGGGATGTTGCCGGTCTGGAAGCCGCGTTGAAGAGCGATTTCGGTGTCGACCTGCCGGTTCAGCAGTGGCTGGATGAAGACGATCACCTGTACGAAGAAACCCTGCGTGAAAAATTGATGGCCGAGCTGTTGGCCGCGTACAACGAGAAAGAAGAGCAGGCGAGTGCCGAAGCACTGCGCACCTTCGAGAAACAAATCGTACTGCGCGTGCTGGACGATCTGTGGAAAGACCACCTGTCGACCATGGACCACCTGCGTCACGGCATCCACCTGCGTGGTTACGCCCAGAAGAACCCGAAGCAGGAGTACAAGCGCGAGTCGTTCACGCTGTTCTCCGAACTGCTGGATTCGATCAAGCGCGATTCGATTCGTGTGCTCTCCCACGTTCAGGTGCGTCGTGAAGACCCGATCGAGGAAGAAGCGCGCCTGCGTCAGGAAGCCGAGGCGCTGGCTGCGCGCATGCAGTTCCAGCATGACGAAGCACCGGGCCTGGAAGCGCCTGAGGTATTGGGCGAAGAGGTCGACGTGGCCCTGGCTCAAACCCCGGTTCGCAATGACCAGAAGCTGGGCCGCAACGAGCTGTGCTACTGCGGTTCGGGCAAGAAGTTCAAACACTGCCACGGCCAGATCGAATAAGCTTTCTGCCTGACGCTGCTACATCCTGCGCCGCGACCGGCCTCTGCCGTCGCGGCGTTTTGCCATTAATTTTGCCGTTGCTCACGACGGTACAGACATCATCTGATTTTTAAGGAGCGCATTCATGGCTGTTGGTCTTGGTCCTTTGCCCACATTGCACCCGGTTGCCGGTTTTGAACTCGGTATCGCTTCGGCCGGCATCAAGCGCCCGGGGCGCAAGGATGTGGTGGTGATGCGCTGTGCCGAAGGCTCGACCGTCGCCGGTGTGTTCACCCTCAACGCGTTCTGCGCCGCGCCGGTGATCCTGGCCAAGCAACGCGTTGCCGGCACGATCCGTTACCTGCTGACCAACACCGGCAACGCCAACGCCGGCACCGGCGAGCCAGGCCTGGTGGCAGCTGCGCGCACCTGCGCCAAGCTGGCCCAGTTGACCGGCGTGGACGCCAGCCAAGTGCTGCCTTACTCCACTGGTGTGATCGGTGAACCGCTGCCTGTCGAGAAAATCGAAGGTGCATTGCAAGCCGCGCTGGACGACCTGTCTGTGGATAACTGGGCCGCCGCCGCGACCGGCATCATGACCACCGACACCCTGCCGAAGGGCGCGAGCCGCCAGTTCGTGCACGACGGCGTGACCGTCACCGTGACCGGCATCAGCAAGGGCGCGGGCATGATCCGCCCGAACATGGCCACCATGCTCGGCTACATCGCCACCGACGCCAAGGTCTCCCGCGACGTGTTGCACAGGCTGATCCTCGATGGCGCCAACAAGTCATTCAACCGCATCACCATCGATGGCGACACCTCGACCAACGACTGCTGCATGCTGATCGCCACCGGCCAGGCCAACCTGCCGGAAATCACCGAGGCCAGCGGCCCGTTGTTCGCGGCGTTGAAGCAGGCTGTGTTCGAAGTGTGCATGGAGGTGGCACAGGCCATCGTGCGTGACGGCGAGGGTGCGACCAAGTTCGTCACCGTTGAAGTGAATGGCGGCGGCAATCACCAGGAATGCCTGGATGTAGGCTACACCGTCGCGCATTCGCCGCTGATCAAGACGGCGCTGTTCGCCTCTGACCCGAACTGGGGCCGTATCCTGGCGGCTGTGGGCCGTGCCGGCGTGCCGGACCTGGACGTGAGCAAGATCGACGTGTTCCTCGGCGACGTGTGCATCGCCAGCCGTGGCGCCCGTGCCGAAACCTACACCGAGGCCCAGGGCTCGGCGGTGATGCAGCAGGAAGAAATCACCATCCGCATCGAACTGGGTCGCGGCGAGTGCAGCGAAACCATCTGGACCACCGACCTGTCCCACGAGTACGTGAAGATCAACGCGGAATACCGGACCTAAGAGGATAAGCGCGGTGAAACGAGTGCATGTAGCAGCAGCGGTGATCCGCGGTGTCGACGGCAAAATCCTGCTGGCGCGCCGCGCCGATACCCAGCACCAGGGCGGCCTCTGGGAATTCCCCGGCGGCAAGGTGGAAGCCGATGAATCGGTCGCCAACGCGCTGTCCCGCGAATTGCAGGAAGAGCTGGGCATTCAGGTCACTACCGCGCGCCCGCTGATCAAGGTGCAGCACGACTACCCGGACAAGCAGGTGTTGCTGGATGTCTGGGAAGTCTCGGCCTTTACCGGCGAGCCTCATGGTGTTGAAGGGCAGCCGCTGGAGTGGGTGGCCCCCCGAGACCTGCTCAACTATGCGTTTCCGGCCGCCAATGCGCCGATCGTTGCGGCGGCGCGCTTGCCTGCCGAGTACCTGATCACCCCAGGCGAACTGGAAACCCCGACGTTACTGCGGGGTATCCAGAAAGCCATTGCGGGCGGTATCAAACTGGTGCAACTGCGTGCGCCCAACGGCTACGACCCAAAATACCGCGACCTTGCGGTGGATGCGGTGGGCTTGTGCGCGGGTAAGGCTCAACTGATGCTCAAGGGGCCGTTTGAATGGTTGGGCGATTTTCCTGCAGCCGGCTGGCACATGACGGCGGCGCAACTGCGTAAATACGCCAGCAAGGGTCGCCCGCTGCCGAAGGATCGCTGGCTGGCGGCGTCGTGCCACAACGCAGAAGAGCTGGCATTGGCGGAAATGATGGACGTGGATTTTGTCACGCTGTCGCCGGTGCAGCCGACCCAGACGCATCCTGATGCGCAGCCGTTGGGTTGGGAGCAGGCGGTGGCGTTGATCCGAGGGTTCAGCAAGCCGGTGTTTCTGTTGGGTGGGGTTGGGCCTGCCGAGCGGGAAAAAGCTTGGGAGGCTGGGGCTCAGGGTGTGGCTGGGATTAGGGCGTTTTGGCCGGAAGTTTGATGCTGTTTTGACAGGCCTCTTCGCGAGCAGGCCCGCTCCCACATTTGACGGAGTTCCACCTTTGGAATGCAGTCAAATATGGGAGCGGGCTTGCTCGCGAAGGCGTCAGGCCAGACGCCTCATCATTAACGTGGCTTGGCCGCCGCCTGCCACAACATCTCGGCCACACCCTGGCGCTTGGCGATGACCCTGGCCGCCACGAACAGCAAATCCGACAACCGATTGATGTACGCCAACCCCACGCCTTCCAACGGCTCAACCGCATTCAACTGCTGACACCGCCGCTCCGCACTGCGCGCCAGGCTGCGGCATACATGGGCCTGGGCGATCAGCGCCGAGCCACCTGGCAGGATGAAGTTCTCCAGCGGTCCCACGTCCTCATTCCAGCGGTCAATCGCTGCTTCCAGTCGGTCGACCTCCGCAGCGTTCAAGGCTTTGTACACCGGCATTGCCAATTCACCCCCCAGGTCGAACAAACGATGCTGGCATGGCGTAAGCACCTCGATCACATCCTTAAGTTCCGGATGTTTGCCACTCTGTTCCTCCAGGCTGGCCAGCAATAAACCCAGCTGGCTGTTCAGCGTATCAACTTCACCAATCGCTTCCACCCGTGGGTGGTCCTTGGGCACACGGCGGCCATCGCCCAGGCCGGTTTCGCCCTTGTCGCCGGTGCGTGTATAGATCTTCGACAGGCGAAAGCCCATGGTCATTGCTCCAGTTGGGTGAGTTCGTGAGGTGGCAGTTGGCTGCCAGCCAAGGGCAGACGTAGCGTGAAGCACGTACCTTGGCCGAGGGCTGAATGCACTTCCATCTGGCCCTTATGGTTGTTGGTGATGATGAAATACGACACCGATAGCCCAAGCCCGGTGCCCTGGCCGATTTCCTTGGTGGTGAAGAACGGCTCGAAGGTGCGCTTGCGCACGTTTTCACTCATGCCGATGCCGTTGTCTTCCACCTGGATTTCCGCCCAGGGCGGGTTGAGGCGCGTGCGTAGGATGATGCGCCCCGGTTCGCTGTCGTCTTCCCGCAGATGGATGGCCTGGGCCGCGTTTTTAAGCAGGTTGAGCAGCACCTGTTCCAACTCGTTGGCAGTGCCGGGCACCGGGCCGAGTTGAGGGTCGAACTGGCGAATGATCGCCTGGCCCTTGAAGTCGAAGCCGATGGCCAGGTCGAAATCGTTGCCGGCGATTTCCACAGCCTGGTCGATCAGCGCCGGTAGGTCGCAGGGCGCCATTTGTCGATTGCTGCGACGGCTGAAACTGAGCATGTGGGTGACGATCTTCGCCGCCCGCGCCCCAGCCTGCTGGATGCCATCAAGCAATTGCGGCACTTCGCGGCTTTGCAGGTAGCGGTTGACCGTTTCCAGCTCGATGCCCGCCTGCTGCGCATGCTCCAGGTTCTTGGGCAGGTCGGGGGACAGGCGGCGGCGGATGTTCTGCACGTTGTGCAGGATTGCTCCCAGCGGGTTGTTGATCTCATGGGCCATGCCGGCAGCCAGGCCACCCACGGAGAGCATTTTCTCCGACTGCACCATCATTTCTTCCAGAGACAGACGCTGAGTGATGTCATCGATACGGATCACCACGCCGCGCCCGGCCCCACCCATCAGCGGGTAGAAGGTCAGGGCGTAATGCTTGGCTTCGTCGTCCTTGAACCAGGTGACGCGTTCGATGCGTTCCACGGTGTGCTGTTCTACCGCTGCACGAATCTGCGGCAGGTACGGCTTGAGCGGTTGGAACGCCAGGTAGATCGGCTGGTTCAAGGCTTCGTCCAGGCGTGTGCCGGAGAGGGCGCTGGCTTCCTGGTTCCATTGGGTGACGTAAAGCTGTTCATCCAGGGCGATCAGCGCCGAGGGCATCGAGTCGATGATGCTGTTCAGGTAATTCTGGAAACCGGTGAGTTTCTTCTCGATCTTGCTGCGAACCTGCACTTCCAGTTCCAGCTTGCGGTTGGTGTGGCGCGTTTCTTCCGCCAAGCCTTGCGCCTGGTCATACGCCGCCTGGGAGTCGTCCCGCGCGCGTTTGAGCTGCTGCTCACGGGCTTCGATGCGCGACAGCATGGTGTTGAAGGCTTCGGCCAGGCTGCCGATCTCATCGTGATTGCCACGGCCGGCGCGCAGGGCGTAGTTCTCTTCGCGGGTGACCTGACGCGAGAGTTCTTCCAACTCGTGGATTGGCCGGGTGATCAGGCGTTTGATCTGACGGGCGATAACCAGCCACAGCAGCACGCTGAAAATCAGGATGCCCAGGCTGGCCGTCAACGTGCCGGTATAAAACGCCACCGGCAGCTCGCTACTGGCGACCAGCAGTAGATGCCCGGACGGCTGACCGGCCCGGGGCAGGGTGATGATCTGGTTACTGCGAAACTCGGTCACGCGCCAGGCTTCGATATGCCGATAGTTGTCTGGCAGGTGCAGGCGGTCGCCGTGTTGCATCTGAGCCAGGCGGTTGCCGTCGCCGTCGTACAGGGCCGCGGCGCGCAACGGCGAATAACTGGTCAGCTCGTTGAGCAGCGCGTCAGCCTTGGCAGGCGATTCGAGGGCTTTGGCGGCGAGCGCCGGGTTGGACACCAGGCGACCAATGGCCTGCAAGGCCTGGGGCGCCATGCTTTCCTGGGAGATCCAGTAGGCGGCGCTGATAAAGGTCAGGTTGGCCACCAGCAATACCGTGGTCAACAGCACCAGCAAGGCGGCCAGCAGTTTCTGCCCGACCGGTAGGTTTTCAAGACGCTGGCGCAGCGGCATCAGGGTTTTCCCAGGAGATAGACAGGCGGGCAGGGTAGCGCGTGGCTCAGTCGCGGGGCAATCCGCGTGCAAGCAACTGCTCGACCAGGCGCACTTGCAACTGTTGAAGGTGCGGCAGGTTCAGTTGGTGACGGGCGGCCGCCTGGCAAGCATAGCCCAATAGGTAGCTGATTTCGGTGCGACGGCCGGCGGCCACGTCCTGGTACATGGAGGAGTAATTCGCAGCGGTGGCCTGGATCACCCGTTCCACTTCGTGTTGCAGATCCAGCGCGGCAGCGGGTTGGCCACAGCATTCCAGCAGTTCGACGAGTTCAGCGCACAAGGTGGCGACTTCGCATTGATGGGCCTGCAGTTCTCCATTGCGGCACTGATACAGCACGGTCAGCGGATTGATGGCGCAATTGAGCCCCAGCTTGCGCCATAGCCGGGTGAGGATATCGGTGCTCCAGTCGTGGGGGATACCGGCGGCGTGCAAGTCGTCCAGCCACACGGGCGGGGTAGGGTGGCTCGCGTCGCCCAGCCAGGTGTATCCATGGCCGGCAAACACCACGCGCCAGTCGCCATCGCGAAAGGCGCCTTCGGTACTGGAGGCAAAGATGCAACGCGCCTGGGGCAACTGCGCGGCGACAGCATCCTGGCTGCCCAGGCCGTTTTGCAGCAGGATCAGTTCGGCGTCGGGCGCCAGTCGATGGTGCAGCTGGGCGACTGCGCTTTGGGCGTCATAGGCTTTGCATGCCACCAGCAGGCGATGAATCGGCCCAGGGCTGTCGGGTGTTTCGCCTATCACTGGGTAGCTGTGTTCTACGCCATGTTCCACCAAGGTCAGCCCCTGGGCTGCCTGATAGCTGGCCAGGCGCGCCTCATCACGCAGGATCAACCTGACGGGCACGCCCGCGCGCGCCAGACGTGTGGCCCAGAGTGTACCCAGGCTGCCGGCGCCGAGAATATGCCAGGTGGTCGACATCAGTTTTTGCTCCGTAGGGTCGCCCGCAGCGAACGGGACGAAAGAACCGCTATAATGCCTCGGCATTTTAGCTTGGGCGCGCTCCATCTCTACTGAGCCCGCCCCTTATATTGGAGAAATGACATGCCTTCGTTCGACGTGGTATCCGAACTGGACAAACACGAAGTCACCAACGCCGTCGAGAACGCCGTCAAGGAGCTGGACCGTCGCTATGACTTGAAAGGCAAGGGCAGCTTCGAATTCAAGGAAAAAGAGCTGACCGTCAACCTGACCGCTGAAGCCGATTTCCAGCTGGAAGCGATGATCGAGATCCTCAAGCTGTCCCTGGTCAAGCGCAAGATCGACGCGCAATGCCTTGAAATCAAGGACGCCTACGCCTCCGGCAAGCTGATGAAGCAAGAAGCCATCCTCAAGGAAGGCATCGACAAGGAGCTGGCAAAGAAGATCGTTGCTCACATCAAGGACGCCAAGCTGAAAGTCCAGGCTGCCATCCAGGGTGAGCAGGTTCGCGTGACCGGCAAGAAGCGTGACGACCTGCAAGAGGCCATCGCGGCCCTGCGCGCCAAGACCTTCGACATGCCGCTGCAGTTCAATAACTTCCGCGACTGATGGCACATTGGGGAACCTGTGGGCGTTTTTGACGTCCCACGCCCCAGAACCAGCGCCGACTATTGAGCCCTACGGGGCTCAATTGCATTTATGGCCATTCAATACGCCGAGCATCCGGTAAACAGGAGAATGTAGATGGATTTGAACGCTGAAGTGGATCACCTGATCAAGACCTCAGAATCGTGGTTGCCGATGATCATGGAATACGGCAGCCGGTTTTTGCTGGCAGTGGTCACCCTGGCCATCGGTTGGTGGCTGATCAACGTATTGACCCACCGAGTGGGACGTTTGCTGGCCCTGCGTAACGCCGACCTGGCGCTGCAACACTTCATTACCAGCCTGGCGAACATTGCGCTCAAGGTCATGCTGGTGGTCAACGTGGCCTCCATGATCGGCGTAGCCACCACCTCGTTCGTGGCCGCGATCGGTGCCGCCACCCTGGCCATCGGCTTGGCACTGCAAGGCAGCCTGGCGAACTTCGCCGGCGGCGTGCTGATTCTGTTGTTCCGCCCGTTCCGTATTGGTGACTGGATCGAAGCCCAGGGCACATCCGGCACCGTCGACAGCATCCAGATCTTCCACACCGTGCTGCGCACCGGTGACAACAAGACCGTGATCATCCCTAATGGCAGCCTGTCCAACGGGCTCATCACCAACACCAATCGTCAGCCGACCCGCAAGGTGGTGTTTGATGTGGGTGTCGACTATGAAGCCGACCTGCAGAAAGCCCGTGAAGTGCTGTTGGAGCTGGCCAAAGACCCACGTGTGTTGGCAGACCCGGCCGCAGTGGCGGTGGTTTCGACCTTGGGTGACAGTTCGATCACTGTTTCCCTGCGTTGCTGGACAAAGACCGCGGATTATTGGGATGTAGTGTTCATGCTGAACGAACTGGCACGTGACCGTTTGAAAGCGGCGGGGATTGATATTCCGTTTCCGCAGCGGGTTATTCGTGTGATGCAGGAAACAGTTGCCAAGTAATGTGAAGTATTGGTCGTGAACTTGGCCGTTAGGTCAGGTTCAGGACGCAAGCGTTAATCTCGTTAGTTAGCTTGCTAGTTATTTCCTGCTGAAACATTACAGCCATTAAAAAGCCGCTCCGTTGTTAAACAAGGGAGCGGCTTTTTGTTTAAGGCCGTAGCCTTAAGTCATCGCTGTAATAAAACTGTCAATTACAGGATGTTCAGCGGGTAGTTCGCGATCAGACGCAGTTCGTCGATCGAAGGCGAACCGTAGTACACGCCATCGCCGGAGCGATAAGTGGCTTGACGCAGACGCAAGCTCAGGTCTTTAGCCGGTCCGCTCTGGATCACGTACTTGGCTTCGATGTCGCGTTCCCACTCTTTACCGTTCGAGGTGGTGGCGGTGTTGGCGCCGCTACCGGTCACGTAACGAGTCATGAAGCTCAGACCAGGAATGCCGAAGGTAGCCATGTTGATGTCATAACGCGCCTGGTAAGACTTCTCGCCTTCGGCGTTGAAGTCGGAACGGGCGATGGAGTTGGCCAGGAACACTGTGCCGCCGCCGTCTACGCCGTAGCCGTAGTCGCCGTCACCGGTAACTTTCTGGGCTGCCAGGGTGAAGGTGTGAGCGCCGATGGTGTAGGCACCCTGCAAGCTGAACGCACGGTTGTCGAGCTTGGTGCGTTCTGCGAACGGCAGACCGTTGTCTTTGTAAGCACGTTGCAGGCCTTCGCCGTCGCTCTTGGTGTCGTAGATGTTGAAGTCCAAGGCAAACGACTGGTCGTCACTCAGCGCGTGGGTCCAGTTCAGGTTGCTGTAGTACTTACGGAAATAATCTTCAGTTTTTGCGTAGTACAGGCTACCGGTGAACTCGGGGGTGAAGGAGTAGACACCGCCGACGAAGTCGGTTTTGGTCAGGCCCAGGCTGTCATGGTAGGTCTGGTTCTGCGCGACGCTGGAAGTGAAGTGACCGCCTTCGAGCTTCAGGCCCTTGATCTCGTTGCTGGTGATCGAGATACCCTGCGGCAGCTCTGGCAGCAAACGGCTGTCGTCGGAGGCGAATACTGGGGCTGTGGTGTATTGGTCACCCACTTTCAGCACAGTATCGGAGATACGGAATTTAACCGCGCCGCCGCCTTTGGAGTAGTCATCTTGCGAACGACCGTCGGAACCGGTTGGGAACAGACCGGTACCGGCACGACCCTTGCCACTGTCGAGCTTGACGCCCAGCAGGCCGATCACGTCAACACCGACACCGATGGTGCCTTGGGTGAAGCCCGATTGGTAGAGGGCGTTGAAGCCCAGGCCGGTTTCTTCGGCACGGCTCTGGGAGCCTGGGCCCGACGGGTTGTTACGGAAGTCGCGGCTGAAGTACAGAGCGCGAGTATTAATGCTGAAAGTGCTGTCTTCAACAAAGCCTTTGGAATCGCTTTGGGCGGACGCCATTGCGAACTGCGTAGTGCCTGCTGAAACAGCCAGGGCGATCATGCTCCACTTCATCACGCGCATCGTGATTTGCTCCTTTGGTTTTAGGAAGAGTACTGCCGTCCCACCTATATTTTTGTCTGGGCGGCTCTTTCTTTTTGTGTCGGCGCAAAGTTATATCACGCTGACAATATTGGCGATACTTGCCCAACTTTCCTTTCAGCTTCTTTACGAGCTTGTCGTAGATTGCTAGATCCATGTCGCAAATTCACAGCCTCACTGTAACGAGGCTGACAACTTCAATACTGTTTCCAAGCCGTTAAAAGAACGCAAAAAACGTTACTTTCCAGGATTTATTCCAGGGTTTGGAATCTTCCTTGGTGCGCATTGAACCGCTGCTGTTTTCATCGCGAAACACCTGCTTCCGTTCCGGTGCCGTTGCCGACGATAGGCGGATGAATGCAGCAAGCGTGCCCAAACCGTAAATCGAATGTCATTTTTTCGTGAAAAACGTTACCGCTTCGTGAAAACCGCATAAACACGGGGTTTTTACGCCGAATGGTTTGGCCTTGACGCGCGTGCTCTGCCTTGCTCAAGGGGAGCCTAAATTCCGTATCTGCGAAAAACGTTACCCGTTCACCCCAATCAGTGGGTAGTCGGCGGATCTCTTTGAGGCGTGGTTGGGTCATTTTGGTGCATGCCCTCTGATGCCTCAGGCGATGGATGATGGCTCAATGCTTTGTTTTGTGAGACCTCTGCATCGGGGGCTCTCGTCGCAATGCGGTGATCAACGGTGGGTCAATCGCCGCGGGATTGGTGATTGAGCGTAGTCGAAAAATTCGTTTGGCTCGAAATGGTGCGCTTTTTTTCTCCACGCCTTGCCTGGGGGCGCATTGGTCGGCGTGAAGCGATAGCGATTCGCGGGTATGCTGGGGACCTTGAACCTGACCTGCCGAACGGAGTGCCTGCAGTGTTCGCTTTAGATCAACGCCTTCAACAAGACACACTGGTCATCGGGGATTTCCCCCTGTGCCGCCTGCTGCTGTCCAATGACTCGAACTACCCCTGGTTCATTCTGGTGCCGCGAATCAACGGTATCAGTGAAGTGTTTCAACTGGATGTCGCGGACCAGCAGCGCTTGTGGCAAGAAACCACTACCTTGGCCCAGATGCTGAATGAAGGCTTTTGCGCCGACAAAATGAACATCGGTGCCCTGGGCAATGTAGTCAGCCAGTTGCACGTGCACGTGATCGTGCGCAAACGTGATGATGCCGCCTGGCCGGCGCCGGTATGGGGCAAACATCCGGCGCTGCCGTATACCGATGAGCAAGTGGCAACTGTCCTTGCTCGCCTGCGCGCGCTGTTGCCCGCCGACTTCGTCTTTACCCAGGGTTGAATCATGGATCTGCTAGACCGCGTCAACGATCTGGAAAGCCGCCTGGCTTTCCAGGACGACACCATCGAGACCCTCAATGACATCCTTGTCACCCAGCAGCGGGCCGTCGAGCGCCTGCAACTGCAGATGACCGCGCTGCTCAAGCGCCAGGAAGAAATGGGCGGTCAGTTCGAAACGTCCGAAGAAGAAGCGCCGCCGCCTCACTATTAATAGGCATGCATAAAAAAACCGCGACCCAGCTGAGCTGGATCGCGGTTTTTTTTGCTGCGAAGGCGGGTATCAGCGACGCGGCAGTGCAGCGATCACGTCTTCAGCCTGCAGGCCTTTGTCGCGATTCATGACGGAGAACTCCACGCGCTGGCCTTCCACCAGGACACGATGGCCTTCGCCGCGAATAGCCCGGAAGTGGACGAAGATATCGTCGCCCGAATCGCGGGAAATAAAGCCGAAGCCTTTGGACGTGTTGAACCACTTGACGGTACCGGTATCCCGATTGGTCATGTCGTAGGTTTGCGACGAGGCCGCAGGGGCCGAACGGTAGAAGCTGATGGCCAGGTGAAGAACAATGGCGACCACAGCAATCACCAGGCTGAGCAGGATGGCCGGGTGGCCACCGACTTCAGGCATAGGTGCCAGGAGGGTGAGGGTTTGTACGACAACAGTCAGCACCAGCAGCGCGCTGACCAGGTTTTGCAGTTGATGACGCGTGCCTTTGTTCCAGTAAGGGATCACCGGTGCCAGCGTCAGGTTAAGAAGGCCGAACAAGGCCAGGTACAGAGCGTCGTTTTGTTCCAGATACGGCAGGCTTTCAGGCTGCAGGCTCGGGATAAAGGACAGCAGCAAAGCTGCAACGCCCGTTAGCAGGTGGACGATTTTCAACATTTTGATTAACTCACGTTAAGACGGATCACAAGGAAGAGCTGACTGGCACGGTTCGCTTCTGAACAATGGGAGGCGTTGGGCACGTGCGCGGGGTATCAGCCTATGTCGCTGCCGCAGAAAGTAACGGCGACGACACGCAGCCTATTTAACAGCAAAGGCTGTGCCTACTCAAATCAAGCATTTCGGGCTGTTGCAAGGACGACGGCATTTCTGCGTCAAACGCTTGTCCTAGACACGTGGGGGCTTTTCAAACGGCCTGTTCGGACATTTTCCGCGTGGACCGAAGGCTTGGATTGTGTCGTGTTGGCAGGCCAAGGCGGGGCGAATTGCCGCGCCGGGCTGCGGATCCACGGCACACTTGCTAGAGTGGTCCTGCACCTGATCAATGAATGCTTGTCAATTGAAGGGGATAAACATGGCAATCGATATCGGTATCAGTGAAGAAGATCGTAAATCCATCGTCGATGGGCTTTCGCGACTGCTTTCCGATACCTATGTACTGTACCTGAAGACCCATAACTTCCATTGGAACGTCACGGGGCCGATGTTCCGCACGCTGCACTTGATGTTCGAAGAGCAGTACAACGAGCTGGCGTTGGCTGTGGACTCCATTGCCGAGCGTATCCGTGCGTTGGGTTTCCCGGCACCAGGTGCCTACTCCATCTACGCCCGTCTTTCTTCCATCAAGGAAGAAGAAGGCGTGCCGAGTGCTGAAGACATGATCAAGCAACTGGTAGAAGGCCAGGAGGCGGTCACTCGGACTGCGCGCGGCATCTTCCCGCTGCTCGACAAGGTCAGCGATGAGCCGACGGCCGACCTGTTGACCCAGCGCATGCAGGTTCACGAGAAAACGGCGTGGATGCTGCGTTCCCTCCTCGAAAGTCAGTAAACCACTGCCCTGGGCGGCGCCTTCCCGGCGCCGCTCGCTTGTTTCCACGCATTTCCTGGCGTTGTCCTACGCCTATCAACGTCGCGTCTTCTGGCTGCTGCACTCTGCCTGCTGTTTGATAAGGCCATTGCCCAATGGGACAACCCATGGGCGGCTGTTTGGCAATGGAGTGTCAGGTGTATGTCACGCGGAGTGGGTAATGGAGTCATGGAAAACGGTGGTTTTCATAAGGTAAAGGTCGACCCCTTTGTAAAAGGGTTCGACATGGGATTGGCCAAGCCATTGTCCCGGTCGGTGAGGCTCAATGGGTTTTCCACGTGCCTGCGGCTGGAGCAGATCTATTGGAATATCCTCACGGAAATCGCCAGGATCAACGCCTGCTCAGTCAGTGCGTTGCTGTCTTATGTGGATCGGGAAGTGCACTTGCGTCATGGCGGCGTGAAGAACTTCAGTGGGTTGGTCAGGGTGGTGTGTGTGGTTCACGCCCTGAAAGAACGTGTTGAAGCGTCGTAATCACCCGGCTTCGGGGTCGGCCCTTCTTCAAGGTGGGGGTGGCCCCTGGGCAGAAAGCCGGCTGCGCTGCCTCGATTTACCAGATATAATCCCGCGCTTTGCTGCGCGTGCCGGGGTTATCTCGTAGCAGGCGTGGCGCAGTAACGTTCTGATCGCCGAGACATCGCCATGCCCATGTACGACTATCAATGTGCTTCCTGTGGTCATCAGTTGGAAGCCATTCAGAAGATCAGCGCCGCGCCGCTGGTCGATTGCCCGGCCTGCCAAGCGCCGGAGCTCAAGAAAATGTTGTCCATGCCAGGCTTCCGCCTGAGCGGCAGCGGCTGGTACGAGACCGATTTCAAGACCGGCTCGAAGAAGAACCTGGCGGGCGGCGACAAAGCAGACTGAGTTGAACTCTACGCGCAGGCTCCTGCATTATCCGTCCCCTGCTTTAATGTACGGTGACGAGGCAAGCCTCCACCGAATTTCGAATTACGAGAAGTGAAACCACTACCATGATGCGCAGCCACTATTGCGGCCAACTGAACGAGACCCTGGAAGGTCAGGAAATCACCCTTTGCGGATGGGTTCACCGTCGCCGCGACCACGGCGGGGTGATCTTCCTCGACATCCGTGATCGTGATGGTCTGGCCCAGGTGGTGTTCGACCCGGATCGTGCCGAAAGCTTCGCCGCTGCCGACCGCGTGCGCAGCGAATACGTCGTGAAGATCACCGGCAAGGTACGTCTGCGTCCGGCCGGTGCCGTGAACAAGAACATGGCGTCCGGCGGCATCGAAGTGCTGGGCTATGAATTGGAAGTGCTGAACGAATCGGAAACCCCGCCGTTCCCACTCAACGAATACTCCGACGTGGGCGAAGAAACCCGCCTGCGCTACCGCTTCCTGGACCTGCGTCGTCCGGAAATGGCCGAGAAGCTGCGCCTGCGCTCGCGCATGACCACCAGCATCCGCCGCTTCCTCGACGAAAACGGCTTCCTGGACGTTGAAACGCCGATCCTGACCCGGGCCACCCCTGAAGGCGCGCGTGACTACCTGGTGCCGAGCCGTACCCACGCCGGTTCGTTCTTCGCCCTGCCGCAATCGCCGCAGTTGTTCAAGCAACTGCTGATGGTGGCCGGCTTCGACCGTTACTACCAGATCGCCAAATGCTTCCGTGACGAAGACCTGCGCGCCGACCGCCAGCCGGAATTCACCCAGATCGACATCGAGACCAGCTTCCTCGATGAAAAAGAGATCATGGGCCTGACCGAGCAGATGATCCGCAACCTGTTCAAGGAAGTGCTGGACCTGGAGTTCGGCGACTTCCCGCACATGACCTTCGAAGAAGCCATGCGCCGCTACGGTTCCGACAAACCCGACCTGCGTAACCCGCTGGAACTGGTGGACGTGGCCGACCAGCTCAAAGAAGTCGACTTCAAGGTATTCAGCGGCCCGGCCAACGATCCGAAATGCCGCATCGCCGCCCTGCGCGTGCCTGGCGGCGCGAGCATGCCGCGCAAGCAGATCGACGACTACACCAAGTTCGTCGGCATCTACGGTGCCAAAGGCCTGGCGTACATCAAGGTCAACGAGCGCGCCAACGGTGTTGATGGCCTGCAATCACCGATCGTTAAAAACATTCCACTCGACAACCTGAACGCGATCCTCGACCGCGTCGGTGCAGTCGACGGCGACATCGTGTTCTTCGGCGCCGACAAGGCCAAGATCGTCAGCGAGGCCCTGGGCGCGCTGCGGATCAAGCTGGGTCACGACCTGAACCTGCTGACCTGTGAGTGGGCCCCGATGTGGGTCGTTGACTTCCCGATGTTCGAAGAGAACGACGACGGCAGCTTCAGCGCCTTGCACCACCCGTTCACCGCGCCGAAGTGCTCCCCGGCTGAGCTGGAAGCCAACCCGGCTGGCGCTCTGTCCCGCGCCTACGACATGGTGCTCAACGGCACCGAGTTGGGTGGCGGTTCGATCCGTATCCACCGCAAGGAGATGCAACAAGCGGTATTCCGCCTGTTGGGCATCAACGAAGCGGAACAGGAAGAGAAGTTCGGCTTCCTGCTCGACGCCCTGAAATACGGCGCGCCGCCGCACGGTGGCCTGGCGTTCGGCCTGGACCGTCTGGTGATGCTGATGACCGGCGCCCAGTCGATCCGTGAAGTGATCGCCTTCCCGAAAACCCAGAGCGCTGCGGACGTCATGACCCAGGCTCCAGGTGTGGTGGATGCCAAGGCACTGCGCGAGCTGCACATCCGCCTGCGCGAGACGCCGAAGGCTGAGTAAGGCTGCTGCGTGAAAGCGCACTGAGGTTTACGCAGTCTAAAAAGGCGCATCTTCGGATGCGCCTTTGCGTTAAAGGACTACCTCCCGCCCAGGGCGGGGTTGATCAAGGTTTCTACAGAATTTCGGAGTTGTGTTATGGCTGGCCATTCCAAGTGGGCGAACATCAAGCACCGCAAAGAGCGTCAGGATGCCAAGAAAGGCAAGATCTTCACCAAGTGGATCCGCGAGCTGACCGTCGCCGCCCGGCAGGGCGGGGGTGATCCAGGCTCCAACCCGCGTCTGCGTCTGGCGCTGGACAAGGCCCTTGGCGCCAACATGAGCCGCGACATCATCGATCGCGCCGTGGCCCGTGGCGCCGGTGCTGCCGATACCGACGACATGGTCGAGCTGAGCTACGAAGGCTACGGCCCGGGCGGCGTGGCGGTGATGGTCGAGTGCATGACCGACAACCGCAACCGCACCGCGGCAGCCGTGCGCCATGCGTTCAGCAAGTGCGGTGGCAACCTCGGCACCGACGGTTCGGTGGCTTACCTGTTCGAGCGCAAAGGGCAGATCACCTTCGCCCCAGGCACCGATGAAGACGCGCTGATGGAAGCCGCCATGGAGGCGGATGCCGACGACGTAGTGACTAACGAAGATGGCTCCATTGACGTGTTCACTTCGTTTGCTGGTTTCTATGCCGTGCGCAACGCGCTGGAAGCGGCGGGTTTCAAAGGCACCGACGCGGAAATCGTGATGCTGCCGACCACCAGTGCCGAACTCGACCTGGACGGTGCGCAGAAAGTGCTGAAGATGCTGGATATGCTTGAAGACCTGGATGATGTGCAAAACGTGTATTCCAACGCCGACATCCCGGAAGAAGTGGCCGAACAGCTCACCTAAGAACGATGAAAATCCAGTGTGGGAGCGGGCTTGCTCGCGAAAGCGGACTTTCAGTCGATGCATCAGGTGACTGACACACCGTATTCGCGAGCAAGCCCGCTCCCGCATTGGATCTATGTGTATCCACAGAACTGCAGGCGTTATGACTTTAATCCTAGGTATCGACCCCGGTTCGCGCATTACCGGTTTTGGCGTGGTGCAACAGACCCCGCGCGGCTGTGTCTACGTCGCCTCGGGCTGCATCCGCACCGGCGCGGGTGAATTGGCCGACCGCTTGCAGATCGTCTATCGCGGCGTACGCGAAGTCATCCAGACCTATGGCCCGGTTACCATGGGCATCGAAAAGGTGTTCATGGCCAAGAATGCCGACTCGGCATTGAAGCTTGGCCAGGCCCGTGGTGCTGCGATCGTGGCGGGTGCCGAGGAGGGCATGGAGATCGCCGAATACACCGCGACCCAGGTCAAACAGGCGGTTGTCGGTACCGGCGCAGCCAATAAAGAGCAGGTGCAGATGATGGTCATGCACATGCTCAAGCTCACCTCAAAACCGCAGATCGACGCCTCCGACGCCCTGGCCATCGCCATTTGCCATGCCCACACCCGCTCCAGTCTGCTGCCCCATGGCCTGGGTACGGCACGCAGTCGTGGCGGGCGCCTGCGTCTCTGATAGCATCAGCGCAATCGTAATTTCCGGTCAGGCCTTGATCTGACCCCAAGCTTTAAGGATCTGAACCGTGATTGGACGCTTGCGCGGCACCCTGGCTGAGAAACAGCCGCCGCACCTGATTCTGGATGTGAATGGGCTGGGGTATGAGCTGGAAGTGCCCATGACCACCCTGTATCGCCTACCGTCGGTCGGTGAGCCGATTACCCTGCACACCCACCTGGTGGTGCGCGAAGACGCACAACTACTCTATGGTTTCATCGGCAAGCGCGACCGCGACTTCTTCCGTGAACTGATCCGCCTCAACGGGGTGGGCCCGAAACTGGCCCTGGCCTTGATGTCGAGCCTGGAAGTGGATGAACTGGTGCGCGCCGTTTCGGCCCAGGACACCTCCGCGCTGACCAAGGTGCCGGGCGTCGGCAAGAAGACCGCTGAGCGCCTGCTGGTGGAGCTCAAGGACCGCTTCAAGGCTTGGGAAGTGGTGCCGAGCATGTTTGCTCTGGTGCCAAACCAGCCGGATATGCCGGCGGCGCAGGTCGCCAGCGCCGAAAGCGATGCCGTCAACGCGCTGATTTCCTTGGGCTACAAGCCGCAGGAAGCCAGCAAGGCGGTGTCGGCTATCAAGGACAAGAACCTGAGTGCCGAAGACATGATCCGCCGCGCCCTGAAGGGAATGATTTAAGTGATTGAAGCTGATCGTCTGATTGCAGCCACTGGCCCGCGCGACCGTGAAGAGGTCCAGGACCGCGCTATCCGCCCCCTGAGCCTGGCCGAATACATCGGCCAGCCCACCGTGCGCGAGCAGATGGAGTTGTTCATCCAGGCTGCGCGCGGGCGCAGTGAGTCCCTGGACCACACGCTGATCTTCGGTCCGCCGGGGTTGGGTAAAACGACGCTGGCCAATATCATCGCCCAGGAAATGGGCGTGTCGATCAAGTCCACCTCCGGCCCGGTGCTGGAGCGTCCGGGTGATCTGGCGGCGTTGCTGACCAACCTTGAACCCCACGATGTGCTGTTTATTGACGAGATCCACCGACTCTCGCCGATCGTCGAGGAAGTGTTGTATCCGGCAATGGAGGACTTCCAGCTCGACATCATGATCGGTGAAGGGCCTGCGGCCCGGTCTATCAAGCTCGACCTGCCACCGTTCACGCTGGTGGGCGCCACCACCCGCGCGGGCATGTTGACCAACCCGCTGCGAGACCGTTTCGGCATTGTTCAACGTCTAGAGTTCTATAGCACTGCGGACCTTGCGACCATCGTCAGCCGTTCGGCCAGTATTCTCGGCTTGCCGCTGGACCCTGAGGGCGCGTTTGAAATCGCCCGCCGGGCCCGCGGTACGCCACGTATTGCCAACCGTTTGCTGCGTCGCGTGCGCGACTTTGCCGAGGTGCGGGCCAAGGGACATATCACCAAGGCCGTGGCCGACCTGGCCTTGAACCTTTTGGATGTGGATGAGCATGGCTTCGATCACCAGGATCGGCGTCTACTCTTGACCATGATCGAGAAGTTCGACGGAGGGCCGGTGGGGGTCGATAGCCTGGCGGCGGCCATCAGTGAGGAGCGCCATACCATCGAGGATGTGCTGGAACCGTATCTGATCCAGCAGGGTTACATCATGCGTACCCCGAGGGGGCGAGTCGTCACGCGCCACGCCTATCTGCACTTCGGGTTAAACATTCCGTCACGATTGGGCGAAATGCCTGTAGTAGACGAATTCCTCGATGCAGTGGACGATTAAAAGCTTCACGCCAGACGATTTATCCTAGGTTTGTGCTGTCCTAGTGGCTGGTGTCGTCATTCAGTCAGTAGAAAAGTTTCAGACAACGAAAAAACAGTTGCCCAGCCGGATTGGCAACCTGAGGAGTAAGCACTAGAGTATGCGCGCGCAAAACGGGGATCAGTCGTTCGCACATCGCTGTCGCGTTTATTACGAGGACACCGATGCCGGCGGCATCGTGTATTACGTCAACTACCTCAAGTTCATGGAGCGGGCTCGAACCGAGCGGCTACGGGAGCTGGGCTTTGCCCAATCCCAGCTGGCAGGGGAGGACCTGTTATTCGTCGTGCATTCCAGCGAGGCGCGGTATCACGCGCCGGCGCGGCTGGACGACGAGTTGTTGGTCAGCGCTGAAGTAATCGAATTGAACCGTGTCAGCCTGCGTTTCAAGCAGCAGGTCAGGCGGGCAACGGATGCAACGCTGCTCTGTGAGGGGCAGTTCCTGGTGGCTTGTGTGCGCACCAATAGTTTGAAACCCCGGGCCATTCCCGAAGCTCTACGTTCGGCCTTTGCCGACGTAAGCGGCGCGGGTAAACAATCAAAGCAGGAGATTTAGCGTGGAACCTACCGTCGTCGACCATTCCTCCATGTGGAGCCTGGTCAGCAATGCCAGTGTCGTGGTTCAACTGGTCATGCTGACCCTGGTAGCCGCATCGGTTACCTCTTGGGTCATGATTTTTCAGCGCAGCAACCTGCTGCGTGCTGGTCGACGTGCCCTGGAGAGCTTTGAAGAGCGCTTCTGGTCGGGTATCGACCTGTCCAAGCTGTACCGTCAGGCGGGCAGCAACCCGGACCCGGATTCGGGCGTCGAGCAGATCTTCCGCGCCGGCTTCAAGGAATTCTCCCGTCTGCGCCAGCAGCCAGGCGTTGACCCGGAAGCCGTGATGGAAGGCGTGGCCCGTGCCATGCGCGTCGCCATTTCCCGTGAAGAAGAGAAGCTTGAGCAAAGCTTGCCGTTCCTCGCCACCGTGGGTTCAGTCAGCCCGTACATCGGCCTGTTCGGTACCGTATGGGGCATCATGAACTCCTTCCGCGGCCTCGCCCAGGCCCAGCAAGCGACGCTGGCCACCGTGGCCCCGGGTATCGCCGAAGCCCTGATCGCCACCGCGATCGGCCTGTTCGCTGCGATCCCGGCCGTCATCGCCTACAACCGTTTTGCTGCTCGCGGCGAGAACCTGATTGGCCGTTACTACACCTTCGCCGATGAATTCCAGGCGATCCTGCACCGTAAAGTGCACACCAGCGAAGAATAAGCAGGTATCTCACGATGGCTTTAATCACTCGAGCTCGAACCAAGCGCAAGCCGGTCGCCGAGATGAACGTAGTGCCTTACATCGACGTGATGCTGGTGCTGCTGGTTATCTTCATGGTGACCGCGCCGATGCTCAACCAGGGTGTGAAGGTTGACCTGCCCAAGGTTTCCAGCGAAGCCTTGCCCCAGGACAACAACACCCAGGTGCTGACCATTTCGATCAAGTCCGACAAGACCTATTACTGGAACCTTGGCAGCGAAGTCGACACGCAGAAGCAACAGGACAAGGCCTTGACCTTGCCGGCGATGACCGACGCGGTGACCAAGATCATTCGCTCCGGCAATGAAGGCGGCAAGCACACCCAGGTCTTCATCCGCGGTGACAAGGCGGTCGACTACGGCTCCGTCATGGGCGCCATGGGCGGGCTGCAAAAGGCCGGCGTGGGTAACGTTGGCTTGATTACCGAGGCGCCCTGATGCAGCAACAGCGAGAGCCGTCCGCCTCGGAAAGCTACTTCTGGCCTAGCGTCTGGGCAATTGCCCTGCACGTCCTGGTGTTTGGCATGCTGTTCGTCAGCTTTGCCATGACCCCGGACCTGCCGCCAGCCAAGCCGATCGTGCAGGCGACCCTGTATCAGCTGAAATCGAAAAGTCAGGCCACCACCCAGACCAATCAGAAGATTGCGGGTGAGGCCCAGAAGTCGGCCGCGCGCCAGACTGAAGTCGAACAGATGGAACAGAAGAAGGTCGAGCAGGAAGCGGTGAAGGCTGCTGCGGAACAAAAGAAAGAAGAGGCGGCTCAAAAGGCCGAGGAATCGAAAAAGGCTGATGAAGCCAAGAAAGCGGACGAGGCGAAAAAGGCCGATGAAGCCAAGAAAGCCGAGAAAGCTGCCGAAGCCAAAAAGGCCGAAGAGAAACAATTGGCTGATATAGCCAAGAAGAAGTCTGAAGAAGAAGCCAAAAAAGCGGCTGAAGAAGAGGCCAAGAAAAAGGCCGCTGAAGACGCCAAGAAGAAAATAGTCGAAGACGCGAAGAAGAAAGCCGCCGAAGACGCCAAGAAAAAAGCTGAAGCAGACGAGGCGAAGAAAAAAGTCGCCGACGACGCGAAGAAGAAAGCTGCCGCCGATGCCAGCAAGAAAAAGGCCCAGGAAGCAGCGCGCAAATCCGCCGAAGAGAAAAAGGCCCAGGCCTTGGCAGACTTGCTCTCCGACACGCCGCAGCGTCAGCAAGCCTTGGCCGATGAACGTGGCGATGAAGTCGCGGGCAGTTTCGACGACCTGATTCGGGCGCGCGCAGCAGAGGGTTGGACACGTCCACCTTCGGCACGCAAAGGCATGACAGTAGTGCTGCAGATCGGCATGTTGCCGGACGGTACGGTGACTTCGGTCAGCGTGTCCAAGTCCAGTGGTGACGGTTCGTTCGACAGTTCGGCGGTTGCCGCGGTCAAGAACATTGGCCGGTTGACCGAGATGCAGGGAATGAAACCAAGCGACTTCGCTCCCTATCGTTCATTCAAGATGACATTCACACCTGAGGATCTAGCCTTGTGAGAAACCTTCTTCGAGGAATGCTTGTCGTTATTTGCTGTATGGCAGGGATAGCGGCGGCGGATGAAAAGAACATTCTGGTTACCAGCGGTAGCGATCGGGCCACCCCGATCGCGGTAGTACCGTTCGGCTGGCAGGGCGGCAGCGTGCTGCCGGACGACATGGCCCAGATCGTCAGCGACGACCTGCGCAACTCCGGCTACTACGCACCGATTCCAAAAGGCAACATGATCAGCCAGCCGAACCAGGCCAGCGAAGTCGTGTTCCGTGACTGGAAAGCGGTGGGCGCACAGTACCTGATGGTCGGCAACATCACGCCGGCCGGTGGTCGTCTGCAAATCACCTACACCTTGTTCAACGTGGCGACCGAGCAGCAAGTGCTGACCGGTAGCGTGTCGGGTACTGCCGAGCAGATCCGCGACATGGCCCACTACATTTCGGACCAGTCGTTTGAGAAGCTCACCGGTATCAAGGGTGCTTTCTCGACGCGTCTGCTGTACGTAACGGCTGAACGTTTCTCCGTAGACAACACTCGTTACACTTTGCAGCGTTCGGACTACGACGGTGCACGGGCTGTGACCTTGCTGCAATCCCGTGAGCCCATCCTGTCGCCGCGCTTCGCGCCGGACGGCAAGCGTATTGCCTATGTGTCCTTCGAACAGAAGCGTCCGCGTATCTTCGTCCAGCACATCGATACTGGCCGTCGTGAGCAGATCACCAACTTCGAAGGCCTCAACGGTGCACCGGCCTGGTCGCCGGATGGCTCGCGCCTGGCATTCGTGCTGTCCAAGGATGGCAACCCGGACATCTACGTGATGAACATGGCTTCGCGCCAGATCTCCCGCGTAACCAGTGGCCCTGGCATCAACACCGAGCCGTTCTGGGGCAAGGATGGTTCGACCATCTACTTCACCTCTGATCGGGGCGGCAAGCCTCAGGTCTACAAGGCGAATGTGAATGGTGGTGGTGCAGAGCGCGTTACTTTCATCGGTAACTACAACGCCAACCCTAAACTGTCGGCAGATGAAAAGACGTTGGTGATGATTCACCGTCAGGATGGTTTCACTAATTTCCGGGTTGCGGCCCAGGATTTGCAGCGTGGCACCGTAAAAATTCTCACAGATACCAACCTTGATGAGTCAGCCACTGTTGCGCCCAACGGCACCATGGTAATCTACGCCACCCGCCAGCAGGGCCGGGGAGTCTTGATGCTCGTGTCCATTAATGGACGCGTAAGGCTCCCACTTCCTACCGCACAAGGCGAAGTCAGAGAACCATCCTGGTCCCCTTACCTGAACTGACGCGGCGCTACAAAAAGATTTGCTTAACACACTGGGGTTCATTAGGAGTTTCACGATGGAAATGCTGAAGTTTGGTAAGTTTGCTGCTCTGGCTCTGGCTCTGTCCGTAGCCGTTGGTTGCTCGTCTAAAGGCGGCGACAATGCCGGTGAAGGCGCAGCTGTTGATCCAAACGCTGGTTACGGCGCTAACACTGGTGCGGTTGACGGCTCCCTGAGCGAAGAAGCTGCTCTGCGCGCTATCACCACTTTCTACTTCGAATACGACAGTTCGGACCTGAAGCCAGAAGCCATGCGCGCTCTGGACGTTCACGCGAAGGACCTGAAAGCTAACGGCGCTCGCGTTGTTCTGGAAGGTAACACTGACGAACGTGGTACTCGTGAGTACAACATGGCACTGGGCGAGCGTCGTGCGAAAGCCGTTCAGCGCTACCTGGTACTGCAAGGTGTTGCTCCAGGCCAACTGGAACTGGTTTCCTACGGTAAAGAGCGTCCAGTTGCTACTGGCCACGACGAGCAGTCCTGGGCTCAAAACCGTCGCGTCGAACTGCGTAAGTAATTCGTCATGCGAACGTGCCGTCGTGCTCTAACTGTATTGGCTCTCAGCCTCGCGCCGCTTGTGGTGTGGGCTGCGGTTCCTGTGGAAGATAGCAACTCTGGCTATAACAATAGCGGGAGCAGTTATCCGCCAGCGGGTTATGGCACGAACGGCGCCTATGCGGGGGGAGCGGCTACGTCCGCTCCCTCGGCACAGGGCGAACTGTTCAACCAGCTGCAACGCATGCAGGATCAAATCGCGCAGCAACAAGGCGCCATTGAAGTACTGCAGAACCAAGTGAACCAGCTGAAGCAAGAAGGCCTGGAGCGTTACCAGGATCTTGATCGACGCATTGGAGCCGGCGTTCAACCTGCCGCAACTCCTGATAATTCTTCTGCCGGTGGCGCGCCAAGCGCTGCTGCCGGTGGTGCAGCAGCAGGGGCGGCTGCCAGCCAAGCCCCTGCCGCGAGCAGCGAACCGGGTGATCCGGCGAAAGAAAAGCTGTATTACGATGCAGCCTTCGACCTGATCAAAGCCAAGGATTTCGATAAGGCCAGCCAGGCATTTACCGCTTTCCTGCGCAAATACCCAAACAGCCAGTACGCGGGCAACGCCCAATACTGGTTGGGCGAAGTGAACCTGGCCAAGGGTGATCTGCAGGGCGCGGGCCAGGCATTTGCCAAGGTCAGCCAGCTGTATCCCAAGCACGCCAAGGTGCCGGACTCGCTGTACAAACTCGCTGACGTAGAACGCCGCCTGGGTCATACCGACAAGGTCAAAGGCATTCTGCAGCAGGTTGTGGCCCAGTATCCGGGGACTTCCGCTGCCCAGTTGGCCCAACGGGATTTGCAGCGCTTGTAAGCGATGCAGCCCGTTGAGAAGAAACCCGCGCCTGGCGCGGGTTTTTTCGTTAGAATCCACGCCCTTTTATGAAACACGCTTTTCGGGGTCTACGCGTTGGCGGGGTCCCTTAAAGTGCCTGACGGAGGCGGACAGCCTGTTTAGCTGTTACGCCCGTGGCGACTATGCAAGACACATTACGTATTACCGAAGTCTTTTACTCGTTGCAGGGTGAAACGCGAACGGCCGGCCTGCCCACAGTCTTTGTGCGCCTGACCGGTTGCCCCCTGCGTTGCCAATACTGCGACAGCGCCTACGCCTTCAGTGGCGGCACGGTGCGTACCCTCGATGACATCCTGGAGCAGGTTGCCGGCTACAAGCCGCGTTACGTCTGCGTGACCGGCGGCGAACCGCTGGCCCAGCCCAATGCCATCCCGTTGCTCAAGCAGCTGTGTGATGCCGGCTACGAGGTTTCCCTGGAGACCAGTGGCGCCCTGGACATCTCTGCCGTTGACCCCCGCGTAAGCCGCGTGGTCGACCTCAAGACCCCCGACTCCAAGGAAGCGCATCGTAACCGCTACGAGAACATCGAGCTGCTCACGGCCAACGACCAGGTCAAGTTCGTCATCTGTTCCCGCGACGACTACGACTGGGCGAACTCCAAGCTGATTCAATACGGGCTGGACCGCCGCGCAGGCGAAGTACTGTTCTCGCCAAGTCACCATGACTTGAACGCACGTGACCTCGCCGATTGGGTGGTTGCGGACAATCTACCGGTGCGCCTGCAATTGCAGTTGCATAAATACCTTTGGAACGACGAGCCAGGACGCTGACATGACTGAACAAACACTGGATCAAAAACGCGCGGTAATCCTGCTGTCCGGCGGCCTCGACTCCGCCACCGTGGTGGCTATGGCCCAGGCGCAAGGCTACAGCTGCTACACCATGAGCTTCGACTACGGCCAGCGTCACCGCGCCGAGCTGAACGCCGCTGCCCGTGTCGCCCGTGAGATGGGCGTGGTCGAGCATAAAGTGATCGGCCTTAACCTCAACGGCATCGGCGGCTCCGCGCTGACCGACAGTAGCATCGATGTACCGGAAACGCCCGGCGAAGGCATTCCGGTGACTTACGTGCCGGCCCGTAACACGGTGTTCCTGTCCCTGGCCCTGGGCTGGGCGGAAGTGCTCAATGCTCGCGACATCTTTATCGGCGTCAACGCGGTGGACTACTCCGGTTACCCAGACTGCCGCCCCGAGTTCGTCGAGTCGTTCGAACGCATGGCCAACCTGGCGACCAAGGCCGGTGTAGAAGGGCAGGGCTTCCGCATCCTGGCGCCGCTGCAAAACCTGAGCAAGGCCGATATCGTGAAGGCTGGTGTAGGACTTGGCGTCGATTATTCGCTGACTGTTTCCTGCTATCAGGCAGACGATGACGGCCGTGCTTGTGGGAAATGCGACAGCTGCCGACTGCGTGCAGAAGGCTTCCAAGCCGCCGGAATTACTGACCCAACGCGTTATTTCTGATTTATTTAAAATAAGGTGTTGAATAATCCTTAGAAATCAGTATTATACGCGCCACCACACAGCGGGTCGTTAGCTCAGTTGGTAGAGCAGTTGGCTTTTAACCAATTGGTCGTAGGTTCGAATCCCACACGACCCACCATTTTTGGCGGTTTAGAAAATCCGGAAGGCCCACGCAAGTGAGGATTTCCGGGTTTTTTTTTGCCTGTTTGAATACAGAGAAAGCCCCAGGCATACCAAGTGCCTGGGGCTTTTTTGTAGCCGAGCCATAGCCAGGCGCCACGATGGCGTGTCCGATCTCACCGCTCAACGTGGTGGACTGGGCTCGATCACCGAGCAACAGCACTCACATGACACCTGGTCGCACGCCATCGGCGCGGGTATCGGCTCACCACGCAACTTCTGGCATGGCTCTTTGTTGTCAGCGTGCTGTCAATCGATCGAAGTCTTGGTTAAATTGAACATTATCCAGTTCAAGACAGGGATCGTCATGACTACGCTTTCGCCTATCAGCACCGCCAACACGCTTATCGCCCGGCCGACGGAAACGCCGGCGGCAACCCTGACGCACAACGTTGAAGTCAGCCTGAAGAGGCCATCTTCAGTCGTCAGCCTGGGCAACGTCGTCTCCGATACGCTGTCCGACACCTATTCCCGTCGCGGGCAGTTGCCGGGTCAAGAGACCGTCCGCGCCTGGGAAAGCGACCGTCAGGATGCGCTCAGCAAGTCCCTCAACGCCAACTTCAATTCGCAATCGACGGCCAACCGTTTCAGTGGCCTGGGCGCCGGTCTGGTTGCGCAGTTCGCCAAGGGCGGTGGAGGGATTTCCCAGTCGGTGATGTTCGCGAGTGCCGACCGCGCGGCGAACGCGGGTGAAATCAAGGTTGATCAGAGCCTGCTGCACTCCAAGGCCGACAACCTGATCAGCCTCAGCATCAAGACCGCCAGCGGCAAGACCGTGACCTTCAGCCTCTCTAGCCAGACCGACGGCCTGGGGGTGAAGGCGACAGTGGAGGGGGGCACCTTGAGCGATGAGGAGCTCACGGCTGTTGGCAAGCTGGGCAGCGCTTTCCAGGCCGCCGTGGATGGGTTGACCGCAACGCCGCCGAAGCTCGACCTGAGTCAGCTGACGCAGTTTGATTCCACGTTGCTGGCCTCGGTCGACCTCAGCGCCAAGCTCAAATCCCTGGACGGTCAGGACCTGAGCCTGGCCTTTCACGCCGACAGTCAAAGCCGGACCACCCGCATGAGTGGTCCGCTCGGTGAGTTGAACCTGGCGGTCGACCTGAAAAACACCGCTATCCTCGGCAACGCCAAGCAGCAGGCCAAGGCCCTGCAAAGCTACCTCACCCAGTTCGATCGGGCACAGGCGCGCGGCAGCGCCAAGCCGGAGTTGATGGCGATGTTCAAGGACGCCTTCAGCGCCATGAACAGTCATTATCCACAGGGCGTTTCTTTGCCAGAGGCGCTGACGCGCAACCCGACCGACCAGGGGTTGCTCACTGGCCTGGCTGACTTCAAGGCGTCGATCAAGCAGGCGTCTGATTCGCCCAACCCGATGCGCCCCTCCGAGGTCGACAGCTTTGCCTATGAGGTGTCGCAAAAGACCCGTGTTGGTGGAAGTACCGCGCTGGACCGCAGTGTCAGCCAGGACCAGCAGTCGAGCCTCTCCGCGAGCTTCCACAAGAGCCTCAAGGGCGGTAAGGCGCCTGCTTTGGACGGCACCGCCGAGTCACAGAACTATCTCTACGTGCAGGTGCAGGACAAGGCCAGCAGTTCTGCCAATCTGTCGTACAAGGATGGCCTGCTGACCCATGCCTCGGTATCGCAAGAGGCCAGCCAGAACACCCGTACGCAAAAGTATGTGATGGGCAAGCTGGTGGACGAGACCTACGTGCCGACGCAGGCTGCGGTCAAGCGCGACTACCTGGTGCTGCTTGAATACGCGGCCAACGCCAGCAAGAAGTCCAAGGACGCGTTGGAAGAGTCCACGTTGAAGGATGCGTTGGCGAACATGCATGATTCGGTGATGCTTCAGCAAGAGCCGTCCGCATTGGTGCGCTGATACCGGGAGCGAAAAAGGGAGACCCCAGCCCCGGGGTCTCCCTTTTTTTGCCCGGCAAACAGGCGGGCGAATACCAGATTAGGCTTTTGAAACCCTTGGATATTCTGTAGCCTTGCGCAGCTTCACCTTAACCCGTGCTTGATGAACACCATCACTTCGTCCGGCGGCGCCCGAAGGGCTCCAGAGCCGGTGGTACACTCGACTTTCGCGCAACTGCGCCTGCAGGTCTTGCGAACATGACGCAAATTTCCGAACGCCTTCTGGTTCAAGCCCATCTCGACGCCAAGCAGCCCAAGGCCCTCAGCGCCGAGGAAGAGGCGAGCCTGCGTACCGCCATCGCCGCCGAGCTCAAGGCTCAAGACGCGGTGCTGGTTGCCCACTTCTACTGTGATCCGGTGATTCAGGCCCTGGCCGAAGAAACCGGCGGCTGCGTTTCCGACTCCCTGGAAATGGCCCGTTTCGGCGCCGCTCACCCGGCCAAGACCGTCCTGGTCGCTGGCGTGCGTTTCATGGGCGAGACCGCCAAGATCCTCACCCCCGAAAAACGCATCCTCATGCCCACCCTGGAAGCCACGTGTTCCCTGGACCTGGGTTGCCCGGTGGAGGAGTTTTCGGCGTTCTGCGACCAGCATCCCGAGCGCACCGTGGTGGTGTATGCCAACACCTCGGCGGCGGTCAAAGCCCGGGCGGATTGGGTGGTGACGTCGAGTTGCGCGCTGGAAATCGTCGAAAGCCTGATGGACAACGGCGAGACGATTATCTGGGGCCCTGACAAGCACCTGGGGACCTACATCCAGCGTCAGACCGGTGCCGATATGCTGCTGTGGGACGGTGCCTGCATTGTCCACGAAGAGTTCAAGTCCAAGCAGCTTGAAGACATGAAGGCGCTGTACCCGGATGCCGCGATCCTGGTGCACCCCGAGTCGCCGACATCGGTGATCGAATTGGCAGACGCTGTAGGTTCGACCAGCCAATTGATTGCCGCCGCTCAGCGCCTGCCGAACAAGACTTTCATCGTCGCCACCGACCGCGGCATTTTCTACAAGATGCAGCAGCTGTGCCCGGACAAGGTCTTTGTCGAAGCGCCTACCGCTGGCAATGGCGCGGCGTGCCGCAGTTGCGCGCATTGCCCATGGATGGCGATGAACACGCTGGAACGCACGCTGCAGTGCCTGCGCGAGGGTAGTAATGAGATCTTCGTCGAGCCGTCGGTAATCCCGCATGCAGTGCGCCCGCTCAAACGAATGCTCGATTTCACCCAGGCCGCACGTCTCAAGCTCGCCGGCAACGCCTGACCCCGTTGTGAACACTGTCAAACTGTGGGAGTTGGCAAGCCAGCGCCCACAGTTGATCTGTGTCGTCGGCAATTACTTTTTCTGCTTGGGGATCCGCACCAGTTGCGTATCCGAATAGATGTCATGCCAGCTGCGTTTGCGCTTATCAACCAGCGACCAGATAAACCCCAGCCCCACGCACAACCACGACGCAATCGACACCACAAAGCGCAACAGCGCCTGCCACAGGCTGATCCTTGAGCCATCGGCATTCTGTACGCGCACGCCCCACACCTGCATGCCCAGGGTCTGCCCGGAATGGGTCCAGAACTTGGCGAAGAAGCCAAACAGCACAAACAACAGAATCGTCGACAGCAGCGGGTCGCCGTCCAGCGCGCCGGATTCTGTGAGTGTGCGCATCTTCGCCTCGCCAACAAACGCGATCCAGATCAGCTTGTAGATGAACGCCGTGACGATCAGCAGGGCGGTGCACAACAGGAAGTCATAGAACATCGCTGCCAGACGACGGCCCAGGCCAACGGCGGGGAACTCGCCTTGGGGGCTCAGCAGGGGTTTCGACATGGCAGGGCTCTCTTCTGAAAAAAAGCCATTTTACGAGCAAACGCACATAAAAAAGCCCCTGATGTCACCATCAGGGGCTTTTTGTCGCAGCAGGGATCAGCCTTCTGCTTGTACTTCGTCTGCCTGCATGCCTTTTTGGCCTTGCACAGCAACGAATGTCACTTTCTGGCCTTCTTTCAGGCTCTTGAAGCCGTTGCCCTGAATAGCGCGGAAATGCACGAACAGATCCGGACCGCTTTCTGGAGTGATAAAACCAAACCCTTTCTCGTCGTTAAACCACTTGACGGTACCGCTCTGACGTTCAGCCATTTTCTTATTTCCTTGACGCTAAAAATTAATGACAGCCCCTTTCGCATGAAAGAGTACTGGGCTGGGTTGCAGGAAAGTAAGAGACGTCGAACGGGTTGTAGCACAACTACTTCAGCTACTGCCCAGGTCCAGGTTCCAAGCGACCCATGCAAACACAGTGGGCAAACTCTACGCCAACTAATGGAGAAAAAACAAGCCCTGCCAAAAGCCCAGGTTTTGCTTGGGCTTATGACACTTGGTTGAATATTGTGAATTCCACTTATTCGATAGAGTTGATCACTTGTTATAGGTTGACCCCTATAAAAAAGACTATCGGGAGTGCACTGTTTTATGGCGATTGCGTTACAAATTAGTGCGTGTTAACGCAATCGCGTTACTTATGGAAACAGTCAGTCAGCCCCGGTAGTAACGCTGCGGCACAAATGGCATTTTACTTACACGAAGTGGCACCTTTTTCCCACGCACCAGCGCAGAGACTTCGGTATCCAGTGCGATAAAGGCGCTGTCCAGGTAACCCATGGCCAGCGGGCCGCCCAGGGTCGGGCCGAAGCCGCCGCTGCACACGCTGCCGATCACGGTGCCGTCTGCGTCGACGATTTGTGCACCTTCGCGCACCGGCGTGCGCTCTTGTGGCAACAGGCCTACACGTTTGCGGCTCACACCGGCTTGCTGTTGGGTGAAGATCGTGTCGGCACCCGGGAAACCACCGGCACGAGCACCGTCGGCACGGCGCGCCTTGGAAATCGCCCACAGCAGGCTGGCTTCGATCGGGGTGGTGTCGGTGTTCATGTCGTGGCCGTACAGGCACAGGCCGGCTTCCAGGCGCAACGAATCGCGGGCGCCCAGGCCGATGGCCTGCACTTCGGTCTCGGCCAGCAGGCTGCGCGCGAGGCTTTCGGCGTTGGCGGCGGGTACGGAAATTTCAAAGCCGTCTTCACCGGTGTAGCCCGAACGGCTGACATAGCAGTCCACGCCCAGCAGGCGCAGGGTGGCGAACTGCATGAAGGTCATCTTGGTGACTTCAGGAGCCAGGCGCGCCAGTACTTTCACCGCCGCCGGGCCCTGCAGCGCCAGCAATGCACGCTCCTCGAACAACGGCTCGATGGTGCACTGGTCGCCGATATGCTGGCGCAGGTGCGCCAGGTCCTGGTCCTTGCAGGCGGCGTTGACCACCAGGAACAGTTCTTCGTTACCCAGGTTGGCCACCATCAGGTCATCGAGGATGCCGCCCTGGTCGTTGGTGAACATCGCGTAGCGCTGCATGCCGACTGGCAGGTCGAGGATGTCGACCGGTACCAGGGTTTCCAGGGCCTTGGCGGCATTGGCGCCGGTGAGGCGGATCTGGCCCATGTGGGACACATCGAACAGCCCGGCTTGATCACGGGTGTGCAGGTGTTCCTTCATCACGCCCAGTGGGTATTGCACCGGCATGTCGTAGCCGGCGAAGGGCACCATGCGCGCGCCCAGCTCGATGTGCAGGGCATGCAGAGGGGTTTTCAACAGGGTTTCGGTGGACATATTCAGCTCCTGAAAAACGTGCTGGCGCGCCGTTAGGCGTCAGCACTCGATAATGTTGACCGCCAAACCGCCACGGGCGGTTTCCTTGTATTTGCTTTTCATGTCGGCGCCGGTCTGGCGCATGGTGCGGATGACTTTATCCAGCGAGACGAAGTGCTGCCCATCGCCGCGCAAGGCCATGCGCACCGCGTTGATCGCCTTGACCGAGCCCATCGCGTTGCGCTCGATGCAGGGCACCTGGACCAATCCGCCAATCGGGTCGCAGGTCAGGCCGAGGTTGTGTTCCATACCGATCTCGGCAGCGTTTTCCACCTGGGAAACACTGCCGCCCAAGACTTCGCACAGTGCGCCGGCGGCCATGGAGCAGGCCACGCCGACTTCGCCTTGGCAGCCGACTTCGGCGCCGGAGATCGATGCGTTCTCCTTGTACAGAATGCCGATGGCGGCGGCGGTGAGCAGAAAGCGCACCACACCGTCTTCGTTAGCGCCGGGGATAAAGCGCATGTAGTAATGCAGTACCGCCGGCACGATTCCCGCCGCTCCGTTGGTAGGCGCCGTGACCACGCGGCCGCCGTTGGCGTTTTCTTCATTGACCGCCAAGGCGTAAAGGTTGACCCAATCGAGTACCGACAGCGGGTCGCGCAACGCCGACTCCGGGTGTTTGCACAGCTGGCGATGCAGGGCGGCGGCGCGACGCTTGACCTTCAAACCTCCAGGCAGAATCCCTTCGTTGCGGCAGCCCGCGTCCACACAGTCCTGCATCACCTGCCAGATTCTCAGCAGCCCGGCGCGGGTTTCCGCTTCAGGGCGCCAGGCACTCTCATTGGTCATCATCACCTGGCTGATGGACAGCCCGTAGGTGCTGCAATGGCCGAGAAGGTCTTTGGCATGTTTGAAGGGGAAGGTCAGCGGTGTGGCGTCCTCGACAATCCGGTCGGCGCCGGCGGCGTCTTCATCCACCACAAATCCACCCCCCACCGAGTAGTACTCGCGGCTGCGGATCTGGATATTGGCGGCGTCGAAGGCACGGAAAATCATGCCATTGGGGTGGTAGGCGAGGGGTTTGCGAATCATCGCCAAGTGTTCTTTCTCGTTGAACGCAATGCTGTGTTCGCCGAGCAGGTTCAAGCGGCCATCCTTGCGCATCTGCGCCAGGCGGGTAGCCACGGTTTCGGTATTTACGGTGTCCGGGTGTTCACCTTCCAGGCCCAGCAACACGGCTTTGTCGCTGCCGTGGCCTTTGCCGGTGGCGCCCAGCGATCCGTAGAGCTCCACCTTGAGGCTGAGGGTGGTGCCCAACAGGTTGTCACGCTTGAGGCCCTCGACGAATCGAGCGGCGGCGCGCATCGGGCCGACGGTATGGGAGCTGGAGGGGCCGATGCCAATCTTGAACAGGTCGAACACGCTTAAAGACATGAGTTGTTCTCCGGTTTCTTATTATTTATCAGGTGTACTCGGCCAAATGTGGGAGCGGGCTTGCTCGCGAAAGCGGTCTCTCAGTTGATACACCTGCTGACTGATCCACCGCATTCGCGGGCAAGCCCGCTCCCACATTTGTACCGAGTACATCCTCAGGTTACGCGTAGCTCTCGATCGACGGGCACGCACACACCAGATTGCGATCGCCAAACACGTTGTCGACACGCCCCACCGGCGGCCAGTACTTGCCTTCGATCAATGAAGGCACCGGGTACACCGCTTGTTCGCGGGTGTAGGGGTGCGTCCACTCGCTCACCAGTTCGGCAGCGGTGTGCGGCGCGTTCTTCAGTGGGTTGTCGTCCTTGTCCAGTGTGCCGTTTTCCACCGCGCGGATTTCTTCGCGGATGGCGATCATCGCATTGCAGAAGCGGTCCAGTTCTTCCTTGGATTCGCTTTCGGTCGGCTCGATCATCAAGGTGCCTGCCACCGGGAACGACATGGTCGGCGCATGGAAACCGAAGTCGATCAGGCGCTTGGCCACGTCGTCCACGCTGATGCCGCTGCTGTCTTTCAAGGGGCGCAGGTCGAGGATGCACTCATGCGCGACCAGGCCGTTGCTGCCGGTGTAGAGGACGGGGTAGTGCTCTTCAAGGCGACGGGAAATGTAGTTGGCATTCAGGATCGCCAACTGCGATGCGCGCTTGAGGCCTGCGCCACCCATCATGCTGATGTACATCCAGGTGATCGGCAGGATGCTTGCGCTGCCGAATGGCGCCGCGCACACCGCGCCTTCCTTGCGCTCCATGGCCGCGTGGCCTGGCAGGAACGGCGTAAGGTGCGACTTGACGCCAATCGGGCCAACGCCTGGGCCGCCACCGCCGTGCGGGATGCAGAAGGTCTTGTGCAGGTTCAGGTGGGACACGTCGCCGCCGAACTTGCCGGGGGCGCACAGGCCGACCATGGCGTTCATGTTGGCGCCGTCGATGTACACCTGGCCGCCGTTGTCGTGAATGATGCCGCAGATTTCGCGGATACCTTCTTCGAACACGCCGTGGGTGGAAGGGTAGGTGATCATCAGCGCGGCGAGGTGGTCGCGGTGCTCGATGGCCTTGGCCCGCAGGTCTTCGATATCCACGTTGCCACGGGCGTCGCAAGCGGTGACGACCACACGCATGCCCGCCATGTTGGCGGTGGCCGGGTTGGTACCGTGGGCCGACGATGGGATCAGGCAGATGTCGCGGCGCTCATCGCCACGGCTCTGGTGATAGGCACGGATGGCCAGCAGGCCGGCGTACTCGCCCTGGGAACCGGCGTTCGGCTGCAGGGAAATCGCGTCGTAACCGGTGGCGGCGCAGAGCATGGCTTCGAGGTCGGACGTCAGCTCCAGGTAGCCGGCGCTCTGCTCGGCCGGGGCGAACGGGTGCAAGGCGCCGAACTCCGCCCAGGTCACCGGGATCATTTCGCTGGCGGCGTTGAGCTTCATGGTGCACGAGCCCAGCGGGATCATGGTGCGGTCCAGCGCGAGGTCCTTGTCGGCCAGCTTGCGCAGGTAGCGCATCAGCTCGGTTTCCGAGTGATACCGGTTGAATACCGGGTGGCTGAGGACCGGCGACTGGCGCAGCAGCGCGGCCGGCAGGGTGCTTTCAACCTGGGCGGCGAAGTCCGGCAGGGCCTTACCGTCGGCGAAGATCGCCCACAGGGTTTCAATGTCGGCCTGGGTGGTGGTTTCGTCCACCGATACACCCACACGCTCAGCGTCCACCCCTCGCAGATTGATGCGCTGAGCGCGGGCCTTATCGTGCACGGCGGCAGTGTGGGCGCCAGTGTTGAGCGTGAGGGTGTCGAAGAAGTGGGCTTGCTCGACGTTCTGGCCCAGGGCGGTCAGGCCCTTGGCCAGGATCGCGGTCAGCTGGTGCACTCGCCGGGCAATCTGGGTCAGGCCTTTGGGGCCGTGGTACACGGCGTACATGCTGGCGATGTTGGCCAGCAGCACCTGGGCGGTGCAGATGTTCGACGTGGCCTTTTCGCGGCGGATATGTTGCTCGCGGGTCTGCATGGCCAGGCGCAGGGCCGGTTTGCCGAAACGGTCGACGGACACACCGACCAGACGGCCCGGCATGTCGCGCTTGAACGCATCCTTGGTGGAGAAGTACGCCGCGTGCGGGCCACCAAAGCCCAGCGGCACGCCGAAGCGTTGCGCACTGCCGATGGCCACGTCGGCGCCGAACTCACCCGGTGGGGTCAGCAGCGTCAGGGCCAGCAGGTCGGCGGCCACGGCTACCAATGCATGGGCAGCGTGGAAACGCTCGGTCAGCTCGCGGTAGTCGAACACGTCGCCGTTGCTGGCAGGGTACTGCAGCAGGGCGCCGAAGAACGGGCTGACGTCGGTCAGTTCGCGCTCATCGCCCACCACCACATCAATACCCAGTGGCTCGGCACGGGTGCGCAGCACGTCGAGGGTTTGCGGGTGGCTGTGGATCGAGGCGAAGAAGGCGTTGCTGCCCTTGTTCTTGCTCAGGCGCTTGCAGAAGGTCATGGCTTCGGCGGCGGCGGTGGCTTCGTCAAGCAGCGAGGCGTTGGCGATCGGCAGGCCGGTGAGATCGCTGATCAGGGTCTGGAAGTTCAGCAGCGCTTCCAGGCGGCCCTGGGAAATCTCTGGCTGGTAGGGGGTGTAGGCGGTGTACCAGGCCGGGTTTTCCAGCAAGTTGCGCAGGATCGGCGACGGCGTGTGGCAGTTGTAGTAGCCCTGGCCGATGTAGGTCTTGAACAGTTGGTTCTTGCCGGCGATGGCCTTGATCTTGGCCAGGGCCTCGGCTTCGCTCAGGCCGTCTTCCAGGCCGAGCACGCTGGTGCCCTTGATGCTTTCCGGGATCACGCTGGCGCTCAGGGCTTCCAGGGAATCAAAGCCCAGGCTGGCGAGCATCTGCTGCTCGTCTTCCTGGCGTGGGCCGATATGGCGGGCGATGAATTCGTTGGCGGTGGTCAATTGAACGGTCATTGCGCGCTCCTCAAGCTTCAGCGTTGGCTTTGATCAGGCGGTCATACGCATCCTGATCCAACAGTTTAGCGACCGCACCGGCATCGGCCGGTTTAAAGCGGAAGAACCAACCTTCGCCCATCGGGTCTTCGTTGACCAGCTCCGGGCTGCCATCCAATTTGTCGTTCACTTCGAGGACTTCACCGTCCAGCGGCATGTACACGCCGCTGGCTGCTTTTACGGACTCAACGGTGGACGCTTCAGCGCCCTTGTCATAGGCCTGCAACTCCGGCAGTTGCACGAAAACCACGTCACCCAGCGCGTTTTGCGCGAAAGCGGTGATACCCACGGTGACGCTGCCGTCAGCTTCGGCGCGCAGCCATTCGTGATCTTCAGTGAAACGCAACTCGCTCATGGAAACTCCTCAAGGCCAGATTCGTCTGGTGGACGGGATTGGAATAATGGGGAGTTGTTTAGCAATATCGCGGCCAACCTTATTAATTCGTTATAAATCAATAGGTTAATAAAATTGGCTATAACCCTATGCCCGTCAGCTGTAGCGATTTCGCTACAACCGGGCCTGCGAAAAAAAGCCTATGTGGATCAAAGCCTTGCATGGCGCGCAAAAAACAGGTTTGTAGCGATATCGTTCCACTGTAGCGCTTTCAGTACAGCGGATGTCGTTCTCAGACCAAAATCTGGAATACGATAAAGGTGGGAGCGGGCTTGCTCGCGAATGCGGTGGGTCAGTGATGGGGGGCGAGTTGACACTGCGCATTCGCGAGCAAGCCCGCTCCCACATTTTGATCCGCGTTCGGGTTCAGGGTTTGTTGGGAATGCCGTACTTGCGCAGGCGATGAGCGATCGCAGTGTGGGAGGTCTGCAGGCGACTGGCCAGTTGTCGGGTCGAAGGGTAGCTGGTGTAGAGCGTTTCCAGCAGGTTGCGCTCAAAGTCTTCCACCGCCTGTTCCAGGCTGTCGATTTCGCCGTCGCTCTGGCGTGCCACCGAAGTGCCGGCGATGTCCAGGTCGCCAATGTCCACCAGGCTGCTTTCGCAGATGGCAGCGGCGCGGAAGATCACGTTCTGCAATTGGCGCACGTTGCCCGGCCAGCGGTTGCCCAGCAGTGCCGGGTAAGTCCCGGGCGCCAAGCGGCAGACTGGGCGCTGGATCTGCGCGCAGGCCTGCTGCATGAAGTAGCGGGCCAGCAACAGGATGTCCTGGCCACGTTCGCGCAACGGCGGCACTTCGACGTTGAGTACGTTCAGGCGGTAGAAAAGATCTTCGCGAAAAGTGCCTTCGCTGACCATTTTTTCCAGGTCGCGGTGGGTAGCGCTGAGGATGCGCACATTGACCTTCACTTCGCGGTCGCCGCCCACGCGACGGAAGCTGCCGTCATTGAGAAAACGTAGCAGCTTGGCCTGCAAGTACGGCGACATCTCACCGATTTCATCCAGAAACACCGTGCCCTGGTTGGCCAACTCCATCAGCCCCGGTTTGCCACCGCGTTGCGCGCCGGTAAAGGCGCCCGGTGCGTAACCAAACAACTCGCTTTCCGCGAGGTTTTCCGGCAGCGCCGCACAGTTCAACGCGAGGAATGGCGCGCTGTGGCGCACACTGATCGCATGGCAGGCGCGCGCCACCAGTTCCTTGCCGGTGCCGGTTTCGCCCTGGATCAACAGCGGTGCATCCAGCGCCGCCACCCGCTGGGCGCGGGCCTTGAGCGTGCGGATGACCGGGGATTCGCCGAGCAGCGCATCAAAGCCTTCGGCATGGTCATGGTGCAGTGCCGACAGTTGTTCGCCGATGCGGTTGGGTTGGTAGAGCGTCAGTAACGCGCCGGCGTCGGTGATCGGTGTGGCGTCCAGCAGCAGGGTCTGGCCGTTGACGCTGATTTCTCGCAGCGGCAGGCGGAAGCCTTGCTCCAGCAAGGTGTCGAGCAGCGCCGGGTCATTGAACAGCTCGCTGATGCTTTCCCCAGCCGGTTCGCGACCGTACAGGGCGATCAGCGCCGGATTGGCCAGCAGGATCTTGCCCGCGCTGTCCAGCGCCAGTACCGGGTCGGTCATGGCCGCCAATAGGGCGTCGAGTTGCAGGTGACGACGTTGGCCGGGAAGGATGTCCACCACCTTCACCGCTTGCACGCCCTGCACGCTGAACAGTGCGTCGCGCAGTTCTTCGAGCACGTCGGCGCTCAGGGTCGGCGCATCGATGTAGACGTTGGGCGGCACCATTTCCACCGCATCCAGATTGAGATTGCGCCCACCGAGCAGGGCCAGGACTTCCTGGGTAATGCCGACGCGGTCGATGAAGCTGACGTGGATACGCATGGGGCGGATCTTGATTCTGGAGTGCGGAGGGTGGCCAGTATGCCTTGGAGATGATGGAGATCAAAATGTGGGAGCGGGCTTGCTCGCGAATGCGCTGTGTCAGTCCCTATATTCAGTGACTGATGCACCACATTCGCGAGCAAGCCTGCTCCCACAGGGGATTTGCGCTGTGATTACGCCAGGTGCTCCGGCTTGACCGGATCGCCTGACTTTACATCCAACTGATTCCGTACATCCTCAAACATCATGTCGTACTGCTTGTGCATCGAGCCATTCAACACCGCCACCTTGGGCATTCCATACTTCTGCGCGATGTTCATGGCATGCCGGGCAAAGTCGAACGCCTGGTCCTTGGGCAGGAAAAACTCCTCCTTCAGGTCCTTGCCCTGCACCGAGCCATGCAGCTTGAACAGCATCCCCTTGCCTTCCTTGGGATCCTGGCTGACTTCGTAGTCGATACACAGGTTGTAGCTGTAGTCATCCTTGTTCAACGCGTGACGTTCAACGTGCAGGTGACCCGGTTCAAAGGTGGCCATAGGCGTCTCTCCTCTACTTCACAGATAGGTGATGCCAGGTTTTGCCGTGCTGATGCGTGTACCGGCGCTGCCCTGGACGATGGCTTCGATGTCCGAGAGTGAACCGATGACGGCGGTTTTGCCAGTCTGACGGGCGAACTCGCAGGCGGCTTGCACCTTGGGCCCCATGGAACCGGCCGCGAAGCCGAGTTTTTCCATTTCGTCGGGGTGGGCCTGGCCGATGGCCTTCTGGGTGGGTTTGCCGAAGTCGATAAAAGCGGCGTTGACGTCGGTGGCGATCACCAACAAATCGGCTTTCAATTGCGATGCCAGCAGCGACGAGCACAGGTCTTTGTCGATCACGGCTTCAATGCCGCGCAGCTTGCCGTCCTCGCCGTACATTGTCGGAATGCCGCCGCCGCCGGCACAAATCACGATACTGCCTTTGTCCAGCAGCCAGGTGATCGGGCGGATTTCAAAGATGCGTTTTGGCCGTGGGCTGGCGACCACGCGGCGGTACTTGTCGCCATCCGGCGCAATGGCCCAGCCCTTTTCAGCGGCGAGTTTCTCCGCTTCGGCCTTGGAATACACCGGACCGATGGGCTTGGTCGGGTTCTGGAAGGCGGGGTCCTTGGCGTCCACTTCGACCTGGGTGAGCAGGGTGGCGAAGGGCACTTCAAAGTCCAGCAGGTTGCCCAGTTCCTGTTCGATGATGTAACCGATCATGCCCTCGGTTTCGGCGCCAAGCACGTCCAGCGGGTACGGTGAGACCTGGGTGTAGGCCGCTGCCTGCAACGACAACAGGCCGACCTGCGGACCATTGCCGTGGGCGATCACCAGCTCGTTGCCGGCGTGAATCTTGGCGATCTGTTCGGTGGCGATGCGAATATTGGCGCGTTGGTTGTCCGCCGTCATGGGTTCACCACGGCGGAGCAGGGCGTTACCGCCCAAGGCTACGACGATGCGCATACAGAGTGTCCTTCTAGAGTTCCATGTTGCGAACACAGGGCCAACTGTGGGAGCGG
>NZ_JBZXDZ010000010.1:197713-309941 GCF_058725305.1 Pseudomonas sp. DW-iso3
GTGGGAGCGGTGTTGAGGGTTAGATATCCGCCAGCGCCGACACCAGAATCGCCTTGATGGTATGCATGCGGTTCTCCGCCTGCTCAAACGCGATGTTGGCCGGCGATTCGAACACGTCCTCGGTCACTTCCACGCCATTGGCCAGGTTCGGATAACGCGCAGCGATGTCCTTGCCCACCTTGGTTTCGCTGTTGTGGAACGCGGGCAGGCAGTGCATGAATTTCACGCGCGGGTTGCCCGAAGCTTTCATCATCTTGGCGTTGACCTGGTACGGCAGCAGTTGCTCGATGCGCTCGTCCCACGCTTCCACCGGCTCGCCCATGGACACCCAGATATCGGTGTGGATGAAGTCCACGCCTTTCACCGCTTCCTTAGGGTCTTCGGTGATGGTGATGCGTGCGCCGCTTTCTTCGGCAAACGCCTGGCACTGCTTGATGAAATCTTCGTGCGGCCACAGCGCTTTCGGCGCGCCGATGCGCACGTCCATGCCCAGCTTGGCGCCAATCATCAGCAGCGAGTTACCCATGTTGTAGCGGGCGTCGCCGAGGTAGGCGTAGCTGATGTCATGCAGCGGTTTGTCGCTGTGTTCGCGCATGGTCAGGGTGTCGGCGATCATTTGCGTCGGGTGGAATTCGGCGGTAAGGCCGTTGAACACTGGCACGCCGGCGAACTTGGCCAGTTCTTCGACGATTTCCTGTTCGAAGCCACGGTATTCGATGGCGTCGAACATCCGGCCCAGTACGCGGGCGGTGTCTTTCATGCTTTCTTTATGGCCGATCTGTGACGACACCGGATCGATGTAGGTGACGTGCGCGCCCTGGTCATGGGCCGCGACTTCGAAGGCGCAACGGGTGCGGGTCGAGGTTTTTTCGAAGATCAGCGCGATGTTCTTGCCCTTCAGGTGCGGACGCTCGGTGCCAGTGTATTTGGCGCGCTTGAGGTCGCGGGACAGGTCCAGCAGGTAGTTCAGTTCGCGGGTGGTGTGGTGCATCAGCGACAGCAGGCTGCGGTTGCGCATGTTGAAAGCCATGATGGATCTCCTTCTGTTTAGGTTATCCCCTTGGCCGGCGCCTTATGGGCGACGGCCAAGGCCTGGAAATTAATAGTCGATAGGGTCGCGGATGATCGGGCAGGTCATGCAGTGGCCACCGCCACGGCCGCGGCCGAGTTCGCCGGCACTGATGGTGATGACTTCCACGCCGGCCTTGCGCAGCAAGGTGTTGGTGTAGGTGTTGCGGTCGTAACCGATCACTACGCCAGGCTCCACCGCGACCACGTTGTTGCCGTCGTCCCACTGCTCGCGTTCGGCGGCGAAGCTGTTGCCGCCGGTCTCGACCACACGCAGCGCCTTGAGGTTGAGGGCCGCGGCGACGGTTTCGAGGAAGTTGGTTTTTTCCCGCTGGATGTCGATGCCGTGCGGCTTGCTTTCATCCGGACGCAGGGTGAACGGCACGATCTGGTTGACCACTTCGGGGAAGACGGTGACCAGGTCGCGGTCGCAGAAGCTGAACACGGTATCCAGGTGCATCGCCGCGCGGGATTTTGGCAGGCCGGCAACGATCACTTTTTCCACTGCCTTGTTCTTGAACAGGTTGCGCGCCAATTGGCCGATCGCCTGGTGGGACGAACGCTCGCCCATGCCGATCAGTACCACGCCGTTGCCGATCGGCATCACGTCACCGCCTTCCAGGGTGGAGGCGCCGTGTTCCTGATCCGGGTCGCCGTACCAGATCTGGAAGTCCGCGTTGGTGAACTCGGGATGGAATTTGTAGATGGCCGAGGCCAGCAGGGTTTCCTGGCGTCGCGCCGGCCAGTACATCGGGTTCAGTGTCACACCGCCGTAGATCCAGCAAGTGGTGTCACGGGTGAACTGAGTGTTGGGCAGCGGCGGCAGGATGAAGCTGGAATGCCCGAGGAAATCGCGGAACATTTCGATGGTCTTGCCCCCGAAGCTGCTCGGCAGGTCATCGGCCGACACACCACCGATCAGGAACTCACTGATTTTGCGCGGCTCCAGGCTGCGCAGCCAGGAGCTGACCTCATCGACCAGGCCCAGGCCGACTGTGTTGGCGGTGATCTTGCGCTCCAGGATCCAGTCCAGCGCTTCGGGGATGGCGACGATGTCGGTCAGCAGGTTGTGCATTTCCAGCACATCAATATCCCGCTCGCGCATCTTGGTGACGAAGTCGAAATGGTCGCGCTTGGCCTGGGCGACCCACAACACGTCATCGAACAGCAGTTCATCGCAGTTGTTGGGGGTCAGCCGCTGATGGGCCAAACCTGGGGAGCACACCATGACTTTGCGCAGTTTGCCGGCTTCGGAATGTACGCCGTACTTCACTTTTTCCGTGGTCATTTCAGATCCTCCAGTGAACACACAATTAAAGCGTCAGGAAGCCGTCGTAGAGGCCATAGGCAGCCACCAGGGCGCCAATGATCACTGCGGCGAAAATCAACTTCTCGACGTTGGTGAATATCGGTTTGCCCAGTTCACGCTTGGCCTTGGCGAACAGGATCGCGCCGGGGGCGTAGAGCAGGGCAGAGAGCAGCAGGTATTTGGTGCCGCCGGCGTAGAGCAACCAGACCGCGTAGATCAGGGCGATGGCGCCGATGAACAGGTCTTTCTGGCGCTCTTTGAGGGCGTTTTCGTAAGTCTCCCCGCGCACCGCCAGCAACAGCGCATACGCCGCCGACCACAGGTAGGGCACCAGGATCATTGAGGTGGCGAGGTAGATCAGCGACAGGTAGGTGCTGGCGGAAAACAGCGTGATTACCAGGAATATCTGCACCATCGCGTTGGTCAGCCACAGGGCGTTGGCCGGCACGTGGTTGGCGTTCTCCTTGCGCAGGAATTCCGGCATGGTGTGGTCCTTGGCAGCGGCGAACATGATCTCCGCGCACAGCAACACCCATGACAGCAGCGCCCCGAGCAACGAAATGACCAAGCCGACGCTGATCAGCACCGCGCCCCAGTGGCCCACCACATGCTCCAGCACGGCGGCCATCGATGGATTTTGCAGTTTGGCCAGCTCCGGTTGGGTCATGATCCCCAGGGACAGCACGTTCACCAGCATCAGGAACAACAGCACGGTGATAAAGCCGATCACGGTGGCCTTGCCCACATCGGAGCGTTTCTCGGCACGGGCCGAGAAGATGCTCGCGCCTTCGATACCGATAAACACCCACACGGTGACCAGCATCATGTTGCGCACCTGGTTCATCACGCTGCCCAGGTCCGGGTTTTTCAGGCCCCAGATGTCAGCGGTGAAGATGTCCAGCTTGAACGCGAACAGCGCGATCAAAACGAACAGCACCAATGGCACCACTTTGGCGACGGTGGTTACCAGGTTGATGAACGCCGCTTCCTTGATGCCGCGCAGTACCAGGAAATGCACAGCCCACAGCAGCACTGAAGCGCCTATCACAGCGGCCGGCGTGTTGCCTTCGCCAAAGATCGGGAAGAAGTAACCGAGGGTGCTGAACAGCAACACGAAGTAACCCACGTTGCCCAGCCAGGCACTGATCCAGTAACCCCAGGCGGACGAGAAACCCATGTAGTCGCCGAAACCGGCCTTGGCGTAGGCGTACACCCCACCGTCGAGGTCGGGCTTGCGGTTGGCGAGGGTCTGGAACACGAACGCGAGGGTCAACATGCCCACGGCCGTAATGACCCAACCGATCAATACGGCGCCGACGTCAGCGCTGGCGGCCATATTTTGCGGCAGAGAGAAAATCCCGCCGCCAATCATTGAGCCGACGACCAGTGCAACCAGTGCGCCTAATCGAAGTTTTCCGGGAGATTCAGACATCGCATAACTCCAATGCAGGAGAAGAGAGACCACAGAATAAATCCGTGCGCTAATCAAACAGCTGACTCAGATCACTTCATTGGCACATTCCATTGTGAATTAATGACTTAGGGTGCAAAGCCGTGGGCAATAGTTTTCCGCGCAAAGGTGCTTTCCAGAGCGATCTCTGCGGTATTGGTTAATCATTTAGTGCTACGTGTGGACGTTTTAAACTAGCCCGTTTTCCCGAATGTGCAAACTTTTCATAAAGGCGACGATAAGGAACTAAGAAGCGACAGAGTAGTCGTCGTATTTAAATTCTAAATAAGCCTAAACCCGATAAACTGTCATGCCCTTGGGGTATTAGCGCAGTGTTTTTATCGCGGTCTCTAATAAACGCTACACTCGCTGGGTTAATTAGTTGAGTGCACAGTTGTCGGCTAAAACTTTTTATTCATTCAGGAGTGTTCATGTCCCAACCCGCCCAGAAACTTCGGCTCAGTGCCCTGATCGCCCTGGTAGTGGGGTCGATGATCGGTGGGGGGATTTTCTCGTTGCCGCAGAATATGGCCGCGCGAGCCGAGGTAGGCGCGGTGCTGATCGGTTGGGCGATCACCGCCGTGGGCATGTTGACCCTGGCCTTTGTGTTCCAGACCCTGGCCAACCGCAAGCCCGAATTGGACTCGGGCGTGTATGCCTATGCCAAGGCGGGCTTCGGCGATTACATGGGTTTCTCCTCGGCCTGGGGTTACTGGATCAGCGCCTGGATGGGCAACGTGGGTTACTTCGTGTTGCTGTTCAGCACCCTCGGTTATTTTTTTCCGATATTCGGTCAAGGCAACACGCCGGTGGCCATCGGCTGCGCGTCCTTGCTGCTGTGGGCCGTGCATTTCCTGGTGCTGCGTGGGATCAAGGAGGCCGCGTTTATCAATCAGATCACCACCGTGGCCAAGATCGTGCCGCTGCTGATGTTTATCGTGATTGCCGGCGTGGCCTTCAAGGCCGAGATCTTCACCCGTGATATCTGGGGCGTGGGCAACCCGAATATGGGCAATGTGGTGGACCAGGTGCGCAACATGATGCTGGTCACCGTGTTTGTGTTTATCGGTATCGAGGGCGCCAGTGTCTATTCGGCGCGGGCCGAGAAGCGCTCGGACGTGGGTCGCGCCACGGTGATCGGCTTTCTGGGCGTGCTGGCGTTGCTGGTGCTGGTGAATGTGCTGTCGCTGGGCATCATGAGCCAGCCGCAGCTCGCACAACTGCAGAACCCGTCGCTGGCAGGTGTGCTGGAACACATCGTCGGCCCCTGGGGCGCGATGGCGATCAGCATCGGCCTGGCGGTATCGCTGCTCGGCGCCTTGCTGTCCTGGGCATTGCTGTGCGCGGAAATCCTCTACGCCACGGCCCATGACAAGACCATGCCGGCCTTTTTGAAAAAGGAAAACGCCAACCAGGTGCCGGTCAACGCGTTATGGCTGACCAATGTCATGATCCAGGTCTTCCTGGTGATCACCCTGTTTTCCCACAGCACCTACACCACCCTGATTTACCTCGCCTCATCGATGATCCTGGTCCCGTACCTGTGGTCGGCGGCCTATGCGGTGCTGTTGAGCGGGCGCGGCGAAACCTACCAGGGTGCCCATGGCCAGCGCATCAAGGACTTGCTGGTGGGCCTGATTGCCCTCGGCTACGCGGTGTGGCTGCTCTACGCCGGTGGCTTGAAGTACCTGCTGCTGTCTGCGCTGTTGTATGCACCTGGCGTGATCCTGTTTGCCCTGGCCAAGCGTGAGCAGGACCAGCCCCTGTTTACCCACGTGGAAAAAGGCATTTTCAGCTGCGTGATCGCCGGCGCTGGGCTGGCGGCGTATGGGTTGTATAGCGGAGTGTTGTCGTTGTGAGACTGGCGTATCAGCCGCCGTATGACTGGGCAGCGATGTTGGGTTTTTTGTCGGCGCGGGCGATCACTGGGATGGAGACCGTGGAGGCTGGCGTGTATCGGCGCAGCATCAGCGTCGGCGGGCAGCATGGCTGGATCAGCGTTGCGCCGGGGGCGGGTGATTGGCTGGACGTTGCGGTGGGCTTTGCGGACAAGGCGGCCTTGCCCGAGATCCAACGGCGCTTGCGCAAGATGTTTGACCTGGACGCCCAGCCGCAACGGATCAACCCGCAACTGGCGACTGACCCGTTGATGGCGCAACTGGTTGCGGCGCGGCCGGGCTTGCGCGTACCAGGCACCTGGGATGGCTTGGAGCTGGCGATCCGAGCAGTGCTGGGCCAGCAAATCACCGTGGTGGCCGCGATTCGTCTGGCAGGCAAACTAGTTGCGCAATACGGTCAGCCGCTGGCAACGCCGTATGCCGGTATCACCCACGTGTTCCCCACGCCGGACGTCTTGGCGGCGGCCGACCTCGCCACCCTGGGGATGCCCAAGGCGCGCGGGCGCACGTTGTCGGGCGTGGCCCAGGCGTTGCTGGATGATCCTGAGGTGTTCGAACCCAAGGCCAGTCTCAAGGAGGGCGTCGCAAGGCTGGTGGCGTTGGCGGGGATTGGCGACTGGACCGCGCAGTACATCGCCATGCGCCAGATGCGCGAGGCGGATGCGTTCGCGTCGGGGGATATCGGGTTGATCAATGCGCTGGCGGCGCTGGAGGGCGGGCCGGTGTCGGCGCGGCAGTTGCTGATGCGGGCCGAGGCGTGGCGACCGTTGAGGGCGTATGCGGCGCAGCATTTGTGGACGTCGTTGCAACGGTCAGATTGATAGTGTCTGTACTGGCCTCTTCGCGAGCAAGCCGCTCCCACATTTTGACCGAGTGCATCCTTTGGAATGCGGTCGAATGTGGGAGCTGGCTTGCCGGCGATAGCGGATTTCAGCTCACCACTGTGCCCGGTGCGACCCCAATTCCCCAGCCGGTAAATCCCACTGCAACGGTGTGCCGCTGATGGTTACTGGCGCAAGCAATCGGTGCGCCTGGCCCCAGGCTGTTTGCTCCACCACCAAACCCTGATCGCTCAGTTCCTCGGCACGCAACGCCGGCTGCTCCGGCACCTGTCCCGCCTCCACCAACAACTTCGCCGTGCGCGCCAGCGACAACCGTGCCGAACCGCCGCGCCCCGACTTCAAGCGTTCGCTCAAGGCTTGAACCGCACTGGCCGCCATCAAGTAACCGGTGGCGTGATCCAGGGCCTGCAACGGCAACGGCACCGGTTTGTCCGCCTGTTTCCAGGCCATGCCTGCGTCGGCAATGCCGCTGCTCATCTGCACCAAACTGTCGAAACCCCGGCGATTACGCCATGGGCCGCTCCAGCCGTAGGCGTTGAGGCTCACGTCGATCAGGCCGGGGGCGAGGGTCTGCAGGGCGCTGGCGGTGTAGCCCAATTGCTCCAGGGCGTCGGCGCGGTAGCCGTGGAACAGGATGTCGGCGTCCTTGAGCAGGTTTTCGAACACCTGCCGGTCTTCGGGGCTCTTCAAGTCCAGGCGGGCGCAGCGTTTGCCCAGGGTCATTTCCGGCACTACGCCGGGTTCGTTCCAAGTGGGCGAGTCGATGCGCAGCACGTCCGCGCCCAGGCCCGCAAGAAAGCGACTGGCCACGGGGCCGGCCAGCACGCGGGTCAGGTCCAGTACCTTGATGCCCGCCAGCGGCCGCGCCACTGAGCCGAGCCAGGGTTTAACGCAGGTGGTTTCATCGGTCTGGCGCTGCACCAGCGCCTCGGCATTCACTGCCAGCCCTTGGGGATGCGACTGCCAGGCCTGCCACGAACGCATCTGCGCTGCGCAACCACCCTCGTCGACAATCGCCTGCTCCAGCTCAGCTGCTTTCCATTTGGCCACATAGGCGGCCATCTCGATGCGGTCGGCGGCTTTGCCCAGTACCCGCTCGGCGGCCGCGCGGTGATGGGGGGCGTTGGTGTGCAGGCGAATCCAGCCATCGGCGCTGGCGTAGTCGCCGGCCACCGGGTCCCACAGCGGTGGGACCTCCCAACCTGTCGGGCGAATCGAGGAGGAGAACCAGAAAGACGCGAGGCGCCGGTCCACACTGACGCTGGGCAGGCGCCCGGTCTGTTGCTGGATCAACTGGGCCACGGCTTGGCCGGCGGCGCCGATGCTGGCGCTGGCCAGGTCGGTCACGGCGAAGATCGAGGGCAGGGCGCCAGCTTCGGTAAAGGTCAGCGGCGTTTGTGGCAGATCAAGTGCGGCTTGGATGGGAGTCAGCAGGTCAGTCATCAAAGGCCCTCCTCAAGAGAAGGGTCACTATAGAAGATCAGGCCGGTGTGACAACCCCGGGTTCCAGTGGCAGGTCGATGCTGGCGACAAAGCCGCCGCCTGGGTGGTTGGCCAGAATCAGGCTGCCGCCATGACGTTCGGCGGCGCGACGTGCAATCGCCAGGCCCAGGCCGTGGCCTTGTGCGGTCTGGCCGGGGGCGCGATAGAAGGGCTCGCCCAGCTGGCTCAAGTGTTCGGCCTCAACGCCGGGGCCGTGGTCGCGTACGCTGATCAGGATCCGATCACCCTGACGCTGCGCCTGCAGTTCAATCGGCTGGCCCTGGGGATTGAAGCGCTGGGCATTGCGCAGCAGGTTATCCACCGCGCGTTCGATCATGGTCGGCCAGCCCTTCAGGTGCAGGTCGGTTTCGGCGTTCAGTTGCACTACCTGGTCCGGTGCGCCGAGTTGGGCGTCCTTTTGCAAGGTTTTGAGCAAGGCAGTGAGGTCGACCTCTTCGGCGCTGGCGTTATCGGCATCAACACGGGCCAGTACCAGAATTTCACTGATCAAGGCTTCCAGCCGGTCGCACTCGCGGGTCAGGCGCGGCCAGAGTCTTTCCCGCTCTTCGGGGCTGGCGCGTTCGGCCAGCGCCAGGGCAATACGCAGGCGCGCGAGGGGCGAGCGCAATTCGTGGGAGACATCACGCAGCAATTGGCGCTGGCTGCCAATCAGGCTTTGCAGGCGGGCGCCCATGCGGTTGAAGTCGGTGGCCAGCACGCCGAATTCATCGCGGCGATTGGCCAGGCGCGCCAGGCTGTTCTGCTGGTAGGTGGCCTGGCCGAGGTCATGCACCGCGCCGCGCAAACGGCTGAGGGGGCGAGTGATGGACAGTGTCACCAGCAGGCTGAACAGGGTCAGCACCACCAAGGCAATCGCCAGCGCGCTCAACGGCCACAAAAGGCTGCTGCGGTGCCAGGCGTCGAGTTCCGGGTGGGGGATGCGATAGATCAGCAAGTAAGTGTCGCCGGTCTTTTCGCTGGTGTACTCGGCGGTCAGGCGACGCCAGGGCAGGTGGCCGTCCTGGCTGTCATTCTGGCGCGCTTCGAAGGCAGCGGCGCGGCGCGGGAAGGTGCCGCGTACCACCGGCTCGCCGCTTTCATTCAGCACTTGCACGTCAATGTGATACTGGCGTTTGCGCTGTTGCAGCAGGTCCTGGGCCGCGTCCTCGCCCTGGGCTTCGTAGAGCTGGGTCCACTCTTCGGCCAGGTTATTGAGGCCGGGGTGACGGCTGAGAATCCAGGCATCTTGATTGAGCATATGCCCAAGCAGGATCGACAACCCGGCAACCAAGGCGATGGCCAGCCAGAAACTGGCCAGGATGCGCCAGAACAATGAACGCACAGGAAACCCTCAAACAGGAAAAGCCCAGCGGCGGGGGCCACTGGGCTGGGAGCGTTAACGCGGGAGCATTATTGCGCTTTTTGCGGCTGTTGCGCTTTCCAGGCCTGGAATTCCTTCCATTCGGCGCGACGCTGTTCCTGCTGCTTGACGATTTCGTCGAACTTCTTCTGCTGGTCAGGCTTGAGGACCGCACGGATGTCCGCCTGGGTTTTCTGCTTGCCGGCGGCGATCTCGTCCTGCATGGCTTTCTGGTCAGCGGCTGGCAGTTTGTCCAGGTACTTCTTGGTCAGGTCTTTGCGGGCGTGCCATTGGTCACCCATCAACTTGCCGATCTGCTGGCGCTGTTCCTTGCTCAGGTCCAGTTGGCTGAACGGGCCGCCTTTGCCACGCGGACCGTGTTCACCGCCGTGGCCCGGGCCACCCATCATGTGGCCGGAAGGTTCGCCCATCGGGCCTGGGCCTTCAGGCATTGCCGCCATGGCAGCGGTGGGCAGGGCAGCGGCGAACATCAAAGCGATAAGGGTCTTGCGCATGGTGATTCTCCTGTCTCTATTCCGGTGAGTCCGGATGTGAGTAGATTACGGAGATCAAGGTCAGCGGCGGTCAGGTGTGGGTAAAGCTTCGGTAAAGAGGGATTTGTCGGTAACTGACAAAACTATCAGCGCCGAGCGTATCCCCTGTGGGAGCTGGGTTGCCTGCGATGCAGACGACTCGGTACCACAGGCACACCGAGTCGATCCTGTCGCTGCCTCGCTAAAGCTCGGCAGCTCCCACAGGGTTCGGATCGGTGTCGCGATTAGAGGCTGTAGTAGTAGCCGCGGCTGCGCAACGCCACGATCCGTGGCCGGCCATCCGGGTGCGGGCCGATCTTTTTGCGCAGGTTGCTGACGTGCATGTCCAGGCTGCGATCGTACAGGGTCAGCTTGCGGCCCAGGGCGATCTGCGCCAGTTCCTGCTTGTCCAGCGGTTCGCCGGGCTGGCGCAGCAAGGCTTCCAGCAGGCGGCTTTCGGAGACGGTGAGGGCGAATTCCTGCTCGTCGATGCTGACCACGCCGCGCACCGGGCTGAAGCACAGGTCGCCCAATTCGAGCTGGGTCGACACGGCGGCCGGATGGCTGCGGCGCAATACGGCACGCAGGCGGGCGGTCAGCTCGCGCGGGTCGCAGGGCTTGGCCAGGTAATCATCCGCGCCCAGTTCCAGGCCGAGGATGCGGTCCAGCGGTTCGCCTCGGGCCGAGAGCATCAGCACCGGCAGCTCCGGGTGGTCGTTGCGCAATTGCTTGAGCAGCTCAAGCCCGCTGCCGTCAGGCAGCATCACGTCGAGCACCACCGCTGCCGGAGCGCTGTCGGCCAAGGCTTTGCGGGCGCTCAAGCCATCATGGCAGGCGCGCACCTGGAAGCCTTCCTGGCTCAACCAACTGGTCAGCAGCTCACAGAGCTCCTGGTCATCATCTATCAGTAACAGCTCGCTCATGACTCACTCAATTTAGCCATTGTCGACGGCGACGGTGCCCACCGCTGGCGAAGATCCCGCACAGCAGGGCGATCAGTGCGACGGCCCCGCCGGTGACGAACCACTGTTGCTGCTCAGTCAGCCAGCGGGTCAAGGCGCCGCCCTGTGTCTCTTTGAGTTGCTGGGCCAGGCGTTGGTTCTCTTGGCGAAGGCGACTCAATTGAGTGCTTTCACGGCTAGCGTCGGCACTTTGCAACTGCTTGCTCAGTTCTTCGCGTTGGCGTTCGCTTTCTTTCAAACGTTGCTGCAACTCGGTGATCTGGGCGCCGGCGCTCAAGGACAGGGGCGTGGAGCTGCCGGTGTTCGAGGTTTCTTCAGCGTGGGCCGTAGCCCCGATCATTACCACTGCCAACAGACACAACTGACGTAAGCGCATCGGAACTCCTGATTCCACACGAATATTCAGAATGTTGTCGGCAGGTTACCGAGAATAATGAGCAATTAGGAGTACGCCGAACCGATTAGGCTCGGCGCGGCCGTTATCAAGGCAGGACTTGCTTGAATGGCTTGATCACAACGTCAGCGTAAACCCCGGCTGCCACATAAGGATCAGCCTTGGCCCAGGCCTGGGCATCGGCCAGGGAGGCGAACTCGGCGACGATCAGGCTTCCGGTGAAACCGGCCTCGCCTGGGTCGTTGCTGTCTACCGCAGGGTGCGGGCCGGCCAGCACGATTCGGCCTTCGGCCTGCAGCTGCTTGAGGCGCTCGACATGGGCCGGGCGTACGCTCAGGCGTTTTTCCAGCGAGTTGGCCACGTCGGTGGCAATGATGGCGTAGAGCATGTCAGTCCTCGGTTTTAGGCGTGGTAGGGGCGACGTCATGCAAGTGGCGCGACAGGTAGATGCCCTGGCCCACCAGGAACAACACGGTCATGGCCAGGCTGCCGAACACTTTGAAATCGACCCAGTAGTCCTGGAAGGTAAAGGCCACGAACAGGTTGGCGGCGCCACAGAACAGGAAGAACACGATCCAGGCTACGTTCAAGCGTGTCCACACCGGGTCCGGCAGGGTCAGCGCATGGCCCATGATCCGTTTGATCAGCAGGCGATCACCGATAAAGTGGCTGCCGATAAACACCAGCGCGAACAGCCAGTTCACCACCGGCGCTTTCCATTTGAGGAAGGTTTCGCTGTGAAACGCCAGGGTCAGGCCGCCGAAGACCAGGCACGCGACCAGGGTGAGCCATTGGCTTTTTTCCAGCTTGCGCTGGGAGATGAAGATGGCGCCGTAGACAACGATGGAGCTGATGATCAGGACGGCGGTGGCGCTGTAGATGCCCCCGAACGACAGCTCATGACCGGCGATTTCGATGACCCTGGGGTCGAGTTTGGTAACGATGAAAAACAGCAACAGCGGGATGAAGTCGATGAATTGTTTCACAGTAAGAGCCAGAAGCTGGATGTGGCGGCATAATAACAAACATCCTTGGTAGCGAAAGCGCCAGCTGACTTGAGGTTACACATCCCCGTGAATGTTGATTTGCACTGCCACAGCACGGCCTCCGACGGCGCCTTGGCGCCCGCGGTACTGGTTGCGCGTGCGTTTGAAAAAGGCGTGCGAGTCCTGTCCTTGACCGACCACGACACCCTCGAAGGCCTCGACGAAGCCCGCGAAGCCGCCCATTCATTGGGCATGCAACTGGTCAATGGCGTGGAATTGTCCTGCACCTGGGGCGGCGCCACCATTCATGTGCTCGGCTATGGTTTTGATCAGCAAGCCCCGCCGCTGGTGCAGGCCATCGCCGATTTGCACGATGGCCGCTGGCTGCGGTCCGAAGAAATAAGCCGCAAGCTCAGCCTTAAAGGCATGCCCGGCGCCCTGGAAGGTGCCCGCGCCATCCAGCAGGACCTGGGTGACAGTGGTAATGCACCGGCCCGGCCGCACTTTGCTGACTGGATGGTGCGGGAAGGTTTTGTCAAAGACCGCGCCGAAGCCTTCCGTAAATGGCTGGGCGCGGGCAAGTTGGGGGATGTGAAGCAACACTGGCCGACCCTGGAAGACACCGTCGGGACCTTGCGGGCCTCCGGCGCCTGGGTCAGCCTGGCGCATCCCTGGCATTACGATTTCACGCGCAGCAAGCGCCGCAAGCTGATCAGCGACTATATTGGAGCGGGCGGCCACGCGATTGAAGTGGTCAACGGGCATCAACCTGCCGAGCAGGTCGGCAGCCTGGCGATTCTTGCTCGCGAATTTGGTCTGCTGGTCAGCGCCGGCAGTGACTTTCATGGCCCAGGTGGGTGGTCCGAAATCGGCGAGTATCGCCAGGTACCTGAAGACCTGCCGCTTTTGTCGGGGCGATTCAAGCATGACCCCATTATTGCCACCGTCTGAACAGGTAGAACACGTGAGTCAATTCTTCCAGATTCATCCGGAAAACCCCCAGGCGCGCCTGATCAAACAGGCCGTCGAGATCATTCGTGCCGGCGGCGTGGTGATCTATCCGACTGACTCGTCCTACGCCATTGGTTGCCAGATCGGCGACAAGGGCGCGGTCGAGCGTGTACGGCGCCTGCGCCAGCTGGACGACAAGCACAACTTTGCGCTGATCTGCAGCGACCTGTCCCAGCTTGGGCTGTTCGCCAAGGTCGACACCGGCACCTTCCGCCTGCTCAAGGCCCACACACCAGGGCCCTACACCTTTATTCTCAATGCCACCCGCGAAGTGCCGCGCCTGTTGCTGCACCCAAAGAAGCGCACCATCGGCCTGCGGGTGCCGGAACACCCTATCGCCCTGGCGCTGCTGGCCGAGTTGGGTGAGCCGCTGATGAGCGTGTCGCTGATCCTGCCCGGTGAAACCGAGCCGCTGTACGACCCATACGAAATGCGTCAATTGCTGGAAAAGCAGGTCGACCTGATCATCGACGGCGGCTACGGCGGCAACAAGGCCTCCACCGTGATCAACCTGGCCGACGGCGAACCCGAAGTGATCCGCGTGGGTTGCGGCGACCCGGCGCCGTTCATGGTCGAGGCCTGAATGTCAGCCGTGGAAACCGTTGACCCCCAGGCGGGCGCCCAGCAGGAACTGCCGTTTGCCATGGTGTATGGCCAGGCGGTCATGGAGATGCCGCTGGACTTGTACATTCCGCCGGACGCCCTGGAAGTCTTCCTTGAAGCCTTCGAAGGCCCGCTGGACTTGCTGCTGTACCTGATCCGCAAGCAGAACATCAATATCCTCGACATCCCGGTGGCGGAAATCACTCGGCAGTACATGGGCTATGTCGAGCTGATGCAGTCGGTACGCCTGGAACTGGCCGCCGAGTACCTGGTGATGGCCGCCATGCTCGCCGAGATCAAGTCGCGCATGTTGCTGCCGCGCTCGGAAACGGTGGAAGCCGAAGAAGACGATCCGCGCGCCGAACTGATCCGCCGCCTGCAGGAATACGAGCGTTTCAAGGCCGCTGCCGAAGGTATTGATGGCCTGAGCCGCGTGGGTCGCGACGTGGTAGTGCCCAAGCTCGACGCCCCCGAAGCCCGCGCGCGCAAACTGTTGCCCGACGTGAGCTTGGAAGAGTTGTTGATGTCCATGGCCGAGGTGCTGCGCCGTGGCGATATGTTTGAAAGCCACCAGGTCAGCCGTGAGGCGCTGTCCACCCGCGAGCGCATGAGCGACGTGCTGGAGCGCCTCAAGGGTGGCGGGTTCGTGCCGTTCGTCGAGCTCTTCACCGCCGAAGAAGGGCGTCTGGGGGTGGTGGTGACTTTTATGGCGATCCTCGAATTGGTCAAGGAGTCCTTGGTCGAGCTGGTCCAGAATGAGCCTTTTGCGGCTATCCACGTGCGGGCGCGAGCCGAATAAAGAGCTGAATCGATGAATCTGACTGAACCCCGCGAACTGGCGCCGCTGCTGGAGGCGTTTCTCCTGGCCTCGGGCAAACCGCAATCCCTGGAGCGCCTGTTCGAACTCTTTGAAGAAGCCGAGCGCCCCGAGCCGCCGGTATTCAAGAAGGCGCTGGAGATCCTGCGCAAATCCTGCGACGGTCGCGCCTTTGAGTTGCGCGAAGTGGCATCGGGTTATCGCCTGCAGATCCGTGAGAAGTTTTCCCCGTGGGTCGGCCGCTTATGGGAAGAACGCCCGCAGCGTTATTCGCGGGCGATGCTGGAGACCATGGCGCTGATCGCCTATCGCCAGCCGATCACCCGGGGCGAGATCGAAGATGTGCGTGGCGTGGCGGTCAACAGCCATATCGTCAAGACCCTGCTGGAGCGCGAGTGGATCCGTATCGTCGGTTACCGCGACGTGCCCGGTAAACCGGCAATGTTCGCCACCACCAAGGTGTTCCTCGACCACTTCAACCTGAAGAACCTCGACGACCTGCCGCCGCTCGCCGAACTGCGCGAAATGGAGGCCGAGCCGGTGCTCGACTTCGACGACGCCCCGGTCCCGGCCAGCCTGCAGGAAATGGCCGATGCTACCGCCGAGCCGGAAGAGCCCAAGGACGAGACCAGTTTCCATACGCTGTTGCTGGAACTGGATGACATGGAACAGGGCATCAAGACCGACTTCGACGACTTGTTGCGTGATGGCGCGGCGGAGCCTGAAACCCAAGTGAACGTGGACGTAGAGCCCGAGGTCGAACCCGAGCCCGAGGAAGACATCCTCGGCGTGGCCGAAGCCCGGGAAAAACTCCTGGCTGCCGTCGCCGCCCTCGAACAGCCGCCGCTGAGCGACGAAGAAGACGAAGCCCGGGCCCTGGCCGAAGCCATCGAGGCCGAGCGCCGCCAGTTCGAAGACTGACGCGATCCACCAGCCACCGCTCCCACATTTGATTATTGTTGCCAGGGAGAAATCATATGAGTTCAACCAAAGACCCTTGCATCAGCGTCTGCAAATTCAGCGACGACATCTGCCTCGGCTGTGGCCGCAGCAAGCGCGAAATCCGTGCCTGGAAGAAACTCGACAAGGTTGATAAGCGCACCGTCTTGGCCGAAGCCGAGCTGCGATTGCTGGCCCTGGGCGCCACCGGTCGGCGGAAAAGCAAATGACTTGGGTCTTATCGACTACTCTCTGATGCGCAACGCGCGCCATGCGCGTATGATTCGCGACCCTTTGCTGATGTATTCGGCCAAAGCCCCGCTTTCAACACTCTTCAGGCCACGCCTGAATCGACCCACCGGGAGGTGCTTAAGATGAACGACAAAGACCAGAACGACAGCCAGGAAATCGGCCCAGCAGGCGAAAAACTGCAAAAGGTGCTGGCGCGTATCGGCGTGGGCTCGCGCCGCGACGTCGAAGCCTGGATCACCCAGAAGCGCATCAAGGTCAACGGCGTCGAGGCCACGCTCGGCCAGCGCGTCGACCTGCACGATGCAATCACCATTGATGGCAAGGTCATCAAGCGTGAAGAGGCTGCCGAATCGGTGCGCCGCGTGATCATGTACAACAAGCCCGATGGCGAGATCTGCACCCGTGACGACCCGGAAGGCCGTCCGACCGTGTTCGACAAGATGCCCAAGCCTAAAGAAGGCCGTTGGATCAACATCGGCCGTCTCGACATCAACACCACCGGTTTGCTGATGTTCACCACCGACGGTGAACTGGCCAACCGTCTGATGCACCCGTCCTACGAAATGGACCGCGAATACGCCGTGCGTGTGCGTGGCGAAGTCGATGACGAGATGATCGAGCGCCTCAAGGCGGGCGTGGTGCTGGAAGACGGCCCGGCCAAGTTCACCGACATCAAGCAGGCACCAGGCGGCGAGGGTTTCAACCACTGGTACCACTGCGTGGTGATGGAAGGTCGTAACCGTGAGGTTCGTCGCCTGTGGGAATCCCAGGGCCTGGTGGTCAGCCGCCTGAAGCGCGTGCGTTTCGGCCCGGTGTTCCTGAACTCCGACCTGCCGATGGGCCGCTGGCGCGAAATGAGCCAGTACGAAGTCGACATCCTCAGCGCCGAAGTCGGCCTGACGCCGGTCGCGATGCCGCAGATGAACGCCAAGAGCAAAGACAAGCTTGAGCGTATGCAGCGCAAATCGTCGCGCCCTGTGGCGCGCACCGAGCGTGTTGCCCGCACTCTGCGCCCGGCGCTGAATGCTCCGGCGACCGGTGGTCGTATCTCCCGTGAGCCGCAGATCGAAGGTGAGCGTCGCCCAACCGCGCCGTCACGTCAGGAAGGCGAGCGTGCGCCACGTGCGCCGCGTCCTGCCCCGGCGGGTGGTCGTAGCAACCGTGGTGAAGCCGATCGCCCGGCTGACAACGCCAGCACCAAGCGTCCAGCCAAGCCGGCGGCGAACAAACGCCCTGGCCCGAAACTGGTCGCGGATGAGCCGTCGGGCAAGCGCCGTGGCGCCCCGGCGGGTTCGGGTCAGCGTCCTGGTTTTGGTCGCAAGAAGCCGCAGTGATACCGTAAGCGCTGCACAAAAACGCCAACCCTAGGGTTGGCGTTTTTTTGGGGTCTGACATTTGGTAACCCAATCAAATGTGGGCGCTGGCTTGCCTGCGATCGCATCACTGCGGTCTGTCTGATAGACCGAGGTGCCTGCATCGCAGGCAAGCCAGCTGCCACATTTAGAGCCTCAGCGTTCATGAGGTCAGTGTTTAGAACGCAAACCTGCCATCAAACACCGGCTTGTCATCCAGCGCCAACACCCCACTGGAAAAGATCAAATCCAGGTGATGGCTGCCTTTCTGCCCGCCACCCAGGCCCAGGTGCAACCCGCAATGGCGCTCCTCAAAACCGGCATTGCGCGCATACAAGTCCTTGACGCCTTCGTTGGTGCCAATCCCTAACTCCTCGACACGCCGGTTGGACGGGTTGGCATTCAGGTACTTGTTGAAATCATCCGCCAACCCCGGCACGTCACTGGCCACGCTGCAAATGGTCGAGTTCTCGATCCACAGTTCCAGCGGTGACTCCAGCACCCCATATTTACGCGCGAACGGGATGGTGCTGAGAAAGGTACCGACAAACCGCACTTGGCCGTTGATGGCTTCGCTGTGGGTGGCGATCTCGCCGGGGGCCAGGTCGTGGTTGCCGACGCCGTTGATATTCGTCCACTTCTTGATGCTGCTCATCGGCGCTTCCAGGCGTGAGCCGTGCTTGTCGGTAAAGCTCAGCACCGTGGCTTGGGACATGCGCCGGATCAGCGTGGCGTTGAGGTCGGCAATGCGCTGGGGCTCGACGCTGAAGGTGTCGTAGAAGTAGTCGCCGTAATCCTTGAACAGCAGGGACTTTTTCCAGTGCTCGGCCATCACGCCTTGCAGGGCGCGGATAAAGTCCGGGCCTTCGGCGCGTGGGTTGGGCAAGGTAGAGGAGTCGTAAAGAAACAAGTACAGGTCGCAGGCTTCGATGGCCTCGGCCAGGGTGTCGCTGGCGGCCAGGTCCAGACGCTGCACCTGGAAGTTGAAACGGGCGGCGCTGCTGTGGGTGATCGCCTGCGCGATGGCGTCGTAGCGTTCGGTATGGCCCAGCAACACGGTGGGGCGGCTCAGGCCATTGAGGGCCGGGTGATGCGCGAGGTAGTAGAGAAAGTGTTCGACGGCGCGGGCCTTGTCCATGACGTGCTTCCTTTTGTGCCTTGGGTAAGGGGGCAGGTGCCGTGCACAGCACCTGCCGGATGCCTGCCGGTGTTTAGAATGGCCACATCGCGGTGCCGAACGGCACAACGGCGTCGGCTTGCATCATTTCAACGGCGGCCTCATGGGTCGGCGCTTCAAACCAATCGTCGAGTTGCAGTTCGGTTTCCAGGTCGTTTTCCAGTGCTTGCATGGTGTATCTCCTAGAGGACGTTGTTTGAGGACGGCTTGCCAACGGGCTTCGCTGGCAAGTGGAAAGAACCTAGGAGAGAGTGTTTCAAAATGCAAAATTTTTATTGACACGGTTTCATTTGGATTTTTTGTTCTGTTTTTTCGTTCCGATTTTTTCTTTAGGAAATTCAGTGAGCTGTCGCGGCTAAATTGCGGGAAGTTTGCGCGCGACAATTTTTCTTCAAATCATGGCTGTAACGTTATTTTTCCGTGCTGTAACGATTAGTTTACGTGTAAATGGCGACATTCTGGGCCGATCCTGCCCTGTAAGGATTACCTGACAGATCGTCGCACTCGCCTTTCGAGGGCGCCCTCAAGCTGTCGAGCGGTGTACAATCCGCCGCGTTTTACTGTGACCCCCCTTGCGTAACCACGCAAAAGGCCAAGACCTCAGGGTTTACCCACCCTGATCACTCCGCCTGGCCACGAGCCGGACGGGTTCGATTTCGTCACAGATAAAAACAAACAGGTGACGCATGACCGTTAGAAAGACGCTGTACTCCTGGTGCCTGCGCTGGGGTTTGAGCGGCGCTGCTTGAGTCGGTAATTCAAGGCAGCAACCTGCATTCAACATCATCAAACCTTGCGTGAGAGCCTTTTCATGAGTGTTTCCCCTTCCTCTTCAGGCGAGCTGAAACGCGGCCTGAAAAACCGGCATATCCAGTTGATCGCCCTGGGTGGCGCCATCGGCACCGGCCTGTTCCTCGGTTCGGCCGGGGTGCTTAAATCCGCCGGCCCGTCGATGATCCTGGGCTATGCCATCTGCGGCTTCATTGCCTTCATGATCATGCGCCAGCTCGGCGAAATGATCGTCGAAGAGCCGGTCGCCGGTTCCTTCAGCCACTTTGCCCACAAGTACTGGGGCGGCTTCGCCGGCTTCCTGTCGGGCTGGAACTGCTGGATCCTGTACATCCTGGTGGGCATGTCGGAGCTGACGGCCGTCGGCAAATACGTGCACTACTGGTGGCCGGAGATCCCGACCTGGGTCTCGGCCGCAGCCTTCTTCGTGCTGATCAACCTGATCAACCTGGCCAACGTCAAAGTCTTCGGTGAAGCCGAGTTCTGGTTCGCCATCATCAAGGTGGTGGCCATCGTCGGCATGATCGCCCTGGGCAGCTATCTGCTGGTCAGCGGCACCGGTGGGCCACAGGCCTCGGTGACCAACCTGTGGGAGCATGGCGGATTCTTCCCCCATGGCGTCGGCGGGTTGGTGATGGCCATGGCAATCATCATGTTCTCTTTCGGTGGCCTGGAAATGCTTGGCTTTACCGCGGCTGAAGCGGACAAACCGCGCACCGTGATCCCGAAAGCGATCAACCAGGTGATCTACCGCATCCTGATCTTCTACATCGGCGCTTTGGTGGTGCTGTTGTCGCTGACGCCGTGGGACAGCCTGTTGGCGACCCTCAACGCCTCCGGCGATGCCTACAGCGGCAGCCCGTTCGTGCAGGTGTTCTCGATGCTGGGCAGTGACACTGCCGCGCACATCCTCAACTTCGTGGTCCTGACGGCCGCGTTGTCGGTGTACAACAGCGGGACGTACTGCAACAGCCGCATGCTGCTGGGCATGGCCGAGCAGGGCGATGCGCCCAAGGCATTGGCGAAGATCGACAAGCGCGGCGTACCGGTGCGTTCCATTCTCGCTTCGGCGGCGATCACCCTGGTGGCGGTGCTGATGAACTACCTGATCCCGCAACACGCGCTGGAACTGCTGATGTCGCTGGTCGTGGCGACGCTGGTAATCAACTGGGCGATGATCAGCTTCTCCCACTTCAAGTTCCGCCAACACATGAACCGCACCGGCCAGGTGCCGTTGTTCAAGGCGCTGTGGTACCCGTACGGCAACTATGTGTGCTTGGCGTTCGTGGTGTTTATCCTGGTGATCATGCTCATGATTCCGGGCATCCAGGTGTCGGTGTTCGCGATTCCGGTGTGGGTGGTGTTTATGGCGGTGTGTTATGGGATCAAGAACAAGCGTAGTGCGCAGCAAGCGTTGGCGCCGGCTGCTTCACCAGTGAAGTGAGGCCTGCGTGAGATCAACCAAACCCGGCCATGCGCCGGGTTTGTTGTTTCAGGAATAGGCGAGAGCGCATTCGCGTATCCTTGGCTGCCCCCACAGAGAATCCTGCCGCCTATGCTGGTGATTTCCAACAACGTCCACTTGCCCGATGCCGAGATCGAGCTGACTGCTATTCGCGCCCAGGGCGCCGGTGGGCAGAACGTCAACAAGGTGTCGAGTGCGGTGCACCTGCGATTTGACATCCCCGCATCGTCGCTGCCGGCGTTCTATAAGGAGCGGCTGCTGGCGCTACGCGACAGCCGGATCACCAGTGAAGGTGTGCTGGTGATCAAGGCCCAGCAATACCGGACCCAGGAGCAGAACCGCGCGGATGCGTTGGCGCGTCTGGTGGAGTTGATCCTCAGCGCCACCAAGGTGGAGAAGAAACGCCGCCCGACCAAACCCACCCTGGGTTCGAAAAAGCGCCGTCTCGAATCCAAGACCAAGCGTGGCAGCATCAAGGCTGGGCGTGGCAAGGTCGACTTTTAGTCGCCACGCCCCTCGCGGGCCTTGGGCGCCTGGCGGTACAGGTACACACTCAGCAGCAAGCCACCGAGGGCGGCCAGGGCGGCGAACAGGAAGATCGACGCAAAGCCGAACCCTGCCGCCACCGCTCCGGCGAGCGGGCCGGTGATGCCCAGCGACAGGTCGATAAACAGCGAGTAGGCGCCCACCGCCGAGCCGCGGCTGGACGCCGGAACCAGGTTGACAGCCTCCACCCCCAGCGCCGGGAACACCAGGGAAAAGCCAAAGCCGCTCAACGCTGCGCCGGCCAGGGCCAGGTTGGCGTCGGGTGCCAGCCATAACAGCAGCAAGCCAAGAATCTCCACCGACAGGCAGGCAATCGCCACGCGAAAGCCGCCGATCCGGTTGATCAGGTTCCCGAACAACAACCGCGCACCGATAAAGCTGGCGCCGAACAGGCTCAGGGCCCACACCGCGTTATCCCAATGCTGGGTGGTGTAATACAAGGTGATGAAGGTCGCGATGGTGCCGAAGCCGATGGAGCCCAGCGCCAATGCACAGCCATGGGGCAATACGCGGCCCAGTACATTCATGAAGGGCAGGCGCACGCCGGCAACAATCGGCGCGGCGACCTTGTTCCAGGCCAGCAGCAGGCCGACGATTGCCAGCAGGATGATGCTGACGCCCATGCTCCACAGCCCGAAGTGCCTGACCAGCACCACGCCCAGTGGCGCGCCGACGGCCAGCGCGCCGTAGCTGGCGATGCCGTTCCAGGAAATCACCTTGGCGGTGTTCTGCGCCCCGACTCGGCCAATGCCCCAGCCGATGGAGCCCGAACCCACCAGGCTTTCCGCGCTGCCAAGGACCAGGCGGCCGATCAACAGGCTACCCAGGCTCAAGGCCGGCAGGCTTGAGAACCACGCCGCGAGCAGCATGAACACACCGCTCAGTCCGCAGCCCGCCAGGCCGATCAGCACAGCGCGCTTGCTGCCCAGGTTATCGATGATCTTGCCCGCATAGGGGCGGCTCAGGAGGGTGGCCAGGTATTGCACGCTGATCACCAGGCCGGCGATCACTGCGCCGTAACCCAGTTCACTGTGGACATAGCCTGGCAATACGGCCAGGGGAATGCCGATGTTCAGGTAGCCAATGAAGGTGAACAATACGATGGAAACAACTTGCAGCGTGACCGCCATGGGGCGCTGGGTATCGGGCATGGGGAGAGGTCCACTGTCGCGGCAGGTAAAGATAGGCTGCTAATGATACCGGTGGTTTGGCTCGCGCAGGGCGGTAAAACGCAAAAACCTCCGCTCAGAAAGACGTCAGGCTTTGGTCGAGGCGAGCAACTGGGTGGTGACCAGGGCAGCGAGGGCGTTTTCCTGGGTGCCGAAGCGTTTGAGCAGACGCGCTTGTTTGTCGGCGCTGAGGCGGTTCCAGATTTCGACCATCTGCAAGGCAGCGTCGAGTACGGCGGTATCCGGGGTGTCGGGAAGGGTATCGGTCATGGCGGGCGTCTCGATTCATTCAGGCAGTGTGGAAAGCGCTCAAAACGCTGCGCTTTCCACACGGTCTGGTACGGCGTCAGTCCTGGCTTTTGCTGTCGACTGGTTTTGCTTCTTTGGCCTCAGGCTGTTTGTCACTGGCCTGCTGCGGTGTTGGCTGCTCTGTAGGGTGCAGGCTTGGGAAGGGGAGATTAGGTATCTCGTGCATCGTCGTCGCTCCTCGCAAGGTCTGTTTTTTCAATCGCAGGTGATTCCGCGCTCTCAAAAAGCCTTGGCAGGATACAGCACTGCAAATGACAAAAAGATTTTTATGTCCTCGGAAGGATGAACTTTCATCGTTTAAACGGTCGTTTGCTCAGAACGGTACCTTGCCCAGGATCATGTCGCGGTACATCACAAAATCCCCCAACAGGCTGTAGAACGGGTGCTGGAAAGTCGCCGGGCGGTTCTTTTCGAAGAAGAAGTGGCCGATCCAGGCAAAGCTGTAACCGGCAATCGGCAAGGCAATCAGCAGGCCCAGCGAACCTTTGCCGATGGCGTACGCCAGGATGCCGATCACCAGCGTGGTGCCGATAAAGTGCAGGCGCCGGCAGGTGCTGTTGGCATGTTCACTCAGGTAGTAGGGGTAGAACTCAGCGAAGCTGTTGAATCGCTTGATGTTTTCCACGATGACCGGCCCTTTGATTATTGTGCCGCCCAACAGATGTTCGGCGGGGAGCTTATTTGAGTCTAGAGTGATCAGTGGTAACAGCCAGTGACAATAGATGCCACTTTAGTATCCTTGGCTTCCTGGCTGCCGTTTGAGCCTGCTTTATTAAGACGACGCCATGAGCGAACGAACAACTTCTGCAAGCTGGGCGATGGGGATAGTGAAGGCATTGGAAATGGACGGCCTGGATTGCCGTGCCTTGTTCAAGCAGCTCGGTCTCGACTACGCCGCCCTGAGCGACCCCGATGCGCGGTTCCCGCAGGATTCCATGACCCGCCTGTGGCAGCGGGCGGTAGAACTGTCGGGCAACCCGGCGATCGGCCTGAACATGGGCAAAGTGGTGCGTCCGGCATCGTTTCATGTGGCCGGGTACGCGCTGATGTCCAGCAACACCCTGGCTGAAGGCTTCATGCGCCTGGTGCGTTACCAGCGGATCATTGCCGAAAGTGCCGACCTGAGTTTCCGACTGGTCCCCGAAGGTTATGCGCTGATTCTGACGGTACACGGTGATCATCTGCCGCCCACCCGGCAAAGTGCCGAAGCGTCGCTGGCCAGCGCCTTGGCGCTGTGCGGCTGGTTGACGGGCCGCACGCTGCAGCCACGCAAAGTGGTGCTGCAAGGTGAGCAGCCGGCGGACTTGGCCCCGTATAAACAAGCCTTCCACGCGCCGCTGGAGTTCAACGCGCCTTATGATGCGCTGATTTTTGAGCGGGCCGACATGGACGCGCCGCTGCCCACGGCCAACGAAGCCATGGCACTGCTGCATGACCGCTTTGCCGGTGAATACCTGGCGCGTTTCTCGGAAAGCCGTGTGACGCACAAGGCGCGGCAGGTGTTGTGCCGCCTGCTGCCCCAGGGCGAGCCCAAGCGTGAAGTGGTGGCCCAGGCGCTGCACTTGTCCCAGCGTACCTTGCAGCGGCGCTTGCAGGAGGAGGGCACCAGCTTTCAGACGCTGCTCGACGACACCCGTCGCGAGCTGGCCGAGCAATACCTGGCACAGCCCAGCATGACCCTGTTGGAAATCGCCTACCTGCTGGGTTTCGCCGACCCGAGCAATTTCTTTCGTGCGTTTCGCCGTTGGTTTGATGCCACGCCCGGTGAATACCGGGCGCGGTTGCTGGACGCGTCGAGCGTCAGTGGCGCCAAAACGCCGGAATGCACAGAACAAAGACCGTAATAATCTCCAGCCGGCCGAGCAGCATGCCCAGCGACAGGATCCACTTGGCCGCATCCGGCAGGCTGGCGAAATTGCCCGCTGGGCCGATGGTTTCGCCCAGGCCTGGGCCCACGCCTGAAACGGTACTCGCGGCGCCGGTCAAGGCGGTCATCCAGTCCAGGCCAAGCAGGGACAAGGCCAGGGCGATAGCGCAGATGGTGATGGCGAAGAAAAACGAAAACGTCAGGATCGAGCGCACGATCTCTTCGTCGAGGCGGTGGCCGTTGTACTTTTGCTTGATCACCGCACGAGGGTGGATCAACTGGTTCAAGTTGGCCTTGAGCAGGATATAGGCGACCTGGAAACGGAAAATCTTGATCCCGCCGGCGGTCGAGCCGGAACAGCCGCCGATAAAACCCAGGTAGAAGAACAGCATCAGCGAGAAGTTGCCCCACAGGCTGTAGTCCCCCAGGGCGAAACCGGTGGTGGTCACCACCGACGTGACGTTCAACGCCACATGCCGCAAGGCATCCAGCCAATGCAGGTTGGTGGTCCACCAGTACCACGTGCCGAGCACCAGCCAGGTCACCACCAGCAAACCGAGCAAGCCCTGCACCTGCTGATCCTTGATCAGCGCCCGACGGTTGCCACGCAGCGTGGCCACGTACAGGGTGAACGGCAGGCTGCCAAGGATCATCACCACCACCGCCACCCAGTGCACGGCGGGTTGTTTCCAGTGCGCCAGGGATTCGTCGGAGGTGGAAAAACCGCCGGTGGAGATCGCCGACATCGCATGATTGATCGCATCGAACACGCCCATGCCGGCCCACCAGAACGCCAGGCTGCCGAGGATGGTGATGCCCACATACGCGGCCACGATCAGCCGCGCCACCATGTGCGAACGGGGCATGACTTTTTCCGAGCGGTCCGAAGATTCGGTCTGGAACAGGCGCATGCCACCAATGCGCAGCAGCGGCAGGATCGCTACCGCCATCCCGATGAAGCCGATGCCACCCAGCCAGTGCAGCAGTGAACGCCAGATCAGGATGCCCGGCGACATGGCATCCAGGCCGCTCAATACCGTAGAACCGGTGGCGGTAATGCCGGACATGCTTTCGAAAAACGAGTCGGTGTAGCTGATGTGCTGGGTCAGCAGAAACGGCAGCGCGGCAAAGATACACACCACCACCCAGCTGCTGACGGTCAGCAGGTACATGTCCCGCGGGCGCAGGTGCACATGCTCGGGACGACCCGGAATCACCAGGGCCAGGCCGGCGATAAAGGTGATCATGCTGGCCCACAGAAACGAGGGCAGGTCGCTGGTGCGTTCGAAGATCACAAGGGTCGCCATGGGCACGACCATGGCGATCGCGAGGGTGATCAGGAAGATGCCGATGATGAAACCGATGATACGCAGGGTCGGCAACGCCATGAAATTCGCTCGAAATAGGGCAGAGGCGCCATTCTACCTGGGGTGCAGGGCATGTAAACCTTGGTCGCCGATCTGCGGCGCTTAGCTATGTAGCACCTGGTTCAGGGGGCGCTTAGGCACGATGGGCCGGTATGTTTCCTATTCGAGAGGCCACCATGCCGTCTGATTCATTGTTTTCTGCACCGTCAAGTTTCAAGGACGCACCGCAACAGGTCGCGTTGCGCGACCAGTTAATGGCGCTTGATCGCCAGATCGCCGAGCAGTTTCAGTCGCCACCGACGTTCCATTCATTTGTGCAGCATGAGTTCGAGCAAGCATTCCCGACGTTGACGCCCAGCCTTGATGTGCGTCACGCCTTCATCCGACTGCCCGCGACGACCATCCCGCCGGCGACCTCTGCAGCGCAACCGTCCACCGAGACCGAGTTACTGCCCTCGCTGTTCGAGGCGGTGGTGCAACGTATCGTCGCTGATCAGCCAGCGAGTTATGCGCAGCGCATGGCGACCCTGCATCGGCTGCCGGCGACTGGCGACGCGCTGCTGCCCTTGAGCGGTATCACCCCGGCCGGGCTGGATAAATTCCTCGACCGCCTGGCCGCTGGGCTGGGCGCTTATTACAGCGCTTTTGTGAAAACCTTCTGGACGCGCGCGCGCAGCCTGACGGATGCTCGCACGCAGAAACAATGGTTGGTGCACACCCGTATCGAACTGCTGAAAGCCGAAGTGGCGCTACTCGCTGCCGATCGCCTGCTCAGCCCCGCCGACCAGGACCTGTTCGCCCTGGTGCTGCGTCACCCGCACGCCCAGGCACGACAAGCTTTGCGCGGCGACCGGCCATGTGTCTACGAGGTAGCCCTCAAGGGCGCGACCGGCGCGGCGGATCTGACCTTGCGCGGCGCCTTTGTGCTGACTGCCAGAGACCCGGAGCAAGCCGTGGTGAGGCCGCAGGAGGAGGTCACGCCGGCCCGGGTGCGGCCCGTGGACCCGAGCATGAACGTCGGTACGGTATTGCTGTTTCTGCCGGACTCCGGCCTTGAAGCGTTTGACTCCCTGGCCAGCCTGGATCAGGAGTTGCACCGGCGTTTGAACCACCCCGTCGAATTCGCCGCGGTGCTCGATGGCCTGGCCGTGGCCGACCAGGCGCAAGGCTTGGCCCTGCATCGTCAGCTCAAGACCACGGGGCAGGTGGTCTATCATGAACAGCTCGGTTCGCCGTTCGAGGCGAGCGTCGAGGCGCAATGTCGGTTGATGCTCGACAACTTCACCTCAACCCTTTCCCACTACCCGTCACCGGTCGGCCCCATCGAGATGGCCGAGTTGCCGCAGGTGCTGGACCGGGTGACGGACCCCGGTCGGCTCTTCAGTGCCGGCGGGGTGTTATGGGGGCGTGACATCAAGCGCGGGCAGGCGCAGATCAGGACCTTTTTGCATGATGCCTCCCTTGTCGATAAAGACGCGTGGCGGGTCGCGATGACGGACTACTGCGACCTGCTGGCGAGCCTGCCGGACGCCGAGGGGTTGCCGTCGTTGGCGCAATTCAGCGATAAGCCGGCGCTGCTGGCATACGCCAACGAACAGCTGCGCATCCGCCTCAAGGCTGACTATGCACTGGACATCGACCCCGACACGGTCCGCGTGCATACCAAAGAGCCGTTCGTTCCTGCGACTGTCGTGGTTCCGGGCGCGCCTGCTCCGGCGCCGCGCGAGCCCGGCACACCGTTGTTCCGGCATCGAAGCCGCACGCTGAGCGAACTGGCGCTGGAGAATGTCGGCGGGCTGGATTTTAACTTCACGCACTTTTCCAGGCTGAGTGAAAACACCCGCAAACAGCCTGATGAAGCCTTGCTGCCGGAAGATCTGACGCCGGCCCCGGCCTATGACGGGCTGACCCTGCAACAGGTCAAGGACCTGGTGCGCGCGGTCAATGTTGGACAAGGCTACGACACCTTTCTGAAAGACCGCCTCATCACCTCGCCCGGCGCGCTCGCACTGAAGCAGACCTACGCTCAGGTCATGCGTCTGCAACTGCGACTCGACGCCATCGAGGCCAAGATCAACGGCGACTTTCTCCCGGACCGTCTGAACCGAGGCTTCAATTGGGTGCAGGCGGTGCTTGACGCCCCGGTCGACAGTGATCGGCGCACGCGTGTCGAAGGCCATCGGATTCTCGTGCAGCACTTGAAACTGCGCGGTCAGCGCGTGCGTGGGGTACTGCTGTTCGTCTCGGCCTCCGCCGGGGTCGGCTCGATCGTGGTGTACACCCCCCAGGCGCCCGACGGTCGCGTGTTCCACGAGTACGCCAAAGACCGCCTGATGACCGACTTCGTCATGAACAGCAGTTGGCGCGCCTACCTGCTGGGGCGCGTGGAGCGGGCCTTCGAATCCCAGGTCCGCGCCGTGCTCAGGGGGCGCGGCGACGTGTCGATGGTGAGCACGGGCCGGATTGCCGACGACCTTTTCGAGGAGGCCTACGAGGTTGAAGCGAACTTCGTGATCAACGACGCCGCCGCGCAATCGAGGAGTACCCAGCACGTCAACGTCGAAACCGGCCTGAGCGTGGCGACTCTGGCCTTCGACGTCCTGTCCATGGTGCTGCCGGTCAGGATCATGTTGCCGATCGGCCTGGCGCGCAGCCTGTTTTCGGTGTTCAACGCCGTCGAGGCGCTGGACCTTGGCGACCGTGCCGGCGCTGCGCAGTATTTCGTGCGGTCGCTGGGCGAGTTGGTCGGGGCGCTGGTGGACGGCGCGGTCGGGGCCGGTGCGCCCGTGGCGGGTGCCAGGCCAAGGGCGTTGCCGGCGGAGATGGCGCTGTGGAAAAAGCCCGACGGCGTGCTGCCGTTGGCCGGATGGGAAGGCAAGGGCGTGTATCACTCGGCCTCGAACGCGGCGGGCGCCGAGCACTACTTCCTCAATGACGGCGGGCGTTGGTATTCGATCCTCGATGACGGTGACAAAGCCGTCTGGCGGCTCAGGGACGCACGCAAACTGACGCAGTACCACTACGCGCCGATCCGGCAAAGTGCGGCGGGGCAGTGGGAAATAGGTGCTCATGCGGTCGGGGGACTCAAGGGAGGCAACTCGCCCGAGCGCGCCCTCAGGGACCTCTACCCGCGCCTGGATGACGTGCAGGCCAGGCGGGTGTTTGAGGCGTTCAATTTCCCGGCGGGGCGCGAAATCGAATACCGGCTGGCGCTGGTCGAAAACCTGCGGTTGAGGCTCTCCACAGCGGCTTTTGAGCCCTATCTGAACGTGCCGCTCCTGCGGTTCCAGTGGCGTCTGGACGGCATCGATCTGCCGGACGTGCCCGCGGTGATCACCCAGCGGCCGGCGCCCGTCGAACCGCCACTGACGCCGCCCCGCACCCCGGCCCCCGAGGCGCCCGTCGTGCGGCCTGCAAACGAACGATTCATTGAATGGGGCAGAATCCTCGACGAGGCCGAGCTTGAGGTGGTGGATGCGACACGCGGCATCTATCGGCGGATTGCAGGCGATCCGCAGTGGCTGGGGCAAGAGTACATCAAGATGGACCGGCGCTATTTCGTGATTTTGCCCCGGGATACAGCGACTCCCAATGACGTATTCATTCGCGACCCTGCACAACCGGCCACGTACTTCACGGACCTGGAAAACCTGCTGCGTTCGGGCATCTACAATCAGCCCCGACAGGCGAAGTTCGCCAGCGGGGACGGGCTGTGGGTGATTGCCAGTGACGTTGCCTTGAAAAAACCGCTCACGATGTATGTGCGCGAGGCCTTCGCGCTGCTGACCACCCGCAGTCAGGTGGAGCTCGCCCAGGCCCTGTTCAATCGGGCCAACCCGAGAGGCCTGACCCAACAGGGCCAGCATTCGCTGATACGCACCCTGCGCGACTGGCAGTTTTGGCGGACCATGACATACGCAGGACTGGCCGATCCGTTTTCGTTACTTCCACCCACCCGCGCACTCAGCGACGGCAGTTGGCAGCTACCGAATGCGCCGGGGCATTATCGCCGTCTGGACTTTCGTCCGGAGCCCGTCGTGGTGCCGCTGTTCAATGCGCTCCCGCCTGGTGCCGGCGGGCGCTTGAGAACCTTGATGAGTGAGGTGGTAACCCGCTGTCGCTACGGCGTCCTGAGCGGTTATGACTTTCCCGGAGGGTTGCTGTTCAGGCGCCCTGGCGATGTCAGGCTGTACTGGCTGAGATTGCGCCGTGTGGTAGGGGATCGAATCGCCGCAGACGCCCAGGCTGGGCCCTACAAAAGCTTGATGGATGAGCCGACGCGCAGACTGGTCACGCAGGCTGAGGTCAGTCATAACCTGGTGCCGTTGATGGGCGGTATTCAATTGACGACGCCCGCCGCGTCGCCGCAGATTTTTATCATTCGGGTGTGACGCCTCCGATTATCGATGTAAAAAAAATGCCCCGAGCAGGTCGGGGCATTCTGGGTGACGCTTAGGATCGCGGCGGTGATCAGAACTCGTGATCAGCGCTGTCCGGGTTCAGGTCGCTGATGCCCAGCTTGCCTGCCGCTGCTTCGATCGAGCCGGTCTGCTTGACCAGTGCGGCGATGGCATCGCGCACGATCTGGTTACCCGCGTCGTTGCCTGCGGCGATCAGTTGGTCGTAGTGCTCACCCTTGTTGGCGTGGTCAACCATGACCTGGATCTTCGCTTCGGTCGCCGCCAGGTCCGCTTTCAACGCGGCGTCGGCAGCCGGATCGGCCTTGGCCACCAGCGACGACAGGCTGGCACCGGTCATTTTGGTGCCGTCGACGCGGGTGTACTCGCCCAGGTAGACGTTGCGGATGCCCTTGGCGTCGTAGAAGTGCGAGTTGTGGGTGTTGTCGCTGAAGCAGTCCTGCTCGTCTTCCGGCGAGTTGGCTTCCAGGGACACCTTCATGCGCTCACCCGCCAGTTCGCCGAGGGACAGGCTGCCCATGCCGAACAGCATTTTGCGCAGGCCGTCGGTGGCAGGTTCTGCCTCCAGGGTGGCGCGGTAGTTGTCTTCGACGTTGGGTTTCCAGTTGCCGACCATTTCTTCGAGGTCGCTGACCAACAGTTGGGTGACCGCGCGCAGGTAGGTGCGGCGACGCTCGTTGTGCCCGCCAGTGGCGCCGTCGCCGGTCAGGTAGTCCGACGCAGGACGGTTGCCGGCGCCTGGGCCGGTGCCGTTCAGGTCCTGGCCCCAGAGCAGGAATTCGATGGCGTGGTAGCCAGTGGCGACGTTGGCCTCGGAACCGCCCAGCTCGTTGAGGCTGGCGAGTTTTTCCGGGGTGATGTCCTTCACGTCGACCTTGTCTTCGCCGACCTGGATTTGGTTGTTGGCGATGATATTGGCGGTGGCACCTGGGTTACCCAGGGCGTGTTCGTAGGACTTGTCGACGTAGTCGATCAAGCCTTCGTCCAGCGGCCATGCGTTCACCTGGCCTTCCCAGTCGTCGATGATGGTGTTGCCAAAGCGGAACACTTCGCTCTGCAGGTAAGGAACGCGGGCGGCGATCCAGGCCGTGCGCGCGGCTTTCAGCGTCTCGTCGTTCGGCTTGGCGAGAAACGCGTCGATCGCGGTCTGCAGGGTTTTCGCGGTGGACTCGGCGTCGCTGTAGACCGCGAACACCATGTCTGCGTAATGCGCGACCACGGCCTTGGCAGCGGCTTCATCGACCTGGCCGGCAGGGGTGGCAGCCGCTGGAGCGGTAGTGCTGGCAGCCGGGGTCGGCGCCTGGGGCGCTGCGGCCTTGTCTTTACCTTCGCCGCAACCGGCGAGAGAAATGGCAATGGCCAGCAGACTGGCGGTGGCCAGGGGCATACGAATCATGGCGAACATCCTGCTTCGGTTGTTGATGGGGCGCGCGCGGGCGCGCAAAAACTGCGACATAATGCGAAAGATTTGCATTTTGTGTAAAGGGTTATACGCGGGAAATATTCAGTATCGTTTTGCCGTGTCAAAGAATCGCTGCGTTATTGCGCTCCGACTGCTTCAAAAATGCCGCCAGCTCTCGTGCCTGCAAGGGTTTGCTGTAGTGATAACCCTGACCTTCATGGCACCCCTCGGAGATGATGTAGGCCTCCTGCTCAGCGGTTTCCACGCCTTCGGCGATCACCTGCATGCCCAGGCTTTTACCCAGTTGAATGATCGCCCGCACGATGGTGGCGTCGTCGTCATCGTCCAGCAGGTCCTGCACGAAGCTCTTGTCGATCTTGATCTTGTCCAGCGGCAGGCTTTTCAGGTAACTGAGGGATGAGTAGCCGGTGCCGAAGTCATCAATAGCAATCAATGCCCCGGAACGGCGCAGGCTCAGCAGGTGCTGGGCGGCGGTGCTGATATCTTCCATCAGCCCGGTCTCGGTGACTTCCAGTTCCAGGCTGCGCGGCGGCAGGCGGTAGATCTGCATCAGGTTGTTGACCACCCGCGGCAACTCGGTGTGGTGCAACTGCACGGTGGAGAGGTTGACCGCCATGCGCAATTCGGAGAAACCCATGTCGTGCCATTCGCGCAGTTGCCGGCAGGCCTGGTCCAGTACCCATTCGCCAATCGGGATGATGGTGCCATTCTGTTCGGCCAGCGGAATAAACAGGTCCGGCGGTACCAGGCCATGTTCCGGGTGCTGCCAACGGATCAGTGCTTCGACGCCCACGACATGGTGGTCGCGGTAGCTGATCTGCGGCTGGTACACCAGGTGGAACTGGTCGCGGCTGAGGGCGTCGCGCAGGTCTTTTTCCAGCTCGCGGCGACGGCGCATTTCGCTGTCGACGCTGGCGATATAGAACTGATAGCGGTTGCGCGACCGGGTCTTGGCCAGGGTCATGGTCTGTTCGGCTTTCTGCAGCAGCTTTTCGGTGCTGTCGCCGTCTTCCGGGAACAGCGTGATGCCGATGGTTGCGCGCAGGCGGATGCCCTCATGGTCGAGGGCAAATTCCGCTTCCAGGTCATCCAGGATGCTTTGCGCCAGCTCGGCGGCTTCGTACGGTTGATCGATATCGGCCTGCACCAGGGCGAACTGGTCGCCGCCCAGTCGGGCCAGGGCGCCGAGGCGGCCGCTGTGGGCGCGTAAACGGTCAGCCAAGGCCAGCAGCAATTTGTCGCCGGCCTGATAAGTGAACTGCTCGTTGACGCTCTTGAAATCATCCAAGCCCACACACAACACCGCCACACGGCGCTGGCGGCGGCCGGCGTCGATGAGGATCTTGTCCAGTTGCTCCTGCAGTTTCTGGCGGTTCGGCAGGCCCGTGAGGAAATCGTACTGGGCCATGCGCAGCAGGCTGCTTTCGGCCTCGTGGCGCAGGTGGGTATTGCGCTCGATGGATTCGAGCAACTGGTTGGCGGTATTGATCCACAGCCCCAGTTCGTTGCGCTCATGGCCCTTGAGCTGCGGGATCTTGTGTTCGCTGGGCCGGTCGGGGTTGATCGACGTCAGGTGCTCAATAATGCGCGAAAGCGGTTTGGTCAGCAGCCAGTGATAGACCAGGTACAGCACCAGGCCCATGGCCAGGGCACGTAGCACCCCGGCAATGAAGATGATCACTGAATTGACGATGAAACCCTGACCATAAGTGCCGGTGTCGAGGGTGATGCTCAGGTCGCCGTAATACTCGCTGTAGGGGCCTTTGCCGACCAGGGGCGTGGTAAAGGTGCGTTCCTGGCCAAGAATCAGGTCGGTTAACCAACGGCTGGGCGATTGCTGCAAGGCGCGGCTTTTCTCAGCGAGCATGGTTTCGTTGGGGTGGCCGATGGACGCCATGCGCACCGCGTCATCCTGGAACAGGCCTTCAATGACTTGCATGCCCATCTCGCGGTCCAGGCTGTAGACGGCCTGGGTCGAGGGGTCGCGGAACATGTCGAGGATGCGCTGGGCATCGCCGGCCACGGCCTGGCGCGTCTTGTAGGCATCAAAAATGATCTGCGCCACGCTCAGTGTGACGCCCACGATCAATGCTGACAGCAGCACAACCCGTAGCAACTTCACCGACAAGCTGTTCTTGAGTTCCAGCTTCAAAGGGGCATTCCTTGTCTCATGCGGGTGGCCTTCAATATGCCATGAGTATTGGCAATCCCGTGAGGGCAGTCAAAGGAACATTGGGGCCGCAGACGACTTGATGCTGGATACGCAGAAAAAACCAGAATAAACGGCGGATGTGCTCCGCCGTCCGGGGACTCGACTTACCTGCGGTCAGGCCAATGCCCTCCCAGGTCGTGAGCGGGGTCACTGATAGTCGGAAATTTCGATCTTAGGCGGCGCCGACGGCATCATGTCTTCACCTGGCTTGCTTGGCGCACTGGCACCGCCGCCTTCGCCACCGCCACCGCCACCCGCGCCACCGGCGAGGCCTTTCATCAGCCCGCTGATGAGTTGCATCGCCATCTGTCCGCCTGCTTTTCCGATTTCTTCCATCATTGATTCTCCAGCAGAGTATGAAAGGGTTATTCCTCTCACCGAGTGGGTGGCAAATTCCCTTCTGCGGGTTCCACCATTCCGTGCCGAACGCCCACGAAAAAGCCCGGCAATGCCGGGCTTTTTCTACTGCAAGCGTTGCTTAGGCAGTGAAGGTCTTGCCTTCGAACTGCTCAGCCACGAACTTCCAGTTGACCAGGTTCCAGAACGCTTCCACATACTTTGGACGCACGTTGCGGTAGTCGATGTAGTAGGCATGTTCCCAGACGTCGCAGGTCAGCAGCGGGGTGTCGCCGTTGGTCAGCGGGTTGCCGGCGCCGATGGTGCTGGCCAGGGCCAGGGAACCGTCAGCCTTTTTCACCAGCCAGCCCCAACCGGAACCGAAGGTGCCGACGGACGTCTTGGTGAACTCTTCCTTGAACTTGTCGAACGAACCGAACGCAGCGTTGATGGCTTCAGCCAGCGCGCCGGTCGGTTGACCACCGGCGTTTGGCGCCAGGCAGTTCCAGTAGAAAGTGTGGTTCCAGACCTGAGCGGCGTTGTTGAAGATGCCGCCCGAAGAGGACTTGACGATCTCTTCCAGGGTCTTGCCTTCGAACTCGGTGCCTGGCACCAGGTTGTTCAGGTTCACGACGTAGGTGTTGTGGTGCTTGTCGTGGTGATACTCCAAGGTTTCCTTGGAGATGTGCGGCTGCAGGGCATCGTGTGCGTAGGGCAGCGGCGGCAATTCGAAAGCCATGATGATTCTCCTAATCAGGTCAGTTGCGGTGAGCGCAAGGCCGATCACGGGCGGCCAAACAAGCGCCGGGGAGTTTGTACTCTTTGCGGCGCAGGGTCCGGATCATAGCACCGGGGGTGCGGCAAAACCACGCAACAACTGTGTGGGATAGAGGTTCCAGAGCGTTTTGGAATATTCCTCAGGCGCTGATCAACTGATAGGCCACGCTGAACATCATCACAGCCACCAACAGGTCCAGCAGACGCCACGTGGCGGGGCGTGCGAGCCAAGGTGCCAGCCATGCTGCCCCGAGTGCCAGGGTGGTGAACCACAGGAATGACGCGCTGGCGGCACCGGCCACGTAGGCACCGGGCTCGGTCTGTTGGGCACCGAGTGAGCCGATCAGCAGCACGGTGTCCAGGTACACGTGGGGGTTGAGCAAGGTCACGGCCAGCGCACTCAGCAACACTGCGCGCAGTGAGCGCACCTTGAGCGTGTCGCCCTGGTCCAGGCTCTGTTTCGAACACGCCCGACGCAGCGCGCAGGCACCGTACCAGATCAGAAACGCTGCGCCGCCCCAGCGCGCTACCGCCAGCAGTACCGGGCTTTGCGCCAGCACCGTGGCCAGGCCGAACACCCCCGCGGCCACCAGCAGGGCGTCACACACCACGCACAGCGCAGCCACTGGCAAGTGATGTTCACGACGCAGGCTCTGCGCCAGTACAAAGGCATTCTGGGTGCCGATGGCCATGATCAGGCCCAGCGCCACCAGCAAACCATTCAAATAACTTTGCCACATAGGATTTACTCCGCGTCTACTGCCAGTTGCCGCAATACCTGCATGGCCTGTTCTGCGTCGGCACGCCCGACGAACAGGTGGTCGTGGTAATAGCCGGCAATCACGTTGCAACTGATGCCGGCCTTGCCCAACGCACTGGCGAAGGCGGCGGTGAGGCCCACGGCTTCCAGGGCCGAATGCACGTTCAAGGTGATCCACGCGGCGACGTAGTCAAACACCAGGCCGGCCTGTTCCGCTTGCTGGCGTTCGAGGATCAGGGTCAGGCCTTCCTGCTCGTGAAAGCTGCCGATCACCTCACACCCTGGAGGAATACGGTGGTCAGGCACGCTGCAGAACACATAGTCGCCGTCGTTGAGCTGGGGGCTCATGCTGCGCAGCAGGGTTGCCAGGGCGGTTTCGCCAGCCATGTGAGGTTCCTTATAAAGAGAGAAGCGATGCTGGCTATTCTCCTGACACAGCCTGTATAAGAAAAACAAATATTGCTGATCGCTCATTAGAGAAACTGATGTTCGACTATAAATTGCTCTCTGCCCTGGCGGCAGTGGTGGAACAGGCGGGCTTCGAGCGCGCCGCCCAGGTCCTGGGATTGTCGCAATCGGCAATCTCACAGCGCATCAAGTTGTTGGAGGCGCGTGTTGGCCAGCCGGTACTGGTGCGGGCCACACCGCCGACGCCCACCGATATCGGCCGTCGCCTGCTCAACCATGTGCAGCAGGTGCGCCTGCTGGAGCGGGACCTGCAAAGCCAGGTGCCGGCACTGGACGAGGAAGGCATGCCCGAAAGGCTGCGCATCGCATTGAATGCTGACAGCCTCGCCACGTGGTGGGCCGAGGCCGTCAGTGGGTTTTGCGCCGAACAGCATCTGCTGCTGGATCTGGTGGTGGAAGACCAGACCGTTGGCCTCAAACGCATGCGGGCCGGGGAGGTGGCGGCCTGTATCTGTGCCAGCGAGCGGCCAGTGGCGGGCGCGCGCAGCCTGTTGTTGGGCGCCATGCGTTATCGCGCGCTGGCCAGTCCGGCGTTTATCGCCCGGCACTTTCCCCAGGGCGTACGCGCGGACCAACTGGCGCGCACTCCTGCCTTGGTATTTGGGCCGGATGATTTTCTGCAGCACCGCTACCTGGCATCCCTCGGCGTGGACGGCGGTTTCGAGCATCATTTATGCCCATCGTCGGAAGGCTTTATCCGCCTGACGGAAGCCGGGCTGGGCTGGGGGCTGGTGCCGGAATTACAGGTTCGCGACCAACTGGAAAAGGGCATATTGGTCGAATTGTTGCCAGATAAGCCCATCGATGTGCCGTTGTACTGGCATCATTGGCGCAGTGGTGGGCAACTGTTGAGTCTGTTGACCGATCATCTGGCCCAGGCATGTGGTCAATGGTTGGTGCCGTTGGAGTGATGGCGCGCGTCAAGGCAACAGCGATGAAAAACGAAAGAACATGGGGTAATACATGAAGATTCTGGTCACCGGCGCAAGCGGCTTCATTGGCGGGCGCTTTGCGCGTTTCGCCCTGGAGCAGGGCCTGGACGTGCGGGTCAACGGGCGACGTGCCGAAGGTGTGGAGCACTTGGTCAGGCGCGGCGCCGAGTTTATCCAGGGTGATCTGAATGACGCCGACCTGGTGCGTGACCTGTGCCGTGACGTCGAAGCCGTGGTGCATTGCGCTGGCGCCGTGGGCTTGTGGGGCAAGTATCAGGACTTTCACCAAGGCAACGTGCTGGTGACCGAGAACGTCGTCGAAGCCTGTCTCAAACAGCATGTCGGGCGTTTGGTGCATCTGTCGTCACCATCCATCTACTTTGACGGCCGCGATCATCTGGGCCTGACCGAAGAACAAGTGCCCAAGCGCTTCAAGCACCCCTATGCCGCCACCAAGTACCTGGCCGAGCAGAAGGTGTTCGGTGCCCAGGAGTTCGGCCTCGAAGTGATTGCACTGCGCCCGCGCTTCGTCACGGGCGCGGGTGACATGAGCATCTTCCCGCGCCTGCTGAAAATGCAGCGCAAGAACCGCCTGGCCATTGTCGGTGACGGCCTGAACAAGGTGGACTTCACCAGCGTGCACAACCTCAACGAAGCGCTGCTCAGCAGTTTGCTCGCGCCGGGCTCGGCATTGGGCAGGGCCTACAACATCAGTAACGGTGCGCCGGTACCGGTGTGGGATGTGGTCAACTATGTGATGCGTCAAATGGAACTGCCTCAGGTGACGCGTTACCGGTCCTATGGCTTGTCCTACAGCGTGGCGGCGCTCAACGAAGCGTTTTGCGCGATGTGGCCAGGGCGTCCGGAACCGTCGCTGTCGCGGCTGGGTATGCAAGTGATGAACAAAGATTTCACCCTCGATATCAGCCGTGCCAGGCATTATCTGGACTACGAGCCCAAAGTCAGCCTGTGGACCGCCCTCGACGAGTTCTGCAGTTGGTGGAAAGCCCAGGATCCGGGGTTCAAGTAAGCACACAAGCGGCAACACTTCGGGAACCGAATCTGGCGTTCCGGGTCGATCAGTGCGCCGGGAGCGCGGTTTATACTCCCGTCGCTCGCCACTTCACCGATTCAGGGTTGATACATGCGTAACGATGCTAAAGACGACTTCGACAACGTTCCCAGCCTGCGGGCCGATCTCGGGGATGACGATGATTTCGAACCGACCCCGGCCACCTCGGTGCGGTCGCGCAACACCAAGGTCGTCAAGGTCAAGAGCGCCAGCACCGGGCCACTGTGGGCCTTGATCGGCGCACTGCTGATCGCCTTTGCGGGCCTGGCCTGGTGGAGCTTCCAGCAGATCTCCTTGATGGGGCAGCAGTTGGTGGCCACCCAGGAAAGCTTTGCGCGCATCAGCGAAGAAGCGGCGGGGCGCCTACAGGATATTTCCGGCAAGGTCGTGGCCAGTGAAGCGAGCGTCAACAATGGCAGCGAAGCGCTGAAACTGCAGATCAAGCAGTTGGAAAGCCAGTTGCTGGAGCAGGGCAAGCAGCAGGTCGGCGTGGCCGGGCAAGCCACCGAACTGGATAAGCGCCTGGCGCAAATGACGGCGAGCACCACTGAGCTGTCCAACGCCAACAGCAAACTGCAAGGCCAGGTCCAGGCCTTGACCGACGCCGTGGCGACGCTCAAGGCGGCACAAGGTGACGCTTCCAGGCGCGATAATGAAATCAAGGAACTCACTGCTGACGTGGCCGCTTTGAAAAAGCAGGGCAACCCGAGCGCTGCTATCGCGCGCATCGAGCAGGACCTTGTGGTCCTCAAGAGCGCCCAGGACAACTCGCCGTCCAACAACGATGCGCCCACCAATAAAGAGTTCGACGTGTTCCGTATCCAGACCACGCGCAATATCACCACCCTGCAAAGCCAGGTGCAGAACCTGAACCAGCAACTCAACGCGCCGGCGAAGGTCACCCCGTTAGGGCAATAAGGCTGTCGACGGAAATGTCACCACTTGGTGACATTTCCCTTCCCCTTCGTTACATGCCGCCGCCGCGCCCTTGTTTAGACTCCGGTCATCCCACAAAAAACAATAAGGGCCACCCATGATCACGCAACCACTGCCTGCCAGCAGTTGGCTGAACGCGCCTGCCCATTACGTTTGGCTTGCAGCCGAGGGCCAGCGCCTGCTGGCGTTCGCCAAAGCGTCTCGACTGCCCGATGGCTTTGGCAACCTGGACGACAAAGGCCAATTGCCGGCCGATGCCCACGCCGAAACCATGAACACCGCCCGCATGACCCACAGCTTTGCCATGGCCCACGCCTTGGGTTTGCCAGGGTATGCCGAGTTGGTGGCGCACGGTGTTGCAGCCCTCAGCGGCGCGCTGCGTGACAGTGAACACGGTGGCTGGTTCGCCGCGCCCCACGCCCTCGATGGCAACCATGGCAAGGCTGCCTATCTGCATGCCTTCGTCGCCCTGGCCGCCAGCTCGGCGGTAGTAGCAGGCGCCCCCGGTGCACCCACCCTGTTGAACGACGCCATCCATATCATCGACCAGTTTTTCTGGAGCGAAGAGGAGGGCGTGATGCTCGAATCCTTTGCCCAGGACTGGAGCGGGGTCGAAGCCTATCGCGGCGCCAACAGCAACATGCACGCCACCGAAGCCTTTCTCGCCCTGGCCGATGTCACGGGCGATACGCGCTGGCTGGACCGCGCGTTGCGCATTGTCGAGCGTGTGATTCATACCCACGCTGCCGGCAACCAGTTCATGGTGATCGAACATTTCGACACACACTGGCACCCCTTGCTCGGCTACAACGAAGACAACCCCGCCGACGGCTTCCGCCCCTACGGCATTACCCCCGGCCACGGTTTCGAGTGGGCGCGGCTGGTGTTGCACCTTGAAGCCGCGCGCCTGCAAGCCGGGCTCGTCACACCCGAATGGCTGGTGGCCGACGCCAAGGGGTTGTTCGCCAGCGCCTGCGAATACGCCTGGTCCGTGGATGGCGCCCCCGGCATTGTTTACACCCTCGACTGGAACCACCGCCCGGTGGTGCGCGAACGCCTGCACTGGACCCATGCCGAGGCCAGCGCGGCGGCCCAGGCCTTGCTCAAGCGCACGGGCGAGTTGCACTACGAAACCTGGTACCGGCGTTTCTGGGAATTTTGCGAGACCCACTTTATCGACCGTCTCCACGGCAGCTGGCACCACGAGCTCAGCCCGCACAACCAACCCAGCAGCAACATCTGGGGTGGCAAGCCAGACCTGTACCATGCCTGGCAAGCGGTATTGCTGCCTGCGCTGCCGCTGGCGCCAAGCATGGCCAGTGCCATCGGAACGGGGCGCTATGTCACCAACTGGTGACATTTGTGCATCCCTTTGTTACCTGCGCCTTAAAAAACCCTGTTTAAACTCCGTGCAGCGCAAGCCTAAGACTTGCATGCATAACAACAAGAAAAGGTACTCAGATGAACGCGATTAATCGCCTCGCCGTCGCTATTTCCATTGCCTCGTTGTTTCCCCTCAGTGCATTTGCCGCCGACTCCAAAGGGACGGTTGAAGTTGTGCATTGGTGGACCTCGGGCGGTGAGAAGGCGGCCGTGGATGTCCTGAAGGCCCAAGTCGAGAAAGATGGTTTCGTCTGGAAAGACGGCGCCGTCGCAGGTGGCGGGGGCGCCACTGCCATGACCGTGCTGAAAAGCCGCGCGGTCGCCGGTAACCCGCCAGGTGTTGCCCAGATCAAAGGCCCCGACATCCAGGAATGGGCGTCCACCGGCCTGCTCGACACCGACGTGCTCAAAGACGTCGCCAAAGAAGAGAAGTGGGACTCTCTGCTCGACAAGAAAGTCTCCGATACCGTGAAGTACGAAGGTGACTACGTCGCTGTGCCGGTCAACATCCACCGCGTGAACTGGCTGTGGATCAACCCGGAAGTCTTCAAGAAAGCCGGTATCACCAAAAACCCGACCACCCTCCAAGAATTCTACGCAGCCGGCGACAAGCTCAAGGCCGCGGGTTTCATTCCGCTCGCCCACGGTGGCCAGCCTTGGCAGGACAGCACCGTATTCGAAGCGGTCGTTCTGTCGGTGATGGGGGCCGATGGCTACAAGAAAGCTCTGGTCGACCTGGATAACGGCGCGCTGACCGGTCCGGAAATGGTCAAGGCGCTGACCGAACTGAAGAAAGTCGCAACCTATATGGACGTCGACGGTAAAGGTCAGGACTGGAACCTCGAAGCGGGCAAAGTCATCAACGGCAAGGCCGGCATGCAGATCATGGGTGACTGGGCCAAGTCCGAGTGGACCGCCGCCAAGAAAGTCGCCGGCAAGGACTACGAGTGCGTAGCGTTCCCGGGCACCGACAAAGCGTTCACCTACAACATCGACTCCCTGGCGGTGTTCAAGCAGAAAGACAAAGGCACGGCTGCTGGCCAGCAGGACATTGCCAAAGTCGTACTGGGTGAAAACTTCCAGAAAGTGTTCAGCATCAACAAGGGGTCGATCCCTGTTCGCAACGACATGCTGAACAAAATGGATTCCTACGGCTTCGACTCCTGCGCCCAGACCGCTGCCAAGGACTTCCTGGCAGACGCCAAGACCGGTGGCCTGCAGCCAAGCATGGCGCACAACATGGCCACTACCCTGGCGGTGCAAGGTGCGTTCTTTGATGTCGTGACCAACTACATCAACGACCCGAAAGCCGACCCGGCCGACACCGCCAAGAAGTTGGGCGCTGCGATCAAGTCTGCCAAGTAAGGCCTGGTAGCGGTTTTTTGTAGGTGCTGGGCGTGTGTGGGAGCGGGCTTGCTCGCGAAGGCATCACCGCGGTGTAACAGCTACACCGCGTCGCCTGCTTCGCGAGCAAGCCTGCTCCCACATAAAGCCAGCGTCACAAGGTTTATTGGCTGGTCCTTTTTCCCTGTATTGGATTTCCCCATGAGTTCTGTTGCTGTGTTCAGCAAAGCCTCGCCGTTCGATGCACTGCAGCGCTGGCTACCCAAACTGGTGCTGGCGCCCAGCATGTTCATCGTGCTGGTGGGCTTCTATGGCTACATCCTGTGGACGTTTGTGCTGTCGTTCACCAATTCCACGTTCCTGCCAACCTACAAATGGGCGGGGCTTGCACAATACGCGCGCTTGTTCGACAACGACCGCTGGTGGGTGGCGAGCAAGAACCTGGCAGTCTTTGGCGGGATGTTTATCGGCATCACCCTGGTCATCGGCGTGACCCTGGCGATCTTCCTCGACCAGAAAATCCGCCGCGAAGGCTTCATCCGCACCATTTACCTGTACCCGATGGCGCTCTCGATGATCGTCACGGGTACGGCCTGGAAATGGCTGCTCAACCCAGGCATGGGCCTGGACAAACTCCTGCGTGACTGGGGCTGGGAAGGCTTCCGTCTCGACTGGCTGATCGACCCGGACCGCGTGGTCTATTGCCTGGTGATCGCTGCCGTCTGGCAAGCCTCGGGTTTCATCATGGCGATGTTCCTCGCCGGCCTTCGCGGTGTGGACCAATCCATCGTGCGCGCCGCGCAGATCGACGGCGCGAGCATGCCGCGCATCTATTGGAGCGTGGTGCTGCCAAGCCTGCGCCCGGTGTTCTTCAGTGCGGTGATGATCCTGGCGCACATTGCGATCAAGAGCTTCGACCTGGTGGCGGCGATGACCGCTGGCGGCCCGGGCTACTCGTCCGACTTGCCGGCGATGTTCATGTACTCGTTCACCTTCAGCCGTGGCCAGATGGGCATGGGCTCGGCCAGTGCAATCCTGATGCTCGGTGCGATCCTCGCGATCATCGTGCCTTACCTCTACTCCGAGCTGAGGACCAAACGAAATGACTAGTCTCGCCTCCAAACCTGCTATCAGCCTGAGCCGCATCGCGATCTACGCGGTGCTGATCCTCGCCGTGCTGCTGTACCTGGTGCCGCTGGTGGTGATGCTGCTCACCAGCTTCAAGACCCCGGAAGACATCAGCAGCGGCAACCTGCTGAGCTGGCCGACCGTGGTCACCGGTATTGGCTGGGTCAAGGCCTGGGCCACCGTGGATGGCTACTTCTGGAACTCGATCAAAATCACCGTTCCCGCCGTACTGATCTCCACCGCCATCGGTGCGTTGAACGGGTATGTGCTGTCGTTCTGGCGCTTCAAAGGCTCGCAGCTGTTCTTCGGCCTGCTGTTGTTCGGCTGCTTCCTGCCGTTCCAGACCGTGCTGCTGCCGGCCTCGTTCACCCTGGGCAAGATGGGCCTGGCCAGCACCACCACCGGCCTGGTGTTTGTGCACGTGGTCTACGGCCTGGCGTTCACTACGCTGTTCTTCCGTAACTACTACGTGAGCATTCCGGATGCACTGATCAAGGCCGCGCGCCTGGACGGTGCGGGCTTCTTCACCATCTTCCGTCAGATCATTCTGCCGATGTCGACACCGATCATCATGGTCTGCCTGATCTGGCAGTTCACCCAGATCTGGAACGACTTCCTGTTCGGCGTGGTGTTCTCCAGTGGTGACTCCCAGCCCATCACCGTGGCGCTGAATAACCTGGTCAACACCAGCACCGGGGCCAAGGAATATAACGTGGATATGGCGGCGGCGATGATCGCCGGGCTGCCGACCCTGCTGGTCTATGTGATCGCAGGCAAGTATTTCGTGCGCGGCCTCACAGCCGGCGCGGTCAAGGGGTAATCATGGCTACGCTTGAACTTCGCAATGTAAACAAGACCTATGGCGCCGGCCTGCCCGACACCTTGAAGAACATCGAACTGTCGATCAAGGAAGGCGAATTCCTGATCCTGGTCGGCCCTTCGGGGTGCGGCAAGTCCACGCTGATGAACTGCATCGCCGGCCTTGAGACCATCACCGGCGGCGCGATCATGATCGGCGACCAGGACGTGAGCGGCATGAGCCCCAAGGATCGCGACATCGCCATGGTGTTCCAGTCCTACGCGCTGTACCCGACCATGAGCGTGCGCGAGAACATCGAGTTCGGCCTCAAGATCCGCAAGATGCCCCAGGCCGATATCGACGCCGAAGTGGCGCGCGTGGCCAAGCTGCTGCAGATCGAACACCTGCTCAACCGCAAGCCGGGCCAGCTGTCCGGCGGCCAGCAACAGCGCGTAGCCATGGGCCGTGCCTTGGCGCGTCGGCCGAAGATCTACCTGTTCGACGAACCGCTGTCGAACCTTGACGCCAAGCTGCGCGTCGAGATGCGTACCGAAATGAAACTGATGCACCAGCGCCTCAAGACCACCACGGTCTATGTGACCCACGACCAGATCGAAGCGATGACCCTGGGCGACAAGGTCGCGGTGATGAAGGACGGCATCATCCAGCAGTTCGGCACGCCGAAAGAGATCTACAACAACCCGGCCAACCAGTTCGTGGCGAGCTTTATCGGTTCGCCGCCAATGAACTTCGTGCCGCTGCGCCTGCAACGCAAGGACGGTCGCCTGGTGGCCCTGCTCGACAGCGGCCAGGCCCGTTGCGAACTGGCGCTGAACACCACGGAAGCCGGCCTGGAAGACCGCGACGTGATCCTGGGCTTGCGCCCGGAGCAGATCATGTTGGCGGCAGGCGAGGGCGACAGTGCGTCGAGCATTCGTGCCGAAGTGCAGGTCACCGAGCCGACCGGTCCGGACACCCTGGTGTTCGTGCAACTCAATGACACCAAAGTCTGCTGCCGCCTGGCACCCGACGTGGCACCGCAGGTGGGCGAGACCCTGACCCTGCAATTCGATCCTTCCAAGGTACTGCTGTTCGACGCCAACACGGGCGAGCGGTTGGGCACTGCTTCTTCATTGCCCGCACAGGGGCATGCCGACAATGTGGCCCAATTCAAAGGCCGTTGAAGCAGATAAGTTGTTGTTTTAGATAAAAAATGTAAACCACGTTAGATAAAAACAGTTTAATAACAATAAAGACGAGGATGTAGGGATGAAAAAGCAACACAACAACACTCGGCTGATCTGCCAACTGTCAGCTGCAGCAGCCCTAGTATTGTCCGCCAATGCGATGGCAGACGATGCATTCAGCTCCAGTTCCAAGTGGATGACGGGCGATTGGGGTGGCGAGCGTACCAAGCTGATCGAGCAAGGTATCGACATCAAGGCCGACTACGTTGGGGAGATGGGCTACAACGCCAAAGGTGGTTACAACGACGACAAGACCGGTCGCTACTCTGACCAGTTCGGTCTCGGTGTGGCACTGGACCTGCAAAAGCTGTGGGGCTGGGATAACACCCAGGCCAAGATCCAGTTGACCAACCGTAATGGCCAGAACATCTCCAACGACCGCATTGGCGACCCGCGTGCCGGCACGCTGAGTTCGTCCATGGAAGTGTACGGCCGTGGCCACATGGTGCGTTTGACCCAGTTCTGGATCCAGCACCAGATGTTCGACAACAAGTTGGACGTGAAGCTCGGTTACTTCGGTGAAGGCGAAGACTTCAACACCTTCCCGTGCGACTTCCAGAACCTGTCGTTCTGCGGCTCGCAAGTGGGTAACTACGTCAACACCTGGTACAACTGGCCCGTCAGCCAGGCCGCGATCCGCGTGAAGTACAACATCACGCCTGAGCTGTATGCGCAAATTGGTGCGTACAACCAGAACCCTTCGCAACTGGAGCACGGTAACGGCTTCAAACTCAGCGGCAGCGGCACCAAGGGCACTGTGATTCCGGTGGAATTGGTCTGGTCGCCGAAGGTCAACAACCTGCCGGGCGAGTACCGTGTGGGTTACTACAAGAGCGCGGCCGATGCACCGGACGTGCGTGAAGACGTCAACGGCAACGATGCGGTCATCACCCGTGCAGACTTCCGTACCCGCAGCAGCAAGAAAGGTTACTGGTTCGTTGCCCAACAGCAACTCACCACGCATAACGGCGATGCTTCGCGCGGCCTGAACATCGCGGCCAACGCCACCTTCCACGACAAGGAAACCAACCTGGTCGACAACTACCAGTCGTTGATGCTGGTGTACAAAGGCCCATTCGACGCGCGTCCAAAAGACGACATCGGTATTGGTGTGGCTCGTCTGCACGTGAATGATGACGTGAAGAAAAACGCCGAGCTGCTCAACGCCGCCAATGGTGTGAACGACTACGACAACCCGCTGTACACGCCGATTCGCGAGACCGAGTACAACGTCGAACTCAACTACGGCATCAAGGTGACCAACTGGCTGACCGTGCGTCCTAACCTGCAATACGTCGTCCAGCCTGGCGGCGTGGATAAAGTCGACAACGCGTTGGTGGCGGGCCTGAAAATTCAGTCTACGTTCTAACGCTGTTGCGATAAGCTCCTTCTCTCTGTGCGCATTTTGCGGGTAGCCATGGCTACCCGCTTTTTTTGGGGCGCATTGTGATGATATTCAGGACCGTGGCACATGCACGAGCAACCGCTGCAACGCTTTTTCAAATCCCTGCGCGAGCGCCCGGTGTTCGCCTGGGAGCGCTTCCAGATGCGTGATGTGTTGGTGATCGACCATCCGCTGTGCCAGGCGGTGTTCAGTCGTCAGGGCGCGCAGCTGTTGCACTTCCAGCCCCGTGGCCAGAAACCCTGGCTGTGGTGCGCAGCCAAATGGCCGCAAGTCGGCGCCATCCGAGGTGGCGTGCCGGTGTGCTGGCCATGGTATGGCCGCCATCCGAGCGAAAATGCCTGGCCTTCCCATGGGTGGGCGCGGCTGATCGACTGGAAGCTGCTCGACAGCAGTACAGACGACGATGGCGTACATCTGCACTGGCAATTACAGCTTTGCGACTGGCAGGTCGACCTGCACGCGCATTTGGGCGAAGCCCTGGAACTGCGCCTGAGCACCGAGCATCAAGACGAGCTGCCGTGCCAATTGAGCCACGCTTTGCATGCTTACTGGCGTATTGGTCACGTCGATGAGATAGCGCTGTCTGGGCTCGACGGTGCGCAAGGTTACGACCAGCTCAATCGCCAGGTTTGCCAGCAGGAAGGCGAACTGCGGGTGGAGGGCGGCTGCCAGCGGGTGTTCCAGCACGAGGGCGAATTGCAGCTCAAGGACCACGCTTGGCAGCGCGAACTGTGCATCGACACCGGCGACAGCGCCGACACCGTCGTATGGCATCCCGGCAGCCGGCCGCTGTTGGGGGTGAGCTTTAACGAGGCGTCGGGATTTGTGTGCGTAGAGTCGGCGATGGCCGGGGCCAGCTTGGCGCCGGGGGAGAGGGCGCATCTGAGTTTGCAGGCCAGGGCAGGGGTTTAGCGGTGTGACTGCGGGCCTCATCGGGGGCAAGCCCCCTCCCACTTGGGTGCTGTGTGGTGCCTACAAGCTATTAGCACTGAAGATCAAGTGTGGGAGGGGGCTTGCCCCCGATGAGGCCAATAAAGCCAACATAAATGCTGACTCAGTTGAACTCATCCCCCACCGGATACCGGCTGTCATTCAAACTCTCTTTGATCTTGCGCAGATGCGGCTGGAAATCCACGCCACGGCGCAAGGTCATGCCAGTCGCCAGCACATCCAGCACCGTCAACTGAATGATCCGTGAGGTCATCGGCATATAGATGTCGGTGTCTTCGGGCAGCGGGATATTCAGGCTGACGGTACTGGCCTTGGCCAGCGGCGAGTTCTCGGCGGTTACGCCCAGCACCGATGCACCGTTTTCCCGGGCGATACGCGCCACTTCCACCAGTTCGCGGGTGCGCCCGGTGTAGGAAATGATCACGAACAGCTCGCCCGTGTGGGCCACCGAGGCGATCATGCGTTGCATCAGCACGTCGGCGTGGGCGGTCACTGCCAGGTTGAAGCGGAAAAACTTGTGCAGCGCATCCATGGCCACCGGTGCCGAAGCACCCAGGCCGAAGAAGTGGATCTGTCGCGCCTGGATCAACAGATCCACGGCCTTGCTGATCAAGGCAGGGTCCAGGGCCTGGCAGGCGGCGTCCAGCGAGGCGATGGCGCTGCCAAAGATCTTCTGGGTGTAGGCCTCGGGGTTATCATCTGCCTCCACGGCGCGGCTGACGTACGCGGCGCCACTGGCCAGGCTTTGCGCCAACTGCAATTTAAGTTCAGGGTAACCGCTGACGCCGAACGAACGGCAGAAACGGTTGACCGTCGGTTCACTGACCGAAGCGGCTTGGGCGAGGGCTGCGATGGAGAAGCGGGTCGCCTGCTGCGGGTTGAGCAGGATGACCTCGGCAACTTTTTTCTCAGCCTTGTTCAATTCTTCGAGGCGGTTCCGGATCTGTTCCAGAAGATTTCGCACGCGGTCCATTCAGTGTTTCCTTCGGGCGACGATGCAAATAAAGGGTGGCAACCAATCGACGAGTGGCCTTTTGCGGTGGCCTATCCTACTGAGGGTAGCTGAACACCACCACTCGGAATGCGTATTTCGGGAAAATGTTGTGGTTATTACTACATTTTTCCTTGAGTGATGCCTTGAAAAAAGGTATTTGTAGCTTAACTTGATAAAAGAACAAACATCATGCCTTCGATAACCGTAGAACCCTGCACCTTTGCCCTGTTTGGCGCCTTGGGTGATCTGGCGCTGCGCAAGTTATTTCCTGCCCTCTATCAACTCGATGGCGCCACGCTCCTGCACGACGACACGCGCATCCTGGCCTTGGCCCGTGAAGCCGGTTCCGAGCAACAGCACCTGGCGCACATTGAACAAGAACTGCGTAAATACGTCGGCAAGGAGCTGGATGAAACCGTCGCCCAGCGGTTCCTGGCGCGCCTGACCTATGTTCACGTCGACTTCATGAAAGCCGATGACTACGTGGCCCTGGCGGACATCGCTGGCACCGAACAACGCTTGATCGCTTACTTCGCCACCCCGGCGGCGGTGTATGGCGCGATCTGCGAGAACCTGTCCAAGGTCGGCCTGGCGGAAAACACCCGCGTGGTGTTGGAAAAGCCCATCGGTTCGGACCTGGAGTCCTCGCGCAAGGTCAACGACGCCGTGGCGCAGTTTTTCCCGGAAAACCGCACCTACCGCATCGACCACTACTTGGGCAAAGAGACGGTACAAAACCTGATCGCCCTGCGTTTCGCCAACAGCCTGTTCGAAACCCAGTGGAACCAGAACTACATCTCCCACGTGGAAATCACCGTGGCCGAGCAGGTCGGTATCGAAGGCCGTTGGGGCTATTTCGACAAGGCCGGTCAGCTGCGGGACATGATCCAGAACCACCTGCTGCAACTGCTTTGCCTGATTGCCATGGACCCGCCGGCCGACTTGTCCGCCGACAGCATCCGCGACGAGAAGGTCAAGGTGCTCAAGGCCTTGGCGCCGATCAGCCCGGATGGCCTGACCACCCAAGTCGTCCGCGGCCAGTACATCGCTGGCTACAGCGCCGGCAAGCCGGTGCCGGGTTACCTGGAAGAAGAGAATTCCAACACCCAGAGCGACACCGAGACGTTCGTCGCCTTGCGTGCCGATATCCGCAACTGGCGTTGGGCCGGGGTGCCGTTTTACCTGCGTACCGGCAAGCGCATGCCGCAAAAGCTGTCGCAGATCGTCATCCACTTCAAGGAACCGTCCCACTACATCTTCGCCCCGGAGCAGCGCCTGCAGATCAGTAACAAGCTGATCATCCGCCTGCAACCGGACGAAGGTATTTCCTTGCGCGTGATGACCAAGGAGCAGGGCCTGGACAAGGGCATGCAACTGCGCAGCGGCCCGCTGCAACTGAATTTTTCCGACACCTACCGCAGCGCCCGTATTCCGGATGCCTACGAGCGGTTGTTGCTGGAAGTGATGCGCGGCAATCAGAACCTGTTTGTTCGCAAAGATGAAATCGAAGCCGCGTGGAAGTGGTGTGACCAGTTGATCGCCGGGTGGAAGAAGTCCGGTGATGCGCCCAAGCCGTACGCGGCGGGGTCCTGGGGGCCGATGAGCTCGATTGCACTGATCACGCGGGATGGGAGGTCTTGGTATGGCGATATCTGAATTGAAACTGCCGCAGGGCGTAACGCCCCACGAGTACCGCACACCGGCACTGTTGGCGGAAGGTTTGGCCAATGATGTGGCCGAGCAACTGCGCACGGCCGTCAGTGCCCGCGGCGAGGCGACCCTGGTGGTGTCCGGTGGCCGCAGCCCCGTGGCCTTCTTCCAGCATCTGGCCAAGCAGGCGTTGGACTGGTCCAAGGTCACCATCACCCTGGCCGACGAGCGCTGGGTGCCGGTGGAGCACGCCGACAGCAATGCTGGCTTGCTCAAGCAGCATTTGCTGCAAGGCCCGGCGGCCAAGGCCAAGTTCTTGAGCCTCTATAGCGCCGCGGCCAATCTTGAAGAAGCTGCCGAGCAGGCCGATCGCCTGCTGGGCGAGTTGCCAGCCATCGATGTGCTGGTGCTGGGCATGGGTGACGACGGTCACACCGCGTCGCTGTTCCCAAACAGCCCGAACCTCGCCGAAGCGCTGAAGGCCGACGGTACCCGCCGTTGCTGGCCGATGCTGGCGCCGACCGTGCCGCATCAGCGCCTGACCATGAGTCGCGCGTTGCTGGCGACGGCTAATTACACCGTGCTGTCGATCTCCGGCAGTTCGAAATTGACCACCTTGAGCGCCGCGCTGGCCAGTGACGACGTCTCTGCCATGCCGATTCGCGCGTTTCTGCAACCTACATTAGAGATTTACTGGTGCCCATGAGCCAAGGATCAGCCGCTATGAAAAGCCCTCAACCGACCGTGTCCATGGCGGATAAAGTTGCCCTGATCGACAGCCTCTGCGCCAAGGCGCGGATCCTGCCGGTGATCACCATCGCCCGCGAGCAGGACATCCTGCCGCTGGCCGATGCCCTGGCAGCCGGTGGTTTGACCGCATTGGAAGTGACCCTGCGTTCCGAGTTCGGCCTCAAGGCCATTCAGGTACTGCGTGAACAACGCCCTGAACTGTGCACCGGTGCTGGCACCGTGCTCGATCGTCACATGCTCGAAGCCGCCGAAGTGGCGGGTTCGCAATTCATCGTCACTCCAGGCATCACCCGTGACCTGCTGGAAGCCTCGGTACACAGCCCGATCCCCCTGCTGCCGGGCATCAGCAATGCCTCGGGCATCATGGAAGGTTATGGCCTGGGCTATCGCCGCTTCAAACTGTTCCCGGCCGAAGTCAGCGGCGGCGTTGCTGCAATCAAGGCTCTGGGCGGCCCGTTCGGCGAAGTGAAATTCTGCCCGACCGGCGGCGTCGGTCCGGCCAACATCAAACACTACATGGCGTTGAAAAACGTGATGTGCGTGGGCGGTAGCTGGATGCTGGACCCTGAATGGGTCAAGAACGGCGACTGGGCCCGCATCCAGGAAGTCACCGCCGAGGCGCTGGCGCTGCTGGATTGATCTGCTTTTACTGAATCGTTGTTGCTGTGCTTAACGGCATTTTTGCGGTGCACTTGGTCGGTGTACCGCTTTTTTTTGCCTGTAGAAAAGTGCCTATGCGGCGCTCAATTCGGTGATGGCTTTGACCAGCACGGCCATCTCGGTTGCCGAAGTCACCAACCCCGGTGTCACCCGAATACAGGTGCCAAATGACGCTCCCTCACGGGTGGTGGTGAACAGGTTGTAGTCCTTGAGCAAACGATCCGTCATCACCTGCTGATCCCGGCCAATGAACTTGAATGCTGTAATCCCGCCATACAGCCGTGGGTCATCTGGCGTCAGCACCTCGATCCCCGGCAATCTCCGCACTTGGCTTACCCACACGTCCCGCAAGTAGTTCACCCGTGCGCCCTTGGCCGCCGCGCCACCCAATTGCTGGTGTTCTTCCAGTACCAGCGGCAAGGTCATCAGGGCCGGAAAGTTCGGCGTGCTGTAGGGCGTACGTGCGCGAACGTCGGTGGCGGGGTAGTGACATTCGCCCATGTCCGGATCAATGTCTGCCAGACGTTCCGGGGCGATGTACAAAAAGCCCAGGGTCAGTGGGGCGCCGATCCACTTGTGCAGGTTGAAGCCAGCAAACTGGATACCCAACTCGGCGAGGTTGAATTCGATCTGGCCCAGGGCATGGGCGCCGTCGAGGATTACATCGATACCCTGCTTGCGCGCAGCCTGGGCAATCGCTGCCACGGGCATGATCAGGCCGGTGCGGTGGGTCACGTGGGTCAGCGCCATCAGCTTCAAGCGCGGGTACTGCATGAACGCATCGCGATACGTCTGCACCAGGCTGTCGAAACTCGCCGGGTGGGTGTGGGACAGTTCGATGACTTCCACGCCGCGATAGCCCGCCAGCCAGCGCATGGCACCTTTCACCGTGTCGTATTCCAGGTCGCTGATCAGCACCTGATCGCCCGGTTGCAGGCGGTTGTAGTTGCGGATCAGGGATTGCAGGGCTTCGGTGGCGTTGCGGGTGAAGGCCACCGCTGCCGGGTCGGCGTCGATCAGCCCGGCCAGTTGGCGGCGGATCGCGTCGTTTTCGACTCGCTCGAATTGCTGGCGTACATGCAGCGAGTTGCTGCGGTTGATAAACGCAACGTGTTCCAGGTATTGCGTCTGAACCGCTTGGCTCATGCGGCCGAAGTAACCGTTCTCCAGGTTGATCGGGCCGGGTTCCAGCGCATAGCGCTGGGCGATGGTGTGCCAGTGACGCTCGTTGTCTGCATTCCGTGGCATAGGCTGGGCTCTTTAATGACGAGGGGCGGGTTTGCCGTGTTTGGCGCGTAGCGGTTCAAGTAATTCAGACAACCCGTTGCTGTCGATTTCCTGCATCAACGCCAGCAACCCGCCCAGCTCGCCGTGGGGGAAACCTTCGCGGGCAAACCAGTTCAGGTAGGGGCCAGGCAGGTCGGCGATGATCCGCCCCTTGTATTTGCCGAAGGGCATTTCGCGGGTGATCAGCAATTCGAGTTTTTCGGGATTCATGGAGGCTCAGGTGTGTGTATCGAGACCTTGGAAAATACAGGCATTCTGCATGAAGGCCAAATGACAGATCATGCAAATAGCGTAGATACAGATGGTTCAATTTATCGTAACTAATTGAAATATAAGGATAATCATATTTTTGAAAACCTGGCACGGGCGCTGCAACCATTAAGACAACCTTCTAACCCGTACAAGGAATTGAAAAATGACTGACATCAATAAAGAATCGATCTCCGTACTGAACGACCTGATCGAGACCAGCATCGACGGCCAAAAGGGTTTCAAGGAGTGCGCTGAAGACATCAAGCACCCAGAACTCAAAGCCTTGTTTGCCAAGCGTTCCGCCGACTGCGCCACTGCCGCCGCTGAACTGAAAACCGCCGTACGTGCCCTGGGCGGCGATCCGGAAGATTCCGGCAGCGTTGCCGGCGCACTGCACCGCGGTTGGGTCGACGTCAAGTCGATGCTCACCGGCAAGGATGAAGAGGCTGTGCTGAACGAAGCCGAGCGCGGTGAAGACCACGCCCTGAAGGCTTACAAAGAAGCGATCGAGAAGATCAACAAGCACAACCTGCTGGGCATTCGTGATCTGGTTGAGCGTCAGTACCACGGCGTACAACGCAACCACGACCAGGTGAAAGCCCTGCGTAACCAGGCTCGCGCTCAGTCTTGAGGCGTCGCTGAATAGAAAAAGCCCCGCAGATGCGGGGCTTTTTTATGCGCGACGATCAGCCGATGCTGATCGGTGGCAACTCGGTCAAGGTCACGACCTGCTGCTTACGCGGTGCAAGGATCTCCGCCTCGCCGTCCACCACCAACTCATCACGCTGGTTGAACACGCGGGTGGCGATACGCACACGGAATTTCGGCAGCTTTTCGAGAATTTCCAGGCGCACGGTCAGGGTGTCGCCAATTTTCACCGGCTTCTGGAAGCTCATCTGCTGGCCGATATAGATGGTGCCCGGTCCAGGCAACTCGCAGGCAACGGCCGCGCTGATCAGGGCGCCGCTGAACATGCCATGGGCGATACGCTCCTTGAACATGGTCGCCTTGGCGTACTCGGCATCCAGGTGCACCGGGTTGTGGTCACCGGACATCGCGGCGAACAGCTGGATATCGCGCTCTTCCACCAATTTGCTGTAGCTGGCGGTCTGGCCGACTTCGAGGGCTTCGTACGGGGTGTTGGTTACCTGGGTCATCTAAAGGTGCATCCTGTGGCTAATCGGTAATTTAAAATATTGATTCTAAACGATAAATTATTCGCAGCGAGCCGGCCTGCGCAGTGTCAGCGCCTGGTCGATCCACGCCAGTACATCTGCCGTGACAGTGTCGCGATTGGTTTCGTTGAACACTTCATGACGCGCTTGCGGGTAGATAGTCAGTTGCAGGTGCTGGCAACCGGCTTCGCGCAAGGCGTTGGCCAGACTGTTGAGACGCTTGCCCTCACTCACCGGATCACATTCGCCGCCCATCACCAGGATCGGCAGGCCCGGATCGATCTGCGCGAGATTGGACGCTTTGCTGATTTGCTGCAAGCCGCCGAGCAGGTCGATCCATAGTTGATTGGTGCAGCGGAACCCGCACAGTGGGTCGTTGATGTACTTGTCCACCTCACTCGGATCACGGCTGAGCCAGTCGAACGCGGTGCGATTGGGTTTGAAGGCTTTGTTGAATGATCCAAACGACAGGAATTCGATCAGCGCACTGCGCCCGCGCAGCCCCTGGCGCAAGCGCTCGAGCCGCGCAATTACCCTAGCGGCGCGGTACAGCGCCACCGGCTGGAAATTCGAACCGCTGAGAATCGCCCCATTCAGACTGGCACTGTGGTGCAGCAGGTAGGCCTGGGCGATATAGCTGCCCATGCTGTGGCCCAGCAGAATGATCGGCAACCCCGGCTGTTGCTGGCCGATATGCTGGTTGAGGCTGGCCAGGTCGCCCACCACCTTGTTCCAGCCGTCCGTCTCGGCGTACAGGCCCAAGGTGCCTTCATCGGCGGTACGACCATGGCCGCGCTGGTCCAGCGCATAAAGGCCGTAGCCGGCACCGCACAGGGCCTCGGCCAGGCGTGCATAGCGCCCACTGTGTTCGGCCATGCCGTGGGACAGCATCACCACGGCCTTGGCTGGGCCCTCGGGCATCCAATGATTGACGTACAGGCGGCTGCGGTCATTCGCGGTCAGCCAGAAGGTGCTGTGGTTCATGGCGCTTCCTTTGCTCAGGGTCGTTGCAGTGTATAGCTCATCTATTGACGGGCGGCGTATCTGCCTGCGCATCAGAGGCAAGATTCATACAATCAATGACACGGTTTGGCGTATTTGCCTGTTTAGCCATAACTGCTAACGTCCCCAAAGCTCCGCTTTTTATAGCTGTAGGAAAGCGGCCGGACACACTCAGGTAAGAGGACAAGAATAATGCAACCTGATTTCTGGAATGACAAACGCGCAGCGGGCGTTCCCAATGACATCGACCTGTCGGCCTACAAGTCGGTGATCGAGGTCTTCGAGCGTTCCTGCAAGGCTTTTGCCGACCGTCCGGCATTCAGCAACATGGGCATCACCCTGACTTACGCCGAGCTTGAGCGCCAGAGTGCAGCGTTCGCCGGTTACCTGCAGCAGCACACCGACCTCAAGCCGGGCGATCGCATTGCGGTGCAGATGCCCAACGTACTGCATTACCCGATTGCCGTATTCGGCGCTTTGCGCGCCGGGCTGATTGTGGTCAACACCAACCCGCTGTACACCCCGCGCGAGATGCGTCACCAGTTCAAGGACGCCGGCGTGCGTGCGCTGGTCTACCTCAACCTGTTCGGCTCGCGCGTGCAGGAGGTGTGCAGCGATACCGAGATCGACTACTTGATCGAAGCCAGGATGGGCGACTTCATGCCCACCGCCAAGGGCTGGCTGGTCAACACCCTGGTCGACAAGGTCAAGAAGATGGTTCCGGCCTACAGCCTGCCGCGTGCAGTGGCGTTCAAGCGCGCCCTGCACATGGGCGCGGGCCTGGGCGTGACGCGCCATCCGGTGACCCTGGACGATATCGCCGTGCTGCAATACACCGGCGGCACCACCGGCCTGGCCAAGGGCGCGATGCTCACCCACGGCAACCTGGTGGCGAACATGCAACAGGTGCGCGCCTGCATGTCCCAGACCGGAGATGACGGTCACCCGCTGATCAAGGAAGGGCAGGAGGTGATGATCGCGCCGCTGCCGCTGTACCATATCTATGCCTTCACGGCGAATTGCATGTGCATGATGGTCTCGGGCAACCACAACGTGCTGATCACCAACCCGAGGGACATCGGCGGCTTTATCAAGGAGCTGAAAAAGTGGCGCTTCACCGGGTTGCTGGGGCTTAACACGCTGTTCGTGGCGTTGATGGACCATCCGGACTTCAAATCCCTGGATTTCTCCCACCTCAAGCTCACCAACTCCGGCGGCACCGCGTTGATCAAGGCGACCGCCGAGCGCTGGCAGCAGATCACCGGTTGTGCCATCGGCGAGGGTTATGGCCTGACGGAAACGTCACCGGTGGCCAGCACCAACCCCTACGGCAACAAATCCCGCCTGGGCACCGTGGGCATCCCCGTGCCGGCCACGGCCATGAAGGTGATCGATGATCATGGCGTCGAGTTGCCATTGGGCGAACGCGGCGAGTTGTGTATCAAGGGCCCGCAGGTGATGAAAGGCTACTGGCAGCAACCCGAGGCCACTGCCGAAGCGCTGGACGCGGAAGGCTGGCTCAAGACCGGTGATATCGCCGTCATCGATGAGGAGGGTTTTGTAAGCATCGTTGACCGCAAGAAAGACCTGATCATCGTGTCGGGCTTCAACGTGTACCCCAACGAGATCGAAGATGTGGTGATGGCGCATCCTGCCGTGGCCAACTGCGCGGTAATCGGCGTGCCGGACGAGCGCACAGGGGAGGCGGTGAAGCTGTTTGTGGTCGCGCGTGCCGAAGGGGTGAGCCTTGAGGAGTTGAAGGCTTACTGCAAGACCAACTTCACGGGGTACAAGGTGCCCAAGCATATTGTGTTGCGTGACTCGTTGCCGATGACACCGGTGGGCAAGATTTTGCGCAGGGAGCTGCGCGACATCGCCTGACCATGAATTGAAATGCAATCAAACGGTGGGAGGGGGCTTGCCCCCGATAGCGGTAGATCAGTCGATATATTCAGTGACTGAAATGCCGCCATCGGGGCCAAACCCCCTCCCACTTTGTTTTTAATTGGGCTGAAAACCCTATTCCAGAGCCTTTTACTCGGAGATTTTAGCTACGCTAAAAGTGTGACCAATTATTGTAGGACAGTCGTGTTTATGACCGTAGGGCTCCCTTTTGGCTCTAGGCGGCCCCAGGCAAAGCTGCTACTCTCGGCGCGCTTTGTGACGTCTCGGCCTGCTTGAAAGCGCCAGATTCACCAAAAAACATACACCAATAATAATCGCATCAAATGCGATGATGAATTCGCGTCGCTGACGTCGCTGAGGAGTGGGCTTCCATGAACGAAGACTTTTGGAAGGATAAGTACCCCGCCGGGATTGCTGCAGAAATCAATCCAGACGAGTATCCGAATATTCAGGCGGTACTGAAGCAGTCCTGCCAGCGCTTCGCCAACAAACCGGCTTTCAGCAACCTGGGCAAGACAATCACCTACGGTGAGTTGTACGAATTGTCCGGCGCCTTCGCCGCGTACCTGCAACAGCACACCGACTTGAAGCCCGGCGATCGAATCGCCGTGCAACTGCCCAACGTCCTCCAATACCCGGTCGCCGTGTTCGGCGCCATCCGCGCCGGCCTGATCGTGGTCAATACCAACCCGCTGTACACCGCGCGGGAAATGGAGCACCAATTCAACGACTCCGGCGCCAAGGCCCTGGTATGCCTGGCCAACATGGCGCACCTGGCGGAAAAGGTCGTGCCCAAGACCGCCGTCAAGCACGTGATCGTCACCGAAGTCGCCGACCTGTTGCCGCCGCTCAAGCGTCTGCTGATCAACAGCGTCATCAAGTACGTGAAGAAAATGGTCCCGGCCTATCACTTGCCCAACGCGATCAAGTTCAATGACGTGCTCGCCAAGGGGCACGGCCAACCGGTCAGCGACGCCAGCCCGACCAGCAGTGATGTGGCCGTGCTGCAATACACCGGCGGCACCACCGGCGTGGCCAAGGGTGCGATGCTCACCCACCGCAACCTGGTCGCCAACATGCTGCAATGCAAGGCGCTGATGGGTTCCAACCTCAATGAAGGCTGCGAGATCCTGATCACCCCGCTGCCGCTGTACCACATCTATGCGTTCACCTTTCATTGCATGGCGATGATGCTGATCGGCAACCACAACATCCTGATCAGCAACCCGCGCGACCTGCCGGCGATGGTCAAGGAACTGTCGAAGTGGAAGTTCAGCGGCTTTGTCGGCCTGAACACCCTGTTCGTGGCGCTGTGCAACAACGAGGCGTTCCGCAAGCTGGACTTCTCCGCGCTGAAAGTCACCCTGTCCGGTGGCATGGCCCTGCAACTGGCAGCGGCCGAGCGCTGGAAGGCCGTGACCGGGTGTGGCATCTGCGAAGGCTATGGCATGACCGAAACCAGCCCGGTGGCCACCGTGAACCCGATCCAGCACATCCAGATCGGCACCATCGGCATTCCGGTGCCGTCCACTGTGTGCAAAGTGATTGCCGACGACGGTACTGAACTCGCCCTGGGTGAAACCGGCGAGCTGTGCGTCAAAGGCCCGCAAGTGATGAAGGGCTACTGGCAGCGCCAGGACGCCACCGACGAGATGCTCGACAGCGAAGGCTGGCTCAAGACCGGTGACATCGCGATCATCCAGCCTGACGGCTACATGCGCATCGTCGACCGCAAGAAGGACATGATCCTGGTCTCGGGCTTCAACGTGTACCCCAACGAGTTGGAAGATGTGCTGGCAGGCCTGCCGGGTGTGCTGCAGTGCGCGGCTATCGGTGTGCCGGACGAGAAGTCCGGGGAGCACATCAAGCTGTTCATCGTGGTCAAGCCGGGTGCAACCCTGACCAAAGAGCAGGTGATGGAGCACATGCGCGCCAACGTCACCGCCTACAAGGTGCCCAAGGCCGTGGAGTTCCGCGATGCGTTGCCGACCACCAACGTGGGCAAGATCCTGCGGCGTGAGTTGCGCGACGAAGAGTTGAAGAAGCTCGGTCTTAAAAAGTAACGCTATACCAATGTGGGAGGGGGCTTGCCCCCGATAGCGGTTTATCAGTCAGCAATCTGTAGCTGACACACCGCCATCGGGGGGCAAGCCCCCTCCCACATTTTTATACGTTTTCTACAGGGCGAACTGGGCGAAGCCCACGCCAGCGCCAGCCGGGCGCACATCTTTCAAGAACGAATCCTTGTCTGCGCTCAGCTCCAGGGTGATCTCCGGCTTGCGCTTGCCCGCATTACGCACCACCAACCCTTCGATGTGCTCACGCAAAAACGCCGTCGGCACCTTCAGGTGCAGCAACTGGTCGGTCTCGGCATTGTGCATCAACAGGTGGATCCACTCGTACTGGCCCACGGCAATACGGCCCACCGGGAGGTCAAACCACCAGATGTTGCGTTTGCGGTCCAGGTCGGTGAAATGGCAGTTGTTGACGCCGAGTACGGCACCGCCCAATTCGGTGTTTCTGCGGGCGATGGCCTGTGCTTTATTGAGTTTCATAACCTTCCTACGGGATCTGTTATTCAGCGTTTCAGCCTGAATGTGCCGGGCATTCTCATGGGTTGGCGGCAAAACATAAAGCCAAACCTGCGGCCGGCGATGAAATGCGTGGGCAAAAATAATTGAAACTCTCCCAAACGGCCTTGGGTCAATCTTTAGGTAATGACCAAAACCCTTGATTGTTCTCAGGAGAAATACCATGGGCAGCACAGCGGATAAGGCAAAAGGTTTGGCGAATGAAGCCGTCGGCAACATCAAGCAAGGTGTGGGTAAAGCCACGGATAACACCAAGCTGCAGACCGAAGGCAAGGTTCAGGAAAAGAAAGGCGAAGCTCAGCAAGCTGTCGGTAAGGCCAAAGATGCGGTGAAGAAAACCATCGACAAAGCCTGACCCGGCTGACTGCGAATGCGCAGCCACGCGGCCATCCACGGATGGCCGTTTTTGTGTCACCTGATGCAGTTAAGATTTCGAAATTGTTTCAAGGTCGCCAAATAGTCTACCTTGATGTAGAAAACGGCCCCTGAGTCGCCCACGAACTCAACTTTTTTGCGGCGAAAGGAGACGCTATGATTTTCCCGGTTCTCGATGGTCTCAAGCTGCACAAAGTGCTGTTGCGCACCGTCAAGGAATTCGTCGACGACGAAATGCCCACTTACGCCTCGGCACTGGCCTACCAGATGCTGTTCTCGCTGTTTCCCTTCCTGCTGTTCCTGATTGCCCTGATCGGTTTCCTGCATTTGCCGGACTTCTTTACCTGGCTGCGCCTGCAGTCGGAACTGGTGTTGCCGCCCCAGGCGCTGGAGCAGGTCAACCCGGTGATCGACCAGTTGCAGCAATCCAAGGGTGGCCTGCTCTCGGTGGGTATCGTGATCGCACTGTGGACGGCCTCGGCCGGCGTGCGCCTGATGATGAGCGCGATGAACGCCGCCTATGACGTGGTTGAAGGCCGCCCGATCTGGAAGCGCTTCCCGCTGTCGATTTTCTACACCGTCGGCATCGCCGGCATGCTGTTGGCCGCCGCCGCGTTGATGGTGCTGGGCCCGCAGGTGATGGAGTGGCTGGCCGGACAGATTGGCATGCAGGAGTTCGTGGTCACGTTATGGACCATCCTGCGCTGGCCGTTGATCGTTATTTTGCTGATGTTCGCCGTGGCCCTCATGTACTACGTGATGCCTGACGTCGAACAGAAATTCCGCTTCATCACGCCCGGCTCGGTGCTGGCGGTGGTGGTGTGGATCGTCGCGTCACTGGGGTTTGGCTACTACGTCAAAACCTTTGCCGACTACAACGCCATGTATGGCAGTATCGGCGCCATCATCGTATTGCTCCTGTACTTCTACATTTCCGCCGCCGTGCTGTTGCTGGGCGCGGAGATGAATGCGGTGATCGAGCACATGTCCGCCGAGGGCAAGGATCCGGGTGAAAAAGAGTTTGACGAGCCCGGCCACACCGGTGAAAAACAGCACGTCTCAGGCCTCGGCCGGGACCACTCCAAGCCCACTGCCGATGAAGTCTGATCGATGATCCGTGAAATCCTGAAAATGGGCGACGAACGCCTGCTGTGTATTGCGCCCCCGGTTCCGCCGGAAATGTTCGACAGCCCCGAGCTGTGGCAATTGATCGATGACATGTTCCAGACCATGGAGCACGTGGGGGGCGTCGGCCTGGCCGCACCGCAGATCGGTGTCGACCTGCAATTGGTGATCTTCGGTTTCGAGTCCAGCGAACGCTACCCGGACGCACCGCCGGTGCCACAGACGATCCTGATCAACCCGCTGATCACGCCACTGAGCCCAGTGCTGGAAGAGGGGTATGAAGGTTGCCTGTCCGTGCCCGGTTTGCGGGGTGCGGTGGATCGTTACCAGCAGATTCGCTATGAGGGGTTCGATCCCAAGGGCGAGCCGATTGTGCGCATCGCCGAGGGTTTTCATGCGCGGGTGGTGCAGCACGAGTGCGATCACCTGATCGGGCGGTTGTATCCGTCGCGGATTACCGACTTCACGAAGTTCGGCTTTATCGAGGTGATGTTTCCGGACATGGACCCCACCGCCGACGAGTAGCGTTCAGGCCCAATGAGGCCGAACTGTGGGGCGGGCTTGCTCGCGAATGCGGGGTGTCAGTCGCCAATAATGTTGACTCCCCCAGCACATTTCGCGAGCAAGCCCGCTTCCACGGTTGGAATGCGTTTCAAGCAAGGTTATTTGCAGTCGATCTCACCAAACGATCCAAGCCCATCGCGATCATCGGCTTGTTGCGCTTGTAGCGTACCCAGCGTTCGCTGAGGGATTGCGGGAGCACAGTGTTCTGGGTGAAACCCATGCGTTGGTACAAGCCTTCCAGGTCCGGATGACATAGCAACCACACGGTGCCTTCCACCTCGGCCACGGCTGCATCAATCACACGCTTCGCCAAGCCCTGGCCACGATACGCGGGGTCGACAAACACCCCGGTCAACCACTGCCCACCGACCACCGGCGTCAGGCACAGCCCGGCGACAATCTCGCTTTCACGCGCCACCCATAGACGCCCGCCCTTGAGCGCCTTCATCGACGAATTGTGGCTGCGGTAAAACTTGTTCAGCAGCGGCCACAGGGGCTCTGCCAGCGGTTCGATATGCAAGTTGGGCATGGTGTTCAGGCGGCGTTATCAAGGGCCGAGGATTATAAGCGCCTTCTGCCGGGCAATAGGTGGTATACCCAGTGCTACATCCCCTTTCAGTGGAGCATGCATCATGGCCAAAGGTATGGATTCAAAGAAAGCCGCGAAAAAGAAACCGGCAAAGACCGCCGACGAAAAACGCGCCGACAAGAAAGCCAAGAAAACCGAGACAGGTCTGTTCGGTCACTGAGACCCGTTTTTGAACGAACTCAGCTTTTGGGGGACTCGGCGGCCAGCGCGGCAATCACGGCTGGTCGCTGACCCACCCGCTGCTCAAACGCCGCCAGCGCCGGCCATTCGCGCAGATCAATCGCGTGGAGGGCCGCCCAGCGTAGCACCACGAACAGGTACGCATCCGCCACTGAGTACTGCGCCCCCAGCAAATAATCCTGGCGCTCCAGCGTCTGCACCAGCACGGCAAATCGCTTGAACAGCGTGGCCTGGAACATGGCCCGCACCTCGCCCTGAATCACGCCGTTGAAGAACACTGCCAACCCACCGTGCACTTCGGTGGCGATAAAATTCAGCCATTCCTGCAAACGCACGCGCTCCCAGCTGCCATTGGCCGGCGCGAGATTCGCTGTGGGTTTCAGGTCGGCCAGGTACTGCAGGATCGCACTCGCTTCAGTCAGCACCTGGCCGTTGTCCAGTTTCAGCGCCGCAACATAGCCTTTGGGGTTGATCTGCAGGAAGTCTTCGCCCTCGGCGGTGGTCTTGGCCTGGTTATCCACCAGCACCAGGTCGAAGGGAATCGCCAATTCGCGCAGCACGATATGCGGGGCGAGGGAACAGGCATGGGGGAAGAAATACAGTTTCATCTGGGGCAGCTCCGTTGAATTTGCGCCAGTCTCGCGGGCATGGCACCGTGCGTAAAATTAAACGTTCAGACCCCCGCCATAAGGACAGCTACTGCCATGATGAACCTGATGCACTGGCGCCTGCTGGTAGCCGTGGCCGATCACGGCAGCATCACCGCCGCCGCCGAGCGCGTGGGCATGACCCAATCCGCCGCCAGCCAGGCCATGGCCGGCATGGAGGCGACGCTGGGCGCACAGCTGTTTACCCGTGAACCGCGCAAGACTTTGCCCACCGCCTTGGGGTTGAGTGTGATCGCGCAGGCGCGGGTGATGCTCGCGGCCTTGCAGACGATTCGCAGCACCGTGGACGAAGCCCGCCCGATGCTGCGCGGGACGATTCGCATCGCCAGTTTCCCCATGGTGCTGGCGACGTTTCTGACGCCGCTGTTGTTGCGTTTTGCTCAGCTCTATCCGGGTATTGAGGTCACTACTCTGGACGTCACCGACAACGAAGTGCTCACCCTGCTCGACGCGGACCTGATCGACCTGGGCGTTGTGCTTAACCCCAAGCCCGAGCGCAATGCCACGGTGCTGGGCCGGGACTTCTGGATGGCCGTGCTTGCGACAGACCATGCGCTGGCGCAACGCCCGGCCGATGCGACTGTGGCGCTTGAGGAATTACTTGAGCAGCCGTTCGTACTTGCCACCGGTGGCTGTACCGCGAATGCACGCAGCCTGGGTGCCGCAGCGGGATTGACGCTGCGCGATATCCGCGTGGAAGTGCGCGAATGGAACAGCGCCTTCAGCCTGGTACGCGAAGGTGTCGGCGTGACGCTGGTGCCGGAAATGGCCCTACCGGCCCAGCGCAAGGGCTTGCGTGTCATGCCACTGACGGTGCCGCTGCACCGTGAGTTTGCCTTGGTCGGCTCGCCGACCCGTCCCCCTTCGGCCGCTGCCAGCGCGTTGTTAGCAATGGTGGCTGATTAGTGGCCTTGCATAGCGCCAAGCTCTGTCTATGCTCACCCAGAACCGTTGATGACGCTTGGCATATAAAGCGATTCGGATGGTTATTTCCCCATGAAGGTGTGCCAGCACTGTCTAACAAATGAATGGAATGCGCCTCCAGGCGCCGGGAACCCAGGGTGATCTGACCATGTTCAACCGCCATCACAAATCCGACCTGCAACAAATCGAACGTTTCTCCTGCGCCCTCACCGAATCCAACGCCAAACTGGCGGCCATCAGCCGTTCCATGGCCATGATCGAGTTCGACGCCAGTGGTGTGATCCTCGACGCCAACGACAACTTCTGCAACACCATGGGCTACAGCGCCGAGGAGATCCGCGGTGAACATCACCGCCTCTTTTGCGACGAGGCCTACACCCACACCGACGCCTACGCCAAGCTGTGGCGCGACCTGGCGCGGGGCGAGGCCCTTAGTGGCACCTTCATGCGCCTGAACAAGCACGGCCAGGAAGTGTGGCTGGAAGCCAGCTACATGCCGGTGCTGGACAAGGACAACCAGGTGCAGAGCGTGATCAAGGTCGCGTCGGATATCACTGCGCGGGTCCATCACGAACATGAAAACCAGAGCTTGATCGACGCCATCGGCCGTTCCATGGCGGTGATCGAGTTCACCCCGCAGGGCCAGATCCTTAACGCCAACGAAAACTTCCTGAAGACGGTGCAGTATTCCCTGGATGAAATCGTCGGCCAGCACCACAGCATGTTTTGCCACCGCAACGAAGTGGAATCGCCGGCCTACAAGGCGTTCTGGGCGTCGCTCAACCGCGGCGAATACCACTCGCATCGCTTCGAGCGTAAAAACAAATACGGCAAGACCCTGTTTCTGGAGGCCTCCTACAACCCGATCTTTGACACCAATGGGCGCCTGTACAAGGTGGTGAAGTTCGCCAGCGACATCACCGACCAGGTCACCACCCTGCGTAACGCCGCCGACTCGGCCCATGCCACTTCGGTGCAAAACGACGCCTGCGCACGCAAGGGGTCGGAGGTGGTGCAGCAAACCGTGCAGATCATCGAAGAAATTTCCCATGATCTGAACCAAGCGGCGGTGAGTATCGACGCCGTGAGCAAGCAATCGGACATCATCGGTGCCATCGTGCAGACCATTCGCAGCATTGCCGAACAGACCAATATGCTGGCGCTCAACGCCGCGATCGAAGCGGCACGGGCCGGTGAGCATGGGCGTGGCTTTGCAGTGGTGGCAGACGAAGTGCGCAGCCTGGCGGCGCGGACCAGCCAGGCGACGGTGGAAATCGTCGATGTGGTGCGCAAGAACCATGATCTGTCGCTGAGTGCAGTGTCGAGCATGCAATCGAGCTTGAGTCGCACAGGCGTGGGAGTGGAATTGGCGAATGAAGCAGGTCAGGTGATCCTGGAGATTCAGGAAGGGTCACGGCATGTGGTGGATGCGATCGGGCAGTTCAATTCGACGTTGCAGCTGCAATAACCCAATCCCTGCAGGCGCCGGCTTGCCGGCGATAGCATCACCTCGGTCTCTCTGATTCACCGGGGCGCCTGCATCGCCGGCAAGCCGGCGCCTACCGTTGATCGTGGTGCTTGTTAGATCGCAGCCAGGGTTTCTTTCACTGTCTGGGCCTGTGGGTCAGCGGTTTTTGCCGCGACCTGCTGCTCTTGCTGCTGCTTCAAGCGCTCTGCCACTTGCTTGGAAAAGGCATCCTGTTTTTCCTTCGACATGTTCTGCAAGTCTGCCTCGGTCAAACCCTGCTCCTTGAGCAGTTGGTCACGGATGCGCTCGGCCGGGGATTTGCTCATGTAGTCGGTGAATTCCGAGCGCGCACCGGAGGTGGTGCTGGTCGCCGGTACATCGCTGGTCGACGCGCTCGTCTGCAACTGCACGCGGGTCTTGGCAAAGGCTTCGTCGATACGGTCGGTCGCCTTGTCCAATTCCTTCTGTGCGGCCGGCACGGTCACGCTTTGCTGCGCCGCTTGCAGGGCACCGCTGTACAGCGCGCTGGCAGCGGCGTTGGCGGGGTCCATGTCGGGCCGCTTGATCTGTTGAACGGTCGACACGGCTTGGGTGTTGTTGTTAACCAGCATGATCGGTCACCTGTGGAAATGTTCTGTGCCACAGCTGGAGCAAATAGCGTGCCGGGTGCCAGGTGCTCGGTTTTATTGGGGATAGCGTGGCCGTTGCGGCAAACAATGTCCCGCAGGCGGCCAGCCATTGCCGTTAATGGGCGATGTTTTCCAGCGCCAGGTTACGCGTACGCGGCCCGAACCAACTGATGGTGATCATCACGATCAACATGCTGCTGGCGATAAACGCCAGCACCCCCGGTGTGCCCAGGTGTTCGAGGATAAAGCCGATCAACAGGCTGCTGAACACGGTGGATAAGCGGCTGAACGAATAGCAGAACCCCACCGCCCGTGCGCGGATGTTGGTGGGGAACAGTTCGCTCTGGTACGAGTGATAACTGAAGCTCAGCCAGGCGTTGCAGAAGGTGATCATCACCCCACAGATCACCAAACCCACCGCCGTGGTTTGCAAGGCAAACAGGCTGCCGAAGATCACTGCGCCCAGGGCCGAGCCGACGATCTGCCATTTGTTTTCAAAACGGTTGGCCACCTTCACGAACAGCAACGGCCCCAGGGGGTAGGCGAGGGTGATGATGAAGGCGTAGAGCAAACTGTGGGTCACGCTGACGCCTTGGCCCGACAGCAACGCCGGCAACCAATTGCCAAAGCCGAAGAAGCCGATGGCCTGGAACACATGGAACACGATCAGCATCAACGCGCGGCGGCGGTACGGCGGTTGCCAGATATCGGCAAAGCGGCCGCTGCCCTGCACGCTGACGGTTTCTGGCTCGGGCTCATCCAAGGGTTTGCCATGATCCTTCTGACAGCGCGCTTCGAGGCTGTCCATGATCACACCGGCCTCTTCGAAACGCCCCTTTTGCGCAAGCCAACGCGGTGATTCTGGCAAGCGCTTGCGCAATTGCCAGATAAACAGTGCAAACACTGCGCTCGACAACACCACCCAACGCCAGCCCGATACGCCGAACGGTGCTTGTGGCACCAGCCACCATGACATCAACGCCACCGCCGGTACCGACAGGAACTGGATGAAGAACGCAAAGGCAAACGCCGAGCTGCGCATGCGCTTGGGCACCAGTTCCGAGAGGTAGGCATCGATGGTCACCAGCTCGATGCCCAGGCCAATGCCCACCAGGAAGCGCATGCAGATGATGCCCAGGGCGGACGTCTGGATGCCCATCAACACCGTGGCGACGGTGTACCAGACCAGCGCAAAGGTGAAGATCGCCCGCCGGCCGTAACGGTCGGCGATGGGGCTGAGCAGGCTGGCGCCAAGGAACAGGCCGAGGAAGGTTGCCGAGGCAAAGGCGGCCTGGTCCGAAAAGCCGAATACGCCCTCGCTGCCGGTATGAAAAATCCCGTCGCTGATCAGGCCAGGGCTGATATAAGCGGTCTGGAACAGGTCATACAGCTCGAAAAAGCCGCCGATGGACAGCAACGCTACCAAGCGCCAGACCGTGGCGACGGCGGGGAGGCGGTCGATGCGGGCGCTGATGTGGGCGGCGCGGATGGGGTCGATGCCGTCGGTGGTGGAGGTGAGTGTGGACATGGGCGAGATTCCAGGTGCAGTGACCTGGAATCTTAGCTGGCTAACGGAAAACGCTGCGTGTGAAGTTGTGCCCGGTTGGTTGCTCATTCGCTGGTTTATTGCGCAAAGACTCTCTTTTCAAAGGTTTTATGGCGGACGGGTTCAGTAGCTGATGGGGATCTCGAAAGTCGCAAAGGCATCGTCTACCGGTTGATAGCCCAGTACTCGGGTGGTTTCGCTCAAATCCAGCCGCTTGAAACGGTTATTGGAAATCCCATGGGCGATCAGGTGTTTTACCCCCTCGGTTTCCACCGCGCGTTGCAGCAACTGCACCGCATCCCGTGGGCTGAGCCAGGCGCTGAGGTCACGGGCGTTGTTCAGGTCATGGGTTTCGGGGAATTCAAAGGCACCGATGCGCAGGGCAATGGTCGACAGCGGGGTTTTGGCGGCGTAATAGCCGCAGAGTGCCTCGCCGTAGCATTTGCTCACGCCGTACAGGTTGGCGGGCATCACCGGCATGCCGGGCGTGATCTGGCGATCCACCGGATAGCCTTCGATGGTTTGCGCGCTGCTGGCGAATACCAGGCGCTTGACCCCGGCGGCCACGGCGGCTTCGAACAGGTAAGTGGTGGCGAGGATGTTATTGGGCAACAGTTCTTCGAACGAGGCGCTGGCGTGGGGGATGCCCGATAGGTGCACGATCACGTCGATGCCGTCGAGCAGGGTCGCCAGGCTGGATTTATCGCTGAGGTCGGCGTGTACGAAGCGGTGTCCACCCAGGTCGAAGTCCGGCGCGATGCGGTCGGTGAGGGTGAAGCGGTAGCGGTCTTGCGAGGCGTCGAAAAACGTCTTGCCGATTCTGCCGCAGGCGCCGGTGAGCAATATGTTGAGTCCTTTCACGCGTAATCCTTGTTTTAGTTATGGCCGTCGAGCGCGAAGGTCTTGAAGCCAGGGCGCTGGCTGAGGCGCAAGTAATACGCCTCCACCGCGGGGTAGGGCGGATGCGCCAGAGGGGCGTTGCGCCAGCGGTGTACGGAGAGGCCGACGAGGATGTCTGCCAGGGTGAACTCATCGCCGGTTACGTAGGCGCCGGTCTTGCTCAGCTGTTGCTCCAGCAAGCCCATCTTGTCGTTCCAGGCTTGCACGCCGGCCTGGATGCGCTGCGGGTCCTGATAATCCGGGTTCTGGCGCACCAGCGCGTGGAACGCGTAGCCCCAGGACGGGTTGAGTTCGGTAGCTTGCCAGTCCATCCATTGCTCCACCCGGGCCCGTGGCGCGGGTTCGGCGGGGAGCAGGTCGTGGCGTTGGTAAAGGCTGACGAGGTACCGGCAAATGGTGTTGGACTCCCATAGCACGCCATGGTCGTCGATCAGCACCGGCACTTGGGCGTTGGGGTTCAGGGCCAGGAACTCGGCGGACTGGGTGGGCTTGAAGCCGATGCCCCAGTCTTCGCGCTGGTAGTCGATGCCGAGTTCCTGGCAGGTCCAGAGCACTTTACGCACGTTGATGGAGGACGTACGGCCCAAGATTTTCAGTGAGTGTCCCATGGTGCTTCCCTGGCAGTGGAGAGCAGCCAATCTAGCAGGGCGCAAGCGGGCATGGTTAAAAAATGTGGGAGGGGGCTTGCTCCCGATTGCAGTGGGTCAGCTACCTGTAAGTTGACTGACCCACCGCTATCGGGGGCAAGCCCCCTCCCACATTTTTTCGAGTAAGGCCTTAACAGCATGGTGTGTGCTGGTCCATGGCCTTGCCTACCAGCAATACACTTAGCTCGCTCAGTTGGTGGATAGCCAGGGCTACATCGCGGTGCTTGCCGGTGAGGTCATCGGACAGGTCGAGCAGCAAGGTGCTGACGGAGCACACGGTTTCGTAGCTGTTGATCAGCAGGGTTTCGGTGGGGGTATCAGGGATGACGGTGAAGAGCGTATGCGTGGGGATGCTGTGCATTATTGACGTACCTGATCTGGGCTGATACCTGATCGCTACTAAACGAGGGTGGCAGCTGTACGCAGGTTAGTAGACCGGTATCCCACACAAACCCGGCGCACCCGAAGGCGCCCTGCGCACAGCCACCATCAAGCATCGATAGGTTCATGCAGCTTGTGTGAGGAAGCGGGGCTACTAAACCCGATCACCGAGACATTCAGCGACCGGCCAACCTTAGAGACCCTCACCCTGACGCACAAGCCGGCGGATTCTGACGTAAGCGTAGGCAACCGGGCAAGGCGCTTACCGCAATGTCAGGCGCTTCCTACAGGCGTCCTACGTACTCTCGCGCACCTGCAACTCAAACCCCATGTCCACCACCGGCTTGGCGATCTTGTTACCTGCCATGATCGTCAACAAATGTTCTGCCGCCCGCCGACCGATCGCCTCACGCGGAGTACTGATGCTGCTCAGGCGCGGCACCATGAACGAGGATGCCGGCAAGTCGTTGAACCCCAGCACTGCCACACGCTCCGGTACTTTGATGCCATGGCGCAGGGCTTCCAGCAGCGCGCCCTGGGCCAGGTCGTCGTTGCCGAAGAAGATCGCGTCTACGTCCGGATGAGCCGCCAGCAACTGTAAAAACAACTCGCCACCCAGTCCCACGGAAGAAGGGCGCGGCGTCAGCAATTCCAGCGCCGGGTCGTACAGTCCAGCCTGCTGCAGTGCGCGGCGGAAACCTTCGCCTCGCAGCAATGTGCGCTGGTCCAGTTGTGCACCGATGTAGGCCAGGCGCTTGCGCCCGCGGGACAGCAAATGCGCCGCCGCCGTCTCGCCCGCCGCGAGTTGCGAGAACCCTACGCAGTTCACGCCGGCGTTGGGGTCCAGATCCATCATGTAGACGCAGGGCACATTGCTGGCCTCGACCATCCGTCGGGCGCTTTCAGTGCGATCAAACCCGGTCAGCAGCAAACCCCGTGGCTGGTAGGCCATGTAGTTGCGCAGCAGGTTTTCTTCTTCGTCGCGGGAATAGTGGGAGTTGCCGATCAGCACTTCAAAGCCCTTGGGACGCAGCACTTGGTGGATGGCTTCAAGGGTTTCGATAAACAGCAGGTTGGACAGCGACGGCACCAACACCACCACCGAATGGCTCTGGGCCGAGGCCAGTGCACGGGCGGCAGGGTTGACCACGTACTTGAGTTCGGCGGCGGCCTGCTGCACTTTTTCCACCAGTTCGGTGGCCACGGTGCTGATGCCGCGCAGGGCGCGTGAGGCGGTAATCGGGCTGACGCCGGCCAGGCGGGCGACTTCGTTAAGAGTCGGGCGACCCGTGGTGCGTAATTTTTTATCGTTCTTGGAGGTCATCAGGCGGCTTGCCAAACAAAAATCGAGGCACTAAGGTAGCGCTGTCTCCAAAGGGCTGCAAATTCTTGAACGCTGGGTTGCCTGATCCGGTTCAAACGATTGGAGAGGATGCACGCGTCACTCCATAAAAAAAGACAAGACGGCGCGGGAAAAGCCTGTTTTTGCACTAGCCTTACAGCGTGCAAAGGTAGCGCTATCTGCGTCCTGAGGTGTTTCATGAGTCAACCTGTTACCGCCCTGGTCATCATGGGTGTTTCCGGCTGTGGCAAGTCCAGCGTCAGCGAGGCCCTGTGCCGCCTGAACGGTGCCACTGCCATTGAAGGCGACAGCTTTCACCCTGCCGCCAATATCGAAAAGATGAGCGCCGGCCACCCCCTCAACGACGACGACCGCGCCGGCTGGCTCGACATCCTTTGCGATGAACTGCGGCGTTCGCTCAAAGCGGGCGAGCACCCCGTGCTCACCTGTTCCGCCCTCAAAAAGAAATACCGCGACCACCTGCGCGAAGCAGCGCCGGGTCTGGGTTTCGTGTTCCTGGAGCTGACCCGCGCCGTGGCCGCCGACCGTGTGTCTCATCGCCCCGGCCATTTCATGCCAGCCAGCCTGATCGACAGCCAGTTCGCCACCCTTGAATCGCCTAAAGGCGAGCCGCTGACCCTGGCCCTCAACGCCAGTGAAGACAGCGTCGAGGCATTGGCCGAGCAGACACACGCCTGGTGGCTGCAACACGGCTTTGAACCTACTCATTAATTTTTTGCCGGAAAAGATAGCGCTATCCCCGGCAGGAAATTCAACACCCGCTTTAATAACAACAACAAACAGGAGAGACCCCCCATGTTTGGCATGTCCCACGAGTCCTACTTACTGCTAGATGCAGTCGTTACCATCATCGGGTTGATCGTTCTGATCACCAAGTTCAAGGTGCACCCGTTCATCGCGCTGATCATCGCGGCCGGCTTCCTCGGCCTGACCTCGGGCATGCCCGTGGACAAGATCATCAAGGCGTTCCAGGACGGCTTCGGCGGGGTGCTCGGCTTTGTCGGCATCATCCTCGCGCTGGGCACGATGCTCGGCAAGATGATGGCCGAATCCGGCGGTGCCGATCAGATCGCCCAGACCCTGATCCGCGCCTTCGGCAAAGAGAAGGTCCAGTGGGCCATGATGTTCGCCGCGTTCCTGGTGGGCATTCCGCTGTTCTTCGAGATCGGCTTTGTGCTGCTGATCCCGCTGGTGTTTATCGTCGCGCGCCGCACCGGCGTGTCGCTGATCAAGATCGGCATCCCGCTGCTGGCCGGCCTGTCGGCGGTGCATGGCCTGGTGCCACCGCATCCGGGGCCGCTGCTGGCCATCGGCGTGTTTGGCGCGGATATCGGCAAGACCATCTTGTACGGCCTGATCGTCGCTTTGCCGACCGCCATTATCGCCGGTCCGATCTTCGGCACGTTTATCGCCAAGTACATCCCGGGCAACCCGTCCCAGGAACTGGTCGATCAATTGGCCCGCGAGACTGATAACAAGTCGCTGCCAAGCTTCGGCATCACCCTGGTCACCGTGCTGCTGCCGGTGTTCCTGATGCTGCTGAAGACCTTCGCCGACATCGCGTTTGCCGAAGGTAACGTGGTACGCAACTGGATGGACATGATCGGTCACCCGATCACCGCCTTGCTGCTGGCCCTGTTGCTGTCGCTGTACACCTTTGGCCATCGCCAGGGCATCCACTCCAAGCAGATCCTCAAGCTACTCGACGCCAGTCTGGCGCCGACCGCTGCGATCATCCTGATCATCGGCGCCGGTGGTGGCTTCAAGCAGATGCTGGTGACCAGCGGCGTGGGCGACGTGATCGGCCATATGGCGGTGAACGCGCAGATCAATCCGATCCTGCTGGCGTGGCTGGTGGCGGCAGTGATTCGTGTGGCGACCGGTTCAGCCACGGTGGCGACCATTACCGGCGCGGGCATTGTGGTGCCAGTGGTAGGGATGATTCCGGGCGTCAACCGTGAGCTGCTGGTGTTGGCGACGGGGGCGGGTTCGTTGATCCTGTCTCACGTCAACGATGCGGGGTTCTGGCTGGTGAAGCAGTACTTCAACATGACCGTGGCCGAGACGTTCAAGACCTGGACGGCGATGGAGACCATTCTGTCCGTCGTGGCGTTGATCTTCATCATGTTGCTGTCGTTGGTGGTGTAAGCCACACCGCAGCATCCCATGGGGTCACCCAATCAAATGTGGGAGGGGGCTTGCCCCCGATAGCAGAGTGTCAGTCATTGCATCCGGTGACTGAACCACTGCCATCGGGGGCAAGCCCCCTCCCACATGTTTGAGCGCATTTCTTCGGGGAGATCGGGTCAGGCTTTAGGGGGCAGCCCATCTGCCCGGAACATCCCGCGAATACCGCGTACCGCCTGGCGGATCCGGTCCTGGTTTTCGATCAGTGCAAAGCGCACATGGTCATCACCATACTCGCCAAAGCCGATGCCTGGCGACACACACACCTTGGCTTCCAGCAGCAGCTTCTTGGCAAACTCCAGCGAACCCAGGGCGGCATATTGCTCTGGAATCTTCGCCCAGACGTACATCGACGCCTTCGGATTCTCCACCATCCAGCCCAGCTCATGCAGGCCTTTGACCAGTACATTGCGGCGCTGGCGGTACTGCTCGGCGATGTCTTTCACGCACTGTTGGTCGCCTTCCAGCGCGGCAATCGCCGCCACTTGCAGCGGGGTGAAGGTGCCGTAGTCGTGGTAGCTCTTGATCCGCGCCAGGGCGTTGACCAGTTCCGGGTTACCCACCATGAAACCGATGCGCCAGCCGGCCATGTTGTAGCTCTTGGACAGGGTGAAAAACTCCACCGCAATGTCCTTGGCACCCGGCACTTGCATGATCGACGGGGCTTTCCAGCCGTCGTAGACGATGTCGGCGTAGGCCAGGTCGTGGATCACCAGCACGTCGTATTGCTTGGCCAGGGCGATCACACGTTCGAAGAAGTCCAGTTCCACGCATTGCGCGGTCGGGTTGGACGGAAAGCCCAGGATCATCATCTTCGGCTTGGGAATCGAGCCGCGAATGGCCCGTTCCAGCTCCGCGAAGAAATCCACGCCAGGCACCAGCGGCACCGAACGCACCTGGGCGCCGGCAATCACCGCACCGTAGATGTGGATCGGGTAGCTCGGGTTGGGCACCAGTACGGTGTCGCCCTGGTCCAGTGTGGCCAGCATCAAGTGCGCCAGGCCCTCCTTGGAGCCGATGGTGACGATGGCTTCCGATTCGGGGTCAATGTCCACTTCATAGCGGTCTTTGTACCAACGCGAAATCGCCCGGCGCAGACGCGGAATGCCTTTGGACGTGGAGTAACCGTGGGTGTCTTCACGCTGGGCGACTTGCACGAGTTTTTCGACAATGTGCGGCGGCGTGGGGCCGTCAGGGTTGCCCATGCTCAGGTCGATGATGTCTTCGCCGCGCCGACGCGCAGCCATCTTCAGTTCGGCCGTAATGTTGAAAACGTAAGGGGGGAGTCGATCTATGCGCGCAAAGCGGCGCGGCGAACCTTGGTCTGCCATTGTTGCCTCGAAGTACGTAAGCGCCCGGAACCGTCCGAGCGACGTCGGCCACTGCGGTGGCCTGCGGGGCAGACAATACGGTCGATGATGGCCAGTTGTCCAGATGCGTAGGAAAATTTTCTGCATGGAGTCCAGCGCGAATATGCCCCTATACTCGATGCGGGTTTGTTCCCTCATAAGAAGGAGACTGTTCGTATGGATCAGCAGACAAAACAACCGTTAGAGCCACGCATGGAAGCCGGTAAAGCCTTGGTGATCGCCGGGGTGCAAGGGCGTTATTCGAAGGCCACCGTGGGGGATATCCCCAAATTGTGGGAGTTGTTCGATACCTGTATCAAGGACATCAAGCAGCGTGTGGGCGGCGTGACGTATGGCGTTTGCCATAACCCCAGGCAGGGCGAATTCGACTACATGGCCGGTGTCGAAGTCCCCACCAAAGGCGATGTGCCGAGCAACTTCGAATTCATCGAAATCCCACCGCTCAACTACGCCGTGTTCCCGCACTACGGGCCGGTACAGGCGCTTGAGCAGACGTACGAGCGCATCATGTTTGAATGGCTGCCGCACTCGGGCTACAAGGTGATGGGCGCGGATTTTGAGCGCTACAGCGCGGATTTTGATGCGCGCAAGGGCACCGGGACGGTGGAGATCTGGTTGCCGGTGGGGCAGAAGGTCTGACTGGAACAGGGGCTGGTAGTCGGGCCCCTGTCAGCTCGGTGTCGAGCGCTAGACGCCCCCACGACACCAAGGGTGCCTTGGGGGCCGCAGGCCATGGCATAAAACGCAACGTTGCCCTGGGCCAGGACCACTTCGCCGTTGTTACCGACCCCCGAGTCAGGATTGCCGCTGGCGTCGAAGCCCTCTTGAGGGGGGGATTACCGAAGCTCAGATCCTTGCCGCCTACGGTCTTGGTGTGCGTGCCCGAACGCCTGGAAGGAATACTCATTGGCCTGCTCCTTGGGTTCAAGTTATGCATACGCTACATGTTGAGCGTGTCGAAGTCGGCCTGATCGAAGACCCACCTCAACCTGCGCTCATACCCAATCCGTCCCTTATATGCCTCCCCACTGTCCACCCAGCCAGCCCTCAGATACAGCCCCATTGCCGCCACATTGTCCGCGTCCACCGACAATTCCAGGCCCTTGATCTGCGGCCACGCTTGCCGTGCCGCCGCCGGAAGGGCTTGCAAACAGGCCTTGCCGAATCCGCGCCCTTGTTGATGCCGATCCACTTGCAATGCATGCAAGGTCGCGCTGTGTTCATCGGCCCAGTGGGGCAGGCAGGGTGGGCGTTTGAGCAGGAGGAAGGCCACGGGCAGGTCGTCGGCGAGCAGGGCGAAGCCTTTGATGGCGCCAGGGTTGGGATTGACCAGCAGGCTGTTCAGCGCGCAGTGGATATCACCGGAATACGCCAGTTGCTCGGGATGCACGTGCAGGGTGTCGAGTTGCTGTTTCTGCACAAGGCTCAACGTCTCATAAAGGGCGAGGCGGGTTTCCATCGGGGGCGTATCCGAAATGCTACAAAGAGGCCTGGATTCTAGCGGGTTTACCGGGGCGAAAATATTTTTAAGCGGCGTGTCGATTTGCCGAAGAGCTATTCGACTAAGGGTGTCTTTCGTGATTTTCACCCCCAAGGAGTACCGCCATGAGCACTGCCATCAACGCCCTGATCGAACAATGGAAACACGCCGTCAGCGCCAAGGATGTCGAGAAAATAGTCAGCTTCTACGCCGACGATATCGTCGCGTTCGACGCCGTTAACGCCCTGCAATTCAAAGGCAAGGCCGCTTACCAGGCGCACTGGCAGGCCTGCATGGAGTTCTGCCCCGGCCCGGGCGTGTTTGACTTTCATGAGCTGCATATCGTCGCCGCCGAGGACAGCGCCTTTGCCCACTGGCTCGCCCACTGCGGTGGCACTGGGCCGGATGGCGTGCTCAAGACCTGCTGGATGCGGGTCACCGCCGGTTACCAGCGTATCGACGGCCAATGGAAAGTGGTGCATGAGCACTGGTCCGCACCGTTCGACATGGAAACCGGCGCCGGTCTGTTCGACCTGAAACCTTGACCGTCGCGACCTATAGTCAGTAATCCGAAAACGGAGAACGCCATGAAATACCTGTGCCTGGTCTACAGCGAAGAAGCGTTGCTGCACAGTCTGCCCGACAGTCCCAAGGACCCGGAATGCCACGCATACGCCGAAGCCGTTCACGGCAGCGGCCGCATGCTCGCCGCCCAAGCGCTGGAGTCGGTGAGCACCGCCACCACCGTGCGGATGCGCAATGGCAAGTTATCGATCACCGACGGGCCGTTTGCCGAGACCAAGGAGCAACTCGCCGGGTTCTACCTGATTGAGGCCCGTGACTTGAATGAAGCGATCCAGGTGGCCGGCGGCATTCCGGCTGCCCGGGTCGGCAGTGTGGAAGTGCGCCCCGTGCGTGAATTGAATCTCTGAACAGAACAACCATAAGACTCAAGAGGTTTATCCCATGTCTACGCAACCAGCCGAGTTTGAATTGTCCATCAGCCGCGTGATCGATGCGCCGCGCAGCCGGGTGTTCCGCGCCTGGACCGAACCTGCCTTGCTCCAGCAATGGTGGGGCCCCCACGGCATGACCACCCCCGAGTGCGAAATGAACCTGTGGGTCGGTGGCCTGTTTCGCACCTTGATGCGGGCGCCGGACGGTGCCGAGTACCCGACGCAGGGTGTGTTTCTGGAAATCGATGCGCCCAATCGACTGGTGTTTACTGACGCCTTCATGCCCGGCTGGATCCCCTCGGGCAAGCCGTTCATGAGCGCCGAAGTCACCTTCGAAGAGGTCGACGGCAAGACGCTTTACACCGCTCGCGCCATGCACTGGAGTGCCGAAGACAAGCAGGCCCACGAAGCCATGGGCTTTCATGACGGCTGGGGCCAGAGCCTGGATCGTTTGGTCACCCTGGTGACCCAGGGCATGCCCGATTGACCCTGTCGGTCGAGGCCATTTACCGCAGCGAATCACGCCGGGTGCTCGCGACGCTGATTCGCTTGCTGGGTGACTTCGACCTGGCCGAGGAAGCCCTGCACGAAGCGTTTTTCGTGGCGGTGCAGCGCTGGCCGCTGGACGGTGTGCCGGACAATCCACGGGCTTGGCTGGTGTCGACTGGTCGCTTCAAGGCCATCGACCGGCTGCGCCGCGAGGCGCGTTTCACTCCGTTGCTGCAGGAGCAGGCCGATGCGCTGGAAGCGGCTGACTGGAGTGACCAAGACGTGGAAGACGACCGCCTGCGGTTGATCTTCACCTGCTGCCACCCGGCGTTGGCGGCGGATGCCCAGGCCGCGCTGACCTTACGTGAGATCTGTGACCTCACCACCGAAGAAATCGCCCGCGCGTTCCTGGCCACACCCGCCACCATCGCCCAGCGCATCGTGCGGGCCAAGGGCAAGATCCGCGAGGCCAAGATCCCTTACCAAGTGCCATCCCTGGACGAATTGCCCGAGCGGCTGGACAGTGTATTGCGGGTGATTTACCTGGTGTTCAACGAGGGGTATTCGGCGTCCATGGGCGCTGACCTGACCCGTGAAGCGTTGACGCGCGAAGCCATTCGCCTGGGGCGTTTGTTGCTGGAATTGCTGCCCGAGCCCGAAGTCATGGGGCTGCTCGCACTGATGCTGTTGCATGAGTCCCGACGCCCGGCGCGCACCTCGGCCAACGGGGAGTTGGTGCTGCTGGATGAACAGGACCGCTCGCTGTGGGATGCGGCCCTGATTGCCGAAGGTTGCACGTTGGTAGAGCAGGCGCTGGGCACTCGGCGCTTTGGCCCGTATGGCCTGCAAGCGGCCATCGCGGCAGTGCATGCCGAAGCGTCGCGTGCAGATGAGACGGACTGGCCGCAGATCGTCGGGCTCTACGATGTATTGCTCAGGGCGGCGCCATCACCGGTGATCGAATTGAACCGCGCCGTGGCGCTGGCTATGCGGGATGGGCCGTTGGCAGGGTTGCAGCAAGTGGAGGGGATTCTGGCGCGCGGTGAGTTGCTGGATTACCACTGGGTGCATTCGGCGCGGGGGGAGTTTTGTCGGCAATTGGGGCGAGTTAAAGAGGCGCGCGCAGCTTACGAAAAAGCCCTGTCACTGACCCAGCAAGCCCCGGAGAAACGCTTCCTCGAACAACGCCTGGCCGAGCTGCAATCGCCCCTCCGCTGACGATCCAAATGTGGGCGCTGGCTTGCCAGCGCCCACAGTGAACCGGGTTGTTTGCACTGTCTGGGTTATGGCTGCTGACGCGTCGCGGCCAACACGATCTCACGAATGCACACATGCTGCGGCTACTCAGTCATCGGATTAAGCTATGGATGTGCGTCACCTCAAGGCATTTCTCACGGTCTTTGAAGAGCGCAACACCAGCGTTTGTTCATCAGCCAGCCGACCTTGTCGGTGACCCTCAAGCAGTTGGACGACGAACTGGGCGTGGCGATGTTGCCTCAGTCGCAGGCGGTTGAGCGGGTTGGCGTGGTGATTCGGCAGTGGCACCTGCCCGCACCTACACGCCGAGTGGGATTGTGTTTTGCCGCGCAAGCCTTGGAGTTGCCCGCGTTACGCGCGCTGCACGACTATTTCCAGACCCACCGCCCGCCACAATTGTCGGCCGCATAACGCTGTTGGCGTTATTCGAGCATCTGGCTCAGCATCCAGCTTCCGGCTGGCCCCGGTGGGTGTTGCCGTGACCACAGGGCATCTACCGCCACCGAGCGTGGCCAACCGCGGACGTTGAGTTCAACCAGCTCGGCATTGCCAAAACGCTCCACCAACCAGCGCGGTAATTCCGCCCAGCCGAAGCCGAGTTGAGCCATCTCCATCAGCATCAGAAAACTCGGCGCAGACCACACACGGCCTGAGGGGCGCGTTTCGTTGGGGCTGATGATGCTTGCCAGGCGCAGTTCACGGTATTGCTGCAAGGCGTGCGGGTCGATGTTTTCTACGCGGGTCAATGGGTGGGTAGGCGCGACGAACAGCGCGATTTCCGTGCGTTCGGCGACGGGCGAGCGGGTCAGGTCGGGCGGGTAAACCTCCTGGGCTTCGATCAAGGCAATCTGTGCGCGACCGCTTTGCACCAGGGCGATCAAGTCTTCGCACTCGGCGATCAACCATTCCAGTTCAAGGTCCGGGTAGCGCTGTTCGAAGGCCTTGAGGGCGAGTTCGAAGCGTTCTGACTGATAAGTGTCTGACATGGCGATCGTCACCTTCGGCTCCAACCCTTGGGCCAACTGGCTCGCCGCCAACTCCAGGCGACTGCTGGCCTCCAGCACCTGCTCGGCGCGTTGCAGCAGGACATGCCCAGCCGGAGTCAGTGTCGGTTTGCGACTGCTGCGGTCGAACAGCACTACATCCAGGTCAATCTCCAGGCTCGCCACCGCCGCACTGACGGTGGACTGACTCTTGCCCAGCTTGCGCGCCGCGGCAGAAAACGAACCTTGGGTGGCCGCTTGGACAAATGCTTGCAGCACTTCGTGAGAGGCCATGAGTATCGCCTTGATCGATGGTTATTAGTTATGAAGTATCGATTCAAAGGGTAATGATGGCAACCATCGTTACTCACGGAGAAGGGTCATGCACCCCACCAAGTCGATTACTGAACGTGTTTGCCAAGCCCTGGGTTTTGAAGGCCTGGCGTTGTTGATCTGTACACCGCTGCTGGTCTGGATCACCGGGCGGCCGGCCTTGGAGATGGGGGCGGTGACCTTGGGCCTGAGCCTGTTGGCGCTGACCTGGAACATCATTTTCAACAGCCTGTTCGACCGCCTCAAGGTGCGCCTGCAACTCTCGGGTGGCGGTTGGACGCGGGTGTTGCATGCGCTGATGTTCGAAGGCGGACTGATTATCGTCGCGGTACCTTTGATCGCGGCGTGGCTCAACATCAGCCTGATGCAGGCGTTTATGCTCGACATCGGCGTACTGCTGTTCTTCCTGCCTTACACCTATGTGTATCACTGGGGGTATGACGTGATTCGGGAAAAAGTCATCAACAGAAACGCCAGTCTCTGTAGGAGCGAGCTTGCTCGCGAAGAGCGTTAACGATAATGCGGGTTGCCTGGATAAGCGTGGTGCTCTCAGGTTTTTCGCGAGCAAGCTTGTTCCTGCAGGTGATGTGTGAAATCAGAGAAACATGCCGCCCGAGGCCTCGATGCGCTGGCCGGTGATCCAGTTGCTGCCGTCGGCCAGCAAGGTGGAAATCGCCCCGCCGATGTCGTCCGGCAAACCGGCGCGCCCCAGGGCCGTGTTGTTGGCCACCATCGCGTTCAAGTCCGAGTTGTCGCGTACTGCGCCGCCGCCGAAATCGGTGGCAATCGCGCCGGGGGCCAGGGTGTTGACGGTGATCCCACGTGGGCCCAGCTCCTTGGCCTGGTAGCGGGACAGCACCTCCACGGCACCTTTCATCGATGCATAGGCCGCATACCCCGGTAGGCTGAACCGCGCCAGTCCGCTGGAGATATTGATGATGCGCCCGCCATCGCTGATCAGTGGCAGCAGTTTTTGCGTGAGGAAAAACGGCGCCTTGAAGTGGATCGCTACCAATTGGTCGAACTGGGCTTCGGTGGTCTCGGCAAAGCTGGCGTGGGCGCCGATGCCGGCGTTGTTGATCAGAAAGTTGAAGTGCTCTTGTGCGAATACATCCTTGAGCAAGCGGCCGACTTCGCTGACAAAACCATCGAAGGTGCCGCTCTGGCTCACATCCAGTTGCAGCATCGCGGCGCGGCCACCCAAGGCCTGGACCTGCTCGACGACTGACTGGGCCTCAGCCGCTGCGCTGTGGTAGGTGCCGATGATATCGACGCCTTGTGCCGCCAGGTGCAACGCGGCGCTTTTGCCCAGGCCACGGCTGGCGCCGGTGATAAGTGCGATTTTACGGGTCATGGTGCAGTCCTCTCAGGTGATCAGTGACACTGAGTGTATTTATTCGCCCATAACGTGATAAACAGCGTTATCCCGGAATCACTGGCCGGATAAGGCGAACAATCCCATGAACAAGCTTGAGCTGCTGCGCACCTTCGTGCGCGTCACCGAACTGTCGAGTTTTACCCAGGCCGGTGAGAGCCTGGGGCTGCCGCGTTCTACGGTGTCAGAACACGTGCAGGCCCTGGAGCAATTGCTCGGCACGCGTTTGCTGCAGCGCACCACGCGCAAGGTGCAGGTTACCCAGGACGGCCGTGTGTTGTATGAGCGCAGCAAGGACTTGCTGTCGCACATGGAGGAACTGGAGGGGTTGTTTCGTCAGGATGAGGCGCAATTGACCGGACGGATTCGCGTGGACATGCCTAACGTGATGGCGCGCGGCATGATCCTGCCGCACCTGCCGCTGTTCATGGAACGCCATCCGCTGATCCAGATGGAAATCAGCAGCTCCGACCGACAGGTGGACCTGATCGCCGAAGGTTTCGACTGCGTCTTGCGGGTGGGCGCCCAGCCCGATCAAACCGTGGTGGCGCGCCGGGTGTGCAGTATGCCGATGGTCAACTGCGCGAGCCCGGCCTACCTGCAACGTTATGGCGTGCCCCAGACCCTGTCCGACTTGGCGGACCATCAATTGGTGCACTATGTACGGCCGTTGGGCGCCCGTTCATCCGGCTTCGAGTATCAGTCGGGCGGCAAAGTGCAGCGCGTGCCGATGGCGGGGCGTGTCACCGTCAACAGCACGGATGCTTATCAGGCGGCGTGCCTGGGCGGCTTCGGCATTACCCAAGTACCGCTGCTGGGGATACGCGCCTTGTTGGCCAGCGGAGAGCTGGTGTCGGTGCTGCCGGACTACCCGGCGCCGCCGTTGGACGTGTCATTGCTGTACGCCGGCCAGCGTCATTTGCCGTTGCGGGTGCGGGTGTTCATGGACTGGTTGGCCGCCACCCTGCAAGCCCATCTTTAACGCCGCGCCGACAACTGTTGCGGCGCCAGGAACGCGTCGTGGAAGTAATCGCGCACCGCCTGCATCGCCGGGGTGAATGCGCGCTCGCGGTGCCAGGCGAGGCCCACGCTCATCGGCGTGACCGGATCAGTGACCGTGAGCGTTTCGATGCGCTTGCCTTCCAGGGACCAAGGCCGATGCACCAGGTCCGACAGGATTGCCACGCCGCTGCCGTTGGCGACCATGCTGCGCACCGCCTCCACTGAGCTGGTGCGCAGGCGCACCTTGGGCGTCTGCCCGGCGTGCTCCCAATACCGCATGGCGCTGTGTTCGGCCTCGTCGACGGTGAGCAGGATGTAGGGCTCCTGGGCCACATCCGCCAGGCTCACGGCGCCACGTTCGCACAAAGGATGATGGCTGGGCAGCCACAGGCGACGCTCCGAGTTGAACAGAATTTCTGAAACGATATCCGGGTGGGTCAGGTTGGCGGTGAGTACCACGGCCATGTCGAACAGGCCGTCGAGCAGACCCTGTTCGATGGCCTGCCGCTCCTGTTCAAACACCTCGATGGTCACGTCCGGATGCCAGTGCTCCATGCGCTGCAGGTGGTGCGGCAAGAAGTAACCGAGGACCGTGTAGCTGGCGGCCAGGCGCAGCACGCCACGGGCGCGGTAATCGGGCAGCGGGCTGTTCAGCGCGTCATCAACGCTGCGCAGGATCACGTAGGCACGGTTGAGAAAGTGCCGGCCGGCGTCGGTCAGGTTCATGCCCTGGGCCGAGCGCACGAACAGCTGCACGCCGAGCATGGCCTCCAGTTCCTTGATCGCCGTGGTCACCGCCGATTGCGAGATGTTCAGGTGAATGGCCGCCTGGGAAATCTGGCCGATTTCGGCGGTGGCGACGAAATAACGAATTTGGCGCAAGGTCAGGGACATAGCGATATCTGTTTTTCAGAAGATGGGTCATCTGATAATAGATCTTCCCAAGGGGTCAAGCGGCAGCCTACTTTTCCTCCATCACTTAGGCGGAGCGACTCTGATGCAGGCAGTGGATTTCAACTCGGACATGGGCGAGGGCTTCGGTCCCTGGACCATCGGCGACGGCGTCGACGCGGAGCTGATGGCTTATATCAGCTCGGCCAATATCGCCACCGGCTTCCACGCCGGTGACCCCGGCACCATGCGTCGCACGGTCGAGCGCGCCAAGCAACTGGGCGTGGCCATTGGGGCGCATCCGGGCTTTCGGGACCTGGTCGGCTTCGGTCGTCGCCACATTAACGCGCCAGCCCAGGAGCTGGTGGACGACATGCTCTACCAGCTCGGCGCCCTGCGTGAAATCGCCCGGGCCCAAGGTATGACTCTGCAACACATCAAGCCCCATGGCGCGCTCTACATGCACCTGGCCCGTGATGAAGAAGCCGCACGGTTGCTGGTACAGAACCTGCAAATCATCGAGCCGACCCTGCTGTTGTACTGCATGCCCAACTCGGTGATCTGGCGCGTGGCCAAGGAGCTGGGGCAGCCGGTGGTGCGGGAGTTTTACGCCGACCGTGAGTACGATCTGACCGGCTCCATCGTGTTTACCCGCAACGTGCGGGCACTGGATCCTGCGACGGTGGCGGCGCGCGTCCTACGGGCTTGTCAGACGGGGCGTGTGCGAACTGTAGAAGGCGAAGACCTGCTCATCGAATTCGATTCCATCTGCCTGCACAGCGACACCCCCGGTGCGCTGGAGTTGGTGGAAGCCACCCGCGAAGCCCTGGACCAAGCGGGCATTACCGTCAAAACACCACAATAAGAACCATCCCCCATTTTTTCGCCTGCCTTTCTACAATGATTCCAAGAGGAACAGACATGGCTGAAACATCCCCCATCCGCTACAGCTTCGGTGGCGATGAACACCTGTTTGCCGAGGTCAGCGACAGCATGTCCCTGGAGGCTTTTTTCACAGGCATGGCGGTGACCCGTGCCGTGGAGCGCCTGGCGTTGGAAGGCGTTCTGGATGTATGCCTGGCCAATGCATCGTTCCAGATCCGCTTCGACCCCGACCGCATCGCCCCCCATGTGCTGCTCGATGCGGTGCAGACCGCCGAAGCCCAGGCCGTGGCCGAGCGCACCTTGCACACGCGCATCATTGAAATCCCGGTGCTCTACAACGACCCGTGGACCCACGAAACGCTGATGCGTTTTCGCGACCGCCATCAAGACCCCAGCGGTACGGACTTGGAATACGCTGCGCGCATCAACGGGCTCGCCGATGTGGAGGCGTTTATCGCCGCCCACAGTGGCGCGCCGTGGTTTGTGTCGATGGTCGGATTCGTTGCGGGCTTGCCGTTCATGTTCCAGATGGTCGAACGAGAGCGGCAGTTGCAGGTGCCCAAGTACCTGCGCCCGCGTACCGACACGCCGAAACTCACCCTTGGCCATGGCGGCTGTTTTGGTTGTATTTACTCGGTGCGCGGTGCCGGTGGTTACCAGATGTTCGGCGTGACCCCGGCGCCGATCTACGATCCGGCGCAGCAACTGGCCTACCTCAAGGAACACATGGTGTTCTTCCGTCCTGGCGATATCGTGCAGTTCAAACCCATGGACCGTGCGGCCTACGACCTGGCCGTTGCCGACGTGGACGCAGGACGTTTCGACCTGCGCATCCGCCCGGTGGAATTTTCCCTCGATGCCTTTCTCGCCGACCCCATTGGCTATCCAAAATCCCTGCAGGAGGCGCTGGCATGATCAAGGTTCTCAAACCCGGCCTCGCCACCTCTGTGCAGGACCTTGGCCGCGAAGGTTACTACCACCTCGGCATTCCGCCGTCGGGTGCCTTGGATCAGTACGCGTTGAGTGCGGCTAACCATCTGGTGGGCAATCCGGTCGGCGCTGCGGGCTTGGAGTGCACATTGATCGGCCCCGAACTGGAATTTCAGCAAGACGCGCTGGTAGCACTCAGCGGCGCCCTGATGTCACCGCGCCTGGACGGTGAAGTGGTGCACCAGGACACCGCGTTTCAGGTGCGTGCGGGTCAGGTGTTGCGCTTTGAATTTCCCAAGGCGGGCGCGAGGACTTATCTCGCGGTGGCCGGTGGTATTGATGTGCCGGTGGTGCTCGGCAGCCGCTCGACCTATGCCCTCGGCGCACTCGGCGGGTTTCACGGACGGCGCTTGCAGGAAGGTGATGAATTGCCCATCGGTGAAGCCAGCGGCACGGGCCGGGCGGGCAACAGTCTGCCGATGGCGCTGCGCCGATCAGTGGGCGGTGACGTGACGCTGCGCGTGGTGCCCGGGCTTTATTACGAGCGCCTGACGGAGGCGGCCAAAAGCAGCTTCTTTGCCGAGCCGTGGACCGTGGGTTCCGAAGCCGACCGCATCGGCTATCGCTTCAAGGGCGGCAGTGCGTTGAGCTTCCAGCCACGGGAGCAACCTTTCGGCGCGGGCTCTGACCCGTCGAATATCGTCGACAGCTGCTACCCGATTGGTTCGATCCAGGTGCCGGCAGGGCTGGAGCCGATTGTGTTGCACCGGGACGCGGTGTCGGGCGGTGGCTACGCGATGATCGGCACCGTGATCAGTGCCGACCTGGACCTGATCGGGCAGATGCAGCCGAACCAGCGGGCGGGGTTTGTGGCGGTGACGCTGGAGCAAGCATTGGAGGCGCGTCGGGTGTACAAGAAACGCGTCAAAGCGATGACTGGACTCTTCAACAACTGAAGAAATAAAAATCCAAATGTGGGAGCGGGCTTGCTCGCGAATACGGAGTGTCAGTCACTGGAGATGTTGACTGAACCACCGTATTCGCGAGCAAGCCCGCTCCCACATTTTGTCCTGAGTTGTGTCAGAAGAGTTGGGTGAACAGCCAGTAGAGGCTGCCCGACAGCAAAATTGCCGCCGGCAATGTCAGCACCCAAGCCATCAGCAAATTACGGATAGTCCGCATCTGCAAGCCACCGCCATTCGCCACCATGGTCCCCGCGACACCGGACGACAACACATGCGTGGTCGAAACAGGCAAACCGTACATATCCGCCGCGCCGATGGTCAGCATCGCCACCATCTCGGCCGAGGCGCCTTGGGCATAAGTCAGGTGCGTTTTACCGATCTTCTCACCGACGGTCACCACGATGCGCTTCCAACCCACCATGGTGCCCAGGCCGAGGGCGATGGCCACGGCGATCTTCACCCACAGCGGAATGAAGCGCGTGGAACTGTCGATCTGTTGCTTGAACAGTTGCAGCTTGCCCTGGGTATCCGCGTCGAAATTACCGACCTTGCCTTTGTCCATCAACCGAATGGTTTCGCTGGTCAGGTACATGTCGTTACGCACGTTGCCGACGGCCTCGGCAGGCACTTTGGCCAGGGAACCGTAGCCTTTGACTTCATCACCGATCTGCCCGGCCAAGGCGGCGAGGGCCGGGATCAGTTCCGGGGTGGCTGCCTTGGTGCGCATGTAGGTCGAGAGGATCGGGCGCGGATCGCCCGTCAGTGCTTGCGGTGCGCTTTTCAGCAGCGCCACTTGGGTCACTTCGGCCACCGCCGCGAACTGCAACGACTGCTCGGCCGGCATGGTGCGGTTCAGCGCGTAGGCCATCGGCAGGGTGCCGACCAGGATCAGCATGATCAGGCCCATGCCTTTCTGCCCATCGTTGGAGCCGTGAGCAAAAGACACGCCGGTGCAAGTGGCGATCAGCATGCCTCGGATCCACCACGGCGGCGGCGTGTTGCCTTTGGGCGCCTTGTACAACGCGCGGTTCTTGACGAACGCGCGCAGGGCCAGCAACAGCATCGCCGCAAACGCGAAACCGATCAGCGGCGACAACAGCAAGGCGTAACCGATCTTGATCGCCTGGCTCCAGTCCACGCCGCTGGTGCCGTCACGCCCGTGCATCAAGGCATTCGCCACGCCGACGCCGATGATCGAGCCGATCAGCGTGTGGGATGACGACGCCGGCAAACCCAGCCACCAGGTGCCGAGATTCCACAGGATCGCGGCGATCAACAGGGCAAAGATCATCGCGAAACCGGCCGAAGAACCCACCTGCAAAATCAACTCCACCGGCAGCAACGCAATGATGCCGAACGCCACCGCACCGCTGGAGAGAAGTACGCCGAGGAAGTTGAAAAAGCCCGACCACACCACCGCAAAATGCGGCGGCAGCGAGTTGGTGTAGATCACCGTCGCCACGGCGTTGGCAGTGTCGTGGAAGCCGTTGACGAACTCGAACCCGAGGGCGATCAACAGCGCCACACCCAGCAGTAGAAAGGGTGTCCACGTCGTGAGCTGCGCGCCCATTTCATGCATGTCATGCATCAGGCTGTAGGCGGTGAACAACAGGCCCATGGCGAGCACGGCGAAAAACACGATCACCGTCACCAGGCCGGGTTTCTTGTCCAGCCTGGGTTTAGGGTCTGCAGGTGAGGCGTGGGTGGAGGCAGTCAGGGAAGGGGTGGCCATGCCGGAGCATCCAGTGTGGGAAGGATGTCGTTCATAGTCATTGCAAAATGTTACAGGGATGCTGCCATACATCAGTGTTTGGGTGATTGAGCTGGCCGCTGGTCAGTAATCCTTGCGCTTCCTGAACGCCCAGCGCCCGGCGATCAGGGTAAAGGTCGCGACCAGTGCCACCAATATCCAAAACCCCTCCGGGTCCTGGGAAAGCGGCACACCGCCCACGTTCATGCCAAAAAAACCGGCGATGATATTGATCGGCAATGCCAGCACCGTCACCACGGTGAGGGTAAACAGTGTGCGGTTGCTTTGTTCGTTGAGGTTGGCGGCGATTTCTTCCTGCAACAACTTGATGCGTTCGCCCAGGGCCATCAGGTCATTGATGATCAGCGCAAATTCCTCGGTGGACTTGCGCAATTCCTTCACGTCTTCCTTTTGCAGCCATTGCGGCGGGCGGTTGAGCAGGCGCAACAGCGAGCCCGGTTCCAGCGCCAGCAGGCGTTGCAGGCGCACCAGCACCCGGCGTGCAGCACCGAGTTCGGCGCGGTTGGTGGACAGACGTGACGACAGCAACTGGTCTTCGATATGGTCGACGCTGATGCTGGTCTTGCGCACGATCTGGGTCAGCACTTCACCCTGGTCGCGCAACAGGTGTACCAGCAAGGCCAGCGGTGAGCGAAAGCCTTCGCCAGCCTTAACCGACGAGCGCAGCTTGTCCACCGAGTGCAGCGGTTGCAGGCGCGCGCTGATCAGCAAGCGACTGCGGGCGCAGACCCACAGCGTGGAGATATCCGACGACACCATGCTGCTGAAGTTGAACACCACGTCGTTGACCACCGCCAGCAAGGCCGAGTCGACGTGTTCGATGCGCGTGGAACGCGAGCCCTCATGCAGGGCTTCGAAGAATTCTTCCGGCAGGTCCAGGTTTGCCTGCATCCAGCGCTCGCACGCCGCATGGGCGAGGTTCAGGTGCAGCCACATGAATTCTTCCGGGTCGCCCGGTTGGCGCAGGGCCTGGAGCGCCGTGGCCGAATCGATCTGCTCACCCTTTTCACCGGGGCGAAAACGGAAACCGTAAAGCAAGCCAAACAGGTCGGAATCCTGATGGCTGTGGTCGATGCTGTGGTTCATGGGGACTCGCAGAGAAAAGGCCTGTAGGACGTTTCACAGGTCGCGTCGCGAATCATTGCAAGGGGGTTTGACAGTTTTGTGACGGTTTGCGAATTACTTCGCTGTTGAGCGCTTGATCAGGCCGTTGGCAGGCTAGGACGCAGATCGTGCCGGAGAACTGGCCGCCGGTGCGGAACTCCGGCACCGAAATGTAGCTTTCAAATGGGTAGGGACGCTGGGAGTGGTGGTCCTGGTAAAGCGGATCTTAGTGCCCGCGCCGACGAACGTAATTAAGCGACCTTGCGCGCCGTAAGTGGAATTTCATTCGGTGAATTGAGCTTTTTTCCTACGCACGGACATAAAAAAACCGCGCGACCCGAAGGTCGCGCGGTTTTCAGTGAAGCGGTCACTCAGCTATCGATCTTGTCTTCCAGCACGGCGCCGGTCTTGGCGTCGAGCTTCACTTCAAAGCGCTTGCCGGCGGTGTCGGTCAGGTCAACTTCGTAGACCAGTACACCGCTGTTGTTGTGGTCCAGCTCGGTGTCAGTGATGGTGGCACCCGCGTGTTTGGCCACGGCGGCAGCGTTGAGTTTGTCGAAAGGCATTACGGCGCCGGACTTGAGCAGGCCTTCAATCTGGTCTGGGCGAACATCCGCCTGGGCCAGGCCGGCGGTCAGGGTCAGGGCGGTAGCGGCGAACAGGGCGGTCAAGGTTTTCATGGTGTGTATCCTTTTCGGGTGAGCTGTTTAAGTGGGATCAGGTTAACCAGCGCAACTTAACTCACCCTTAATTAATTCAAACAGTTGCGCAGTTTGTTCAATCCGCCAGGCGCGGAGGATTTCATGCTGGAGGCTCACTTGAAGGGAGACTCTGCATGAAACGGTTAGTGAGTTGGATCTACGCGCCTGCATTTCTGTTTGGCTTTATCGCTTGCGGACTCTGGCAACCGCACGCGCTGATTTTGCTGTTTGTGACAGCGGTTGCAGTGTCATTCCTGGCGGAGCAGTGGTTGCCCTATGAACCACAGTGGAATCGCAGTCTCGGTGATCGTCGGCGCGACACCGTGCACGCCTTGGTCAACGAAAGCCTGAATGCCGTGGGCTTGTTGATCCTGCCTGGGCTCACGGCGTTGTTGGCGTTTGAAGGCATTTGGCCGCGTGGCTGGCCGCTGTGGGAACAGCTGCTGATGGCTATTGTTCTGGCTGATGCCGGCATTACGTTGATGCATTACGCCAGCCATCGCATCGCACTGCTGTGGCGCCTGCATGCGGTGCATCACAGTGTGCAGCGGCTGTACGGTTTCAACGGTTTGATGAAGCACCCGTTGCATCAGATGCTCGAAGCCACTGCAGGCTTGCTGCCCTTGATCCTGTTAGGTATCCCGCTGGACGTGGCGCAATTGCTGGCGCTGGCCATTGCTCTTCAACTGCTGTTGCAGCATTCCAATGTGGACATGCGCCTAGGGCCATTGCGCTGGGTGTTCGCCTGGGCGCCGGTGCATCGGTTTCACCACATGAAATACGGCCGTGCCGGGGATGTGAATTTCGGCTTGTTTTTCAACCTCTGGGATTGGCTGTTGGGCACGGCGTATTACCGCTCGGGCTACCGCATCGGGCCGGGGGATCTTGGGATTGGCAGTCGGCCGGATTTCCCGGTGGGCTATGGGGCGCAGTTGCGTGATCCTTTCAAGACGGTTGGCTTGAGCAAAGAGCCGTCACTGCCGGATGGTTTAGGTTAACAACTCAACCTTCAGCTGGCGCAACGACGCCGCCGCCGTGACGCCAAACAACTGCTTCATGGTCCGTGAAAAATGCGCTGAGTCGGCAAACCCCGCACCGTGAGCCGCTTCGGTCAGCGTGCCACCGGCAAGCGCCAAGTGCAGGGCGATGCGCAATCGTCGCCACAGCACCAGGCGACGCACAGGCAAACCGAGTTGGTGGGCGAACAGTCGTTCCAGTTGACTCAATGACAGGTGCGCGGCCTGGGCCAGGGCCTGGGCCGAGACTTTGCCGGCGAGGTGTTGATCCAGTGCGGCGAGGGCGCGCTCCAGACGTGGATCATCCAGGCTGCGCCGAGGCAGTCGACGCATTGCCTCCAGGGAGAGGTCCTGGTGCAGCAAAGGGGCAATATCAAACACGGCAGGTTCGGCGTACAGCACCGAGACCTCACCTTGAGTCTCAAGAATGGCGTGAGTCTGTCGCGATGGGATAAACAGGCGGTGGGCCGTGGTGACCTGGCCGTCGAGGCTGACCGTGATCGGTGAGCCTGTGGAGAACATCAATTGGTGGGCGTAGTGCGCATGGGGCGCGGTGCGCCCCAGCTCGCCGCGGATCAGGCCGTAGTCACGGCCCAACCACAGGCGGCCTGACCATTCGGCCTTCACTCAGTACTTATAGTCGTTCAGCAGATCCTGCACGCTGGACGACGGCCAGCGCTTGTAGAACTTCAGCAGTTCGGCGGCGCGGTTGGTGAAGATGCCATCGACGCCAGCCTTCATCACTTTTTCGAAGTCCACCGGCTCGTCCACGGTGTAGACGTGTACCAGCAGGCCTTTGTCGTGGGTCAGCTTGTTCATTTCCGGTTTGACCAGGTCCGAATAGCTCTGGTCGCCGTGATTGGTCAGCTCAGCCGATGGGCCGGTGCCGATGGCGCCGAGGCTCTTGGCTTCGTCGACCCACTTTTCGAACTCGGCAGCGTCTTTCGGCTCTTGCTTGGCGTAATAGGCGGCCTTGGTGGTTTCGCCGGATTCAGCGAACGTCTGCTTGTTCTTCGGTTCGATACTGCCTTCACCCACCCACAGCAGCAGGATTTTCGGGGTGTTCGGCATTTCTTTCTGCAGCTCTTTCAGGCTGGCCACTTCGAAGGTTTGCAGCACCACGCGACCCTTGCCCTGGCCGACGCCAACGTTGCTCTTGCCCAGCTTGGAACCGGCGGAGCTCAGCCAGCCTTTGTCGAGCAGCTTGTTCTTCAGGTCGGCTTCGATGCCGGGGAATTGCTTGGGCTCTTTGGTTTCGATGTACAGGCCGGGTTTGTGCTGAGGGTTGCCTTCAGCGATCTTGATGATGTCGTCCAGGCTCTGGATTTTCAGGCCGACGAAACCTGGGCGCGCGCGGTCCGGGTAGGCGGCGTTGAACCAGCTGCCGGCGTCGAGGGTTTGCAGTTCTTTCCAAGTGAACTCGTTGGCCGGGGCGTCCTTGCGATCAGGGAACTTGGTGGCCACGTCGGTGGTGCGCTGCAGATTATTGTCGTGCAGGGCGAACAGTACGCCGTCCTTGCTGCGCTGCAGGTCCATTTCCAGGTAGTCGGCACCCAGGTCGCGGGCGATCTTGTAGGCGGCAGCGGTGGATTCCGGTGCATCGAAGGAAGCGCCACGGTGGGCGATCACGGCAGGGTAGGGGATGCCTTCGTTGGTCGCCAATTCGGCCGGGCTGATAGGGGCTTGCGCATGTGCCTGGCCAAGGCCGAGCATCAGGGCGAGCAGCAGGGCGCTCTTGGTAGACGTGACAGGCATAGGCGAAGTCCTTTCGTAGAGGTAGCTTTGAGAAGGCCTCCTTTTTAACAATTGATTGCGAAAGGCGCTATCACCAAACCGACATTAACGTGTGCAGCCCTCAATTTTCTCGGTTTTTTTCTCGGGCATTGCCGTATTCTTGGCCGAAGCTGCCCCGTTAGAGGGCGGCGCTTTTCGCCACGCGTGTAAACCATCTTTCCAGTTCCTGTGGGACTTTTCAGTGAGGTTTACCATGCGCATCACCTCCGAGCTTATCTGCCAGGCCGCCGACCAACTCCACGGTTTTGTTGGCCTCAACCGCAAGACAGGCCATTACATCGTGCGATTCAGCGAAGACGCCTTCGGCATGGACGTGGCCGATGACGGCATCATTCCCACCGCCGAATTCGTCTGGCTGCCGGCCCCGGAGCAGACCATGACCCTGTCCCGCGAACGTATCCAGTTGCTGCTGGACCAAAACATCGATGACCGCATCAACATCACCGAGCCGTTGCGGGTGTATATGCGTCGGGTGGAGATTCCGCAGATCAGTGCGTTGCGCAGTCTTGTGAGCTAGCCCGCCTTGAAACGGTAGTCCCGTTCGACTTTGCATACCCGCGTCTGGAAGGCTGAGTACCAGGCGGCGCGCCCTTGTTCGCGCACCGCCCGGTGCTCGGCCTGCTGCTTCCAGGCCAGGATGGCCGCTTCACTCTCCCAGTACGACACGGTGATGCCCAGAGCGTCCTCCCGTGCGGACTCCACGCCGAGAAACCCCGGTTGTTCGCGTGCCAGTTCCAGCATGCGGCTGGCCGCCTGGCCGTAGCCTTGATCGCCTTCGGTGCGCTGTGAGCTGAATATCACCGCGTAGTAGGGCGGGTTGGGTGTGGGGGCGATCATGCGGACTCCGCCTGGCAAGCCTTGAGCAGGGCAACCGCCAAGGGCGGGGTGATGCCTTTCAGCGCGACGCGCTCGGGCTGGAACAGGGTGGCGACGAAGAACGGGTGGTCGAGCAATTCCACCGCCCGTAGATCGCCCGCCGAGTCATGGCCGCTGGGGATCAGGTCGCCGTTGAGCAAGGCATCGAGAAACGCGGGGTTCACGCCATAACGGCAGCGATAACCTTCCTGCACATCAAGGGTGCCGTAGGCCTCGGCGATCCGGGTGTAGGGCGCCAGGCGCACGGTGTCGGTGGCTTCCACCAGCGCGCAGCTCAGTGGCGCGATCACAGCGCGCGTGGACTGCGGGGCGAGCTCGCCATGCTCGGCATCCTTCCAACCCAGAACGTTGCGCGCGTATTCAAGCACCGCATGTTGAAAACCGCCGCAAGTGCCCAGGAACGGTCGGCGTTGCTCGCGGGCAAACTGGATCGCGCGCATTGCGCCCTCGGTGTCACGGTAAGGGCTGGCGGGGACGCACCAGAAACCGTCGAAGCCGTGCAGTGACGGGGGCAGGTTATCGGTGTCGAGCCACTGTACGTGAATGCTCAGGCCCAGCGTCTCGGCGGCCTGTTGCAGCGCCACGGGGATGGCTTGGTGAGCGATGACATCGGGGTTGTAGTCGCCGATCAGGGCGAGGTGCAAAGGCGTGGTTTTCATCGTGTTCGTCCTAGGGCTTGTGGTGTCCTGGGGCGCACTATAGATTGGCGCTCACGCAATCAATATTGGCGTATCCACACATGCTCAATGCAGCGACGCACTATTCAATCGACTACCCAGACTTATCGTTGATCCTCGCCCTGGTGCGTGGCGGCACGCTCGCACGGGCGGCGGCGCTGTTGCGCGTGGACGTGTCCACGGTGTTCCGCGCGGTGCGGCGCCTGGAGGCGGCGCTGGGCCAGACGTTGTTTGAAAAAAGCCGCGCCGGCTACCTGCCCACCAGTCTGGCGAGCAACCTGGCGCAGCAGGCAGAACGCGCCGAACAAGCGCTGGAGGCCGCGCGCATCGGTGTGGAGCAAGGCGGTGAGGTGATCAGCGGCACGGTGCGCCTGACCTGCACCGACTCGGTGCTGCAAGGCTTGCTGTTGCCGGCCCTGGCGCAGTTCATGCCAGAGTACCCGGCGCTGACCTTGGAGTTGAGCACGTCGAATGATTTTGCCAACCTCAGCCGCCGCGACGCCGATATCGCCCTGCGCCTGACCCGCACGCCGCCGGAGCATCTGGTGGGGCGGCGCCTGGGCAATGTGGCTTATCAGGTGTGTGCCCGTCCGGAGTTCGCCCAACAGCACATGGGTCATGAATTGGCTGACCTGCCTTGGATCGCCCCGGATGACTTCCTGCCCGACCACCCCACGGTCGTCTGGCGCCGCGAGCACTTGCCTGGCGTGCGCCCCAGCTATCGCTGCAACAGCATGTTATCGGTCACCGAGTTGGTGCGTGCGGGTTTGGGGGTGGCGGCGTTGCCCGACTTTTTAATGGGTGAAGGCCTGCAGCCGTTGGGCCCTGCATTGGCGGGGCATGACACAGCGCTGTGGTTGCTCACGCGTCCCGATTGTCGGGCGCTGCGCTCAGTGGTCACGCTGTTTGATGAGTTGGGCCGACACGTGCGGTTGCCTTAGGTTTTTCGCACAAAGTGCTCATGCATTTCGCTCGTCAGGCTTTCGATTCGTTCTGTCAGTTGCTTGGTCATCTCCGTGAGGCGAGTATTTTGCTCCAGCAGCTCCAGTAACTGTTTGCTGGTCTGAGCCGCCTGGGCCTGGCGCTCAGTGTTAGCGCTGGCCAGGGCTTCGCGGTGTTGGGCGTCGGCCTCTGACTGCGCCTTGTCGCGAGCGGCCTGGCGCGTCTGGGCCAGCAGGATCAGCGGCGCGGCATAGGCCGCTTGCAGGCTGAAGGCCAGGTTGAGCAGGATGAACGGGTACACATCGAAGTGCGTGATGCCGGTCGTGTTCAGCACCACCCACACCACCACGATTGCGGTTTGTGCGCCGAGGAAGGTAGGCGTGCCGAAGAACCGGGCGAAAGCTTCAGCCTTGAGGGCAAAAGTGTCATTGCCGAAGGTCGGCGCCAAGTGGGCGTGGCGACGGTGGAAGCGCAGGTGGTCGACGGAAGCGGTTTCGGTCTTTTCTGGGGTCATGGCGGGCTCGGACGTTTGCTTGAAAACAAGCAAGCACTATAGACCGAGCGCTCACCCCCCCGTATGAAGATCGGCTCAGTTGCCACCGCGCTCATTGGCGAATGCACTCACCGCCTGCACCGCGTCGCTGGTGCCTTCGCGGATTTGCAGGATCACCGTGCCGGCGCGGTTGGCCAGGTCGACCCCTTGCGCGGCGCGGTCGCGGGTGCCGTCCATGCTGTGGATGGCTTGGCGGGTTTCGTCCTGGATCATCGCGATCATGCTGGAGATTTCCGCCGTGGAGCCGCTGGTGCGTGCAGCCAATTGCCGCACTTCATCAGCCACCACCGCAAACCCGCGACCTTGCTCGCCTGCACGCGCCGCCTCGATGGCGGCGTTGAGGGCCAGCAGGTTGGTCTGGTCAGCGATGCCGCGAATGGTGTTGACGATGGCGGTGATCTGCTGCGAGCGCTCGCCCAGCTTGGCGATCAGTTGTGAGGAACCGTCGATATCCGCTGCAATATCGCGCATGCCGCTGGCGGTTTGCTGGATCACTTCGGCACCTTTTTCGGCGATGTCCCGGGTGTTCAGGGAGATGTGATACGCCTGGGCGGCACTGGCGGCGTCGGCGGTATGTTGCTGCACCATGGCGGTCACGTCCGAGGCGAACTTCACCACTTTGCACAGGCGCCCGCCAGCGTCGTACACCGGGTTGTAGTTGGCTTCGAGCCACACGGCCTGGCCGTTCTTATCCACCCGTTCGAACTGGCCGCTGAACATTTCGCCCTGGTTCAGGCGCCGCCAGAAATCCTCGTAGGCCGGGCTGTTGGCCAACGCTTTCGTGCAGAACAGGCGGTGGTGCTGGCCCTGGACCTGCGCGAGGGTGTAACCCATGCGCTGCAGGAAGTTTGCATTGGCCGTGATGATGGTGCCGTCGAGGTTGAACTCGATCACCGCCATGGCCCGGCTGATGGCGGCCAGTTTGGCATTGGCTTCACTTTCTGCCTGCAGGCGTGGGGTGACATCCATGGCGTACTTCACCACTTTGATGACATGGCCCGCGTCATCGCGCACCGGGTTGTAGCTGGCTTCCAGCCACACCGACTGGCCATCGCCGGCCACCCGTTCAAAGGTGCCGGACTGGTACTGGCCATTGCGCAGGTTCGACCACAACTGGTTGTACTCGGCGCTGCGGGCGAACGCGGGAGTGCAGAACATTCGATGGGACTGGCCCTCGATCTGCTCGGCGCGGTAACCCATGGCCTGGAGGAAGTTGGCATTGGCCCGCAGCACGTTGCCGTGCAGGTCGAATTCGATCACCGCCATGGAGCGCTCGATGGCGTCCAACAGACTGGCGTGTTGGGCAAGGGTGTGTTGCAGGGAATCTATGGTTTTCTTGTGGGCGTTGAATAGCATGTTCGGGTGCTCGGACAAGCAGGCTGCTGGGAGTTTCCATGGGTGTGCGCCTGCCCCCGTAAGGCATGCGCCGTACGGTTGACTTGCTCATTGTCGGCTTCCTTGTGCCGACAGAGGGGTGGGACAACGGGTTCAGAGTGATCAGCCTGACAAGAAGTTCGCCGCAATGGCAGGACCTTTTTTGGGTAGCCGACAAGTGGTGGCCTTTTGCTTTGATCCAGCGCGCAGGAAGGAAACTCAGATGAGGTGTGGTAGGACCGGTTCCGGCGACTAAGCGACCCTCTCGTCGCTCATGTTGACCCGGTTACGCCCGGTGTCTTTTGCGGCATACAGCGCTCGGTCCGCCGCATTCAGCCACATGGCGGCGTCGGTAAAGACGGGTTGGAAATCGGCCAGGCCGATGCTCAGGCTCACGCGCAATTCAGGGATCTGTGGGTTGCGGTAATTGCTGAAGGTCTCGCGCATGCGCTCCATGACCTGGGCGGCCTGTTCCATGGGCATTTGCGGAAGAATCACACAGAATTCATCGCCGCCATACCGCCCTGCAAGGTCGTTTTCCCTCAGGTTGCGCCGCAGCTCCAGGCTCAGTTGCCGCAGGACCGCGTCACCGACGATATGGCCGTGGGTGTCATTGATCTGCTTGAAGTGGTCGATATCGATCAGGGCGATGGTGGCGTGGCTTTGCTGTTGCTGACATTTGTGGAATTTGAGGTGCAGCAGGTCTTTCCAAGAGCCGTGATTGAGCAGGCCGGTGAGGCTGTCGGTACGGCTTAGGGCACTGAGCGCGCGTTTGTGTTCCGACAACTTAATCGCCAACTGATAGCAAACCATGCCGATGGCCATGGGGTAGAGCGTTAGCATCGGCAGGCAGGTGTAGACCTGGGTGAGGCTGACGTTGGGGTTGAATTTAATGCCGAAAAGCGCACCTGCGACCCCGATACCGGCCACTTGCGCCAGCAGCCCATGCAGGAACAGCCGCTTGCCGCCCGCCGCCACGTTGTTCATGGTCATCATGGAAAGGATGGTGACGGTTGTCAGTGGTGTGAATTGCGTGGCCGCGGCCCAGAACCCGCCGAACAATGAGTCGTACAACAGGTTGCGTTGTTCGGCCTGGTAGGGAAATTGCGAGCGCGCTGAGAGTTGGTAGGCCACATGCGCCCAGGCGAAACCGTTGAACAGCAGAAAAGCCCAGACCCAGCCCGGCATTGCGAGCGGATAAAGCGCGCCTGTGACACTGATGCAGCCGATGCCCAAGCCGATAATCCTTGGCTTGTAGATACGTCTGGCAAATGAAAGCCCTTTGCCTCGTCTGTTTTCCATAAATTCCTGGGGCTGTTCTTTATTAGCAGGTGCGGCAAGGCGCGTCAGCGGGTCGAACCGTTGATCGGATAATAGCTGTGAATATTGTCAGTTATTCGCGTGGGAATAATCAGTGTCCTTCCAAGCCATTTGTTCAGGACAGCGCGTGAATATGCCAAAAAGATCAGGAATGTCGTTCACACCACAGGTTTTATGGCTGACGGGAAGGGGTGACTTCGTAGCCGGCCAGGAACAGGTCGATGGCGGACTCGATAACATTGGCCTGAGTGGCGGCGTCCAGAACCGGTTGGCCGAGCGTAATTTGCGGCCAGAAGGCGAACGCCTTGAGCAGGCTCTGAATCTGGTGCGCGGCAAATGCCGGGTCGTTGCAATTGAGCCGGCCATCTTCCTGGGCGGCGCGGACCCATTGGGTAAAACCCTCTTCGCGCTTGCTCAGACGGGTGACCATGTCCTGCGCACGCTCCGGCGAATGGATGGTGGCGGCGATGGCGACCCTGGCAAGGTCGAGGAAATTGGCGTCCGCCATCATCTTCATCTTCGCTTCCAGCAAACCGCGCAGTTGTTCGCGCAGTGGGCGGTCGCTGGCGTAGCTGACGTCGAGCTGCGCAACGCTGCTTGCCCAGAGTTGATGGAGAATTTCGGCAAACAACTCCTCCTTGCTGGGGAAGTGGTTGTACACCGTGCGTTTGGAAACGCCGGCGGTGGCGGCAATCTTGTCCATGCTGGTGACCTCGAAACCGTTTTCGCGAAACTCAGCGATGGCCGCGGCCACGATGGCTTCGCGTTTACGGTCGGTGAGGCGTTGAGGGGCAGTCATGGAGGGCGCTCGGTTCGTCAAGGAAAGTTACACTCAGTAGTTTACTTGCTGTGTATTTTGTTGCAATCTTAAAACTACACTGTGCAGTGTAATTAAAGATCGGTCTGTAGGAGTCACCTGTAAATGGCCACGATTTCGTCCCGTGTCGATTCTTCGCCGGCAGCGCCCAAGCAAGACCAAGGGCACTTCAGCAACGAGGCGCCCGTACAGCAGGGTGGCTTCGGCAAAACCCTGCGTATTTTCTGGAATATGTTGTTCAACAAGCCGCGTAGCACGCGGCCGGTGGGGCAGATCCCGGTGCAGCCGCTGACGCGCGAGCAGCTGTTGGCGGCGCCGGATCACAGTGTGTTCCGCCTTGGGCATTCCACGGTCTTGCTGAAAATGCGCGGCAAATTCTGGGTGACCGACCCGGTGTTCGCCGAGCGTGCGTCGCCGTTCAGTTGGGCCGGCCCCAAGCGTTTCCACCCGCCGCCCATCAGTCTTGATGAGCTGCCGCCGCTAGAGGCAGTGATTCTTTCCCACAACCACTACGACCATCTTGACCGCAAGGCTGTCGTCCAATTGGCCGATAAGACCCGCTATTTTCTCGCGCCGCTGGGCGTCGGGGACATTCTGGTGAAATGGGGCGTGGACGCCAGCAAAGTGCGCCAGCTGGATTGGTGGCAGGGCACTGAGGTGGAGGGCATTCGGTTTGTTGCCACGCCTGCGCAGCATTTTTCCGGGCGGGGCCTGTTGGATGCCAACCAGACCTTGTGGTGTTCCTGGGTGATGATCGATGGTGCGCGACGGATTTTTTTCAGCGGCGATACCGGTTACTTCGACGGCTTTAAACGCATCGGCGAACAGTACGGTCCGTTTGACCTGACGCTGATGGAAACAGGCGCTTACAACGTCGATTGGCCCCACGTGCACATGCAACCTGAGCAAACCCTGCAAGCGCATATCGATCTCAAAGGTCGCTGGTTGCTGCCGATTCATAACGGCACCTTCGACCTGGCGTTCCATGCCTGGCACGAACCGTTCGACCGCATCATGGCCCTGGCCTGGGAGCGCAACGTGTGTATCACCACACCGCAGATGGGGCAGGCGTTCAGCTTGAACCAGCCTGAGCGAGGGTGTGCGTGGTGGCTGGAGGTTGAAGCCCAAGGTGCGCAGGAACAGCTAGCCGGCTGACGGAACAGCCGCCGGAAAAAGGAGTTTTCAAGCTGTTTCAGAGCTGCGACAGACGCCAGCCAAGGGTGCGATGATCCCCGGAAAATCAATTCTCGGGGGACGGTATTTATGGAGAGTAAGTGTCGGAAATATTGGCAGGCGGGTATACCGTGCCCACCGAGTCAACCAGCTTCTGTGCTCACTGAAGCGTCTGGCCTGGCGACTTCGCTCAACGAGCAAGGGAACCCGCGAAGTATCGCTTTCGGTGTCGAGCCCCAGGCTCGTGACAACCCTGGACGAATCGTCCCCATTCCAGGTTATGACGCTCCGAGTCTTCCCCTGAAACCCTTGCGCGACCCGGCGCTGTCGTTGATTGCCTTAAGTGGCGTCGATCCCTCTGGGCCGGTGATGGTTGAAGTCCCCTTGGTGGAAAACAACACGGCCTTCACGGCTACTCACGCGCTGGGCGGCAGGCGCGTGGGGTTTGCCGAGCGGTTTGTGGATGACCACGAAGAGGGGCGGATCGAACACCCTCCCTCCTTCCTGAAAGCCTTGGACATCCTGCGCCAGGCCGGTACCGAGCTGGTACCAGTGCCTGCACACCGGGCCAATCACACCCTTCACACCCGCAACGAAATCGATGAGCTGGTGCGTGCATTCCGACTGGATGCCCTGGTATCCGACAGCCGTAGCAGCGCCTTCCACAGCGCGTGCTGGAGTGGCTACCCGGGGGTTGGCGCGCCGCTCGAGGATGGCGCGACGCTGTGGTTCTACGGCGCACGTTGGGCGAAAGATTGGCTGCCGGCGCTGGTACAGGGCTATCAAAACGTGTGCCGTCTGATGGATCGGCAGGATGAGCCACCCGCAGCGCTGAACTATCCCACACGGTGAATCACCCTCGCCGCGCTGCCAAGGAGGGGTGAAGTTTTTAGACTGGCCTACGGATCAACGTTGGTCCTTCTTCATTTCTTACTTCTCAGGAGGTCGTATGTTAGGAATCGCATATGGCATGGGCGCCATGGTTTGGCAGGTCGTAGAGTCGTTCGCTGGAGACGCCTCACCCACGGCTTCAACACCTGTGCCCGCGGGTACTGAATACCTCGGTGTCAACGAGCTCAGCAGGCAAATGGCCCTGCCGGGCGGGCTCACTTCGGCCGATCTGGTCACTCACCTGCAGGCGCGGATTCGCAGACTGGATCCGCAACTGAGCGCCATCATCGAACTCAACCCCAAGGCGCTTGAAACCGCACGTGAGTTGGACCGTGAGCGGGCCAATGGCAACGTGCGCGGGCCGCTGCATGGCATGCCCATCTTGCTCAAGGACACGATCGAAACCGAAGGCATGCAAACCAGTGCGGGTGCGTTTGGGCTGGTCGGTGCATCAGCCAGCAAGAACGCCCCGTTGGTGGACTACCTGATCCAGCAGGGCGCGGTGATCCTCGGCAAAACCAACATGACTGAAATGGCTGGGTTCCGTGGGGGCCCCGATGGTTGGAGCAGTCGGGGCGGGCAGACCCGCAACCCTCATCAAAGGGATGCCGACGTTGGAGGGTCCAGCTCCGGCTCTGCCGCCGCCGTTGCAGCAGGGTTGGCGCCCATGGCGGTGGGGGCAGAAACCAACGGTTCGATCATTGTGCCGGCAGCGCGCAACGGTATTGTCGGGCTCAAGCCCACTGTCGGCCTGCTGGATCGCAATGGAATTATTCCCGCGAGCCAGTACCAGGACACACCGGGCCCGATGACGCGTTCTGTGTTTGATGCTGCACTGATGCTCAATGCCATGTCAGGCAGTGATCCTGCGGATCCAGCAAGCGTGGGAGCACCCCAAGGTATCGATTACACCCAGTTACTGGTTCCAGGCGCGTTGAAAGGCAAGCGTATCGGCTATCCCGCCACGTTCTCCAAAGAGGGTGAAACCCTGCCAGTGGAGAACAGCACGACGTTCAATCGGACATTGGAAGTGCTTCGCGAGCAAGGCGCGGTGTTGGTGCCGGTCAACCTGCGCCTGGCCGATGCCTCACGGTACGACGAACTATTGCTTTCGGATGTGAAGGACTCACTGAATACCTACCTGGGCAAGCGCTCGGGATTGCCGGTCAAGTCGCTGACCGAACTGATCCGGTTCAACGACGAACGCGATGGCAGTGAGACGGATCATCAACCGGTGCTCAGGGAAATCAGCGCCTCAACGCTGACGCCAGCAGCACGCAAGCCACTGTGGGAGGCGCTCATCCAGGATTTCAGAAGCTCGATCGATGACCCGATCAAGGCAGAAAACCTGGACGCGATGGTGTCGGATTTCGACACCAACAGTTACTTCGGCGTCGCGGCAGCCGGCTATCCGGGAATCGCCGTACCGTCTGGTGTAGATGAGGATGGTCTACCCACCAGTGCTTACTTTTTTGGTACCCAATGGGCCGAGCCTACCTTGCTGGCAGTGGCCCATGGGTATGAGCAAGCAGCTCAGGTAGCGGTTAAGCCGCAACTTTGACACCGTAGCGTGCCGCTGGGGAGCGATGCGACAGGTTGGGTGCCAGGGAGCCTTGCTGTTTCGTAGGCGTCCCTGCTGCTCGATCTTGGCGACCACTTCATCGACACCATCGCCCGCGAAACCGGCTTCGGCGAGCTGGAACGGATGCGCCGTGCATTCCTGCGTGCCTTTGGCCAACCGCCGCACATGATGCGCTGGGCGCGACAACTGCAGGCATGAAGCTCTACGCACCTTTAGGTTCAAGAGATGCCGACGTTGTGCCTATCAGACGGGAGAGGATGCCCTGCGCTACAGGCTCTGGTTCTGCACAGTCAAACCGGCGCACACTCATCCCCCACCCCGGTGCAAACCCCGGGAAAAACACCAGCCCTTCAGCTTCCAACCGAAACGCCAAGGCCAGGCGGGTTTCATCCCCCACGTCATGCTGGCTTTCAAACTGTTGAACCGCCTCAACGGCCACACCGGCCTGGCGAGCCAGGTCTTCCCGGCTCCAGCCCAGCATCGCGCGGGCTTGCACACTGTGTTTGGCGGTGAATTGATGCAGGACGATCTGCTGTTCTACGAAAGAGCTCATTGCCAGAGAGGACATGGGGTTTCTCCAGGTTCGACGGGGGGAGGGCAAACTATACTGTGTTTTTGTACAGTTGTTTTGACCGCTCATCAACTGGATTTTTGCTGACCCACTATTCCACCCCTGGCGCCTCCCGAATGATCAGATGGTCCAGGTTCTCGATATTGGCACTGAATACCCCGAAGGTCTGCTCGGGATTCTTCTTGCTCGGCACCTGTTTCAGCTCCGGCGTCACCCCGTAGAAAAAGCAGTACAACGCGCGCTCACTGTCCACTGCCGCCTTGATCTGCTCCAGGAACACCTTGCGTTTGCGGTAGTTCTCAATGAGTTTTTTACTCAGGTAGACGTTGACCGAGTAGGGCTTCTTGTCGAGCCACACTTTCTTTTCGAAGTCGATGCGAAAGCTGCTGGTGTAGTCCTTGATCGCCCTGATCTTGCCCCAGTAGATCAGGCCTTTGTTGTCTTGCAGGTATTCGATTTTCTTGAAAAACGTCCAGTAGGTCGCGGTGTGGTCACCGATTTTCAACGGCATGGACTTGAGCTTGTCTTTGTCGTCGATGTTGGACACGAAACATTCGACCGGGTGGGCGAACACGCTGGTTTTGTCTGGGGTGCTGTCATTGGTGCGGTGGGATACAGAGCTTCGGTTTGAGGGCGCTTTCACTGGATCGTGTGGGATGCTTCCCTCTGTACTCGCAAGCGGTGTCTGGCGTTCGTACTGACGACGGGTGAGTACAAACTCCGATGGGAAATGGTCCTCACGCTCGTCGTCACTGTCATCTACCGCAGTCTTGTGCGTGCTGGCGTAACGACAACCGTCGATATGCCGGGTGCTGGTCTTGTTCTTGAAATGCGGCGTGCGCAGGTAATTGACGTTTTTGGCGTTGAAGGTGCTCAGCGCGTTGCCGGGATCAAACGCCGCACGACAGTCGTCATTGGGGCAGAGAAAGCTGTCCTTGTCTGAGTCGAAATCGGCTGTTTCGTCGAAATTCAGGTCTCGTACGTCGTAGATCGACAGCTTATCATCGAGACTCAGGCAGTAGGCCGTGTCGAATTTCATGGGGCTTGGGTCCGTGAGAGGTTTGGCTATTAATAGCGGGATCCTGCGTAAATATCAGCAAGAACCTGCAACCCGCCGCCCGCTCAAGAAGCACAGCGCACCGCCCGCCGCCGTCAACCCGGCCAGTGCATAAAACATCGTGGTCGGCGGTGAGTTGATCAACAAATAGCCACAAATCACCGGGCTCAGCGCCCCGCCAAAGGCCGCCAGGTTCTGCGCGCCGTAGTAACTGCCACGCAGCGACTCGGGGGCAAGGGTGTCGATAAACAGGAATTCGGACGGGAAGATAATCATCTCGCCCAACGTGAACACGAACATGGCCACACACCACGACAGCAGGCTGTCGGCCTGGCTGAAGCCGATCAGGCCGCCGATGAACAGCGCAGTGCCCAGCAGGATCCAGTAACGCAATTGCTCACGCTTAAGGAAGCGGCCGATCTGGTATTGCAGCACCATCACCGTGATTGCGTTGCACGCCAGCACGGCGGAAAGAATTTTCAGTGCATCATCCGGGTTGTGAATCACCAGCAGAAATTGCGACAGGTACAAGGTGTAACGGCCATGCACGATGGTGCTTAGCAGGCTGCCGCCGGTGAACAGCACCAGGCTGCGATCGTTGCGCAGGGTTTTCAGCGTGGTGAGAAAACTCAAGGGCTTGCTGCTTTCCTCACGCTGGGTTGGCGGGATGCCTATCATCAGGAACACGCTGATAAACGCGATGGCGCTGGACAGCATGAATGGCAGCAGGGGCATCTGCCCGGCAATGACCACGCCCACCATGGGGCCTGTGGCGTAGCCGATATTGGTCAGGGTGTAGCGCAGGGAAAACACCTTGGCGCGCTGCTCCACCGGCAGGTTCTCGCTGATGATCGCCTTGGAACCGATCAGGAACAGCGCCGATGCCGACTCGGTGATGACGAGTGTCAAGGTGGTGAGGTAAAGGTTGGTGGCAAAGGTCAGCAACAGAAAACCGATGGAGCTGGAGAGCATCGCCAGGATCAGCAGCTTGCGCTTTTCCATGCGGTCGATGACGTAGCCGCCGTACAGGCCCATCAGGGTGGCGGTAAACACCGCGATGCCCATCAGCAAGCCGATGTCCTGCTGGTTGAGGCCCAGGCGCCGGCTGAGCAACAAAGTCATCAAGGGACTGGTCATTGCCCGGCTGATGACGATGGTCAGCGAGCAAATCATCAGGCGGCGGATTACCAGGGAGTAGGTGGCCACGGTGGGGCACATGTCCTTGTCTGGGTGGCTTGGTTTTCTGTAGGAACGAGCGTGCTCGCTCCTACAGAAGGAGGGTTATTGGCCGGCGTTGATGCTGATCTTCTCGACCGCGCCCTGCTCCAGATCCCACTTTTTCAGGATCTTGCCGTAAGTGCCGTCATCGATCATGCCCTGCAACGCTTCACTGATCGCGGTGACCAATTGCGTGTTGCTCTTCTCGATCCCAAGCCCGGTGAACTGCTTGGAAATCGCCAAGCCCACCGGCTTGTACTTGCCCTTGTCCAGCGACATCAAATAAGGAATCGTCTCGCTGCCCTGCATCGCCGCATCCAAGCGGTTCTGCTGCAACTGCGCGCGCGCATCCGCCGAGCCTTCGGTGCCGATTACCACGATCGCTGGCTTACCCGCCGCTTCGCAGTTTTCCTTGCTCCACGCGGCAATTTCCGACGGCCAAGTGGTGCGACGGCTGGTGCCGACTTTTTTCCCGCACAGGTCAGTCAATTCCTTGAGGTCTTCACGCTTGGCCATCGTGTACAGCTGCGGGCCGCTGCTGAAGTAGTCGATAAAGGTTACGGATTTCTGCCGCTCGGCGGTATCGGTCATGCCCGACAGCACGATGTCCACGCGCTTGGTGGTCAGGCCGCTGAGCATTTGCTCGAAGCCGGTTTCCTGCCACTTGATCTTTACGCCCAGGCGCTCGGCGAGGGCGTTGCCCAGATCGAAGTCAAAACCGGTGAGTGTGTTGGTGGCCGGGTCCTTGAAATCCATCGGCGGATAGTTCGGCACGATGGCCGCGCTGATCTCACCCTTGTCCTTGATTGCCGCCGGCAAAGCCGCGAAAACAGCGGAGGAGGCCAGCAAGCCTGCGAGCAAGGTTGGGATAAATAATTTTTTCATGGGGGCGTTCTCGTTTGTTTTTTAGTTAAGTGCGAACGGCAGAAATAAAGCTTTGGGTACGCGGGTTTTGTGGGCTTATTAGAATTTCTTCGGGGCTGCCGGCTTCCACAATCTGACCGGCATCCATGAACACCATGCGGTTGGACACTTCGCGGGCGAAGCCCAACTCGTGGGTGACCACGATCATGGTCATGCCGGTGGTGGCTAGATCGCGCATCACCGACAGCACCTCTCCTACCAGCTCCGGGTCGAGGGCTGACGTGGGTTCGTCAAACAACATCAACTTGGGGCGCATGGCCAATGCGCGGGCAATCGCCACACGCTGTTGCTGGCCGCCGGATAACTCCACAGGGTAGGCATTGCGCTTGTCTGCCAGGCCGACGCGGGCCAGCAACTCCAGCGCATCTTCGATGGCCTCCTTGGGCGAGCGCTTGAGCACCTGGCACGGGCCTTCGATGATGTTCTGCAACACGGTCATATGAGGGAACAAATTGAAGCGTTGGAACACCATGCCGGTGGCCAGGCGCTGGCGGGCAATCTGCGATTCATTCATCTCATGCAGCTTGTTGCCGACGACCCGGTAACCCACCAGTTCGCCGTCGACCCACAGGCCGCCCTTGTCGATTTTTTCCAGTTGGTTGACGCAACGCAGCAGCGTGCTTTTACCGGAACCCGACGGGCCGATGATGCACATCACTTCGCCTTGCTCGACCTCGATGTTGATGTCGCGCAGCGCGTGATACTGGTCGTAATACTTGTTCAGGTTGACGGCCTTGACGATGCTTCTCATGGGGCAAATCTCCTCAACCCAGACTTACGAACGCTTGCCGGCGCCGCGGGCAAAACGACGCTCAAGGCGGCTTTGACCAAATGAAAGAACAGTCACCACCGCCAGGTACCAGATGCCGGCCACAATCAGCAGCTCCATGACCCGTGCGTTGGCGTAGTAGATGTTTTGCGCGTTGTGCAGCAGCTCCGAGTACTGGATCACGCTGGCCAGGCTGGTCATTTTCACCATACTGATGAACTCATTGCCTACAGGCGGAATGATCACGCGCATCGCCTGGGGCAGAATTACCCTACGTAGGGCTTGCAGGCTCGGCATGCCGATGGATTTGGCGGCTTCGTACTGGCCGGTGTCGACCGAGAGCAAACCGGCGCGCACCACTTCGGCGGTGTAGGCGCCCTGGTTGATACTCAGGCCGAGCAGGGCAGCCACGAAGGGCGTCATCAGATCGACAGTGTCGATACTGAACAGGCCCGGAATTGCGATCACCGGGAAGATCAGTGCCAGGTTGAACCACAGCAGCAGTTGCAGGATCAGCGGCGTGCCGCGGAACAGCCAGGTGTAGGTGATGGCCACATACCGCAGGATCGGGTTGGCCGACATACGCATGATCGCCGTGATCACGCCGATCACCACGCCCAGCGCCATGGCCAACACCGACATGATGATGGTGTTCACCAGGCCCCAGAGGATGGCTTCAGACGTGAGGAACTGACCGATGTAGGACCATTCGATCTGACCATTGGCAAATGCACGCAACAGCGCGGCCAACACAATCACGATCAACGTGGCAAAAAACATCCGCCCGTAGTAGCGACGCGGCACGTGCTCGTACTGCGTGATATCGAACTGGTTCTCGGACAACTTGCGCTCGGCTTCCAAGCGCTCTGCCGGGGTTTGGTTCATGGTGCTTCTCCAAAACTGATGACGCTACTACTGATGTACTCGGTCCAAATGTGGGAGCGGGCTTGCTCGCGAAAGCGTCAGCCCCAGCACCACACCTCTGACAGGCTTAAATCCGAAAGCCCTGATAGCTCTCAGCCCACTGCTGCTGAGCCGCCAATGCAATCTTCAACCGCCCAATCTGCTCGCGAACCCGCTCCGGCGCCGTCCCGCCCCACCCACTGCGCGCCGCAATCGCCGCTTCCAGGCTCAAGCAGTCCCGCACTTCAGGCAGCAACCGCGCGTCCACCTCCGCCAACATCGCCGGCGAGGCTTCCCACAATTCAATCTCATGCTTCTCACAGGCCTGAACCAGTGCGCCGGTAATCTCATGCGCCTCCTTGAACGGCACACCGCGCGTGGCCAACCAATCCGCCACCTCCGTCGCCAAGGTGAAGCCCATCGGCGCCTGGCGCCGCAGCTCTTCAACCTGCACCTTCATGGTTGCGACCATCCCGGCCATCGCCGGCAGCACCAGCAGCAAGGTATCCACACTGTCCAACACGCTGTGCTTGTCTTCACTTAAATCGCGGTTGTACGACAGCGGCAACGACTTGAGCGTCGACATCAACCCGGTCAGGTTGCCAATCAAGCGCCCAGCCTTGCCCCGCGCCAATTCGGCAATGTCCGGGTTCTTCTTCTGCGGCATGATCGAGCTACCGGTGGCGTAGGCATCGTCCAGCACCACCCAGCGAAACTGCCGCGACGACCACAGGCAAAATTCCTCAGACAGGCGCGAAATATTCACCCCGAGCATGCCCGCCACAAACAGAAACTCCGCCACATGGTCACGGCTGGCGACCGCGTCGATCGAGTTTTCACACGGCCCGGTGTAGCCCATCTCCTTGGCCGAATGCTCCGGCTGGCGCGCAATCGCCGAACCGGCCATGGCCGCCGCACCGAGGGGCGACAACGCCGTTCGCGCATCCCAATCCACCAACCGCTGCACATCCCGCAACATCGATTGCGCGTGGGCCAGCAAGTGATGAGCAAACACAATCGGTTGTGCCTGCTGCAAATGGGTAAAGCCGGGGCAGACGCTCTCGATATGCTGTTCAGCCTGGTCCACTAGTGCTTGCTGCAAACCCAGCACCTCAGTGGTGATGGTGCGCGCGTGGTCGCGCAGGAAAAGACGCAGGTCATTGGCCGTCTGGTCATTGCGCGAACGCCCGGCGCGCAATTTGCCACCCAAGGCGCCCAGGCGCTCGGTCAATACGCGTTCGATAAAGGTGTGCACGTCTTCGTCATCCAGGGTCGGATGCAGCGTGCCGGCGGCGAAGTCCATGCCAATACTGTCCAACGCTTCGAGGGTGCGCAGGGTTTCCGACTCATCCAGCAAACCGGCGCGCTGCAACTCACGTGCATGGGCACGGGAGCCGGCCAGGTCGTAAAGCGTCAGACGGAAATAGCGCTCAGGGCAACGCGACAACGCGGCCAATGCAGCAGACGGACCGGTCTTGAAACGAGCGCCCCAAAGGCGGTCGGTGGGCTGGGACATGGATGTTCCTCACGCTTGTTTTTAGAAGAGTCGGAGGCAGTAAAAATAAGGTTTCAACTAGACTGAATCGGCGTCTGACGCGCCGTATTCATGGTTGCCAAGGGCGGATGTTTATGTTCATTATCGCCGCCTGGCTATGTTCAAGGACTGGGTCAAAGCCTGTTGAATATGGCACTTGAGGTCAACGCGTATTATGGAAACCCCACTTTCCACTTCTGGAAACATACCGCCCAAACCCGGCACAAGACCGCCCCTGCAACTGAGCGGGCTGGACTTCAAATTGCTCCGGGTATTCATGGCGGTTGTCGAAGCCGGCGGCTTCAGCGCCGCGCAAAACGAGCTGAATGTGGGCTTGGCGGCCATCAGCAAACAGATCTCCGACCTTGAAATCCGCATCGGCATGCGCCTGTGTACGCGCGGCAGGGAAGGCTTTGGCCTCACCGAAGAAGGCAAGTTGGTGTATCAGGCGTCCATCGAGTTATTTACCTCGGTGGACAGTTTTCGCGACAAGCTTAGTTCGGCGCAAAACGAGCTTATTGGTGACCTTAGTGTCGGCGTAATTGATAACACTGTATCGGACGTTAATTCGCCGCTGATTACCGCGTTGGGAAAATTACACAGCGAGTCGCCCAAGATTAGATTGCGCTTACATGCCTCACAATTGGACGAAGTTGAGCGCGGTGTGGTGGAAGGAAGGCTGATCGTCGGCATCGTCCCTGTGTACCAACGCCGTGAGGAATTCGACTACTTCCCGCTGTACGAAGAAAAGGCCCACGCCTACTGCGCCGTAGGACATCCGCTGTTCACTGCGAGCGACATCACGCCGGAAGTCTTGCGCCAATACGAAGTGGTTAACCATCGGTACGCGATCCACCGCGACAAGGCCAACTTCGTCAACTACGACAGCCAATCCGCCTCAGCCTCCCAGGTTGAAGCGGTCGCCATCCTGGTGCTGACCGGCCGGTTTATCGGCTTCCTGCCCCAGCACTACGCCGCATCGTTGGTAAGGGAAGGGCGCCTGCGCGCACTGTGCCCGGAGCATGTTCACCTGAGCACCGCCTTCAACCTGATCCTGCGCCACAACGCCCCAAGAAGCCCGCTGGTAAAAGCCTTCGCTACAGCGCTGGGCGTGGACCTCAAAGCCACGACATAAGCTCCGCCGAACACCGCTCAACAAGCTCACGACGCTCAACTGTGGGAGCTGTCGAGCCCCAGCGAGGCTGCGAAGGGATCACCTCGGTCCACCTGCCGAACTCGCTATTGGTATCGATACATTTTCCGCCTAGGCAATGTGCTATCTAACGCGCAGTGTTTTCTACCAGGCACAAAAAAGCCCAACCTTTTCAGGTTGGGCTTCATCACCAATCTGGCATTCAACCCCTGGCATCTCATGCCAGTGCGCGATCACCGCAACTGCTTGCGCTTCTTCTTCGAATGAAAATGCCGAAAATGCGCATCCTGCGCCGCCGCCAACAACTCCCTATCCCCACGCGTATCGCCCCAGGCCCGGAGCCGATACTCCCCCAGGTCTCCATACACCGCTTCAAGGCGCAGCACCTTGTTCTCACACCGGCAGTTATTCCCGGTGAGTTTGCCGGTCAACACCCCGTCGACCACCTCAAGCTCAGTCCCGATCAACTTGATCCCCAGCCGATTCGCAAACGGCTGCAACACCAACGCCGGCGACGCCGAACACAGCGTGACCTCCGCTCCCGAGCCCAACTCGTGCTCCACCGACAACACCCCTGCCGGGCGCATCAGCCGCGCCCAATTGCGCTGGCAATACTCCTCGGCCTTCTGTTGCACCCACGTCTTCTCCACCCCGGTCATAAAGGTGCGAATCAACTGCGCCTTCAACTCATCCCGGCTGATCTGCCGCACCAAAAAGCGCAGCCCCGGCACCGCCAGCTTGACCATCCGGCCATAAAAATCACCGGTACCAAAGGCAAACTTGAGGAAGGGCACGAAACTGTCGTGGTGGGTCAGGGTGCCGTCGAAGTCAAAGACGGAGAGTACTTTGGCGTCAACGGGGCCGGCTTCGAGCATGTCTGGGTTCACGGGTTGGCCTCGGTCCTATCTAGTATTTTTTTAGCGTGCATCAGGTGTGACAGCAGGAGTCTACTCCCGTGCCAATCTTCCGACTTTGCTGTAAAGCGCTTCAGTGAAAGCGTTCCGATCACTCGACCGGTGACAACGCTGATGGTAATTGGGGCATAAGGCTACAGCATTGGTGGTGCGATCCGAACCCTTCTGGGCGAGGTGGTCAGCCGGATGTGCTTCAAGAAGTGGCAATTCACCGGGCATAAAAAAGCCCTGAACACGTCAGGGCTTCATAGGGGGGCTGGGCTCAGGAATCAATCCCAGCTCAGCGCGCCGCCGGTCTGGTACTCGATCACACGGGTTTCGAAGAAGT
>NZ_JBZXDZ010000011.1:0-124954 GCF_058725305.1 Pseudomonas sp. DW-iso3
CCAGCTCGGCGAGGCCTTCGGCGACGTCGAGTTTGTCCAGGGCGGCCTTGGCGCGGATGATCGCGGCGGAGTCGTTGGCGGTCACGTTACGGGCTTCCAGCGCGGCGGCGGCGCCGGCACCGTCGAGACGGTCCATGTTGGCTTCGCTGGCGTGGCCGGCATTGGCGCCCTTGATCACCGCTGCACCGGTGTCTTCGTTGTCGACTTCATCCCAACTCAGCATTGAAATACTCCTTCCTGATCTGTTCTGACGGCGTGTGAACCCGTCCAAAAATATGCAATTTGCAGGCTACTAGGCATTGAAATACTGCGCATAATGTGGTCGGTAAATACCGATACTGCACACTATGTAGTGGTCTGTTCTGTTTGTGGGCACACTATATGGTGTGTGGTGACGATGGTCAACGACACAAGCGGGCATCGATCTTCACTGATCATCACCTGGGTCCTTGGACCATGCATGGACATTGCGGGCACCATCGCCGCCAAGCCGGGCTGTGACCGGTGTATCACCAGCCGCGCAGGCGTTCCCAGACCTGTAGGTCGCCATTCGCTAACACCGCGGTATAACTGCCGAATTGGGTTCCGGTGGCGCAGGCGTGGTTTGGCAGGATGCGCAGCCGAGTACCCAAGGGGAATTGGGCGACCACATCCACACCCTGGAAATGCGCCACGCCATGCTCCTGATTAGCGCTGCTCAACAGCAACCCCTCGATCGGCGTACCACGCTCATCACAGACCTGGCCGTAGCCAAAATCCTTTTTCTGCGATTGCGTGCCGCGATCCCGGCTCATGGCCATCCAGCCGGCATCCGTGATGATCCAGCCTTTTTCTGCCTGATGGCCGATCACTGTGGTCAGTACGCTCAAGGCCAGTTCATCGGTGCTGCATACGCCAATGTTGTGCATCACTAGGTCAAAGAACGCGTAGACCCCGGCGCGCAGTTCGGTCACACCCTCCAGGCTGACGGCCGAGAGTGCGGTCGGGGTAGAGCCGACGCTGACCTCGGCGCAGGGCAGGCCGGCGGCACGAATTCGCTCGGCCGCCTCGACGCAACGGGCGCGTTCCTGCTCGGCGATGGCTTGCAGGGCTTCAGGCGTATCCAGGCCGTAACTTTCGCCCGCGTGGGTCAGCACACCGGTGAGGGTGTCGCCGAGCAGTCGGGCGATGTCCAGCAGCAAAGGGTCGTGCGGCTTGACCCCGGAGCGGTGGCCGTCGCAATCGATCTCGATCATCACTGCAAAGGTTTCGTCGTGCTGGCGGCCAAAATCGATAATCGCCTGGGCACCGGCCAAGCTGTCGGTGATCAACGTCAAGCCGCAGCCCCGGCGACGCAGCGTCAGGGCCTGGGGCAGTTTGTGCGGGGCCATGGCCACCGCGTAGAGGATGTCATGGATACCCAGCGCGAAAAAATACTCGGCTTCTTTCAACGTCGACACCGTGATGCCGCTGGCGCCCGCTGCGATTTGTGCGGCCACCACTTCGGCGCACTTGTGGGTTTTGACATGGGGGCGCAACTGCACGCCCAAGGCGTCGGCGCGCTGCTGCATGCGCTGGATATTGCGCTGCATTTTCACGCTGTCGATCAAGGCGGCAGGGGTCTCCATGGTGCGGGCTCCACAATGAGGGGCAGGGTGTAAATTGACGCCCTGTCCAGGACTGGATATGTTGTCTTGCATGAAAAATACCTCTCCCAACGATACTCACCTGATCAGCCAGCTCGAACAGATCGCCGAAGGCTTGAGCAAGACCTTCAGCCCGTTCTGCGAAGTGGTGCTGCACGACTTGCGCGACCCGCAGCACTCGATTCTGGCGATCCATAACAACCTGTCCGGACGCGCGCCGGGCGACCCGACCACCGAGTTGGGCCTTGCGCGCATTGCCGACCCCGAGTACCCGCAAGTCATCGCCAATTACCAGAACCAGTTCAGCGACGGCCGCCAGGTCAAAAGCACGTCGATCGGCATCAAGGGCGCTGGCGGCGAGTACGTGGCGGCCTTATGCATGAACGTCGATCTCTCGTTGTTCCGTGGTTTGCAGGGCATGCTGGAGCAGTTTGGCTCGGTCAGCGGCGACAAACTCATCGAATCCCTGGACCCATCCAGCGCCGATGTCATCCGTGCGCGTATCGACCAGTTCGCAGCGCGCCTGGCCACCACCCCGCGTGCGCTGAAGGCGGCGGACCGACGTGTACTCATGCAGGAGTTGAAAGACTCCGGCTGCCTGGATATTCGCCGGGCCATGGAAACCGTGGCCTCGCACCTGGGCGTCTCGCGCGCGGCGGTCTACACCTACGCCAAGTAACGCGCTATCGCTTCAATCTCGACGAGATAGCCGTGATGCAGTTCGGGCACCGGCACTACGGCGCGGGCAGGGCGGTGCTCACCCAGTGCGGCGGCGTAGACCCTGTCGAATGCGGGCCAGTGCTCAACGCCGGCCACATACACGGTGACCTTCACCAGATCCGCCGGCGTTCCACCGGCGGCGTTCAGGATTTGCAATAGATTGGTCAAGGCGATCCGAGCCTGCTCGGCAAATGTCGCCGACAGGTTATGCCGACCGTCCGAGCTGACCGGCAATTGCCCGGAGATATACAACGTGTCGCCGTGGGCGATGGCCTGGGCGTAATGCCCGGCGGGCGGGGAAGCCGTCGAAGTGTGGATGCTGTTCATGAGGCCTCACTGAGCAGGGCCGCGTACTTTTCGATATCGACATTGCCGCCGGTGACGATAATGCCTACCCGCTGGCCCTTGAACCGGCCTGCTTCGTTGAGCAAGGCCGCCAGGCCCAGGCAGCCAGTAGGCTCGACCACCATTTTCATGCGCTGCATGAAGAACTTCATCGCCGCCACCAACTCGGCATCCGACACGGTGAGGATGTCGTTGACGTTGTCACGGATGATGGGGAAGGTGTAATTGCCCAGGTGCTGGGTCTGAGCGCCGTCGGCAATGGTCTTCGGCGTGTCGATATGCACGATGCTGCCGCTGCGAAACGAGCGCTGCCCGTCATTGCCGGCTTCCGGTTCCACGCCATACAGCAGGCAATCCGGCGACAAGGCACGAGTCGACAACGCTGTACCCGAGAGCATGCCACCGCCGCCGAGACCAACGAACAAGGCATCCAGCGGTCCGGTGGACTCCAGCAGTTCCTTGGCAGCCGTGCCTTGCCCGGCGAGGATGTGCGGATGGTCGTAGGGCGGGATCAGGGTCAGGCCCTGTTCAGTGGCCAGGTTGCGGCCGATCTGCTCGCGGTCTTCAGTGAAGCGGTCGTACAGTACTACGCTGGCGCCATATTCACGGGTGGCGGCAACCTTGGCGGCCGGTGCATCGGTGGGCATCACGATGGTCGCCGGGATGCCCAGCAACTGCGCCGCCAGCGCTATGCCCTGGGCGTGGTTGCCGGATGAAAATGCCACCACGCCGGCTTTGCGCTGCTGCGGGTTAAATTGCGACAGGGCGTTGAACGCGCCGCGAAACTTGAACGAGCCTGCACGTTGCAGGTGTTCACACTTGATGAACACCTGTGCACCGGTCAGCGCGTCGAGGGTGCGCGAGGTGAACACCGGCGTCGCGTGCGCAACGCCTTCCAGGCGTTGCGCGGCGTCGATGACGTCTTGGTAAGTGGGCGATGGCATGAGCGGACCTCGTTGTCTGATGCTGGATAAAATATCCACAAAAAGACAAATAGTAAAGTGTCGTATGTCCATGCTAGCGTTTCGAACTTCTCTGACCGTTAGAGGATTCGACGTTGATTCGACTCACCGACTACATCGCCCAGTTCTCCCGGTCCGCCCTTGCGCCATGGGCTGACCTTACACCCTGGGCACTGGCAACCCAGGCGCCTGCGGTCGTTCGCCAGTTGTTGGCCAGACTCCCGGCCGACGAGTACATCATCCAGGATGAAATCGCCATCCACCGTACCGCCACCGTCGAGGCTGGCGCGTTGCTCAAGCCACCCCTGATCATCGGCGCCCACTGCTTTATCGCCAGTGGTTCACTGCTACGGGGCGGATGCTGGCTGGATGAGCATTGCATCATCGGTCCCGGTGCCGAGTTGAAGACCTCGTTCATGTTCAGCGGCAGCAAGCTGGCGCACTTCAATTTTGTCGGCGATTCGGTGTTGGGGCATAGGATCAACCTGGAGGCGGGGAGCATCGTTGCCAACTACCGCAACGAGCGCGATGACAAGGAAGTGCGGGTACGGGTTGACGGGACCTTGCAGCGCACGGGGTGCGACAAGTTTGGCGCGTTGCTCGGCGACCAGTGTCGGATCGGCGCCAATGCAGTGTTGGCGCCGGGGGCGCTGCTAAAGGCTGGAAGTGTCGTGGGCCGGGGGCGGGTGTTTGATTGCGAGAGCAATGCAGACACATACACTTGAGGGCTGGAATCATCCTCCACGAGGGCCAGACGATTGACGGCGCTGGTGGTGGCTACATGAATCTAAGTCGGAGGCTGAATAGCTGCGGTTTTCTTGAATCTGTACCGACGATTACAGATTTTCCCATGTTGTAACAAGGAGGTTTCAATAAGTGAAGTATCCGCTCAGAAAGCAAATAGGTGATCGAGGCGAGTATTTGGTTGCCGGGAAATTTATTGAATTGTTTGGTGGGCCGTGCAGGCTGCAAAACGTGGATCTTGGCGTTGATGCTGAGTATGAGTTCACGAATGCTGCTCACAACGCCACGGGAGAGTTGTTGAAAATTCAGATTAAGGCCACGAGTAAAAGCTTCAAGCCCGGTGTTAATAATTTTCTTGTTGAAAAGAAACACTTGGCGTACTGGAAGAATTCCAGCGTTCCTGTGATTTTCTGTTATGTCAGCCTGCAGAGCCACGCAATTCTTTGGACGTATATTGATTCTGAGCAGGAATATCTTGAAGTGGGTGGAAAAGGAAAGCACCGACTTACGCTGCATGCTTCTCAGCATCTATTGGGCACTACGAGCAAAGGCCGATTGCAGAGGATTGCAAATCGGTCCAACAACGCATTTTTTCAAGCATTAAAGGCAGCCAGGCGCACAGTCGAAGAAATCCGAGGGGTGGGCGTTGAACGCGTCTATCATCAAAATCCTGGGCATTGCGCCCTGGTTGAAGCGCTGGCAAGCCAACTCAGGCATGCGGAAACGGCTTATGAAAAAGACGTGGATGCTCAGCAGGATCCTTTGGAAAGAAATCGACTAGATCGCCTCTGGGGTTTCTGCTACGCCCTTACGCGAAAGCTAGATCGCCAGGCGGACAGTGAGAATGACGCTCGCGATGGTTAACGGGCGAGAGATCGTTTAAAGCGGCAATGTTGAAAAGACCATGGTGTGTCGACGCGATATTAAATAGAATTAATCTCATTTGAGACTCACTCGCGCCGCGCAGGTCGCTCGCCATGAATGATGTTGTAGTTCCGACCCACGCCCCCGAACTGACCTTGTCGAGCCTGTACCGCGACCACCGCAGCTGGCTGGAAAGCTGGCTGCGCCGGCGTCTGGGCAATGCCTGGGATGCGGCCGACCTGAGCCAGGATACCTTCTTGCGTGTGCTGGCCAGCGCTCAGCCGATCGCGCAGATGCAGGAGCCGCGTGCCTATCTGGTGACGGTCGGCAAGCGCCTGCTGGTGAATTTCCATCAGCGGCGCAGTCTTGAACAGGCTTATCTGAATGCCTTGGCCAGCCTGCCGGAAGCCTGCGTGCCGTCGCCCGAACAACGCTGGCTGCTGCTGGAAACCTTGCAAGCCCTGGATGAATTGCTCGATGGCTTGCCGGTGCTGGTCCGCCGTGCGTTCCTGTGGAGCCAACTGGAAGGCCTGGGCTATCGGGACATCGCCGAGCGCCTGGACGTGTCGGAGCGCACGGTAAAACGCTATATGGCCCAGGCTTACGAACATTGCCTGCTGGTGGACCTGTGAGCCGTGACGTTGCCCGCGCCGCGGCGCAGTGGTTGGCGCTGCTGGAATCCGGCGCCGCCACCGAGCGTGATCACGCCGCCTTGCAGCATTGGCGTGACAGCCATCCCCAGCACGAACAGACCTGGCAAAAAGCCCAGACCTTGCGCCAGCGTTTCAGCGACTTGCCCCAGGCCCTGGCGATGGCCAGCCTCGATCGCCCGCAACCTGGGCGCCGCGCCGTGCTCAAGCGCGCCCTGGGAATTGCAGCATTGGTGCCGACCGCCTGGCTGATCAGCCGTCAACTGCCCATCGAGGCTTGGCGTGCCGACCTGCACACCGCGACCGGCGAGCGCAAGCGCATCCCGTTGGCCGACGGCGGCAGCTTGCAGCTCAATACCGCGACGGCGGTAGACGTGGACCTGGCGCAGCGACGCATCACGTTGGTGGACGGAGAGTTGGCGTTGAACGTACCCGGCGCGGCGGCGGTGACCGTGCGGACGCGCTACGGCGAGTTGAGCGTCAGCCAGGCCGATGTGTGTGTAAGGCAGCAGGCCAGCGGTTGTCTGGTGTCGGTGCTCAAGGGCTCAGTCCAGGTGCGGGACCTGAACGGTCAAATGACGACACTGCAGGGCGGGCAGCAAGCGCCGCTGAAAGCCAGCGGCTTGGGGGCCTGGGTGCCGTTTGATGTAGTGCAGCTGGGTTGGCGCGACGGTGTGCTGACTGCGCAGAACCAGGCGCTGGGTGACTTCCTGCGGGACCTCGAGCGTTATCGGCCAGGCGTGTTACGTTGGGAACCGAGCCTGGAAATGTTGCGGGTGACCGGCAGTTTTCGCCTGGACGACACCGACCGCATCCTCAACCTGCTGGCCTCGACGTTGGGGCTGGAGTTGCACGCACGCACGCGCTATTGGGTCACCCTCACACCGCGCAAATCCCTGGCCTGACACCCCCCTTCAATGGGGTGCAGCCAAAAAGGCGATATCAGATAACGTGGGCGCGTTGCAGCTCGGTCAAGGACAGTGCCTTGAGTTGCGCCAGCACCGGGTCACGCCGGTCCCTGGGGTGCTGCAAGTCCACGGCGAGTTCCTGGCGAATGCTGCTCGGACGGTTATCCATCACCAGCACGCGGTCACTCAGGTACAGCGCCTCGTCCACATCATGGGTCACCAGCAGCAAGGCGATCGCGTGGTGTTTGGCCAGTTGCAACAGCAGGTCCTGCAGCTTCATGCGGGTGAATGCATCCACCGCACTGAAGGGTTCGTCCAGCAGCAACACCTGCGGGCGTGAATACAGTCCGCGTGCAATCGCCACCCGTTGCGCCATGCCGCCGGACAATGCCTTGGGCAACGCCTGGGCAAATCCCTTGAGGCCGACTTCCTCGATCAGTTGCGTGACCCAGGCCTTGTCGTAGTGCTTGTCATCGCTGAAACCGATGTTCTGCTCCACCGTGAGCCAGGGCATCAGCCGAGGTTCCTGGAACACAAAGGCGACTTCGCCATCGGGGCTGCGCAGTTCGCCCTGAAAGTCCTTTTCCAGGCCAGCAACGATTCGCAGCAGGGTACTTTTGCCACAGCCGCTGGGGCCCAGCATGCTCACGGCCTCCCGAGGTTGCAGGGCCAGGCGCACGTCTTTCAGCACGGTGGTGCGGGCGAAGCTTTTACGCGCTACATGAATGTCCAACAGTGGCTGCACGCTCATTGTCCTGCTCCCTGGAACGTATCGCGCCAGGCCAGGCAGCGCTTTTCCAGCGTGGCGAGCAGGCCATCGCTGACCTTGCCCAGCAACGCCAACACGATGATTGCCGCCAACACGATATCCGGCCGCGAGGTCTCGCGCCCGTCGCTGAGCAAGTAACCCAGGCCTTTGGTGGCCGCGATCAGCTCGGCCGCCACCAGAAACATCCACGCCAGGCTCAAGCCACTGCGCAACCCGGTGAACAGGCCAGGCAGGGCGGCCGGCAACAGGATGCGACGCACCAGGCGCCACCGACTGAAGCCGTACATTTGCCCGACTTCCACCAGCTTGCGATCGATGTCGCGGATGGCGGCGACACCATTGAGGTACACCGGGAAGAACGCGCCGATGGCGATCAGCACGATCTTCGAGGTCTCGTCGATGCCCAGCCACAGCAGCAACAGCGGCACCCAGGCCAGGCTCGGAATCGAGCGCAGCCCGGCGAAAGTCGGTTCCAGGTAGGCTTCGGCCTCACGGCTCAAGCCCACCCAGGCGGCAAACACCAGCGCCAGGCTGGCACCGATGGCAAAGCCCAGCAGCACCCGGCCCAGGCTGGCACTGATGTGTTTCCACAGTGAGCCTTCGGCGAGGTCCGTGAGGGTCACGGCGATCTCACTGGGCGCCGGCATCTGGTACGACGGCAACCAACCCACTCGAACCACCACCTCCAGCACCAGCAGGATCAGCACCGGCAACACCAGGCCCTTGAGCCGCCTCGGCCAGGCACTGCGATTGATCGCCACCGGCTCGACCAGGGGCAATGCTTGGGTTTTGCTGGTCATCACGCGCTCCTTAGTGGCCGAACGAGGTGTCGATCAACTGGTCGATCACCTGGTCCACGTTCACGCCTTTGCGCACCAGTTCTTCGGACACCAGGATCGGTGCGGCCGCCTTTGACGACACCACGTCCTTGCTGCTCAGGAAGGGTGTGCTCAGGTCGGTACGCGACAGTTGCAGCTTGGCCACTTCCAACGGCAGGCCGGATTCGTCGGCGAGCAGCTTGGCGAATTCATCCGGGTGCTTCACCGCCCAATCGCGGGCCTTTTCATACGCGCCGAGTACTTTGGTGATGGTCTGCGGATGCGCCTTGGCGAACTGCTCGGTGACGCTGACCACGCCGTAGCTGTTGAAGTCCTTGTTGCGGTACAGCAGGCGCGAACCGGCCTGGATTTCACTGGCGGCCATGTGCGGGTCGAGGCCGGCCCAGGCGTCCACGTCACCTTTTTCCAGGGCGGTACGACCGTCCGGATGTTGCAGGTGCACCAGTTCCACATCGTCCTTTTTCAGCCCGGCTTTTTGCAGGCTGCGCAGGGTGAACAGGTACGGGTCGGTGCCTTTGGTGGCGGCGATTTTCTTGCCTTTCAGGTCGGTGACGCTCTTGAGCGGCGAATCCTTGCGCACCACCAGAGCGGTCCATTCGGCGCGGCTATAGACGTACACCGACTTGATCGGGCTGCCATTGGCGCGACTGAGCACGGCAGACAGGCTGGCGGAAGAGGCGAAATCCACGCCGCCACTGTTGAGGTATTCCAGGGAACGGTTGCTGCCCTGGCTCAATACCCAGCCCACCTTGGAGTGCGGCAGGGCCTGTTCCAGCCAGCCGAAGTGCTTGAGCACCAGACTGACGGGCGAGTAATAGGCGTAGTCGAGATTGACTTCAGCGGGGTCGGTTTCAGCGGCATGGGCCAGTGGTTGCAGGCACAGGGCGAGGGCGCATGCGCCGAGTAAGCGTTGGGTGAAGGGTTTCATGGAACAGCTCCGGCAAGGCATTGAGAGAAGGCTTTCTTATATTCAGAAAAATTAAATGGCATGTTCCATCATGCTTTTCAGGAATATGCAGTCTCTGTGCCATCTAGCCTGTACGTGTGTTTCCGGGGCTTTAGGGAAATGTGGTTGTAGCGGGAGAAGGCAAACTGTTGATCCACTGTCGGTGGTGCAACAGTTCGCATATATCCATAAAGAATAAATAAAGAGTTATATATTCCTTTTAATGTTCTGGTCGATGGCGCATTTTGAGGGCCTGGGCATTCGTGCGGATTGACCCAACAACCAAAAGGAAAGCCGACATGACCATTAAAGCGATCAACGTGCGCAACCAATTCAAGGGCGTGATCAAGGAAATTCTGCAGGGGGAAGTGGTGTCGGAAATCGACGTACAGACCGCGTCCGGCATTGTCACTTCGGTAATCACCACCCGCTCGGTGCGTGATCTGGAGTTGAAAGTAGGCAGTGAAGTGATTGCCTTCGTAAAATCGACAGAAGTGTCCATCGCCAAGTTGTGAGTACACCTTGATAGGTGCAAGCCTTGGACTTTTTCAGGCCTGAGTCCCCTGGTGGGTGAGGCTCGGGTGTGTGGCCGCCACCTCCAGGTTGAACATCGGCGTGCCTTGGAACCTCTGCTGTAGCCGGTTGCGGCGGCCGGCAAAAACAGTAACAGCAGGGGTGCGGCACTCGTTGCGAACAGTTGTGAGTCAGGCCTGACGGTTGCGCAGGGCGCGTTCCATGCGTTGCAGGCCTTCTTCCAGCATCGACCGTGGGCAGCCGAAGTTCAGGCGCACGAACTGCTGGCTGTCATCACCGAACTCGATACCGGCGCTCAACCCGACCTTGGCCTGTTCCAGGAAAAACTGCTGCGGATCGTCCAGGCCCAGGGCGCTGCAATCCAGCCAGGCCAGGTAAGTACCTTGCGGTGCGTGCATCACCACGCCAGGCAGGCGGGTTTGCACGGCGTCGAGCAGGTAGTCGCGGTTGGACTGCAAGTACTGCACCAGCGCGTCGAGCCAATCATTGCACTGGCTGTAGGCCGCGCGGGTAGCTTCCAGGCCCAGAGGGCTGACGCTGTCGACCATGCCGCAACGGGCATTGTTGAAGCGTTCGCGGATCTCGGCGTTCTGGATCACCGCGAAGCACGTCTTGAGACCGGCGACGTTGTAGGCCTTGCTGGCCGACATCAGGGTGATGGTGCGCTGGGCGATCTCGGGACTGAGGCTGGCGGTGGGAATGTGGCGACGGCCGTCGAAGCACAGTTCGGCGTGGATTTCGTCGGAGATGATCAGCGCGCCGTTTTCCAGGCAGGCGTTGGCCACGGCCAGCAGTTCTTCACGGGGGAAGACTTTGCCCATGGGGTTATGCGGGTTGCTCAGCAACAGCGCGCCGGCGCCGGTCAATGCCTGGCGCATCGCGGGCATGGGCGTGAGGTATTCGCCGTTGACCTGCTCGAAGGGCACTTCGATGCGCGGCAGGTTCCAGTGGCCTGGTGCCAGACGGATCGGCCGGTAGTTGGGGGTTTGCAGCACCACCGGCTGGCCCGGCTGGACAAACGCGTGCAGCGCCATGTTGAAACCCGGCTCGACGCCAGGCAGGAACAGCAGTTCATCCGGCTGCACGCGCCAGGCGTACTTGGCCCACAGGTCGGCAATGATCGCTTCACGTACATCCGGCCCGGCGACACTGTAGCCGAGCACCTGCTGGTCGATGCGCGCGTGCAGGGCTTGCAGCACGGCGGGTGGGGCGGCGATGTCCATGTCGGCGATCCACATTGGCAGCACGTCTTGCGGGTAGCGGCTCCACTTGGTGCTGCCGGTGCCGAAGCGGGGGTGGATCGTGTCGAAATCAAAGCTCATGGGGGGCTCGTATCAAGGCGTCAGGTGCAGGAATGGCGCTGATTCTAGCGCCATTATTTTTATAGGCCAGAGCTGATTGCCACCGCAAGTTGCCGGTGTGCCTGTTCCAGGGCGCGATTGACGGCTTCTTCACCGCGCACCATGGCCGGCAGGTAGACGAAATCCACCGCGTGAATGCCCACTGTAGACAGGATGGTGCTCATGTACGGCGTCAGAAAATCCGGTTCATGACCCTTGCGGGCGTTACCCGAACTGACCAGCACAAAGGTGCGCCGGTCTTGCAGCAAGCCGACTTTGGCGAACTGTTCATTCACCGTAAAACTGCGCTGGATGCGCACCACATGGTCGATCCAGGTCTTGAGCGCCGCCGGCACGGTGAAATTATGCACGGGAGTGCACAGGATCAGCAGGTCGCAGGCCTCCAGTTCAACGATCAATTGTTCCGAGAGTGCCGTGGCGCTGCTGCCGAGTCCGCCGGGTGTGGTCAGCGCGTTGGCATATTCACGGGTCAAGGGTGGCAGTGCTTGGCTGCCATAGTCGCGCTCGGTCACCTCGGCGTCGGGGACCAGGTCGCGCAACAGTGCACGGGCCAGTTTGAAGGTCTGCGCGGCCTTGCCGTGGGGGCTGAAACTGAGGAGCAGGGCCCGGGTCATTGGCTCAGGTCCTGGGAAAAGTGCATGCCCAGGGGCAGTAGGCCCTGGCGGAAATAGAAGCGCTGGGCCAGGGCCATATGCATGCCGGTGTCCAGTACCAGCCAGCGATAGCCACGGGCGCGGGATTCCTCGCGCACCCGGTCCAGCAGTTGTTCACCCAGGCGCCGCCGTTGCAATGTGGCGTCTACCACCAGGTCATCCACGTAGATAAATCGGCCGTACAGGGTGTTTTCGGTTAACCGGTAGCCGGCCAGACCCATCACGTTGCCATTTTCGCGTGCGGCCAGCAGGCGGTAGCCGTTTTGCCGTTGGCGCTGGATTTGCTCGGCAAACGCCGTGGCGTCGGTGAGGTGAGGGCGCAGCTGTTGCATCACCGCGAAGCTGGCAATCAGATCGGCCTGGGTTTCCATCTGGGCAAATTCGACATGTTCATTCATGGTTTTTGGTTCTCCAGGTGTGCCTTGACCGCCGCCGGTACTTTGCGAAAGCTGATGGCGACGCGATTCAGGGCATTCATCAAGGCAATGGCCAGGGTCAGGTCGGCGATTTCCTTCTCACTGAATGCCGCCGCGACGTCTGCATAGTCAGCATCCGGCACCTGGGTTTGCGCCACCGGGGTGACCACCTCGGCCCAAGCCAGGGCGGCACGTTCACGTGGGGTGAACAGCGGCAGACCTTCGCGCCAGGCGGCCAACAGCATGATTTTTTCCAGGCTCACGCCGAGCTTGAGCAAGTCGCGGGAGTGACTGTCCAGGCAATAAGCGCAGCCATTGAGTTGCGAGACGCGCAGGTACACCAGGTCGATCAGTTCTTTTTCCAGGCCGCAGCCGTGGATGTAACTGTGCACCGAACCCAGGGCTTTGTAGCCGGCGGGCGCGGCCTGGGCGTAATCGAGTCGGTGGTTCATGGGCGATCCTTGTGACGGTGAAGGGATGCGCCATTTTCATGGTGGGTCGGCTGGGCGGACAGGGGCATGATTGGACAAGTGGGTTGGGACATGATCAGACTCCGTGCTGTCTTCCCGTCGAGCCAATCGAGATGTCGTCACTGCCCAAATACCAGGAAATCTACCGACGCTTTCGCCAGGCCATCGATCAGGGCCAGTTGCGCCCCGGCGAGCGCGTGCCCTCGGTGCGGGCGATGGCGCAGGAACTCAAGGTGGCGCGAGGCACGGTGGAGGCGGCGTATCAGTTGCTGGTCAGCGAGGGCTTTTTCGAAGCGCGCAGGCAGGCGGGGACGGTGATTGCCGAGGCGCTGCCGCAGGTGTCGGTGAAACCCATGCCAGCTGCGTTGCCAGTGACTTCGGGCCCTCTGCCGCTGCAAATGGGCCTGCCGGCCTTGGATGCTTTCCCTCGCAAGCTGTGGGCGCGGCTGGTGACCCAGCAAGTGCGCCGCACCGACGCGAACAGCCTGGCGATGGGAGATGAGCGCGGCACCCAGGCGCTGCGTGTGGCGATAGCCAGCTACCTGGCGTTGTACCGGGGCGTGGAGTGCACGCCGCAACAGGTGTTTGTGTGTGCCGGATACGCGGGGGGCCTGACGCTGGTGTGTGAAGCATTGGCGATGGCAGGGCAGCGGTGCTGGTTTGAAGACCCTGGGTATCTGCATGCGCGCCAGTTGTTGATTCATCAGGGTGTGGAGCTGGTGCCGGTACCGGTGGACCGTGATGGGCTGGATGTTGAGCAGGGTATTTCGCGCGGACGTGAGGCACGGTTGGCGGTTGTCACACCGGCGCACCAGAGCCCGCTGGGTGTTGCGCTGAGCCCGGCGCGGCGACGGGCGTTGCTGGCGTGGGCGCGGGAGCAGGGCAGTTGGGTGGTGGAAGATGACTACGACAGTGAGTTTCGCTATCGCGGGCAGCCATTGGCGGCACTCAAGCGTCAGGATGGGGATGATCGGGTGATCTATGCCGGGAGTTTCAGCAAGATGCTGTTTCCGGGGTTGCGGTTGGGGTATCTGGTGGTGCCCGCGGCGCTGCTGGCTAGGTTTGAGCAGGGGGCTCGGGTGTTGCAACAGCGGAGTGCGCAGTTGTTGCAATTGACCGCAGCGGACTTTTTGGAGCAGGGGCATTTCACTCGGCATTTGAAGAAGATGCGGCAGTTGTATGCGCAGCGTCGGGGGTATCTGGTGGAGGCGTTGCGGCTGCATTGCGGAGCGTTCTTGCGGGTGGATGAGCAAGCGGGAGGGATTAATTTGCTGGCGCGGTTGGTGGTGGATGTGCCGGATTGGGCGGTGGCTGAGGCGGCTGAGCGGGCGGGGTTGGGGGTTAAGGCGTTGTCTGCCTGGACGTTGGAAGGTGGGCAGGGGCAGGGTGTGTTGATGGGGTTCACGAATGTGGCTTCTGCTTCGGACGCTGTGGTGGTTGCTCAGGTTTTGCATGCGGTGATTGCTGAGTATCTATCCGTTCCTCTGGTAACAACGGCTACTGTAGGGGCGGGTTCGTCAGAAAGAATCGGTCGGCTCTAAGGCGGCCCCGCGCTGGCAGGTTGCGAGAACAGCGCTCCCACGCACGGTGGGAGCGCGCAACCGGTCAGTGCTTGACCGGTGTCGGCAGGGTCACAAGGTTGACGTAGCCATCCCAGAATTTCTTCTGGTCCACCCCGAACACCACCTTGGCCTTCTGCGTGCCGACGGGCGCGCCTTTCGGGTAGCCCAGTGCGCGACCGTAGTCCGCGCCAAACGTGGCGTCCACATCCACCCACAGCTCGCGGGATTCGGTGACGATCCCAGGGTTGACCAGGTACAGCGCCGGCAAGCTGTCCCAGGTGAAGCTGTGGTAGCTCGGGTCCTTGTCGAACAACGGCCCGAACTCATGCGTGTACAGGTCGGCAATCGCGCCTTTCTGTGCAATCACGCGCTGGTACACCGTTTTGTCGAAGGTGACTTTCTCGCACACATCATTGGGGAAAATCACGTGTTCGATCGGCGAGCGCAACACGATCTTCGCCGCCTCCGGGTCGAACCACCAGTTGAACTCCGCCGCCGGCGTGGTATTGCCCGGAATTTCCAGGGCGCCGCCCATGTACACGATGCGTTTGATCAGCGGCACGATATCCGGCGCCGAACGAATCGCCAGGGCGACGTTGGTCAGCGGGCCGACGGCGAGGATCGTCACCTGGTGCGGGTTGGCGCGCACGCTGTCGACAATGAACTGCGCGGCGGCCTCCTTGCGCAGTTTCGTGTGGGTGGCCAGGCCGTCCGGTGGTGCGACCAATTGTGAGGGTGATGTGGGGCGCGGGTTTTTGAACGCCCCCGGCCAGCCGGAGCCGAACAGCGCTTTTTCTGCCTCGTAGGTGGCGTAGTCGTGCAGCAGCGGGTAGGCGGCGCCGGAGTAGACGCCGACCTCTTTATCCACGCCCATGCGTTCCACGGCCTTCAGGGCGTCGACCTGCTCCTGATCGACCCAGGCGTTGCCGCTGACCAGGGTCATGCCCAGCAGCTCGATGCGTTTTTGCGCATGCAACTGGGCAAGCATGATGAAGGCCTGACCGTCATCGTTGAGTACGTTGAAATCGGTATCGAAGATGACCTTTTCCGCCGCCTGCGCGGTGCCGGCACACAGACCGACCGCAACAAGCAGCGCACAGCGTTTCAAGAAGCCTTGCATGGTGAGTCTTCCGAAAAAATTGTTGTTATCAACGGTTCACCAGTTTCGCCGGCAAGGCGATGACCAGGAAGCTGCTGAGGATCAGGCAGCCCGCGAAAAACCACAAGGCACCGGCGCTGCTGCCTGTGACGTCGATCGCAACGCCCATCAATGAGTTGCTGACCAGGCCGGCGATATTCGCCACCGAACAGGCCAGGGCAAAGCCGGTGGCCGCCGCGGTGCCTTTGAGAAAGGTCGCCGGCAGGCTGAAGAACACCGGCACAGCGCCGATGATCGCCGCCGAAGCAATCGCGAACAGCACCACCGTGGCCACCACGTTATGGGTGAAGAAGGTGCTCGTGGCCATGGCCGCCGCGCCGATGAAAAACGGCACGATGATGTGCCAGCGGCGTTCGCGGTGTTTGTCCGAGCTGGCGCCGATCAGCAGCATGCCGAGCAGGGCGGCGACGCTTGGCAAGGCGGTGAGCACGCCGATATGGAACGTGTCGGTGACCCCGGCGTTGCGGATGAAGGTCGGCATCCAGAAGCCCATGGCGTAGGCGCTGAGCAGGATCGAGAAGTCGATACCGCCGAGCATCCATACCTTGAGGTTGAAGAAGCCGTCGCGGAAGCTGTGCTTGCTGGCGGAGCCTTCGGCATCGTCCTTGCGCAGTTCGGTGTCCAGCAGGGCCTTTTCCTCATCCGACAGCCATTTGGCTTGCTGGTAGGTGTTGGGCAGGGCCCAGAAGGTCAGCACGCCAAGCAAGACGCTGGGCACCGCTTCGATCAGGAACAGCCACTGCCAGCCACGCAGGCCGCCCATGTGGTCGAAGTGGCCCATGATCCAGCCGGACAGTGGGCCACCGATCACGCTGGAGAGCGGCAGGCCGATCATGAACAGCGCAATGATGCGCCCGCGTCGGTGGGTGGGAAACCAAGTGGTCAGGTAGTACAGGACACCCGGCAAAAAGCCCGCTTCGGCAGCGCCGAGCAGAAAACGCAGGATGTAGAACTGGGTGGTGGAGGTGACCAGCATGGTGCAGGCCGAGAGCAGGCCCCAGGTGATCATGATGCGCGCGATCCAGATCTTTGCGCCGACCCGCTCCAGCACCAGGTTGCTCGGTACTTCGAACAGGATATAACCGACAAAGAACAGCCCGGCACCGAGACCGAACGCGGTTTCGCTGAACTGTAATTGGTCGAGCATCTGCAGTTTGGCGAAGCCGATGTTGATGCGGTCCAGGTAGGCGGCCAGGTAGCAGAAGCACAGGAAGGGAATCAGCTTCCAGGTGATCTTGTGGTAAAGCGTGTTGACCGGGTCGGCGACGGTGGTCGCGGGCGCTGCATTCGCAATGGGCATTGGGTGTCTCCTGGCGGTGACTTATGGTTTTTATACAGCCGCTTTTGTTCCAGCACTTCGGAGTGCTGTAGAAGCGACTTCCAAAGGCAGTGTCAGAAGACTGAGGAGGGCCTGTTGGAGGCGATCCATAGGGAAACCGGGCTTAGGTAGGTACTGGCTGGCCAGCGATGGCATCGGCGCGGTGTCACTGATACACCGCAGCGTCTGCATCGCGGGCCAGACCGGCTCCCACAGGGATCGGTTGCCACATTTGAATGCGTTCCAAGGCCGGGCCTCAGTTTTGTGCAAGACCGCGCTCTATGGCGCAGTTCTTAATAACGTCTTATTGCTCCCTGAACTTGCGCATCGCCTCCTGCTTGCTCACCACATCGCCATATTTGCTGTCGATATCGAACAGGTTGGCTTCATGGGGCGCGGGGTGTCGATCGCCGACGCATTCGCGCACGACGATGGTGCGAAACCCGTGTTGCACCGCATCCACCGCCGTGGCGCGGATGCAGCCGCTGGTGGAACAGCCTGCCAGCACCACGGTGTCGATGCTCTGTGCATGCAGCATCGGCGCCAGGCTGCTGCCGAAAAACGCACTGGCGTACTGTTTGGTGATGACGACTTCCTCGTCCAGTGGCAACACCTCGGCACAGAACGCGGCGAGTGGGTTGCCTTCGACCATGTCTTTCATCACCGGGGCTTTTTTCACCCAGATCCCGCCATCGACGAAATGGCCGGGATGGTAGCGGATATTGGTGTGCACCACTGCAATCCCGTGCAGGCGCGCGGTGGCCAGCAGTTCCACGCTTTCGGCCACGGCCGTGACTACACCCGGCGCGAACAGCGGCGCGCCTTCGGTGGTGTAGCCCTGCATGAAGTCGATCATCAGCAGCGCGGCTTTCTTGCCAAAGCCGATGCGGTTGCCCCACACGCCCTGGTAGTTGGCGTCGGCGGATTGTTCGCTCATCGTTTCACTTCCCTCAGTAGGCGCCGGAGAGCAGGGCGCCGGCACCGGGAACGATGGGTTCCAGGTCCAGGGCCTTGAGCATCGCGTAGGTGGTGGCAATGGCGGCGGTGAGTACCGGTTTGCCGGTTTGCGCCTCGACCTTGGCCACCACCGGCAGCGACTGCATCTGCACGCAGGCGGACAGCACAATCACATCGACGCCTTCCAGGTTCATCCCGGCGACGATGGCCGGCAGGTTGGCCGGGTCGTGGCGGGCCACTTCGAGGTTGTCGGGAATCTCCAGGGCGCGCCAATCCACCACCTCGAAGCCTTCTTCGCGGATGTAGTTCACCACCAACTCGGTCAGCGGTTTCATGTACGGCGCGACAATCGCGATACGCTTGGCGCCCATCACTTTCAGGCCTTCGATCAAGGCGCCGGCGCTGGTGATTACCGGGGCGTTGGCGTCGTTGTCGGCCGTGGCTTTGCGCAGGCGTTGTTCGGAGTTGCGGTGATAGCCCAGGCCCATGGCCATGATCGCTACGAGGCAGGCGTAGCCCAGCACATCGACCTTGGCGTCGGACAGCTCGACGGCACAGCGGTCGGACTCGCCGTCCATGGCCGCCAGTTCTTCCTTGCGTACTTGCTTCATGCGCATGCGGCTGGAGTGAAAGGTGAAGCGCTCGGGACGGATCGCCTGGCGCGCGGTGAGCATCGCCGGGATCTCGGTTTCCATGGTGGTGTTGGAACTCGGCACGATCTGGCCGATGCGGTAAGGCTTCTGCATGGTGCTCTCCATTGTTATTGTTCGAGGAAATCGCCGAGGGCGAGAAAGAAACCGTCGAGGTCATCCCACGGAATCATGTGTCCTGCGTTCGGCACGCGGGCGACCTGGATGCCGGGTTGCAGGTCCTGGATCTCGGCAATGTCTTCATCGAGGATCACGCCGCCGCGTCCGGCCACCATCAACAGGGCAGGGGCCTTGAGGTGGGGCAGGTCGTGGTGGAAGTCCACCGCGTGGAAGTCATTGAAGGCTCGCACGATGGCGGGTTCGTAGCAGGTGTGCAGCCATTCGGCGCGCAGTTGCAGTTGTGCCGGTGTCCACGTGGCGCAGAAGGCGCGCATCGCCTCCGCGTCCATGCCGACCAGGGATTGGCGGATGGAGTCGACGTACCATGGCAGCTTGCTCGGGTATTCGCGTCGGCCCGGACCGGAGACCGGAGGGTCAATCAGCACCACGCGCTTCACCCCTTCAGGGTGTTTGACGGCACTGCGCACGGCAAAGCGTGCCCCCATGGAGTGGCCCATCAGGTGGTAGCTGTCCAGGTTCAGCGCATCGGCGAAGGCACCAATGTCCTCGGCGCAGGTGTCCGCGCTGTAATCCAACTCGGGACCGGTCGAGGACAGGCCGCGACCGCGCACATCCAGCACGTAGGTGTCGAACTGCGCCCCCAGGCGCTCGGCGACAAAACCCCAGGTGATTGCCGGGCTGGTAATACCGGGGATCAGGATCAGCGCCGGGCCCTTGCCGCCATAACGCAGGTAGTGCTGACGAATACCGTTGGCCTGCACGTTGGCGCCGTAGAGAAAGGTACTCACGCGGCCACCCCCGATTTCAGTTCCTGGGCGTACAGGTCATAGCCATAGACCCAGGCCGGATCTTCTTGGGTGCGCAGCCAGGTATTGGCGTTGGACACGGCCTGCACGCGCGACGCGCGCTCCTTGCGGTTGGCCTCGTAGAGTTCAAAGGCTGTGCGGTAGTCGCTGATGCCGGTTTCCTGCAGGCAGCGGGTGAGCATGGCGGCGTCTTCAATGGCCATGCCGGCGCCCTGGGCCATGTGCGGCTTCATCGGGTGGCAGGCATCGCCGAGCAACACCAGGCGGCCACGGCTCCACAGTGGCAACGGATTGCGATTGCGCAACGGCCACTTGGTCACGCTTTCGGTGGATTCGATCAGGGCTTGGACGGTGGGGTGGTAGCCCTGGAAGGCGTCGAACATCTCTTCGCGGCTGCTGTCGACGAACGCGCCCTGAAAGTCCCATTCGGCATGGGGCACACCGGTCACGTAGTAGTACTCGTCGCGCTTGCCGGTGGTGTAGTAGACCATCATGTGGCGGTCTTCGGTCCACCACTTGATGCAGTCTTCGAACTTCAGGTCGTATTTGGCGAGCTGGTCGCCACGGATCAGCGCACGGTGCGCGACCCAGCCGCTGTACAGCGGCTTTTCCACGCCCAGCAGTACTTCGCGGATCTTGGAGTTGATGCCGTCGGCGCCGATCACGATGTCCGCGTAAGTCACCTGACCGTCGGCGAAGGTCAGGCGTACCTGGGTGTCGGTTTCCTCAAGGCTTTCCAAGCGTTTGTTGAAGTGCAGGGTGCCGGGCTTGAGGGTGGACATCTGCAGCGCATGCAGGTCGCCACGGTGCACGGTGATGTAGGACGCCCCGTAGCCGGTGAGGGGGATGCGTGACAGGTAGTCGCCGCTTTCTCCGCAGCGGCTGAACCAGTGCTCGGGGTGCGAGCCCATCAGGTCAAGCTGCTTTTCGATGCCCATGCGGCGGAAGATTTTCATGATGTTGGGGCCCATGTGGATCCCCGCGCCCAACCGGGAAAACTCCGGCGCTTGCTCATAGACATCAACGTCGAAGCCGGCTTGCTGTAGCAGGGTGGCAGCGGCGGCGCCGCCCAGGCCCGCGCCGACGATGGCGATTTTCTGAGTGCTTCCCATGGGGCGTGTTCCTCTCTCTTTTTGATTTTCGGCGGCGTCTGTTCGCAAGGTTTTTAAAGTGTATACGCTCATTTTTTAAAATGGGAAGCCCGCCTTCGCAAATTTATTTTTTGGCCATAATTGTCCTGTGTAACGTTATTGTGTCTGTAAATACTGGGTATGTTTCGATAGGTAACGTTTTTGCGCGCCGCTTGCAGTCTGACTGTAATTCGGGTCTTATCGTTATTAAATGGCGTATACGCTATAAAAAATGCACTAGAGTGAGGCGTGCTGCCTGAGCTTGGTGCAGGCCCACAGGAGACAGGAAAATGCCGGTAAGCGATTGCGAACTGACCCAGATGTTTGAGCACGTGTTGAAGTTGTCCAAGGTCGACCCGACCCAGAGCGTCGCCGTGCTCAAGAGCCATTACTCGGACCCCCGCACCGTGCGAGCCGCGATGGACGCCGCGCAGCGCTTGGGAGCCAAGGTGTATGCGGTGGAGTTGCCGTCGTTCAACCACCCCAGGGCGATGGGCAACGACATGACCGCCTACTGCGGCGACACCGCGCTCACCGGCAATATCGCCGCCCAGCGTGCCCTGGAGGCCGCCGACTTGATCGTCGACACCATGATGCTGCTGCACTCGCCGGAGCAGGAACAGATTCTCAAGACCGGCACGCGCATTCTGCTGGCGGTGGAACCGCCGGAAGTACTGGCGCGCATGCTGCCCACCGAAGCGGACAAAGTGCGCGTGCTGGCGGCCGAGCAGTTGCTGAAAAAGGCGCGTTCGATTCACGTAAAGTCCCGCGCTGGCAGCGACTTCCGCGCCGCCTTGGGGCAATACCCGTCAGTGACGGAATACGGTTTTGCCGACGAGCCTGGACGCTGGGATCATTGGCCGAGTGGCTTCCTGTTCTCCTGGCCCAACGAAGAAACCGCCGAGGGCGTGCTGGTGCTGGACATCGGCGACATTTTGCTGCCGTTCAAGACCTACACCCGCGAGAAGATCACCCTGGAGATCGAGAAGGGCTTCATTACCAAGATCCACGGTGGTTTCGAGGCCGAATACCTGCGTGATTACATGAAGTACTTCAACGATCCCGAGGTGTACGGCATTTCCCATATCGGCTGGGGCCTGCAACCACGGGCACAGTGGACGGCCATGGGCTTGCATGACAAGAACGACGGCATGTGCATGGATGCGCGGGCGTTCTATGGCAATTTCCTGTTCTCTACCGGGCCGAACACCGAGGTGGGCGGGACGCGCAAGACGCCGTGCCATATGGATATTCCGCTGCGTCATTGCGATGTGTACCTGGATGATGAAGCGGTGGTGATTGCAGGGGATGTGGTTGCCCCCGTGGAATCCCTGGCTCGCTGAACATCCATGTGGGAGCTGGCTTGCCTGCGAGGGCGCTCGCAGGCAAGCCAGCTCCCACATTTTGATAGGGTTTCTTCAGCGATTGCCTTGAGTCCGTTCAGCAAGCCCGCCATCATGCTTCCCCATCGCCAGCCACTCACCGAGCCCCGCCGTGCCTGATTCCTACGTCTTTTCTGAACAAGTTGGCCACCTGCTGCGCAAGGCCTACCAGCGCCACCTGGCGATCTTTCAGCAGAATGTCGGCGACTCGCAGCTCACCGCCGTGCAGTTCGTCACCTTGTGTGCACTGCGCGATCACGGTGCAAGCTCCCTGACGGAACTGGTCAAGGCCACTGCCGTGGATCAGGCGACCATTCGCGGTATCGTCGAGCGCCTCAAGGCCAAGGAATTGATTAGCCTGGAACCCGACCCGCAGGATAAACGCAAAGTGGTGGTCGACCTGTCCCCGGCAGGCGCCGAACTGGTCGCCCAGACCGCGCCGCGCGCCGCGCAGATCAGCGAATTGACCATGAGCAATCTCAACCCGGCCGAAAGGGTCGCGGTGCTGTTCCTGTTGCGCAAGATGATCGACGACCCGCAGGACTGACATGCCACACCCCCGCAGAAGGGGGTGAAACAGGAATATGGCACCGAATTTGCTCTGAGTTGATGCAGTAGCCACTTCATCAGTCAAGTGTGTCGTGAGACCTCAGGTCCGCGACGCTTTTTTTTGACTATTTCATGTAGTGCCTACTTCACCAACTGTTACGGGCGAAGCGAATGATCAGCCAGCACATCACGGTAACGCTTGAAGTCAACGGGCGAAAAAGCGACGTCAGCGCCATGGCGGACACACCGCTGTTGCTGGTGCTGCGCAATGACCTGGAACTCAATGGCCCCAAATACGGCTGCGGCCTGGGGGAGTGCGGTGCCTGCACCGTGATCATCGATGGGGTGGCGGCCCGTTCCTGCGTGTTTCCGCTGTCGGGGGCCGTAGGCCGCGAGATTGTCACCCTTGAAGGCCTGGGCACGCGCGACGCGCCGCACCCGGTACAACAAGCCTTTATCGATGAGCAGGCCGCGCAATGTGGCTACTGCCTCAACGGCATGATCATGACCACCAAGGCCTTGCTCGACCGCAACCCCAACCCCAGCGAAGCGCAGGTGCGCAACGAGCTGTCGGGCAACCTCTGCCGTTGCGGCACCCATATCGAAATCCTGCGCGCGGTGTTGCGTGCGGCCCGCCTGATGACTGTGGATTGATGACCATGACCGACACTTCCCTTTCCCGTGACCAGTGGCTGGCCAAGACCGGCGTTTTGTTGATCATCGACGATGTCCTGCCGCCTTCGGGGCCGGTGGCCAAGGGCGGCACGCCTACGGTGAAGCCCAAGGAGCTGGGGCTGTTTATTGCGGTGAACGATGATGGTTTGGTGTACGCGTTCAATGGTCATGTGGACCTGGGCACCGGTATCCGCACTTCGCTGGCACAGATCGTCGCCGAAGAGCTGGACCTGACGATGGAGCAGGTAAAGATGGTGCTCGGCGATACCGAGCGCGTGCCCAACCAGGGGGCAACCATTGCCAGTGCGACCCTGCAGATATCAGCGGTGCCCTTGCGTAATGCGGCAGCCGAAGCGCGGCGTTTCCTGTTGGCGCGGGCGGCGGGGCGCCTGGGTGTCAGCACTGCCAGCCTCAAGGTCGACGCCGGCGTCATCCACGCTGCAGACGGGCGTACCACGACGTATGCTGAACTGGTCAGCGGCCAGCATGACCAATTGCGCATCAGCGGTGATGCGCCGCTGAAACCCATCGAGGACTATCGCCTGGTGGGCAAGGGCGCTGCTCGGGTGGATATCCCCGGCAAAGCCACTGGCGAGCTGACTTACGTGCACGATATGCGCGTGCCGGGCATGCTCCATGGCCGGGTCATTCGTCCACCGTACGCAGGGCTCGATTGCGGCGACTTTGTCGGCAACAGCCTGTTGAGTGTGGATGAATCGTCTATAGCCCATATCCCCGGCATCGTCGCGGTGGTGGTGATCCGGGATTTTGTCGGCGTGGTTGCACTGCGTGAAGAGCAGGCCGTCAAGGCCGCCAGTGAATTGCAGGTGCACTGGAAACCCTGGAACCACGGGTTACCGGACATGACGGATGTCGAACAGGCTATCCGCGACAATCCCCGCGTACGCCGCACCGTGCTGGATCAGGGCAATGTCGACGAAGCCCTGGCGGGCGCGAGCCAACGCATGCCGCGCAGTTATCTCTGGCCGTACCAGATGCACGGGTCGATCGGCCCCTCCTGCGGTGTGGCGGATTACTCGCCAGCCGGCAGCCGGGTGTGGTCGGGCAGCCAGAACCCGCACCTGTTACGGGCCGACTTGGCGTGGTTGTTGGCGTGTGATGAAGCGCTGATCGATGTGATTCGCATGGAGGCCGCCGGTTGTTACGGGCGCAATTGCGCCGACGATGTGTGTGCCGATGCCTTGCTGCTCTCCCGTGCCGTCGGCAAACCAGTGCGCGTGCAATTGACCCGCGAACAGGAACACCTGTGGGAGCCCAAGGGCACTGCACAATTGATGGATGTCGACGGTGGCCTCAACGCCGACGGCAGCATCGCCGCCTACGACTTTGAGACCAGCTATCCGTCCAATGGCGCACCGACTTTGGCATTGCTGCTGACGGGACGTGTGGAACCGGTGGCGGCGATGTTCGAAATGGGCGACCGCACCTCGATTCCGCCCTATGACATCGACACTATGCGCGTGACCATCAACGACATGGCGCCCATCGTGCGCGCCTCATGGATGCGTGGCGTATCGGCCTTGCCCAACACCTTTGCCCACGAGTCCTATATCGATGAACTGGCCTTCGCCGCTGGCGTCGATCCGGTGGAATACCGCCTGCGCTACCTCAAGGACGAGCGCGCCATAGACCTGGTGAAATCCACCGCCGAACGTGCCAACTGGACGCCGCGCACCGCACCGATGCAAACCGCCAGCGACGACCATCTGCTGCGTGGCCGTGGCTTTGCCTACGCGCGTTACATTCACAGCAAGTTCCCCGGTTTCGGCGCGGCCTGGGCGGCGTGGGTGGCGGATGTGGCGATCGACAAGCAGACCGGCGATGTGTCGGTGACCCGCGTCGTGATCGGGCATGACTCGGGAATGATGATCAACCCAGACGGGGTGCAGCATCAGATCCACGGCAATGTGATCCAGTCCACCAGCCGTGTGTTGAAGGAGCGGGTGACGTTTGAAGAGTCGACGGTGGCGAGTAAGGAGTGGGGCGGTTATCCGATCCTGACGTTCCCCGAAGTGCCAAAGATCGACGTGATGATGATGCCGCGCCAGGACCAGCCGCCCATGGGCGCCGGTGAGTCGGCCTCGGTACCCAGTGCGGCGGCGATTGCCAACGCGATCTATGACGCCACCGGCATCCGTTTTCGCGAGCTGCCGATCACCCCGGAACGCGTGCTGGCAGCATTGAATGCGGGCACCCTGGGCGAGCCAGCCAAGTCGCCTGAGAAACGCCGGAAGTGGTGGTTCGGCGCACTGTTTGCCACCTTGGGCGCGGTGCTGGCGACGGCCTGGCCGTTCCACGCTGAAATTCCACCGATAGCGCCACCCAGCGCCGGCACCTGGTCCAAGGCGACCCTGGAGCGCGGGCGGTTGCTGGCGGCGGTGGGCGATTGCGCGGTGTGCCATACGGCGCCTGGTGGCGCGACCAATGCCGGTGGGCTGGCGATGCAGACGCCGTTCGGCACGCTGTACAGCAGCAATATCACCCCGGATGTGAAGACCGGGATCGGCGCCTGGTCATACCCGGCGTTCGAGCGAGCGATGCGTGACGGCATTGGTCGAGACGGGCGCAACCTGTACCCGGCGTTTCCCTATACGGCGTTTCGCAATATCAATGAGGCGGACATGCAGGCGCTGTATGCCTACCTGATGTCCCAGGTGCCAGTGAGCCAGGCGCCGACGCCGAATGCCATGCGCTTTCCGTTCAATATCCGGCCGTTGATGGCAGGTTGGAATGCCCTGAACCTGCGGCGTGGCGAGATCTCGCCGCAGCCTGAGCGCAGCGAACAATGGAACCGCGGCAACTATCTGGTCAACGGCCTGGGCCACTGCGCCGCCTGCCATTCGCCGCGTAACCTGACGGGAGCGGAGAAGGGCGGCAAGTCGTTCCTCGCCGGTGGTACGGTTGATGGCTGGGAGGCTCCGGCCCTCAACGGCTTGTCCAAGGCGTCGACGCCGTGGACCGAGGACCAACTGTTTACCTATCTGAGCACCGGGTATTCCGATGCCCATGGCGTGGCAGCGGGCCCGATGGGGCCGGTGGTGAGTGAGTTGTCGAAACTGCCCAAGGCGGATATCCGTGCGATGGCGGTGTACCTGGCGTCGCTCAAGGGTGATGCGGCGGCCGAGGCCCCGGCGGTTACGGCGGCCAATGTGCCGAATCCCGATGGCCGTCGGGTGTTCGAAGGTGCATGCAAGGCCTGCCATGCGGATGGCCTGGGACCGAAACTGTTTGGGGTGAGCCCGTCGTTGGCCACCAACACCAACGTGCACAGCGACCAGCCGGATAATTTGATCAAGGTGATTCTGCAAGGCATCAGCAAACCGGCGACCCAGGATCTGGGTTACATGCCGGGGTTCAAGGACAGTTTGTCCAATAGCCAGGTGGCGGATCTGGCGGCGTATCTGCGCGCGCAATTTGCGCCGAATGCGCCGCAGTGGAAGGGGCTGGAACAGAAGGTTGCCCACCTGCGCGCCAACCCCGGTACGCACTGATCGTTCAACGCCTATGAGGAGCAGATGGGGGCGCTGGCTTGTTACAGCGGAATCGGTGTTACACCCCGCACCACCAAATCACTGATAAACCCCAGCCAATCCTGCTGCTGCGCCTTTTCCGCCAGGTCTTCGCCCAGGAACGAACTTAGCGTGTGGCGGTTGGAGTTATAGAAGTAGCACAGCGAGGCGATCATCAAATACACGTGCTTGAGGTCCACATCCAGGCGAAACACGCCTTGGGCCTGACCCGCCTCGATGATCGGCCGCAGCACGCCTACCGCTTCACCCGACAGCCGCCGCATCTCGCCGGACTGCCGGGCATGCTTGCCCTGGTGCAGGTTCTCGATACTGAGGATCGCCACGAACTCCGGGTGCTTGACGTAGTAATTCCAGATAAACGCCACCAGGTCACGCAACGCCTGCTCCGGTGCGTCGAGGTTCAGCTTGAGCTTGCTTTCAGCGTGGTTGAACTGCTCGTAGGTGTGCTCCAGCACACAGACGAACAGGTGTTCCTTGCTGCCGAAGTAGTAATAGAGCATGCGATCGTTGGAGTCGGCTTCCTTGGAGATGCTGTCGACCCGCCCGCCGGAATAACCGTCGCGGGTGAACACCTTGACCGCCGCCTGGAGAATGCGCGCGCGGGTCTGGTCAGCCTGTTGGGCGCGGATACCGGTTTTCTTGATCGCCATATCAAAGCGCCTTGCACGACAGTCAGGGCGCGAAATATAGCATGGGGTTTTTCGCGTCCGTTCTATGACCGACAAGTTCTGTAATAAAAACGCCATTGCGCTGGGGATTAAATCCGCGGCGGGCTATTTTGGTGCGTCTCAATAACTAGAGTAGCCATGGATGAAATACCAACCCTTCAGCCGTACCTTGATTGCCACCGCTCTGGTGTTGACGGTCAGTGGTGTGCAAGCCGCGTCCCAGGCCCCGGTGGGCGGTGAAAATGGCATGGTGGTGACGGCCCAGCATTTGGCAACTCATGTGGGCGTGGATGTGCTCAAGGCCGGCGGCAACGCGGTCGATGCGGCGGTGGCCGTGGGCTACGCGCTGGCCGTGGTGTACCCGGCGGCGGGTAACCTGGGCGGCGGCGGCTTCATGACCGTGCAACTGGCGGACGGGCGCAAGACCTTCCTTGACTTCCGCGAAAAAGCCCCGCTGGCAGCCACCGCCAATATGTACCTGGACAAAGATGGCAATGTCATCGAAGGCCTCAGCGCCAAGGGCCATTTGGCCGTGGGCGTGCCCGGCACCGTCTCGGGCATGGAGCTGGCCCTGAGCAAATACGGCACTCTCAAGCGCGCCCAAGTCATCGCCCCGGCGATCAAACTGGCGGAAAACGGCTTCGAGCTGGAGCAGGGTGATATCGACCTGCTGCACACCGCTACCGGCGAGTTCGAGAAAGACCAGGACATGCGCGGGATCTTCCTGCACAACGGCCAGCCGATGCAGGTCGGCCAGAAACTGGTGCAGAAAGACCTGGCCAAGACCCTCAAGGAAATCTCGGCCAAGGGCAGCGACGGTTTCTATAAGGGGTGGGTCGCCAAGGCATTGGTGGATTCCAGCCAGGCCGGCAAGGGCATCATCACCCAGGCGGACCTCGACAAGTACAAGACCCGCGAACTGGCGCCTATCGAGTGCGACTACCGTGGTTACCATGTGGTCTCGGCGCCGCCTCCAAGCTCTGGCGGCGTGGTGATCTGTCAGATCATGAACATCCTCGAAGGCTACCCGATGGCTGACCTTGGCTATCACTCGGCCCAGGGCCTGCACTACCAGATCGAAGCCATGCGCCATGCCTACGTGGATCGCAACAGCTACCTTGGCGACCCGGATTTCGTGAAGAACCCGATTGAGCACCTGCTGGACAAAAACTACGCGGCGAAACTGCGCGACGCCATCGAACCGCAAAAAGCCGGTGACTCCCAGGCGATCAAGCCGGGTGTGTCGCCCCATGAAGGCAACAACACCACTCACTATTCCATCGTCGACAAGTGGGGCAACGCGGTGTCGGTCACCTATACCCTCAACGACTGGTTCGGTGCGGGCGTGATGGCGAGCAAGACCGGGGTGATCCTCAACGATGAAATGGACGACTTCACCGTCAAGGTCGGCGTGCCGAACATGTACGGCCTGGTCCAGGGTGAAGCCAACGCCATCGCTCCAGGCAAGGCGCCGCTGTCGTCGATGAGCCCGACCATCGTGACCAAGGACGGCAAGGCGGTGATGGTGGTCGGTACGCCTGGCGGTAGCCGCATCATTACCGCGACTTTGCTGACGATCCTGAATGTCATCGACTACAAGATGAACATCCAGGAAGCCGTGGACGCCCCGCGTTTCCACCAGCAATGGATGCCGGAAACCACCAACCTTGAAACCTTCGCGGTGAGCCCGGACACCCAGAAGATCCTCGAAAGCTGGGGCCACACGTTTGCCGGTCCGCAGGATGCCAACCACTTGGCGGCGATTTTGGTCGGTGCGCCGTCCCTGGGGGGCAAGCCGGTGGGTAACAACCGTTTCTACGGCGCAAATGACCCGCGTCGTAACACGGGCCTGTCGCTGGGCTACTAAACGCTGCTCATCGCTGCAGGGGCGAGCGTGCTCGCGAAAACCTCACAAGCTCGCCCCTACAGCACTTTATCGACCGCGGCGAATGCCGCTTTCCGACGCGCTTCCCAGTCCCCTCGGATCACCACAACCGTCTCCTGATGCTGCTGCATCCACGCCAGGCTTTCCTGGAAAAATGACTGGCGGTCCGCCAGTGCCGGCTGGCAGCGTTGGCCGTCGGCGGTCCATTCCACATCTTCCGGTGACAACAACAGGTGCAGGTCGTAGTGGCGGGCCAGCAGTTCGCTGTCGAGCCAGGCCGGGTAGGCGCCGAACAGGGTCTGGCTCCAGAGCTTGTTGGTCAGCAGATGTGTATCGAGGATCAACAGTTCAGGCTGCTTGGCGCGGGCGTCGTCTTCCCAGGCCATCTGGCCACGGGCGATGGCCGGGATGTCCGCCAGGGTGGTGTCGCGTTGATGGTGATCGATGAAATAACGCACGTATTCACCCACCATCAACCCGCCGAAATGCGCCTGCAACTCCGCCGCCAGCCAGCTTTTACCGCTGGATTCAGGGCCCGCCAGTACCACCACTTTCATGCGTGCAACGCCGGGTCGGCGCGCCATTCGCGCCAGCCTTGCACGGCGATCACGGTGAACAGCGCGTAGAGCGCGGCGGTGAGGTACAGGCCTTTGTAGAGGAACAGCCCGACGAAGATGACATCCACGGCGATCCACAGTGGCCAGCACTGCACGCGTTTCTGCGCCATCCACATCTGCGCTACCAGGCTGAAGCCGGTAAGGGCGGCGTCGAGCCAGGGTTGGGCAGCATCCGTCCAGTGGGCCATGGCAGCACCGAGCAACAGGCTACCGACTGCGCCCACCGCCAGGCTGGCCATGATCGCCGGGACACCGAGGCTGGTGACCTGACGTCCGTGCTTGACCTCGCCGGCACGGGTCCACTGCCACCAGCCGTAGACTTGCAACGCGGCGTAAACCACTTGCAGCAGCATGTCGGAATAGAGTTTCACGTCGAAGAACACCCAGGTGTACAGCAACACCATCACCAGGCCGATGGGCCAGCACCAGGGATTTTGCTTGACGGTCAGCCACACAGCGATCACCCCGAGGGCGGCGGCGAACAGTTCAAGCCCGGACATGGTGGTTCCTTGGGAGAATGGGAGAGGGCGGTGATTGTAACGAAAGAAGATTGGCGTAGGAATTAACTGATGGGGGGAGCGGGGCTAGCCCGCTCCCCCCCCCGGATCAGACCTTGAATTGACGCAGCAGGCCGTCGAGCTGTTCGCTCAGACCACGCAAATGCGCACTCGCCACACTCGACTGCTCCGCCGCCAATGCCGTGCTGTGGGACAAACCGGCCGCCTCGGTGACGTTCTGGTTGATGTCCTCCACCACATGCGCTTGTTGCAGGGTGGCGCTGGCAATCGAGGCGTTGAGGCCGTTGAGGTTGCGCAGTGACTCGCCGATGGCGGTCAGGCTGGCGCCGGCCTGGCCGGCTTGTTCGATGGTCAGCTGTGAGGCGCTGTGGCTGTCGCTGATCACCTTGACCGCCGCTTCCGAGTGGCCTTGCAAGCGCTCGATCATGCCCTGGATCTCGGCGGTGGATTTTTGCGTGCGCTGGGCCAGCAGTCGCACTTCATCGGCCACCACGGCGAAGCCACGCCCTTGCTCGCCAGCGCGTGCTGCTTCAATGGCCGCGTTAAGGGCCAGCAGGTTGGTCTGGTCGGCAATCGAGCGGATTACTTCGAGCACGCTGCCGATCTGGGTGCTTTCTGCCGATAGGGTGCGAATCACTTCCACCGCCTGACTGATGGTGCCGGAGAGCTGATCGATCTGCTGCAGGCTGCTGTCGATATTCACCTGCCCTTGTTGGGCCTGGGCCTGTGCGTCGCGCATTTCGCTGGCGGCGTGTTCGGCATTCTTGGCCACATCCTGCACGCCGTAGGTGACTTCGTTGATGGCGGTGGCCACCAGTTCCATCTGCTGGGACTGTTGCTGGCTACGGTCATGGGCCTGGGTCGCGTTGCTGCCCAGCTCCTGCGAGGATTGGCCCAAGGCGTTGGCGCACACCTGCAACTGGCCGACTACCTGGCGCAGCTTGGCGGTGAAACTGTTGAAGTGCCGGGACAGTTGGGTGACTTCGTCCTGCCCATGGGTGTCGAGGCTGCGGGTCAGGTCGCTTTCGCCGCTGGCGATGTTGCCCATGGCGTTCACTGCAGCTTGCAACGGCCGCACAATACTGCGGGCGATCAGTGAGACCAGCAGCGCCATCACCAGCGCGATAGCCAGGCCGATGAACGAGGCTTTCCAGACTTGGCTGCTGAACTCGGCCTGCACATCGTCTACGTACACGCCGGAGCCGATGATCCAGCCCCACGGTTCGAACAGTTGGATATACGAGGTCTTGGCCACCGGCGCTTCGGCGCCCGGTTTCGGCCAGCGATAGTTGACGATGCCGGCGCCCTTGGCCTTGGCCAGGATCACGAACTCGTTGAACACGGCAAACCCATCGGGGTCGCGGATGGCCGAGAGGTTCTGGCCGTCGAGCTTGGGGTTGGCGGGGTGCATGATCATCACGGGAGTGAGGTCATTGATCCAGAAATAGTCATCATGGTCGTAGCGCAAGCCACGCACCGCGCTCAACGCTTGCTTCTGGGCGGCTTCACGGGTCATCACGCCGGTGGTTTCGAGACCGTGATAAAACGTCAGGATCCCGCTGGCGGTCTGGACCACGTGTTGAGTCTGCTGGCGCTTGGCCTGGTACAGGTCGTCGTGGATCTGCTTGAGCATCAGCATACCCAGGGCCAACAGCATCAGCACGGCGACTATCAGGATCAGCCACAGGCGTCGGCTGATCGACATATTGCGCAAACTGTTCATGGTCCTGTCACTCCGTGCTTTTTATAATTGTGGGGCTGCATCGACTTTTCCGCCTTGTCTGATAGGCTTTCGGCCTGCATTCGGAAAACCTGAGTACTGTCTGATATTTCACAAGATTTTTGCAGCTCGGGGTTGAAACTCAACACCGTATCTTGTCGTCAGTGAACCATTAAAAAGATCAACAAGGCTTGCCATAGAGCAAGACCTTTGGGGGAAGCATGGATTTTTGGACCGCCATACAGGCATTGATTCTTGGCGTTGTGGAGGGGCTTACCGAGTTCCTGCCGATTTCCAGCACCGGCCACCAGATCATCGTCGCCGACGTGCTCGACTTTACCGGCGACCGTTTCAATGCGTTCAACATCATCATCCAACTGGGCGCGATCCTGGCAGTGGTGTGGGAGTTCCGTGGCAAGATTTTCGAAGTGGTCAGTGGCCTGCCGACCCAGCGCAAGGCCCAGCGGTTTACCGTCAACCTGCTGATCGCCTTCCTGCCGGCAGTGGTGCTGGGGGTGATTTTCGCCGACCTGATTCACCACTACCTGTTCAACCCGATCACCGTGGCGACGGCGCTGGTGGTGGGCGGCATCATCATGCTGTGGGCCGAGCGCCGCGAGCATGAAGTGCATGCCGAAACCGTGGATGACATCACCTGGAAAGACGCACTCAAGGTCGGTCTGGCCCAGTGCCTGGCGATGATCCCAGGGACTTCCCGCTCCGGCTCGACCATCATTGGCGGCTTGCTGTTTGGCCTGTCGCGCAAGACCGCTACCGAGTTTTCGTTCTTCCTGGCGATGCCGACCATGGTGGGTGCCGCTGTGTATTCGGGCTACAAGTACCGCGACCTGTTCCAGCCTGCGGACTTGCCGGTGTTTGCCATCGGCTTTGTGACCTCGTTCATCTTCGCGATGATTGCGGTGAAGGGCCTGCTCAAGTTCATCGCCAGCCACAGCTATGCCGTGTTTGCCTGGTACCGCATTGCATTCGGCCTACTGATCCTGGCGACCTGGCAGTTCGGCTGGATCGACTGGGCGGCCGCGAAGGCATGATGATCCAGCATCCACGCCTGAAGGCGGCGATCTTCCTGCTGCTGTGCGCAGCGCCGTTACTGGGTTCAATCTTGGTATGGCAGCGCGGCGAGACCGTGATCCCGCTGGCGGCCTATGGCGTTGTCAGCGTGATCGCGTTCTTCCTCTACTGGAGTGACAAGCGTAAGGCCCGTACCGACAGTTGGCGCACCCCGGAAAACATCCTGCACGCCGTGGAACTGGCGGGCGGCTGGCCGGGGGCGTTGATTGCCCAGCAAGTGTTCCGCCACAAGACGCGCAAGGTGTCTTACCAGGTGCTGTTCTGGGTGATCGTGCTGCTGCATCAAGTGTTCTGGCTGGACCAGATGTTTCTGGGGGGGACACTGGTTTCAGTGCTTTAGGCCCGGATATCCGCACTGGGCCAAGGATGGCCCATTGCGTCGGCCCACGGATTCAAGCCGGAGTGAGGGCTCACCGAGCCTAGGCGAGGTGCCGAGTGGTGGGGCGAAGACCTTTTGCTTGCTTTTGGGGCTTTCCGAAAGTGAGCCGCCGTAAGGGCGGAACCCTAAGTAGCCGTTACCGCAGGAATGGATATGTACTCATTCCAACTCAAGCGCATGGTCGGCTTGGAATCCGCAATCGCAGGCAAGCCAGCTCCCACCTATTGATCGATTTACATCGGATAGGTCTCGGGCGACTTTCAGGCCGTCACGGGAGCAAGCTCTCTCGCCACAGGCCCGGCGCAACACCGAAAATTGATGTAGATACCTGGGGTGCAACAGCACGTCAATCACCCAGCAACAGCCCGATCTGCGTGCGCTTGGGTAACTTGCTGACCACCAACTGGTGGGAGCGCTGGAGCAAGCCACGCAGTTCATCAGCGTCCAGCGGGTAGGGCGTGTTCATGATGATCCACTGCGCGCGCGCCAGGTAGGGCGCCGGGTGGATGCCTGGGCGGTCCACGTGGCCGAGGAACAGTTCCTTATCGACCTTGAACGCCAGCGATTCACCGCGCAGGTTCTGCAGGGCAAACATCTTGTTGCCGGCAATCGAAAATACGCGCACACCGCCCCATTTATAGTCTTCCCGCGCGCCGGGCAGACTCAGGCAGAAGCTGGCGACTTGTTCTTCGGTCATTTTCATAGCAAGCGGTCTCCACAGCCTTTGAAGCCTTCTTCCAGGTAGTCGATCCAGGCCCGGATCGCCGGCAGCACACCGCGCCGATGCGGGTAAACCGCTTGCAGCCAGCCGCCAGGCAAGGACCACTCCGGCAGCAGTTGCACCAGCCGGCCGTTAGCCAATTCCTCTTCACAGTACATCATCGGCAGTACGGTGAAGCCCAGGCCCATGATGGCGCTGGTTTTGCGCACGATAAAATCGTCGATACCCAGGCGAGCCTCCATCGCCAGGTCGTGGGCGTTGCCCTGAGGGTCGAGAATGCGTTGATGCACCAGGCGATCCGCCTCCAGCGCGCCGAGGATCGGTAACTGTTTGAGATCCTCAAGGGTCGCCACGTGGCGACCGAGCATGAGCGCGGGGCTGGCCACCAGCACGGTCTGGGCCTGGCGCAGGCGCTTGGTGACCAGCAGCGGGTCTTCATCGCCCAGTTCGCGTACGCGCAGGGCGACATCGATGCCCTCGGCGACCAGGTCGACACGGCGGTTGACCAGGGTCATCTCCAGCTGCACCTGGGGATGAGCCGCAAGAAATCCAGCCACCAGTTCCGGCAAGATGTGCTGGGCCATGCCCACCGGGCAACTGACGCGCAGCCTCCCACGGGGTTCGCTGGACATGCTGGCCACCGCCTCATCGGCCATTTCCGCCTCCAGCAGCATCGCCTGGCAATGGCGCAGGTAGCGCTCGCCGACAGCCGTGAGGGTGAGTTGGCGGGTAGTGCGTTGCAGCAGGCGCGCGCCGAGGCGTTCTTCCAACTCGGCGATCCGCCGCGACAGTCGCGACTTGGGAATTCCCAGCAGCCGGCCGGCGGCAGCGAAGCCACCGGCTTCCACGACTTTGGCGAAATAGTAGAGGTCGTTGAGGTCTTGCATGGGTCAGCCTATTGTCCTGTCAGTGGGACAAACTATCGCATTTCAGGTGCCTTATCAGCTATTGGTTTCATGCGTAGCATCACCACCATCTGATCGCCCCTGACGATCCCAACCGGAGATCCCACATGAAACTGTTGCACATCGATTCCAGCATCCTCGGCGACAACTCGGCGTCCCGTCAGCTCAGTGCTGGTGTGGTCAAGGCATGGCAAGCGGCTGAGCCGGGCGTGGAAGTGACCTACCGTGACGTGGCGGCCGAAGGCCTCAACCACTTTTCCGGCGCGACCCTGGGCGCCCTGGGTACCCCGGCTGACCAGCGCAGTGCCGCGCAACAGCACGAAGCAGAGCTCAGCGCCAAGACCCTGGCTGAATTCCTCGCTGCCGACGCGGTGGTGATCGCCGCGCCGATGTACAACTTCACTATCCCGACTCAATTGAAAGCCTGGATCGACCGCATCGCCGTCGCCGGCCAGACGTTCCGTTACACCGAAGCGGGTCCGGAAGGCCTGTGCGGCAACAAGAAAGTCATCGTTGTGTCGACGTCGGGCGGCCTGCATGTCGGCCAAGCGACCGGTGTGGCCCATGAAGATTATCTGAAAGTGCTGCTGGGCTTCCTTGGCATCACCGACATCGAGTTCGTCCGCGCCCACGGCCTGGCGTATGGCGACGAGTTCCGCAGCAAGTCCCTGAGCGACGCCAATGTGCTGATCAACGAACAGTTGTTCGCGGCTGCGTAAAGCTTAGGTAAAACCGTGCTGTTCCCCGTTTCATTCTGAAACGGGACGTCTAAACTCTGTATTCGGGTCGCCTCAAAACGACCTGACTACGGAGTTTTTTTCGTTTACGCGCGGTCAATACGTTGGCCCAGGTTATGCACGCATGGGTTTATCATCCGGTTGAGCGCCTTGAACATGGACTTTTCAACCCGACATGCCGGTTTTTTTGCAGCAAAGGTGGACATCCTCATGATGCGTCTTTGTGCGGTTATGGTTCTTTCCTTGCTCGGTGGCCTGGTTTCAGTGCACGCCGCGCCAGCGCCGCACCCGCATTGGAGTGTGGGCTTTCATCGCATGACGTTCCTTGATCCGCTGGATTTGCAGCCGATGAAGGCCATTGCCTTTTATCCCTCCACCGGGCTTGAACACACCACGCCGCTCGGCGCCTATCACGTCGCCGCCACGGAAGACGCCAGGATTGCCATCGGCCGTTTCCCGATGCTGATGCTGTCCCATGGCAACACGGGTACGCCGCTGGCTTTGCATGACCTGGCGACGTCGCTGGCACGTAAAGGCTTTGTGGTGGTGGCGGTGTTGCACCCGGGCGACAACTACAAGGACCATAGCCGCCTGGGCACGGTGAGTAACCTGTATGGCCGGCCGATCCAGATTTCCGAAGCGATCACCGCGACCTTGGGCGACCCGATGTTGTCGCCGTTCGTCAACGTCGACCAAGTGGGCGTGATCGGTTACTCGGCCGGCGGCGAAACCGCGTTGATCCTGGCCGGCGCCAAGCCGGATTTCGACCGCCTGCGCCGCTACTGCCAGGAGCGGCCGGAAGATCGCGACGCCTGCACCACTCAAGGTGAACTGGTGGTGGACCGCGACGACCTGCAACCGCAATCCGATCCGCGCATTCATGCGTTGATGTTGATGGCACCGTTGAGTTTGATGTTCGGCCGCCACACCCTGGCCGACGTGCATGTGCCGGTGCTGCTCTACAGCGGCGACGGCGACAAGTTGGTGGCCGTGGACAAGAACGCCGCGGCGCTTGCACGCAAGCTGCCGGAACCGCCGGACTTCAAGCTGTTGGCCGGGGCAGGGCACTTCGTGTTCATGGCGCCGTGTGACAGTGATCAGTTGGCGGCCATGCCGGCGATCTGCACCGATGCCGATGGCGTCGACCGCGAGGGCATCCACCGCGACCTGATTTCCGAGGCGGGGCGTTTTTTCAGTCACACCCTCGGCCAATCCACCCGCGCCGGAATGCAGACGGCTGATCAGTAAGCGCGCCGCTTGAGCAAAAGGGTCACGCCCAGCGCAGTCACCGATAACAACGCGGCGCAGAAGAAGATCCAGCCATAGCCGAGGTTCAGTGCCACGGCGCCCATCAATGGCCCGGCAATCGCCAAGGCCAAGTCGAAAAACACTGCATAAGCACTCAGCCCCGCGCCACGGCTGCTGTTGGGCACCTGTTTGATGGCCTCCACGCCAAGCGCCGGGTACACCAGCGACAAGCCGAAACCGGTCAGCCCGGCGCCAATCAACGCCACGCCAGTCGACGGTGCCAGCCATAGCAGCGTCAGGCCGAGGGTCTCGATAGTCATGCAGGCGATTGCGGCACGAAAGCCACCAAACCGACTGATCGCAGAGATAAACACCAACCGCGACAGGATAAAACACACGCCAAACACCGTCAGGCAGTACGCCGCACCGGCCCAGCCGCGATTGAGGTAATACAGGGTGATAAAGGTGGTGAGGGTGCCGTAGCCGATTGACGCCAGGCACAGGCTGGCGCCGAATGGCGCGATACGCCCGAACACCGCCCAGAACGGCAGGCGCTCACCGCGCACCACCGGCACCGAGGGTTTATTGCGGATCAGCACCAGGCCCAGCGCGGACAGTACCGCCAGCGCAATGCCGAGGCTGTTGTAGCCGTATTCGGCCACCATCACCACACCCAGCGGTGCACCAATGGCGATGGCGCCGTAGGACGCGATGCCGTTCCAGGAGATTGAGCGTGCCGTGTGTTCGGCGCCGACGGCGCCCATGCACCAACTGATGGTGCCCACGCCGATCAGACCCTGGGCCACGCCCAGCAACAGTCGACCGACAATCAAGATGCTCAGGCTCAAGGCAGGCATGCTCTGTAGACAGGTCGCAAAGAACGTCAGCACGCCACTGACCAGAATCCCTGCCAAGCCCAAGACAATGGCACGCTTGGTGCCCACGGTATCCGACATTCTCCCGGCCATGGGGCGGCTGAGCAGGGTCGCCAGGTATTGCGAACCGATCGTCACTCCGGCCACCACGGCACTGAAGCCCAGTTGCTCATGCACATAGCCTGGAATCACCGCAATCGGCAGGCCGATGCAGATGAACGCGATGAAGGTGTAAAAGACGATGGAAACGATCTGCAGGGTGATCGACAGGGAGCTGGGGGCGGCGGCAGACATGGGCACTCGTTCGCGGGCGGGCGGTGAGTGCATCATGGCAAGGGCCCAAGGGAAAAGAAAGCAGGCTATCTATTAATGAGGGGGCGGCATACCCATGCAAAAAGCCCCGTCACACAGGACGGGGCTCTATCTTGCCGCTTGCAGCTAAAAACGAATGGCTGCTGTTAAAACACCACGCCCTGGCTACGCAGGTAATCATCATAGGTGCCGCTGAAGTCGATCACGCCGGTGGCGCTCAACTCGATGATGCGGGTGGCCAGGGACGACACGAACTCACGGTCGTGGCTGACGAAGATCAGCGTGCCCGGATAGTTCTCCAACGCCAGGTTCAGCGCTTCGATGGATTCCATGTCCAAGTGGTTGGTCGGTTCGTCCATGATCAGCACGTTTGGCTTTTGCAGGATCAGCTTGCCGAACAGCATGCGGCCTTGCTCACCACCGGAAATCACCTTCACCGACTTCTGGATCTCGTCGTTGGAGAACAGCATGCGACCCAGGGTGCCACGGATCATTTGCTCGCCTTGGGTCCACTGGCCCATCCAGTCGAACAGCGTGACGTCGTCTTCGAAGTCATGTGCATGGTCCTGGGCGTAGTAGCCCAGCTCTGCGGCGTCGGTCCATTTGATGCTGCCGGCGTCCGGGGTCAGTTCGTTGACCAGGGTGCGCAGCAGGGTGGTCTTGCCGATACCGTTCGGGCCGATGATCGCTACGCGCTCGCCCGCTTCAACCTGGAAGCTGAAGTCCTTGAACAGAGGCTTGCCGTCGAAGCCTTTGGCCATCCGCTCGACGATGACCGCCTGGCGGTGCAGCTTTTTGTTCTGCTCGAAACGGATGAACGGGCTCACACGGCTCGATGGCTTGACTTCGGCCAACTGGATCTTGTCGATCGCCTTGGCACGGGAAGTGGCCTGTTTGGCTTTCGAGGCGTTGGCCGAGAAGCGGCTGACGAAGGATTGCAACTCGGAAATCTGTGCCTTCTTCTTGGCGTTGTCCGACAGCAGTTGCTCGCGGGACTGAGTCGCCACGGTCATGTACTCGTCGTAGTTGCCCGGGAACAGGCGCAGCTCGCCGTAGTCCAGGTCAGCCATGTGGGTGCACACGCTGTTCAGGAAGTGACGGTCGTGAGAGATGATGATCATCAGGCTGGAGCGCTGGGTCAGGATGTTTTCCAGCCAGCGGATGGTGTTGATGTCCAAGTGGTTGGTCGGTTCGTCGAGCAACAGCACTTCAGGATCGGAGAACAGCGCCTGGGCCAGCAATACGCGCAGTTTCCAGCCTGGTGACACTTCGCTCATCGGGCCGAAGTGTTGTTCCAACGGAATACCCAGGCCCAGCAGCAGTTCGCCGGCACGGGATTCGGCGGTGTAGCCGTCCATCTCGGCGAACTCGGTTTCCAGCTCGGCCACGGCCATGCCGTCTTCTTCGCTCATTTCCGGCAGCGAGTAGATACGGTCGCGCTCGGCCTTGACCTTCCACAGCTCTTCGTGGCCCATGATCACGGTGTCGAGCACGGTGAATTCTTCGTAGGCGAACTGGTCCTGGCGCAGTTTACCCAGGCGTACGTTCGGCTCCAGCATCACCTGGCCGCCGGACGGGTCGAGGTCGCCGCCGAGGATCTTCATGAAGGTCGACTTGCCGCAACCGTTGGCACCGATCAAACCATAACGGTTGCCGGCGCCGAACTTGACCGAGACATTCTCGAAGAGCGGCTTGGCGCCGAACTGCATGGTGATGTTAGCTGTGGAGATCAATTACTTTACCTATCAATGGGTTGCGAGCGTGTCGGCAGGCGCCTTCAGGCATGCGTCAACAGCGACATCAAGGCGCGAAACCCGGTCGCTGAGCAGAAAATTTTGGATGTGTGTTGGAATTTGGCGCGCATTGTCGCATATGTCAGGCGACAGTTGTATGTCTAGCGAAGGAAGGTTTCGCCAAGGTCTCCGGCATCGCCAGCCACAACAGCGCCAATGCCAGGGCCGCCACGCCGGCCAGGGTCAGGAACGCGGCGTTGTAGCCGGCCTGTTGCACCACGAAACCGGCCAGGCTGCTGCTCAGTGCCGCGCCCAGGCCGAATACGGTGGAGAGGGCGCCCAGGCTGACGTTGAAGCGCCCGGTGCCTTGGGTCAGGTCCTTGACGATGACCGGGAACAACGCGCCGAAGATCCCCGCGCCGATGCCGTCGAGCATCTGCACGGCAACCAGCCAGTAGGGATCACTGGACAGCGTATAGAGCACACCGCGCAGCGGCAGGATGATGAACCCGGCCATCAGCAAGGGTTTGCGTCCCCAGATGTCGGCCTTGAGCCCAACCAGCCAAGCCATCGGCACCATCACCAATTGCGCGGCGACGATGCACGCCGACGTCAGCGGCGTGGCCATCTGCAGGTTGATCTGTGAAAGTTTCTGGCTGACCAGCGGCAACATTGCGGCGTTGGCCAGGTGGAACAGGGCGCAGCAGATGGCGAACAGCAATAGCGGGCGGTTGGACAGCAACACGCTGATACCGGAGGGTTGTTCGTGGTCAGTGTGGTGCTCCGGGTCAAAACCTCGGGCGACGTCATGGTCGATGGCCTCAGCCGACACGCAACTGATCGCGATGACGCTGGCCACCGCCATAAAGGCCATCAGGTAGAACACCACCACTGGGCCGAACAGATACGCCAAGCCGCCGGCCAATAGCGCCGCGACGGCATTGCCGGCGTGGTTGAATGTTTCGTTGCGCCCCGTACGGCGGGTGAACGCGCGTGGCCCGGTGATGCCCAGGGAGATTGCGCTGATTGCCGGAGCGAACACGGACGCGGCGACGGCGCTGGCGGCCTGGGTCAACGCCACCAGGCTGAAGGAGCTGACAAAGGGCAGCAGCAGGCAGCTGCCGGTCACCACGATGGCGGCCAACGCAACCACTGCGCGCTTGCTGCGGGTGCGGTCGATCAGCGCCCCCGCCGGTCCCTGGGTGAGCAAGGCGGCGATGCCGGCCAGGGTCATGACCACGCCGATGCTGGCCGGGTCCCATTTGTGCACGGCCAGCAAGTAAATGGCCAAGTAAGGGCCGAGGCCGTCGCGCACATCCGCGAGGAAGAAATTCAGGCTGTCCAGGGACAAGGCGTTGCGCAGGTCGGAGTGTTTGGCCACGGCGAGGTCTTCGGAGATGGCGTTCAAGGGCAGAACACGCATTGCGATAATGACCCGTGGGGCCTGCGTTAAGTTTCGCCCGCTTCGCGGGGTTTTAATCCGAGAGCACTTGGCTTATTTTCGCAGCCCCGCTGTATTGAATATCTGGAGACGCAATGGACATGCCCTCGGCTCAACAGGCGATTGCCAGCAACAAGGACGCCTGGGACCAATCCGCCAGCCTGCACAAAACCAGCGACACCTGGAACGTGCTGCTCAACAGTGTCGGCGCCGCTGACTTTTCTTGCCTGGACCCCACGCTTACCGGCGTGCTGCAAGACGTTGGGGTAGTCGGTAAGGATGTGGTGCAACTGTGCTGTAACAATGGCCGCGAAAGCCTTTCGTTGTACGGCCTGGGCGCGCGTTCGGTCGTGGGCGTGGATCAATCCCAGGCGTTTGTGCAACAGGCCCGTGAACTGGCCGAAGTCTCACCGCACAACCCTGAGTTCATAGAAAGTGATATCCACCAGTTGCCGCACTCTTTGCAGGCGCGCTTCGATATCGCTCTGGTGACCATCGGCGTGCTGGGCTGGATGCCGGATGTGAAGCAGTTCATGCGACACGTTGCGAGTACCTTGAAGCCCGGCGGCACGTTGGTGATGTATGAAACCCATCCGTTTCTGGAGGTATTTGATCCACGGGCGCAAAACCCTTTCCTGCCGGCCAGTTCCTACTTTCAGCGCGAGCCGTTTGTGCTGCAGGAGTCGATTGTCTACGAAGGGCAGGGCGAAGTGGCCGGGCCGACGTCCTATTGGTACGTGCACACCCTGGGCGACGTGGTCAGTGCCGCAATCCGCGCAGACCTGCAAATCACAAACCTCCAGGAGTATCCGCACTCCAACCGCGAAGAACTGTACGACCAGTACGAGCACCAGCCTGCGCAATTGCCGATGTGTTTTACGCTGACCGCCACCAAACGTCCCGGATAACGTCATGGGGTGCCACAGGCAAAAAAAGGCCCGCGAGGGGAGGCGGGCCAAGGGATTCACTGGAGTAGGTAAGTTTCACCCTATAGGTCCGAAAGTGAAGGCTTCGTGAAAATGCCGTCGCAAACTTGTAGGGCCTGCCCCTCAGGTGCGCCGCACGAACGTGCGCATGGTCTGCCCGGGACCGGTACTGAATGTGGTCGGCCTGGGCATGCCTTCATCCGCTGCAATGAAAACAAACTCATCCCTGTCGAGCCGATAACTGGCGGGCAAGTGCTTACCTGCATCCTCGCCGATGGAATCGATCCAGGTAATGGTTTTAGGGACGGTGCTGCTGTCGAGGGAGAATCGGCCCGCCAGCAACACTTCGCCCGAGGTGGTCCTCACTTCAAAGCGGTCGTCGGTAATCGTGGTCAGTGCCCCGGGGGCGCTGTGGGCGTCGACGGGGTTGAGCACGCCATTGTCTTCCAATGACGTCTGCTCCCAGGCGCCTTGGAGGGCTTGAACATCCGGGTCTATCAGGGAGGGCATACACATTCCTTTTAGGTGCTGGGGCTGCTTTTTACCACTGGATGGTTGCCTGCGCATAGCCAGGGCTGACATTTGTCGACCCTTGCGCCCAACACACTCACGCGACAGCTTTTCACAATTCTTAGTTAACTTTTGGTTACAACCTGTGGCTAAATAACTGCCAATGGCCATCAACCCGTTGTACCTCAACGGGTCGTGCCGACTGTGTGAATTGTGATTTCAGGTGCTGCTATCCAACCTCGGCCGTTGTGGGCACGCAGGAGCAGCCTGTTCTCTTCTGACGTGTGACGAAATCCCTTGAAACTCATCATTGTTGTTCTTTACGTTGCCTCGATTGCGTATGTACATCTGCGTGGCCGGGTGCGGCACAAGCTGGGTCGCCAGCTCAGTGATCATTCGACCTTCCTGGCACCGATCAACTGCTTTCTCTACCTCTTCTCCAAGCTGCCCAGCCGACCGTATCTGTCACCCAGTGATTTTCCCGACCTGAGTCCGCTCCAGGAACATTGGGAAGAAATTCGCCTGGAAGGCCAGAACCTGATGCGTGCCGGGGAGATCAAGCGCTCGGATCAGTACAACGACGTGGGTTTCAACTCGTTCTTCAAGTCGGGTTGGAAGCGTTTCTACCTGAAATGGTATGGCGACAGTCACCCTTCAGCGATGAAGCTGTGCCCGCGCACCACTGAGCTGGTGCAGAGCATCGGTTCGATCAAGGCCGCGATGTTCGCCGAGCTGCCGCCGGGCTCCAAGCTGGTGCGCCACCGTGACCCCTATGCCGGCTCGTACCGCTACCACTTGGGCCTGGACACCCCGAACGATCCTGGCTGCTACATCAATGTGGATGGCGAGAACTATTACTGGCGTGATGGCGAGCCGGTGATGTTTGACGAGACCTACATCCACTACGCCGAAAACACCACGCAGCAGAACCGCATCATCCTGTTCTGCGACATCGAGCGGCCGATGAAATACCGCTGGGCGGCTGCGTTCAACCGCTGGTTCAGCCGTAACGTGATGGCGGCTGCAGGTTCGCCCAACGATGCGGGTGACAAGACCGGCGGGCTCAATCGCGCCTTCACGCGTCTGTACAAGATCCGCCTGCGTGGCAAGGAACTGAAAAAGCGCAATCGTACGCGCTACTACCTGGAAAAATGGGCGATCTTCGCTGGATTGGCAGCTATTTTCCTGCTGATCTGAGGATCGCTTTGTGGGCGCCATTCATTCCGGTGGATGGGCGCCCAGTTTGTCCCACATCTTCTTGCTGATCTTCTGGCGATTGGCATACCCCGCCCAGGGGTCCGCTTTCAAAGCGTTCAAGCGCTGCAGCACATTGGCGACGGTCCATTGTTGCGCACCGCGTAACCCCTCCAACTCCTCGCGGCTGACCGGTACCGACACTGGCAAGCCAGGCCGTGCGCGCACGGAATACGCCGCTACGGTGCTGGCACCGCGGGCATTGCGCAGGTAATCGATAAAGATCTTGCCGACCCGGTTTTTGGGGCCCGATGTCGCGGTAAAACGTTCGGGCAACTGCTCGGTCATGAACTGGGCGATGCCCTTGGCGAACGCCTTGACGGTCTCCCAATTGTCTCGGCGCGCCAACGGCACGATCAGGTGCAGGCCCTTGCCGCCGCTGGTTTTGACGAAGGCTTGCAACCCCAGCTCATCCAAAACCGACAGGGTGAGTTGCGCGGCCTCCAGCATGGCTTTCCAGGGCAGTGCCGGGTCCGGGTCGAGATCGAGCACAAACAAGTCCGGGGTTTCGATCTTGTCCGAGGTGGCGCCCCAGGTGTGAAACTCCACGCTGCCCATTTGTACTGCGCCGATCAATGCGCCGACGTTGTCGATTTCCATCAGGCGTGCATGGCCAGGATCGAGAGACTGATCCAATTGCTTGATGTTGGGAATGGCCAGGCGCTCCGAGTGTTTCTGGAAGAATTGCTCGCCTTCGATACCCTCGGGCGCTCTCAGCAGTGAGACAGGACGATGGCGCAGGAAGGGCAGAATCCATTGGCTGATGGTGTCGTAGAATTGCGCGAGTTGCTGTTTTTGTGTGCCGCTGTGTTTATCGATCACACGGTCTGGGTGGGTGATGTTCACATCGCGACTGGTTTTTTTCACCGGCTTCCTTGAGTGGACCGTGCGTGGTTGCTCATGAACAACCTGCGCCACCGGCTTGTCGGTGCGCAGCCCGACAAACGCTGCCTGGCGGACCACGCCTTCGCGTGTCCACTCGGCAAACTGCACCTGCGCGACCAACGTCGGTTTGACCCAATGCACACCACGCGCTTGGGCGCTGGACAGTGGCTTCGCCAGGGGTGACGTCTCGCACTCCAGCGGTGTGAGCTGCGCGTAAATGGCTTTCAGCGCCGCCTGATCGAAACCCGTTCCCACACGGCCCGCGTACACCAGGCCCGTGTCGTTATTCACCGCCAGCAACAGCGCGCCGAAGCCACTGCGTGAACCCTGTGGCCGGGTGTAACCGACGATCACGAATTCCTGGGACAGCCGGCATTTGAGTTTGATCCAGTCGGCACTTCGACGGGAAACGTACGGGCTGCCCAGGCGCTTACCGATCACGCCTTCGAGGGCCAAGTCGCAGGCGCTTTCAAAGATGTCCCGGTGGTGCGCGGTAAACGCTTCGGAATAGCGCAGCAATGTGCTGCGGCTACCGGCCAGAGCCTCCTTTAGGGCGGCGCGGCGTTCCTCGACCGGCGCCTGGCGTTGGTCCTCGCCATTGAGAAAGGGCGCGTCAAACAAGTAGTAGACAATGTCCAGGCTGCGGCCGATATCTAAGGCATTTTGCAGCGCCTGAAAGTCCGGCAGGCCGTCGCCATTGAGGCTGACCACCTCACCATCCAGCCAGCTGTCCTTGAGCTTCAGTGCCTGCAAGGCCTTGACCTGACGCGGCAGACGCTCGGTCCAGTCGTGCCCGTTGCGGGTGAACAGGCGCACTTCACCCGCTTGGATACGTGCGAGCATGCGGTAACCGTCGAACTTGATTTCGTATTGCCAATCGCCCTCGGGTGCACGATCCACCAGTGTGGCCAATTGTGGGGTGAATTGCTCGGGGAGGGCGGTTTTCCTGGCCTTGGCCCGCGTCTTGGGTTTGCCCACTGAGGCATCGCTGAGCACGCTGTTCGGCTGGGCCTGGACGATATCGTAGTCGTCGGCCGAGCGCGCCTGTGGGTCCTTTTCCTTGATCAGCAGCCATTGTTCCTTGTCGCCGCTGCCCTTCAAGCGCGTGCGCACCAGCGCCCAGTCACCGGAGAGCTTCTCGCCGACCAGGGTGAATTTGAGCTTGCCGGCTGCGTAGGCCTTGCGGGGCTCATCGTGGGGCTGCCAGATGCCGCGGTCCCACACGATGACATCGCCTGCACCGTACTGACCCGCTGGAATGCTGCCTTCAAAGCCGCCATAGCTCAGGGGATGATCTTCGACGTGGACGGCCAGGCGCTTGTGGCTGGGATCCAGGCTCGGGCCTTTGGGGACGGCCCAACTGAGCAGTACGCCGTCGAGCTCCAGGCGGAAGTCATAGTGCAGGTTGCGTGCGTCATGCTTTTGAATCACAAACGACAGCGCCGAGGCTTTGCGTTTGCCTGCTGGCGCACTGCCTGCCGGTTCGGCGGTTATCCCGAAATCACGTTTGCGGTTGTATTCGCTCAAGGGCTTGGACATGACTTAGGAGGCCTTGGTGGATTTCTTCGCGGCAGGCTTCTTCGTGGGTTTGCCGGCCAGGCTACGCTTGAGCAGTTCCGTCAGGTCGATCACATCGGCGGACTTGCGTTCTTCGCTGTCTTTGCTGGTTTCCACATCCTCGATCTTGCCGGCCTTGGCCTTTTTGGCCACCAGCGCCATGATTTTTTCCTGGAAACTGTCGCGGTAGTCGTCGGGCTGCCAGTCGGCGCTCATGTCGTCCACCAGGCGCTTGGCCATGTCCAGCTCGCCCTTGGCCAGGCTCGGCTTGGTCACGTCGCTGCCCAGCTCCAGTTCGTCCAGGCTTCGCACTTCGGCAGGCCAGCGCAGCATTACCAGCACAAGTGCCGAGTCCAACGGCATCAAGGCTGCCAGGTGCTGCTTGGTGTGCAGCACGACATTGGCCAGGGCCACTTTGCGGGTTTTCCTGAGGGTTTCCCTTAGCAATGCGTAGACCTTGCCGCCACGCTTATCCGGAGCAAGGAAGTAGGGGGTGTCGATGTTCTGCAATGGGATCTGGTCGCTGGCGACAAACGCGATGATCTCGATGGTCTGGGTCGATTTGGGGTGGGCCGAGCGGATTTCCTCTTCGCTGAGCACCACGTAGCGGCCTTTCTCGAACGCAACGCCTTTGACAATGTTGTCCTTTGTCACTTCCTTGCCGGTGGTCTTGTTGATGCGTTTGTAACCCACCGGGTCCATGCTGCGTTTGTCCAGCCAATCAAAGTCGACGCCTTGAGAGGAGGTGGCCGAGACCAGTGAGACCGGGATGTGCACCAGGCCAAAGCTGATGGCGCCTTTCCAGATTGCCCGTGGCATAAGTGCGATTCCTTACGAAGAGGCTGTGTTCTGGTGACTCGAAAGCGGCGGGAAAAGTTTCTCCGGTCAGATGCGCGGACAGATCGTGTTACACCTGATGAGAAACTATTTAGTGTCGAAAGCCGAACCCAAGGCGTAGCGTGTTATCGAAAGCACGTACTCCTCGCCCCAGAGAGGCTTCGTCATGAACAGTTGCAGGCGTCACGTTGCAGCCCTGTTGTTGGGTCTGGCCCTTGTTCCTATGGTCCAGGCGCAAAACCTGCCCGGTAACAACAGCGGCAACAACGGCCCGATCCACCGGGCCAATCCCAATAGCATGCAGGGTACCCAACAGAATGCTCCGGCGGTTCGCGGTATCCAGACCGGGCCGACCACGCGCACGCCGACCCTGGAAAACGGCGGTATCGGCAATAGCTATCCCAAACGCAATGCCGCGCCCAGCCGCCCAGCCACCGAAACCAAAGCCCCCACTTATGATGCCAACGGCAATCGCCGGTAAGGATTCCGCCTTATGTTTCTACGCAAAAGCCTGCTAGCCGCCCTTTGCGCCACCACGCTGCTGCCGTTGACGGCTGCTTACGCCGCCGACGCCCAGCAGTTCCCCAGTGAACAGGGCAGCATCAGCGCCACGCCGATCGCCAAAGGCCTGGACCACCCATGGGCGGTGGCCTTTCTGCCGGACAAGCAAGGCTTCCTGGTGACTGAACGCCCTGGCCACCTGCGCTTTGTCAGCCCCGACGGCAAGCTGTCCGCGCCACTAAAGGGGGTGCCTGAAGTCTGGGCCAAAGGGCAGGGCGGTTTGCTGGATGTGGTCTTGTCGCCGGACTTCAAGGAGGACCGCACGGTCTACCTGTCCTACGCCGAAGGTGGCGGCAAGGGCGGTACCGCCGGCACCGCGGTGGGCCGAGGGCGCCTGGCGGCTGACCTCAGTGGCTTGACCGACTTCAAGGTGATCCTGCGCCAGGAGCCCAAGCTGTCGACCGGCAACCACTTCGGCTCGCGCCTGGCCTTCGACCGCGATGGCTACCTGTTCGTGACCCTAGGGGAAAACAACGATCGTCCGACCGCCCAGGACTTGGACAAGCTGCAGGGCAAGGTCGTACGCATCTACCCGGATGGCCGCGTACCGGATGACAACCCCTTCGTCGGTCAGCAAGGCGTACGTCCGGAGATCTGGTCCTACGGCCAGCGCAACCCCCAGGGACTGGCGCTTAACCCGTGGAGCGGCACGATCTGGGAAAACGAACATGGGCCGCGTGGGGGGGATGAGATCAACATCATCGAGCGGGGCAAGAATTATGGTTGGCCGTTGGCAACCCACGGCATCAACTACTCGCTGACACCGATTCCCGAAGCCAAAGGCAAAACGGTGGAGGGCACAGTACCGCCGCATCACGTGTGGGAAAAATCACCGGGTATCAGCGGCATGGCGTTTTACGATGCGGATCGCTTCAAGCCCTGGCAGCACAACGTGTTTATTGGTGCGTTGGCCACCCAGGAGTTGATCCGCTTGCAGTTTGATGGCGACAAGGTGATCCATGAGGAACGCTTGCTCGGTGGGCTGAAGGCGCGCATCCGCGATGTACGACAGGGGCCGGATGGCTTTCTGTATGTACTGACGGATGAGGAGGATGGCGTGCTGTATCGAGTGGGGTTGAACCAGGACTAAGCGTTGGGGCCGGCAAACCGGCCCCAACTGTTTTACAGCCCTAGCTCGGACAGCCCTGGATGATCATCCGGGCGCCGGCCCAGCGGCCAGTGGAACTTGCGCTCGCTTTCTTTGATCGGCAGGTCGTTGATGCAGGCAAAACGATTGGCCATCAGGCCATTCTCGTCGAATTCCCAGTTCTCGTTGCCGTAGGAGCGGAACCAGTTGCCCGAATCGTCGTGCCATTCATAGGCATAGCGCACCGCGATGCGGTTATCGGTAAACGCCCACAACTCCTTGATCAGCCGGTAGTCCAGTTCCTTTGCCCACTTGCGGGTGAGAAAACCTTTGGCTTCTTCGCGGTTATGCGCGAATTCGGCGCGGTTGCGCCACTGGGTGTCCAGCGTGTACGCCAGGGACACCCGCTGCGGGTCGCGGGAGTTCCAGCCGTCTTCGGCCAGGCGTACTTTTTCGATGGCCGACGCGCGAGTGAACGGCGGCAGTGGCGGACGTATTTCTGCAGTCGATGACATTGGACGGTTCCTCAACGAATAAGGTTTATCGGAAGTTGCGCCTACCAGCGGGTTCAAAGTCCCAATAACGTTCGCGCCATGCATTGCGCATTATCGGCAACTGTTGAATCGCCCATCACTAGGGCAACGGTAATGGCGCCATCGATCAGGATCAGCAGTTGCGCGGCCTGCCGCTCGGGGTCGGGGGTGCCATGTGCTTGACACAGTTCAAGTGCGTACTCGAACAGTTTCTGTTTATGGGCCTTGGCCAGCAGGCGCACCGGGTCGCGTGGGTCACCGGTTTCGCCACTGGTGTTGATGAAGGCACAGCCACGGAAGTCGGCGGTGCCGAACCAATCCTTGAGCGCGCTGAACAGCGCCAGCAGGCGTTCTCCCGTGCCTTCACGGCGTTCGACTTCATCGCGCAGCCACTGCATCCAGCGTTCATCGCGACGTTGCAGGGCGGCAATCACCAATTCGTCTTTATTGGCAAAGTAGCGGTAAATACTTTTTCTCGAGACACCGGCGGTCTTCACCAGAAAGTCCATGCCCGTGGCGGCGATGCCATGGCGATAGATCAACTTCTCAGTAACGTCGAGAATAATGTCGCGGGTTTCATTGCGGTTCATTTCGTTCATGTGGCTAACAGTAGAACGATCGTTCTTCATAGTCAATTAACATTTTTCCATGCGCCGCAGCGAGACCTGAGCACCCCCATGGTGTAAGCTCGGGGCCTCTTCGGATTCGACCCATTGCGAGCCTTATGCCGTCGTTCTTCAAACGCTCCCTGCTGCCCAAACTGCGCGGTTTCCCCCTCAGTCCCGACGCCCTTGAGGTACTGTCCAGCGCAGACGCTTATCGTCGCTGCCTGCTGGAGAAGATTGCCCAGGCCACCCGGCGCATCTATATCGTCGCGCTGTACTTGCAGCAGGACGAAGCGGGGCAGGAGATCTACGACGCCCTGCACGCCGCCAAGGCTGCGCGGCCGGAACTCGACATCGTGGTGGTGGTTGACTGGTTGCGTGCCCAGCGCGGCTTGATCGGTGCCGGCAAGCAGCCCGGCAACAGCGCCTGGTACCAGGCCATGACCCAGCGCCACAGCAGCGAAGTGCCGGTGTACGGCGTGCCGGTGCAAACCCGCGAGTTGTTCGGCGTGCTGCACCTCAAGGGCTTCGTGATCGATGACTCGGTGCTGTACAGCGGCGCCAGCCTGAACAATGTGTACTTGCACAAATTCGACAAGTACCGTTTCGACCGCTACCACCTGATCCACAACAAAGCGCTCGCCGATTCCATGCAGCACCTGGTGGAGCACGGCCTGGTGGCATCCAAGGCGGTCAATCGCCTGGACCTGCCCAATCCGCCCACCACCCGTAGCCTGCGCAACGACATCGGCGATTTGCGCAGCCGCCTGAAACACGCGACTTACGACACCACGGCGGGGCAGTTGCCCAATGGTCAACTGTCGGTCAGCCCCTTGCTCGGGGTCGGCAAGAACAACCCCCTGAACCGGGTGATCCTCGAACTGATTGCCAGCGCCCAGCATCAGCTGACCATCTGTACTCCGTACTTCAACCTGCCGCTGCCGGTCACCCGCGAAATCAACCGCGCCCTGGCACGCGGGGTGAAGATCGACATCGTTGTCGGCGACAAGACCGCCAACGATTTCTACATCCCGCCCAGCGAGCCGTTCAAGGTCATTGCTGCGCTGCCCTACCTCTACGAAATCAGCTTGCGCCGCTTTGCCAAGCGCCATCAGCCGATGATCGACAGCGGCCAGTTGAACCTGCACCTGTGGCGCGACGGTGACAACACGTACCACCTCAAAGGCATGTGGATCGACCAGCGCTACACCTTGCTCACCGGTAACAACCTCAACCCGCGCGCGTTCCGCCTCGACCTGGAAAACGCGTTGTTGATCGATGATCCCAAGCATGAGTGGCTGGTGCCGCGACGCACCGAACTGGCGCAGATTTTCCAGCACACCACGCGTATCGAGCGTTATCAGGACCTGCAAACACTGCCGGACTACCCGGAGGCCGTTGGCAAGTTCCTGCGCCGGGTCAGCCGCGTTCGTATCGAACGATTGCTGTACCGCATCCTGTAAACCTGCAGGCAAAAAAAAGACCCAGCCCCTTCAACCGGGGACTGGGTCTTTTTTGTCTGTCGCTTAGTTCAAGCCCAGCTTGCCACGCAAGGTGGACAGGTCTTCCGCCAGGGTGTTGACCGGGCCCACCAGGGCCTTGCGGTCGTTTTCCTTGACCTTGTCGTAGGTCTCGAAACCACCGTCCTTGGTTTTGTACTTGGCCAGGATCTTGTCCACGGTGGCGAAGTTCTTGTCGACCTTGGCCAGGAAGGCTTTGTCTTGTTTCTCGATCTGGCCACGGAACAGGTCGACGATTTTCTTCGCGCCGTCGATGTTGCCCTGGAAGTCATACAGGTCGGTATGGCTGTAGCGGTCTTCTTCACCGGAGATCTTGGTGGCGGCGACTTCTTCAAGCAGGGCTGCGGCACCACCTACGACTTTTTCCGGTGGGAAAGTCAGGCCATCGACGCGCGTCTTGAGGTCGTTGACGTCGGTGTTCAGCTTGGCAGTCAGCTCTTCCAGGCCTTGGGTAGTGTTCTGCGAGAACAGTACATACTCGATGCGGTGGAAGCCGGTGAAGTCATCGGCGGTCACGCCCTTTTCATGATCGTCGACGCGGGAGTCGATGGATGCGTCGAGGTCGCTGAACAGCTCGGCGATCGGCTCGATGGACTCATAGTGCACGCGGGTCGGCGCGTAGAGTTTCTTGGCGGTGGCCAGGTCGCCCTTGTTGATGGCGTCGGTAAAGGCTTGGGTCTGGGTGACCAGCTCGCCGATTTCTTCGGTGACGTAGATTTTGTAGTCCGACACCGGCCCGACCAGGTCCAGCGGCGCGGTAGCGGCGAAGGCTGCCAACGGCGAAAGGGTCAGCAATAACGACAACGCGATAGACGACTTTTTCATGGGACGGTTTCCGCTCTGGGGTGTGTTTTAGGTCTGGGCAGTGGTGTGGGGGTGCGTTGCAGCCAGCAGCGTGCGCCCGATGAAATCCTTCGGTCCCGTGACCCCCGGCAAGGTGAAGAAGTACCCGCCGCCGACCGGCTTGAGGTATTCCTCCAGGGGCTCGCCGTTGAGCCGGGTTTGCACGCTGATAAAGCCTTTCTCCAGGTCAGCCTGGTAGCAGATGAACAACAGACCCATGTCCAGCTGACCGTTTTTGTTGACGCCGTTGGAGTAGTTGAACGGTCGACGCAGGATCAGGTTGGCCTGAGTCTGCGGGGTGCGCGGGTTGGCCAGGCGAATGTGGGCATCGAGCTTGGTCACCTTGCCTTCCGGGTCCTTGCTGTAGTCGGGCACCTGGGTTTCTTTGTCGCCGTCCATGGGTGCGCCGGTCGGCTTGATGCGGCCGATGATGCTTTCCTGTTCTTGCAGCGGGGTACGGTCCCAGCGCTCGACGAAATTGCGGATGATGCGCACGGCCTGATAGCTGCCGTTGGCCGCCCAGGCCGGTTCATCGCTGCCCGGTTGCACCCACACAATCTGATCCATGGCCTTGGTGTCGTTGGAGTTCGGGTTGGCCGAACCGTCACGGAAGCCGAGGAAGTTGCGTGCGCTCTGCGCGGGTTCGCCAGGTTTACTCGGTGCCTGGGGCGGCACGCTGCCTTCCTGTTTCCAGCGCACCAGCAGCAGGTCGGGCAGGTTCTTAACGATGTCGCGCAGGGCGTGGATATTGGTGTCCGGCGTGTTGGAGCTGAACTGCAGGCTCAGGTCACCGTGGCACTGCGCCGGTTCCAGTGCGTCGTTGGGGAAGCCAACCATGCGGCTCAGGCGTTTGGGCTTGACCGCGCCAAGGCCGAAGCGCTCATCGAACAGCGATTCGCCGACGGACACGGTAATGGTCAGGTTGTCCGGCGTGACCACCGGGCCGAGGATGCCGGAGTCGGTAGGTGGCAGTTTCGGGTCGACTTGCGGCACGGTGCCGCCGGTCATCAGGAAGGCAATGCGTGCGTTCAAGGTGCGGAACAGGCGCTCCAGGTCCTCGCGGTCGCTGGCCAGTACATCGAATGCCACAAGCATGCCGCAGGCTGGGCGCGGGGTGACGATACCGCTCTGGTGGATGCCGAAGAAGTCGTGGTGATCCTGGGTCTTGTCGCTGCGCGGCGCGGTGGTGACTTGTTCCGCGGCGGCGGCCATGGCCGGGCAGGTCAGGGCGCTGCCGGCAATGGCGGCGCCGGTGGCGGCCATGCCCAGCAAGACACGGCGGCGTTGGTGGTCAAATTGTCCTGAATCACTCATGTGTGCGGTCGTCTTCACTTCAGGCCGGAAAGGCCAAGGGCGGGGTCGATTCCATCGAGTGCAGCGGCCAGAGCCTTGGCCTTGTCGGCGATCTGCTGGCGCTGATCGGCGGTGACGCTGTCGTAGTGGCGGTACTGGCCGTCTACTTTCAATTCGTTGAGTTGGCTGTCGAAGGCCGTGAGGGCGCTGTCCACGTTAGGCAGCAGGTCGGCGGCGGACTTGGTCAGCAAGGGGCGCATCAGGTCGACGACTTTGTGCGCAGCTTCCAGGTTGGCGGCGAAACCATTGAGGTCGACATGGCTGTAGCGTTCCTCTTCACCACTGACGGCACGTACATCGGCCAGGCTGTTGAGGTTGCGCACCACAATGCTGACCAGTTGCTCCGGCGGCAGTGACTGGGCGAGCAGTTGTTGCTTGAGGGTGGTGACGTCGGTCAGCAGACGCTGGGCAATCGGCGCCAAGCCGTCGAGACTGCGTTGCTGGAACAGGCTGTATTCGAGCCGGTGGAAACCGCTGAAGGCCGGGTCTTGCTCGCGCTTTTCAAAATAGTCGGCGCGGGCGTTGATCGCGTTGTCCAGCTCCGCCAGGCGTTGCGACGCCGGGGCCAGCCGTTGGTAAGCCTCGCGCGCCGGAACGTAGAGCGCTTGAGCCTGGGCCAGGTCGCCAGCGTCGATGGCTTGTTGCAACGCGGTTACGGCCTTGATCAATGCACTGCCCTGGCCGCTCAGGTACACACGGAACTCCGACAGCGGCCCGATAAACGCCACCATCGACGGCTTGGCCTTGGCTTGCGCGTCGGATTCCGCGGTCGGTGTCACGTGCAAGGTACCGCGGGGATTGCTCAGCAAGCCGCAGGTGATAGCGTAGTCGCCGGGCAGCAGGTTGGCGTTGATCACCTGGCTCAGGCCTGGGGCGATGTTTTCCCGTTCTTCGACCACCAGCACACCGTCGAGGATTTCCCATTCCACTGCACGGTCGGAGCGGTTGATGATGCGAAAGCTGGCGCGGCCAGCGGGCACGCTCAGTTCATTGGGCTCGCAGGCGTGGCCATGGAGGGTCACCGCGATTTCATTGTGGTTGGTCTGGCGCTTGCTGGCCGCCAGTTGCGAAGCGTAATAGAACAGGCCACCGGCGGCGATCATCACGACCACCGACCCCGCCACGGCCCAGCGCAGGGCGCGGGGTGGCGAGGAGGGCTGAGGAGTAGGGTTGGACAAGAGGCGGTCCTTACTGGCTGGAAACGGAAGAGGGTGTGGCCGGTGCGGTGGGCAGGAAGAACATTGCCAAGGCCACCACCAGATAAATCAGGTAGGCGCCGAGGGTGCTGATGGTCGGCGCTTCCTGATAGCCGAACATCCCGGCCAGTACTGAGCCCAGCGGGCTGTCCATGGGCAACGCGGCACTGAAGTCGAACAGCACGGTCTGCAGGTGATTCCACACGCCTGCTTCATGCAGGGCCTGCACCGAATTGGCGAGGATGCCGGCAGCCACCACCAGGATAAACAGGCCGGTCCAGCGGAAAAACGCCCCCAGGTTCAGGCGCATGCTGCCGGTATAGATCAGGAAACCGACGATGATCGCGAGGATCAGGCCGAGCAGGGCGCCTATGGGTGCGCCTGGTCCTTCGCTCTGTTGGAACACGGCCAGCAGGAAGAACACGGTTTCCAGGCCTTCGCGGGCCACGGCGAAAAACACCATGAGGATCAGCGCCGTGACCTGGTGTTTGGAACCGGCCAGGGCGTGGTCGAGGGATTCGTGCAAGGAATGCTTGATGGACCGCGCCACTTTGCGCATCCAGAACACCATGGAGCTAAGGATGCCCACGGCGACCAGGCCAACCACGCCTTCAAACAATTCTTGCTGTTTTTGCGGGAACTCGGCGCTGACCAGTTCCAGGCCCCCACCGACCAGCAGGGCCAGTGCAGCAGCGAGAAACACGCCGATCCACACGGCGGGCATCCACTGGCCACGGCCGGTCTGTTGCAGGTAGCTGGCGATGATGCCAACGATCAATGCGGCTTCAATGCCTTCGCGCAGCATGATGAGGAAAGGAACGAGCATTCGGCACCGCGTCACAACTAGATAGGGTGCTAATTTGTAACATAATGATACTCATTTCTAAACAACAATCCTTGACGTTTGCTGAACATGGGCTGAACGGTGGTGGCAATGCGCGTCCGCCCTTATGATGCGTGCCATTCTTTGCGCAGCTGGATACGCGGTTCACCATGTCGGAAAAAGACACCATCTCCATTCATCTTGTGCGTGAAGCTTTATTGCAAAGCTGCGCGCCGGGGGCGCCCAGTGCTGAAGTGCTGCACGACGCCGGGATAGACCCGCAGTGGCTGGCCGAACCTAGCGCGCGGGTTTCGGCCACCACCTACGCACGTCTATGGCGCCTGTTGGCACGCCGTACCGATGATGAGTTCTTTGGCATGGACCCGCGCAAGCTCAAGTCCGGTAGCCTGGCGTTTCTCTGCCGCGCTGCAATGGCGCAGCCAACCCTCGCCACCAGCCTGGAGACCGCGCTGGGGTTCCTGTCACTCATGCTGGAGCGGATGCCCGCTGAGTTGGTGCGTCAACAAAGTCTGGCGGAGATCGTGCTGGTCGAGCCCGAGGCTGAACCCAATCGCGCCTTCACCTACTTTACCTACTGGATGATTGTGCACGGCGTGGCCTGCTGGCTGGCAGGACGACGTATTCCAATCCTGGCGATTGAGCTGCGCTGCGCAAAACCGGACTTTTGCGCTGACTACCAGGTGATGTTCTCCGACAACCTGCGTTTCGATCGGCCCCGTACGCGGATGATCTTCTCTGCCGACTGCCTGGACCTGCCAATCAAGCGCACCCCGGAAGAACTCAAGCGTTTCCTGGCTCACGCACCGGCCAATATCCTGGTCAAATACCGCGATCCCGACAGCCTCGCCACCCGCATCAAGCACGACCTGCGCCAGCTCCCCCCCAACACCTGGCCGGAGACTGAAGGTCTCGCCGTCAGCCTGTGCATCTCCGCCTCAACCTTGCGGCGGCGCCTGGCGGAAGAAGGGCAGACCTACCAGGGCCTCAAGGACAGTGTGCGCAAGGAATTGGCGATTGTGTGGTTGGCGGAGCCACAGATCAGTTTTGCCGAGATCGCGGAGCGGTTGGGGTTTGCGGATACGAGTTCGTTTTATAAGGCGTTTCGTAAATGGAGCGGGTCGAATCCGGGGCATTATCGGAGTCTGATTCTTAATGAACACTTCGCTGATAAATGAAGGATTCGCGAAAAATCTTTTTTGAGCGACGGATAAAAAAGCCCCGTGACCGAATGGACCACGGGGCAAAAAATTGGCTGGATGCGACCAACCAAAGGAGCTCTTTACATCACTTGGCGCTGGCGACCACCGTATCCGGCTGCCAGCCGCCCCCCAGCGCTTTGTAGATCGCGACAATCCCGCGATACAAATCCACTTCGGCCTGGGCCTGGGAGTCTTCGGCGGCCAGGCGCTCACGTTGTGCGTCCAGCAGCACCAGGAAGTCCACGGTGCCTTCGCGGTAGCGGATCGCGGCCAGGTCGGCGGCGGCGCGGCTGGATTCGCTTTGGCGGATCAACGAAACCAGGCGTTGCTGACGTTTGCCGTAGTCGCTGAAGGCGTTTTCGGATTCTTCCAAGGCCAACAGGACTTGCTGCTCGTAGGTCGCCAGGGCGCCGTCCGCCTCGGCATCGGCGCCGCGCAAACGGGCGCGCACGCTGCCCAGGTCAAATGCTGCCCAGGTGATGCTTGGGCCCAGGGCCCAGGCATTCGCGGCGGACGAGCCGATCTGCGAGCCTCGCCCGGCGGTAAAGCCGAGGAAGCCGCTGAGGCTGACCCGGGGGAACAGGTCGGCCTTGGCCACGCCGATACGCGCCGTGGCAGCAGCCAGTTTACGTTCGGCGCTGAGGATGTCCGGGCGACGTTGCAGCAATTGCCCTGGATCGCCAATCGGCAACGCCTTGGCAATTGCCGGCAGGTTTTTCGGGCCCAGGTCGACGCTGAGCTTGTCGGGACGCTGGCCGAGGAGGGTGGCGATGCGGTTGCGCTCGCGCACTTGTTCGGCTTGCAGTTGCGGCACGCTGGCCTCAACCGCCGCGAGACGCGCGTCGGCACGCTCCACGTCGAGCTGGTCGCCCACACCGGCATCCCGCAGGCTGACGGTGATGGTGCGCGATTCCTGCTGGTTCTTCAGGTTGTCCAGGGCAATGCGTTCACGCAGTTGCGCACCACGCAGTTGGCCGTAGGCGTCCACCAGTTCGGCAATCATGGTGACTTGCAGCTGGTACAAGTCAGCCTCGGCGGCCTGCTGGTCGGCGTCGGTGGCTTCCAGGTTGCGCTGGATGCGACCGAACAGGTCCAGTTCCCAGGCCATGTCCAGGCCGAGGTCATAACGCTCACTGTTAACGCGCTTGGTGGTCTGGCCCGGGATTTGCCCCTTGGCCAGGTCACTGCTGGCACGGCTGGTGATGGTCGGCATGGCGTCATTGCTGGCGTCATCGCGGATCGCCCGTGCCGCCCGCAGGCGAGCAAAGGCGACGCGCAGATCCCGGTTACCTTGCAGCGCCTGGGTTACCAGTTGGTTGAGGGTCGGGTCCTCGAACTGTTGCCACCAGATGCCTTCGAACTTGGCGTGGTCATACTGCTTGGCATCGGCAGCGGCCGTGATATTGGCCGCCTCCGGTGTCTGGGTTTTGTAGTCCGGGCCCACGGCACAGGCGCTCAGCGCCAGTACCAACAAGCTCGGCAGGAATACTTTCACACTCATTGCTGTGTCTCCAGCTTCAAGGCCTTGGCCGCTTTGCGCGCTTCGCTGCGCTCTACATAGCGACGGATCAGTACGTAGAACACTGGCGTCAGCAACAGACCGAAGAAGGTCACACCGATCATCCCGGAGAACACCGCCACGCCCATGGCATGACGCATCTCGGCACCCGCACCGCTGGACAACACCAGTGGCACCACACCCATGATGAAGGCGAACGAGGTCATCAGGATCGGCCGCAGACGCAGACGGCAGGCTTCCAGTACCGCAGCGAGCGGATCGAGGCCTTCTGCCTGTTTGTCCTTGGCGAACTCGACAATCAGAATCGCGTTCTTACAGGCCAGGCCTACCAGAACGATCAAGCCGATCTGGGTGAAGATGTTGTTGTCGCCACCCGAGATAATCACCCCGGTAATCGCCGACAGCAGTGTCATCGGTACGATCAGGATCACCGCCAATGGCAGGCTCCAGCTTTCGTATTGGGCGGCCAGTACCAGGAACGCCAGCAGTACGCAGAGCGGGAACACGAACAGCGCAGTGTTACCCGAGAGGATTTGCTGATAGGTCAGGTCAGTCCACTCGTAGGTCATGCCGTTGGGCAGTTCTTCTTTCAGCAGTTTCTCGATCGCCGCTTCAGCCTGGCCCGAGCTGTAGCCCGGTGCAGCGTTGCCGTTGATTTCAGCGGTGATGAAGCCGTTGTAGTGCATCACGCGGTCCGGGCCCGAGGTGTCGCTGACCTTGATGAAGGTCGCCAACGGGATCATCTCGCCTTTGTTGTTGCGCACTTTCAGCTGGCCGATCTGGTCTTCATCCAGGCGGAACTGCTGCTCAGCCTGCACGTTGACCTGGTAGGTCCGGCCGAAGCGGTTGAAGTCGTTGGCATACAACGAACCCAAGTAGATCTGCAGGGTATCGAAGATGTCGCTGATCGCCACGCCGTGGGTCTTGGCCTTTTCACGGTCGATGGCGGCATCGACCTGGGGCACGTTGACCGTGTAGCTGGTGAACAGGCCGAACAGCTCCGGCGTGGTACGGCTCTTGGTGATGATGTTCTGCACTTCTTTGTACAGCTCGTCGTAACCCAGGTTGCCACGGTCTTCGATCTGCAGGCGGAAACCACCAATCGTACCCAGGCCCTGTACCGGCGGCGGTGGGAAGATCGCCATGTAGGCTTCCTGGATGTCGCTGTATTTACCGTTCAACGCGCCGGCAATCGCACCGGCTGACATGCTCGGGTCTTTACGTTCGTCGAACGGTTTCAAGGTCACGAACACGATGCCGCTGTTCGGGCTGTTGGTGAAACCGTTGATCGACAAGCCCGGGAAGGCTACGGCAGCTTCCACACCCGGTTGTTTCAGCGCGATGTCAGACATGCGCTTGATCACGTCTTCGGTGCGGTCCAGGCTCGCGGCGTCCGGCAATTGGGCGAACGCCACCAGGTATTGCTTGTCCTGGGCCGGTACGAAACCGGTCGGGGTGTGGGCAAATCCGAACCAGGTCAGCACCATCAAACCGGCGTACAGGAACAGGGCGATGCCGCTGCCGCGAATCACACGGCGTACGGTGCCGACATAACCGTGGCTGGCTTTTTCGAAAAAGCGGTTGAACGGACGGAACAACCAGCCGCCGAAAATCTTGTCGAGAATCTTGGAGAAACGATCCTTCGGCGCGTCATGGCTGCGCAGCAACACCGCGGCCAGGGCAGGGGACAAGGTCAGCGAGTTGAACGCCGAGATCACCGTCGAGATCGCAATGGTCAAGGCGAATTGCTTGTAGAACTGCCCGGTCAAGCCGCTGATAAAGGCAGCTGGAATGAACACCGCACACAGCACCAGCGCCGTGGCGATGATCGGGCCGGTCACTTCGCTCATGGCTTTTTCAGTGGCCGGGAACGGGTCCAGGCCCAGTTCGATGTTCCGTTCGACGTTCTCCACCACCACGATGGCGTCGTCCACCACAATACCGATGGCCAGTACCAACCCGAACAAGGACAGCGCGTTGAGCGAGAAGCCAAACAGGTGCATCACCGCAAACGTACCAATCAAGGATACCGGCACGGCCACCAACGGAATGATCGAGGCGCGCCAGGTCTGCAGGAACAGGATCACCACCAACACAACCAGGATCAACGCTTCGAACAGGGTGTGCACCACCGCTTCGATGGAGCCGCGCACGAAGATGGTCGGGTCATAGACGATGCTGTAGTCCATGCCTTGCGGGAAGCTCTTTTTCAGCTCTTCCATCTTGCCGCGCACTTCGTTGGAGATCTCGATGGCGTTGGAGCCAGGGCGCTGGAAGATCGGGATCGCCACGGCCGGCTGGTTGTTCAGCAACGAACGCAGCGCGTATTGGCTGGAACCCAGCTCTACCCGTGCGATGTCTTTCAAACGAGTGATTTCACCGTTATCGCCGGAACGGATAATGATGTTCTCGAACTCTTCCTCGGTCACCAGGCGACCTTGGGTGTTCACCGACAACTGGAACGCGGTGGCGGTCGGGGCAGGTTGCGCACCCAGGGCGCCGGCGGCCACTTGACGGTTCTGCTCACGGATCGCGGTCACCACATCGGTGGCCGTCAGGTTGCGCGAAGCGGTCTTGTTCGGGTCCAGCCACACCCGCAGCGAATAGTCGCCCATGCCGAACAATTGCACGTCACCCACACCGCCCAGACGCGCCAACTCATCCTTCACGTTGAGCAGGGCGTAGTTGGACAGGTACAGCATGTCGTAGCGCTGATCCGGGGAGGTCAAGTGCACCACCATGGTCAGGTCGGGGGAGGCCTTGTCCACGGTGATACCGATGCGCGTCACTTCCTCAGGCAGTTTCGGCTGAGTCCGGGTCACGCGGTTTTGCACTTGCACCTGCGCGTTGTCCAGGTCGGTGCCCAGGGCGAAGGTGATGGTCAGGGTCAGCTTGCCGTCGGCGGTCGACTGCGAGGACATGTACAGCATGTTCTCGACGCCGGTGATGGCTTGCTCCAACGGAGCGGCCACGGTTTCACCAATGACTTTGGGGTTGGCGCCCGGGAAGTTGGCGCGTACCACGACGGTCGGCGGCACCACTTCCGGGTATTCGCTGATCGGCAGTTGGAACAGCGAGATCGCACCGGCGATCAGGATCAGCAGCGAGAGCACTGCTGCGAAGATCGGCCGCGAAATGAAGAACTTGGAAAAATTCATCTTGAGTCGTATCCCTTAACCGCGTGGGGTCGCAGCGCTGGCAAGTTTCGGCGCGGCTTTATCCGGCGCCACTTGTTCCAGATTGCTGGCTTCAAGCGCTTGTCGTTGTTGGGCCAAGGCGGCGAGGGTTTCCTTGCTGGCCATCGGAATGGTTTCCGGGGCGACCGGCGACCCTGGGCGCACGCGCTGCAGGCCCTTGACGACGATGGTGTCTTCTTTGTTGAGGCCACTGCGCACGATGCGCAAACCTTCGATCTTCGGCCCCAGTTCCACTGAGCGATAAGCCGGCTTGTCGCCTTCCATCACCAGCACGAACTTCTTGCCGAGGTCGGTGCCGACGGCTTCGTCGTTGATCAACACGGCGGAGTAGGTGCCGCTGCCAACCAGCTTCAAGCGGGCATACAGGCCAGGGGTGAATTCGCCTTTGCTGTTGTCGAACACGGCGCGACCACGGATGGTACCGGTGGCCGGGTTGACCTGGTTGTCGACGAAGTTCATCTGGCCCTGGTGCGGGTTGCCGGTCTCGTTGGACAGGCCCAGATAAACCGGAGTGGTCGCACCGCGACGGCCTTGGCGAGCCAGTTCGGTGTACTTGAGGAACACACGCTCATCAGCGTCGAAGTAGGCGTAGACCTTGTCGGTGGAGACCACGCTGGTCAGCGCGGTGACGTCGGCGGTCACCAGGTTACCGGCGGTGATTTCGGCACGGCTGACACGCCCGCTGATCGGCGAGGTCACACGGGTAAAGCTCAGGTTCAACTTGGCCAGGTCCAACTGCGCCTGGATCCCGGCGACGGCAGCGCGGGCTTCCTGGGCAGCGGTGGTGCGCGAGTCGGCCAGTTCGGCCGAAATCGCATTGCTCTGGCGCAGGCGCTCGCCGCGTTGGGCTTCGTTATCGCTGCGGGTGGCGGCGGCGCGGGTTTGTTGCAACTGGGCTTCAAGGCGGCGGACTTCAGCCTGGAACGGACGCGGGTCGATCTGGAACAGCAGGTCGCCTTTCTTTACCAGGGCGCCTTCAGTGAAGGCCACCTGATCGATCTGGCCGGACACGCGCGGACGGATCTGTACGGTTTCGGGGGCTTCCAGGCGACCGGTGAACTCGTCCCACTCGTTGACCGGTTGTTCCAGCACCTTGGCCACGCTGACTTTGGCAGCAGGCATGGCGGCCGCTTGTTCCGGGGTCTTGCCGCACGCGCTCATCACCACGACGGCCAAAACCGCCAGGGGGAAGCGCAAATGTTTGAGTGACTGTTCCATGAGGTGCATCCGCCAATGTATTTGAGATGGGCGGATCATGCGCGGCGCTGTGCTATGTCACGAATCGAATGAAGCAAAGGTAACTATCATTCGGAATGATATAAGCGCGAGATTAGCCCTCTAGTATGGGGGTTTCGTTAGGGAGCTATCAATGAGATTAATGGCAAAAGTCTTTTGCCGTGCGGGTAAGGAACCTGAATCGTGGCATAGAGGCTGGCGGATGCGTCGCACGATACTGCGAGCGTTATCCGCACGTCGGCATGGAGCGTCCCAGCCAAAATCCGTCAGGGGAAGGGGACGATGTGGCCGTCTCGATTGCCCGCGCGCTGCCGGAATCTGCGCAGGTCAGCCAGACGGTCCGCCCGTTGTTCTCTTGGAGGCGGGCACTGATTTGATCCTCGTCGCCATAGCCTCCGACCTCATTTATGAGGTGCTCAAAGAGGCGTCTGATTAGGGCCGGGGGGGGACGAGCAAGAGTGCCTGCTCCATGCTGGCAAGCTTGATTTGGGTCTCCTCATACTCCTCGGCAGGCTGAGAGCCCTCAACAATCCCGCACCCCGCGAACAAATGACAGTGCCGAGGGGCGATCAGCGCCGAGCGCAGAGCCACCAGGAAGTCACCGTTACCCTGTGAATCCAGCCAACCCACAGGCGCCGCATACCAGCCCCGGTCGAAGCCTTCGTGGCGACGGATGAAGTCCATGGCGGTCGCAGTTGGCAATCCACCCACCGCCGGCGTTGGATGCAGCGCGTGGATACCGTCCAGCAAACGCTTGTCTGGGTTGAGTTGCGCCATGATCGGCGTGCTCAAGTGCTGCACGTTGGCCAGCTTCAGCAGGTGGGGGGATGACGCGGCCTGGAGGTCGCTGACCTTGCCGTCCAGGGCTTGGGTAATGGTCTGCACCACCAGTCGGTGTTCATGTTGCTCCTTGGGATCGGCCAGGAGCCGTTCACCGATAGCGTGATCCTCGTTGGCCGTCATGCCACGTCGCGCGCTGCCTGCCAGGGCATGGGTGGTCAGACGACCCTCCTGACAACTGAGCAACCGTTCGGGCGTGGCACCCATGAAGCAATGCTCGCCACGGTGCAGCGCGAACAGGTGGGACGCGTTGCGGCGTGCGTGCAGACGCTGCATCACTGCCCCACTGTCGAGGGGTGCGTCCAGTTGGTACTCGATATGCCGCGCCAACACCACTTTGTTCAAATCGCCAGCTGAAATGGCCTGCAATGCCTTATCGACCTTACCCTGCCATTGCCGGCAAGGCAGTGCATTGCGTTCGATGACGTCGGGCGCAGTGGCCGTCGCGGCGGGAGGGTTGAGCAATTGTGCATAGGCCGCCAGGCTGTCGCGAGCCAATGCCTGCGGGTCGCTGTCGGGTCCGACCACCCGCTGGCAGCGCAGCCAGCGGCCGTGGGCGTCTTCGCTGAGCAGCCAATGGGCCAGATGAAAACTGGCGTCAGCGAAGGCGGCCCAATGGGGGGCGCACGGCCGCTGTTCATCGAAGCGCATGCCACCCAGCAGCAACGGTGCCTTGGACCCAACGATTACCGCGTCGGCGCACAGGGCGAACCATTGGCGGTCCACGTCGAGCATGCGCCGGGGGCCGCAGGCCTCGATCTGCCAGGCGCAACCCAGGCCGAACAGCGCCAGGTCCGGCGAGTGCGTGCACCAGAAGAACCCCTGCCTGTGGGCTTCATAAAGGGCCAGGGCTTCCAGCGTCGGCGCGGCGTATGAAGAAACGGCCATGACTGGCCTTTGATACGCCACCGCACGCTGGTGCGCGGTCTGGAACACCTTGAGCAACGCGTTCTCGTTCATACCACCTTGCTCTTTTTCTGCAGCCAGAAGGCGGTCTGCTCGGCGATGTACCAGTGGATGATCTGGTTGAACAGCCCCTCGATAAACTCACCGTCCAGCCCGACCGCCTGCGCCCATTGACGGCGCTGCGGCAACATCGCTGCGACGCGCTCCGGCGCGGCGATGCTGGCCTGGTCAGGTTTGAACGCGGAGGCGGCCTTGACGTACTGCATGCGCAGGCCGAGGGCGTCGATGATTTGCTGGTCGAGGCTGTCGATGGCCTGACGAATGTCCGAAAGGCCGGTGCAGTGTTCCGGGGTTTTCATACCGAGTCTCCCTGAAGGTAGGCAGTGCGTTGCAACAGGTGATGGATCACCGGTCGTGGTTGGTGCTTGAGGTAAAAGTGGTCGCCCTCGAACAGGCGAATATCCGGGATGTGATGGCTGAGATCGGCCCAGTCGCGGGCCTGCTCAAGGCTGACTTCCGCGTCATCACGGGCCAGCAGCACATCGAGTGGCGCCGTCAAGCGGGCAAGCTGCTTGGGCCGCCAGGTTTCGATGGCCTGGTAGTCGCTGCGCAGGGTCGGCAGGAACAGCGCACGCAGTTGCGGGTTGGCCCACAGGCCGGCGGCGTCGGCGTCCTGGCGCAGGATATCGGCGATCAGCGTGGCGTCGTCCTGGCGGTGCAGGTCACTGGGCGGTTGCCGGTGCGCAGGCGCGTGGCCCGAGACGAACACATGGGTGGCTCCACAACCTGCCGCCTGCAGGCGCACCCCCACGGCGTAGGCGAGGGCGGCGCCCATGCTGTGGCCGAATAGCAGCAAGGGCCGGGCGGGCAGCGTTTGCAGCGCTGCGGCAATGTGCATGGCCAGGCTCTCCAAGCACGGGATATGCGTTTCGTTGAAACGCTCTTCACGCCCTGGATACTGCACGGCCAACAGGTCGATATCCCCCGGCAGGTGCGCCAGCCACGGACGAAAAAAACTCGCGCTGCCCCCGGCATGCGCCAGGCACACCAAGCGCGCCCGCGCCAGTTCGCTTTCTCGCAGCACGCGCAGCCACGGCGATGCAGCGCCGTTCATAGCGCCAGCACCTGCTCTGCCAGGGCCTTGCGGTTGACCTTGCCCAGGCGCGTCAGCGGGAACTCGCGCAGCACCTGCAAGCGATCCGGCAATTTGTAGGCGGCCAGCCCACGTTCACGCAGCCAGGCGTTGATCGAGGCCAGGTCGACCTGCTCGCCGTGGGCCAGCACACAGGCGCAGCTGCGTTCCCCCAACAGCTCGTCGGCCAGGGCCACCAGCGCTACATCGCGAATCAGTGGGTGGCCGAGCAGCAGGTTCTCGATCTCTTCCACGGGGATTTTCTCGCCACCGCGATTGATCACGTCCTTGCTGCGTCCCTCGACGATCAAATGCCCTTCGGGTAGGCGCCGCACCAGGTCGCCGCTGCGGTAAAAACCGTCGGCGGTAAAGGCGCGCAGGTTCTGCTCGGCGGCGTTGTAATAGCCGCGAATGGTGTAGGGACCACGCACCAGCAATTCACCAATGGCACCAGGTGCTACCGGCTGGTCGTCGGCGTCGACGATGCGGATCTCATCGTCGGCGGTCAGCGGTAGTCCCTGGGTGTCAAACACCAACGCCTGCGGATCATCCAGCGGCGTGAAACACAGTAAACCCTCGGCCATGCCGTACACCTGTTGCAGGCCGCAGCCCAGGGCCGGGCGGATGCGTGCGGCAATCTCGGCCTTGAGCCGGGCACCGCCGACCTGCAGCCATTGCAGGCTGCTCAGGTCGTTATCGGACCATTGCGCGACTTCCAGCCACAGCAGTACCAGTGGCGGGATCAGGGCGGTGTGGGTGATGCGTTCGCGTTCGATCAGTTCGAAGGCGGTGTCCGGGCTCGGTTCCGGCGCCAGCACCAGGGTGGCACCGACGCTGAACACGCCCAGCGCACCGGGGGAGGCGAGGGGGAAGTTGTGCGCCACCGGCAATGCGGCGAGGTAACGCGTATCGGCATCGAACCCACACGCCTGGGCCGCCAGGCGCGCATTGCACGCGTAGTCGTCATGGGTGCGCGGGATCAGCTTGGGCAGGCCGGTGGTGCCGCCGGACAGCAGCAACACTGCCACCTCTCGCGAATCTGGCTGCGACCATTCTCGCGGGCTGGCGACACACTGCGCCAGGGGCACAAACTCCTCGGCGGCGCCAACCACCCACACCTGTTGCAGGCTCGGCACTTGCGCACGCAGCGTGCGCGCCAACGGGCGATAGTCGAAGCCCAGATGCTGATCGACAATCACATAGGCCACCGCCTGGCTGAGATACGCCAGGTGCGCCAGTTCATGTTCACGATGGGCCGGCAACGCAAACACCGGAATGACGCCCAGGCGCAGCAGGGCGAAGGTCAGGCTGAAGAATTCGGCGACATTCGGTAACTGCACCAGCACCCGCTGGCCAGCCACCAGCCCGCGCTCAGCGAGACCGGCGGCCAGACAGTCGGCCTCATGGTTGAGCTCGGCGTAGGTCCAGCGCCGAGTGCCGTCTACCAACGCTTCTTTGTGCGGCGTACGCCGGGCCTGCTCGCGCAGCAGTTCGCCCAGGGGCGCGCCGCGCCAGTAGCCTTGCTCGCGGTAGCGGTGGATAAAGTCGTCGGGCCAGTCAGTACATCCATCAAGCATGGCAATCTCCTTGGGCAGTCGGGCAGCTCAACAACTGGGCGCCGTGCAAATTCAACGGGTGCGCAAGACCGGTGATATGCACCGCTTGTACGCCGGTGTGCGTGGCCGGTTGCAGGCGCAGCAGCGGGTCATCGCCGGCCAGTAAGTTGAGGGCGGGGTGATCGTCGGGGTGTACGCCCAGAAGAATCGCGGCCAACCCGGTGGCGCCATTGGGGTGCACCCTGCGCGCCGGGTGCTGGGAAGGTGAGTAGGGCGTGACCAGGAATGGCAGGCGGTCATGGCGCGGGTACACGAAGCGAAAGCGTGTTTGACTGCCATCGGCGCAGGTGCGTCGCCAGTTCACCGTGCGCCCCATGTGCACGCCGCAGGCCGCGAGGCTCTTGAGGCGCGGCGCCAGGGCCGGGTCTTCGCACAGCAGGGCGAGGTCGCAGAAGCCTTCGCCCTGGGCGGCCCAACGCAACATGCGCCGTCCGGCCCCCCGGCCGGCGAGGCAGTCGATGGGCCACTTGAACAGCCAGGCATGCCGAGGCGTGGTCAGCAGTTCGATGATCGGCCCCTGGCTGAACCAGATGTGCGCGTGTTGCGCGCTGGCCTCGGCAGTGGCGTAAGTGACCTCGAAGCCGGCAGCGCGGAAATTCGCTACGGCCTGGTGCAGATCGCGCACCCACAGCAGCACATGGCTGCATGCGGAAGAGGGTTGGGCAGTGTTCAAAACGGCAGGGCTCCCAGCAGTTGGGCGGTGTCGTCACCGCAAGGGGGGTGTACGGCGTCGGCACGGGCCTGGAGTTCGGCCAGTGGCAGTGCACGCGGCACCGGTGGTTCGATCAGTTCAGGCATGCCGATCAGGCTGTTCATTTCGCGCCAGGCCATGGACACCTCGGTGGCCCACACACCGCTGCGCAGGCGGCGTGCGGGTTCATCGATGTCGCGACACAGCTCGCCGAGGGCGACAGTGACTGCATCGGGCCAGACCTGGTTGAACACCTGGTGGTAGCTCGCCGGGGTCTGCGGGTCGAGCACCACCATGGTCGGACCGGCCAGGCGTTCGCTGCCGGGGCCGGCCATGATCAAGCGGTCGGTGTTGTCCCGTGGGGCGTGCAGGCGCGGGTTCCAGAGCACCGGGCCATGGGTGTCACCCAGGCTCAGCACGCCGGCTTCGCAGCCCACTTCGAGGCGATGCAACAGGAAGGAATGGTTGTCCGGGTCCTGGGGGTGCACCTGGTTCTGAATGCGCAGGCTGATCGGTACACCGTTGAAACGCGCGTTGAGCCGCGTGAAGGGTTGCGTCCCGACTCCGGCACCCGGCGCTGCGAACACCCAGGGCCGCATACCCCCGGCGAGACGCCCGAGAATGTCCAGCAGCGGGTAGGCGACCTGACTGTTGCAAGCTGCGTCGATATACGCCAGCCCCTGCTGTTCGCGCAGGTACTCGGCCACGGTGAGAAAACGCCGGATCGCGAGGATATTCGGGTACAGCGTGTTCACCGCATAAGCCGCGCGGCCCTGGCGCGCGGCCTGCATGCACGCAGCGATTTCGCGGTGGTGCACCGGGTGTTCCTGGAGCACATGGATGCCCCGCCGCAGCAGGTGCTGGGCCAGCTCGCTGCCGGCGCCGCCGGTGGCGCCTGAGCGCACCACCACGCAGGCGATATCGACGTCATCCGGCACTTGCTCCACAGCCTCGTACAGCGGCACGCCATAGTGCGCGGCGCAGGCGCGGGAGTAGGCATTGCCGCGTGACAGGATGCCCACCAGTTCGTAGTCGGCTTGAGCGCGCGCCAGGGCTTGCAGGTAAATACGGCCGAACGCGGTGCCAGCAATGACCACGCGTTTGCGTACAGGCGGGCGGCTCATGACCAGGTCACCGGCAGGCAGTGGGCGCCGCGAAAAAACGTCGCGGTTTTCCATTGCACTTCGCCGCAGCGTTGCAGGTCGGGCAGGCGCACCACCAGGGCGTGCAGCGCCTCCTGCAATTCGACCCGTGCCAGGGCCGAGCCGATGCAGTGATGCAGGCCATGGCCGAAGCCGAAATGGCCGTTGGCATCCCGATGCAGGTCCAGCGCCTGCGGGTTTTCAAAGCGTGCGGGGTCATGGTTGGCGGCGCCGATGGAGGCGAACACCGCGTCGCCCTGGCGCACCAGGGTTTCACCGACCTGAATGTCTTCCAGCGCGTAGTGCACAAACATCGCCGCCGAGGTCAGCGGGATGTAGCGCAGCAGCTCTTCGACCGCCTGCGGTATCTGCTCGGGATCGGCCTTGAGCTGTTGCCACTGGGTGGGGTTGTCCAGCAGCACCTGGATGAAATTGGGGATCTGCGCGGCACTGCCTTCGTAACCGGCGACCAGGATCGCAATGCACAACAGCAGCAATTGCTCCTCGTTGAGGGACTCGCCTTTGTCGTCGGTCTGGGTCAAGGCGGTCATGAAGTCATCCCGCGGTTCGCGTCGACGCTCGGCCACCAGGCCTCTGATGTACGCGGCCAGTTCACCCAAGTGACGTTGGGTTTGGGCTGCGTCCTCGGTGCGGGTCGACAGCAGTGAATCGTTCCACACCTTGAAGCGATCACGGTCCTGAACCGGTACACCGAGCAGCTCGCAGATCAGTGCCAGGGGCAGCGGCAGGGCGTAGTCGTTGACCAGGTCGGCAGGCGGGCCGGCGGCGAGCATACGGTCGATCAACTGGTGAGCGTAATCGCGGGCGTGGGGGCGCAGGGCTTCGACGCGGCGACGGGTGAAGGCCTGGGCGGCGCGCGAGCGAATTCGCGTGAGTTGCGGCGGGTCCATCATCACGATGCCACCGGCGATGCGCGGAAACGCGCGGGGGCTGTCGTCGCGGCGAAACGCCTCGCTGCGGCTGAAGCGCCGGTCGCCCAACACCAGGCGAACATCGTCGTAGCGGGTGGCGAGCCAGGCGGGGGCGCCGATGGGCATCTGGATGCGCAACAGCCCCGGTGCCTGCTGGGCATGGCGATAGGGCTCGGCCAGCTTCAGGTCGGTGAAGCAGTTGAAAGGGTAGTCCAGTGGGGTCATGGCAAGTCCTTGGCGGTGCTGAAGTCGGGCAAATGGTCGAGCAGTTCCAGCTGCAGCGCGGGGTCTTCCAGATGGGCCTTCAGTGCGGCGCGGCTCAGGCGTTGGGCCGGGACCTGAGCTACGAATACGCGATGGCCCAGGCTCGCCAGCGGGTGTGCGGCGGCGGGCAGGCTGCGGTTGCCGTGGAAGCCGGCCCGCGCCAGTGCGCTTTGCCATTGCATTAGGTCCAGAAATGTGGCGCTGCTGAGTTGGCGCTCGTCGCTGGCCTGGTTGAGCATGAAAGCCTGGGAGGCCATCACCCAGAATGCTTCCTGGGTCGGTTCGCTGAACACCAGCCAGCCGCCCGGTTTGAGCAAAGCGAGCAGGGTGGCCAGGGAACGTTCGGTGTCGCGGGCCGCATTCAGCACGCCACCGGCGACGATCAGGTCCCAGGTCTGGCTTGGATAACCCTGGGCCAGGGCTGGGCGGTCGATATCGAACACGCCGTGGCGCACCCACGACCAGCCCTTGAGCCGCTCGGCGGCTTGCTCGCTGAAGTAGCGCGATACGTCGGTGCACAGGTAATCCACATTGGCATTGGCCAACGTGGGCAACACCGCCTGGGTGGTGGAACCGGTGCCAGCGCCGACTTCCAGCACGTGCAGCGGCACACCGGCCGGCTGGCGTGCGGCCCAGGCGCCGATCCAGTGGGCGACGGCGCGGTGCTGGTATTGCGCCGCCAGGCTTTCGCGGTACAGCGCTGTCGCGCGTTCGGTGCGGCCTTCGGGAAACAGCAGATGCACCGCCGCACATTCACCGCGCATCAACGACGGCAACTGCCGCGCATTCTCCCGCGCATAGTCGAGGGTGCCGCTGCCGCCGGTATTCCGCGCCCAGTCCACGCTCAACTGCGCCCAAATACGTTCAAGGGCGGCATCGCTCCAGGCATCTGCGTCGAGGGTGGGCTGCAACCTATCGGCGGCACGTTGCAATAGGCCCTGGGATTGCAGCACATCGAGCCAGCGTGCAATCAAAGGCCGGTGACCGGGGGCAATGCCGGCCAGCGCCAGGCTGTGTGCCACGTCATTGAGCGGTGCAGGCAGCAGCCCGCACTGCTCAAGCCCATTGAGCATGGAGAGCAACGCGGCATGGCCCAATCGGTCATTGAGTCGCACTGCCTCCCTCAGCTGTGCGGCTTCAAATTGTTGATCGAGCGCCGCCTCGGTTGCGGCCAGGTGATCGTCTACCGGCATGCTCGCGCAAGGACGCGGGACCACGAACAGCGTCTGACCGTGCAGGGCCGCGGCATTGACTTGGGGATGGTCCATCGCGCGCTCACGCCAGCGTTGATGCGCGAGCTTGATGCTGGCCAAGTCGTGCCATTGCTCCGTGAAGCCTTGGACGCTGCAATCGAGGTGCGCCGCCGCTCGCTCCGCGAGCTTCCAGTCACCGGAGCGGTTGCTGACGAACAGCAACTGTTGCAGGTGGCTGAGATCACTCAGCGCCAGCGCGGGGAAATCCAGCAGGCACTCCAGCTGTTCGGCGCTCATCATCACTACCGCGGGGCGTTGGCGCTCAAGCAAGGCCAGCAGCCGGGCGGGCGCCAACTGATGAACGCCCAAGTCGGTAAATGCAGGCAGTTGCCAGGGCGCAGTGGGCAGGTCGATCAGCAGGGTATCGACGTTCATCGGGAAACTCCTGTGGCATGGAACAGACGTTGCCCGGCGACGGCCAGCGGGTCGGTCGCGGCGGGCCATAGGTCGAGCAACTCAAAACCCGCGGCGTGCAGGGCCAGGCGCCAGGCGTCGGGTGAGAGGAACACCTCATCGGTGGCCCTTGGCGGGGCGCCGGCTGGCGGGGATAGCAACAGGTGCATGAAGGTCAGCATCGCCGGGTTGTCGGCGATGGATTCGCTGAACAGCAGGGTGCCGCCGTCGCGCAGGCAATCGCGGATTCGCGCCAGGCTGCGCGGCAGGTCGCAGGCGTTGTGCAGCACGTTGCCGGCAATTACCAGGTCCTGGCTGCGGGGTTCGATGCCTTGTTCGCTGAAGTCGCGATCGAGGTCGAGCAGGTTGAATTGCACGCCTGGCTCCAGGCGGAACTGGCGACGAGCCGCGCCGGTAAACAGGGCGCTGAGGTCGGTGAATCGATAGACCTTTTCGCGGTCTTCCAGGGCCGCGAGTACAGCGCGGGTGGTGCAGCCGGCGCCGGCGCCGAGTTCCAGCACTTGCAGCACTTCGTCGGCCTTGCCGGCCTCCCGCGCGCGGGCCGCCAGCGCCTGATTGATCGCGGCGGTGAAGTGGTTGTGCTGGTACGCACCGAGTACCGCCACCGGGTCCCCGGCAAGCACCAACAAAGGCGCCAGGGCAATCTGGTCGCGCAGCAACTCGGGCAGGCGCTCGATGACCTGGGCATGCAGTTGCGCCATGCTCGGCGGGAAGCCCAGTTCCGCATACAACTTTGGTAGATCGCCGATGGCTGCTTGTGGCGGCGTGCCGTGCCACGCAAACCGGTCGTTGTCTTCACGCACGGCTCCGGCACGCGACAACGCCGCCAGCCAGCGCCGCACAATCCAGGCATGGCGCGGTGCCGTACCGAGGGCCTGGTTAAGGTGTTCGGCTGTTCGCCACACCTGCATCGGCAAGGCCTGCGTATGCAGGAGCACGTCAGCCATGACGCCCAGGCTCAATTGTTCCAGTGCGTTGAGGGCGGTGTTCATAGGCAACCTTCTTCGGCGTATTGCAGGTGTTCGAGCGGGTGGTCCAGCAGGTTCAGCGTGCGGATCGACGAGGTGCGTTGCAGGCGTTCAAGGCTGGCGGCGGGCGGCAAGGCGTGGGCGGCGTGATAGCAGCCGGGGCGGATTTCGCCTTCGAGCACACTCACTACGGTGATCGCCGCCATGGCGCCGGTCAGTGCCGCATTGCCGGCGCCGCTGAGTACCAGACTGCGAGTGCACGCTTGGCCGTCGCAGAGACCATCGAGTTGCAGCAACAACGTGACAAAGGGTGGCTGGCCACTGAGGTCCAACTGGCTGGCCGTGCATAAGCGTTGCACCGCTTCGGCACGCGGCAGGTTGTGCGCCTGGTCGAGGGCGTTGAGCACATGCCCGTCGGTTATCACGTTGAACCACTGGCCTGTCTCCAGGTGCAGGTCCCTGGCCAGGCGTTCGCCTTCCTCGTTCAAGTAGGGCAGCACATGCACCGGGCCGGGGAAACACGGCAGCAGCACATCGCGACGGCGCCTCAGTGCGCGGCTGCACCGGCCGTTGTGCCAGGCCGCCAGGGGCTCGCTGGAGCCGTCAACCGCACCTTGCAGGAAGTCGTCCGCGGCCACCGCCGTGAACTGGTCGCGCAGGCCGAAATAGCTGGTCAGGCCCTGCACCCGAGTGAACCCTTGCGCAGCCAGCCAGCGCGGTAGCAGGCCGGTGAGCCCCGGTTGCAGGCCCGCGCCAAGCACCGCGCTACGCCCGCGCCATAGGGCCGGGTCGAGGTGTATATCGCCGGCGGCGTCGACGTAATGTGCATCGGCTTTCAAGGCGGCCTGTGCGGCACGCTCCGCCACGCGCCAGGAGGGGCCGGCGCAATTGAGCAGCACGTCGCAGCCACGGGCGAACCTGGCCAGTGCGGGCGTGTCGTTGAAGTCCACGGCCGTCCATTGCAGCCGAGCATCCGGCCATTGCTGATGCAGCCGCGCCAGGCAACGCGCGCCGGTGTGCGCGTCACGCCCGCCCAGGCGCAGGTTGTGCAGGCCCAGGCTCAACAAGGCCTGCGCGCTGGCCAGGCCGACGTCACCACTGGCACCCAGCACCCCGATCAGCATGGCTGGGCCTGCGCATTCAGGCGCCAGCCGCCGGCGCGCTGACGGTCATGCCAGAACCCGGCATAACGACCGTTGAGGCTGAGCAGTTGCGCGTGGGTGCCCGATTCCACCAGACGCCCCTGGTCCAGGACCAGGATCTGGTCGGCGGCCATGATGGTCGGCAAGCGATGGGCGATCACCAGCACGGTCGAGTTTTGCATCAGGCGGTGAATCGCGGCTTGTACGAAGGCTTCGTTGTGCGGGTCGAGTGCAGCAGTGGCTTCGTCCAGCAGCACGATGGGCGCACGCTTGAGCAACGCCCTGGCCAGTGAGACGCGCTGGCGTTCGCCCCCGGATAACGATGCGCCGCCTTCGCCCACCGGCGTGTTCCAGCCCTGGGGCAGGCGTGCGACGATTTCATCCACACCGGCCAGCCGTGCCGCTTCGGCGACGTCGCGGGCACTGGCGTCCGGGCTGCCCACGCGGATGTTCGCTTCCAGGCTGTCGTCGAACAGGTACACGTCCTGCATCACCAGCGACAGTTGCGCCATCAGCGCCTCGCTGGACTGTTCACGCACGTCCACGCCGCCGACCTTGACGCTGCCCGTGGTGGTATCGAAAAAGCGCATCAGCAGGCGAGTGACGGTGGTCTTGCCCGAACCCGAGGCGCCGACAATCGCGGTCATTGAATGGGCCGGGGCGCTGAAGGTCAGGTCCTTCAATACCGTCGGGCCACTGGGGTAGGCGAAGCTCACCTGTTCGAAGGCCAGGCTGCCCGGCGCGGACAAGGGCTGGCTGACGACGGGCTCGGGCAGCGACGGCTCACGCAGGATGCCCACCAACTGATCCAGGTCATTGCCGGCCATGCGCAATAGACCGCTGCGTGCAGCAGCTTCGGCCAATGGCCCCACAAACCGCGCTGCCAGGGCGAGCAGGGCAACCAGCTGGATGGCATCGATTTCACCATGGGCAGCCAGGGTAATGCCCACGCCTACCAGCAGCGCGAACGCCAGCTGCACGGTCAAACCGCCAGCGAGCAGCTTGGGAAAGGTCTGCGACAGCATCGAACCACCGGCCAGCTTTTGCGCCTGATTGGCCGCCTGCAACGGCGCGTAGCCGTCCTGGGTGCGACCAAACGCGCGCAGTACTTGCTGGTAGCGGGCGAACTCCACCACCCGGTTGCCGGCCAGGGTCGCGGCGGCTTCCACCCGCGCATCGTTGCTGCCGATGGCGGCGGCCGACCAGTGATGGGCGAAGTAGATCAACGGCGCACACAGCACGGTCGTCAGGCCCAGGCGCCAGTCGAACACGAACAGGGTCAGTGCCACGGTGGCCGGCACCACTACCCCGGACACCACCGGCCCCAGGTAATGGGCAAACAAACCGGTGACCATCAACGTGCCGCTGGTGGCGCTGCGCGATAGGCGTCCAACCTTTTCCGAGTTGAACCAGCCCAGGGGCAGGCTGACCAAGTGCTGGCCGAGACGATCATGCAACGTCGTCAGCACCAGCAGAGCTAGGGCAAAACCCTGCATGGCCTGCTGGTAGTGGGCGACGCAGGTCAGCACCACCATCGCCGCCAGGCCCGCCAGCCAGGTCATGGCGCTGGGCAAGTCGCCGACGAACAGCGCGTGCAGGATCGGCACCAACAGGGCCACGGCCAGGCCTTGCAGCACGGCACTGGTCACCAGCCACGCCAGGTAACGGTAGAGACGCGAGGCATGGGTCGGGCCCAGTAAGGTCACAAGGCTACGGATCACAAAGACATCTCCAAGGCAGGGGTTTCGGCACCTGCTCGCCACATTCGGGCATAGGCGCCGTTGGCTTTCAGCAGTTGTTCATGGCAGCCGCTTTCCAGCACGCGGCCCTGGTCGAGAACGACGATCTGGTCGACCCCACTGATGCTTGCGAGGCGATGGGCAATCACCAGCACCGTGCGACCACGTGCCAGGGCCGACAGGGCGTCCTGGATCAGCGCTTCGGATTCGGGGTCGGCGTGGGAGGTGGCTTCATCGAGGATCAACACCGGCGTGTCCGCCAGCAGGGTGCGGGCGATGGACACGCGCTGCGCTTCGCCACCGGAGAAGACCGCATCGTCGCCGATCACCGATTGATAACCCCGGGGCAGGGCCTGGATACGCGCATGAATCTGCGCCGATCGCGCCGCCGCCACGACCTCCGCATCGCTGGCGTCGGGGCGGCCGAGGCGCAGGTTATCGGCGACTGTGCCGTGCACCAGCTGCGCGTCCTGCAACACGAAGCCCACGTGTCGATACAACTGGTGCGGGTCGATCTCACGCACATCGGCGCCACCCACGCAGATGCGGCCAGCGTTGACGTCATGAAAGCGCGGCACCAGCTTGGCCAGAGTCGACTTGCCGGCACCGGATGCACCGACCAATGCGGTGACGCTGCCGGCTGGACAGTGCAAGTCGACGCCCTTGAGGATCAGGTGCTCGGCGTCGTAGCCGAACTGCACCTGTTCAAAGCGGATGTCGCTGCCTTGGGGTTGGACGCAGGCCTTGGGCGTGGGCAGCTCCTCGACGTCCAGCAGTGCTTCGATGCGATCGGCTGCCGCCAGGGCCGTGCGCTGGGCCGTGAGGCTCTGGTTGATCACCAGCAGCGATTGCGGGATGACCACCGCTACCAGGGTTTCGGCGAACAGTTCCAACGGCGTGATCCAGCCGTACGCCAGCAACAGGCTGCCGACCCCCAGGCTTACCAGCAGGATCACCGGCACACTCAGGGCCATCGAAGAAAAGGCTTCCAGGCGCAGCAGCGGCCTGACCCAGCCGGCGTATTGCTCGCTGAACTGGTTGACCGCCTGCTGATAGCTGCGATGCGCCTGGCCGACCTGGCCGAACGCTTTGACCACGGCAATGCCGTGCACGAACTCGACAATTGCCGCGCTGACCCGGGTCATGCTCTTGTCCAGCAACTGCATCTTGGCGCCGAAGCCGCGCATCATCAGGGTGTAGGCCACTGCGTAGATGGGCAGCGTCAGCACCGCCAGCAGCGCCAGCCGCCAGTTCAGCGTGGCCAGCCACAGCAAGCCCGCCAGCGGGGTGACGATGGCCGCGGTGAGTTCCACCGCATGGTGGGCGACCAGGTGGTGCAGGTCTTCGAGGTCATCCTGCACCACCTTGCGCACGGCGCCGGAGGTGGTGTCGGTGTACCAGCCCAACGGCACGCGCCCGAGCTTGTGCACCATGGCTTCGCGCAAACTCGATTGCAGCCGGTGGTCAGCCACATGGGTCAACCACAGCGCCACGCCGCTGGCCATCCACCCTACGCTCAGGGCGATCACCACCAGCGCGGCCCACAGCCACAGGGTTTGGCTGTCGGCGCTGCCGGCCAACAGCAAGCGGCCCAGTTCGGTGAGGCCGATAAAGGGCACCAGGTTTACCAATGCGCCGAGGGCGGCGAACGCCACACCGAGGCGGATGAGGCGATTGACCGGGCGTTTCAGGGTATCCAGGGCAGTGGTCATGAGTTTTTCCGAAGGGCCTCAAGCAGGTGCCCAGTAACGGTGTGGACGTGGGGCGGTTCGATCACGCTGAAATGGTTGCCGGGCACGTCGATCAACTCGAAGCGGCCCAGGCAGGCGTCTTCCCAGAACGGCGCGGCCAGATGACCGACGCCGCCGGTGATACCAAACGATTGCTGCTCCAGGCAGCGCAGGTAGGTCATGTTGCCGAGGAACGGCGGCGGGTCGAATCGCGCCGCACGCATGCTGTGGCGGCACACGCGGAACAGCGTCGGCACCAGTTCGGCGCCGATCGGTACGCCGGCCTGGCCTGAGGCCAGATGCGCGTATTCGGCCAGGCGCTCCTCCTGGCTGCGCGCCGATTGCTGTTGTACCGCCAGCGCCAGCGCGTCCAGCCCCGGATCGCCGCTCAACGCCGCCATGGCCCCGGCCGGCACGCGGCGGTTGTCGCGGGCCATCAACAGGTCGATGGCACGGTACACGTCGTAGTCTTCGATGTGCGCACCGAACACGGTTTTCACCGGGTCCAGGTTCAGGTTGGGCACGAAGATCGCCTCGTAGGCCAGTTCTTCGTCGGTGTCGATGAACATCGGGATGCTGTCGATCAGGCTCAAGTCGACCACCTCCATGCCGCGTTCGAGCAAGCGTCGGGCAACCTCAGTGGCCAGCAGGCCGCCGAGGCAGTAGCCGATCAGTTGGAAACGTTGATGGCCGTCGGCAATCAAGCGCTCGGCGTAGTCCTCGGCCACGCTCTCGATCAGGCGTTTGGGCTCCAGCGCCAGGTACTGTTCGGTGTCCGCCACGGCAAAGCCAATCACCGGACCCGCCTGCTGGTCGGCAAGGGCGCGGCCCAGGTGCTGGAAATAATCCAGGGTGCCGAGGGCCGCATGGAACATCACCCGCACCGGGCCGGCCTCACCCCCGCCAAACGGCACCACCAGCGCGTTGCTGCGGGATGAGCGTTGCGCTTCACCGCTGGCGGCAACTCGGGCCGGCGTGGTTTTGCCCTGATTGAGCAGGCGCGCGAGGGCGGCGACATTCGGCTCATTGAGCATCTGCCGCAACAAGGTGTCGTAGCTCAGGCTTTGGGCCTGGGGCAGTTGCTCACGCAGTTGGCCGGCGACACGGGCGAGGATCAGCGAGTCGGCGCCTTTTTCATAGAAGCTGTCCTCGACGCCGATCTGCGCCAGCCCCAGGGCGTCGGCCCATACGCGACACAACTCGGCGGTGAGCGGATCGCTCGGCGCTTCTTGACTGCTGGAGGCCTGGGCATCGGCGGCAGGGCGCCAGCCGGCCAACGTCTTGCGGTCGACCTTGCCGTTGGCGGTCAGCGGCAAACGGTCGAGTACCTGCAGGTGCGCTGGCAGCATGTAGTCCGGCAGGCGCTGGGCCAGGGCGCGGCGTAGGCTGTCGACACTCAGACGCTGCACGCCGGCCTTGAAGCGCGCGGCGAATACCTGCATGCCGAGGGCGGCCAGCGGGTGGTCGGCCTGGGGCAGGGCAGGCAGGCATTCGCCACCGAAGGCCTTGACCCGCGCCTGCCAGATATCGGCGTCACGTAGACCACTTCGGCCCTGGTCGTGGTCGCCATTGACCGGCGTCATCATGAAGCCCTGGGTCAGCAGGATCGGCGGCCACTCACCGGTGGGTTCGCTGAACACCAGCCAACCGCCGGGACTGAGCAATTCGGTGATCTGGCCGAGGGCGTTATCGATGTCTTTGACGCTGTTGAGCATGCCCGCACACAGCACGATATCCACGCTGTTGCTGGCCAGACCCTGAGGGCGGATGTCCTGGTCGATGTCCAACACGCCATAGCGCACCCAGGCCTGTTCAGCAAAGCGTTGCTTGGCCGCCGGCAGGAAAAACGCGGTCATGTCGGTAAACAGGTAGTCGACTTCCAGCCCATCGAGCAAGCCGATGACCGGCGCGCTGGTGGCGCCAGTACCGGCGCCAATTTCGAGGATGCGCAGCGGGCCATCGCCTTGATGGTGGGTGGCCAGGCGATTGATCAGCGCAGCAATGCAGTGGTTGTTGTAGCGCGACACCGCGTCACCGCCATACAGCTGCAATGCCAAGTCCAGTTGGCCTTGGGGGAACAGCAGGTCGAACGGGTTGACCTCGCCCTTGAGCAGTTGCGGCAGTTGCCCCACATGCTTGAGCTGGTAGTCGAGCAGCGCCTGGCTGCACAGCCCCGAGGCGACCGCCTGTTCCACCCGGCCCCACGCCAGTGCCGGGTTGGGCGCGGGTTGCGCGAGGCGGTAGTGCGAGTGGGTGTAGCGCAGCAAACCAGCCTCGCACAGCGCGCCCAACCAGCGGCGTACCAGCCAATGGTGACGCGGCTCGGCGTGCAAGGCGTGCAGGATTGTGCCAGCGTCCGGTTCGGCCCGTTCGCCGCTGAACAGGCCGGCTTTGAGCAACACCTCCAGTATTGAACTCAATGCGGCGGCACTCAGGTCAGCCTGATACTCGCGCACCTGTTGCGCGTCGAAACTACCCACCTGGCTGTCGGCATAGCGTTTGACCGCCGTAAGCAACGACGCGCCTGGAAGCGGCTCGGGTTCGGCGCGTGCGGCGGTGACGAACGCCAACAGGTCGCCACTGACCAGGCTGACCGCACTGTCCACGCCGGGGGTGGCGAGCAGTGCAGCCTCAACCTCACCCAGCTCCACCCGGTGCCCGCGAATTTTCACCTGGCCGTCTTCACGGCCCAGGAATTCCAGTTCACCCCCCGGCAGGTAGCGGCCACGGTCACCGGTGCGGTACAGGCGCTGACCGTCGAGCGGATGAGGAAAAAAGCGTGCGTCACTCAAATCCATATCGCCCAGGTAGCTCTGGGCCAGGCCGACACCGGTGATATACAGGTCGCCCGGCACCCAGGTCGGTGCATCGCGCCAGTGGTGGTCGAGTACCCGAAAGCCTTGGTTGGCCAACGGCAGGCCGTAGGGAATGCTGCGCCACGCTGGGTCGATGGCGCCGATAGGGTGCAGGTTCGACCAGATCGAGGCTTCAGTGGCGCCGCCCAGGCCCACCAGTTTCAGTTCGGGCAGCAGCGCCTTGAGTTGGGGGGGCAGATTCAGCGGGATCCAGTCACCGGAGAGCAAGGCCAGGCGCAGGCTGTCCAGTGGGCGGGGTTCGGCGTGCAGATAGTCGGCGAGCATGTGCAACTGTGCCGGTACCGAGTTCCACAGCGTGACCTGATGGCGCTGCACCAGCTCGGCCCAATGCGATGGGTCGGCGCCGCGTGCGGGGTCGGGCAGCACCAGGGTTCCGCCCACGGCGAGGGGACCGAACAGGTCATACACCGACAGGTCGAAACTCAACTGCGCCAGGCCCAGTACGCGGTCATCGGCGTTGACCTCGAAGCGTCGGTTGATGTCTTGCACGGTATTGAGTGCGGCACGATGGCTGATCATCACGCCTTTGGGCTCGCCGGTGGAGCCGGAGGTGTAGATCACGTAGGCAAGGTGATCGGGGCTGCCTTCGAGCAGCTCGAAATCCGCGCCTGCCGAGGGCAGCCGGTCCACGCTGTGCCACTGCGATGTCTCGGGCAACGGCGTATGGGGCTGCGCCAGGGAATGCCCCAGCACATGCCGCACCTTGGCGCTGCGCAGTACGCGGTCGCGGCGTGCGGCCGGAGCGTTGCTGTCCAGGGGCAGGTAGGCGGCGCCGGCGAGCAACACGCCGTAGGCTGCCACCACCTGGTCGAGTCCCTTGGGCATCAGGATCGCCACCGGTTCCTGCGCGTCGCATCCCGCCTCACGCAGGGCTGACGCCACCGCCAGCGCGCGTTCGGCAAGGGCGGCGTAGGTCAGGCTGCCACTGGCATCGATCACCGCCAGGGCGTGGGGATGTTCCCAGGCCATGGCCAGCAGGCCGTCATGCAGACGGCCGGTGGGCAACGGGGCGGCGGTAGCATTCGCCGCCAAGCGTTCACGCTGCTGCCAGGCCGGCAGCGGCACTTGCACCGGATGTTCCCAGGCTGCCGGGTCCAGGGCCAGCAACTGCAATTCGGCGACGAACGCCTGCTGCATGTCGTCCACCAGGCCGTCGGGAAACACGCCCTGGCGCACGTCCCAATGAATGTGCAGGCCATTGGCGTCATCCATCACCTGGCAATCGAGGGTGACTTGCGGCGTCTGGGTGATGCCGTGGCCAACCCGGCGTTGACTGGCCGGCGGCGCCTCAATCCCCAGGCCGATGGCGCTGGTGAAGACCACCGGCATGGCCGCCGCTTCACGCCCGCGGCGGCGACCGATTTCGCGCATGACCTGGATGCCGGAGAACAACCGGTGCTCCAGGTCGGTAAACAATTGGTTGCCCAACTGGCGTGCCTGGGCGGTGAAGTCCAGGCCCTCGGGATCGTTGACCTGCAACAGGCTGACCGAGGTGAAGTCGCCCACCAGGCGATCCACCTGTGGATGCAGCGGCAGGCGGTTGAGCAATGTCAGGTTGAGGCTGAAGGCGGGTTGCTGGCTCCAGCGTTGCAAGGTCGCGGCATAGGCTGCCAGCACTACGATCGATGGGGTGAGGCTACGTTCGCTGGCTGCGCTTTTCAGGGCAGCCCATGGCTGCGGCTCAAGCCGCGCCGAGTGTCGCTGGAACCGTGGCTCGCGGGTGTCTTCGCCGCTCAGGGGCGTCGGCAGTTGCGGTGCGGCGGGCAATGCGTCGATGCGTGTCAGCCAGTAATCACGGTCGCGTTGGTGGCGGCTGCCTTCGAGCAAACTGCGCTCGGCCAGCAGGTAGTCGCGAAAGGTGATGTCGAGGGCTGGCAAGGCTGCCTGGGGATTCTGCAGCAACAGTTCCAGCTCATTGAACAGCAGCTGCGCGCTGGCCCAGTCGGCGATCAGGGAGTCCATGGAGAAGTGCAGTGTGTCGCCGTTGTCACTGCGGCTCAGGCGCAGCTCAAACAGCGGCCAGACCTCGGTGGGGTAAAGCTTCTGCTCCATGGCCTGGCGAATCTGTTGCACCGTATGCTGGTGCTGCGCGCGGGTGGCGCCACGCAGGTCGGCAATGGTCAGCGAATAGTGGGCGACGTCGGCCAGCACCCGCTGCGAGCCTTCACTGGCGATCACCGCGCGCAGCATGTCGTGGCGAGCGATCAAGCGGTTCCAGGCCAGCTCCACCTGCTGTGGGTCCAGGCTTGGCCAGCTCAGTTCCAGATAGCCATGGCAGGCCACATTACCGTAGCCGAAGGACGATTGGCGGCCCAGCAGGTAGGCGTTCTGCACATCGGTGAGAGGGAAGGGCGTGTGGCGTTGCGCCGGATCAGCCAGCACGAGCGGGCGTTCCTGTGTCTCTAGCAAGTGCAGGATCTGTTGCTTGTGTTCGCGCAATTGCGCCAGGCGCTCGGTGTCGAGCAGGCCCTGGGGTGCACGGAATTTCAGTTGTCCGTCCTGGGGCCAGAGTTCGACGCCCAGGGATTTGAGTTCGCTTAGCAGTTTGGCGGCGGGCATGGGTACAGCTCCTGGGAAAAAGGGAGGTTGCGCGGGCATCAGATGACGCCTTCTTCAAGGGTGTGCGGGGTGGGCAGGCGTTCGAGGGTCTGCGCCACTTCCAGCAGGCTGGCGGCGCCGAACAACTGGCCCATGGGCAGTTCCACGCCAAGGCGGCTGCGCAGCATTTCGAGAAAACGCGTGGCCAGCAGGCTGTCGCCACCCAGGCGGAAAAAGTTGTCGTGGCGCGATACGTTCGGCACCTTGAGCAAGTGCTGCCAGAGCTCGGCGATCACGTGTTCGCCGGCGCTCAGCGGTTGCTCATCCAGCGCCACGCGTGACTGGGCAGCGGCGGTCAAGGGGGCGAGCAGTGCACGGCGATCCACCTTGCCGTTGCTGTTCAATGGCAGGCGTTCAAGCACCAGGACCTGTTCCGGGCGCATGTACGCCGGCAGGCACTGTTCCAGGTGTTGCGCCAGCACCTCGGCGCAGGTGCTGGCAGTGACAGCGGCCATCAGACGGTTGTCGACGACCAGCGCCACGGCGCTGTTCACACAGGGATGGCGAGCCAAGGCGGCTTCGATCTCGCCCAACTCGATGCGATGACCACCGATCTTCACTTGACTGTCGGCCCGCCCGAGAAACTCCAGCAGGCCATCAGGGTGGTAGCGGCCGAGGTCACCGGTGCGGTACCAACCGTCGACAAAACGTTCGGCATTCAACTGCGGCGCGTGGCGATAACCGCGCGCGACGCCGGCGCCGCCGATCCACAATTCCCCCGTGACCCAGTCCGGGCAGTCACGGCCCAGGGCATCGACCACCCGGTAGGCCTGGTTGGTCAACGGCACGCCGTAGGGGATCGAACGCCAGCCCGGCAGTGGTGGTTGCACCTCGAAGTGGTTCGACCAGATCGCCGCTTCGGTCGCGCCGCCAAGGGCGATAAAACGGCAACTGGGGGCCTGGTCTTGCAGGCGTTGCGGCAGGTCGAGGCCGATCCAGTCGCCGGACAGCAGCGCGACCTTCAGATCCAGGCGCTGACGGTCTTTGGCGTTGGCTTCCAGCAGCATGTCGAGCAGCGCCGGCACGCTGTTCCACAAGGTCACGCGGTGCTGTTGCAGTGCCTTGAGCCAGGCCCGTGCATCGCGGCGCTGGTCTTCGTCGATCAGCACCAGGGCGCCGCCCACCGAGAGCAGGCCGAACAGGTCGTATACCGACAAATCGAAGTCCAACGCCGACAGGGCGAGGCCCCGGTCGGTGGCCTGGACGTCATAACGGCGGTTGATGTCGGCCACGGTATTCATCGCCGCACGGTGTGTGATTTCCACGCCTTTGGGCTGGCCGGTGGAGCCGGAGGTGTAGATCACATACGCCAGCTCACCCGCCGCGAGAGGCCGTGGTGCCGCTAGCGGTTCGGCTTTCAGCGCGCTGGATGGCTTGAGGTGTTTGACGCCGGGCAGCTGCGGGTCGTGCTCGGCGAGCATCAGGGTCACGCCAGCCTGTTGCAGTATTCGCTGGCAGCGCTGCAACGGCTGGTCGACACCCACCGGCAGGTACGCGGCGCCGGCCGCCAGAATGCCCAGTACGCAGGCGACCTGCTGCGGCCCTTTGGCCAGGGACACGGCCACCAGGTCGCCGGGTGCGACGCCTGCATCCATCAGGCTGTGGGCGATACGCAACGCACGGTCAGCCAGTTCGCCGTACTTCAGCGTGCCGTGTTCACCCCATAACAGTGCCGGGCTTTGCGGAGTCTGGCGCGCCTGTTCAAAGAAACCCTGGTGCAGCGTCGGGTCGCCCGGCACGCGGTCGCCCGGGGCGTTGAGCTGCGCACGCCGTTGCGCCTGGGCCTGGGGCAGCAGGTCAGGTGGAGCGCTGTCCCAGGCGTGCTCGGCCAGCCAGTTGAGGCTATGCAGGTAAGCGGCGAACATCGTTTCGACCAAGCCTTCGGGAAACAGGCCGACCACACGATCCCAGTTCAGGGCGATACCACCGTTCGCTTCGACGACCTGGTGGTCGAGCCACACTTGCGGGGTTTGTGTCAGGCCGAACACCTGGCGGGCAAACGGGCCATCCACCGGTGCCGCCGTGCCATCCGGCACGCCCAGGGCACTGGTGAACACCACTGGCATGCTCACCTGTTGCTCGCCATTGCCACGGGCCAGTTGGCGCAGCAGGCTGACCGACCCCACGCAGCGATGCTCCAGCGCCTCGCCCAGGGATTGCTGGGTACGCCGTGCGCGGTCGACCCAACGCTCACCCGCCACCGGCACATAACCGAGCAGGGTCAGCGAGGTAAAGTCGCCCATTATTTGGTCGACCTGTGGGTGCAGGGGGCGGCGATCGAACAGCGTGAGGTTCAGGCTTAGGTCCGGGCGTGCGCTCCAGCGGCCGAGGGTTTCGGCAAAGGCACAGAGCAGCACCGCTGAGGCGGTCAGCCCTTGTTGCTGGGCCTTGGCCAGGATCGCTTGCCAGGCGCTGGCATCGATCTGCCCCTGCAGGCGTTCAAAGCGTGGCCGGCCGAGGCTGGCGGGGTCGGCGGCCAGCGGCAATTGCGGGTGGGGTGGCAATTGCGGCAGACGTTCCTGCCAGAAGCGCTGCGCGGCTTGCCGTTCGGCAGGCGCCGCGGCGCACTGCAATTGGTAATCGCGGAACGACAGAGCCAATGGGGCGAGCGCCATGTCGGGCTCACGGTACAAGGCATCGAGTTCGGCGTAGAAACGCAGGATGCTCAGGGCATCGAGGATCAGGTTGTCCAGGCTGATCGCCAAGCGTGTATGCCGGCCATGGGTAACCGCTTGCACGTCGAATAGCGGCCATTGGTGGGGGTCGAACACGCGATGGGCACAGTGCTCGCGCAGGTCGTCGAGGCTGGCGTGGCCCTGGCCGATCACGAAGGCCGGCACCTGTTGCAGGATGCGCGCCTGGCCGCTGTGATCGAACACGGCACGCAGCATTTCGTGGCGCTCGATCAGACGCTGCAGGGCGCGTTGCAGGCGCGGCAAGTCGAGGTCTTCGACGTCGTATTCACGGTAGAAGTGGCAACTCACGCCCCCCAACACCAGGCTGGGATCGCGGCCCAGCCAGTACGCCTGTTGCACCTCGGTCATCGGGAACGACGCATGGCGTTGAGCCAGGTCTGCAACAATGGTGCGCGCGGATTCGGCCCGGACCTGTTGATGCAGAGTGGTACAAAACTGCGCCAACACCGGCTTGGCAAACACCTGGGCGATGCGTGCACCGCCCAACCCGTGTTCGGCGAGCAGGCGCACCAGGCGGGTAGCGCTCAGGGAGTCGCCGCCCAAGGCAAAGAAATTGTGCTCGCGGCACACCTCGCTACAGCCGAGCAGCTGCTGCCAAGCGCGGGCCACCTGCTGTTCGATGTCGCCGCAGGGCGGAGTCAGGTTGGCCTGCTGCGCCGGGCTGTGCTGGGCGAGCCAGGCGTGTAGGGCCTTGCGGTCGACCTTACCATTGCCGGTCAAGGGCAACTGCGCGCAGCCGAGGATGAACGTGGGAATCATATACGCCGGAAGGCGCTCGGCCAGGCCCGGCAGGTCAATGGGCGCAGGCTGCGCGGGGCCGTGCGCCTGGCGTACAACCGCCGCCAATTGCTGGCCGGCCAGCAGCACGACGGCGTGCTCCACGCCTGGGCAGGCCAGCAGTGCCTGTTCGACTTCGCCAGCTTCGATGCGATAGCCGTGCAGCTTGAGCTGGAAGTCTGTACGCCCGAGGAATTCGACATTGCCGTCGGGGTGGTAGCGTGCACGGTCGCCAGTGCGGTACCAGCGCTGGCCTTGATAGTCGACAAAACGCTCGGCGCTGCGCACGCGGTCGCCGCGATACCCTTCGGCAACCCCGGCGCCGCCGATCCACAGTTCCCCCGCCACCCAGTCCGGGCAGTCATGACCCTGGTGGTCGACAATGCGCAGGCTGACGTTGTCCAGCGGTTTGCCGTAGGGCAGGCAATGCCATTGCAGCGGTTGGCCGGGGAAGGCTTCGAACAGCGTCGAGTGGATCGCCGCTTCGGTGGCGCCGCCCAAGGCCATGAAGCGACAGCCTGGCGCCTGAGCCCACAATCTTGGCGCCAGGTCCGGGGCGACTTTGTCACCGCCCAGCAACACCGCACGCAGCGGCAGGCGGGCGTCGGCCGCTGCGCAACCGAGCAACATGTCCAGCAGCGCCGGTACGCAGTTGAGCACGCTGGCGTGGTGCAGCAAGGCCAGTTCACGCCAGCGCAGGGCATCGCGCTGCGCTTCGGGCTCGATGCCAATCACCGCCGCGCCGGTGGACAGCGCGGCAAACAGGTCGAACACCGACAGGTCGAACTCCAGCGCAGAGAGCGCGAGAATGCGATCGTCGGCGGTCAACTGCAGGCGCCGTTGCAGGTCGTCCAGGGTGTTGGCTGCGGCCAGGTGGCTGATTTCCACGCCCTTGGGGTCGCCGGTGGAACCGGAGGTATAGAGGATATAGGCCAGGTCGCTGATCGCGCCGGGCCGGGGGGCTTCCAGCGCGGGGCCCTCGGATGGCAGGGCCTTGAGCAGTAACCGCGCGCCCGACCCGTCACAGATTTTCTGGCAACGCGCCTCGGGCTGGTCGATGCCGATCGGCAGGTACGTGGCACTGCAGGCGAGGATGCCCAGCACCGCGATGACCTGTTCGGGCCCCTTGGGCAGTTGCAGCGCCACCACATCGCCGCGCCGGATACCTTGGTCTTCCAGGTACGCCGCCAGTTGCAGGGCACGCTCTGCCAGCTCGCCATAGCTGATGACGGGAGGGGTGCCTTGCAGCAATGCGGGCAATGTGGGCGTCAGGCGTGCCTGGGCAAAAAACGCTTCATGCAGGCGCTTGACGGGCAGGGCGACACGTTGGCCTTGCACGGCTTGGCGCACTGCCAGTTGCGCGGCGGGGACCAGCGCTGGCGGTGCCTGATGCCAGCTGGCGGGGTCAAAACACAGGCGTTGCAGCAGGTCGGTATAGGCCTTGAACATGCCATCGAGCACGCCGCCGGCGAACAACCCTTCACGCGCATCGAGGTTGACCAGGATACCGCCGTCCAGCTCGGTGACTTGCGCATCGAGCCATACCTGCGGGCCTTGGGAAATGATCCATGCCGGCTGGCCAAAACTGGCTTGTACGCCCTCGGCGAACAGCTCGCCCAAGCCCAGCGCGCTGGTGTACACCACGGGTGCCAGCACTTGCTCACCGCGTTGGCGGGACAGTTCGCGCAACACCTCCAGGCCGGAAAACGCACTGTGTGCGACGTCGCTGTGGAATCGCCGTTGCAGGGCTGTGGCGCGTGCGGCAAACGTGCCGGCGCCCCGGCCGTCCCAGGCCAGCAGGATCGACGAAGTGAAGTCCCCGACCAGACGATCGACGTCGGCATGCAGCGGTGTGCGGTTGAACAGCGGCAGGTTGAGCAATAACTCGGGTGTATCGCACCAGGCGCCAAGGGCCTCACAGAACACCGCCGCCAGCGCCATGGCCGGCGTGAGCCCGTGTTCCCGCGCCTGGCGTTCGAATGCCTGGCGTTCTGACGGCGGCAGCCAATGGTGACGACGGCAGACCTGGCGGTCATCGCCCTGGGGCTTGATCGGTAGGCTCGGAGCACCGGGCAATTGATCGAGGCGCTGTAACCAGTAGTCGCGCGCTTGTTGGTGGCGATCACGCTGCTCGGCGCTGTTCTGTTCCTGGCGCAGGTCGGCCAGGTAGCGGGCAAAGTTGTAGTCCAGCGCGGGCAGGGGGTGTTGGCGGTACAACTGCACCAGGTCGCCGAGCAGAGTGCGCAGGCTCAGGGCATCGGCGGCGAGCATGTCGAGGTTCAGGTGCAGACGGGTGCCGTTGGGCAACAGCGATAGCTGGATATCCAGCACCTGGCCTTGTTCAACGGCCAGCTGACGGTGGGACAGCTCGGCGCGCAAGGCCGCCAACCGTTGCTGCACCTGCTCGGCGCTGGCCTGGCGCAGGTCATGCACCGTCAATCCTGGCCACGGGCTGTGCGCGAAGATCTGCTGGCGGCCGTCATCGAGAAACTGCGCCCGCAACATCGGGTGCCGCGCGAGCAGGGCACGTACGGCCGCTTCCAACCGTATCGGGTCAACGTCCTGGCCATCGAACTCGTTATAGAAGTGCGCGGCCACGCCACCCAACTGTTGGCCGGGGGCGCGGCCGATCCAGTAGGCGTGCTGCATCGGCGCGAGTTCGAACGGTAAGCTGTCGTCGATAGAGGTGCTGATCGGCGCGGTGGCTGTGGGCGCTGTGTCAAGCAGGGCCAGCCAGGCACACAGGCGCGGGTCCGCTACCAGGTCGGCGAAACGTGCGGCCAGGCCTTGGCGGCGCCATTGGCCGGCGAGGCGGATCAGGGTGACGGAATCCAGCCCCCATTCGATCAGGTTGGCCTCCAGGGGCACCTGGTCGGCGGGCAGTCCAAGGGCGTCGGACAGGGATTGGCGCAGCAGTATTGCGGTTGAGGTGCTGGGAGTGGCCATGGCTCAACGTCTTCTCATCGCTAGGGCCCGGACCGGGGTTGGCCCAGGCGCTGGGGGCAGGCAAATGCATGGGGGAAGATGCTAGTCATTCTCATTTTGGCGACTACCCGGATCGAATCGTTTTCGCCCCGTATCCGTTTGCCCAGTGCGGATTGCGCGGGCGCAGCGGCGGGGCATGCCGCCAATACGTCGCGCGATGCGGTTGGAAAATGACTTGAATCGGGTAGAGCTCGGCCCACGCCCTTGACTACCGTCGCTCGCCGCCCTTTTGCAGGGCCTCTTCATGGAGTTGCGGATGTCAGTCGATTCAGGTTTACAGGTGCGCGGCCTGCGCAAGCGCTACAACAATGGCGTCGAAGCGCTACGTGGCGTGGACCTGAGTGTTGGCCCCGGCATGTATGGTTTGCTCGGTCCCAACGGCGCGGGCAAGAGCAGCCTGATGCGCACCCTGGCGACCCTGCAGCAGCCGGACGCCGGCAGCATTCACCTGGACGGCGTGGACGTATTGCGCGGCCCCGACCATCTACGCCGCCGTCTGGGTTACCTGCCGCAGCAATTGGGCGCGTACCCTGGCGTGAGTGCCCGGGATTTGCTCGACCGTTTCGCCTGGCTCAAGGGCCGTACCGACAATCGCCAGCGCCGCGAGGAAATCGAGGCTCTGCTGCATAAAGTCAACCTGCAGCAGGCCGCTCACCGTGCGCTGGCGACCTATTCGGGGGGCATGTTGCGCCGGTTCGGTATCGCCATGGCGCTGGTGGGTTCGCCGCGCTTGCTGATCGTCGACGAACCCACGGCCGGCCTCGACCCGGCCGAACGTAACCGTTTTCATCGGGTGCTGGCGGATGTCGCCGCCGAGTCCATCGTGCTGCTCTCGACCCATATCGTCGAAGACGTCGAGAACCTGTGCAGCCGCCTGGCAGTGTTGGCCGGCGGGCAGATTATTGTCGAAGGTCGACCGGCCGATTTGCTCGCTGCCGAGCAGGGCCGACTGTGGGAAGCGCCATTCAGCCGCGGCGAAACGTTGCCCGCAGCCCTGCATGTGGCCGCCAGCCCCGAAGGCAGTCGCGTGATCGTGCATGGCGAGCGGCCGGCAGACTCGCGCTTCACCCCCCACGTGCCACGCCTGGAAGATATCTATTACCTGGCGCTGGCCCAGGCCGGTGAGGCGGTGGACGCATGAATACCTTCGCGTTGCTGCTGCGTGAAACCTGGGTGGAAGCCCGCGCCGGGCTGCGCAGCGGCATTCCCTTGCTGGTGTTTCTTGGCCTCACCGGCTACCTGCTGATGTCCCTGACAAATGCCGACTACGTGCAGAAAATGGGCGCCAGCGACATTGCCCGTAATGCGCCGAGCTTGATTTACCTGATGTCATGCGGCTGCATGTTCTTTCTGTTTTTTGCCTGGGCCTGGGTGTTTGCACAGCCGGCCCTGCGCGACCGCAAGGCGCAGTTGGAAGAGGTACTGCTGACCTTGCCACTGTCGTTGCCGGCCTTGCTGTGGGGGCGTTTTATCGGCGCGGCGCTGGTGGGCGGGTTGCTCGCCAGCTCGTTGATTGTCGGCTTCCTGGTCAGCCCGGTATTGGGCTGGCTCGGCTGGGTGCCGGCGGCGAGTATCGGTGCGCCGGTGTGGTCGGCGCTGGGGTTTGCCTGGATTGCCTTGCTGTTGCCGGTAAGCACCGGGATCGGCGCATTGTATTACCTGCTGGCGTTGCGCAGCCGTGGCCTGGCCGCGCCATTTGGCCTGGCGACGGTATTGATGCTGTTGTGGATGTTTGCGGTGGTGGTGCTCAAAGGCGGGCATATCAACCCGCTGTTGGCGGCCAGCCTGGACCCGTCGCTGTTTACCTTTGCTCAGGCCCAGATCGAAACCTGGAGCGCCGCGCAGAAGTCCCAGGCGCTGCTGGCGTTGACGCCGGGGTTTTGGCTCAACCGTGCGCTGTGGTGTGTGTTGCCGCTGCTGGTACTCGCCGTGGTATTGGCGCGCACCACTCGCCAGGGCCTGATGGGGCGCCGCAGCGGCGCGGTGCTGGCGGAACCACCGATGCTGCGCAGCAGTGACGTGCAGTTGCCGGGTCCATTGGCGGCCAGTTGTTGGGCGCACGCCGTGTGGCATGAAGCGCGCTGGCAGGTACGCCAGTTGTTTGCTCGGCGGATCTGGTGGGTGGCGCTCGGCTTGCTATTGGTGATGGGCGTGCTCAGCGGCTTTGTCCACGGCGTGTGGCATGCGCGCGGGCCGATGGTGCCACGGGCGGATCTGACCCTGCCGCTGTTGTCGAGCGCGTTGTTCCTGGTGATCGCGTTTATCGTCGCGGCGCTGGTAGGCCTGGTGTGCCGTCGTGATGACGTCGAAGGCCTGGGTGCCATGTTGCAGGCAACGCCCGCGCCAACCTGGCTGCGGTTGTTCGGCCGCACGGCCTGTGTGTTGTTGGCCACCGTGACCCTGGCGCTGGTGCCGGGCATTGCCAGCCTGCTGATCAGCGCCATCGCTGCGCCCGACAGCCTGGCACCGGGCTTTGTGCTGATTTACCAGGCGCTGGTGTTCGCGCCGCCGCTGCTGGAACTGGCCACGCTGACGGTGCTGGTGCATGCGTTGATACGTCGCTCGGGGCTGGCTTACGCCATGTCGATGCTGCTGACGTTTTTCCTGGTGCTCAACCACGAACTGGGGCTGGTCAGCTATCCCGCCTATGCGATGGGGATACCGGCCCATGTGGCGTTGTCACAGCTCACCGGCTGGGCACCCTGGTTGCCCTATCTCGGCACCTTGGCGGGCTGGAAACTTGCGGGTTGCGTGGTGATGGTCGGCGTGGCGGCGCTGGTGTTACCACGTGGTCCCGAGCGACGCCGTTTCGCTGACTTGCGCCAGCCGTTGCCGCTTGCCATGTTGGCTCTGGGCGCCTTGGGTTTGCTGGGCAGTGGCGTGGCTTTGCAGCGTTACCTGGTGGAGCAGGGCGACTACCAATCGGTGGCCGAGGAACGTGCCGAGCGCGCCGCCTGGGAACAGCGCTGGCTGGCCGGCGCGGCTGCCTGGCAGGTGGCGGGCGGGCGTGTGCAGTTGCGCGTCGATTCAACCGCGCGTCAAGTCGAGGGCCAGTGGACGCTGGACGCCATGGTCGCCCGCCAACTGGATGCCGAGTTGCCCCCAGGCCTGCGGGTGACGGCGGTCAGCGTGATGGGGCAACCGGTCACGTTCGAGCAGGCCACCGAACACCTGCGCGTGCCCCTGGCACAGTGCACGACGAACGCTTGCAGTGTCGAGCTGAACTGGATTGTCAGCGCCAACGGCTGGCCGTCGGAAGGCGAAGCTTACTGGCTGGGGCCGCACGGCGTATGGCTGGAAGCACGCCGCGTGATGCCGCGCCTGGGTCTGGACAGCGAGCGGCTGTTGCGTGCGCCGGTGCAGCGCAGCGAGGCCGATTTGACGCCCGAAGTGCCTACCTTGGCGACGAATTCCGCCGTCGCCGTGGAGGCCGTTGCACCGGCGGGCGACTGGCAATGGCATGTTGAGATCGACGGGCAGGCCTTTAGCGGTCACAGCTCAGCGCCCATGGATTTTGCCTACAGCCTGCAGGCACGGGCGGATGCCAGTCGCCAGCAAACTGCCGTTGAAGTGCGTGAAGACCTGGACCTGATGAGCGCTTGTGTGGCGCGACGCCTGGGCAGTCGCCCGGCGGTGGATGACGTGAGCTTGTGGCCGACCGGCATGGGCGCCAGTCGCTTGAGCCACGGTCACCTGTTGCTCGCCCAATCGCCAGATTGGGACGCGGCTGCTGCCGGCGTCGGGCGCTCGGCACGCCGTGCGCATATCGCCGAACTGCTCGCCCGACGGATGCTGGTTGATGCCAGCGACCTGCGCCAGGTGCCGGGTTACTTGTGGTTGAGCCAGGGCGTAGCAGGTGCGATCGCTTTGCTGTGTGTGGCGGATGTGGACGGCCCTGAGGCTCGCGCGGTTCTGGTGAAGCTCATGGACGATGACCTGACCCGCGCGCTGGGCAATGACGGCGAACCCGTCGGCACCCTGGCCGATGCCCGCGAACACGGCTGGGCCGCCACTTATGCAGTGCTGGCGAGCCTGGGATGGACCGCTGCGCAAAGCCCCGAACAACTGAAGGCAATGACTGCCGCTATCCGAAACGGCCAGGGATGGCCGGCCGCGATCCAGCCTCTGCTGGGCGCGCCTGATCCGCAAGCGATCGCCGCCGCGCTCACGCGCTGGGGGCCTGCTCAATGAATTTGAATCATCCCTGCCTTTTGGAGTTTTTCCATGTCATCTGCTCTGTTTATCCAGCCGCTGCGCCGTCCCCTCGGCTGGCGGGCCAACGTCTTGACCCAGGCCATGGCGCTGGGTTTGTCCAGCCAGATGTGCACGGCCTATGCCGCTGACTATCAGCCGGAGGCCCCCGCGGAGTCCATTGAACTGGCTCCGCTGACGGTCAGCGCGCGGTTGAGCCAGGAGAGTGCCAAGGATATTCCCTTTGGTCTCTCGGTGATCGATGGGAAGACCCTGGAGACCCGGCGCCTGCGTACCCTGGAAGACGCGCTGCGGACCACGCCGGGGGTGGAGGTGAACTCCTGGGGCGGCGCGAATGACGCCAATGTGCGTATCCGTGGCGTCGGGTCACTGAACCAGATGAGCATGGATGACGGCTCGGTGGTGTTGAATGTGGACGGCGTGCCGATGTCAGTGCGCAATGCGGCGCTGGCCACCCTCGACGTGCAGCAGGTGGAGGTGCTCAAAGGCCCCCAGGGCACGTTGCTGGGGCGCAACAGCGAGGCGGGCGCGATCAACGTGACCACCCGTAAGCCGACGCGCGAGCTGGAGGGGTATGTGCGTGGCGAAGTGGGCAACCAAGGCCAGTTCATGACCGAAGGTGCCGTGGGCGGGCCGTTGACCGACTCGCTGGCGGGGCGTATCGCCGTGCGTCGCAGCGGCTTTGATAACTGGGTCGATGATCAACAGGACGGCGACCCGCTGACCAAACCCCGAGACCTGGCGCTGCGCGGCAGCCTGCTGTGGGATAACGACCAGGGTACCACCGGCTTGCTGACCGCCGAGCGCCAGCGCGCCGAGCACTATGCGGGCCTGGAGCTGCTACGCCCGTTTGGCAATCGCCCGAGCCTGGACTACACGCCCGGCACATTCGATGGCAACCAGAAGACCAATGAGCGTTACTCCTTCGAACTCAACCACGACCTGGCGCAGTCGCGCATCACCTCGATCAGTGCCTACACCAGCACCGATTTCAATGCGGTCAAGGGCTACGATCGCAACATCACGCGGGCGTTGTACGGTTCTGCGTTCGAATACCTGATCGAAGACTCGGCCCATGAGCGGGTATGGAGCCAGGACCTGCGCCTGGGGTCGCTGGCGGATGCCGATGTGTTTTGGGTGACGGGGCTCAACTTGTCGCGCTCCGAGCGCAGTTTCGACTCCAACAATCTCACCAACGGCGCGCAGCAGTTGCGCGACTTCAGCACCAACAGTTACGCGGCGTATGGTGAGGTGACGTACCCAATTGCCGAAGACTGGAAACTCACCACCGGCCTGCGTCATACCTGGGACCGCAAGACCTATGGTGGCGATTACTCCACTGGCGGCGCGCTGGTCAGCGACAGCCGGCGATTGCAGGACAATTACAGCACCGGGCGCGTGGCGTTGAGCTACGCGCTGACGCCGCAGACCAATGTGTATGCGGTGCTGTCGCGGGGCTACAAGTCGGCGGGGTTCAACGATTACGCCACGTCGGTCAAGGACAGCGAACCTTACAAGGCGGCCAAGGTAAATTCCGCCGAGTTGGGCTTCAAGCATGAAAGTGCCGGGGGCGACCTGAGCCTGGAAGGGGCGTTGTTCATCACCCGCGTACAGGACGACCACCTGCTGGGCTACGATTTCAACACCCTGGCGGTCAGCGCGGTGAATGCCGACACCCGCAGCAAGGGCGCCGAGTTGTCGACTACCTGGCACGTCACCGATGAGCTGACCTTGGGCAGTGCCGTGAGCTACACAAATGCAGTGGTGACGTCGGATGCGCCGGGTGTTTCCGGCGGTGACGTAGCGGCGGGCAGTCGCGTGCCGGATGTGCCGCTGTGGAGCGGTAATTTCAGCGTCGCCTGGCAGAAGAACCTGGGGGCGTTGCTCGGGTTACCGGCGCCACGCCTGAACACCTTGCTCAATTACCGCGTACAGAAAAACCGCCCGGCCGACCCGCAGAACCACTACGACCTCAAGGGCTACGCCAAGCTGGACCTGCACCTGGGCCTGGAGAGTGGCGGTTCGGAGGTCTACCTGTGGGCCGACAACCTCCTGGATGCGCGCTACGACCTGTACGGCTCGTACTCCACTGACCAGGTACTAACGGGCATGCCAGGGCGCGGGCGTTCGGCGGGCGTGGGGTATAGCTACCAGTTCTGACCCACATCTGCCCCTGTAAGAGCGAGCTTTCTCGCGAAAGAGCGTCCCGGTGCCGCGTTAAATCAGGTTGCTCGGTTAGCGTTGACGTTTTTCGCGGGCAAGCTCGCGCCGACAGGGGGGAGGGTCAGAACGTGTAGGTGTAGCCGACGCCCAAGGTTCGGCGGCGTGCCGGTGCACCGTAGGCCACCGGGTCACTGTAGAAACCGTAGGTGTCGTAGGTCTGGTTCAGCAGGTTGTCGGCGAAGGCATAGACTTCGCCGAACTTGCCTTCCAGGCCGGCGCGCAGGTCGAGTTTCTCGTAGTTGTCCAGGTTGAAGTGGTTTTGCGGGTCGGCCGCGCGTTCGCCCATCAAGTGGTAGTTGAGGCTGGTGTTGAGGGTGGTTTCGCCGAGGCTGGCGAAGGTGCCCAGTGGGTGTTTCCAGCTGGCGTTGAAGTTGCCGCTCCAGCGCGGGACATCCGGAGTGCGGTTGCCGGCCGCGACGTCACCAGCCTGGATGCCTTGCACGCCGCTGGTGATCTTGGCATCGAGGTAGGTGGCGCTGGCGGCCAGGGTCAGGCCGTAGTCGAAGCGCCAGCTGCCCTCCAATTCGGCGCCGCGGGTGCGGGTGTCGGCGTTGAAGGCATTGGTGGCGAAGGTCGCCGCGTCGTAGCCGAGCAGGTGGTCGTCGTGCACGCGGGTGAAGAACAGCGCACCGTTAAGGCTGCCGCGACGGTCTTCAGTTTCACTCTTGAAGCCCAGTTCCGCGGCTTTGCTGACGGCGGCCTTGTAGGGTTCGCTGTCGGTGACCTGCGAGGCGTAGTCATTGAAACCACCGGATTTATAGCCCCGCGCCAGTTGCACGTAGACGTTGGTTTGCGGCGTGAGGGCGTAGCTCAGGGCAACGCGGCCGGTGCCGTAGTCGTCGGTCAGCTTGCGTGAGTCCTGCACTGCACTGCTGCCGGAGAAGTATTGGCCGTCGTAGGTCTTGCGGTCCCAGGAGTGGCGGTAGCCGGTGGTGAGTTTCAAGCGCTCGGTGAGGGGGAAGGTCATTTCGCCATATCCGGCGTAGGTGGTGGTGGTGAAATCGCGGTACTTGGCGCCGGAGGTGCCGTAGGTGTTGCGCGGCGTGTCGTAGCTGCGCTCGTTGCGGCTGGCGGCGAGGCCCGCAACCCAGAACACCTCGGAGTCGGGCAGCGAACTCAAGTGCAGGTCCTGGCTCCAACTGCGCTCGAAGGATTTGTCCACCACCCAAAACTCGCTGGGGGTGCCGTACAGGGCGCCCATGAGTTTGCTGTCGTAGGCGATCAGGCCTTCGAAGTCGGCGGTGCCGGTGGCGGTGGTGGAGGTCAGGCGGCTGTTGGCGAAATCATGATCGACCTTGATGGTGTAGCGCTCGGTGGTCTTGTAGTTGTCGTCGAACAGGCCGGGGGTCAGGTTCAGGCTGGGGTCGCTGCCGTAGGGACGCAACACCAGGGAGTTGGTGGCGCGCTCGGTGTTCTGGCGTTCGGCGCTGACCAGCACATGGGTGTCATCGTTGAGGTCCCAGAGCAGGCTGCCTCGGTAGGCTTCGTTACGCGGCTTGGTGATGGGGTGGTTGGTCTGGTCGTTGTCGATCCAGCTGTCATAGCCGGCACGACGCACTGCCAGGCGACCGCTGAGGCTGTCGCTGATCGGCCCGCCGATGGCACCTTCGGTGAGGAACTGGCCTTCCTGGCCGACTTCGCCGCGCACATAACCTTCAAGTTCGCGGGTCGGTTGATGCGTGGTGATATTGACCGCGCCCGCCTGGCCAATCGCACCGGACAGCGTGCCCTGGGGCCCCTTGAGTACTTCGATGCGATCGACGTCCAGGGTGCCGAAACCGAGGCTGCGCGACGACACCGGCACACCGTCGATATTGAATGCCACCGAGCTGTCATCCATCGACATCTGGTACAGCGAACCGACGCCGCGGATCAGTACGTTGAAGTCATTCGGCCCTCCTGAGGAGTTGACGCTCACTCCGGAAGTGTTGCGCAGGGCACTCTCCAGGGTGTCGAGGCGTTGGGTGCGCAGTTGCTCGCCGCTGATCACGCTGAGGCTGATGGGCACTTCCTTCGGGTCTTCCTGCTCCATGCGCGCAGTCACCGTCGAGGCCGGCAGTTGCACGGGCTCGCTGATGGTGGTGGCGAGTGCCGAATTGGCCAGTGTCAAACTCATGACTATTGTTATAATATTACGTTTGTAGCAAAATTGGCGGGTAGCCGTCGTGTTGCATCGTGCAGACATGATGGGACCTTGACTGAAGATTCTGATCGGCGCGCGTTGCGGGGGGCAGCGGCGATTTGGCGGAGCCTGTGCAGCGCGCCAGATGCTAATAATTATCAATTGCACAATTCCACCCCGATGTGATCTGATTCGAGCCGTATCCGGTCAGCCAGGAGATTTACGATGTCAGCCGTTCAAGGAGGCGCAGGGGAGCCGATGCCGGTCTCGCGAATCATTACGGGAGGATATGGAAGCGACCTCGGACCAGGGGCGCACTGTCGCGTGACCCGCGTGTCGCTGCAGGACGGGCTGGACATCGTGCGTTGGCAAAGCACGTTCGAACAGCCGATCGAATTGCCCTTGCAAGACGACAGTGATTGCATCCATTTCAGTTTCACCAACCTGCTCAAGGGTAAAGCCTCGTGCAGCTTTCAGGAGGGGCGTCGGCAACGGCGCTATGCAATTGACGAGGGCGCCGGCAGCATCAGCTTCGGGCGTTGCCGCCATGGCCTGTATCACCAGCACGGCGAGATCGATAACATCACCGTGATGATTCGTCCTGAAGTGCTTGAGCAATGGGAGTTAAAACTCGATCCACTGTTGAACAAAGCGCTGGCCTGTGACCAATGCTTCCTCGATGGACACCGCAGTGGCGAAATGAGCGCGACTGCGCACCTGCTCGGCAGCGCTATGGATCAGGGGGCCGGACTGTCACCCGCCCAGCCGCGCAGCAGTCTATGGCTCTACGGGCAGAGCGTTACGCTGGTGAGTTTGTTCCTTGAGGTGCGCCAGGACGCTGAATGCACCTGTCGCGTCAGTAACACCGACCGCCAAAGGTTGGTGCGTGCCCGTGAGCGTCTGCTCGAAGACCTGGGCAAGGCGCCGAGCCTGTCGGAGTTGGCGCGTGAGTCCGGGTTGAGCCAACCCAAGCTGACACGCGGGTTTCGCCAACTGTTTTTCAACAGTGTCTACGGCGTGTTCCAGCAAGCACGAATGATTCAGGCACGCAGCCGCTTGATGAGCGGTGATGAATCCGTGATGCGCATTGCCTCGGACCTGGGGTACGCCAACGCGAGTCATTTTGCGACGGCGTTTCGCAAGCAGTTTGGAATCAACCCATCGACTTTCAAGAACGGCGGCAGAAGCAAATCATTTGGGATTAATGCTTCATAGACCGTTTCAATAGCGGCTATCGCGATAGGTCTAATAGCCTGCGCCAGCCCCGAAGTACCGGGGGAATTTGACGGCCCCCGCTTATTGAGCGCAATGGATTGGTGCCGCCCTAGCGGCAACGAGCCGTTCAGCGAATTTGCTTGCCTACGTTAAATCGAAGCAACATTAGCGCCGCATCGCATGCATCACTCGCATAGTGACTTCCACTGAACGCATGGGCACTCACCGTCGCCCCGTCCAGCAGCATAATGATGTAGGTCGCGAGTGTCGTGGCGGTCTCTTGGGGGTAGTGGCGGGTTATTTCGTCTTCTACAAGTCCATGCAGCTTGCGCTTGTAATCGAGGGCGATCTCTCGGATATCCGAGCGGTCCGGGAATTCGGCCACCGCTCGGCCGAACAAACAGCCTGCGAAGCTGGTCGAGCAGAACCACTGACCTCGCCAATCAAAGATCGAGATGATCTTCTCTTCCAGACTGGGCTTTTCGTCCATGCGCATCTTCAATTGCTTGAGCAGATGATCCGAGCGCTGTAACAGCACGGTTTTGACTAAGTCTTCTTTACCCGCGAAATTACGGTACATCGTCATCCTGGCGACGCCAGAGGCTTCAATGATCCAGTCGACGCCCACGGGGTGAAAACCGTATTGGGAAAACAGGCTGGTAGCAGTGTCGACGACATGCTGCTTTTTCGATACAGACAACTCGGAACTCCAGGCTCGGGCAGTAGAAATGGGCGAAAACCGTAACATTCTGATATAGACCAGTCTATCTCAGTCTTGATTCAGTATTTCGCCCATGCGTCGCAAACCTCAGGTCAATGTCACCGTATCGCCGCCATCCACGGCCAGTACGGTGCCGCTGATCATTGAGTTGGTCGCCAGCAACAGGGCGGCCGAGGCGATATCCTCAGGAAGCGCGATGCGCTTGACCGGCAGTGCTTGGCTGCGCTGGCGCATTTTTTCTACCAGGGCTTCGGGATGCATGCCAGTGTCGACAAAGCCCGGTGAGAGCACGTTGACCCGCACCGGTGAGAGTTCGCTGGCCAGCCCACGTGCCAGCCCCTCGATGCCGGCATTGACTGCGCTGATCAGCGCAGTTTGCGCACCGGCGCGCTGGGCAAAGCGCCCGGAGACCAGCGTGAGCGAGCTGTGCTCGTCAAAGGTGGCGAGCCGGGCAATGTGATAAGCCGCCCAGAACTTGCTGTCGAAGATGCGCTGGGCATCCTCCAGAGAAACGCTACGCAGTGGGCCGAAGGTCAGCGAGGCGGCGGTGACGACAATATGCTTCCAGCGCGTCGGCCGGGAGAAAAAATCCTCCAGCTGCGCCGGTTGCGTAACGTCCAGTGCCTCGGTTGCCACGTTCGGGCCGATGTCGTGCGCAGCGCGATGCAACCGCGTCGCACTGCGCCCGGCCAAGGTGACTCTCGCTCCTTGCTGGTGGAACAGTTTGGCGATTGCAAAACCGATCCCGGCAGAGCCGCCGATGACCAACACCTCAGTAGTGGGTTCAAACGTAGGCATAGTGGTCTTCCTTCTGGTGTGCGGGCGCAGGGTGCGGGTAATCGAAAATCAACATCTGGCACAACGCGCGCAACCTGGGGCGGAAACCCGCGTGCAGCGGATGTTCCCGCCAGCCGGGGAGTACCGACTCGTCGGTAAACGTGAGGATAAAACCCTGGTCGAAGCCCAGTGACCGCTCGCCGCTGTCTGCGATCACCTCCACCGCTACCAAGCCTGGCACCTGGCCGGGAAATGCGTGCAGTTCCTGCAGCAGCGTGGATACGGCGGCCGCGTCAGGGCTTTTGAGCAAAACAATGCGTTTAAACATGAACGTTCTCCCATTCGATCAAGTTGCTCAGGCGCGGGCCGTTGTCGAAATCGCACACCACGGTATCGCCGTGGCTAAGGTGGATACCGGCATCGGCGCTGTTGCGATCGGCGCCCAGGTACAGGTAGATCAGCGTGCCGGGCAGGCGCAGCGACGGGTGCTGCCAAAGGGTTTCGAACAGGTCGTCGGCGTCATAGCACAGGCACGACAGGCCGGTGCTGAAGCCTTGCTCCCAGTGCAGGTCGCCCGCGCGGTAGATGGATGTCTTGCCCTGTATCAGTTCGGGCAGGGGCTGGCGGTAGAGCAGGTGGGAGATGGCGCTGGGTTGTAACTTGGCGTAGGCCAGGTAGTTGCGCTTGGATTTGGCCAGGGCGATATCGGTCAGGTCGTTGCCGAAGGTGTAGCCGATATAGGTCGGGCGACTGTTATCGGCCACCAGAAACAGCGCTACCACTTCAGCTTCTTCGCATGCCGAGAGTGCGCCGCGGTTCATGCGCAGTACGTCGCCGCTGCGCTTGAGGGAGTCGGCAAAGCCCTTGATAAAGAAGGCCGGGCGCTCGCCGTGTTGCGGTGGTTCCGCGACTTTGCTCTGATGGGTCAGGCCAAAGCCGCACACCATGCCTTGGCGTGGGTCGGGCGGTTGCAGGCAGGGCAGCAGCTCGAAGCCGGCAAGGTCCGCAACGGTCAACGGCGCAGGGCTGTGCTCGCGCAGGTATTCCAGCGGCCCGCCGGGGTATTCGCCCGCCGGTGTGTCGCGCAGCAGCGTGTACAGGTCGCTCACCGGATAAAGGGTGTAGGGCCCGGTGGAGCTGGGGCGGGTGACGTAGCGCTGGCCATCCCGCGCGCATTCGAAAATGATCGACATGGGAAGCTCCTAGAGGGTCTTGATTTCGAGCAGGGCAGGCTTGCCGTAGGTGCGCATGTAGGACAGGCAGTCGGCGATCTTTTCCCCGATCTGCGCCGGTGTCTCGGCACTGCCAGGGCTATAGAGGTCAAAGGTTTTCGCCAGGGCGACGAAGTCCACCTCGTTCTCATGAAAGCTGGTCGCCAGATTGGACAGGTCGCTGGGCCGTTGACGCAGGTCGGCAATCCGTTCGGCGTGCTGCTTGGAATTGAGGTAGAGACGGTTGTTGATCACCAGCACCAGCAGGGGAATGTCGTAGGCGGACAAGGTCCACAAGGCGCTTGGGGTATAGAGCAGGTCGCCATCCGATTGCAGATTGACGCACAGCCGGCCGCTGCCTTTGTGGGCGACGGCCGCACCGATGGCTGCGCCCAGGCCATAACCCAGCCCGGCGCCGCCGCTCATGCCGATATACGCTTCACTGCGCTCGATGGGCCAGAGCCCGCGCACCAGGGTGTCGATTGTCACGCTGCCAGTGTTGGTGAGTACCCAACGTTCATGCCCGATGGCTTCGTGGATAGCGATCAGCGCCTGGGCGATGGTCAAGCCGTCGGCGGGTTGGGTGACTTGCGCCAGCAGCGCCTGGCGACGCGCCTGCTTGTGGGCCGCAATGCGCTGGGTGCGCTCATCGACCAACGTCTGTGCCGTGTGAGTGCGAGACGCCGCCAACGCCTGCGCCGCCTGTGCGATACGCGTGATGGAGGCCGCCACATTGGCGTGCAGCGCCAGGTCGGCGCACACCAGCTTCTGGCTGTCGGCCACCCAACTGCTGATCAACAACGAGTGGGTGCCCAGGGTCGCGATGTAAAGACCAGCGTGGGGTTGCTGTCCGGAGTTGGCGAGCAGCCCATAAAGATCCTGGACTTCCAAGGCCAGCAGAAAGTCGCACTCGCTCATCAGTTGCGCATCGTGGTCCTGGAACACCAGCGGATGGGTATTGGGCACGTTGTAGCGGCCGTTACGTGAAATCACCGCCGCGCCTGTGAGGGTGGCGAGCCTCAGCGTTTGCTCGGCCTGCTCATCGTCCAGTGCGGCGTAATCAATCGCGATCACGGGGTGATGCGCCGCCAGCATGCGGTCCACCAGTTCGTTCAGTTGCTCATCGTCCAGTGCCGGCAGGCGTTCCGGGCGTACCGCGCCGGATGGCAGCAAGAGTCCCGGCGCCAGTGACTCTTCTTGAACTGCACTGTCGATGGCGACATAACAAGGGGCGTGAGGTTCGGCCGCGCACAGCTTGAGCGCCCGTTGCACCGATTCCAGCGTGGCGGCTTGGGAGACCGGCATATCGGTCCATTTGGTGTAACCCGAGAGCAACTTGTCGATGCCCTGGGACGTGTGGATCCAGTCGATCCAGGGGCGACGCAGTGCGGCGTCGATCGGCCCGTTGCCGCCGAGCACCAACAGCGGGACCCGATCGCACCAGGCGTTGAAGATGGCCATGCTCGCGTGCTGCAAGCCGATATTGGCATGTACCAGCACCGCCATATGCTTGCCGCTGGCCTTGTAATAACCGTGGGCCATTGCCACCGAAATTTCCTCGTGGCAGCACATCAGGATGGCCGGTACGGCCGGGTCGGGGTGATGCACCAGCGAGTCATGAATGCCGCGAAATGACGCGCCGGGGTTGAAGCAGACGTACTCAATGCCCTGGTTGATCAGAAGATCGACAAGCAGATCGGAGAAATACTTCATCGTGCACGCTCCATGTGAAGAGATTCGTTGGGGTGTCTGTCGACACCGGTTGCACAGTGGTAGGGCTGCACATGGGACGTCAGGCGGCAGCCAAGGCCTGTTCGCGTCGGAACGGGCAAGTGAATGGCGTTGTGTTCTCTATCAATGGCTGGCATCGGTTCGAGCAGGTCGGTGTGGAAAAAACGATCGTGTTGCCCGGCTTCCACGCCGATAAAACCCTCGTAGGCCGTGAGCAGCGCACGGTGCGCGGCGATCAGCGGTCCGACTTCGGCAACTTGCACGCCAAGGTAAACGGGCAGCCCCCACGCGTGGCACTGCTCGATCATTCGCGCACTGGCCAACAGCCCACCGCATTTGGCGATCCGAAGGTTCACCGCATCCAGCGCCTGGTGTTGCCACGCCCGCGCCAGGCTGGACGCTGAGGTGACCGACTCGTCGAGCATGATTGCCACGCCATGCTTGAGCCTCGCCTGGCGGTAATCCTCCAGGCTGCCGGGCGGCAAGGGTTCCTCGAACAGCGCGACACCCAGTGCATGAAACTGTCGCGCGCTGCCGTGGAGTTGTTCGGCCGACCAACTCATGTTCGGGTCGACGTACAACGCCAGGGGCGGCGCCAGTGCCCGGATGGTTTCCAGGCGTTGTTGGTTGGCGTGCGGATCACCGGCCAGTTTGAGCTTGAGCGAGCGCAACGGTTTGCGCTGTTCAAGGAACGCCTGAACCGGTTGCGACAGGTCGAGTACCTGGGTGATGTTGATGTGCGCGGGCACGGTGCGGCGTGCCGTCGCGACGGCCTCGGTGATGCGCAGCAGGTAGGTGGACAATGGCAGGCCGGCCTGTTGGGCCAGCGAGTCGAGTATCGCCATTTCCACCACGCACCGCGTGTTGTTACCCAGGTTCTCACTGGCCTCGAATGGCAGGCCATGTTCATATAGCGCGCGCCCCCGGTCGACCGGGTCGCCGCTGGCCAATGCTTTTGCCAAGTGCGCGAAGTCAAGGCTGCGCAGTTGGGTCAGCACCGACTCGCAGTCTTCGCCTGTCACGTAGCGGCGCGGCGCGCATTCACCGATCCCTGTAAAGGCGCCGAGCGTCCAACTGAGCACCACACTGTCTGAAGTGTGGCGTTGGTGGGCGCCATGCACGAACGGGTTGGCCATGGGCTGGCGTACCAGGTAGACCTCAGGCGGCGTCATAGGCGTAGCGTCCGTTGGCCTTGACGAAATCTGCGGTGAACTGCACCACCTGGCCCATCGCGGGGGTGAAAAACAGGTAGTGCTTGTCCTGATTGACCAGCAGGGTAGAGCCGTTGCGGCACAGGTGCTGGAAGTGACCAACGGTGACGTTCACATCCACCAGCGGGTCTTTGTTGGCGCAGATAAACAGGCTGGGGGCGTCGATGGGTCGGGCATCGGCCGCCAGGTAGACCTTTTCCAGCGCCAGCAATTTTTTCCGCTCTCGATGTTGCAAATGAGTGGTGGCCAGCGTGTCGTTGCGGATGAATTCGGCCAGATTCGGGTTGGCGGTGAAGTCGTCCGGGTTGAGCCCCGCATCCCACAGCGTCTGCCTGTCGTCCAGATCGATGTCGGCCCGCTCCTGTTCACTGAGCCGGTCATGCATTTTGCCCAGCCAGGCCGAACAGATGACGAGATTGTCATAGGGCAGCTCGGCGCGGGGGCTGCTTGCGATGGCGGCCAGCACCGATCCGCCCAGGCAGTGCCCGAACAGGCAAAGCGGCACATCGTCGGGCACTTCGCGACGAATGTGTTCGATGGCGGCCGAGGCATCCGTGTGCAACGTACGCACGTCCGGGAACCCATGTTTCTGACCGCTGCTGATACCGCATCCTTCGCGGTCCAGGGCGTAGAACGCGATGCCCAGGTTGGCGAATGCATTACCTACCGACCACAACCAACCGGCGTGGCTTTGCAGCCCATGAAAATACAGGATGGCGCCTTGCGGCTGCTGCGGGCGCCAGGCATGCAGGGCCATCCGCCGGTCTGCCTGAGCCAGGTAGTGGACTTCACGCGCAATGTTGTGCTGAAACAAGTGCATGTTCATGAGTGCCTCTCAAGATCAGAGTTGCTGGATGCCCAGCAGGGACAGGTCGGGTTGGAAGGGCTTGTACTTGATCTGCAGGGTTTTCCTGGCGGCTTTTTCCTGTTCGATCGCCATGGAGATCGCGTTGCCAGGCACAGTGATGACCTTGATTTGTCCCAGGCGCTTGCTGGAACGCTTGGACTCGTACTCGATATTGATCGCCTGCAGATGACCATCGAGTAACTGGCTGAGGCGCTCCGACTCACCGCAAGGCGCGCCTGCCGCCTCGATGGCCACGGCGTAATAGGGCGTTTCGTTCCAGACCGGGGCGCACAGGTAAAGCCCGGCATTGGGGATGCCACACATCTGCACCGCTTCGTGCAGTTGGGTCTCGGTGATCTTTTCGCCGGTGAAAGAATGCATCACCCCATTACGCCGGCTGAAACTGATACGCGGCACGCCTCGGTAATAGCCGTGCACGCGATAGATATCGCCGGTGTACATGCGCACCATCCCGTTGCCCTGCCACATGACCAGGTGGTATTCGTCGCCTTCCTTGAGCTGATCCAGAGACACGGTCTGCGGCTGCACCTGATCACGTATCAGCGCATCCATATCCACTGACACGGGAATGAACTCGAAAAACGCCTGATCAACCGCCAACGGCTGGCTGTCCTGATCGTCATCCACGGGCAGGGTCACCACGCCTTCGGTGCCGCATGACATGAATGGCAGCACCTTGGCCTGCCCCATGATTCGCTCCAATTGGGGCTTGTAGAGCTTGGCCGACGCTGCAGTCCAGCAACTGAAGCGCTCCAGCCCCGGCCATACATCCGGCAGTGACACCCCGTCGCGGGCCAACACACTCTCCAGCCGGTGCGCAGCCGCAGGGTCAGCTGCCCGCATGAGGCTGCCGGCATGGGCGCCGTCGTGCAGGTCGCGCAGCAGGCGTTCACGGTTTTCCAGCAGGCAATGGTGCAGGGAGAGCAGAGTGCTGGGGTTGATGGCCGTGAGTAATCTGACGTCCTCACCCAGTGTCCACAGCAGCCGTGCATACATCTTCTGCTCATGGCTGGCATCCGGCGTCGGCGTAAACCAGGGCGCTTCATACCAGGGCGGGTTCCAGTCGCCGCTGCCGATCTGCGGGTGGCGGTTGCTGATCGCCTGGTAGGGCAAACCTTCAACGTACTCGTTGCTTGGGTCGCGAACGGTTTGCGTGTCCAGTGTGGCCCACGGATTTGCGTGCAGGGCCGGGTAGTCATGGGCAAAGAACCCCCACATGGCCTTGATGGCCGGCACCCGGTACTGGCGAATCCAGTGCAGCGTGTAGGGAATGCGCTTGGATTGCCCGGTGGTACCGCTGGTCTTGAGCCAGCGCACCACCGGGCTGCAACTGAGTATTCCGCCTTTTTGCTGGCCTTCACGCACCAGGATGTCGCGGAACCCTTCATAGGTCATGACCGGGATATTGGTGCGGGTGATCCTGCCGTTGCAGTGGCTGACCTGAAAACCGTTTTCTTTCCAAAACAACGACTTCTGGCACACGTGAATGATGTCTTCGAGCACGTGTTCCTGGGTCTTTAGGGGCTTGTCGAGCCTTTCCAAATAGTTCGCTTGCGCTTGGGCGCATTCCGCTTTGAAGGTCGGCACCCCGCGCTGCCAATGGCCGATCCAAGAGTCCATCTTGCCCATGCGTTCGTCCTCGATCTTGTGGAAAGAAAAAGAGACCGTTATGTCTCTGTTGAGAGTGTTTAGACGCTCAAAATATATGTGTCAATATGTTTCTGGTTATTGGATCCAATCATTTGGTTTTGGCGGAATAAAATTTTAAGATCGGTTATTAGGCATTAATAAATTGATTTATATAGTTATTTATCATGTTTATGGCTCCTGCTAAGGGCATTCAAACCCGAAATAAAACAAAATATTTAGAAACATTGTGTTGACGGGGAGGCGATAATTTGAAAAAGATGTAGAACGATCAGTATCACAAGGAGGGCGATTCCATGGTTTCGACGATCACGTTGGGCACACAGGGTCTGCAGGTTGGCCGCATAGGGCTGGGCTGCATGGGGATGAGCCAGTGGTATGGCGCCACGGATGACAACGAATCGCTACGCACCTTGCATCGAGCGTTGGAGCTGGGCGTGAACTTCTTCGATTCGGCCGAGGCTTACGGGCCGTTTACCAATGAGCGGCTGTTGCAGCGCGCTTTTGCCGGGCGCCGCGGGGAGGTGGTCATCGCCACCAAGTTCGGTTTCCGCATCGTCGACGGCCAGATCGTTGGCGTGGACAGTTCTGAAAGCAATCTGCAAAGAGTCGTCGAGGCCTCGCTCAAACGCTTGGGGACCGATTACATCGACGTGCTGTATCAGCACCGGTTGGATCCTACGGTTCCCATCGAAGAAGTTGTTGGGGCGATGGGGCGTCTGGTCGAGCAGGGCAAGGTCAAGTACCTGGGCCTTTGCGAGGTGGGCACGCGCACCATCGAGCGCGCCCATGCCACTCACCCGATTTCAGTGATACAGGGTGAGTACTCGTTGTGGGAGCGCAATGTCGAGCAAGAGATCCTGCCGCTGTTGCACAACCTCGGCATCGGCTACGTCGCTTTCTGCCCATTGGGCCGCGGGTTCCTGACCGGCAAGGCGGCCAGCGCTACTCACTACGACGCCAATGACTTCCGCCAGCAAGACCCGCGCTTTCGCGAAGAAAACTTTGCCGCCAACACCTTTCTGACCGAGTCGATTCTTGCGCTGGCCGATTCGTGGTCGATGACGCCTGCGCAGTTGGCGCTGGCCTGGTTGCTCACGCGCAGCCCGCACCTGGCAGTGATCCCCGGAACCAAGCGGGTCGCCTACCTGGAAGAGAACGTGGCTGCCGATGCCTGCGTGTTAAACGACGAACAATCGCACGCGATCCAGGCGTTGCTTGGGCAGTGGGCGGTGGCGGGTGAACGCTACGAACAGCGAATGATGCAATTCATCGACCGATAGGCACTGCCACGGAGGCCGGTATGCAGCCGCACCGCTTGCTGGACGAAACCGAACAGCGGTTTCACCAGAATTTCCTTAACCGCAACGGCAATACCCAAGTGACCACATTGCTCACGGTGCCGGGGTGCGTCAGCCCGCTGCGGGCGTGCAAGGCATTTGGGCAATTGGTCGCCGACTATGCGTTTCTGCGCCAGAAGATAGTGCCTGTCGGCAACGACAGGCATGGGTTCGTGGCAGTCGAAGACGAGGTCCAGGCACTACCTTGCACACCCCCGACATCGTTGCTTCCCGACGTTTTGCTCAAGCTTGAGCTCAACCGTTTGCTGGCCGACCAGGAAGGCTGGAGGGCGCTGGTGGTGACCGACCCCGAGATCGATCAGACCCATATCCTGCTCACGCGCAACCATGCGATCTCCGACGGCTACAGCACCGCCAGGTTGGTCAATAGCCTCGCCGGCTACCTGGGTGAGATGCCCGCCAGCCTCGATGATCGAGCGGCGCATGCGTTCCGCATACGCCTGGCGCATTGGCGCGGTTCACCCATCGAGACAGGCAAAGCCAGTTACGCCGATTTTGTCCGGTTGCAGATCAGTAGCGAGGCCGAAAAACGCATCGATCAACTGCGCACGGCGTCGGGTTTCAGCACTAACGCCATTTGGGGCGGGGTTTTTGCTCATAGCTATCTCAGGCATTTCGGCGTCCCCGCATTCGATTTATTCACCGCGTATTCACGACGTGAGCCTGGCGCCGCTGGGGCTCCGCTGACCAAGGCCTGCTTGATTGACGTGCGCAAAACCACGCTCGATAGCCAGAGCCCGGATCTGTATGGGTGTATCGAGCGGTATGCGCAGGCGGTGGCCGAGGCCAGGGCGCTATTGGGAACACACGAAGAGACGGTGCTCGACCACACCCCGAGGCCCGCCCTGGCGTTTACCAACACCGGGTCGCTGGAGCGGTTCCTGACGCATCCCGCGGCTTCTGTGATCGGTTTCTCAACGTTGGTCAACCGCACCGGTGGCAACTACGACTTCGTCCTGCACTTGGCCCGGTTCAATGGCACCTGGCATGCAGCGTTGGCCTTCAGCTCGCTGAAAGTAGAGCGCTCAACGGCGCTGGCGTTCAAGGCGCAGATCGAGGCCGTGCTTGAGGCACTGCCTGCTGCGTTCAACATCCCGTGAGGAATTGATAATGGATACTTCCAGCAAGAAGAAATTAACGTTGTTCGCCACCTGCCTGGGGTTCGTGGTGGTGTTGCTTGATGTCAGCGTGGTCAACGTCGCGCTCGAAAGTTTCAAGGCCGAGTTCGCCACCGATGTGCTGCAACTGCAATGGATCGTCAACGCTTACACGCTTTTGTTTGCCTCCTTCCTGCTCACCGGAGGCGCGCTGGGTGACCGGTTCGGGCACAAGAAAGTGTTTTTATGGGGGTACGTGGTCTTTACCCTGGCCTCGCTGGGCTGTGGCCTGGCCCAGACGTTGCCGTCGCTGATTGGCTTTCGAGCGCTGCAAGGCATCGGTGCTGCACTGCTGGTGCCGACGTCCCTGGCCCTGGTGCGTATCACCTTTGAAGTGCCTGCCGAACGCAGCAAGGCGATTGCCTTGTGGGCGGGCGTAGCGGGCATTGCGCTGGCGGCCGGTCCGGTCGTGGGCGGGTTACTGATCGGTGTGTTCGGGTGGCGCAGCATTTTTTTCATCAACTTGCCGATTGGCCTGATCGGCATTGTGTTGTGCCTGATCAACGCACCGCGAATTCCGGCCAATCACAAAGGCGGTTTTGACCTGTGGGGGCAACTGCTGGCGTTGTTTACCCTGGCCAACCTGACCTACACCGTCATCGAGCTGGGCCGCCAGAAAGGTCTGGACCAACGCGTTGTGATGCATGCGCTGTGCTTCCTTGGCGGCCTGCTCGGATTTTTGTGGGTCGAATCACGTACCGCACGACCGATGGTTCCGCTCGCGGTCTTCAACAATGCGGCCTTCAGCCTGGCCTCGATATTGGGAGTGATCGTGAACTTTGTGTTCTACGGGCTGATTTTCGTGTTCAGCATTTTTTTGCAGCAGGTCAATCACTATTCGGTGATCAATACCGGACTGGCCTTTATTCCCATGACTGGCGTGCTGTTCTTCGGCAATCAGTTGGCGGCCCGTTGGTTGCCCAAGTTGGGTGAGCGGCGCCTGCTGTCGTTGGGGCTGGCCATCGCGCTGCTTGGCGTGGTTGCGCTCACGCCGTTCGTGGGTGGGGCGCCTTACGCCCACATTGCCGTGCAGATGTTTGTCATCGGCTTCGGTATCTCACTGACGGTGCCCACCTTGACTGCCACCGCCGTTAACCATGTCAGCAGTGACAAGTCCGGCGTGGCGTCGGCCATCGTCAATGCGTCGCGCCAGGTGGGCGGCCTGATTGGCGTGGCGATCTTCAGTCTGTTGATCAACGTTGCCGACGCCGCCCAGTTCGGCCATGGCTTCACCCAAGTTATCGTCTTGTCCTCGCTGCTGTTGGCTGCGGGCTGGGCGTTGACGCTCGTGTTGCTGCGCAAGCAACCTATGGCCGCGCAATCGGCCGCCTGAAGCAGTGCTCAATAAACCTGGAAACATTGGAGATTGAACATGCAAGCAGTCATGAAGACCGAGGCAAACGACGGCTACGCGCCGCACTCTATGGACGCCCAGCAAATCCTGGATTATCGGGCCAACGGCTGGATGAAACTGGAAAATGTGATCAACGCCCAAACCGTGCAGATGCTGCTCAACGAGGCCAAGACCCGGATGGGCGAAGTCGCGCGCACCGTCGATCGCAACGATCCCGGCAAGCAGATCGAAAATGCCTACCGCTGGTATGCGCGCTGGGATGAAGTCTCCGCCACCTGTCCGCAGATCAAGGCACTCAGCCACTCGCCGCAGCTGGCCAGCATTGCGTCGCAACTGGCGGGCGAGGAGGTGCGGTTCTATTCGGACCATGTGTTCGCCAAGAACCCCGAGTCCGAAGCCGGTGGTGACACTCCCTGGCACCAGGACTTTCCACATCATCCACTGGACCGGCAAGGAGCGCTGAATATCTGGATCGCGCTGGTCGATCTCACGCCGGAGATGGGGACCATGCAGTTTCTCAGCCGCAGCCACCGAGCGGGCATGCTGGGGCGCTACTTCAATCGCCGCGATAACGTAACGTTGCTCGACGAACATCCTTGGGTGCTGGATGAGTTCGAAATGTCACCGCCTATTTCGCTCAAAGCCGGCGATGCCACCGTGCATGACATGAACGTGATCCACGCGGCTCCCGCTAACAGCTCTAATACGCCACGATGGGTGTACTCAACCCTGTGGTTGCCCGTTTCGGCACGCTACACCGGGGCTTCCAACCACCGTACCGACCCCCTCGGGTTGACGCTGGATATGCCGATGGAGCACCCGAAGTTCCCCATTATCCCAACGCGCTGACAGGCAGGTTACCCGGCCGGCGCCTGCCGGTCGGTGTTTGATTACGCCCAAGGAGTTGAACATGCCACATGTATACCTTGAGTACACCGCAGGGGTAGGGAGTGACGTTAATTTCAAGGAGGCTAGCCAGCGCCTTCATAACACCCTTGTTGAGGTTTCCGGACTGCGGCTGGACTTGGTTAAGACGCGGCTCATTCGATACGACAACTATTTCGTAGGTGATTGTGTTGAGCCTCAGGAGTTCATCCATCTGAACGTGTCGACTGTTTCCGGTAAGGCTGGCGATGATGAAAAACGCCACACCATCAGCCGTCTCCTGCTGGAGGTGCTCGCTGACATTTTCGAGCCGGTGCTGCGCCAGCAGAAGGTGGATATATCCGTACAGATCACTGAAGTGCCCGCAAGTGGCTACGTGCGCATACGATCAACGTTTTTGGAACCATGATGGTTGGATGATGGAATGCATCAAGACGCCCGTCTTCGACCTCGCCGGGACCGTTGATGTATTCATATCGCGACAGGTTCGGTATCAGCATTGCGGCGATGAAAATGAATGCGCGCCCAGTTTTGCCCCCCTTTACATCGGGCGCGCGGGCGATCGCGAATGGGGGCTTATGACCTGACGCTTCACTTCAACGCCGGATCTCCAGGGTTAAGCTTCCTCCACGACTGCATGCCGGACTGACTTACTCAACTTGAGTTCGGCAGCCTGCTCGTCACCCGCGTTACAGGAGCTCTCCACTGGCCAACTGTTTCCGCATCGGTGTACAAGCCAGCTCAAGACCGGAGGGCGAGGTATAGATAGCTTGAATATCTCCGTGATAGCCACACCGACGGTAGAACGCGGCTGCGTTAGGGGTAGCATCTAAATGGATGTCGAGGATCCCAGCGTTAAAGGCCAGTCGCTCAAGGTATAGGAGCATTGTCTTGCCAATCCCCTGTCCCATGAATGCAGGCAATACGAAAATAGCGCCTATCTCTCCAGACTGGAAATCAATCAGACCTGTTGCGACCGGTATCTCGCCCAACCAGGCAACGTGGTACTCCTTTTCCACCCAAGCCCGATATCGGTCTGTGAGCGGCACATCAGTCCACGCCATTACTTGCTCAGCGGTATAGACGGTAATGCATTGATGCCGGATCGCCTGGAGGCGTATATCAAACGCGGCCTCGGCGTCAGTACGTTTGGCTGGGCGGATCAACAGCATCTTCACTCTCCTTGTCATCAATGAGTTGGAAGGGGAATGAAAAAGCCCCATCCATTTCTGGCGGGGCTTCTGGTCAATGCTTCTGTTCTAAGCGCACATCGCCCTATGGCCCGCCAAAGGCAGTCATCAAGGGGCGCATCATGCTAACGAGATTTGTAGGCGTCATTGATCGATAATCTGGAAATTCGAGCACTGTGTCAAGAAACGAAAATGCGAACTGGCGAGTGGCTCTTTCGGGAAATCTGATCGTGTTCAGACCATTTACTTTGTCCAGACGTCTTCACCAGACGCTTACTGTTCATCCATGCGGCCGCAGATGTGAAACTTCACTCGCCCGCCGTATCGGCAGGCACGCCATCCGCACGATCCCAAGCCTACTGGCGACGGCCAAGACAGGATTGTTTGAAACTCAGTGTGATGACACGAAGGGCGAAGGGGTTGGCGGTGCCGGCAACGCATAAGCCTGCTTCATCCATGCCACCTCCGCTATTGGCGTGCGTCCGAAGAGGCGTTTGAAATCGCGGCTAAATTGCGAAGCACTTTCATAACCCACCAGAAATGCCGACTTGGCCGCTGTCAGGTCGTTACGCAGCATCAGTAGTCGCGCTTGATGCAACCGCGTCGACTTGAGGTACTGCATAGGCGAGGAATCGGTCACCTTGCGAAAATGTAGATGAAAGTTAGGCACGCTCATCTGCGCTTCCTGGGCGAGGATTTCTACATCCAGACGCTCGTGGTAACAGCGGTGGATTTTGTGAATGGCGCGCGTCACCTTGCCGAACTGACCCTGCTGGGCGATAGCCGCGCGTAGGGTGCCGCCTTGTTCGCCAGTGAGGATGCGGTAGTAAAGTTCGCGCAACATCGCTGGTCCGAGGATTAGCGCGTCGGTGCAGTCGCCCATGACTTCCAGAAAACGCAGGGTCGACTGGCGCAGCGGTTCGTCCATGGGCGAGGCGTACATACCCATAGGCTGAGCCGCGCGGATGTTCCATACCTCATCTACCTGCTGAATCAGCTCGCCGGCCAGATTGAAATCCAGACGTATGTACACCGCCAGCATTGGCTCCGCCTCGCTAGCGTCGGTCTCCATTGTAAAAGGCACGGGCACTGACACCACCAGATAATGCTGGGCGTCATAGATGTAAATGTCATCACCCAGATAGCCGCGTTTCTGCCCCTGACAGAGGATGACGATGCCCGGCTCATATAGAACCGGGGTGCGCTTCAGCGGCCGGTTGGAACGCAGAAAACGCACATCATCCAGCGGACTCAGGTTGTAACCCTCCAGCGGTGCAAGCTGGCCCATCAACTGCACCATACGCGCAGTGCTCGGGTCCTTGGATTTCGGCATCGATTGTACGTTCTCCACTTTTATGCTCAGCCGTCCGTGGAACAGCTCAGCGCTTCCCATTGCTCAATACTCTCCGCCGTCCGCTGCAGCTTGTCACGCACCAGAGCCAGGGCGTCGCTGCCCAGCAGCAGTTGAGCCGGCGGATTGGGGCTGGTGATAATAGTCATCATGGCGCGTGCGGCTTTCTGCGGGTCGCCCAGTTGAAGGCCGCTTTTTTCCTCACGGGCTTTTCGCACCGGGTCGAAAGTCGCATCGTAGTCACTGATGCTGCGCGGCGTACGCTGCATCGAACGACCTGCCCAGTCCGTTCGGAAAGACCCCGGCGCCACGGCCGTTACAAAAATATTGAAGGGCGCAAGCTCTTTGTTCAACGTATCAGAGATGCCCTCCAGGGCAAATTTGCTGCCGCAGTAGTAAGCAATACCTGGCATGGTGATATAGCCACCCATGGACGTGATATTGAGGATACGTCCCGCCCGCCGCTGGCGAAAAAAGGGCACAAACGCCTTGGTCATCGCCACCGCGCCGAATACGTTGACGTCGAACTGACGGCGCATTTCCTCCAGCGACGACTCCTCGAAAACCCCTTCGTGGCCATAACCCGCGTTGTTAACCAGCACGTCCACCGGGCCATACTGATCCTCAACAGCGGCGACGACGGCGTCGATGGCATTAAAGTGGGTAACGTCCAGCACCACGCCATGGGCTCTCTCAGGCAAGAGCGCCTGGAACGTTGCCAGAGAGGATTCGCTGCGAACAGTGCCGATCACTCGATGGCCCTGAGCGAGAGCTTCCTTCGCCAGGGCCTGGCCAAAGCCGCTACTAACGCCCGTGATAAAAATGGTTTTGTCTGCACGCATGGGGCGCACTCCTGAATATATAAGGTCAGGCTATGCTAGGGCGGGGAGTGGTTGGGAACTATGCCTGATTCGATTTTAGTATTGCCTGATCCTATCGGAGTGATTGGCGATCAACCTGAAAACGGGTGGCAAAAAACGAGGCCAAAGGAAGAAAAACGACGGGCTTATTTACCTGCTCCAATGTCTGCTTCGTGTCGCGAGTGGTTTTTCGGTAACGCTGATGTGCATGGGGTCTGGCCGCAGGTGTCGCACCTGCGCCCCAAGGTTTTCGCATTGGCAGTAAAGGCTGTGCGCGCAGTTAATCGCCGAACAGATCGAACATCAGGCGTCGGAACCATTTATTGACGGGGCCCGATTGTATTTGCTGGGCCAGAATAAGTTGATGGCGATTTCGGTAAGGCAACGGGACTGGCGGGCTTGGAAATGAAAGGGGCTCCATGCCCATGAAAAGCCAGAAATGCTCAGCTAAACAGCCTGCCCGACGTCGCCTAAAGACTCTCAGGGTCGCCAAAAAACATTATGAAAGGGCTTTAGAACAGTAGTTTCAGCTTGAAAAAATCGAATTATGCCCCCAGTTATGCCCCCAATTGCGCCGAGTGTTCGAGCGATCGCGAATGGCGATTTCTGACATGGATCTGGGTGGCCGTGACTGGTATTCAGTGCACCCCCGTATACCGGATGACCAATCCGAATCCGGCAAATCCTTGGTGGTTCGATGAGTCGATATCCTTATTCGAAGTTGCCCGGGCTATCTTTCAGCACCTGTCCTGAAATAAGTTGGCTGGCAGAGTGGGGGGCTAGAGGGAGCGTCTCACTTTCGTTGTTCCTCGCCAGTCATGTCTGTGTCTTGGATCGCTGATCAGTCATCAGGCAAGTGCAATTGTACGTCCATGGCGTCATGAAGGAGTCGGACGACCTCAATCACCTCGTCATTTGCTACACGATAAAATACGACGTGGCGTGGGCTTTTGACCGTCCCATGAGGGTGTTTAGCTTGCTGGCGCGAATAGACGAGGTGATAGCTGCGAAGGCCTGGTGCAAGCTCATTGCGCTCGTGGCTGCCAATGCGATAAGGCGTGGAGGCAATCGCTTGCAGCGCCGCGAGGATCAGCGCTTGATACCGTTGCCTTGCTTGATTACCGAACTGCGTCTGGGAGCGCCTGAGAATGTCGGTGCGTGCCGCATCGGAAATCCGATACTGCGACATGCTCAGTGTTTCTCTTTCGTCGGGATCTTTGCCTCCAGGCTCAAGCCCTCGAGGTAGTGCTCCAGATCCCCTTCGTTCACCTGAGTAAAGCGCCCGTGTTCAAGATCCACGATGCCAATCGAGGTCGCCTGACGCAGGGCTTCAATTTTGGCAGTGTCTTCGGCGACGCGCTGCTCCAGTAAACGCAAACCTTCTCGCATCACTTCGCTGGCATTCTGATAACGGCCAGACTGAACTAAGTCATGAATAACCTGTTCCTGGTGAGGGGTGAGCACAACGTTTCTAGTTGCCATAATGAGCTCCAGCTTTCGGTAAACAGTTTCTGCCGGCCGTTGGCATATTATGCCATTTTGCTTACGAGCACATTCTTTGGGATTTTAATCTGACGGACTGCGTTATACGGGCCAAGCCAAAACGTATCGAGATCGGTACTGCTGGCAAGCCAGACCAGCGTCAAGTTAGCCTGCAATAAGTGTGTTCAAGGCGCTCTGCGGAGCGCCTTTTTTCTTCTATTTCAATCAGCCTCTGAGGCGTGCAAGTCTGAGGTTCTCTGCCGTGGTCGTTGCCGGTTGAAATACACCTTTTGACTCAACCGAATTGACCTGCCGATTCAACGACGGTTTTTGCTTTCCTGCTACGGGTCAGCTGATAGGCAATTGCCAGCCATATGAACCACCCCGGCATGACCATCAACGCAACGCGTGTGTCGGGTCTCAATGCCAGCAGGCAGAGCACGAATCCCATAAAAGCCAGTGACAACCAGGCCATTGGCACGCCGCCTGGCATCTTGTAAGCAGATTTGGCGTGAAGCTCAGGTAGTCGTCGCTGTGAGGCGGCCATGCTCGCCATTCATGACGGTGTGCACAACCTGCAGCAGGTTGTTGAGACGTGCCGCGATTTTGTGATCAAGCGTAAGCCTGCCAGACGCCCGGAAGGTTGATAGCGGGCGTGGGGGCTGACGTCTGAGTTGGAGGTGACAGAGAAATGAATCTGTCTCAAAGTAGATTTCAGGTGATTGATTTAATTGGATTTGATAATCGATGTGTGTTTGGCGCTTGCTTTTTTTACGCTTTTGCATGGCGGAGTAGAAAATGTCAGCTAGCCTAGAGTTTCAGGACAATGCTGATATTTCAAGGAAGAAAATTGTGCCCGACGGAATGCATTGGTTCTTTCTAAAAAAGCTGTGCTTATATCAACTTCATCATAAAGACGCCGACAGTAGACGCCTGCAGGCGGGAGAGATATAAGCGTTGAAGTGTGCAGCGTTATTTTAAACTTGCATCGCAAATTTGCGTAGTGGTTGTATGAGCGGCTGTCGCTGTTTTTAGTGGACCATGCTTATTCAAATTCCGCCAATACGGCAAGCGTGCTCTGATCGGGAGTGGTGGGCGATGCTCTGGGCTTTAAAGTTTGGTTTGTTCCTGGTATTGGCTGGAATCCTTCTGGTCGCGTACACAGGCAACCTTTTGGGCGACTCCAGGAAACAGCGAGAATCTATTGAGCGTCTCAAGCATCAACAGGACTTGGCCCCTTCGGAGCGCTCGTACCTTAAGTATGTCGCATTCAATAGTTCCCTCAGGGTCGTATCGATCGCGCTCTGCGGGGTAGGCGTGTTGTTGGTGTTGTTGGGATTGATAGTCTAGGAGGCGTTATGTCAACAGCATCTGGTATGGAACAAGCTACCAACGCGATACAGCTGGTCGCGGGGCAAGTCGCCAAAAGGATAGGCGGACCCTGGGGGCAGGCCTATAGCATGCTGCTGACTGGCCAAGTAGGCATCGTGGGTAGCATGGCAGATGCTTTTGACAAATATGATAAGGGTACACTGGAGCCAATTGATATAGCCGATGTGCTCTATGATATCGCCGCGCTTACTGCCGGCTTTGGATTCATGATTGGCGCAGTCTCCCCGGTCATGTTAGCGGCTGTGGGTGTGGCAGGGGCCGCTATTGCATTGGCAAAAATTTATCCGGGTGCTATGGAGTACGCAGAAAATTCCATAGCACAATATGGCGGACTTACTAATGCGGTCGCAGGAGAGGTCAATGCTCTCTGGCAAAGCGCATTGAACTTTGTTCAGCGTTTGGATCCTCTGACGTTGGACTTGGACGGTGACGGAATTGAAACCGTGGCTGTAAATGCGGGGGTGTTATTCGATTTCAACGGCGACGGCGTCAGGACCGGGACGGGGTGGGTCGCGTCGGATGACGGTCTTTTAGTTTTAGACCGCAATGGAGACGGGGCAATTGATTCTGGTCGTGAATTGTTTGGTGTTGATACACTCAAGTCCAATGGGCAGTTGGCGAGTAACGGTTTCGATGCGCTAAGCGATTTAGACAGTAACAATGACGGTAGATTCGACGCACTGGACACACACTTTTCGGACGTTCAGGTATGGCAGGATTTGAATCAGGATGGTGTTTCCCAAACCAATGAACTTAAGTTTTTGAGAGACCTTAATATTTCGGCCATCCTGCTGGGTTCTCAGAGTTCTGCGATCGTTAATAATGGGAATTTAATCAGTGCCACTGGCGCTTACGTAAAGGGGGATGGGACGCTAGGCGGCGTCAATGATAACCAAAGTTTGGCTGCTAACCTGGATTTGGCTACGAATCCGTTTTATCGGGATTTTGGTAATGCACTGGTGTTGGACGAGACTGCGTCGACCCTGCCGAATATACGAGGATCAGGCGGTGTGAGGGACTTGCAAGAGGCAAGCATGCTCAGCAATGAGTTAAAGGGCACGCTGGCGAAATATAAACTCGCAGGGTCGAGCATTGAACAATACGCTTTGCTGGATGAGGTCATCGAACAGTGGGCGTCTACGAGCATTACAAAGTCTTTTGAAAGTCGCTTGGCAAGTTTGAGTAATAGTGCTTACTCGATCAGCTTTGCAGGGACCTGGCAGGTTAGCGGCGACATTCCTGTCGGCGCGCCTGAGTTAACGCAGGCGCAGATGGAGAAAAAATTACTGCTGGACAAGGTGCGAATCCTTGAAGCTTTTAATGCAACCAATTTGTTGTCTTTTTCTGCGTCGTCACCAGCGGGCGGATCAGGTGTACGACTCAGTTTGTCAGTAGGAACTATCACCACATTTATCAATATTTCCAGCGACCAGCTTGCCACATCGAACCGTATAAATATTGATGAGCGTGCTATTGTTTTCAATGCCGAACAAGTTCGCTTTATTAATGCCTCCTATGAGGCGCTCAGGCACTCTGTGTATGCCGGTCTGCTGATTCAGACACGGCTAAAGTATGTGGCTGAAGGGATGACGATTAACGCAACTGAGCAGGGTGTCTCATTAAGCTTTAATGGGTTGATGTCAGTACTGGATTCGAAATTTGCACAGTCGCCGTATGAAGCGGTCCGGGATATGTTGCGTGATTACCCGGACTTGAAGCTGGTGTCTATTGGCGAATTGGCCGCTCCGGTTTTCATGTCGAAGGTAGGTGATTTCGTTACTCAACTGTCTGATTCCGACAAAGCGCTTATTAGCGATGAGTTCAATTACGTCGCTATCGGTACAGCATCTAATGATACGCTGGCAGCCAGTCAAAACCAAAATGTACTCTTTGGGGGGCACGGCGACGATACATTAAATGGAGCAGCGGCTGCGGATTATTTGTTCGGCGGCTCTGGTGCTGATGTTCTCAATGCAGGTTTTGGCAATGACCAATTGAGCGGCGGCACCGGCAACGATGTGCTCAATGGCGGAAGCGGTTCTGACGTTTATCTGTTTGCAGCGGGCGATGGCCAAGACATCATTAACGATGACGCGGGGTACTACACAGGGAACATCGATGTATTACGCTTCGGCGCGGGCATAAGGGCGGCTGATATATCGGTTTCCCGCTCAGGTAATAACGTGGTCTTCAGCCACAGTAATGGCAACGATAAGATCACGGTGCAAAACTGGTTTACTTCAAGTGACGATCGATACAAGTTGGAACGTATTGAATTTGCCGACGGCACCGTCTGGACCGGTGCTGAGGCGACCGCAGCCTTGCTGGTCTCGACAGGCACCCATGCTGATGATGTGCTGGCCGGACCCTCTACCGGTAACCAGAAGCTCTACGGCCTGGCCGGCAATGACACCCTGACCGGCGGCTCGGACCACGACATTTTAGAGGGCGGGGCAGGTAACGATATTCTCAATGCCGGTTTTGGCAATGACCAATTAATCGGCGGCACCGGCAATGATGTGCTTAATGGCGGCAGCGGTTCAGACCTCTATTTGTTCGCGTTGGGCGATGGCCAGGACATCATTAATGATGATGCGGGTTACTACAGCGGCAACGTCGATGTCTTGCGTTTCGGCGCGGGAATAAGCGCGGCTGACATATCGGTGTCGCGCTCAGGCAATCATGTGATCTTCAGCCATAGCAACGGTAGCGACCAGATCACGGTGCAGAACTGGTTCACTTCAAGCGACGATCGATACAAGTTGGAGCGCATTGAGTTTGCGGACGGTACCGTGTGGACCGGCGCTCAAGCGGCGGCTGCGTTGCTGGTTGCAACAGGCACCAGCGCGGATGACGTACTGACCGGTCCTTCTACTGGCAACCAGACACTTAACGGCCTGGGTGGCAACGATACGTTGAACGGCGGTTCGGAACACGATGTACTGAATGGCGGAGCGGGGAACGATGTGCTCAATGCCGGCTTCGGCAATGACCAATTAATCGGCGGCACCGGCAATGATGTGCTTAATGGCGGCAGCGGTTCAGACCTCTATTTGTTTGGACTGGGCGATGGTCAGGACATCATCAATGATGACGCGGCGTATTACAGCGGCAATATTGATGTTTTACGCTTTGGAACGGGCATAAGCGCTGCGGATATTTCAGTGTCGCGTTCAGGCAATCATGTGATCTTCAGTCACAGCAATGGCAGCGACCAGATCACGGTGCAAAACTGGTTCACGTCAAGCGACGATCGATACAAGTTGGAGCGTATTGAGTTTGCGGACGGCACCGTGTGGACCGGCGCTCAAGCGGCGGCTGCGTTGCTGGTTGCAACAGGCACCAGCGCGGATGACGTACTGACCGGTCCTTCTACTGGCAACCAGACACTTAACGGCCTGGGTGGCAACGATACGTTGAACGGCGGTTCGGAACACGATGTACTGAATGGCGGAGCGGGGAACGATGTGCTCAATGCCGGCTTCGGCAATGACCAATTAATCGGCGGCACCGGCAATGATGTGCTCAACGGTGGCAGCGGTTCTGACCTCTATTTGTTTGGACTGGGCGATGGTCAGGACATCATCAATGATGATGCGGCGTACTACAGCGGCAACGTCGATGTATTGCGTTTCGGCACGGGAGTAAGCGCGGCTGACATAACCGTGTCGCGCGCAGGCAATCATGTGATCTTCAGTCACATGAATGGTAACGACCAGGTCACGGTGCAGAACTGGTTCACTTCAAGCGATGATCGATACAAATTGGAGCGCATTGAGTTTGCGGACGGCACCGTGTGGACCGGCGCTCAAGCGGCGGCTGCGTTGCTGGTTGCAACAGGCACCAGCGCGGATGACGTACTGACCGGTCCTTCTACTGGCAACCAGACACTTAACGGCCTGGGTGGCAACGATACGTTGAACGGCGGTTCGGAACACGATGTACTGAATGGCGGAGCGGGGAACGATGTGCTCAATGCCGGCTTCGGCAATGACCAATTAATCGGCGGCACCGGCAATGATGTGCTCAACGGTGGCAGCGGTTCTGACCTCTATTTGTTTGGTTTGGGCGATGGCCAGGACATCATCAATGATGATGCGGCGTACTACACCGGCAACGTCGATGTCTTGCGTTTCGGGCCGGGAATAAGTGCATCGGATATTTCGGTGTCGCGCTCAGGCAATCATGTGATCTTCAGTCACAGCAATGGCAGCGACCAGATCACGGTGCAGAACTGGTTCACTTCAAGCGATGATCGATACAAGTTGGAGCGCGTTGAATTTGCCGATGGCACGTTTTGGAGCAGCGACTATGTTTCTGACCTTTCTCTCGCGTTGAATGGTACCGCTGGAGATGATGCGCTTACCGGGCCGAGCACAGGAAACCAAACAATTCGTGGCTTATCGGGTAACGACGTATTGAACTCTGGTTCGGGAGACGATGTGCTGGACGGAGGAGCCGGAAATGACACCCTTAATGCCGGTTTTGGCAATGACCAATTAATCGGTGGCACCGGCAATGATGTACTCAATGGCGGAAGCGGTTCTGACGTTTATCTGTTTGCAGCGGGCGATGGTCAAGACATCATTAACGATGACGCGGGGTACTACACCGGTAACATCGATGTCTTGCGCTTCGGCACGGGCATAAGAGCGGCTGATATATCGGTTTCCCGCTCAGGTAATAACGTGGTCTTCAGCCACAGTAATGGCAACGATAAGATCACGGTGCAAAACTGGTTTACTTCAAGTGACGATCGATACAAGTTGGAACGTATTGAATTTGCCGACGGCACCGTCTGGACCGGTGCTGAGGCGACCGCAGCCTTGCTGGTCTCGACAGGCACCCATGCTGATGATGTGCTGGCCGGACCCTCTACCGGTAACCAGAAGCTCTACGGCCTGGCCGGCAATGACACCCTGACCGGCGGCTCGGACCACGACATTTTAGAGGGCGGGGCAGGTAACGATATTCTCAATGCCGGTTTTGGCAATGACCAATTAATCGGCGGCACCGGCAATGATGTGCTTAATGGCGGCAGCGGTTCAGACCTCTATTTGTTCGCGTTGGGCGATGGCCAGGACATTATCAATGATGATGCGGGTTACTACAGCGGCAACGTCGATGTCTTGCGTTTCGACGCGGGAATAAGCGCGGCTGACATAACGGTGTCGCGTTCAGGCAATCATGTGATCTTCACTCACAGTAATGGCAGCGACCAGGTCACGGTGCAGAACTGGTTCACTTCAAGCGATGATCGATACAAATTGGAGCGCATTGAGTTTGCGGACGGCACCGTGTGGACCGGCGCTCAAGCGGCGGCTGCGTTGCTGGTTGCAACAGGCACCAGCGCGGATGACGTACTGACCGGTCCTTCTACTGGCAACCAGACACTTAACGGCCTGGGTGGCAACGATACGTTGAACGGCGGTTCGGAACACGATGTACTGAATGGCGGAGCGGGGAACGATGTGCTCAATGCCGGCTTCGGCAATGACCAATTAATCGGCGGCACCGGCAATGATGTACTCAACGGTGGCAGCGGTTCTGACCTCTATTTGTTTGGACTGGGCGATGGCCAGGACATCATCAATGATGATGCGGCGTATTACAGCGGCAATATTGATGTTTTACGCTTTGGAACGGGCATAAGCGCTGCGGATATTTCAGTGTCGCGTTCAGGCAATCATGTGATCTTCAGTCACAGCAATGGCAGCGACCAGATCACGGTGCAGAACTGGTTCACTTCAAGCGATGATCGATACAAGTTGGAGCGCGTTGAATTCGCCGATGGCACGTTTTGGAGCAGCGACTATGTCTCTGACCTTTCTCTCGCGTTGAATGGTACTGCTGGAGATGACGTACTTAGTGGGCCTGCTACAGGGAACCAAACAATTCGTGGCTTAACGGGTAATGACGTATTGAACGCTGGTTCTGGAAACGATGTGCTGGACGGAGGCGCAGGAAATGACACCCTCAATGCCGGTTTTGGCAATGACCAATTAATCGGCGGCACCGGCAATGATGTGCTTAATGGCGGCAGCGGTTCAGACCTCTATTTGTTTGGACTGGGCGATGGTCAGGACATCATCAATGATGACGCGG
>NZ_JBZXDZ010000012.1:0-104468 GCF_058725305.1 Pseudomonas sp. DW-iso3
ATCTTGTTGACTATCAGTCTGACTCCACAAGCACCCACACGAATTGCTTGATTCAATTGTTAAAGAGCGGTTGGTTAAGATCTTTCGTCTCAACCGAGGCGTGCACTCTACAGCACATCTCTCAAGAAAAACACCCCTAAGACTTATGATTTTACTAATAAAATCAACTACCTGAGCCAGATTCAGTATCGAACTGCTCGTTAGCGGGAGGCGAATAGTACAGCATTAAAATACGGGGTCAACCCCTGCATCGAAATTCTTTTTCCTTACCGAAGACCCCCTCCGAGCAGCATCACTGAGATTGCCGAGCGTTCTGGCCAGCCAGCGTTGTGTCCAGCCGTGGTGGACCGAATACAGGCTGTCCACGTTTAAAGCGTACGGCGACGCGCTCGGGAAGTAGAGGCGTCCTAAGCCCTGCGCATAAGAATTGCCCCCAATAGCCCTACTCCAACGCGCAAAAACAACCACACAGCAGCAGATGACGTGTCGCACCAGGTCTTTTTTTTCCGCCAAAGAACAGGGATCATCGCCCTCCCCCCACCATCCCCAAAGACGCCGAGGAACCGAGAGCATGGAATTGACGCTGGAAGCGGTGGCGCTTTTTGCACTGAAGCTGGTGCACGAGACTGACGGCGGCAGCCCGGTTCTACGGGATGATCCGGTGATGGAGAGATATGACCGCGAGATGTTTGGGTTGTTGGTGCGGCAGGGGGACCTGATGGGGATTCAGTCGAAGCTCGATGAATGCCTGACGCTGGCGCTCGACGCCCTGGGCGGCGCCGGCACTGTAATGGGGCGCGAGCTGCATCGGCTTGCGGTGGACGCGCACCAAGCGTCGACACTGGATGAACTCAATGCCCCGCTCGGCGCCCTCAAGGACTATCTGAAAGCCATCCTATAAGGAACGACTTAGCGCCGCCCCTCCACCGCCATCCGCACCGCCAACCCCATCAGTACCGACCCCATCAACCAACGCTGCACCACCTGCCATCCCGGCCGGGTGACGAAAAACACTGCGATGGAACCCGCCATCGTGGCAATCACTGCGTTAACGCTCACGCTGATCAAAATCTGCGTGAAGCCCAGCACCAGCGATTGCGCCAACACACTGCCGTGGCCATTCGGGTCGATGAACTGCGGCAACAACGACAAATACATCACCGCCACCTTGGGGTTCAGCAAATTGGTCACCAAGCCCATGGTGAACAGCTTGCGCGGGGTGTCCTTGGGCAGGTCCCGCACCTGGAACGGTGAACGCCCACCCGGCCGAATTGCCTGCCAAGCCATGTACGCCAGGTACAACGCCCCGCCGAAGCGCAGTGCGTCATAGGCAAACGGCACCGCCATCACCAAAGCGGTGATTCCCAACGCCGCGCAGAGCATATAAACCAGAAACCCCAACGCTACACCGCCCAGGGACACATACCCGGCAGTGCGGCCCTGGCAGATCGAGCGGGAAATGAGGTAAATCATGTTTGGGCCGGGCGTCAGCACCATGCCGAGGGAGATCAGCGCATAAGCCAGCCAGTTGGACAGTTCAGGCATGGTCGGGCTCCGTTTTTTGAAACATCTGGCCAAGGTTGTAAGGTTGGCCGCCATGGTAGGGCGTTCAAAATGCCCGCGTTAGATACAGATCCGCGAGCAAAACGGCATACACCCAGGAGGCAGGCCCATGATCGACTTCAGCAACAAAGGCTTTTTCAAACTCAAGCAGAACAACGAATACGCCGAACGCGTCGCCGACCTGCTGCTGGACGGTGAAGAAGTGGTGGATGCGTACAAGGCCATGCGTGATGGGGTGGTGTTTACCACCAAGCGGATTATTGCGGTGAATGTGCAGGGGATAACGGGTAGCAAGAAGGATTTCACATCGCTGCCGTACAAGAACATCGTGGCGTATTCAGTGGAGACGTCCGGGACGTTTGATCTGGATTCCGAGTTGGAAATCTACTTTTCGTCGTTGGGGAAGGTGAGGTTTGAATTCACCGGCAAGACCTCGATCGTCGAAATCTCCCGGCTCATTTCCCGGCATCTTCTGACCTGATCAACAGGCAAAAAAAGACCTTGGCGTCCCAGGGTCTTTTTACTGCCTACGCGGCTCAACAGGTGCAAAGCGAAACACACCAGAATCACCGACCGAAGCCTGGCTTGTGAATGGGGGTTGGTCATTCCGCCAGACTTCCACGACGCTGGCTTTCACTTCACTCACGAGAACGAAGAAGGAATCGTCTTCGAGTCAGGGCATTGGTACTTCGGCGAAGTCAGCGCGAACGATGAAGACCCTGGCGGAGAGCGCTGGAAATATCACGCTCTCAGGTCCTTCCCGGCGCAACAGTCACTTGGGCTGAAAGGTCTCAAGGTACGCCAGAATGTTGTCTATCTTCTCTTGATCGCTGATGCCCCAGAAGATCATCCGCGTGCCACTCACTACCTTCTTCGGTGCTTCGATGTAAGCGGCGAGCTTGTCCCGGGTCCAGACCACACCGGAGTTTTTCATCGCATCGGAATACTGATAGTCCGCGGTGGTCCCAGCAGGCCTGCCGATGATGCCATTGAGCTGCGGCCCGAACCCACCACGCGCACCTTCGCCGATGCTGTGGCAGCCGCCGCAGGTCTTAGTGAATAGCTTGCCGCCCGCCTCGGCGTCGCCGGCCGCGAAGGCAGGGCCCGCGGTGAATACCAGGGCGAGGGTGATCAAAGTACGGTACTTCACGGAGACTCCATTTCAAGCGTTGCTGCGACGAAAGCCGGAGCAATTATGCCGGTATAAACGACCTTTCCCCCAACCGTTCAACCAAGCGCACCAGGTAACCGTCCGGGTCTTGCACGATGAACTGCCGCTGCCCCGCCTCTACGTCGCCGGCACGATACCAGGCATCTTCAACCCCCTTGAACAGCGGCCAGCCAATAGAGGCCAAGCGTTGCAGGATGGGGGTAACGCCGGGTACGTCGATTTGCAGATTGATACCGCGCCCGAAGGGTTGGTCCAATGGTGCGGTCAGCCATTGCCCCGCGTCGGGATCGTATTGCTCCAGCATGATTTGCGCGCCCTCCAGATCGAGGTAAGCGAAACCGTCTTCGACGCGCTGGTAAGCGAGGGAAAAACCCAGCTGTTCAACCCAAAAATCCAGACTGTTGCCGAGGTTGGTCACTATGAGTTCTGGAACCAAGGGGTTACGGGCAAACATACAATTCCTTTTGCGGTAGCGTTAAGAGCGCATGCCCATCCAGATCATGGTTTTTTTGGTCCACGCAGAATACCGCGCGATGTCGTTGAGGTGGCGCAGTATCCTGCAACGACATTGTTATGACCACCCATCGCCTCGAACACATCCAATCGAACCTATCCAGACGAGTTCTACTCCACCTGTATGAACCCTGATGGTGGAGTAAGAATCATGGCTCAGCCATCGATTTTGGTGTTGGAAGACGACGAAATCATTCGGGCGTTGATGGTGGATGTGCTGGAAGAATTCGGCGCAGTGGTGACATCGTTTCCTTCTGCAGATGAAGGAATGATTTACCTGGAACAGGGCGATGAGCCCGTGGACTTGATTGTCAGCGATATTCAGATGCCAGGTCTGCTTAACGGCTATGACTTGAGCAAGGTGGTCGCGCATCGCTGGCCCACGGTGCCGGTGGTGTTGACGTCCGGCAATAGCAAGCTGGCCTCGCAATTGGGGGCGTCGGTGCGGTTCCTGCCCAAGCCGTGGAGTACCGGTCATTTGATTGAGTGTGTGCAGACGGCGCTGAATCAACAGGGTCTTTCCCTGCATTGATAGCGTCGCGATATCACTGAAGCCGAACTTCGCGCAATGCTCTGTGGTCATTAATGATGCAAGGAGCGACTTTTCTGATCCGTCGGTCAGCCTTCTCGCCTTGTGCGTATAGAATAAGGCTTTGAGATGTGTAGAATCGCCGCCCATTTCCACGCGTCATTCATGGCCGAGAGGCCCACAGTTCGAGCTTACTGAATGCATTCACAGGCCCATGACGTTGGTGCGCCCTCTTTGCTGGAAGCGTTGCGCACAGGCACGGCCCTGTTGCACGTGGCATTGGAAAAGCGCCTGCCGTTTTTCTCCGAGGGCCTGGATGCCGATTGGTATCAGCGCTTGCTCCAGGCGTATTACGGTTTTTATCGGCCGTTGGAATCAGCACTGTACGAAAGTGGCTTGATTCCTGATGGATACGACGCAGTCTTGCGCGTGAAAACACCGACGCTCGTCTGCGACCTCGCTGCCTTGGGTTTGGATGACCAGGCTGTCAGCACCCTGCCGCGCTGTCTCGAACTCCCAATCCTTGATACCCCCGCCGCTTGCCTTGGCGCCCTTTATGTCTTGGAAGGCGCGACGCTGGGCGGCCAAGTGCTGCGTCGGGAAATGACCCAGCGCCTGAACGTGAATGCCCACAACGGCGGTGCGTTCCTCAATATCTACGGCGTCGAAACCGGTCGGCGCTGGAAAGACTTTCTCGACTACCTCGGCGACCAGCCACTGGACGCGCCGGCCAGACAGAGCGCGGTGAACGCTGCCCGTTCAACATTCAGCTGCTTTGAGCAATGGCTCGACAGCCAGGAGGTACTGCTGTGAAACCCGAAGACTTTGAAGAGCTGCTTGCCAACTGTGCCGACGAGCCCATCCGCTTTCCCGGAGCGATCCAACCCCACGGTGTGCTGCTGACGTTGTCGGAGCCGGACCTGAACATCATCCAGGTCAGTGCCAACGTCGGCAGCCTGTTCGGCCATGCTCCCGAGGCGCTGCTGGGCCAGCCGCTGCACACGCTGGTAGGCGCCGAACACGCCAAGGCGGTTGCCGTCATGGCCGATCACAATACGTTCTTCGATGCGCCACCTTTGCACGTCACGTTTAACGGCGCGGAATTCGAAGGCCTGCTGCATCGCCATCAGAATGTGCTGGTGCTCGAATTCGAACCGCTGCTCAAAGATTTCCGTCCCCGGGCGCTGAAGGGGCGCACCAGTGACTTGGGCAAAATGCTGCAGCGTTTGCAGTCGGCGAAAACCCTGCAAGCGCTGTACGAAATCAGCGTGAACGAAATCCAAGCCATGACCGGTTACGACCGTGTGCTCATCTACCGCTTCGAAGACGAAGGTCACGGCCAGGTGATTGCCGAAGCGTCGGCACCGTCCATGGAGCTGTTCAACGGGCTGTTCTTCCCCGCATCCGACATCCCCGAGCAAGCGCGCGAGCTGTATCGCACCAATTGGCTACGCATCATCCCAAATGCGGCCTACGAGCCCGTGCCACTGCTGCCCAAGCTGCGCCCAGACACCGGCCAGCCACTGGATTTGAGCTTCGCTACCCTGCGCAGCGTGTCGCCGATTCATTGCCAGTACATGCAGAACATGGGTGTGTTGTCGTCCATGAGCATCTCGCTGATGAAGGGCGACACGCTGTGGGGCCTGATCAGTTGCGGCAACCGGGAACCGTTGCTGGTGCCCAACGACCTGCGTACGGCCTGCCAGACCATCGGCCAGGTGCTGTCGTTGCAGATCAGCGCCATGGAAGCCCTGGACCTGAGCCGCCAGCGTGAAGAGAAAGTCGAGGCCCTGGCTTTGCTGGATCAAGCGATGAAGCGCTCGGAAGAGAACGTGTTCGACGGCCTGGCACAGCAGGGTCAGCTGCTGATGGACCTGACGCTGTCCGGCGGCGTGGCGATCATCGAAGACAAGCAACTGCACCGTTACGGCAACTGCCCGGAACCGGCGCAGATCCGTGCCTTGCACAAGTGGCTGCAAGAGGGCGGCGAGCCGGTGTTCTCCAGCCATAAACTGTCGTCGGTGTACCCGCCGGCGGCCGAGTTCCAGCAGGTGGCCAGTGGTGTGCTGGCAATGAGTCTGCCCAAGCCTGTGGATAACGGCGTGCTGTGGTTCCGCCCGGAAGTCAAAGAGAACATCAACTGGAGCGGCGACCCGAGAAAACCGCTGGACCTGGAAAACTCCGACTCAGGCTTGCGACTTCGCCCACGCACTTCGTTTGAAATCTGGAAGGTGGAAATGGCTGGCATCTCCACCAAGTGGAGCCATGGCGACCGCTTTGCTGCCAACGATCTGCGCCGCTCGGCTCTCGAAAACGACCTGGCCCGCCAGGTGCTGCGCGAACAACAAGCCGTGCGCGCCCGCGATGAGCTGGTGGCGGTGGTGTCCCACGACCTGCGCAACCCGATGACAGTGATCTCCATGCTGTGCGGCATGATGCAGCAAGCCTTCAGCTCCGATGGCCCCCACACTTCGCGGCGGATTTCCTCGGCGATCGACACCATGCAACAGGCCGCCGGACGCATGAATGTGCTGCTGGAGGACTTGCTCGACACCTCAAAAATCGAGGCTGGGCGTTACGTGGTGCGACCGGTGAGCCTGGATGTGAGCCAGATGTTCGATGAGGCCTACTCGTTGCTGGCCCCCCTGGCAATGGAGAAAGGCATCGACCTGTCGTTCAACGCCGAGCCGGGCCTGCAGATCAACGCCGACCCGGAGCGTCTGTTCCAGGTGTTGTCGAACTTGATTGGCAACGCCATCAAATTCACCCCGCGCCAAGGCAACATCGGTATCAGCGCCATGAGCAGTGGCGAAGAAATCGTGTTCTCGGTGCGCGATTCCGGCGAAGGTATTGCACCGGAACAACTGCCACACGTGTTCGATCGCTACTGGACCCAAACAGAAAACAACCCGACCGGCAGCGGGCTGGGGCTGTACATTACGCAAGGTATTGTCCAAGCCCATGGCGGCAAGATCGTTGCAGAGAGTGAAGTGGGTCGGGGCAGTGAATTCCGTTTCACGGTGCCGAAGGTGATTGACGATTCGCACACCTGAGTGCCCCTTGCTTGCCACGTTTTAAACAGGCAATACCCCCCGCCTCCAACCCTCGTGGTGGCGGGAAATCCCGTGGCGTTTGTGCGAAAGCGCAAGCAAGGCGCTACATCTCCTGGGCTAGAGAATTGCACGAACAGCCCCTCAGATGACGTCTGAAAGCGCCAACCCCCCTGGTCATATCTTGCAGCAGCGCGTTTATAGCTGACCCGTTTCGTCCCCTATAAGGTTGGCCTCACTTCGCCCCAACAGGCGAAGTAAGCCACTACTCAATAGAAGGAAACATCCATGCTTAGCGCTATCAATCACACACTGGGCAGCGTTCAATTCCCCCCCCTGCAGCAGGATGATGCAGAGCCCCAGCGCAGGAAGCGCAGCACTGATGCAACAGACCTGAACGCCGCCGACCCTGATCGTACGACGAACAACGGTCGCCGCAGAAGCGGCAGTGGACTGGACAGCCTCGGCCAAGGCCGATTGCTCTAACCGCTGCATACGAAGGGCAGTGCACGGCCCTTCGTACTCTTCCTTAACAAAACCATGACATTCACTGGATTAACCTTGCCGGTTCAAACCATCCTGGAAACCTCATCTGCATGCCGAACACCGACACACTGCCCGCCGTACTGGCTGGCCCACTGCTGCGACGCCTCGAACCACGGCGCCTGGTGTTGTGGTTGGTGGGGAGTCGCGCACTGGAATTGACGCTGACGTTGCCTGCACAAACACGGGTTATCTCGCCAGACCAATGCCAGGTCGTACGCGTGGGGCGCAATGCCTTTATCCACCTGATCGATGTGACGCTGGACGACGCGCTGCCCCTGGACGTGGCGATCAGCTACGACCTGTCGTTCGACAACACCGGCATCGCCGACTGGGCACCGCACCTGCTGTACGCCAACGCCTGCCTCCCAAGTTTCGTTTTGCACAGCCGCATCCATCAGTTGGTACACGGCTCATGCCGCAAACCCCATCACAGCGCCGACGAGGGTCTGCTGTGTGTCGACCGCCTGCTGGCCGATGCCCAAAGCCCGGCCGACCGCCCGGCGCTGCTGATGATGAGCGGCGACCAAGTCTACGCCGACGATGTAGCTGGGCCCATGCTACGGGCGATACATGCCTTGATTGCACGTCTGGGTTTGTTCGATGAATACCTGGAGGGCGCGGTGGTAGATGACAGCGCCAGCCTCTATGGACACAGCGCCAGCTATTACCATCGCGCCGACTTGCTGCCGGCGCTGGACAGCAACGAAACCCTGCGCGAACGCTTCTTCGGGGGCGTGAAAAAGCCGATCTTTACCAGCAGCACCGCCGACAATCACCTAGTGACCTTCGCCGAAGTCATCGCGATGTATTTGCTGGTGTGGTCGCCGACGCCCTGGACGCTGATCGCGCCTCAACCTCCGCAGCTCAATGCAGAACGACAGCAGCGTTACGCCCGTGAACAGGTCCAGATAGAACGATTCCGCGACGGTCTGCCAGGCGTCGCGCGGGTCTTCGCTCACCTGTCCTCCCTGATGATCTTTGATGATCACGACATCACCGATGACTGGAACCTCAGCGCCCAATGGGAAGAGACTGCGTACGGCCACCCCTTTTCCAAGCGCATCATCGGCAACGCGCTGTTGGCCTACCTGCTGTGCCAAGGTTGGGGCAACCAACCGGATGTATTTGGCGAACTGATCAACCAGACCCAAGCGCTCACTGCTCAGCCGCACGCCAACCATCTGGACGCCACTGCACAGGATGAACTGCTCGAGGCACTGCTGAAATTTCAACGCTGGCACTACGTACTGCCCACCACCCCTGCCCTGGTGGTGCTCGATACCCGCACGCGCCGCTGGCGCAGCGAGTTCACCCTCAAGCAACCTTCCGGCCTGCTGGACTGGGAAGCTTTGAGCGAACTGCAACAGGAACTGCTGGACCACCCCTCGGCCATCATCGTCTCGCCCGCGCCAATCTTTGGCGTCAAGCTGATCGAGACTGTACAGAAAGTCTTCAGCTGGTGCGGCTACCCTTTGCTCGTCGATGCGGAAAACTGGATGGCCCATCGCGGCGCTGCCCAGGTGATCCTCAATATCTTCCGCCACTCGCGCACGCCGGGTAACTACGTGATCCTCTCCGGTGACGTGCACTACTCGTTTGTTTACGAAGTACTGATTCGTTATCGCAATGCTGGTCCCAGGATCTGGCAGATCACCAGCAGCGGTATCAAGAACGAATTCCCACCACGCTTACTGGAGTGGTTCGACCGCCTCAACCGTTGGCTCTACTCGCCGCGTTCGCCCCTCAATTGGTTCACGCGCCGACGCACCATGCAGGTGGTGCCGCATATTCCGGAGCATGCCGAAGCCGGCGAGCGGCTGTGGAATTCGGCGGGCATTGGCCAGGTGTTTTTCAATGAGCAGGGCCGGCCTGAGGCGATTTACCAGCACAACGCGGATGGGCGGGCGCAGACAAGGATGGTGGCGCCGAATAAATAGCCAATAGCCATCAATCGTAAGCCGCACATCTGCCCTATTCAAAGGCCTCCAGTCCCGTTGTACAGTAGCGCCAGCCACGGAGTATCGGCGTAAACATCGGCAGGCCTTATGCGCCTGCCCAGGCAAGGAATGCGCAGATGACCGATATCTCCAGCAATAATCCGTTAGAGCAAGATTTCTCTCACTTCAACGCCGACATGCTGCACACCGTTCTGGAACTGGTCAGCGACGGGATCTGGGATTGGAACGCCAACACCGGGTTCGTCTACCGCAACCCAGGCTGGTACGAAATGCTGGGCTATCACCGCCACGCGCTGGAGAACAACGTGTTCACGTGGGAAAACGTGATACACCCAGACGACTACTCCCAGGTGATGAAGCTGTTTGACGACTACATCCACCGCCGCGCGCCCCACTACCAAGCCGAATACCGCTGCCGCAAAAAAGATGGCAGCTACCTGTGGATTGAAGACCGCGGCTACGTGATTGCGCGCAATGCTGACGGCTCGGTGGCGCGTATGGTGGGTGCCCACCGCGATATAGACCTGCGCAAAAGCTCAGTCGAACAGCTGGAACGGCGCAACCAATCCCTTGAAGCACTGGTGGCCGAACGCACCCGCGAGCTGTCACGGGTCAATCAACAGTTGCAACTGCAGTTGGATGAAAATCGCTTCCTGGCCGAACGGGACGCCCTGACCCTCGTCGCCAATCGCTACCGTCTGGAAAAAGTGTTGCTGCAAGAGTGCGACCGCGCTCAGCGCTTTCGCCTGCCACTGGCACTGATTGCGATGGATATCGACGACTTCAAGTCGATCAATGACCGATGCGGTCACGGTGTGGGCGATCAGACGCTGGTGCAGGTGGCTGAATGCCTGCAACGCTGTATCCGCCCTGATGACCTGTTAGCCCGATGGGGTGGCGATGAGTTTGTGCTGATCCTGCCCAAAACCTCGTTGGAGATCGCAAAAACAATGGCGGCGAATATCCGTCTGAAGTTGAAGAACAGCCCGCACAGGGACGACTTCAAGGTCACCCTGAGCCTGGGTGTGGCCGAGCGTCAAACGGATGAGCCCCCCGCCGCCCTGATGGTGCGCGCCGACCAGGCGCTGTATCGCGCCAAGGCAGCGGGGAAGGATGGGGTGTCCGAATAACACCCCGGCGTGTCAGCGAACCGGCGGCGCGTACTGGATACCGCCGTTGTTCCACAGCGAATTAAGCCCGCGCTTGATCTTCAGCACGCTGCCCTGGCCGATGTTGCGCTCGAACACTTCGCCGTAGTTGCCCACCTGCTTGACGATCTGCACCACCCAATCCTTGCGCAGCTTCAGGTCCTTGCCGTATTCGCCGTCCGCCCCCAGTAATCGCGCGACATCCGGGTTCTTGGTGGTCTTGGCCTGCTCTTCGACGTTCTGCGAGGTGATGCCCATTTCCTCGGCATTGAGCATCGCGAACAAGGTCCATTTAACGATGCTGAACCATTCGTCATCACCCTTGCGCACCAACGGCCCCAGCGGTTCCTTGGAGATCACTTCCGGCAACACCACGAACTCGTCTGGCTGGGCCATCTTGATGCGCTGGGCGTACAGGCCCGACTGATCGGTGGTCAGCACGTCGCAACGCCCGGCTTCCAGCCCCTTGGCGCTTTCGTCGGCCGTGTCGAAGGTGATCGGCGTGTACTTCATGCCGTGGGTGCGGAAGTAGTCCGAGACGTTCAACTCAGTCGTGGTGCCGGCTTGGATGCACACGGTGGCGCCGTCCAGTTGCTTGGCAGCGGTGACGCCCAGCTTGTTGTTCACCAGGAAGCCGATACCGTCGTAATAAGTCACGCCGGTGAAGACCAAGCCCATGCCCGAATCACGGGAGCTGGTCCAGGTGGTGTTGCGCGAAATCAGGTCGATTTCACCGGACTGCAACGCAGTGAAACGTTCCTTGGCGGTCAACTGGGTGAACTTCACTTTCGACGCATCGCCGAAAACTGCCGCCGCCACCGCGTGGCACACGTCCACATCGATACCGGTCATCTTGCCCTTGCTGTCCGGTACGCCAAAGCCCGGCAGCCCGTCACTGACGCCGCATTGGATAAAGCCTTTTTTCTGGATGGCGTCCAGTGTCGTGCCTGCCTCGGCGGTGCTCGCCAGGCCCAGCACGGCGGTTGCCCCGATAGCGGCCAAGGTGGTTTTGAATGGGTTCATGCAAGGCTCTCCCTGTCATTCCTTATTATTCGGCGCCCCACAGCCCGCGCCGGTTTATAGTGCTGCCGGGCAGTATCAACGGCTTTGCGCTACTGCCACAAACGACCTTTAGGCAAAGGCTCCTTCCGATTTGGAATGAAGTGCATGATTTCTAAACGTTTGACCCCTTCGATGACAGCCCTGCAATGCTTCGAAGCTGCCGCTCGCCATTTGAGTTTCACTCGCGCTGCCCAAGAGCTGCACCTGACCCAAAGTGCGGTGAGCAAACAGGTGGCGCAGCTGGAAGAGATGCTTTGCCACAACTTGTTCGAACGGGTGCGCCAGCGTTTGTACCTGTCGCCGGCCGGGTCGTTGTACCTGGCCGAAGTGCATAAGATCCTCACCCAGGTGGACATCTCCAGCCGCTATATCCTCACCTACGGCGGCGAGACCGAAGTGCTGCGCATCGCCACCCAGCCAACCTTCGGCGACCGCTGGCTGGTGCCCAAGCTCAAGGACTTTGCAGCGCTACATCCAAACATCCACCTGGATGTGCGCAACGAGCTGGAGCCTTTCGACGTGTTGCAAGCCAAGGCCGATATCGCGTTTTTCTTCGGCCAGGGCTCGTGGCCGGGGGCGACCTGCATTGAGCTTTTCCGTGAGGCAGTGGTGCCGGTGTGCGCACCAGGTTTCGTCGCCGAAGGCAGCCATGCATCGTCGCGCCACACGTTGCTGCAATGCACCTCGCGCCCGGAAGCCTGGCATGAATGGTTCCTGGAACAGGGCCTGCACTCGCAGAACAGCTACCACGGCCCGCGCTTCGACACGTTCTACATGTGCATCCGCGCGGCACAATCCGGCTATGGCGTGGCGTTGGTGCCGCAGTATCTGGTGGCTGATGAACTCGCACAGGGCAGCCTGATGATTCCCTGGGACTATGCGATGCCCAGCAGCGGCGCGCACTTCATCGCCCACGCCGAACATGCCGGCGAGATTCCCAAGGTGAAAGCCTTCCTCAACTGGATGGTGGACTATGTCGGCGCACATCCCGACTTTCAGTCATGACCCGGCGACTTTATTTCGTTTGCGACAAGGGCGGGCGCCCGGCTTAGATAAAAACACGCCCGCCACTGCCGAGTCCCCGATTCATGAGCCACGAAACCATTAGCCAGTCGATTTCCATCGTTCACCCCATCAGCCTCAGCCACGGTAAAAACGCTGAGGTCTGGGACACCTCGGGCAAACGCTATATCGATTTTGTCGGCGGCATTGGTGTGCTCAACCTCGGCCACTGCCATCCCGGTGTGGTCGAGGCGATTCGCGACCAGGCGACCAGGCTGACCCACTATGCGTTTAATGCCGCACCTCACGCGCCCTACGTCGAGCTGATGGATCGTCTTACCGCATTTATCCCTGTGGACTACCCGATCAGCGGCATGCTCACCAACAGCGGCGCGGAAGCGGCGGAAAATGCGCTGAAGATCGTGCGTGGCGCCACCGGCCGCACGGCAGTGATCGCGTTTGACGGCGCCTTCCACGGCCGTACCCTGGCCACGCTCAACCTCAACGGTAAGGTGGCGCCCTATAAGCAGAAGGTCGGTGTACTACCGGGGCCTGTGTATCACCTGCCCTACCCTAGCGCCGATAACGGCGTGACTTGCGCCGAGGCGCTGAAAGCCATGGACCGCCTGTTCAGCGTGGAAATCGACGTCAGCGATGTGGCCTGTTTCATCATCGAGCCGGTGCAAGGCGAAGGCGGGTTTCTCGCGCTGGATATCGAATTCGCCCAGGCGCTGCGACGCTTTTGCAACGAGAACAACATTCTGCTGATTGCCGATGAAATCCAATCGGGCTTTGGCCGTACCGGCGAGCGTTTTGCTTTCTCGCGCCTGGGGATCGAGCCGGACTTGATCCTGCTGGGTAAAAGCATCGCTGGCGGTGTGCCGCTGGGCGCAGTCGTAGGGCGCAAGGCGCTGATGGACAACCTGCCCAAAGGTGGCCTGGGCGGCACCTATTCCGGCAACCCCATTGCGTGCGCAGCAGCATTGGCCACCCTCGACGCCATGACCGATGAACACCTGAGCGCCTGGGGCTCACAACAGGAAGAAGCCATCGTCAGCCGTTATCAAACCTGGCGCGCACACGGCCTGACACCTTACCTCGGCCGCCTGACCGGCGTGGGCTCCATGCGCGGCATCGAACTGGCCAACGCTGACGGCACACCCGCGCCGAAACAGCTCACCCAGTTGCTCGGCCTGGCGCGGGACGCCGGTTTGTTGCTGATGCCCAGCGGCAAGTCGCGGCATATCATCCGCCTGCTGGCACCGCTGACCATCGAGCCCGCGGTGCTGGAGGAAGGCCTGACCATGTTCGAAGCTTGCCTCAAGCAGTTGGATTAATCACGCGCATCGACCGGTTTCCACCGTGCCGGCGTTGAGATGGCAGTCGCTGCAGAACTGCATGTAACCCAGGCCACCATGGCGGGTGAACAGGTCGGCGGGCGGCGCGGCGGGGGCTCTGGACACAGCCGGCATGGTCAGGTCTGCAATTGTTTTTATGCGTCATCAGGCGAATCGCTGGGGCGGGCTAAGTCCCAGCGTTGTTGTAGCGAGTGTCCCCAAGGCGCCTGTTGATATGGATCAGCAGAACCTGAGGGCATTGTGCTGCCTTGACCTGACCTCCCTCCCCCCTGAAAATGCCCGACGCTTTTTTGTCCTCGTTTACTGAAGTAGTGAAATTTCAATGTCCGATTCTTACACCGAAAAATCCGCCCCCGAAGAATCCGTAGTCGCCTTGCCTTCCAAAGCCGAGTACGAAAACGCCATCAATCTTTCACAGCATCTGCCAGCGGCCAAGATCATCAGCGAGATGGTGCTGGACGCTTTTCACACGTCCAAGGAAAGCGATCAGATCCGCGAACTGCGCGTGGCCATCCGTCAGGCCCACGATGCTTTTGACGACGACAAGGCCTACGACCTGATGGGCCAGCTCAAGCAACTCAAGGACGCCGAAGCCGCCGATAACGCTGCGCTGGAAAACTTGAGCAGCCAGTTTTCGATCAGCCGCATTCTGTCCTGCTTCAAGGACGACCCCGAGTTCCAGGAGTTGGTCTACGGCCTGGCGTTGAAAGTGCTGAACCAGAGCCACCAGGCCATCAGCAACCCGAGCGCCGGCAAGAGCAAGGCATCACGGCCGAAGAAAGAAGCCGAAGTGTTTGTGATCAGCAAAGATGGCATCAGCGTCACGCTGCCGCTGCGTACGCCGCGTTCGAAGCTGAACGTGGACCGCGAGGCGTTCGAATTCCTGGGTTTCAGCTTTGTGGGTGAAGGCGATGAAGCGGAGCTGGAGGTGGAGAGCTTTGTGGATAACGCAGGCGCCGAACAGCCGCTGAGCCGCAAGAGCGTGATCACTGCATTGCAGCAGCAGACGGCGTTTGAGGGTTACAGCATCGCGCAGCAGTAACCCGAAGCAAGCTGCACCGCAGAATCAAATGTGGGAGCTGGCTTGCCTGTGATGCAGCCCCTCGGTCAATCAGCGAAACCGAGGTGATGCGATCGCAGGCAAGCCAGCTCCCACATTTGTTTTGCAGGGGGTTAACCCGCGCGTTCGACCTGCGCTGCAAACACCTCGCGAAACCGCGCCATCTCCCGCTTATCGCCCACCGTCACCCGCACCCACTGCGGCCAGCTTTCAAACACCCGGCCGATCATCACGCCCTGCGTCGCCAGTTTCTCGATCACTTGCTCCGACGGTTGTTTCACATCGATCATGAAACAGTTCGCCTGTGACGCCGTGCAAGTGAAACCACGCCCCTTCAACCACGCCACGGTCTCATCACGCAGTTGATTATTGAGGGCCTTGCGTTGCGGCAACAGCTTCACGTCTTCCAGGCTGGCAAGGCCGCCGAGCAAGCTGGTGCCCGCCGGCACGTTGTCGCCGCCAAACACGGCCAGCCGCTCCAGCAGCGCCGGGTGGCCGATCGCCAAACCCAGGCGGGCACCGGCCATGCCGTAGATTTTCGAGAACGTGCGCAGTACCAGCAGGTCGTCATGGTCCTTCACCCAACTGACCACGCTGGGCACGTCGGCGAAGTCGATGTAAGCCTCGTCCACCACCAGCACGCTGCCTTTGGGCTTGTTCGCCAACGCGTGGCGGATGGCCTCGGTCGGTGTGATGGTGCCAGTAGGATTGTTGGGGTTGCACACGTAGAGCATGCCGGCCTGTGGATCGGCGGCAAGCATGGCCGGGATGTCGTGGGCGTGGTCGGCCCCCAGGCTGACTTCCTTCACAGGTGCCTTGTTCGACTGCGCCGCTTGGCGCGGCACCTCGTAGGACGGCATGGCCATCACCAGGCCGCGGCTCTCAGTGGTGAACGCCAGCACCGCATAGCGCAAGGCCGCCATCGAACCCGCAAAGACCGCCACCTGCTCTTCGGCAATCCCCTGCTGCTGGGCGAACAGTCCTGCCAACGCATACATAGAGTCGTAAGGATAAAACCCAGCGGTAGCGATACCCCGCTGCATCGCCTCACGCGCAGCGCCTGAGGGGCCGTAAGGGCTTTCGTTGTAATTGAGCCGCACCTTGTCAGGCTTTTCCGGCGGCGGCGCTGCAACCGCCCAATCGAGGCGCCCCAGCAATGGCAGGGCTGCACCCAGGGCGAGAAGGGACCGACGACTGACGCTGACCATAGGGCTAATCCTGGTAGATGGGTGATGGATTCGCACAACTCGTACAGAGGGGTATGACGAGAAAACCCTGCGCAGATTTAAAACCACACCCAAGAAAAAGCCCCGCGCGTCTCTCGACGGCGGGGCTTTTTCACTGCGGGACCACTCAGTGAGCGTAGGTCAGCAACAGCTCTTTCGGCACTTGGAAATCCAGGGACATCATCACGCTGAGCGCGGTGATGGTGAAGATCGAGAACACGAACAGCTTGCGTGCCCAGACGGTGTCATCCACCGCCTTGTAGCCGGTCCAGGCCATGTACAACCAGTACATGCCCATGGCGGCGGCGACGGCAAGGTAGCTCATGCCGGCGTAGCCACTGAAGGTCAACATCAAGGTCGCCACAAGGAAGGCCAGGATGTACAGCAGGATGTGTTTCTTGGCGACCTGGATGCCGCGTTTTACCGGCAAGACCGGAATCGAAGCAGCCAGGTAGTCATTGAAGCGGAAAATCGCGATGGCGTACGAATGCGGCATCTGCCACAGGCTGAACATCACCAGTAGCGTCAGCGCGGCCATGTCGAAGCTATTGGTCACAGCCACATAACCAATCACCGGCGGCATCGCCCCCGACAGACTGCCCACCAGCGTGCCGTGAACCGACTTGCGCTTGAGGTACAGGCTGTAGAGGCCGACGTAGATGACAAAGCCGATCACGGCAAACAGCGCCGCCAGCGGATTGGCCACCTTGTACAACAACGCCACACCGGCAACACCGAGGACGGTCGCGTAGATCAGTGCCAGCTTCAGGGAGATGAGGCCCTGGACCAGCACGCGATTCTTGGTGCGCTCCATCTTGATATCGATGTCACGGTCGATGCAGTTGTTGAACACACATCCGGAAGCTACCACCAGGGAAGTGCCGATCATTGCAGCCAGGAAGATGGCCAGATCGACATGTCCCTTGGAGGCCAGGAAGAAACCGCCCGCCACAGAAAGCACGTTACCGAAAATGATCCCCGGTTTGGTGATTTGGATAAAGTGCTTAAGCGACATCGGGTCTTACCTCACTTCGCCATCATGAACGTATGGATGCTGAACATGATCCATATCGACAGGCCAACCAGCAGCAGGATTACCAACCCTGCAAACACGAACGCAATCACGTTGTCGCGCTGCTCTTTGGAACGGTCCAGGTGCAGGAAGTACACCAGGTGAACCAGAACCTGAATCACCGCGAACGCCAGTACGATCATCAAAGTGATCGACTTCGGCAGAGTCGGGTACATCACCAGACCGAACGGGATGAGCGTCAGGATTACCGACAGGATGAAGCCGATGGCGTACGACTTAACGCTGCCGTGGCTCGCATCATGGCTGTCATGGTCATGGGAGTGTGCATTAGCCATTACAGAGTCCCCATCAGGTAAACAACGGTGAAGACGCAGATCCAGACCACGTCCAGGAAGTGCCAGAACAGGCTCAGGCAGCTCAGGCGAGTCTTGTTGGTGTTGGTCAGGCCGTGTTTATTGACCTGATACATCATCACCGCCATCCACAGCAGGCCGGCCGTTACGTGCAGACCGTGGGTGCCTACCAGCGTGAAGAACGCGGACAGGAAGCCGGAACGGTGCGGGCCGTAGCCTTCGGAGATCAGCAGGTGGAACTCGTTGATCTCCATGCCGATGAAGCCCAGACCGAACAGGAAGGTCAGGGCCAACCAGCTCAGTACGCCTTTCTTGTTGCCCTTGTAGAAGGCCAACATGGCGAAGCCGTAGGTGATCGAACTGAACAACAGCAAGGCGGTTTCGCCGAGCACGTAAGGCAGTTCGAAGATGTCGTGGCCCGACGGGCCACCCGCTACGTTGTTTACCAGTACCGCGTACACCGCGAAGATCGACGCAAACAAAATGCAGTCGGTCATCAGGTAGAGCCAGAAACCGAAAACGGTCATCGGCCCCGAGTCGTGGTGATGGTCATCGTGCCCATGGTCATCGACATGGGCGTGTCCAGCATTGGTCACTAAGTTCGACATGGTTTAAGCCTGTTCCAACGAGGTTTCTACACGGTTGGCCGGAATCTTCTTCTCGGCTACCAGGCGAGCGTGCTGCTCGGCTTCGATGCGTTCGATCGTTTCGACCGGCACCATGTAGCCTTGATCATCACGGGCAGCGTGAATGATGAAGTAACCGATAGTGCCCACCAGGCTCGCGATTGCCAGCCACCAGATGTGCCAGATCATCGCGAAACCAAACACGGTCAACAGCGCACCCATCACCACGCCAGTGGCGGTGTTGCTTGGCATGTGGATAGGTTCGTAGTGCTTAGGACGCTGGTACGCAGTACCGTCTTCCTTGGCTTCGGTGAACGCATCAATGGTGTTCGCAGTCGGGATCACGGCGAAGTTGTAGAACGGCGGTGGCGACGAAGTCGACCATTCCAGGGTGTGGCCATTCCATGGGTCACCGGATTCGCAAGCGTTCTGCTTACGGTCACGGACACTCACGTACAGCTGGATCAGCTGGCAAGCGATACCCACAGCGATCATCACCGCACCGAACATGGCGACGTACAGGTACGGCACCCACTCAGGGTTGGTAGTAGCGTTCAGACGACGGGTCATGCCCATGAAGCCCAGAGCATAGAGCGGCATGAACGCGACGAAGAAGCCCGAGATCCAGAACCAGAATGCAGCCTTGCCCCAACCTTCGTGCAGCTTGAAGCCGAACGCTTTCGGGAAGTAGAAGCTGAAGCCAGCGATGTAACCGAATACCGCACCACCGATGATCACGTTGTGGAAGTGAGCGATCACGAACAGGCTGTTGTGCAGGACGAAGTCAGCACCCGGGATGGCCAGCAGTACACCGGTCATGCCGCCGATGGCGAAGGTCACCATGAAGCCCAGGGTCCACAGGACCTGGCTGGTCATGCGCAGACGACCGTGGTAGATGGTGAACAGCCAGTTGAATAGCTTCACCCCCGTCGGGATGGAAATCAGCATCGTCGCCAGGCCGAAGAAGGCGTTGACGCTGGCGCCCGAACCCATGGTGAAGAAGTGGTGCAGCCAAACCATGAAGCCCAGTACGGAGATTGCGCCCGATGCATAGACCATCGAGTGGTGACCGAACAGGCGCTTGCCGGTAAAGGTCGAGATCACTTCGGAGAAGATACCGAACGCTGGCAGGATCAGGATGTACACCTCAGGGTGACCCCATGCCCAGAACAGGTTCACGTACATCATTGGATTGCCACCAAGTTCGTTGGTGAAAATGTGGAAATCCAGGTAACGGTCAAGCGACAGCAGCGCCATGGTAGCGGCCAGGATCGGGAACGAAGCCACGATCAGGACGTTGGCCCAGGTGCAGGTCCAGGTGAAGATCGGCATGTCCATCAGTTTCATGCCAGGGGCGCGCATTTTCAGGACGGTGGCCAGGAAGTTGACCCCCGTCAATGTCGTCCCGAGTCCTGATAACTGTAGCGCCCAGATGTAGTAGTCCACACCCACGCCAGGGCTGTATTGCAGGCCCGACAATGGCGGATACGCAACCCAACCGGTCTTGGCGAACTCGCCGACGCCCAGGGACACGTTGATCAGCACCACGCCGGAAACCAGCAGCCAGAAGCTCAGGGAGTTCAGGAACGGGTAGGCAACGTCACGGGCACCAATCTGCAGCGGCAAGGCAAGGTTCATCAGGCCGGTGAAGAATGGCATCGCCATGAAGATGATCATGATCACACCGTGAGCGGTGAAGATCTGGTCATAGTGTTCAGGTGGCAGGTAGCCAGGCGAACCCTCGGTGGCCATGGCCAACTGGGTACGCATCATGATGGCGTCGGCAAAACCACGCAGCAACATGACCATGGCAACGATGACGTACATGACGCCGATTTTCTTGTGGTCGACCGACGTCAACCACTCGGTCCACAGGTAGGTCCACTTCTTGAAGTACGTGATACCTGCAAACAGTGCCAGACCACCCAGCGCGATCATGGCGATGGTCACCATTACGATCGGCTCGTGGAACGGGACCGCATCCCAACTTAATTTACCAAACATCGTTTACTCCTCTGCCCCAGCAGTTGAATGCGAGCCCGTGTCAGAACCTTCAACCGCGGCCACTTCTTTCTTCTCGTGCTTGACCGGCTTGCCTGGCTTCATACCTTCGTACTTGTCGACGATTTTCTGAAACAGGTTCGGCTCATACGCGGAGTACAGAGCGACTGGGTTGTTCTGGCTCGGTTTGGTCAGGGCATCGTATTCAGCTTGATCAAGCTGTTTAGGTGCGGCCTTGACTTCGGCTACCCAGGCGTTGAAACCTTCCTGGCTCGTCGAGATCGCTTTGAATTTCATGCCGGTGAAGCCAGCGCCGCTGTAGTTTGCGGAGATGCCTTCCATTTCAGCTTTTTCGTTGGCGATCAGGTGCAGTCGGGTCTGCATGCCTGCCATCGCGTAGATCTGACCGCCCAGGGCTGGGATGAAGAACGAGTTCATCACGGCGTCGGAGGTGATCCGGAAATTAAGCGGAGTGTTCTCCGGGAACTGGATCTCGTTGACCGTGGCGATACCCAGGTCCGGGTAGATGAACAGCCACTTCCAGTCCAGCGCGACCACTTCGATATTGATCGGCTTGACGTCGGACTCCAGCGGACGGTACGGGTCCAGCTCATGGGTCGACTTATAGGTGATGTAACCCAGGGCGATGATGATGAGGATCGGTACCAGCCACACCGCGATTTCGATCTTGGTGGAGTGCGACCACTTCGGCGCGTAGGTCGCGTTGGTGTTCGACGCGCGGTATTTCCAGGCGAAGGCGAAGGTCATGATGATCACAGGCACCACGACCAACAGCATCAGCAGGGTGGCGGTGATGATCAGGTTTCGTTGATCCAGACCGATCTGTCCTTTTGGGTCCATCAAGGTCCACTTGCAGCCTCCCAGCATTAACATCATGCCAAGCAGCGGCAAAAAGCCTAGTAATCGGGGGTACCTGTTTTTACTCATCTCACGACCTCTAAAGCAGCTTGCGCAATGCAGTTGGGTTTTGATCGCCAACACTTCACCCTGCCAAGGGTTGGCATTTCTCTTCGATTGAATAAGAGCCTGCCCGGCACGCCATAAGGGGGCGTTTCACGGACCTGCGGTGAGTTCTTATTCGATTTCGTGGTTAAAGGCCTTGTTACAGACCAATTCCATTTGGTGCGGATAGTTGAAAGGCTGCCGGAACCTTGGGGTCGCACAGAGCCATCCATCTGCCCCTCGACCGCTCCTGTGCTCAAATATTGAACAGCGCAGGACATTCAGTGCGGGCGATTGTAGTTAGCTAGCGATGTATAAACCATGTCTTATAAAGAAATAATTTTTATCGATTACAGCAATAATCCTTCACCAATATTGCAAAGGTTCGCGATCTTATCGCGTTAGATTCTCAACAAAAACCACAAAAATTGCCGTGTTATAGGCCCATCCGCCGCAGCCCTTACGGGGTGTAAGGGCAAGCCAAACCGATGCAAGCCCCCATAAAACAAGGCATTCGGACATCACGCAATTGCTGGCGCGGCGTGAGGTTCGCGGCCCTGTCGCCACCACGAACTGACAGCACATCTTGGCGGTTTTATGCAAATTTTGGCGGCAGTTCGGCGGGTCAGAAACGTCCTGCGGACGCTTCCGTGTGACAACATGTCGCACACTGCGCGCACCCAAAATTGTCCGGTGTCACGTTCTGTTCACAAATCCCTACAAGCAAAAACGCCCCGGTCTTCCCTCAAGAAGGACCGGGGCGTTTCAGGGACGGGCTCAGGCTTTGCGCTGGCGATTCCGGTAAATGCCCAACGGCACCAGGATCACGGTCAGCACGAACGCGACCAGCGCCCACTGCGCCAGGGACAGACCCAGCACCGGCGGATACGGGGTGCTGCAGAAGCCATCGACCTGGAAGCCCAGGGGGAACACCTTGGCGAGGGGCAGGTCGTCGACGATCGGTTGCAGCACATCAATGCCGCAGCTGACCTGCGGGAAGAACTGGGTGTAGACGTGGTGACCGGCTGCGGCCACACCGCCGAGGGCGCTGAGTATCACCAGCCCTTCGAAAAACGTGAGAGCCCCTTTGGTGCGCATGGCCGCGCCAATGAACGCAAAAATCGCGATCAGCAATAAGGCGTAGCGCTGCAGGATGCACAGCGGGCATGGCGCCTCGCCCAACACCACCTGCATATAAAGCGCACCGCCGATCAGCGCCAGGCAGATGATGCCCAGCAACACCAGAAAGCGCCGCTCCCTGCCTAAACGCAATTCGTCACTCATATCCGCTTCCCTTTGTTTGGTTGTGCCAATGGCCGCAAGTTTACACACAGGGAGTGGTTTAAACAGAGAGGGGTTAACGGGGGATTAATCTGGAGAAATGTTGTGGCAGTACGGACGCCATCGCGGGCAAGCCCAGCGCCCACAGGGGGGGTCGCATTTCCCCGTGGGAGCCGGGCTTGCCCGCGACGATGCCGACTCGGTTTAACGCCGAACCTTATTCCAGTGCCGCAGCCGGGCCGAAGAACTCGTAGCGGCTTTGTTTCTCGGGTACACCCAGGGCCTGGAGGTGGCGTTTGATCGCGGCCATGAAGCCTTTAGGGCCCAGGAAATAGGCGTCGATGTCACGCTGCTCTGGCAACCAGGCGGCCAGTTGGTCCTGGCTTAGCAGGCCGACCTTGTCCGCCGCGGGGCTTACACCGTCATCTTCGGCGTAGCAGTAGTAGCGCTTGAGCTGCGGGTGTTTGGCCGCCAGGGCATCCACCCAATCACGGAACGCATGCACCCCGCCGTTACGTGCGCAGTGGATAAAGTGCACCGGACGCTCGGTGGCCAGGGCCGCTTCGAGCATCGGCAAGGTCGGCGTGATGCCCACCCCACCGCTGATCAACACCAGCGGTTTGTCGCTGGCCGCCAAGGTGAACTCACCCGAAGGCGGGAACAGGTCAATGGTCGCCCCCACCTGCATCTGGTCATGCAGGTAGTTGGACACCCGCCCGCCGGCTTCGCGCTTGACGCTGATGCGGTACACGCCGGCGTCGGTCAGGGCCGACAGGGAATAGTTGCGGCGCACTTCCTCACCATCGAGCAGCAGTTTCATGCCGATGTATTGGCCTGGCGCGGCAGCGAGGATCGGGCCGTTGTCAGCCGGGGCAAAGTAGAAGGAGATGATCTCGTCACTCTCCTCCACACGCTTGACCAACAGGAACGGCCGCGCCCCTCGCCAGCCACCGGGCGCCTGGGCTTTCTCTTCATAGATCGCCGCCTCGGCGCCGATCAGGATATCCGCCAGCTGGCCATAGGCCGCGCCCCAGGCACTCATGACCTCGGGGGTCGCAATCTCGCTGCCCAATACTTCGGAAATCGCGCGCAGCAGACAGGCACCGACGATCGGGTAATGCTCCGGCAGGATCTGCAAGGCCACGTGCTTGTTGATGATCTTGGCCACCAGGTCGCCCAGTTGGTCGAGCTGGTCGATGTGCCGCGCGTACATCAACACGCCGTTGGCCAGGGCACGGGGCTGGTCGCCGCTGGCCTGGTGGGCCTGGTTGAACAGCGGGCGAACTTGCGGGTACTCAGACAGCATCATGCGGTAGAAATGGGTGATCAGCGCTTCGCCGCCGCTTTCCAGCAGGGGCACGGTGGATTTGACGATGGCACGGTCTTGGGCACTAAGCATGAGAGCCTCCTGGGCTTTTTTACTGATTGCCTTTACCTACTCAGTATTCGTGCCAACTAATAAATCCAATATTTTCAACAACTTAATTAATATGTAGTCAGTCTGACCTCCTAGACCTTATAGTCATAAGGACTACAAGGAGTCATTATGACTGCGCAATCGCTGCTCACCACCCTGCTGCCCCTGGTCGCCGACCTGTCCCGTGAACTGCCCGAAGGCGAGCGTTATCGCCGTCTATTACAGGCCATGCGCGCCCTGCTCCCCTGTGACGCCGCCGCGCTGTTGCGCCTGGACGGCGAATGGCTGGTGCCGCTGGCGGTGGACGGTTTAAGCGCCGACACCCTGGGCAGACGCTTCAAGGTCAGCGAACACCCGCGTTTTGCCGTGTTACTGAGCAGCCCAGGACCCACGCGGTTCGACAGTGACAGCGAATTGCCCGACCCCTACGACGGCTTGGTCGATGGATTGCACGGACACCTGGAAGTCCACGATTGCATGGGTTGCCCACTGTTCGTCGACGATCAGCCCTGGGGTCTGCTGACATTGGACGCCCTCGACACCGAGCGCTTTGAACGCGTTGAACTGGATGCCCTGCAAGCCTTCGCCAGCCTCGCCGCCGCCACCGTCAACGTCGCCGAACGTATCGAGCGCCTGACCCTGCGCGCCGAAATCTACCGCGAGGCGAGCGGCCAGCAGCACAAGGAAATGATCGGCCAAAGCAAACCCCACAAGCGCCTGGTGGAGGAGATCAAGCTGGTGGGTGGCAGTGACCTCACCGTGCTGATCACCGGCGAAACCGGGGTGGGCAAAGAACTGGTGGCTCAGGCCATCCACGCCGCCTCGACGCGCGCCGATAAACCGCTGATCAGCCTGAACTGCGCCGCCCTGCCGGAAACCCTGGTGGAGAGCGAGCTGTTCGGCCATGTGCGCGGCGCCTTTACCGGCGCGTTGAACGAACGCCGCGGCAAGTTCGAACTGGCCAATGGCGGCACGCTGTTCCTCGATGAGGTGGGCGAGCTGTCACTCACCGTGCAGGCCAAGCTGCTGCGAGTGCTGCAAAGCGGCCAATTGCAACGCCTGGGCTCGGACAAGGAGCACCAGGTGGATGTGCGCCTGATCGCCGCCACCAACCGCGACCTCGCCGATGAAGTGCGCAATGGCCGCTACCGCGCCGACTTCTATCACCGCCTCAGCGTGTACCCGCTGCAAGTACCGGCGCTACGTGAACGCGGGCGCGATGTGTTGCTGCTGGCCGGTTTTTTCCTCGAACAGAACCGCTCACGCATGGGCCTGGGCAGCCTGCGCCTGACCAGCGACGCCCAGGCGGCACTGCTGGCCTATAACTGGCCGGGCAACGTGAGGGAACTGGAGCATTTGATCGGACGCAGCGCGCTGAAAGCCCTGGGCAACTGTCGCGAGCGTCCGAAGATTCTCAGCTTGAATGCCCAGGACCTGGACCTGCCCGATGTCAGCGCACCGTTGATCGAAGAGCAAACCGGCAGCGCACCCGTCGTGACCGGCGACCTGCGCCAGGCCACCGAGCAGTATCAGCGCCAGGTGATCAGCGCCTGCCTGGAGCGCCACCAGCACAACTGGGCCAGCGCCGCCCGCGAACTCGGCCTGGACCGCGCCAACCTCGGCCGCATGGCCAAACGCCTAGGCCTCAAATAACCCAAACAACCCTGGTCAAATGCAGGAGACAACACTATTCGAATGTGGGCGCTGGCTTGCCTGCTCCCACATTAAATTTGTTTTGCCTGGAGGACCGGATTCACAGCCTGAACCACCCTCACCCGCCGAAACACCAACACATTCCCCACCATCACCAACACCAACCCCGCCAATGCCGGCGCCGTCCACTGATACCCCTCGGCATACGCCGACACATTCAGCGCCACCACCGGGAACAGCACGGTGCAATAAGCGGCGCGCTCCGGTCCCATGCGCCCGACCAGGGTCAGGTACGCGGTAAAGCCGATGACCGAACCTGGGATCACCAGGTACCACAGCGCGCCGATGTAGCGTGCACTCCAGTCCATTTCGAAGGGAATCCCGCGTACCACACAATAGGTCCCAAGCATCGCCGCACCATACGCCATACCCCAGGCATTGGTGGTCAGCGGCCTGAGCCCGGCCTTCTGTTGCAGGCTCGACAACAGGTTGCCCGCCGAGAAACACAGGGTCCCGAGCAACGCCAACCCCAAACCGAGCAAGGTCTGCGGGCTGGCGGCATGCCCCACCAGTTCCGGCCAGAACAGCAGGCCCAAGCCCATCAAGCCGAGCCCGCCGCCCATCAACACATTACGCGCCACCCGCTGGCCGAAAAACACCCGGGCATTCAGCGCGTTCCACAGCGTGGCCGTGGAAAACACCACCGCCACTAACCCACTGGGAATCCACTGGCTGGCCGTCAGAAAACATATGAAGTTGACGCAGAACAGGCACAGCCCCTGGGCCAGGCAGATCAAGTGCCCACGCCGGTTCATCACCTGCAACTGACGGCTAAGCAACAACAGCGCAAACAACACCAGCGCCGCCAAGCCAAAGCGATAAACGATGGACACGGGGATTGCCACCACGCCCAGTTGCCACTTGAGGGCAATCCAAGTGGTGCCCCAGATCAACACGGTGAGTAAATACAGGGAAAGGTTCATAGCGGGCTCCATCGATTGAGCCACAGTGTGGCCTGCGACCCATCGCGCGCTCTTGCACAATCTTGCGCTTTTGTCGGGCGGTGGGCGCACAGCGTCCGCCGCGCGGAGTAGGATGCAAGGCGTCGGAGAGTACGAACCATGCCTGATCTGGAATCCCTGCAAGTCTTTCAAGCCCTTAACCGCTCGCCCAATGCACGCCTTGAAGCCTGCGCCGAGCTCGGTGACGGCTTGTCTGCGGCCTTGTGGAGCAACCATCACGATGCCCAGGATTACCAGGCGCCCAGTCATCACACCTTGTCGTGCTACATCGGCGGCGGCACCGGCACGTTTCGGCGCGACCAGCCAGGCACCAAGGGCGGGCCGGACAAGTTGTGCATCCTGCCCGCCGAGCATCAGTCAGCCTGGGTGATCAACGGCGAAATCCGCCTGGCCCATGTGTACTTCAGCCCGGAGCAATTCGCCCTGGGCTGCGTCACCTTGCTCGACCGCGAACCGCGCACCCTGCAACTGCGCGAAAGCACCTTTCTGGAAGATGCCAGCCAGGCCCGGCGCTTTCACCAGTTGATCGCACTGAACTGGCACGAGCCCGCCGAGCGCCTGCTGACCAGCAGCCTGGCCCATGAAATGCTCAGCCACACCCTGCTCAGCCAGGTCGGCGCCCGCGAAGGGCTGAGGTTGAAAGGCGGGCTGGCGGCACATCAGCGACGGCGGTTGGCGGAGTACATTGACCAGCATCTGGAAGACCCGATCAGCCTGGGTCAATTGGCCGGGATGTGCGCGCTGTCGGAATACCATTTCGCACGGATGTTCCGCCAAAGCTTCGGCCTGCCGCCCCATCAATACCTGTTGGCGCGCCGCCTCACCCGCGCCCAGGCACTGCTGCGCAGTGGCGCCCTGCCCTTGGGTGAAATCGCCTTGATGTGCGGGTTCTCCAGCGCCAGCCACTTTACCCATCGCTTTCGCCAGGCCATGGGTGCCACCCCCGGCGAATACCGCCAGGCGTTCTGCGCCTAGGCCATCAACCCCAGGGTCTTGGCCTTGGCCACTGCTTGCGTGCGTCGCTCCACACCGAGCTTGCTGTGGATACGCCGCGCGTGGGTCTTGACCGTATGCAGGGAGATAAACAGGCGGTCGGCGATTTCCAGGTTGGAGTTGCCCAGCGCGATCAACTGCAGCACCTCCAGCTCGCGCTGACTGAGTGGACTCTCTACCGCACCCGAGACGGGCGCTTGCGGCTCCATGCCCAGTTCACTCAACAACCCCGGCGATCGCAACCGCAGTTCGCGAATCGCCTGTTGCACCTGGCAACGCGCGGCCAACTCCAGCCCGGTTTGCAGCGAGCGGCGCGCCAGCGCACAGTCGCCGACTTGCCAGGCCACTTCGCCCAGCACCAGGCGCAGTTCGGTTTCCAGGCAGAGCATGCCGCGCTGATGGGCGGTTTCCAGCAAGGCCGTGAGCCGTGCCACGGGTTGATCGGCACCCCCCAGCTTCACTTCAGCCAGCACCAGCAGATACTCCAGGCGCGGCACCAATTCCAGGGTGGCGGGCGGGGCCTGTTTGGCCTGGGGCCCACGAAAGTGGCGAAGCACGCGGCGCACCGCTTCCACCGTCAGTTCGGCACGGCCCTGCTGCAACCAGAAATGCCCACTGACCAGCAGCAACACCGCGCGATACACCGTGTCCGGCACCTGACGTTGTTGCATCAACCGTTCGGCGTCGCGCAGCTGCACAAAGGCCTGGGCGTAGTCACCGCGGTTGGCGGCCAGCAATGCCAGGCCGAGAAACCCATAGAGCACGCGCTTGTCCTGGCTGTGCAGGCACATCTTCAAGCCCGCCTCGAAACACTCGGCAGCCAGGCTGTCCTGCCCCTGGCGCAACGCCAGATGCCCCCGCCTCAAGGCGATGCGCCCGACCAAGGGCCCGGCCTTGAGGCGCTGCTTGAGCAACATCGCCTGCACATTTTCCAACAGGCTCTGGGCCCGGTAGGGGGCACCACGCTGTTCCAGCAGTTGCGCGTGGTCCAGCTCCAACAAGGCCTCGAGCAGCAACGAGCCATGGGCGCGGGCCAGGCACAAGGCTTCGCGGCTCAGGCCTTGGGCCACGTCCAGCTCACCGCGCAGCAAGGCTTGCTGGGTCAGGCCCGAGAGGCACATCAGTCGCGACGTCCAGGCGCTGTCGGGCAAGGCGTGTAGCGCTTCGAGGAAATGCTCCCGCGAGCGCTCGGCATCACCGCCCAGATGCAGCAACCAGCCCCACTGCGCCTGCCAGCGGGCCAGCAGATAACGCTGTTTCGCCGCCGTCGGCTGCGGCGCGAACCGCGCCAGTTGGTGGATGCATTGCGCGGCTTGCTCGAAGCGCCCGGCGAACAGCAACGCCGCCGTCAGCAACCCGACCAACTGCGCCGAGCCGAGCATCAGTTCATCGCCATGCTGTTCATGCAGGCGCAACAGCAGCATCGCGTTCTGCTGGCGGAACAGGTCCTCGAAACTGAAGTGCTGCAACAGGCTCACCGCCACTTCATATTCTTCGGCGAGCAGTGCGTGTTCAAACGCAGCCTGCCAGTCCTGTTCGGCGGTGAACCATTGGCAGGCGCGACGGTGCCATGAACGTTTGGCCGGCCAAGGCTCATCACGCAGCAAATCGGCGAGTGGTGGAAAGACCTGCAGCCACTCGGTGTCTTCCCAGGGCTGGATAAACGCGCCGAGGGCCTGCAGATCGTGCAGATATTGATCACCGTCGCCAAAGCCGAACAGGTGCTCGCACAATCCCGCATTGAAGCGCGGCAGATGGGCCAGTACGCGCCAGGCTTCGGCCAGTTCGGGTGGCAAGGTACTGAACAGTTCGTGTTGCAAGTAATCGAGCAAGGTCTTTTCCGGGTGGCCGTCACCCAGCAAGGCAATGCGTGCACCGGCACACCAGCCGGCGCTGAACTGCAGCACCTGGTCGACGGACTGCCCTGGCGCATAAGTGAGCAGCTGCTGGATCTCGACCGGGCTGAACGCCAGGTCTGCGCCGCACTCCAGCAATTCATCGTCAAGCAGCAGCCGTGGCCAGTTGCACAGCGGGCGCCGCCGCGTGCCCAGCCACCAAGTCAGCGCCGGGCTGCTGGCGGTGAACAGGCGATCGAGCAAGGCGTCGGTGTCCGGCGCGGGCAAACGGCAGAAGTCATCAAGGAACACCCACGCCGGGGCCTGCCAACGCGCAAGGTCCGACAGCAGTGTCGCTTCATCGATGAACGGCAGGTCGAGGTTCTGCGCCAGGCGCTGGCAAAGATCGAGGGGGCTCAGGGCAATACCGTTGAGCGGCAACCAGTGCACCGGGCAATCCTTGGGTGCCTGTAGCGCGCATTCGGCGAACAACGCACTTTTGCCACTGCCAGCGGGCGCGCACAACAACTTGACCCTCACCTGCGCCGCCAGCAAAGGCTCGGCCAAGCGTGGGCGCAACAGATGGTGGGCGGACAGCCGAGGCATGAATCCAGGACGGTCCAGGCAGCGGGTCATGGCGGTCATTGCTGCATCCTGCTTTTTATTGTTATGCAACCTGGCACCTACCCTAGTCCTGTGGTCGGCGGTTGTTGAAGAAGTATTCAGCAGGGTGATTGGCGGGCATAAAATTCAAGGCATACACCCCCACTGTGCGAACACGCTCGCACAGTGGGGGGCATTTCACATCGGGATCAGCGCACGCCTTCAGCCCTCAATGCCGCTGGCGTGTAGTCCGCCGCCTTGGCATTGAAACCGAACACAAAACTGCTCTTCTCCTCGTTCTTCATGCCCAGCGCGATATAGCGCCCGGCGATGATGTCGTACAGCGTTTCCACGGTATACGCCGGGGTCTGGTGGTTGTAGTAGAACTGCGCATGCCCCTCGGCGACACGCCACAGTTGGCCACGGCCGTCGTAGTGATCCACCAGCGCCACCTGCCAGCTGTCTTCATCGATGTACATGTGGCGCTTGGCGTAGATATGCCGCTCACTCGGCTTGACCGTGCCCACCACCTCCCACACGCGGTGCAGCTCATAGCGAGTCAGGTCCTGATTGATGTGGCCGGCCTTGATGATGTCGTCGTACTTGAGTGTCGGCTGGTCGAGCTTGTAGCTGTTGTAGGGAATGTACATCTCCTTCTTGCCGACCAGCTTCCAGTCGTAGCGGTCCGGGGCACCGGAAAACATGTCGAAGTTGTCCGAGGTGCGCAGACCGTCGGAGGCCGTGCCCGGACCGTCATACGCCACTTGCGGTGCGCGGCGTACGCGACGCTGGCCGGCGTTGTAGATCCACGCCAGGCGCGGCTCCTTTACCTGGTCGAGGGTTTCATGCACCAGCAGCACGTTGCCCGCCAGGCGCGCCGGGGCCGTCACCGACTGCTTGAAGAAGGTCAGCACGTTGGCCGCCTTGGCCGGGTCCATGTCCGGGATCAACTGCGGCACCGCCACTTCCTCTTCGAAGCGGATCGGCGTGTAGCTGCCGTTGGTCTGCGGCGTGGCCTGGGTAATGATGCGCCGCAAGTTGCCGCCGTGGTAACGGGTGATGTGGTTCCACAGCACTTCCACGCCATTCTTGGGAATCGGGAAGGCGTAGTAGCGATTGCCGGTGAAGTTTTCCAGGCCGTTGCCATCGTTGATCGGCTTGACGTTCAGCGCACTGCGCTTGATCGACTCGTAAATCTCCGGCGGCAGGTTGACCGTGCGGTGACTTGGGTACACCGGGATCTTATAGGTCTCGGGATAGCGCTTGAACATCGCCACCTGGCCGTCGGAGAGTTTGTCCTTGTACTTGTCGACGGTGGCTGCGGTGATCACAAACAGCGGTTTTTCACTGGCGAACGGGTCGGCCAGGAAGCCCTTGCTGTCCACCGCACCGGCATTTTTCGGAATGCCGCCGGTCCACGCCGGAATCGAGCCGTCGGCGTTGCCGGCTTTTTCGGCGCCCACCGGGGTCAGGGTGGAGCCCAGCTTGGCCGCCTCTTCCGGCGACACCGCTGCCATCACGTTGGCGGCCAACAGGCTCAGGGCCAACACTGCAATTGTCTTACGCATGGATGTTTGTCCTTGTTTAAGCCAGATCAGAAGTTCACGCCGAAGCTGAGGGCGAGGAAGTCGCGGTCGGTCAGGGTGTTGTAGTCGCCGCCAAAGAAGTCGGTGTAGCTGAGGCTGGCGGTGTAGGTGTTGCGGTAGTCCGCGTCGACCCCTGCGCTGATGGCCTTGGCGCCCTTGTTGAACAGGCCATTGGGGCCATAACCGGCGACGTCATGGGACCAAGACAGGTTGGGCTTGAGGTTGATCCCGGCAATCACGTTGTTGTAGTCGAGGATCGCCCGCGCGCGATAACCCCAGGAAGTGGAGGTGACAAAACCGTCGGTGTCACCCTGGAAACCGTAGGCGCCGTACACCGAGTCCCGGCCGTAACGCAGTTTGCTTTTATCTTCCAGGCCTGCGACGTGCACGATGGCCGCTTCACCGACCACCGTAAGGCGCTCGGCGCCCAGGACCTGGTCGAAGAACTGGGTCATGGAGCTTTGGATCTGGGTGATCTCTTTACGGCGATAGCCTTTGTTGTCGTCGCCGAAGTTGCTGCGGATGGGTGAGGCCAGCTGGCCGGCGACGGGGTTGATCAGGGCCAGGGTCAGATCGGTAGTATTGAGTTGCACCGGGGCATTGGGCCGGTAGCTGATCTCACCGGTCCACGCGGTGCCGGTGGGCAAGGTGGTGGAGAAGCTGGCGCCGAACAAGCGGATGTCTTCCGGGTAATCCAAGTAGTACTGGCCACGGCCGAGCATGAGGCTCTGGACCAAGCCCGCGCCGGAGCCGGGCACGATGCCGTTGGCGGTGCCGGAAATAGCACCCAGGGTGGCCAGGCTGGTGTTGTTGGTGATGGTCCCCACCGTTGGCGTGCGGCTGTGGTAGTTCATGAAGTACAGGCCGTACTCGGTGTCGTCCCCCAGCCAGCGCAGGGCGGCGCCGAACTGGCCGGAATCCCGTGCATCACGGTCGCCGGCGCGACGTACGATGACCCCTTCACTGGTCGCGCCAAATCCTTGGCCGAACGCCGCCGCCACAGGCTGCAATGGCCTGATTGCCGGGTTCCCGACGGTGTAGTTGTTGGTGCAGCCGTCCGCTGCCACGTCGCCACCAAAGAAGGTGCCGCAGTTATCCAGCACCGTCTGGTCCCACTCCAACTGGTAGAAACCTTCGACCGTCAGCTGATTGGTCAGGCTCTGGGACGCGAACAGCATGTTGACCGGAATCAGCCCTTCCTTGATCTCGGCCCCCGGACGGCGGAACGCCGACACATCAATCGGGTTGATGCTGTTGATGGAGTTACCGATGAAGATACTTTCGCCCCAGCTCACCACCTGCTTGCCCGCTCGCACGGTGCCCGGCAGATCACCCAGCGAATAGTTGTGATAGACGAAGGCATCCAGAATCTGCGCACCGCTGGACTTGGCGCCTTCCTTGCGGTTGTGGTCACTGATCGGTTTGAACTCGCGGTCTTCATCCTTCAGTTCAAAGTCGTACCAGTACTTGCCGCGCACGAATACACCCGTGTCGCCGTACTTCAACTCAAGGTCATGCAGGCCCTTGAAGATCTTGGAGAAGGTTTCGCCCTTCTTGAAGTTCAAGCGCCCGTCATCACCGGTAGACGCCTGGCCGGTACCGCCGTTGACGGTGCCCACCAGCTTTTTATCGGCGTCGCGCATGCCCCAGCTCGCACCCACCGACAGCGAAGAATCGAATTGCCCTTCGATCTCGCCAATGTTGAATGAAACAGCCTGTGCCTGAGCACAGCAACCCAACGCAACCGCAGCGGCCAGCGCCTGTGGCCTGAAGATGGCGCGCATTGTTGTTCTTGTCATGCGTCTTCCCCGGTGAGTGACAGAAGGCCCCACCCTACTGCCGCCCATCAGGAGCGATAAGCGCACCAAGGAGGGATTCGTGTTGTCACTCAAAAGGATGACTGAGCGCTCTGGCCGGGGCTCCGGGCGCAGGCATGCATTGGATGGATGGCGGGTTATCAGGGGAATGTATGGAGAACGTCGAAACTGTTGCTGATTCAGCAACAGTCCTTGTCACGAATCGGCATTACTCATTTTGTTACAAGCGGCTATTCTTATCGGGCTTTCAGGGCAAACGGCCCGCTTCCTCAACCGGAAGGAAAGCCAGATTTACATAGATTGATGACTGTTTTCAGTCTATTACCGGTGTTCACTGACGTTGATTTGTCGCTCCTTGATCCAACGTCTACTTCGGCCGCTGCCTATGCAGCGGCCTTTTTTATGCCTGGAATAAAACGGGGCGCCATCAGCGCCCCGTAGGATTCAAGCTTTTTCAAGCAACGATCACAGGCTGTATCTCTGCAAATTGGCCATCATCTCCTTCAGCGCTTCGATATTGTCCTTGGGGTGCGCTGCCCCCTCGAAGTCGCAGATCTGTTGCCAATGCGCCGCCACGTCATCGGGCGAGAAGCCCGCCTCCGGATCAAAGCCCACGCCCAGGCTGCGCTCCCAGCGGGTCTTGCCAATCCAGCCGCCGCCGACTTCAAACAACCCCGAGGTTTCCTGGCAGGCTTCGCTGCCCAGGTACACCACCAATGGGCTGACCAACTCCGGCTTGAGGCGCTCGAACACCTGCGGCGGGATCAGGCCTTCGGTCATGCGCGTGCCGCCGGTGGGAGCAATGGCGTTGACCAGGATGTTGTTCTTGCGGCCTTCCAGCGCCAGGGTGCGCGTCAGCCCATACAGACCCAGCTTGGCCATGCCGTAGTTGGACTGGCCGAAGTTGCCATAGATGCCCGAGGTGGACGCGGTGAAGATCACCCGGCCGTAACCCTGCTCACGCAGATGGGGCCAGGCGGCACGGGTGACTTTGTAGGCGCCTTCGACGTGCACCCGGTAAACCAGGTCCCAGTCGCTGTCGTCCATTTTGTGGAAGGTCTTGTCGCGCAGAATGCCAGCGTTGTTGACCACCACATCGATACGGCCAAAGGCGTCGAGGGCATTCTGCACAATCCTGTCACCGTCGGTGACAGAGTCATGATTGGCTTCGGCGATGCCGCCGGCTTCGCGAATCTCAGCCACCACGCGGTCGGCGGCCGAGGCACTGGCGCCTTCGCCCTGGGTGGAACCGCCCAGGTCGTTGACCAGCACTTTTGCGCCATGTTTGGCGAACAGCAGCGCATGGGCACGGCCCAACCCGCCGCCGGCACCGGTGACGATCACGACCTTATCCTGAAACTGCACTGACTCACTCATACCGAACTCCAATGGCGACAATGGGAATGGGTCGAGTGTCAGGCACGGGGGCCATGGTCACAATAACCACGGCTGAGCCTGAATGGTGCTCGATAAGGCAGAGGGATGATCATGTGGGAACGGGCGTAACGACGATGCAAGCGCCTCGACCTTTGAGTTGAATCGCCGCGACGCTATCGCAGGTACGCCAGCTCCCTCACCGGGCCAGCAATGCGCTCGCGAAACGCCAGGTAATGCTTGAGCACCTGCACCGGCGCCTCGATCTGCGGGTAGTGCCCGATATTGGCCAACAGCACCGTGTCGGCGTGGGGCACCAACTCGCAATAACGCTCCACCATATGAGCGCCCGAGATCGGGTCCATCTCGCCATCGATCACTCGCAGCGGCACTCCATCGCGTTGCATCGCCGCCACCCAACGCTCACGCATACGCCCGCGCTGAGGGATATACGCAATGAGTTTGTGCAGGATGCGTGTGCCGTCATGGCAGTCGATCAGGCTCCAGAAATCATCCAGGGCGCTTTCGCTGGGGCGGGTATTGGGGCCGAAGATCTGGCTGAAACTGTTCGCCAAGGCATTGCGCCCGAAGGCGCGGCCGATCATCCAGCCCAACGGGCTGAGCAAGAGTTTTTGCACCAGTGCCGGGCGATGGGTTTCGGGAAACAGCCCACCGTTGAGAAACACGCAACTGGCCATGTGAAAGCGCCCTTCGTAATGCCGGGCCAGCAGTTCCTGGGCGACGCTGTCACCGTAGTCGTGTGCCAGCACATGCACCGGCTGCTCTACGCGCAAATGTGCCAGCAGTGCCTGCTGCAAATCTGCCTGTTCCAGCAGGCAATAACCGTGATCCAGTGGCTTGGCCGAGTCGCCGAAACCGAGCATGTCGCAGGCAATCACCAGATTGCGCTGGGCCAGGGGCTGCCACAGGTAGTGCCAGTCCCAGCTGGCGGTGGGAAAGCCATGGATCAGCAGCAACGGTTCGCCCTGCCCCGCCACCCAGTAACGAAGGGTGCGGCCGTGGAAGTCGAACGTCTGGCTGCGTTTGCGCCAGGCGCTGAGCGGGATCTCGGTAAGTGGCATCAGGTTTTATACCCGGGATCGAGGCTGTCCAGTTTGCGCAGCAACGCCGGCCAGGCCAGCGCGCCCCCCATGCCTTGTGCGCTCTTTGTGACCGCCGCCACCATTGCCTTGGCGCCGGCGAGAATCTGCGGCCCGATGTTGATCAGTTCAACGCCACCGCTTTGCGCCAACACCTGGATGTCGCAGGCGCGCTGGAAGGTGAACATCATCAAGAAGGTATCGGCGATGGTGCTGCCGCAGGTCAGCAAGCCGTGGTTGTGCAGCATCAGGAAATTGTTTTCGCCCAGGTCGGCCTGCAAGCGGGCCTTCTCTTCGTGGTTCAGCGCCACGCCTTCGTAGGCGTGATAGGCCAGACTCGACAGCACGAATATCGACTGCTGGCTGATCGGCAACACGCCTTGTTTCTGCGCCGCCACTGCGACCCCTGCGGCGGTGTGGGTGTGCAGCACACAGGTTACATCGTGGCGCACTTCATGGATGGCGCTGTGGATGGTATAGCCCGCCGGGTTGATCTCGTAGGGGCTGTCCATCAGCTTGTTGCCGGCCTGATCGACCTTGACCAGGCTCGATGCGGTGATCTCATGGAACATCAGCCCATAAGGATTGATCAGGAAGTCATCGGTGCCCGGCACTTTGGCCGAGATATGGGTGAAGATCAGGTCGTCCCAACCGTGCATCGCCACCAGGCGATAACAGGCTGCCAGGTCGACGCGGGTTTGCCACTCGGCGGCGCTGACCTGATCTTTGACATTCTGTGGCGATAGAACGGGGGCTAGGCTCACGGCAACGACCTCCTTGGCGCATTTTCTTATTGTTTTTTGAGTGATGGGCCAGTCTAGTCAGACCTTGAGGCTGCCGGAGTTGCCTTGGCAGCCAGCTTGATGACCGTGCGAGTCAGGGTTGAGGATAGTTCAATCTCGTACTCGCAATGTCAGAGAAGTGCCGCCAATAAAGGCGCGGCGAACAGGTTGAGCAGGCCCGTCAGCACCATCACCAAGCCTGCGACGGAGCCCTCTTCGCCGCCCACCTCATGGGCACGGCTCACGCCCGCGCCGTGGGCGCCCACGCCGAATAACGCACCGCGCGCCAAGGGTGTGCGCAGCGGCAACCACTTCAGCAGCACACCGCCGAGCATGGCGCCGAACACGCCGGTGAACATCACAAACACAGCCGTCAGTTCCGGCACGCCGCCAAGGTCGGAGGACACCGGCATGGCGAACGGTGTCGTGATGGAGCGTGGCACTAGGGACAGGGCTACCGAGGGATCCAACGCCAGGGCCTTGGCCAAACCGAACGAGGTGGCAATGGACGCTGCGCTGCCCGCGATCATGCCCAGCAACAAGGCCGACCAGTAACGCGCCAGCAACTTGCGCTGTTGCCAGATCGGCACCGCGAACGCCACTGTCACCGGGCCAAGCACAAGCATCAGCCAATGGGTGTCGGCAGAGTATTCGGCGTAGGCGGTGTTCATCGGCACGGCCACGGCCAGCAATAGCACCGGTACCAGGATCAGTGGTGACAATAGGTAACGCCCGGTGCGGCGGTAGATCCAGCGGCTGAAGATATAAGCACTCAAGGTCAAGGCGAGCCAGAACACCGGCATCAGTTCAAACTTCATGGCGCAGCTTCCAACGGCACACCAGTTCGACGGTGAACGCGGTCACCAGCATGACTGCCAGGGTGCTGAGGCCAATCACCAGCAGGATGCGCCAGCCGTCATTGCGCAACAGGCCGCCATAGTCCAGCAGGCTCATCAGCGCGGGAATGAAGAACAGCAGCATCTCAGCCATCAACACACCGGCCCCCAATTGCAGGGCAGCCGGCTTGATCAGTCCGCTGGCGAAGGTTGCCAGCAGCAGTCCCAAACCCACCACGCCACCGGGGATCGGCAGCGTCAGCCATACGGCCAGCTGGCAACCGAGCAGGTAAATGGCCAGCAGTGCGATCAGTTCAATCAACAAACGGGTGAAACGTTTCATGGGCTTTGGGTCCTCGCAGGCCTTCATTTTAGAGAGACCTGCCCCATCCCCACAGCGAATTGTTAGACTGTCAGCTATTCCACTTTGGAATTGAAGGCATGGAATTCAAACAACTGCGCAGCTTTGTCGAAGTGATCCACCGGGGCGGCTTCACTCAGGCCGGGAAAACCCTGCACATCAGTCAATCCGCCGTCAGTAAACAAGTCGCGCAATTGGAACAAAGCCTGGGCACGCCGCTGTTGGAACGTACCGGTTCGCACATCCGCCTGACCGCCGCCGGGGAGGTGGTGCTGCAACGGGCTGAAGCCATGCTGCGTTTGCAGACGGAATTGCTCAGTGAGCTGGATGATATGCAGCAACTGACCCGTGGCGAGTTGCGCCTGGGTTTGCCGCTACTGGCGGGCGATATCTTGTTCGCCGGGCTGTTTGCCGAGTACCGCAGGCGCTACCCGAACGTCACCATCCAGTTGCTGGAAGGTGGCAGTCGCACGATCGAACAGGCGATTCTCAATGGTGAACTGGATGTCGGCGGCTGCCTGAACTCAAGTGATCCGGCCTTCGCCCGACAAGCCTTCTGCGATGAACCGCTCGACGCCCTGCTGCCGATGGACCATCCCCTGGCGCAGAATGCCCAAGTGCGCCTGGAGGAACTGGCGGACACCCCGTTTCTGATGTACCAGCGCAGCTTTGTGCTCAATGATCGGTTGATCCAGGCCTGCCAGCAGGTGGGCTTCACCCCGAGGGAAATCGGCCGCAGCGGCCAGGCTGACTTCCTCGCCGCCCTGGTCGCAGCCGGCCAGGGCGTGGTGCTGCTGCCCAGCGTGGTCGCCCGTGGACTGTTGCGACCGGGCGTGGTGCGCCTCACCTTGAAGGCGCCCGACTACCTGCGCTGGGACATTGCGTTTACCTGGCGTGAGGGCGCGTATCTGTCAAAAGCCGCCCAGGCCTGGCTGGCGTTGTTGCGCGAGTTTCCGGTCAGCCGCGCAGTGCAGTGACCAGCTCGGCCAGCCACGGTTCGGCATCGGCTTCCGGGGTGACGCTTTCGCTGGCGTCCAGGCGCAGCATCGGCAGCACTTCGCGCACGCCCAGTTCGCTAAACAGCTCGCGCATTTGCTCGCCGCCGCCGCAGAAGGTATCGCCATAGCTGGCGTCGCCCAGGCCGATTACCGCACCCGGCAGGCCGCGCCAGGCGGCGGGCAGTTGGTCGCGAATGCTGGAGTACAGAGGTTGCAGATTGTCGGGTAACTCGCCCATGCCCGTGGTGGAGGTCACCGCCAGAAATGCGTCCGGCGCAAACGCCTGTACATCCGCCAGGCTGGCGCGAGCGTTATGCCAGGCCTCAAAACCGGCGGCATTGAGGATATCGGCAGCGTGGCGGGCGACTTCTTCAGCAGTGCCGTAGACCGAGCCGGAAAGGATGGCGACTTTCATCAATCTGATCCTGTGGTTGAGCGAAAGCGTGGGATATTAGCAGCTCGACCGCCCCCTACAAAAAAACGTCACGCCCGCTGGAAAGATTGCCACGCTGTCTTAAACTTGCGACTCCTCAAATGGATGGATCCACCTGAATGATTAATGCCCAATTGATGCAAATGGTCATTGATGCCTCGAATGACGGCATCGTTATCGCCGAACGGGAAGGCAAGGACCTGCCGCTGATCTACGTCAATCCGGCCTTCGAGCGCCTCACCGGCTACACCCGCGACGAGATCCTCTACCAGGATTGCCGTTTCCTGCAGTCCGGTGACCGCGACCAGCCCGCTCTGATCGCCATTCGCGAGGCCCTCAGCGCCGGCGAAAGCTGCCGCGAAACCTTGCGCAACTACCGCAAGGACGGCACGCACTTCTGGAATGAGCTGTCGCTGTCCACCACTTACAACCCGGCGGACAAACAAACGTATTTCGTCGGCGTGCAAAAAGACGTGACGGTTCAGGTCAAAGCCCAGCAGCGCGTGGCTCAACTGGAGGCGCAAGTCGCAGAACTCAAGGCTGAACTGGCGGCACTCAAAGCGACGAGTGGATCTAACAAAAATTAGAAAAAACGCTCATTAAGAGGATAATGGCGTTTTAGCACCTCCCGCCCCCCCGTTGAGCAAGCCCCATGCGACGCGATGCACTCCTGACGCAGGACGAGTTGGATTTCATCCAGACCCTGCAGCACAATCCGCAATTGAACCTGCGTGATGCATCGTCGAGCTTGACGGTCAACGGCGGTGCGCAGATTCGCGACCTCCTCACTCGCCTGGCGGCCCACGACCACGTCACCATCCAGGCGCAGTTCGACAACCAGCAGCTCACCTTCCCACTGCACTTGGTGGAAGATGAGTTTCATGCCGTTCACCTGCGCCTGGGCGTGCCGAGTATTTTCGAGGACGGGCCAATGATCCGGCCGTGGCGCCTCGCACTCGAGACCCCGGTGGCGTTGGAAAATGTCAGGGGCAACCCGGGCGCGCTGTGGGTACATGAGGTGTCATTCAAGGGTGTGCTGGTAGAAATTCGCGGCCGGATCAAGCCGCCGAAAACCTTTTCCCTATGGTTCAGCCCTTCGGGTTACGAACGCATCGCGGTGCGCGGAACGTTCGAACGGGAAACCGCACGCGGCCTGTTCGCTTATCGGCTCAGCCAAGACGTCGCCGATGAAACCGAGCGCCTGCGCCATTTCATCCTGCACCAGCACCGCCTCGCTCATCCTGAAGTGCACGCCTGATATCAGGTATCCAGGCCACCGCTCAGGAATTGCTGCAAGCGCCGCTGCATCAGCGGGCCATCATTGCCCAGGCAGCCGATTGACGAGCCAGCGAGGCGTTCCTGCACCAAGTCCGCGGCGTCACCGGCCAGCAGCAATGGACAATCGATGGTCAGCGCCAGCCGCTTGAGCCGCGACGGCAGCTCATTGCTGGGGGCGCGATTGGAAAACAGCACCAAGGCTTGCGGATGGGTCTTCTCACAGACCAGTGTCAGTTCGTCGAATGGCTGGCCCACACCCAGGATCTTTACAGCGAGCTTTTCACCGGTCAGCAGCAGGCCTGCCACCAACACCTCCAGCTCGCGGCATTCCCCGGCAATGGCGGCCAGCAGAACCCGAGGCAGCGGCGCGGCGGCTAACACCTGCAGACGTTGCGCGGTGCGTGAACGCAAGAAATTATCGAAGAACAGCCACTCGCTGGCCTGGCCGAAGCGCCCTTGATGACGCAACAATTCCTGCCAGAGCGGCATGAGAATGTCTTGAAAGACCACGGCGAGCGGGTAGGCGGAAAAAATCTGGCCGTACAGCCGATCCAGTTGGCAGTCATCGAACGCGCTGATTGCGTTGCGCAATTGCCCGTGCCACTGAGCCCACTCCACACCCTCTTCAGAAACCGTGCCGGGTTCGCGGAGCGGCTCGCCGCGCGCGAGGATCCTGCCCACTTTGCTCACCGCGACGCCGCGTTCGATCCAGTCGAGAATGCGGTGCACCGTGTCGATATCGGTGCGCGAGTACAAACGATGCCCACTTTCGGTGCGGATCGGCTGGATGAGGCCGTACCGTCTCTCCCACGCCCGCAGGGTGACCGGGTTGACGCCCGTTAGCCGAGCGACTTCGCGAATCGGCAAAAGATCATCGGAAACAGCGGTGCGGTCAGTGGTTGTTTCGCGCTGCGGAGCAATAGTTTCGGGCATCAGAGGTCAAGAACATCCATGTCGATTTGGGTCCCATTTAACGCTTTTTCGATTGAACGATTCAAGCTGCGCAGCGAACCGACAGAAGTGTCTGGCGTATTTCACTAAAACAGGAATAATCCTTGCCTGCTTTTTCAAGGCGCAGCCGCATCACCCCGCGACTGCACCTGGTGCCGTACCTACCCGGTCACGTGCCCCCTTATTTGGAGATACACAATGTCTACCTCTCCCGTCACCTTGATGGTTGCGCGCCGCGTGGCCAAAGGGCGCTACGAAGAACTGATGGCCTGGCTGCGCGAAGGCGAGCAATTGGCCACGGACTTTCCCGGCTACCTGGGCTCGGGTGTCCTTGCACCGCCGCCCAACGATGATGAATTCCAGATCATTTTCCGCTTCGCCGATGAACAGACTCTGCATGCCTGGGAGTTTTCGGCTTCCCGCAGCGCCTGGTTGAGCCGTGGCAGCGAGCTGTTTGCAGACCCGTCCGAGCACCGCGTACGTGGTATCGATGGCTGGTTTGGCGCAGTCGGCGCCCGCCCTCCACGCTGGAAGCAGGCAGTGGCGATCTGGCTGGCGTTTTTCCCGGTGTCGCTGCTGTTCAACTTCGTCCTGGGGCCCTTGCTCAACGGACTCGACCTGGCGCCGCGCGTACTGGTCAGCACCATGGCCCTGACGCCGCTGATGGTGTACTGGTTCATCCCGCTGTCGACGCATCTGTTAGCCAATTGGCTGCATCCCTCCCCGCCACGCAAGGTCGCTGAAGCCGCCGCGTGAGTACAGGGGCGCCCGGTCGCTGGTATAGTTTCAATCTGCCAGCGACTCGAGCCTCCCATGACTGCAACGAACGCCCCGATCCTGATCACCGGCGCCGGCCAGCGTGTCGGCCTGCATTGCGCCCAGCGCCTGCTGGATGAAGGCCACCCGGTGATTTTCAGCTACCGCAGCGAGAGACCCGGCGTGCAAGCCCTGCGCGCACGTGGTGCAGTGGGGGTGTTTGCCGACTTCTCCAGTGAGGCCGGTATCCTGGCGTTTATCGCTGAATTGAACACCCATACCCAGAGCCTGCGCGCGATCATTCACAACGCCTCGGCCTGGATCGCCGAAACGCCCGACGACGAAAGCCGCGCCTTTACCGACATGTTCAGCGTGCACATGCTTGCGCCGTACCTGATCAACCTGCATTGTTCACCCTTGTTGCAACGCTCTTCCCCCGCCGACATTGTGCACATCAGCGATGACGTGGTGCGCAAGGGCAGCCGCCAGCACATCGCGTATTGCGCCACCAAAGCCGGGCTCGACAGCCTCACGTTGTCGTTTGCCGCACAGTTCGCGCCGCTGATCAAGGTCAACGGCATCGCGCCGGCGATGGTGATGTTCAACGACGGCGACGACGCAGACTATCGCGCCAAGGTGCTGGCCAAGTCGGCACTGGGCATCGAGCCCGGGCCCGAGGTGATCTACCAGAGCGTGCGTTACCTGCTGGACAACCCTTATGTCACCGGTACCACCCTGACCGTCAACGGCGGGCGGCATATCAAGTAAGCCGTTTGTGAGGATGTTGTATGACCCTGCCCCACCACTACCGCGAAATCCTCAAAGGCCTGGGCGAAGACCCGGAGCGCGAAGGCTTGCTCGATACGCCCAAGCGCGCTGCCAAGGCCATGCAGTACCTGTGTCACGGCTACGAGCAGAGCCTTGAAGACATCGTCAACGGCGCGCTGTTCACCTCTGACAATGACGAGATGGTGATCCTCAAGGACATCGAGTTGTACTCGCTGTGCGAACACCACCTGCTGCCCTTCATCGGCAAGGCCCACGTGGCCTACATCCCCACCGGCAAGGTGTTGGGCCTGTCGAAGCTGGCGCGCATCGTCGACATGTACGCTCGGCGCCTGCAGATCCAGGAAAACCTCACGCGGCAAATCGCCGACGCAATCCAGGACGTGACCCAGGCCGCCGGCGTGGCCGTGGTGATCGAAGCCCAGCACATGTGCATGATGATGCGCGGTGTGGAAAAACAGAATTCAACCATGAACACCTCGGTGATGCTCGGCGCGTTCCGCGAGTCGAACACCACGCGCATGGAGTTCCTGCAACTGATCGGACGGAGCAAGTAGCAATGCCACAACTTCAACCAGGCATGGCGCGCATCCGGGTCAAGGACCTGTGCCTGCGCACTTACATCGGCATCAACGAGGACGAGATCCTCAACAAGCAGGATGTGCTGATCAACCTGACCATCCTGTATGCCGCCCAGGAAGCCGTGCGCGACAATGACATTGACCACGCCTTGAATTACCGCACCATCACCAAGGCGATCATTGCCCACGTCGAGGGCAACCGCTTTGCCTTGCTGGAGCGCCTGACCCAGGAGCTGCTGGACCTGGTGATGAGCAATGAGTCGGTGCTGTACGCCGAAGTCGAAGTGGACAAGCCCCATGCGCTGCGCTTTGCCGAGTCGGTGTCGATTACCCTGGCGGCCAGCCGCTAACCCCTGAATTGTCAGTGAGCCCTATGAACGACCAACAACGCCTCGAACTCGAAGCCGCTGCCTTCCGCAGGCTGGTGGCGCACCTGGACAGCCGCAAGGATGTGCAGAATATCGACCTGATGAACCTCTCGGGCTTCTGCCGAAACTGCTTGTCCAAGTGGTACAAGGCCGAGGCCGACGAGCGCCAGATCGAGCTGAGCCTCGATGACGCCCGTGAAGTGGTGTACGGCATGCCGTACGCCGAGTGGAAAGCCCAATACCAGAAAGAAGCCAGCGCCGACCAACAGGCGGCGTTCGCCAAAGGAAAAACCCATGACTGATTTGAACACCCTGCGCGCCAGCCTCGACAGCGGCGAACACGTTTTTGCCGATACGCTGGCCTTTGTCGCCGCAGGTTATGACTACCAGCCGCAAGCCTTTACCAATGGCGACGTGGAAAACGCCGCTGGGCAGAACGAAGGTTCGTGCAAGACCTTGGGTTTGGCCCTGTTGGAAGGCCTGAGCGACCAGGAAGCGCTGCTGGCGTTTGGCGAGCATTACCGTTCGGTGCTGGCGACGCCTGAGGGCAGCGACCATGGCAATATCCGGGCGCTGATCAAACATGGGCTGGCTGGGGTGAAGTTTGCCGCGCAGCCACTGACCCGCCGCTGATTCAATTTGATAACCCGGTTAATGTGGGAGCCGGGCTTGCCCGCGATGGCCGTGGTGGCTGACACGACGCTATCGCAGGCAAGCCAGCTCCCACAGTGATTGGGTTGACACATCGAAACTGTGGTGCGACTTGAATTGCGCGCATAAAAAAACCGGCCTCTCAGCCGGTTTTTTCGTTTCAACGGTTTAGAACGAAGCGTCCTTCAAACCGTCGAGGTAACGCTCGGCATCCAGTGCCGCCATGCAACCGGCGCCGGCCGAGGTGATGGCCTGGCGGTAGACGTGGTCGGCCACGTCACCGGCAGCGAAGATACCTTCGATGTTGGTGGCAGTGGCATTGCCTTCGCGGCCGCCCTGAACGACCAGGTAACCGTCTTTGGCTTCCAGCACGCCCTCGAACAGCGAAGTGTTCGGAGTGTGGCCGATGGCGATAAACACGCCGTCGACTTTCAGCTCGTCGAAGCTGCCGTCGTTGTTCTTCAGGCGGGCACCGGTCACGCCCATGTTGTCGCCCAGGACTTCGTCCAGGGTGGCGTTGAGCTTGAGGATGATCTTGCCTTCAGCCACACGGGCGTGCAGCTTGTCGATCAGGATCTTCTCGGCGCGGAAGGTCTCGCGGCGGTGAACCAGGGTCACGGTGCTGGCGATGTTGGCCAGGTACAGTGCTTCTTCCACGGCAGTGTTGCCACCACCGACCACGGCGACTGGCTTGTTGCGGTAGAAGAAACCGTCGCAGGTCGCGCAGGCGGAAACGCCCTTGCCCATGAACGCTTCTTCCGACGGCAGTCCCAGGTAACGGGCGCTGGCGCCAGTAGCGATGATCAACGCGTCACAGGTGTACACGCCGCTGTCGCCGGTCAGGCTGTAAGGCTTCTTGGAGAAATCGACCTGGTTGATGTGATCAAACACGATCTCGGTTTCGAAGCGCTCGGCGTGTTCTTTCATACGCTCCATGAGCACCGGGCCGGTGAGGCCGTGGACGTCGCCCGGCCAGTTGTCGACTTCGGTGGTGGTGGTCAGCTGACCACCCGCCTGCATGCCGGTGATCAGCAGTGGCTTGAGGTTGGCCCGGGCAGCGTAAACGGCAGCGCTGTAACCGGCAGGACCGGAACCGAGAATAATCACTCGCGAATGACGGGTATCAGACATGACTCACTCCTATCGACCACCTGGACTACAAGGCGGCTGGAATAAAAAAGGGACCACGAAGCACTTGGGGAAGGCTTGAACTCGCAGGCCCTGAAAAATAATGGGTGCAGCGTATCGAGGGGGGCAAGATTAAGGAAATACGGAATAACAATCCAGCTCATAGGTGGTCTCTATGCAGTCGGCTAGATTGATCGATGCCTTTGTTACTGCTGATGTCGCCGCTTTCGCCCAAGATGCAAAGCCGGTAAGGTCGGCGCGTTCGTCCCCTTGTTCGGAGTTCTCCATGCCCGCCCCCGCTCTTTCCGGCCCGCAATACCTGCGCGAAGGCCTCAAACTGGTGTTGAGTCCCAGCTTGCGCCTATTTGTGCTGCTGCCGCTGGCGATCAACCTGGTGTTGTTCGTCGGCTTGATCTATTTCGCCGGCCATCAGTTCAGTTTGTGGGTCGACCATCTGATGCCGACGCTGCCGAGCTGGTTGGGTTTTCTGAATTACCTGCTCTGGCCCCTGTTCGTCGTGCTGGTGGTGCTGATGGTGTTTTTCACCTTCACCATGCTCGCCAACATCATCGCAGCGCCCTTCAACGGCTTTCTCTCGGAGAAGGTAGAAGTGGTGGTGCGCGGCACCGATGACTTCCCGGCCTTCAGCTGGGGCGAGTTGATCGCCATGGTCCCGCGCACCCTGGCTCGCGAGATGCGCAAGCTGGGCTATTTCCTGCCCCGGGCCATCGGCCTGTTTATCCTGTCGTTCATTCCGGTGGTCAACCTGATCGCCGCCCCCCTGTGGTTGCTGTTCGGCGTGTGGATGATGGCGATCCAATACATCGACTACCCGGCGGACAACCACAAACTGGGCTGGAACGAAATGCTCGCCTGGTTGCGGCAGAAACGCTGGCAGAGCATGAGCTTCGGCGGGATCGTCTACCTGGTGCTGCTGGTGCCGGTGGTCAACCTGTTGATGATGCCGGCCGCGGTGGCGGGAGCCACGTTGTTCTGGGTACGTGAACAAGGGGCCGAGGCGATGGCACAGCAGCAGAAAGTGACCCAGTCATAAATCCATCATCTCGATGACACAATGACGACATGGCCCACGGCGAGACTGTGGGTCATGACGACAGCTTCGCTTCACATCACCCTTATTACCGAAACCTTCCCGCCAGAGATCAACGGGGTGGCCAATACCCTTGGTCGCCTGTGCGAGGGTTTGCGTGCCCGTGGCCATCAAGTCGAACTGGTGCGCCCGCGCCAAGGCGTCGACCAGAGCCGCCCCAGCGACGATGCGTTGCTGCTGTGCCGTGGCTGGCCGCTGCCGGGTTATCCAGGCCTGCAATGGGGGCAGTCGTCGATGCACAAGTTGCTGCGGCGCTGGACCCGTCAGCGCCCGGACGTGCTGTACATCGCCACGGAGGGGCCACTGGGCCTGTCCGCCCTGCGCGCCGCACGCCGCCTGGGGATCAGCGTGGTCAGCGGTTTTCACACCAACTTCCAGCAGTACTCCAACCAATACGGCTTGAGCCTGCTGAGCCGGATGGTCACCCACTACCTGCGCTGGTTTCATAACCGCTCGACCCTGACCCTGGTGCCCAGCGCCAGCCAGCGCCTGGAGCTGGAACGCCGGCATTTCGAGCGCCTGGGCATGTTGTCACGCGGCGTGGACAGCCAGCTGTTCCATCCTGCCAAACGCGATAACGCGCTGCGGGAAAGCTGGGCACTAAACAGCGAGCAAACCGCCGTGCTCTATGTGGGCCGGCTGGCGCAGGAAAAAAACCTGGGGCTGCTCAAGCGCTGCTTCGAGACGTTGCAGGACACCTATCCACTGCGCCAGATGAAACTGATCATCGTCGGTGATGGCCCGCAACGCGCGACGATGGAGAAGGAGCTGCCAGAGGCGATCTTCTGCGGGACCTTGCGCGGTGAGGAACTGGCGCGGCATTACGCGTCAGGCGATGTGTTTCTGTTCCCCAGTCTGACCGAAACCTTCGGCAACGTTGTGCTGGAAGCAATGGCGTCGGGGCTGGGTGTGGTGGCCTACGACCAAGCCGCCGCGACCCAGCATATTCGCCATGGCTACAACGGTGTATTAGCGATGCCGGGGGACGAGAACGCGTTTTGCGAGGCGGCCAACTGGCTGCTGGAGGACGCTGAAAGTCTGCGCCGCATGCGCCTGAATGCGCGTCAACATGCGAGCCGCCAGGGTTGGCCGGCGATTATCGAGCAGTTTGAGCGACAACTGCGCGGGGTCTGCAAGGACGGGCACCCGGTGCCCGCCCTGTCGCCGCTTACACCAGGGTCGTCAACGCCTCACGACTGAACGGCAGAATGTCGCCCTCACGGCCTTCACGCACCTTCACTGCCCAATCCGGATCGACCAACAGCGCACGGCCCACAGCGACCAGGTCGAACTCATCGTTGTTCAAGCGCTCCAGCAGTTTCTCCAGGCTGGCCGGTTGCGCGACCTTGTCGGTGTTGACCATGAACTGCAGGAACTCGCCGTCCAGGCCGACGCTGCCCACGGTGATGGTCGGCTTGCCGGTGAGCAGACGTGTCCAGCCGGCCAGGTTAAGGTCGGAACCTTCGAACTCCGGCTCCCAGAAACGACGCGTGGAGCAGTGGAAAATATCCACGCCCGCGTCGGCCAGTGGCTTGAGGAATTCGCCCAGGGCTTCTGGGGTTTGCACCAGGCGCGCGGTGTAGTCCTGCTGCTTCCATTGGGAGAAACGGAAGATGATCGGAAATTGCGGGCCGACCGCGGCGCGGGTGGCCTGGATCAGCTCAATGGCAAAACGCGAACGGTTGGCCAGGCTGCCGCCGTATTCGTCAGTCCGCTGGTTGCTGCCTTCCCAGAAGAACTGATCGACCAAATAGCCATGGGCGCCGTGGATTTCAACGCCGTCCATGCCGATGCTCTGGGCATCCTTGGCGGCTTGGGCGAAGGCATTGATCACCTCCTTGATGTCTTGATGGGTCATGCCGTGCACGACCACATTGCCATCCTTGAGTTTTTCCATCGGGCCATAGGCCGGCACGCTGGCATCCGGCTCGGTGCCGATCCGACGCACGCTGCCCACATGCCACAGCTGCGGGACGATCTTGCCGCCTTCGGCGTGTACCGCGTCGACGACGTTCTTCCAGCCAGCCAGAGCAGCTTCACCGTAGAAGTGCGGCACGTTGGGGTAACCATTCGAGGCTTGATGGCCGACCACGGTGCCTTCGGTGATGATCAGGCCCACGCCGGCAGCGGCGCGTCGGCGGTAGTACTCGATCACGCTGGAACTGGGTACGCCACCAGGCGAGAACGAACGGGTCATCGGCGCCATGACGACACGGGTCGACAGTTGCAATGCACCGAGCTGGAAGGGTTTGAACAAGGCTTGGACGGGCATGGGGCACTCCACGGAAGACGGGGTTTATGATGTGGATAATATTGACCGTGGGCGAACCTGAACAGCACTATTGATCTGAGTGATTAAAGGGTAAAAGCGCCTTGATCACTGCAGGCGCGAGCTTGCTCGCGAAAATCGCCAACGATAACCCGGGACATTCTGGGTGAACGTAGCGCGCTCAGGCTTTTCGCGAGCAAGCTCGGTGCTACAAGGGGAAGTATTCAGGTCAGGGCTTTTTCGATGGCCTGGACGATCGTCGGATCATCCGGCGCAGTGCGCGGGGAGAATCGTGCAAGCACTCGCCCATCCTTGCCCAGCAAGAACTTCTCGAAGTTCCAGGTGATATCCCCAGGAAACTCGGCCCCCTCGCCTGCCAGCAAGCGGTACAGCTGATGACGATCAGGCCCATTGACTTCAAGCTTGCTGCCCAACGGGAAGGTCACCCCGTAATTCAGGCTGCAGAATTCCTGGATTTCTTCCTCGGTGCCCGGTTCCTGGCCTGCAAATTGATTGCACGGCAGGCCAAGCACGATAAAGCCTTGGTCCTTGTATTGCTGGTAGAGGTTTTCCAGCGCGGCGTATTGCGGGGTCAAGCCACATTTGGAGGCCACGTTGACCACCAGTACCACCCGCCCCTTGAAGGGCGCCAGCGGCAGCTCTTGTCCGTCCAAAGCTTTGAGTTTCAGGTCGTGGAAAGCACTCATGACGAACTCCAGATATCCCATGTTCTTCGCATTGCGGCACGTCGAGATTACAACCCGCAAGCCTGCAATCATAGACGCCCGTTGCAAAACTCGCCTGCAGGTTACTGAGCGGTCGGCCAGGGCAAAATCGGAATCGCTGTCACGGCGTTCTGCGGGCTGCCTTCGATCAGGCGGTCGCTGTATACCAGGTAAACCAGGGTGTTGCGCTTCTTGTCGAGGAAGCGCACCACCTGCATGGTCTTGAACACCAGGGAGGTGCGCTCCTTGAACACTTCGTCGCCATCCTTGAGCTCGCCCTTGAAGCGGATCGGGCCAACCTGACGGCAGGCGATCGAGGCTTCAGCGCGGTCTTCGGCCAGGCCCAGGCCGCCTTTGACGCCGCCGGTCTTGGCGCGAGACAGGTAGCACGTCACGCCGTCGACCTTGGGGTCATCAAAGGCTTCAACGACGATCCGGTCGTTGGGGCCGACAAACTTGAACACCGTAGACACCTGGCCGACTTCTTCGGCGCAGGCCAACAACGGCATGGCCAGCAGCAGGCCGAACAATCCTTTCATGACACGCATTGTGTATTCCTTTGTTTAGACCAGGATCAGGTTATCGCGGTGAACCAGTTCTGGTTCGGCCATGTAACCCAAGAGTCCGACAATCGCATCAGAGGATTGTCCAATGATTTTCTGTGCTTCGAGGGCGCTGTAATTGGCCAGGCCGCGGGCAATCTCACGACCATCCGGCGCCACGCATACCACCATCTCGCCACGGCGGAAACTGCCCTGCACCAACTTGACGCCGACCGGCAGCAGGCTTTTGTTGCCTTGGGACAGCGCAGACACTGCGCCATCGTCCAGCACCAGGGTGCCACGGGTTTGCAGATGACCGGCCAGCCACTGTTTGCGCGCCGCCAACATGCCGCGCTCTGGCGACAACAGCGTACCGATGCGCTCACCGGCCTTCAGGCGGTCCAGCACGCGCTCGATGCGCCCGCCGACGATGATGGTGTGCGCACCGGAACGTGCCGCCAGGCGCGCCGCGCGCAGCTTGGTCTGCATGCCGCCACGGCCCAGAGCGCCGCCAACGCTGCCGGCCACGGCGTCCAGTGCCGGGTCATCAGCACGGGCTTCGTAGATCAACTGCGCGTCGGGGTTGTTGCGTGGGTCGGCGTCGAACATGCCGTCGCGGTCGGTAAGGATCACCAGCAGATCGGCTTCCACCAGGTTGGCCACCAGGGCGGCCAGGGTGTCGTTGTCGCCGAAACGGATTTCGTCGGTGACCACGGTGTCGTTCTCGTTGATCACCGGAATGACCTTGAGCTCCACCAGGGCGCGCAAGGTGCTGCGGGCGTTGAGGTAGCGCTTGCGGTCGGACAGGTCGTCGTGGGTCAGCAGGATCTGCGCCGTGTGGCGGCCGTGATCGGCGAAGCTGGATTCCCAGGCTTGCACCAGGCCCATCTGGCCGATGGCGGCGGCGGCTTGCAGTTCGTGCATCGCGCTGGGTCGCGCGGTCCAACCGAGGCGGCTCATCCCGGCGGCAACCGCTCCGGACGACACCAGCACCAACTCCACACCGGCCTCATGCAAGGCCACCATCTGCTCGACCCAGACGCTCATGGCTGCACGATCCAGCCCCTTGCCATCCGCCGTCAGCAACGCACTGCCGATCTTTACGACCCAGCGCTGCGCACCTGTCACTTTGCTCCGCATCATCTTCAACCTTAGATTGAGGGCTGCGCGACCCAGCGCGGCCCATAACGTTAAACCCGGATACTAAAACGCCGCTCCAGGGAGCGGCGTTCAAGTTTATCGCAACGGATCAATCACGCACGTAAATGATTTCCGGACCGTCTTCATCATCCACATCTTCCTCGTCCCAATCATCGTCGCCGATGTCATGGACCGACTTCACGCCGCTGCGGCGCAAGGCACGCTGGTCGTCCAGGGCTTGCAACTGGGCACGGGCTTCGTCTTCGATGCGCTGGTCGAGTTCGGCCAGTTCGGCCTTGAACACCGGGTCGGCCGCCAGGCGGTCAGCGCGGTCTTCGAGGTAACGCATGATGTCGCGGGTCAGGCGCTCGGTGCCTTCTTTGGCGATAGCCGAGATCACGTAGACCGGACCTTCCCACTCCAGGCGGTCAACGATTTCCTTGACGCGCTCTTCGTGCTCTTCTTCAAGAATCTGGTCGCACTTGTTCAGCACCAGCCAGCGATCACGCTCAGCCAGGGACGGGCTGAACTTGGTCAGCTCGCTGACAATCACTTCGGCGGCGTCCGGCGCGCTGGTGTCATCCAACGGGGCCATGTCGACGAGGTGCAGCAGCAGACGGGTACGCGACAAGTGCTTGAGGAAGCGAATCCCCAAACCTGCGCCATCGGAAGCGCCTTCGATCAGGCCGGGAATGTCGGCGATCACAAAGCTTTTCCAGCGGTCGACGCTGACCACACCCAGGTTCGGCACCAGGGTAGTGAACGGGTAGTCGGCGACTTTCGGCTTGGCGGCCGAGACCGAACGGATGAAGGTACTTTTACCAGCGTTCGGCAGACCCAACAGGCCCACGTCAGCAAGTACTTTCATTTCCAGCTTGAGGTCACGCTGCTCGCCCGGCTTGCCTGGCGTGGTCTGGCGTGGCGCACGGTTGGTACTGGACTTGAATCGGGTGTTACCCAGACCGTGCCAGCCGCCCTGCACCACCATCAGTTTCTGGCCAGCCTTGGTCAGGTCGCCGATCACTTCCTGGGTGGCAGAGTCGATGATCGTGGTGCCGACCGGTACGCGCAGTACCAGGTCTTCGCCTTTTTTACCGGTGCAGTCGGTGCTGCCGCCGTTGGAGCCACGCTCGGCATCGAAGTGCCGGGTGTAACGGTAGTCGACCAGGGTGTTGAGGTTTTCGTCGGCCATCATGTAGATGGAACCGCCGTCACCGCCGTCACCGCCGTTGGGGCCACCGTTTTCGATGAATTTTTCGCGACGGAAACTCATGCAACCGTTACCGCCGTCGCCTGCTTTTACTCGGATGGAAACTTCATCAACGAACTTCATAACAAAACGCCTCTCGTCGCATGGACGAGCTTAAGAAACCAAGACATAAGACTCTTGCAAAAATGAGCGCAGCGACCTCAATCAGCGACCGCAAACCAGCGTCTGAGCCCATTACAAACAGCTTTGCAAGAGACTCACTCCACAAACGAAAAAGCCCCGTCGCAAGACAGGGCTTTTCCAGCGATCTCGCAATTAAGCTGCGACAACGCTCACGTAACGGCGGTTGAACGCGCCTTTTACTTCAAACTTGATCACGCCTTCGATTTTCGCGAAGAGGGTGTGATCTTTACCCATGCCTACACCGTAACCGGCGTGGAATTGGGTGCCGCGCTGACGCACGATGATGTTGCCCGGAATGATTTTCTGGCCGCCATACATCTTAACGCCAAGGCGTTTGGCTTCTGAGTCGCGACCGTTACGGGTACTACCACCAGCTTTTTTGTGTGCCATGAGTCAATTCTCCTAGTGAGGAATTAGGCTGAAATTAAGCCTGAATACCGGTGATTTTGATCTCGGTGTACCACTGGCGGTGGCCCATACGCTTCATGTGGTGCTTACGACGACGGAACTTGATGATGCGGACTTTATCGTGACGACCTTGGGAGATCACTTCAGCCACAACGGTAGCGCCAGCAACAACTGGAGCGCCGATGTTCACGTCATCGCCATTGGCGACCAACAGAACGCGATCAAAAGTAACGGATTCGCCGGTAGCGACTTCCAGTTTTTCGATCTTCAGGTATTCACCTGGGGCGACTTTGTATTGCTTGCCACCAGTAACAATTACTGCGTACGACATGGTATTTCTCCGATAATCCTGCTCACCCAGCGCTTTATAAGAAGAGGTATTGGCTGGCATGGCTGCATGGGATGGACGTCCCAAATGCAATTGCGTAAGGCAGGTGCTGCCCAGGAAGTTCAGGGTGCGCGATTGTACGCAAGGTAAATGGGTGTTGCAAGGGGCCGTCTATCGCGCCTTGACACTGGGGGGCCTGGGTCCTAGCATGCCGCGCAACCCTTCTGGAGCGACTGTCGCTGATGCAACCCCAAGCTTTCTACCGCGCGGTCGCGGACGATTTTAGCGCCGTCGACGGCATCATCAAGAAGCAGCTGACTTCTAAAGTGCCGCTGGTCTCCAAAATTGGCGACTATATTACGTCGGCGGGCGGTAAGCGCCTGCGTCCTTTATTAGTGCTGCTGTGCGGCAAGGCCCTGGGTCGCGAAGGCGATGACCTGCGCCTGCTGGCCGCCACTATCGAATTCCTGCATACCGCCACCCTGCTGCATGACGACGTGGTCGACATGTCCGGCATGCGCCGTGGCCGCGAGACCGCCAATGCGATGTGGGGCAACGCTCCAAGCGTGCTGGTGGGTGACTTCCTGTACTCGCGCTCGTTCGAAATGATGGTTGAACTCGGCTCGATGCCGGTGATGAAGATTCTTTCGCAGGCCACACGCATCATCGCCGAAGGCGAAGTGTTGCAACTGTCGAAGGTCCGCGACGCCAGTACCACCGAAGAAACCTACATGGAAGTGATTCGCGGCAAAACCGCGATGCTCTTCGAAGCCTCCACCCACAGCGCCGCTGCGTTGTGCGGCGCAACGGCCGAGCAGGCCGAAGCCCTGCGTACCTTTGGCGACCACCTGGGCGTGGCGTTCCAACTGGTGGACGACCTGCTCGACTACAAGGGCGACGCCGAAACCCTGGGCAAGAACGTCGGTGACGACCTGGCTGAAGGCAAGCCAACCCTGCCATTGATCTACACCATGCGCGAAGGCACGCCGGAACAGGCCGCCCTGGTGCGCAAGGCGATCCAGAAAGGCGGGATCGAAGACCTGGAGGCCATCCGCGCCGCCGTGGAAGCCTCGGGTTCCCTGGAGTACACCGCTCAACTGGCGCGTGACTACGTGGCCCGTGCCATTCAGTGCCTGGAAGCCCTTCCCGCCAGCGAATACCGGGACGCTCTGGTCGAGCTGAGTGAGTTTGCGGTCGCGCGTACGCACTGACACAAATCTGTGGCGAGCAGGTTTGTGTGGGAGCGGGCTTGCTCGCGAAGGTTGAGTGTCAGTCAGCACATGTAGCAGCTGACCCGCCGCCTTCGCGAGCAAGCCCGCTCCCACATTTAGATCGCGTATAGCCTGCCACACCACAAAACCCTATATAATGTGCGACTTTTAGCCATCCTAACTCCTAAGGAGCTTTAGTGAGCACGTTGCCACCCTGCCCGAAATGCAATTCCGAATACACCTACGAAGACGGCGCCCAGCTGATCTGCCCGGAATGCGCCCATGAGTGGTCCGCCAATAGCGAGGCCGAAGCGGCCAGCGACGAAACCGTGAAGAAAGACTCCGTCGGCAATGTACTGCAGGACGGCGACACCATCACCGTGATCAAAGACCTCAAGGTCAAGGGCACTTCCCTGGTCGTGAAGGTCGGCACCAAGGTCAAGAACATCCGCCTGTGCGATGGCGACCACGATATCGACTGCAAAATCGACGGTATCGGTCCGATGAAGCTCAAGTCCGAGTTCGTGCGCAAAGTCTGAACGTATTGCCTCCATCCCGCGCCCGCCGCGGGATGGCGTTTCGCCCTCCCGTTTGATCCCGCGCAATATCCACACAGAAAAAACCAGAAACCGCCAATAGGCACTTGCTATTCTACGAATAAGAATTATTCTCATTGAAACCCATCAAGGAGATGAGAACCATGACTTATTTGATAGACGCCTGGCTGGACCGACCACACCCTTACCTGCGGATCCTGCATCGGGAAACCGGTGAAGTCTGTGCGGTGCTGGAAGAAGAAGCGCTGAACGAACTGCAGGACCAGGGTGACCTGGACGTCAACGGGCTGAGTTCGAGCGAACCCGGTGTGTTGAAGGAAGTGGTGCGCAATCTGTTTCTGTTCTGCTATGCCCGAGCGTTGCGCCCGGCGACGGAGCTGAATGGCAAGTTCCATCCATGAGCGACCGCGCAAAACACTGTAGGAGCGAGCTTGCCCGCGAAGAACTTGAAACCGCCGCGCTACACCAGACGCGCGGCGTTATCGTTGACGTTTTTCGCAAGCAAGCTCGCTCCTATAGGTAATCAACAACAGGTCTTACAGAACGTCGAGCAGTTCGACGTCGAACACCAGAACGCTGTGCGGCGGGATGCTGCCAACGCCTTGAGCGCCGTAAGCCAGTTCGCTCGGCACGTACAGGCGCCATTTGCTGCCGGCATTCATCAGTTGCAGGGCTTCGGTCCAGCCGGCGATCACGCCGCCAACCGGGAACTCGGCAGGCTGGCCGCGCTCGTAGGAGCTGTCGAACACAGTGCCGTCGATCAAGGTGCCGTGGTAATGAGTGCGCACTTGGTCTTCACGGGTCGGCTTGGCGCCGTCACCTGCGGTCAACACTTCGAATTGCAGGCCGGAAGCCAGGGTGGTGATGCCATCACGCTTGGCATTTTCAGCCAGGAACGCCAGGCCAGCGCCCGCTGCAGCTTCAGCCTTGGCGGCCGCTTCGGCTTGCATGACTTCACGGATCACTTTGAAGCTGGCGGCCATTTGCTCTTGGTCTACACGGCTTGGCTTGCCGCCGAAGGCGTCGGTCAGGCCAGCCAGGATGGCGTCCAGGCTCACACCTGGTGGCGGGTTGTCACGCAGTTGGTCGCCCAACTGACGGCCGATACCGTAGCTGACGCGGGTTTCGTCGGTGGACAGATTAACTTCGGACATGAAGAGGCTCCGCTGTAGGACAACACTGGTTTTCCCAGGCTACCCAGAACTAAAAGGGCCCGCAGACTAGCACACAAGATCGCCCCATGATCAGCCCCCCCTCCCCGCGCCACGACTGCAGTGCGCCTCTTCGTCGCACCCGGCAAATTAGCATTTCAGATTCAACGCCCGCCGCCGATACAGCCCTACACAGCAGCTGGCTCCAAAATCAATAACCGTCCAGCACACCCCATCATTCTTGCGGAGCATTCGATGAATAGCTGGTTCGGCAACATCAGCGTCAACCTCAAACTGGGCCTGGGCTTCGGCCTGGTGCTTGTCCTCACGTCGATTCTGGCATTGACCGGCTGGACCAGCCTGGGCGGCCTGATCGACCGCAGTAACTGGATGAGCGATATCACCCAGCTCAACGCGTCGTTGACCAAGCTGCGTATCGTGCGCCTGCAATACATGCTCGCCAACGGCGACGAAGCGGTGGCCCAGAACGTACAGACCAACCTGGACGCTTTCGCTGCCCAGCAGCAGAAGCTGATCGACAGCTTCAAGAGCCCGGAAAACCTCAAGCTGCTCAACGAGCAGAAAGCCATCATCACCGCTTATCAGCAGTCGCTGAACAAAATGCGCGAGGCCTACCGTAATGGCAACGCCTCGCGCCAAGTGATGGGCGACAAGGCGGATATTGCCAATGCACAGATCAACGCATTGGAAACCAGCGTGAAGCAAATGCCTGACAGTTCGGAACACCTGGCGCAGTTCCAGGCGGTGGCCGATGCCAAGATGCAATTCCAGTTGGCTCGTTACGAAGTACGCGGCTACACCGGTAACGTCAGCCCGGAGACCGAAGCGCGCGCAGCTGCACAGATTGAAAAAGCCATCGCCGGCTTGAAAGACCTCAACGCCACCTTTGGCGCCAGCCAGCAAAGCGCGCTGACCGCATTGGAAACCGCCCTGGGTGCCTACCGCAGCGCGGTGCAGAACTACAAGGCAGCCAACGCCAACATCGTGACTGCCCGTGCCGAAATGACCACCCAAGGCGCTGATATCGTCACAATCAGCGACAAACTGTACGAAATCCAGCTCACTCGCCGCGACGCAGAAAGCGCCCAGGCTCGCAGTCTACAGTTGATCAGCACCTTGCTGGCCTTGCTGGTTGGCGTGATCGCCGCACTGGTCATCACCCGTCAGATCACCCGCCCGATCCAGGAAACCCTGGCGGTGGTGGAACGCATTGCCTCCGGTGACTTGAGCCACAACATCCAGGTCACTCGCCGGGACGAACTGGGCGTGCTGCAACAAGGCATCCAGCGCATGGGCACCACCTTGCGTGAATTGATCAGCGGTATTCGCGACGGCGTAACTCAGATCGCCAGCGCTGCCGAAGAACTGTCGGCCGTCACCGAGCAGACCAGCGCCGGCGTGAACAGCCAGAAGATCGAGACAGATCAGGTCGCCACGGCGATGCACGAAATGACCGCCACCGTGCAGGAAGTGGCGCGCAACGCGGAGCAAGCTTCCCTGGCCGCCGCCGATGCCGATGGCCAAGCCCGCGCAGGCGACAAGGTGGTGGCCGAGGCCATCGCCCAGATCGAGCGCCTGGCCGCTGAAGTGGCGCGTTCCACCGACGCCATGACCCACCTGCAACAAGAGAGCAACAAGATCGGCAGCGTGATGGACGTGATCAAGGCCGTCGCCGAACAGACCAACCTGCTGGCCCTCAACGCGGCGATCGAAGCAGCGCGGGCGGGTGAAGCCGGGCGTGGGTTTGCCGTGGTGGCTGATGAAGTGCGCGGCCTGGCCCAGCGCACGCAGAAGTCCACCGAGGAAATCGAAGGCCTGGTCGCCGGGTTGCAGAATGGCACCCAGCAAGTGGCCAATGTGATGAACAACAGCCGCAGCCTCACCGACAGCAGTGTCGAGCTGACCCGCAAGGCCGGCGTGTCGCTGGAGAACATCACGCGTACGGTGTCGAATATCCAGTCGATGAACCAGCAGATCGCCGCCGCCGCCGAGCAGCAAAGTGCCGTGGCTGAAGAGATCAGCCGCAGCATTGTGAATGTGCGTGATGTATCGGAACAGACCGCTACGGCGAGTGACGAGACGGCCAAGTCGAGTGTGGAACTGGCGCGGCTGGGCAGCCAGTTGCAGCAGATGGTCAGTCATTTCCGGGTGTAAGCAACCAAAAAGCCGCCTCGGCCTAAACCCAGGCGGCTCCACTTCTCAGACCTTAGCGGTCATCGAAGCTGTCTCGCAGGAACTTCCAGACGTGATAAGCACGCAGGCAGTTCACGACGAGGTTCCACGTACGTCGTGCAAACTTAGACATACTCGGCCCTCCGTGAGTTAGGCCTTACCTCCAGCGCACTTACCGGAACACGTGAGCCTTTGGACGCGGGTCATCGCATCTTTGAGGCGGCCGGGCTAATGGGCTTCCCGCATGAATCCGGCACGGATTACTAGCCCGTGGCGATCAGTCCAGAATTCGCGCGCGTACCCGGCTCACCTAATAGCAACCAACGCAGAACGGGGTGAAGCCTAACCAAAACCCGCCATGAAGGTGTGACAGAAAGTGGTTAAATATCCAGTATTTGTTTCGAAGATTTACTGCAAGCTAGTGCAGCGGAAATCGACATAATGAAACGCTCAAGATTATCGGTGCCGACCATCGCCTAACCTTGCGCGATAAAATGACCGGCGGTAGTATCCTCCCGCGGGTCATCGCATCTTTGAGACAGCAACCCCAGCCACTAACTGGGATTGCAAAAAAAACCGCCCTACCAAGGCGGTTTTTTATTGCCTGCGATTTGCCCTTCAGCCCTCGCCTTCCTCGACAAACACCACGCGATTCCCGAACGGGTCCTTGATGCTCATCTCCCGCGATCCCCAAGGTGTTTCCTCAACCCCAGGCTTGGCATACCGATAATCCTTGCCCGCCAACTGCTGCTGATAGGCGTCCACCCCTTGCGCCTGGATCCGCACCGCAGCACCCGGCGAGGCATCGCCATGATGCTCAGTCAAATGCAGCACACATTCACCCAACGACACCTGCAAATACAGCGGGAAATTCGCCTCGAAACGATGCTGCCAATCCACCTTGAACCCCAGGAAATCGACGTAGAATTCCAACGCCTTGGCCTCGTCGAAAATCCGCAGGATGGGGGTGACTTTTCCTAAGTGCATGGCGACCGCTCCGTTTAAAAGAGCCCCCACTATAGAGACGAAAAACCCCGACGCAAATCCCCGCTGCGTGCCAGGAAGCGACCCGGCCGCTGACCGTTCGCCTGCCCCTCGCTGTAGCTCAGCACGCCGTTGATCCACACCCCATCAATACCTTCCGCCGCCCGCTGCGGCGCCTTGAAATCTGCCACGTCGCGCACACGCAACGGGTCGAACAGCACCAGGTCAGCCCAGTGCCCTTCACGAATCTCCCCGCGCTCAGCCAAGCCAAACCGCGCCGCCGACAACCCGGTCATTTTGTGCACGGCGGTGTGCAACGGAAACAATCCGATATCCCGGCTGAAATGCCCCAATACCCGTGGAAACGCGCCCCACAAACGCGGATGCGGGAACGGATCCTCGGGCAACCCATCCGACCCGACCATGGACAGCGGGTGCGCCAGGATGCGCCGCACATCCGCTTCATCCATCCCGTAATACACCGCGCCTGCCGGTTGTAGCCGACGTGCTGCGTCCATCAATGAAACGTCCCACTCTGCGGCAATATCCTGCAAGTCACGCCCGCTCACTTCCGGATGCGGCGTCGACCAGGTGATGGTAATACGAAACGCGTCGGTCACCTGCTTGAGGTCCAGGGTCGAGGAACTCGCCGCATAGGGGTAGCAATCACAGCCCACCGGATGGGTTTTCGCCGCCAGTTCCAGCGAGGCCAGCAGCTGCGGACTACGTCCCCAATTACCGGCGCCGGCACATTTGAGGTGGGAAATAATCACCGGCACCTTGGCATGCCGGCCGATCAGGAAGGCTTCGTCCATCGCCTCCAGCACCGGCTCAAACTCACTGCGCAAGTGGGTGGTGTACACCGCACCGAACGCGGTGAGCTCTTCACTCAGTTGCAACACCTCATCGGTCTCGGCATTGAACGCACTGGCGTAGGCCAGGCCTGTGGATAAACCGAGGGCGCCGGCTTCGAGGCTCTCGTGCAACTGCACGCGCATGGCGGCGATTTCATCCGCTGAAGCGGTACGGTGCAGGTCGTCCATATGATTGCTGCGCAGCGCCGTATGACCGATCAGCGCCGCGACGTTGACCGCCGGATGAGCCTTTTCGACCGCCGCTCGATAGTCGCTGAAACGCGGATAAACAAACGCCGAAGCGCTGCCCAACAGGTTCATCGGGTCCGGCGGATCGCTGCGCAACGTCACTGGCGACGCACTGATGCCACAGTTGCCGACAATCACCGTGGTCACCCCCTGGCTGAGCTTGGGCAGCATCTGTGGATGACGAATCACCACCGTGTCATCGTGGGTGTGCACGTCGATGAAACCCGGTGCCAAGACGCGGCCACTCGCATCGATCTCATGCTCAGCCTGGGCGTTCGACAGGTCGCCAATCGTCTCGATGCGCCCGTCGCGCAGCCCCACATCGGCTACATAGCCGGGGGTGTTGCTGCCATCAATGATCAGCGCCTGGCGGATCAACGTGTCGTACTTCATATCAGTCTCCAAGCGGCAGGCTGTCGGGGCCGCCGCGATAATCGTCCAGGGCCAGCTTGATCCGGCGCAGGCGCTCTTGGTTGTCGTCTGGCAGGGCCAACGCCAGTTCGGTGGCGAGCAGGTCGATGGCCAACAGCAGTCCGTAGCGCGCCGCAGTGGGCTTGTAGATAAAACTGGTTTCGGCCGGTTGCAGCGGCAGCAAGACATCCGCCAACTGCGCCAAGGGGGAATCGGCCAGGGTGATGGCGACGATGCGCGCGTCGTAGTTGCGTGCCAGGGTCACCACGTCGAGCAACTCAGGGGTAAGACCAGTCAGGGAGCACACAATCAACGCATGCTCGGGCCCCAGCGTCGCCGCCGTGACGCGCATCATGACCGGGTCATGGCAGGCGGCAATCGGATAACCCAGGCGCACCAGGCGCACCTGCAACTCATCACTGCACAGACTCGACGGACCGCCCATGCCGAACGCATGGATCATCCGCGCCTTGCCGAGCAAACTCACCGCATCGACGAAACTCGCCTGGTTGAACCCCGACAAGTGCTGACGCAACGTCGCCTCGATATCCCCCAGGATCTGCCGGTGAAATGCCGACTGTTCCGGCAACCCCGCAGGGTCGAGGAAGCGGCTGCCGACTCCACTGGCCTGGGCCAATTGCAGGCGCAAATCCCGCAGATCCCGACACCCCACGCTGCGCGCGAACCGCGACAAGGTGGCTGTGCTGACCTCGGCGCGCTGGGACAACTCTTCCAGGCTGGCCGATGCGGCAAACCCCACGTCATTGAGCATCAGCTTGGCGATACGCCCTTCGCCGGCGCTGAAGGCGTCCTGGCGGGCGCGGATCTGGTAGAGGATGTCCATGGGGTCTCCGGGTTACAAGATGCAGGACAGGCCATAAGTCAGACCGAAGGCGACCACGGAAATCAGAGTCTCCAGCACGGTCCAGGTCTTGAAGGTCTGGATCACCGTCATATTGAAGTATTCCTTGATCAGCCAGAAGCCGCCGTCGTTCACGTGGGAAAAGATCACCGAACCCGCGCCAGTGGCCAGCACCAGCAATTCGGGGTGTGGATAACCCAGGCCCATGGCGACAGGTGCCACCACGCCGGACGCGGTGGTCATGGCGACGGTGGCCGAGCCCGTGGCAATTCGCATCAACGCGGCAAACAGCCAGCCCATCACCAGCGGCGACAGCTGAAAAGCGTGGGCCAGGCCGAGAATTTCGTTGGTAACGCCCGCATCCACCAGGATGCGATTCAAACCGCCGCCCGCGCCCACCAACAAGGTGATGCTCGCGGTAGGAGCCAGGCATTCATTGGTGAATTTGAGGATCGACTCGCGATTGAAACCCTGCGCAATACCCAAGGTCCAGAAACTCACCAATGTCGCCACCAGCAGCGCAATCACCGAGTTGCCAATGAACAGCAGGAATTGGTTGAAAGCGCTGCCCGGGGAGGAAATCACTTTGGCCCAGCCACCGATCATCATCAGCACCACCGGCAACAGGATGGTGCCCATGGTCAGGGTAAAACTCGGCAAGCGGGTACGCGGTTCGCGGTCAATGAACTGACGTTCCAGCGGGTTTTCCGCTGGCAGATGGATACGCGGCACGATGAATTTGGCGTAGACAGGGCCTGCAATGATTGCCGTCGGGATACCGATCAGGATCGCATACAGCACGGTCTGCCCCACCGACGCGTTATAGGCCAGCACCGCCATCATCGCCGCCGGGTGCGGCGGCACCAGTGCATGCACCACCGACAGACCGGCAACCATCGGCAAACCGACCATCAGGATCGATACGCCGACCCGCCGCGCCACGGTAAAGGCGATCGGCACCAGCAACACAAAGCCCACTTCGAAAAACAGCGGCAGCCCCACCAGAAACGCGATGCAGACCATCGCCCAATGCGCGTTGCGCTCGCCAAACCGGTTGATCAGCGTGCGCGCCACCTGCTCGGCACCGCCGGACTCGGCCATCATCTTGCCGAGCATGGTGCCCAGCGCCACCACCAGGGCGATATGCCCCAGGGTCTTGCCGACGCCCGCTTCGTAGGAGCCCATGATGGTGTCCGCCGGCATCCCGGCCATCAGTGCCAGGCCGATGGACACCAGGGTGATGACGATAAACGGGTTGAGTCGGTAACGTGCGATCAGCACGATCAAAGCAATGATGGCGATGGCAGCGTATGCCAACAGCCCGAAGCCCAGTGATGCGGCCATGCGGTACTCCTCGGAAAGGGTCACGTCGAATTGGTTGTGAAACTCATAAATCATTACCGAGGAGGATTTTCAATTTTTATGAAAGTAATTTTCGCCCATGGATAAGCGCTGTCGCATTGGGATATGCCCGACGTTCGCCGATGAAAATTCGGGGGGTGTTCTTACATGAAGATCAGAGGATGCCGGAAACTCAAGCGCCGCCATCGAGTCATAGAATGCGCCTCCACTCATGCCCAGGAAAACCGACCATGATTCGCACCTCCCTCGCTGTCAGCGCTATGTTTCTCGCCCTGTGCGGCACCGCCTCGGCGGCCGATAACGCAGCGTTGAAAAAATGCATGGACAGCGCCAACACGACCGCAGACATGGTCAATTGCAACGCCAAGGAAGCCAAGGTGCAGGACACGCGTCTGAACAAGGCCTACAAAACCGCCCTCGCCGCCCAGGAAGGCGCGCGCAAGCAGCAACTGCAGGACGTGCAGCGCCTGTGGATAAAATACCGTGACGCCAATTGCGGCTTCGCAGGCTCCGCGACCGGCGGCACCATCGACCAGGTCAACGGCTCCGCCTGTCTGCTGGACATGACCCAGACCCGCGCCCAAGAGCTGGAAGACCTGGTCGGGCCATAAGGAATGGCCCCCCTGTAGGAGCGAGCTTGCTCGCGAAAATCGTCAACGATAACGCGGATAACCTGAGTGCAGGTGGCGCACTCAAGTCTTTCGCGAGCAAGCTCGCGCCTACACGTTGGTGTTCAGTCGTGGTGAACCTTCGCGCGCTTGAGCAGCTTCTTGCACCGCTCCGACAGATGCAGCACCCGCAGATGCTTGCCGGCCTTGGTGTAACGCTCACGCAGGGTCATCAACGCGGCAATCGCTGAGTAGTCGACAAAGCTCAGGTGACGGCAATCCAGCGTCACCTGGGCCGGGTCGTTGGCCGGGTCGAACTGGTTCAGGAACGGCGTGGTCGAGGCGAAGAACAACGTGCCATGCACGCGATAAAGCTTGCTGCCATCGGCTTCCAGGTGCTCATCCGCATACAGCTCTCGCGCTTGTTGCCAGGCGAAATTCAACGCCGCAATCACAATCCCGCACAACACCGCCGTGGCCAGATCGGTGAACACGGTGATGACCGTCACCGCGAGAATCACCAGCACATCATTGACCGGAACCTTGTTGATCACCCGCAAGGAGGCCCAGGCGAAGGTCTGCTGGGACACCACGAACATCACGCCCACCAGCGCCGCCAACGGAATGCGCTCGATAAACGGCGACAGAAACAGAATGAACAACAGGATCATCACCCCGGCAAACACGCCGGACAAACGCCCGCGTCCGCCGGAGCTGAGGTTGATCACGGTTTGCCCGATCATTGCGCAGCCGCCCATGCCGCCGAACAGGCCGGAGACCATATTCGCCGCGCCGAGGGCCACGCTTTCGCGGTCGGGGTAGCCGCGGCTCTCGGTGATTTCGTCGGTGAGGTTGAGGGTGAGCAGGGTTTCCAGCAAGCCGACCATGGCCATCAGGAACGCATAGGGCGCGATGATGCCGAGGGTTTCCAGGGTCCAGGGAATCTGCGGCAGGGAGAAGGTCGGCAGGCCGCCGGCGATGTGGGCCATGTCGCCCAACGTGCGGGTCGGCAAGCCCAGCAGGTACACCGCCAGGCCCACGCCAAGGATCGCCACCAACGCGGGCGGCACGGCGCGGGTGATGCGCGGCAGCAGGTAGACAATGGCCATGGTCACCAGCACCAGGCCGATCATCACGTACAGCGGCGTGCCGCTGAGCCACTGTTCACCGCTCTTGAAATGTTCCAACTGCGCCAAGGCAATGATGATCGCCAGGCCGTTGACGAACCCCAGCATCACCGGATGCGGCACCATGCGCACCAGCTTGCCCAGGCGCAGCAGGCCGAAGGCGACCATGATCAGACCGCCCAGCAACACCGTCGCCAACAGGTATTCCACACCGTGCTGCACCACCAGCGCCACGATTACCACTGCCATCGAGCCCGCCGCACCGGACACCATGCCGGGGCGGCCGCCGAACAACGCGGTCAGTGTGCAGATGATAAAGGCGCCGTAGAGCCCCATCAGCGGGTTGAGGTGGGCCACCAGGGCAAAGGCGATGCATTCGGGCAGCAATGCAAAAGACGTGGTGAGGCCGGCCAGGGCATCGGCGCGCAGACGGGTGAGGTTCATGAAGTACCAGGGTAATGCGGAAGATAAGGCAGGGAATGGTACGGAATTGAGGGAGGTGGGGCTAGTAATGTGTAACATCAGGTAAACCGAATCGCCGCCATCGCAGGCAAGCCCGGCCCCCACAATTGATGTGTGAACACAGTCCAATGTGGGAGCTGGCTTGCCTGCGAAGGCGCACCGCGGTCTTAAGCGAACATCACACCATCTCGTTGCGAATCCACTCCACGACCGACGTACGTTTCGGCGCCCAGCCCAGCCGTTCACGGGCGTGCTTGCCACGCACTCGGCTGTTGGAACCCAAACCATAGTTGGCCATTTCATAACCCCACTCGGCTTCGGCGTCGGCCAATGGCCAATCCTGGGGTTTGCCCAGGTTCAGGGCTTCGGCAATGGCGGTGGTCATGTCGATAAACGCCGCTTCGCTGCTTTCCACGAAGTAGAACGTGCCCGGCACATTCTTGGTCAGCGCCAGCAAATACAACGCCACCACATCTTCAATGTGCACGTTGGACCAGATGTTCTGCCCGCTGCCCACATGGCGCACCACCCCACTCTTGCGCGCCTGCTTGAGCAGACGCGGCAATTGCACGCTGTCGCGCTTCACGCCCAGGCTGTGGCCGTAGATCAATGTGTTGCAGATCACCGCCGAGTTCACGCCTTCTTTGGCTGCGGCCAGGATCAGGTTGTCGATGGCCACGCGGGCGGCCTTGTCGACGGTCGGCTCAGGCAGGTTGTCCTCGAAGTAGATGACCTCGCTGGACTTGCCGCCCGACGCATCACCCACAATGCTTGAACCGCTCGTGTGCAGGAACGGCTTGTTCGAGCCCTTCAACGCTGCCAACAGCGTTTCCACGGCGGCGCGATGGTCGCTGCTTGCGGCATTGATCACCGCATCGGCCTTCTGCGCTTGTTCGGTCAGTACGGCGGTGTCGTCCAGGCTGCCGATCACCGGAGTGATGCCCAGGGCGGTCATCTCAGCGGCTTGTTCGACACTGCGCACCAGGCCGGTAACGCTGTGGCCAGCCTTGACCAGGCCAGTTGCGATGGATCCGCCGATAAAACCTGCGGCGCCGGTTACAAATACCTTCATGGAGAGTGCTCCTGAGTGAGTCAGTGATGGGGCCAGTATCAAGGGCCGATCCCTGACGAATAAGCCCCTGTTGCCCAATTCACTCTTGCGCGAAGGTCACGAATCAGCAGGCATACCGCGCCAGCTTGACCTGGATAAAGTCCAGGAAACACTGGATACGCAACGCCAGCTGCGAGTTCCGGTAGAACACCGCGTGGATCGGCTGGCGATAACCGCTGTTGAACGCCTCAAGCACCGGCACCAGACGCCCGGCCTCGATGTCGTCGATGGTCATGAAATTAGACAGGCAGCAAATACCCTGCCCCGCCAACGCCAACTGACGCACGGTTTCACCACTGGACGCTGCCACGCCGGGCTGGATCAGCCAACGGTCACCTTCCACATGGCGCAACGGCCAGTGGTTGAGGGTTTCGGTCTGGGTAAACCCCAGCAGGGTGTGGTCCGCCAATTCGGCAACCGTGGTCGGCGTGCCGTACTGCTTGAGGTAGTCGGGGCTGGCGAGGATATGCAGTGGCGTACACCCCAGCGAGCGTGCATGCAGGGTGGAGTCGGCCAACGCACCGATGCGAATGGCGATGTCAGTGCTCTGTTCCAGCAGGTCGATGATCAAGTCATCGCTGTTCAGCTCCAGTTGGATGTCCGGGTAGAGGCTGCGAAACTCCGCGATATACGGCACGATTCCATGCAGCATGAACGGCACCGCAGCGTTGATGCGCAGGCGCCCCGCCGGCTTTTTCTGACGCGACGACAGGCGTTCTTCCAGCTCATCCATCTGCGCCAGGATCACCTTGGCCTGCTCGAAGAAGTATTTGCCCTCCTCGGTCAAGTCCATCCGCCGTGTGGTGCGGTTGATCAGCGTGGTGTCGAGCTTGGCTTCCAGGCGTGACAAGGTGCGGCTGACCGCCGAGGGCGTCTGCCCGACCTGTTCGGCGGCAGCGGAAATCGAACCGCATTCAATGACGCTGACGAAGATCTGTAGCTCATCGGATCGGGCTTTCACAGGCGCTCCTCGTTATCGGTTCCCAGCAGCTTACACCGAGAAATTGAAGACCTGCGCCAGATGCTGTTCGTAGCGCGCTACGTCAGCCTCGATCGCCGGGCGCTTCATCACGTCCACGCACAGGAAGGTCGGCAGGCCGGTCATGCCAAGGAACTCGTTGGCCTTGTGAAACGGGAAGTACACCGCATCCACGCCCTTGGCTTCGAAGAAGTCGGTCGGGTCGTCAAAGGCTTGCTGGGGTGCGTTCCAAGTCAGCGAGAGCATGTACTGCTTGCCCTGGATCAGGCCGCCGCTGCCGTATTTCTGCGAGGCATCGGAGCGCGTGCGGCCGTCGCTGGCGTAGAGGCTGCCGTGGCCTTCGGTGAAGACTTCGTCGATGTATTTCTTGACGATCCACGGTGCGCCCATCCACCAGCCGGGCATCTGGTAGATGATCACGTCAGCCCAGAGGAATTTCGCCACTTCTTCTGCCACGTCGTAGCCTTCGTCGATGTGCGTGACGTTGACGTCGATGCCGGCGCGGTCCAACACCGCCACAGCGGCGTCATGCAGGGTGGCGTTGTAGCGACCATCGGAGTGAGCGAATTTCTTGCCGCCGTTGAGCAGGAGGATTTTTTTCATGGGAAGGCATCCTGAGGGGTTAACACTGTCAGCCGGCAGGCTATCGACATTGTCCCCTTGGAATAAGCGGGGGCACGGCAAAATACATTTGATCGGAAAGCACGAATAAACCCTTCATTGTTAACCGCTGATCAGCAGATGCGCGCCCAGCAAGGCCATGCCAACGAAAAATACGCGCTTGAACAACACGGCACTGATGCGCTGGCGTAGCGCCTGGCCCAGCCACATGCCCAGCAGTGCCGGCACCAGCGCCAGCAGCGACGCATTGACCTCCCCGCCACCGAGCTCGCCACGCCACACCAGCCCGGCGGCCAATGCCAAGGTGGAAACAGTGAACGACAACCCCAGCGCCTGCACCAACTGATCACGGTTCAATCCCAGGGCTTGCAGATAGGGCACGGAGGGAATCACGAACACGCCGGTCGCCGAGGTGATGATGCCGGTGATCACGCCGCACACAGGGCCCAGCCAACGCTCGGTCTCAGGCTTTACCTTGAACGTCGGTAGGAACAATCCGCTCAGTGCATACACCAGCAATGCCCCACCCAACGCATGGCCCACCCAGCTTCCCCCGCTCATGCCCAGCCACAGCGTGCCAAGCCCGGTGCCGAGGAAGATCAGCAGCAACATCGGCCACAGGCGTTTGACCAATGCGCTCAGATGGCCGCCGAACGCCAGTTGCCACAGGTTGGTGATCGTCGAAGGGATGATCAGCAAGGCCGCAGCCTGCGCCGGTAACATAGCCAGGCCGAGCAAGCCCATGGAGACTGTGGGCAAGCCCAGGCCGATCACGCCCTTGACGGTGCCGGCCAGGATGAAGGTGCCGATCACCAGCAGGGTCAGGGCGGGGCCGATATTTTGGTAGAACGTCAGGTAGGTATTCATGGGCGCAGTGTGAGGGTTTCCGATGACGCGGGAAATTCGCCATATACTGAGGCAGCCTCTTGTTTTGTGTGAGGCTGATAGACTCTTCGCGAGCAAGCCCGTCCAATCACTGGCCCCCCACCCATGCATTTTGATTTGATTGACCTGCGCCTTTATCTGCACATCCTCGACACCGGCAACATTACTGCCGGCGCCGGGCGCAGCCACTTATCCCTGGCCGCGGCGAGTGCGCGTATCCGGGCGATGGAAGCTTCGCTGGGCATTGAGTGCCTGGAGCGCGGTCGCCGAGGTGTCACACCCACTCCCGCAGGCAAAGCCCTGGCCCGCCATGCCCGCTTGCTGCTGCAACAGGCCGAACATCTGCAACTGGACCTGGCGGAATACGCCAACGGCGTCAAAGGCCAGGTGCGCCTGTTGTGCAACACCACCGCCCTCAGCGAATACCTGCCGGAACTGCTGGCGGACTTTCTATGCGAGCACCCCAATCTCGATATCGATCTGCAGGAGTTGCCGAGCCTGCGTATCACCCAGGCCTTACGCCAGGGCACGGCAGATCTTGGGATCGTCTCCGACGCGGTGGACACCCACGGCCTGCAGACTCTGCCCTTTCGCGATGACCCGTTGGTGCTGATCACACCGCAGGATCATCCGTTCAGCGCAGGGAGTTTTGTCGATAGCCTGCAATACGACTTTGTCGGCCTCGCCCCCCACAGCGCATTGACGGTTTACCTCGAAGAACAGGCGCTGCACGCCGGTTTTCGCTTGCAGACGCGCATACGTGCCGAGGGTTTTGATGGGGTGATTCGCATGGTCGCCCGCGGCGCTGGCCTGGGCATCGTGCCCCAAGCCGCGCTGGAGCGCTGGCCACTGGAGCGCAGCGTCAGGGCCTACCCCCTGCAGGAAGCGTGGGCCCGCCGGAAACTGCAGTTATGCGCGCGCTCGTTCGAACACCTGCCCGGCTATGCCAAGGCCTTGTTCGACGCCTTGGCCCTGCCCTTGCGGAAGAATCCGTAATACACCGCCGACAGAATCAGCAGGAACGGCACGCCAAACACCAGGGTCATCTTGAACGCCTCGGTGAAATACGTGGTGACCATCACCGCGCCCATCAGCACCAGCCCCAGCAGCGTGCTGTAGGGAAACAGCCGGAGTTGGAACGACAATGTCGGCCCACCGTGACGCTTGCGATAACGCCGGAAAAACAGGTGGGTAAGGAAGATCATGAACCAGGTGAAGATCGCGCCAAACATCGAGATCGCCATCATCAGCGTGAACGAGCTTTCCGGGTACACCACGTTCAACAAAGTCGCCAGCGCAATGCCCGAGCTGGACAGCAGCAATGCATTCAGCGGAATGCCGTTCTTGCTCAACGCGCCCATGGACTTGGGGGCAAAGCCGGCACGGGACAGGCTGAACATCATGCGGGTGGTGATGTAGAGCTGGCTGTTCATGGCCGAGAGCGCCGCAATCAGGATCACGAAATTCATCACCCCGGTGGCGCCGGGTATGCCGATGGTCTGCATCACCGTGACAAACGGACTCTGGGCCTGCCCGGCCTGGTTCCACGGCACGATGGCCAGCATCAGCGCCAGGGTCAGCAAGTAAAACACCACCAGGCGCACGATGGTGGCGCGGAAGGCTTTCTTCACCGCCTGTTCCGGGTCGGCGGCTTCACCGGCAGCCACAGCGATCATCTCCACACTCAAATAACTGAAGATCGACACGATCACCGCGATCCACATGCCGCTCAGGCCATGGGGGAAAAAGCCGTCGTGGGCGGTGTAATTCTGCACACCGTACTGCGAGTTGCCGGAGCCGAACACCACGTACACGGCGAGGATAATGAAGCCGACGATGGCGCTGATCTTGATCGTCGAGAACCAGTACTCGAAGTTGCCAAAGGTCTTCACGCTGATGGCATTGAGCAGGATCAGCACACTGGAAAACGACACGATCCACACCCACTCCGGCACGTTGGCGAACCAGTACTTCATGTACATCGCCACCGCCGTGACCTCGGCGCCCACTGCCAGCACGATCGCCGCCCAGTAGGCATAGCGCACCAGGAACCCGGCGAGCGGGCTGATGTAAAACTCGGCGTAGGCGCCAAACGACCCCGAGGTGGAATGGGCCACCGTCATCTCCGCCAGGCAGCCCATCAACAGCAAGGTGATCAACGCGCCGATGGCGTAGCTCACCAATACGCTGGGCCCTGCATAACCAATGGCGTAGGCGCTGCCCATGAACAGCCCGGTGCCAATGGCGCCGCCGATGGCGATCATGCTCATCTGGCCGGAAGTGAGCTGGCGCCGCAGGCCCAGTTCGCGGTGGGTGATCTCTGCAAAGCCGTTGTCTGGCGTGGTCACGTGGCGTGCCCCTTTATTATTGTGATGGTTGTTGCTGACGCGGAACCCCGTGGGAGCTGGCTTGCCTGCGATCGCGTCGGTGCATTCACCACCGTCATCGCAGGCAAGCCAGCTCCCACCTTTGATCGGCGGTGGATCAGGTGACGCTGTTGCGGACTTTGAATTGCGGTTGGTTCCAGGTGTGGTTGTCTAGAATGTCGCCGAGGGTTTCCACGGCTTCCCATACTTCGGTAAAGCGCGTGTACAACGGGGTAAAACCGAAACGCATGATGCGTGGTTCGCGGTAGTCACCGATCACACCACGGGCGATCAAGGCCTGGATCACCGCGTAGCCTTCAGGGTGTTCGAAGCTCACATGGCTACCGCGCTTGGCGTGTTCACGCGGGGTGATCAACTTCAAGTCGTGGGCAGCACAACGGGCTTCGACCAACGCGATAAACAGATCGGTCAACGCCAGGGACTTGCTGCGCAAACTCGCCATATCGGTCTGGGCAAAAATCTCCAGGCCACATTCAACCATTGCCAGTGAAGTAATCGGCTGGGTACCGCATAAATAACGAGCAATGCCGGCACTCGGCGCGTACGTCGACTCCATGGCGAACTGCCGGGTGTGCCCGAACCAGCCCGACAATGGCTGGCGCACCACATCCACCAGCGCTGGATTGACCCACACAAACGCCTGGGAACCCGGGCCACCGTTGAGGTACTTGTAGGTGCAGCCGATCGCATAGTCGGCACCGGCCTGATGCAGGTCGATGGGCACCGCGCCCGCCGAGTGCGCCAGGTCCCAGATGCTCAGCGCACCGCACTCGTGGCTCAGGGCGGTCAGCGCCTGCATGTCGTACATGTAGCCGGTCTTGTAGTTGACGTGGGTCAGCATCACCACCGCCACGTCCTGATCGATGGCCTGGGGCAGTTCGTCCGGGCTGTTCACCAGGCGCAGGGAATAGCCTTGCTGCAGCAACTCGGCCAGTCCCTCGGCGATGTACAGGTCGGTGGGGAAGTTACTCGCCTCACTGACGATCACCTTGCGCCCAGGCTGGCGTTGGCGCTGCACGGTCAACGCGGCGCTCAGCACCTTGAACAGGTTGATAGAGGTGGTATCGGTGATCGCCACTTCGTTGTCACGCGCGCCGATCAACGGTGCCAGGCGGTTACCCAGGCGCAGGGACAAATCCGCCCAGCCGGCGTTGTTCCAACTACGGATCAAACCGTTGCCCCACTCCTCGGCAATCACCGCTTGCGCCCGCGCCAACGCCGCCACCGGCCGTGCACCCAGGGAGTTACCGTCGAGGTAGATCACACCCTCCGGCAAGGCGAACTGGCGGCGCAAAGGTGCCAGCGGGTCCTGGGCGTCGAGGGCTTGGCAATGGCTTCGAGTGGTCATGGGTTGTCCTGGTTTTTATAAGTAAGAATGGACCAAATAATGAACGAAGTTTTAGAGAATTTTCGTGCAAAGTGAGTAGCAACAGGCTAATTAAGCTGTAGGAAATTCGAATTTACCCCCCAAACACGCGGATTTATTCTAACCATGATTCTCGACGCCACCGACCTGCGCCTCCTGCATTTCCTGCAACAGGATGGCCGCATCAGCAACCAGGAACTGGCGGAAAAAGTCGCGCTTTCGCCGTCCGCCTGCCTGCGCCGTCTGCGCCTGCTGGAAAGCGAGGGGATCATCAGCGGTTACCGCGCGGTGCTGAATGCGGAGCAATTGGGGATTGAGCTGGAGGCCATCGTCCACCTGTCCTTGCGCCAGGATGTGGAGGATTGGCACGAGACATTCATCAAGAAGGTGCAGGGCTGGCCGGAAGTGGCCAGCGCCTACGTGATCACCGGCGCCAGCAACTATGTGCTGCGGGTGCAGGCACGCAACCTCAAGCACTTCTCGGACTTTATCGTGAACCACCTGAACCGCACGGCGGGCGTGATGGATATACGCTCGGAGATTGTGTTGCAGAAGATCAAGGATCGGGATGAGGTGCTGGACCTGGTCGTCCGCAAATAGCGCCAACACCACAACCCCCTGTGGGAGCTGGCTTGCCTGCGATAGCTAGGGTGCATTCACCCTCGTCATCGCAGGCAAGCCAGCTCCCATATTTTTAACCGCGTTTAGTCTTCGAGGGCGCGCACTCGTTGCATGCGCTTCTGCTCTACCGGCGCATCCGCCACCTGCAATTCAAAGTCAAAATCAATCTGCGCAAACCGCCCTTCCACACCGAACTCCCGCGCCAGCTGTGGATCGTCACTGAAGCGGATCTGCGCAATCAACTCATCCCGCGTCGCATAGGCAAAATCATCATGCAGGTACGGGTCATCCGACAGGTTGATCTGCGTGGTCAGGTGTCGATGCCCCGGCGCCGAAATGAAGAAGTGGATATGCGCTGGCCGTTGCCCGTGACGCCCCAGTTGATCCAACAGTTGCTGGGTCGGCCCGCTTGGCGGGCAGCCGTAGCCGGACGGCACGATACTGCGGAATCGGTAGTTGCCCTGTGCGTCGGTCTCGATGCGTCGGCGCAGGTTGAACTCGGACTGCGTCGGATCAAACCACGAGTAAGTACCCGCCGTGTTGGCCTGCCACACGTCCACAATCGCCCCCGCCAATGGTTTGCCCTCGGTGTCACGCACCTGCCCGCGCATGAACAGCGGCACCGCGTCGTCCTTGCCATCATCCAACCGTGCCTCGTACTTCGACAGCGGCGCACCGGCCACATACAACGGGCCTTCGATGGTGCGCGGAGTGCCACCGGATTTGCCGGCTTCCTCATCGGCAGCGTCCATCAACAAGTCCAGGTAATGTTCCAGGCCCAGCCCGGCGGCGAGCAGTCCGGCCTCCTGGTGCTTGCCTAACTCGTTCAAATAGTTGACCGCCTTCCAGAATTCTTCCGGGGTCACTTCCAGGTCTTCGATGATGTTCACGGTGTCACGCAGGATCCGGTAGATCAGCGCTTTGGTACGCGGATTGCCACCGTCGTTGAGGTTGCCGCTGGCTTCTTCAAGAAACTGTTGGGCATGGGCAGTCTGGGACAGGCGGATGGACATGGTGCATTCCTCATCTTGTAGTTATTAAGGTGAATACCGGCCTAGCGGTCATCCTCATGGATCGACGAAGGGTGACGGCACAGGGCGTTCACCTCGATGGCCATGTAGGGGTAAAGCGGCAGTTGCATCAGCAGGTCGTGCAGTTCCTGCACGCTGTCGACATCGAACACGCTGTAGTTGGCGTAGTGCCCGGCGATGCGCCACAGGTGGCGCCATTTGCCTTCCTGTTGCAGGCGCTGCGCCAACGCTTTTTCTTCAGCCGTGAGGCCCGCTGCACGCTCGGGGTTCATGTCGAGGGGCAGGTTCACGGTCATTTTTACGTGGAACAACATGGCAGGCGCCTCTTAGTGTTTGTCACGACGGAAGAACGCCAGGCGCTCTTCATCGATGGCCAGGCCCAGGCCCGGTGCGGTGGAGACATGCAGCTGGAAATCGCGGTACACCGGCGGCTCGGTGAGGATGTCTTCGGTGAGCAGCAACGGGCCGAACAGTTCGGTGTCCCACGCCAGCTTGTTCAGCGTGAGGAAGGCATGCGCCGAGGCCAGGGTGCCAATGCCGCCTTCAAGCATGGTGCCGCCGTACAGGCCGATGCCGGCCGCTTCGGCAATCGCGGCGGTACGCAACACGGCACGCGGGCCGCCGTTCTTGGCGATCTTGAGGGCGAACACCGAGGCCGCGCCTTCGCGGGCCAGGTTGAAGGCATCTTCGACACACTCGATGGACTCATCTGCCATGATCGGCGCCGGGCTCGACAGGTTGAGCCGCGCCATGCCGCCGCGGTTGTTGCGTGAGATAGGCTGTTCGATCAGGTCGATTCCGTTGTCACCGAGCACTTTGCATGCACGCAGTGCCACCGCTTCATCCCAGGCCTGGTTGACATCGACGCGCACACTGGCGCGGTCGCCCAGGGCCTTTTTGATCGCGATCACGTGAGCCAGGTCGTGGCTGACCTCACCCGCGCCAATCTTCAACTTGAAGAGGCGGTGGCGGCGCAGGTCGAGCATCTTTTCCGCTTCGGCAATATCCTTTTCAGTGTTGCCGCTGGCCAGGGTCCAGGCCACCGGCAAGGCATCGCGCACACGGCCGCCGAGCAGTTCGCTGACCGGCAGGTTCAGGCGTTTACCCAGGGCATCGAGCAAGGCGCTTTCGATACCGGACTTGGCAAAGGTGTTGCCGCGAATACTGCGCTCCAGGCGCAACATGGCCGCGTTGATATTGCTGGCGTCCTGGCCGATCAACAGGGGCGCGAAGTGACGGTCAATGTTGACCTTGATGCTGTCAGGACTTTCGTTGCCGTAACTGAGGCCACCAATGGTGGTGGCTTCGCCAATGCCTTCGATACCGTCGGCGCAGCGCAGGCGGATGATCACCAGCGTCTGGTTCTGCATGGTGTGCATCGCCAACTTGTGCGGGCGAAGGGTGGGGAGGTCGACGATGATCGTGTCGATCGACTCGATGGCGCAAATCGGCATGGCAATACCCGTTGGGTTCTTTATAGATTTGAGCCGATTTTGTGCCCTATTTTTAAAGGCTTCCAATATAGAATGGGTCTCAAGCAATACCCTCAAGGTATGAAAGGAACCGTTATGGAACTGCGTCACCTGCGCTATTTCCAGGTGCTGGGGGAAACCCTCAACTTCACCCGCGCCGCCGAACGCCTGCACATCGCCCAGCCGCCATTGAGCCGGCAGATCCAGCAATTGGAGGACGAGTTGGGCGTGATCCTGCTTGAACGTAGCAGACCGCTGCGGCTGACCGAGGCCGGTCGGTTTTTCTATGAACACGCCACTGTGCTGCTGGAACAACTGAACAAGGTCTGCGACAACACGCGACGCATCGGCCAGGGTGAAAAGACCTGGCTGGGCATCGGTTTTGCACCGTCGACGCTGTACGGCGTGTTGCCGGAACTGATTCGACGGCTGCGCACGCATGAGACACTGGAGCTGGAGTTGGGGCTGTCGGAAATGACCACCTTGCAACAGGTCGAAGCGCTCAAGGCCGGGCGGATTGATGTGGGTTTCGGGCGGATACGCATCGACGACCCGGCCATCGTCCAGAGGGTGCTGGTGGAGGATCGGCTGGTGGCTGTGTTGCCCGCCGGACACCCCTTGCTGGACGCGCCCGCCACCCTCGCTCAACTGGCCGCCGAGCCCTTTGTGCTCTACCCCGGTAACCCACGGCCCAGCTATGCCGACCATGTAATTGCGCTGTTCGATGCCCACGGTTTGAGCCTCAAGGTGGCGCAGTGGACCAACGAGTTGCAAACCGCCATCGGCCTGGTCGGCGCCGGGATCGGCGTGACGCTGGTGCCTGCCTCGGTGCAGGTGTTGCACCGGGCGGACATCGGCTACACGCCGGTGGTGGAGGCCACCGCGACCTCGCCGATCATTCTCAGCCGGCGGGTAAATGATCAATCGCCGGGGCTCAGTCATTGCCTGCAACTGGTGGAAGAACTGATCTGATTTCTCCGAAACACCGCTCCCACAGTTTGACCTTCATTGTTTTCAGATACTGCGCATGCGTTTGCGCTGCTGGGTCTGGCTGGGGGATTCGTCGAACAGTTTTCGGTATTCGGCCGAAAATCGCCCCAGGTGGGTAAAGCCCCAGCCCAGGGCAATTTCGGAAATGGTGCGGGTAGAGCCGTGCTCGAGGATTTCCTGGCGCACCGCAGAAAGCCGATGCTTCTTCAAATAGGCCATCGGCGACAGGGCAAAGTACTTGCGAAAGGCATCGAACAACTTGAACCGCGACACCCCCGCAGCCGCTTCCAGATCTTCCAGGTGCACGGCTTCCCGAGCGTTGTCATGGATGTACTGGCGCGCACGGATCAGGTAATGCGGCAGTTTCACACCGAGCATATCGCGCAGTTCTTCGGAGTAATTGTTCGGCTGGGCCAGGATCAGGCCCTTGATCAGCGAGCTTTCCAGGTCGCGGGTAAACGCCGGCTGTTCATACAACTCGCTGCCGTGTTCCAGCTCCGCAATGAAGTAGCGCGCCATGCGCCACCACGCCGCCGAGGCGCCGTCCACCGCGTCCATCACCGACTCGAAGCGCAACGGCGCATCAATCGGCCGTTGCAGCAAACCTTCCAGTGACTCCCCCATCGCCGCCCGCGTGATCACCACCTGCAACTTGCGGCAATCGCCGGAAATCGCCAGCACCTGATGTTCATTGGGTGAAATGATCACGCCTTGGTCGCGGTTGGAACTCAGGCGCTCGCCGTTCTTGCTCAACTCCTGCTCGCCCACCAGGGGCAGGCTCAGGCTGTAGCTGCTGAAGTGCTCGGCGTCTTCGATGTCGATGGTCACATCGGTGCCGTATTCGATCACGCCCAGGGTGGTGGCGCGGGACTTGAACACATTGGCGCTGTGGTGAAAGCGCAGGCGTTCGGGCGTGGCGGTGGCGAGGCGATGGGGCCCGCAGATCCCGGACATCCAGCTGCGGGCGCCTTCAAGGTCGAAGCGTTGAATCGTTTGGCTGCTCATCAGGATGCACCCACGGCGGTTAGGCTGTTGCGCGCTCTGGCGGCGCGTCGTTGTTGTTCGACAGCAAATAATGCGCCACGCCAGCGCAATGGCCAGCGGGTGGATAGCATTGGTCGACTAAATGGATAAGAAAGCGGTTTTTCCGGCCATTGCCCGACAAGACAGTAGCGCATCCCATCACCACACTGCACCGGGTTGGGTATTTGCTGCCCAATTATCCGGCGCAGGTTCCCCCACTAAGCGGATAGCCCGCACCCCGCCCCGCTGCCTCTAATGGACCACCGATTAGCCCCTATCAAAAAGGTGCCTCCCATGAGTGGTGCAAGAAGCGTCGAGCAGTGGAAAACATTTATCGAAGGTTGTCTGGATTTTCGCCCGGCGGATGAAGTGTTCCGTATCGCCCGCGACATGTTCACCGAGCCGCAGCTGTTCGATCTGGAGATGGAACTGATCTTCGAAAAGAACTGGATCTACGCCTGCCACGAAAGCGAACTGGCGAATAACCACGACTTCGTCACGATGCGCGCCGGCCGCCAGCCGATGATCATCACCCGCGACGGCGAAGGCCAACTCAATGCGCTGATCAACGCCTGCCAGCATCGCGGCACCACCCTGACGCGGGTCGGCAAGGGTAACCAGTCCACCTTCACCTGCCCGTTCCATGCCTGGTGTTACAAGAGCGACGGCCGGCTGGTAAAGGTCAAGGCGCCGGGGGAGTACCCGGATGGTTTCGACAAGGCCACGCGCGGGCTGAAAAAGGCGCGTATCGAGAGCTACAAAGGCTTCGTGTTCATCAGCCTGGATGTGGCTGGCACCGACAGCCTGGAAGACTTCCTGGGCGACGCCAAAGTGTTCTTCGACATGATGGTCGCCCAGTCCGCCACCGGCGAGCTGGAAGTGCTGCCGGGCAAATCCGCCTACACCTACGACGGCAACTGGAAGCTACAGAACGAAAACGGCCTGGACGGTTATCACGTCAGCACTGTGCACTACAACTACGTGGCCACGGTGCAGCATCGCCAGCAGGTGAACACCGAGAATGGCGCGGGCGCAGGCAGCACCCTGGACTACAGCAAACTCGGCGCGGGTGATGCAAACACCGACGACGGTTGGTTCGCCTTCAACAATGGCCACAGTGTGTTGTTCAGTGACATGCCCAACCCCAGCGTGCGTTCCGGCTACGCGACCATCATGCCGCGCCTGGTGGAAGAACACGGCCAACAAAAAGCCGAGTGGATGATGCACCGCCTGCGCAACTTGAATATCTACCCGAGCCTGTTCTTCCTCGACCAGATCAGCTCGCAACTGCGCATCATCCGCCCGGTGGCGTGGAACAAGACCGAGATCATCAGCCAATGCCTGGGGGTGAAGGGCGAATCCGACGCGGACCGCGAAAACCGTATTCGCCAGTTCGAGGACTTCTTCAACGTATCGGGCATGGGCACGCCGGACGACCTGGTGGAGTTTCGCGAAGCCCAGCGCGGGTTCCAGGGCCGCTTGGAGCGCTGGAGCGACATCTCACGCGGCAGCCACCGCTGGGAAACCGGGCCCACGCCGAACAGCGAAGCCATCGGCATCCAGCCGGCCATGACCGGCACCGAATTCACCCATGAAGGCCTCTACGTGAACCAGCATCGCAACTGGCAGCAGTTCCTGCTCAATGGCCTGGACAGGCAAGCGCTGACACTGCGGGAGGTGAAGTGATGAATGCGCAATTGCAGTATCAGATCGAGCAGTTCTTCTACCGCAAATCCGAGCTGTGCGACGCCCAGGACTGGGACGCCTATGTGCAGTTGTTCGACCCGCAGAGCGAGTTCCACCTGCCGCAGTGGGACTCGGAGCACGTCTACACCCGCGACCCCAAGCGCGAGATGTCGTTGATCTATTACGCCAACCGCTCGGGCCTGGAAGACCGCGTGTTCCGCTTGCGCACCGGCAAAGCCGCGTCGGCCACACCAATGCCACGCACCTTGCACCTGATCAACAACGTGCGCATCGCCGAGCAGGCGGATGGCACGCTGGAGGTGCGACTGAACTGGCACACGCTGTTCTATCGCCTGGCCACGTCGGAGCAGTTCTATGGCCACGCCACCTATCGCCTGAAACCCGATGGCGACAGTTGGTTGATCACCCGCAAGCATGCGCTGCTGCTCAACGACACCATCAACTCGGTGCTGGATTTTTATCATCTTTAAACGCGCCTTTTTGGCCAGTCCGCTCGCCACAGGGTGCGCGCGTCATACATACGCGGAGAGCAACACATGAATCACAAAGTGGCCTTCAGTTTTGCCGACGGCAAGACCCTGTTCTTTCCGGTGGGTGCCAACGAAATCCTGCTGGATGCCGCGCTGCGCAACGGCATCAAGATCCCCCTGGATTGCCGCGAAGGCGTCTGCGGTACTTGCCAGGGTCGTTGCGAGTCTGGCGATTACAGCCAGGACTATGTGGACGAAGAAGCCCTGTCCAGCCTCGACCTGCAACAGCGCAAGATGCTCAGTTGCCAGACGCGGGTGAAGTCCGACGCTACGTTTTACTTCGACTTTGATTCGAGCCTGTGCAATGCGCCCGGCCCGGTTCAGGTAAAGGGCACCGTGAGCGCAGTGGAGCAGGTGTCAGCCAGCACGGCGATCCTGCAGGTGCAGTTGGATCAGGCGCTGGATTTCCTGCCCGGCCAATACGCGCGCCTGTCAGTGCCTGGCACGGACAGTTGGCGGTCCTATTCCTTCGCCAACCTGCCAGGCAATCACCTGCAATTCCTGGTGCGTCTGCTGCCCGACGGGGTGATGAGCAATTACCTGCGCGAGCGCTGCCAGGTGGGTGACGAGCTGTTGATGGAAGCGCCACTCGGCGCCTTCTACCTGCGCCACGTCACTCAGCCATTGGTGCTGGTGGCGGGCGGCACCGGGTTATCGGCCTTGCTGGGTATGCTCGACCAACTGGCCGCCAATGGTTGCGAGCAACCGGTGCACCTCTACTACGGCGTGCGCGGTGCCGAGGACTTATGCGAAGCAGCGCGCATACGGGCCTATGCCGCGAAAATCCCAAACTTGCGCTACACCGAAGTGCTCAGCGCACCTTCAGAAGAGTGGTCTGGTAAACGCGGCTACCTCACCGAGCATTTCGACCTGGCCGAATTGCGGGACGGTTCGGCGGATATGTACCTGTGCGGCCCCCCGCCAATGGTCGAATCCATCCAGCAATGGCTGGCGGATCAGGCACTTGATGGCGTTCAGTTGTATTACGAAAAGTTTACGCAGAGTAATATCTGACCCCTCAGCACTTCTGAGGGGCTGATGCGGCGTGCACTCAACCCTGAGAAAAACAAGTAGAAGGGAATGTTAATGGCGGATGACATGGTTAACCCGGTAGGCCTCAAGCGTGGCCTGAAGAACCGGCACATTCAGCTGATCGCCTTGGGAGGGGCGATTGGCACGGGGTTGTTCCTCGGCTCGGCCGGGGTGCTCAAGTCGGCGGGGCCGTCGATGATCCTGGGTTACGCGATTGCCGGTTTCATTGCGTTCCTGATCATGCGCCAGCTCGGTGAGATGATCGTCGAAGAGCCGGTGGCCGGCTCGTTCAGCCACTTCGCCCACAAATACTGGGGCGGCTACGCAGGCTTCCTGGCGGGCTGGAACTACTGGGTCCTTTACGTCCTGGTGGGCATGGCTGAACTGACGGCCGTGGGCAAGTACATCCAGTTCTGGTGGCCGGACATTCCAACCTGGGTCAGTGCGCTGGTGTTCTTTGTCGCAGTGAACTTGATCAACACCCTGAACGTGAAGTTCTTCGGTGAAACCGAGTTCTGGTTTGCGATCATCAAAGTGGTAGCGATTGTCGGCATGATCGTGCTCGGCTGCTACCTGCTGTTCAGCGGCACCGGCGGCCCGCAAGCCTCGGTGAGCAACCTGTGGAGCCACGGCGGGTTCTTCCCGAATGGCGGCATGGGGCTGTTGATGTCCATGGCGTTCATCATGTTCTCGTTCGGTGGCCTGGAGCTGGTGGGCATCACTGCCGCCGAAGCCAGCGAGCCGCGTAAAGTGATCCCGAAAGCGATCAACCAAGTGGTCTACCGGATCCTGATTTTCTACGTCGGCGCCCTGACCGTGCTGCTGTCGCTGTACCCGTGGGACCAACTGCTGCAAACCCTCGGCGCGTCGGGCGATGCCTACAGCGGTAGCCCGTTCGTGCAGATCTTCTCGCTGATCGGTAACGACACCGCCGCACACATCCTCAACTTCGTGGTGCTGACCGCGGCGCTGTCGGTGTACAACAGCGGCGTGTACTGCAACAGCCGCATGTTGTTCGGCCTGGCCGAGCAAGGCGACGCCCCCAAATCGCTGATGAAGCTCAACAAGCAAGGCGTGCCAATCCGCGCCCTGGCGATTTCGGCGTTGGTGACGATGCTGTGCGTGGTGGTCAACTACGTGGCGCCGCAGAGTGCCCTGGAGTTGCTGTTTGCGCTGGTGGTTGCCTCGCTGATGATCAACTGGGCGCTGATCAGCATCACCCACATCAAGTTCCGCAAAGCCATGGGTGAACAAGGCGTGACGCCGTCGTTCAAAACCTTCTGGTTCCCGTTCAGCAACTACCTGTGCCTGGCGTTCATGGTGATGATCATCAGCGTGATGCTGGCGATTCCAGGCATCAGCGAGTCGGTGTATGCGATGCCGGTGTGGGTGGGGATTATCTACGTGGCGTATCGGTTGCGGGTCCGCAGAAGTCACGCGGTCGTCAACGCACAGTGATACCTGTGGGAGCCCGGCTTGTGTGGGAGCCGGGCTTGCCCGCGATACAGGCGACTCGGTTCACAGTAAGACCCAGAGGATGCCATCGCAGGCAAGCCAGCGCCCACAGTTGATTGCATGTCAAAACAACAAGCCCCGGTAATCCGGGGCTTTTTGCTTAGAGCGTGGAGCGGACTCGCCAGAGTTCGGGGAACAGCACGGTATCGAGCATCTTGCGCAAATACCCCACACCTTCCGTGCCGCCAGTGCCGGGCTGGAAGCCGATGATCCGCTCCACCGTCGTCACATGGCGGAAGCGCCACTGACGGAACGAGTCCTCCAGGTCGATAAACTTCTCGGCCAACTGATACAGGTCCCAATACCGGCTCGGATCGCGATACACCTCGCGCCACGCCGCCTCCACCGATTCATCGTGAACCGTCGCCGCCGTGGGGTCGCGCTCGGCGCGTTTCGGATCAATCGCCAGGCCGGCCTGGATCATCAGGTTGATCGCCTCGTCATACAGCGACGGCGTGGCAATCGCCACTTTCAACTCGTTCAACAGCTCCGGCCGATGGGCGTGGGGCCGCAACAGCGCCGCGCTCTTATTGCCGAGGATAAATTCAATCTCGCGGTACTGGAACGACTGAAACCCCGACGATTGCCCCAGGAACGGGCGGATCGACTTGTACTCCGACGGCGTCATCGTCGCCAGCACCGCCCAGGCGTGCACCAGTTGATCGAAGATCCGCGACACCCGCGCCAGCATCTTGAACGCCGGCGGCAGCTCGCCCAGGCGCACGTGTTCGCGGGCGGCCTTGAGCTCGTGGAGCATCAACTTCATCCACAGCTCGGACGTCTGGTGCTGGATGATGAAGAGCATTTCGTTGTGGTCAGGCGACAGCGGATGCTGGGCGCTGAGGACTTTGCCCAGGTCCAGGTAATCGCCGTAGCTCATGGACTCGGAAAAATTCAGTTCGGCGTTGTGCCACTCTTCAGGCGGTTGGTAGTCGGCAGAGAAAGGACATTGGCTCATCGCGTGGGCTCCTTGAGCGGGCGCAGGATTGCGCGGACCGGGCTGGCATCGAGGTTGGCAAAACGCAGCGGCAGGGCGATCAGTTCGTAGTCGCCTTCCGGTACATCATCGAGCACGATGCCTTCGAGAATCGCCATGCCATGGCGCGCCACGGCGTTGTGGGAATCCATGGTCTTGGACTGCTGCGGGTCCAGGGATGGGGTGTCGATACCAATCAAGCGCACGCCCAGGCTCGCCAGCAGCTCAATGGTTTGCGGGGCGACGGCGGTGAAGTTCGAATCCCATTCAGTCAGTGGCGCTTGTGGATAAGTGCGCAGCAGCACACGCTCGGGCAACTTATCCACACGGCCTTCCAGCTGATGCGGCTGCACCAGCGCGCCGCTGTCCAGGCAATGCAACACCCGGCACGGGCCCATGTACACGTCCAACGACACCTCGCCAATCGGCGCGCCGTCCGCACTGTAGTGCAGCGGCGCATCCACGTGGGCGCCGGTATGTGGCGACAGCGTGATACGCCCGACATTCACCGGGCACTCCGGGCCGAACTGCCACACGCGCTCTTCCTGGAACGGCGTATCCCCCGGCCAGGTCGGGGTCGCCGTACTCAAGGGCGGGCTGATATCCCACCACGTTTTTATTGGGTTCATTTCAAGGCTCTTGGCGGTTACTGGAGTGAATGATACGAGGGCCGGCTGCGAATTTTCTTGCGAATTCTGGCGTGAAGCAGGAAATCTTTCGCACTTACTGCGAAGAATGGGCGTGTAGGCGCTTAGATATATCATTCCGGCACGGTGGCTCAGCCACTGAAGAACCAATGTGGGAGCGGGCTTGCTCGCGAATGCGATAAGTCAGTCAATGTATGTGTGGCTGACACACCGCAATCGCGAGCAAGCCCGCTCCCACATGGACTGCACGGTGCCCAAAGAGTCGCACTCCCCTGCGCTTCTGGGCATCCCGATGTCGAGTTCAGACCACTGGCGCAACGCCCGAGGCCTTAGGGTGGATCTTTCCATTCCCTGCCCTGGAGACATCATGTCCAAGCCCATTACCGTACTGCGCGACACCCACCCCCTGCCGGTCCTGGATGCCTGCAAGTGGGAAAAACTCGAAGGCGACCCGCACACCGTCAACCTTAACGCCTATACCAGCGAAGACGGCAGCAAGATCATGGGCACCTGGATCTGCACCCCGGGCAAGTGGTACGTGGACTATGTGAAGTGGGAATACTGCCACTTTCAGGAAGGTTACTGCATCATCACGCCGGAAGGCCTGGAGCCGATTCACTTGCGGGCTGGGGATATCTTCGTGGTGGAGCCGGGGATGAAGGGGACGTGGGAAGTGGTCGAAACAGTGCGTAAGTATTTTGTGTTTGCTTGAGCCGCAAAAAACCGGGAGCCCGCCACAGGCAGGCCCCCGGAACACGCCCTATTTGGGCTTGCGATAGCTGTTGATAATCGCCGAGAAGTCCTTGCCCCCTTCCCCACGCTGGCTCATCGATTGATACAACTGCTGGGCCACGGCGCCCAGGATCACCGGCTGCTTCACCTGGCGCGCCGCTTCAGTGGCCAGGCCCAAATCCTTGAGCATCAGGTCGGCACCGAACCCGCCGGTGTAGCCACGTGACGACGGCGCGGTTTCAATCACGCCCGGCCATGGGTTGTAGGTGTCGGAACTCCAGCAACGCCCGGTGGAGCTGTTGATAATTCCCGCCAGCACTTGCGTGTCGATACCCAGCGCATCGCCCAGGGCCATGGCTTCGCTGACGCCGACCATGCTGATGCCCAGCAACAGGTTGTTGCAGATCTTGGCGATTTGCCCGGTGCCCACCTCACCGCAGTGCACGATGTTGCGGCCCATTTGCGCCAGCACCGGTTGCAGGGTGGCGAACAGTTCCGGGTTGGCGCCGACCATGAAGGTCAACGTGCCGGCCTGGGCGCCGCCGGTGCCGCCGGAGACTGGCGCGTCGGCCACAGCTACGTCTTGCTTGGCCGCAGCAGCCGCTACGTCGCGGATGGTTTGCGGGTCGATGGTGCTGCAATCCACCGCCGGTACGCCTTTACCGATGCCGGCCAAAACGCCGTCTTCATTCAGCCACACGCTGCGCACATGCGCCGCCGCCGGCAGCATGGTGATCACCAGCTCCGCGCCTTTCGCCGCATCACGCGGTGAGTCGCTGACAGTGCCGCCAAGCTCGGCCAGCTCCTTGAGTACCGTCTGGTTCAAGTCGAACAGGTTCAGCGCGTGGCCGGCCTTGATCAGGTTGCGGGCCATGGGTGCTCCCATGTTGCCCAAGCCGATAAATGCAATCTTCATGATCGTCTCCCGGTATCAGCGCAGGTTGATGGTGGTGTTGACGCCATCGTTGACCGTGTCGTCATCGAACCAACGGCTGGTGACGGTTTTGGTCTGGGTGTAGAACTGCACCACTTGCTTGCCGTACGGGCCGAGGTCGCCCAGCTTGGAACCGCGCGAACCGGTGAAGCTGAAGAACGGCACCGGCACCGGGATCGGGATGTTGATACCGACCTGACCCACGTCGATTTCGCTCTGGAACTTGCGCGCCGCCGCACCGCTCTGGGTGAACAGGCCGGTGCCGTTGCCGAAGGGGTTGGCGTTGACCAGTGCGATGGCTTCATCGAGGGTCGCCACTTCCAGCACCACCAGCACCGGGCCGAAGATTTCCTGGGTGTAGATCTGCATGGAGGGGGTCACGCCCGAGAACAGGGTCGGGCCGACAAAGTTGCCTTGCTCGAAGCCCGGCACCTTGATGTCGCGGCCGTCCAGCTCCAGCTTGGCGCCTTCTTTCACGCCGCTTTCGATCAGCTCCAGGATACGTGCCTTGGCGCGTTTGGAGATCACCGGGCCCACATCGGTACCGGCTTCGCTGCCCGCGTTGACCTTGAGCTTCTGCGCCAGCGCCTTGAGGTCCGGCAGCCACTGCTTGGACGCGCCCACCAGCACCACCACCGAGGTGGCCATGCAACGCTGGCCCGCTGCGCCGAAACCAGCACCGACCAGAGCATTGAGGGTGTGTTCGCGGTTGGCATCGGGCAGTACCACCGCGTGGTTCTTGGCGCCCATCATCGATTGCACACGCTTGCCGTGTTTGCCGGCCAGGTCGTAGACGTGAGTGCCCACAGCCGTCGAGCCAACAAAGGACACGGCCTTGATGTCTTTATGGGTGCACAGCGCATCCACCACATCCTTGCCACCGTGCACCACGTTGAGCACGCCGGCCGGCACACCGGCTTCAAGCGCCAGTTCCACCAGCAGCATGGTCGACAGCGGGTCCTGTTCGGACGGTTTGAGGACGAAGGTGTTACCGCAGGCGATGGCCATTGGGAACATCCACAGCGGAATCATCGCCGGGAAGTTGAACGGGGTGATGCCGGCGCACACGCCGATGGGTTGGCGCAGGGTGTAGGTATCGACGCCACCGGCAACGTTTTCAGCGAACTCGCCCATTTGCAGGGTGCCGATGGAACAAGCGTGTTCGACCACTTCCAGGCCACGGAAAATATCGCCCTCGGCATCGGCAATGGTCTTGCCCTGCTCATTGCTGAGCACCACGGCAATGCGCTTGGAATGTTCGCGGATCAAGGCTTGCAGCTTGAGCATGATGCGCATGCGCGCGCCGATCGGCGTCAGCTTCCAGGTCTGGAAGGCGCGATGGGCGGCGTCGATGGCAGCGTTGACTTCATCGGCAGTGGCGAACGGGACTTTGGCCAGCACCTCTTGAGTGGCCGGGTTAACGATGTCTTGCCATTCGGTGGTCTTGGACTCGACCCACTCGCCGTTGATCAGCAACTTGACCTGTTGCACGGAAATATCGGCAGATGCGTTCATGTGGTCTCCAGAATCTTGTAGTTATGCAGAGACAAGGCGCGTAAACCGCCTTGGGAATGAGGCGTTCGGACAGTTTTTGGAGTATAGATGTGCAAATCTCTAATAAGAACGCACATAAAAGCCGGACCAATATGCAAAAAAACATCACGTCGCTGGGCTCCCTGAACTGGGATGACCTAAAGTTTTTCCTCGAAGTGGCCCGCACCCGCAAGGCCAGCGTGGCCGCCAAGCGCCTGGCGGTGGACTACACCACGGTGTCGCGGCGTATCAGTTCCCTGGAAGTGTCCCTCGGCACCCTGCTGTTCGAAAAATCCCGGACCAACGGCTTCGTCCTCACCACCGAAGGCCAACGTTTGCTGGGCTATGCCGAGTCCATCGAAAGCACCCTGCACATGGCCTGCGAGCAAGTCTCCGGCTCCGGCGTGGCGCTGTCCGGCCACGTGCGCATGGGCTGCACCGAAGGATTCGGCAGCTTCTTCGTCACTCCGCAGTTGAGCCACTTCGTCGACACCTACCCGGCCATCTCGGTGGACATCCTGCCCCTGCCCCACTTCATCAGCCTGTCCAAGCGCGAAGCCGACATCGTCATCGCCTTGGAGCGCCCGGAACACGGGCCCTATGTGTGCTGCAAACTGTGCGACTACAAACTGCAGCTGTACGCGACCCAGGGCTATCTGGACCAACACCCGCCCATCCGCAAACCCGCCGATTTGGCCGAACATCCGTTTATCAGCTATGTGGATGACCTGGCGTTCAGTTCGGAGCTGCTGTACCTGGCGAACGTGGTGCCCGGCGCCAGCGCCAGCCTACGCAGTACCAGCGTGATCGCGCAGTACGTGGCGGCGCAGCAAGGGCGGTCGATGGCGATATTGCCGTGTTTTCTCGCGGCGCAGGACCCACAGCTGCTGCCAGTGCTGGGGGAGCAGATTACGATTACGCGGCAGTTCTGGATGTATTGCCGAGAGGACTTGAGGAAGCTGAAACGGATTACGTTGTTGTGGGATTACATCCGCGAGGTGACTGAGCAGAATCAGGGGTTGTTGATGGGGGAGACGCGGGAGATACGGTTTGCGGATTAAAGGGCCATCAACGACGATTCGCTTTAAATTGCAGGACGTTTCCTAGAGACTCTCCACCCTATTGCGCCCTATCGTCTGGGTCACTAGCCTCCTGACTTCGCTGTACATCAGCGATCGGGTTTAGCGATCCGGGCTTCAGGCGTGTCACCGCTCCCAACACTATCAGCCGGCGTTTGCCCGCTTTTAACGTTTTATGGTGGCTGTGTGCTGGAGACCTTCGAGTCTACCCGGGGTGCTCCTGGCCCGGATCGCTAACCTGCACACAGCTGCCACCCTCTTCATGTTTAGCGATGTGATGTGGCGGCTCTACTTCAGCAGAGAGCAATCGTCATGACTAAAATCGTCCCCGACCCACCGATCTCCTCCATCTCCACCCTCGGCGTCGTCACCTTCGGCGACTACGGCGAAAACCAAAAACCCCTGTTCCGCGTCAACGCCGGCATGCCGATTGAGGAAGCTTTGGAACACGCCTCCACCCTACTTTTTTACTCCAAGAAACTCGCGATGGAAGCCGCCATGGATGTCCGCGGCGAGCAATACGCATGGGCTGCGCATTACCTGTTTGAAATGGGCAAGGCCGTGGTAGATGACCTGACGCAGGCGATGACACCGGGCCGGTAAGCGAATACCGTTCGAATGCGGGAGGAGCCTTGCTCCTTCCTACATTTAAATCGCACCAGCCCCGGCAATTTGCGGATACCGAGCCCGAACTTCGCGCAAAAACTTATTCGCACTGGTCTTGAGCCATTCAATCAACCGAGCGATATCCGGCTCTAACTGCCGGCCGTTTTGACAGATGATGTAGTACGCCGCTGGCGACATCATCACGGGGCTTTTCAACGCAACCAACGCGCCGTCTGCCAATAGGTCATATACCAACGCAGTCCTGCCCAGTGCAATGCCTGTGCCCTTCACCGCCAGACTGATCGCCAGGCTCGAATCCGGAAATCGCGGCCCATGGTGATAAGGCGGCGCCGCCAACCCCTGAAACGCAAACCAGCTTTCCCACCCCGGACACACCTGATCGTCCACCCGATGAATCAGCGGGTACCGGGCGACATCCTCCAGTGAAATATCCCCCTTCAACCGCAGAAATTCTGGCGAGCAAACGGGAAATACCGCGTCGCACATCAGCAATTCAACATGGTGATCCGGATAATCGCCGTACCCCATCACCACCGCGACATCGTATTGATGAGCTTCCAGGCTGGTGCTGTTCATATCGGCGCTAGTCAACACCAGATCGAGGTTGAACGAGGCCTCTGTGTGCGACCCATGCATCCTGGGGATTAGCCATGTCGAGCAGAGAGAAGACGTGCACGAGAGGTACAACGGTCGGGATTTACCGGGGTTGAGCGATTGCAGTACCCCATCCAGCGCCTTGAAAAAGCCATCGGTAACCGGCAACAAGGCTTGCCCCGCTGGCGTCAGCTTGACGCCGCGTGAATGCCGCTCAAACAACTGCACGCCCCACCATTCCTCCAAGCCTGCAATTTGATGACTAATGGCGCTGGCAGTGAGGTTAAGGTCAGAAGCCGCACGCGCAAAACTACCGGTTTGCGCAGCGCTGACGAACGCTTGAAGCATCGGTGTGGGAGGCGGACGCTGAGCCATCAGGTGCTCACTTTGATCAAGATGATCCCGCTAACAATGACGAATGCCGACAGCATCCGTCGCCAACCGAACCGTTCATGAAAGAACAGCGCGGCAATAATGGCGCCGATAATAACACTGGTTTCCCGCAGCGCTGAGACCTTGGCCACCGCGTCCAGCGACAATGCAAACAACACCAATGCGTAGGACGCCAAGTAAAAAACGCCGCCTAATAGGCCGACTCGCCAGTGCCCACGTATCGCTTGAGCCAAAGCCGAGCGCTCTTTGGAAAACGCCAGCAGTGGGATCGGAATACTCTGGAACACCGTCAGGTAGACGATGTACTGCAACACCGTCTCACTGGTTCTTACACCTTTGGCGTCCACTACAGTGTAAGACGCGATAAACGCTCCAGCGCACACCGCCATCAGGATCGGCTTGAACATCTGCGCCGTCATCCGACGCACAAAGGTCAGGCTGATAATTCCCACACATATCAGCGACACACCCACCAGTGCCTGAACTGACAACTGTTCATGCAACAGAAAGTAGGAAAACAGCGCGACCAATACCGGCGGTACCCCACGCATCACCGGGTAAACCTGACCGAAGTCACCCGTTTCGTACGCTTTGATCAGAAATAATCGATAGACCGTATTGAGTACCACGGAGACGAGGATATAACCCCCTACTTCCAGGCTCGGTACACTGACAAGCGGCAACGCCAACAGGCATATCACCAGCGCGGTGCCATCCACCATGGCCAAGGTCATGAAGCGACTGCTACCGGCACGGACTACGGCGTTCCAAGTGGCGTGCATAAAGGCAGAGATCAGGACCAGCGTGATCGCGATATCGGAGTTTTCCATGGGGTTCGGCTTATGGCGGATAGAGGGGGGGATGTAAGTTAGGCGCCTCGAGGCATCATTGTTTGCGTAACCACATCCGTAGCATGTAGCGATTTAGATCGTTCAAGGACTCGCCATCATCAATCACACAACGTGGAATATTCATATCTATAAAGTGCGTGCGGGTATGGAGAAACTTGTTATCGGCTGAAATGAGTACCTGCCCTGGTTCCAGCAACACTCGATGCTGAACCGATGACTGATCGAGAACGGTGTCCAGAAAGTCTAGCGCTTGGGATTGGGCCATGGTTAATGGCACTCCCGCCTTAAGGTGAGCGGACTCAATGTAGACGCGAAAGTATCTGACCAGTGGAATACCTTCATCGGAAAAACTCAGGATAGGCGCTTTGAACAACTGCTCCTCATCTGACATGCCGCGGTTTTCAAAAAAGAAGTCGCATTTAAGTTCTTCCAGTATTTCTGGAAACGCCATCAGCTCCGCGTATACCGCGCTTGCATCAATCAGAATGCTCTCACCTCCCAAAAGCGCTTTTTGTCCGCACGCCAGTATCAAGTAATCGATAGGCAACGGGTCGCTCACTCCATCGTTGTGCACATAGGCACCTTGGCGGGTTTGATGGTATCTCGCACCATCTTCAATGCTCTTACCGCCCCTGTCATAAACCTCAATCACCTTATGACCGAGATGGTTCTGCACCATTGGCACACCGAGTAGAGAACCAAATGTCCATATCAGCGATTTGAAACTCGAAAGTTTGTCGACCTTAAAGCCATCAAGAATCAAAACATGGCTTTCATGATCGATCATGGTTCGGATTCTATCTAGCTCCTTGCTCAGGACGGGTGATTGTAGAGGATTGATGTGCGCGGCTTTGGTATCGAATCGAATTCCCTGACTTTCAGACTCGAACAACGCTCTTGCGCTCAACAGCTCATTAAAAGCACTGTGTGAAAGCCTAGTTTTAAAAACCTCTTGGCGGAAGTTACTGACGTTTATGCTCATCGCAGTCCTTTACGGTGGTTACTTGGAGCGGCCATTTAACTAAGCCCACCCTTTGCGAAAAAGCGAAACTTCGTCAGCCTAGCCATCAAGATTCGTCATGGCAGACTTCTCCTACAGGAAACATGCTTGACGATCTTTGCTGAGATACGGTGATGGTGCGTCAACGCAGGCGATGACACCGGGCCGGTAAGCGAACGCTGTAGCCAGGCACCGCAAAACCCACTGTGGGAGCTGGCTTGCCGGCGATGGCAGTGTGTCAGTCAGTACATCCCGTACTGAGACACCGCTATCGCCGGCAAGCCAGCTCCCACAGTTGATTGGGTTTTACATTGAGGTCGGTAGGACGGGCTCAGTCCGCGATCACCACAATCGACACCCGCCGATTTTCGGTGCGTCCCGCCACTGTGTCGTTGGACGCCACTGGCTGGCTGCTGCCCAGCCCGCGCAGCTGGATGTTTTCTTCTTTCATGCCCACGCCGGTCAACACCGTCGCCACACTTTTGGCACGGCGCAGGGACAGTTGCTGGTTGTAGGTTTCCTTGCCCGACGCGTCGGTGTGGCCGTCGACGCGAACGCGTTCGATACCCACGCCCAGCAGGGCTTTGCCGATACGCTGGACAATCTCGGTACTGGGTTGGTTGAGCGTCTCGACGTCACTGCCGAACAGCACTTTGCCGGACAGGCCGAATGCCCAGCCGTCATCGGTCAGCTCGAAGCCCTGCTGCTTGAGGACGGCCACTTGCGCTGGGGTCAGGCCTTTGGGTGGCGGCGTCTGGCAGCCGCCAAGGGCGAGCAGTGCCACGAGCAGGGTGATAAACATGAAACGCGCGGTCGAGAACAAGGTGTCAGCTCCTGTGTTGAACGTTGGCGGCCGAGTGCTCCGACTCCGCCGTTTGCTGGCCGCCCGAAGACAAACGTTTGGCCTGGTACATCGCCGCGTCGGCGGCATTAAGCAAGGCACCTGGGGTGGCACCATGATCGGGGTAGATGGCGATGCCGATGCTAAGGGACGTCAGTACCTGGGTGTTGCCAGGCACGGGGATCGGCAGGTCCATGCTGGCGATGATCTTGTCGGCAATACGCTCGGCGTCTTGCGCCTTGTGCAACGGCGCCAGCAGGATGGCGAACTCATCGCCGCCCAAGCGCGCCACCAGGTCGTCTTCACGCAATTGCGCACGCACGCGCTCCGCGACGGCGACGAGGACTGCATCGCCGGCGGCGTGGCCAAAGCTGTCATTGATCTCTTTGAAGCGGTCGCTGTCGAGGTAAAGCACCGCCACCTGTTCTTTGGCCTTGGCCGCACTGCGCAGCGCCCGAATCAAACGGCCTTCGAAAAAAGCACGGTTGGGCAGGCCGGTGAGGCTGTCGTGGTTGGCCTGATGGGCGAGGGATTCGTTTTCGCTTTGCAGATGGCTTTGCCAGGCTTCCATCTCGCCGAGCAAGGCGTTGAAGTCACTGCCCAGGCTGTCGAGTTCGGCGATTTTTGCCGGGGGTACGCGGCGGTCGAAGTCGCGTTCACTGCGCGCGGCGTGGGCCACGGCGGCGAGGCTTTGCAGCGGGCCGGTGATGCCGCGCAACAGGCGCCGCGCCAGGTGCAGGGCGATCCACGCGCTGAGCGCAGTGCAGATGAGGATCCCGGCCAGGCCGCTGAGCAGGAAGCGCAGCAAGCTGCCGCCGTGACCGGTGAGGTGGGTGCTGCCGATGACTTGGCCTTGATGCAGGATCGGCTGGCTGATGGGTTGTTCGAGCAGGGTATGCGCCAGCTCCAGCTCGACCCGAGAAAGCATGCCGGTTTCCGGGCGTATCCACTTCGCCAACAACGTGCCGTTGACATCGAAGACTTCGGCCTCGGCCACTTCTTCGGTGGAGGCGATCAGGCTGAGGGCTTCGGTGGCCGCCGCGCTGTCGTTGAACACCACCGCCGCTTCCACGGTGTAATTGATGGAACGTGCGATCAGGTGCAGGTTGTGCTCGGCATAGACCCGCAACGCCAGCACCCCGAGCAAGGTCAGAGAGACACTCGCCAGGGTCACGGCCACCAGCGCCAGGATCAGGTGCCCTCGGCCGATGACGGAACCCAGGGTCGGCCGCACTTTAACAACGGTCATGACGCAGGCGCTCGGCGACGGGACAACTGCAGCACGCTCGGGTGAATGCGTACACCGCTGCGGGCGACGGAGTCGAGGTTGACCTCGAACGAAACCTGCTCATCGCTCACCCGCAGACAGAACAGACTGCCCACCGTGCATTGGTCGCCACCTTCGCTGATGCTCAGTACCGGATGGCCGATCAACGACGTGAACAGCTGGCTGCGCTCATCGGCACTGAGTTTGCCGATGTACACCGCGTCACAGGCATTGACGATATCCGGATGGTTGGCCAGCAGGCGCTGAACCACGACGGGACGGCCGGTGGCCTGGGTGGTGCCTTTGATCAAATCGTCGGTGTACTGGGTCGGGCCAACAACACACAGGCGCAATTGCGCAGGCTCTACCGGCCAGCGCGCATAACTGAGGATACCCAGTACCACTTGGGTGACCGCCTGGGCGCGGTGTGCGGCAAGGCCTGCAGGGTCGGATGCCTGGGCGCAGGCGTGTGGCGCGAGCACACACAGGACCGCCACCAGTAGCAGGCGTCTCCAGCTCAAACTGCGCTCTGTGGACGCGACAGCCACGTTCATGCAGCGATTCTCTCAGGTGTTTTTATAAATGATGCCGCAACGATAGCACAGCGGCGGAAAACCCCACGAAGACGGGCGTCGGCGGGGCTCGCTATTTTTTCAGAAAAATCAGACGCCTGAATAAGAAATATTGCATGAACTGTCAGTCAGTTTTTTCTGATTCGTGACCCAACTCCAGCATCAACCCACTCAAACGCTTGACCTTACGCCTGACGGCTTCTTCAAACACGCCGCCTCGGGGCTCGATCAGGCTGAACCAACGCTTGGCCCGAGTGATGCCGGTGTAGATCAGCTCTTTAGTGAGCACCGGGCTCAACGCATCCGGCAGGATCAGCGCGGTATGCGTGAATTCCGAGCCCTGGGACTTATGCACGGTCATGGCGTACACGGTTTCCACATCGTTCAGACGGCTGGGCAACACAAAACGCACGCCGCCCTGGCCGTCGTTACGCGGGAAAGCCACGCGCAGCACCTGGGGACCGCCGTCGCTTTCGGGCAATTTGAGGGCGATGCCGATGTCACCGTTCATCAAGCCCAGGCCGTAATCGTTACGGGTCATCAGCACCGGGCGCCCCTCGTACCATTGTTCGTCGCCGTCGATCAGCCGTACCTTGCGCAGGGCGGCGGTGATGCGCAGGTTCAGGCCTTCCACGCCCCAGGGGCCTTTGCGTACCGCGCAGAGCAGTTGGAACGCGTCGAAAGCTTGCAGCAGTTGTTGCGCCCAGTGGGTCCAGGCGTCGCTTTCGCGCGGTGTTTCCGGCGACGGACGCGCGCTTTGCAACAGGTTGAGGTAATAGCGATAGCCCTCGGCACCCTCGCCCTGCCCGTCCAGCACCAGGCGTTCCAGGGCGTGATCGTGTTCGCCCTTGAGACTGACGCAAAACAGATCATCGTGACTGCGCGCAGCAAACAGTTTGCGGGCTTCTTCAGGGTTTTGCTGGTTGACCCAGCGCGCCAGTTGGCCGATGCCACTGCCTTCGCCGAAACGTCGCGAGTAACGCAGCATCACCACTTGCTGGGCCAGGGGATGGCTGCCGTCGAGGTCTTCCTGCAGGCCGCTGGCGCTGAGGTCTTCACCGCTGACGGCCTGCAGCCATTGGCGCGTCTCGGCGCTGTAGAAACCGGCTTCGGCGTCGCGGCACAAATCACCGAGCACGGCGCCCGCTTCTACCGACGCCAGTTGGTCCTTGTCGCCCAACAGCACCAGGCGTGCATGGGGCGGCAAGGCGTCGAGCAGGTTGGCCATCATTTCCAGGTCGATCATTGAGGCTTCGTCCACCACCAGCACATCCAGCGGCAATGGGTTGCCGATGTGATGACGAAAATGCCGCGTGCCCGGACGACTGCCCAGCAGGCGGTGGACGGTGGTGACCTGGGTTGGGATTTTTTCCTTCACGCTGTCAGGTACTTTCAGCGACAGCACTTGTTGGCTGATGGACTCGGTGAGGCGTGCGGCGGCCTTACCGGTGGGCGCGGCCAGGCGAATGCGCAGTGGGCTGCCGACTTCCACAGCCGGCGCCTGCAACAGCGCGAGCAAGCGCACCACGGTGGTGGTCTTGCCAGTGCCGGGGCCGCCGGTGACGATGCTGAATGCGCCGCGAGTGGCCAACGCGCAGGCGAGTTTTTGCCAGTCGATCACGCCGTCGGGCGGTGGTTGGTCGAACAGGCTGTTGAGGCGCTGCGGCAAATCAGCGGCGACACTCTCCTGAGTAGCGAGACGCAGGCGCAGGGCGGTGTCGATGCGCCGTTCGTAGGTCCAGTAGCGGCGCAGGTACAGGCGCTTGCCGGAGAGTACCAAAGGGCGACTTTGGGCGGATTCGCGGCCATCGACTGCCAACGCCACCAAGTGACTGGCGGCCAGAGCATGGCACCAGTGGGCGCCGTCCAGGCCGTCGAGCAACTGCGACGGCAGCAGCATGGCGCCGGTTTGCAGGTCGCCTTCAGGCGGCAACGACAGGGCGAAATCCGGCGCCTTGAGGGTTTCGAACAGGTCAAGGCAGACATGGCCGTGGCCCAATTGATGGCTGGTCAGCGCGGCGGCCAGTAGCACCAGCGGGTCCGCCTGTGGATCAAGCTCGTGCAGGAAACCGACAAAGGCTTTGTCCAAGGCACGCAACCAGCCACGGTCGACCCAACGTTCCAGTAATTGCACCAGGTCGGCGGCGCGGCTGAGGGGCGTCAGTTCCTCCAGCGGTAACGGCAACAGGCTCATAACAACACTCCTTGTTCCCAGGCGGGCTCAACCTTGGGCGGGATGGGCTTGCCCTGGAACAGCAGGTCCAGGCCTTCAATCAATTCCCGCGGCGGTCGGGTGAAATACGCCCCCAGGCTCGCGGACTGCGTACCCCGCAGGAAAATGTACAACGCACCGCCGACATGGCGGTCGTAGTCGTAGTCCGGCAGGCGCGCCTTGAGTTGGCGGTGCAGGGCCAACAGGTAAAGCACGTATTGCAGGTCGTACCGATGATCAAGGATCGACTGTTCCATGGCATCAAAGGTGTAGGCCGAATCGTCGGGGCCCAGCCAGTTGGATTTGTAGTCGGCCACGTAATAGCGGCCGTCATGTTCGAAGGTCAAATCGATGAAGCCCTTGAACATACCGTTGAGCAGCACCGGCTCTGCGGCGACGCGGGATACACCGTTGTGGGTGTATTGGCAGACCAGCTTGTCGAGGGCGAGTACGTCGACCTTGTGGCTGGCGAACCAGAATTCCATCTCGATCTGGTACTGCTGCAAACCACTGAGGGAGACGTGGCTGTTATTCACAGGCAATGGCGTTTGCAGCAGGTGGCCGAGCCAGCTGCTGAGGGTAATGATCCAGCCTTCCCAGTTGCGCCGGTTGCAGCGGGCGCCCACGGCCTTTTCGATCGCCTCGGGCGTGACGTTGAATCCGTCCTCCCCTGCCCATTCCAGCAGGCCGTGCAGGAAGGTCCCTGGGTTAGGGCCGCGTGGGAAACGGTGAATGTCGCCGCCGGATGCCGCCACTTCGCGCGGTGCGTCGGGATCGAGGCGTTCGTCATCAAACAGCTTTTGGGCCTGCGGGCTTTCCGGTGCTTCGAGGGTGGCGGCGCTCATGCTGTCGCCGATGCGCAAGGCGCTGTAGGAAGCAATCCACCAGTTTTCTGCAGCCTTGCGTTTGGGCAGGAGGGGCGCTCGCAGCGTGGCTTCGTTGCGGGGTGGGTGGAAGAGGTTGTCTTGCGCTTCGGGCACCTGGCCATAGTGGATTGCCGTGCACCCTTCTTGAAGGTCCAAGAGCCAGCGCGCCAAGCCGGCGGACTCACCCAGTGATGCTCCTGCGCCAAGCAAATAGCCCAGCGCCGACAGGTGCAGTACGGAGTTGTTGCTGTTGCCGCGCTTGAGGTCGGCGATACCCAGCCAGCACGCATGCTTGGCGCGGGTCAGGGCTACGTAGAACAGGCGCAGGTCTTCGGCCAGCCGTTCGTTGTCCGCCTGGGCGATCAGCTCAGGCGTAGGGCGCAGGCTGACGTGGGATTTACCGTTTTCATCATGGTAATGGAGGGGCAATCGGCTGCCGTCCACGGGTTTGGCTGAGCAGATGAAGGGCAGGAAAACCAGGTCGTATTCCAGGCCCTTGGATTTGTGGATGGTCACGACCTTGACCAGTTGTTCATCACTTTCCAGGCGCAGGATTTGTTCTTCGCCCGCCTGGCCGGAAAGTGCCAGGTGTTCAGCCAAATGGCGGATCAGTGCCTGCTCGCCATCAAGTTCAGAAGCTGCCTGTTGCAGCAGTTCACTGAGGTGCAGCAGGTTGGTCAGCACACGCTCACCGTCACTGCGTGCGATCAGGGTTTGCGGCAGCTTGAAGTCGTGCAGCAGGCGACGCAGCATCGGCAGCACGCCTTGGGTGCGCCAGATCGTGCGGTAGCCACGGAACTGCATGACGCGGCTTTCCCACGCCAGCTCGTCCTGGTTCAGGCGCTCCAGTTCTGCCAGTGACAGGTTGAGCGTGACGCAGGCCAGAGCGGCGCGCAGCGGGCGTTCGACATCCGGCTCGGCGCAAGCCTTGAGCCAAGCCAGCAGGTCGTGGGCCTCCTGTGCGGCGAAGACGGAGTCCTTGTCGGACAGGTAGACGCTGCGCACTCCACGGGCGGCCAATTCGCCGCGTACGGCTTGGGCTTCCTTGCCGTCGCGCACAAGGATCGCGATGTCTGACGGGCGTACACCTTTGAAGCTGCCGTCCGGTTGTAGGAAACCTGCGCTGCCTTGCTGCCCGCCGTTGAGCAACTCAACAATGTGCGTGGCACAGGCGGCCGCCAGCTGCTGACGATAAATTACGTTGGAAACCGGCTGGTCGGTGGGTAAATGCCAGAGGTTCATCGCGGGCAGCGTTTGCCCACCGACCTGCAATTGTTCCTTGCGCCCCTGGGACAGTACCGAGTGGAACGGCACCGGGTTTACACCATCGGGCTCGCGGAACAGGAATGCACCACGGCCCGTTTCCGCACGCTGAAACACATGGTTCACTGCCTCGACCATCGCGTGGCTGGAGCGGAAGTTGGTGCCCAACGTGTGGTGGCGGCCGGTGGTGGACTGACGGGCGCGCAGGTAGGTGTAGATATCGGCGCCACGGAAGGCGTAGATCGCTTGCTTGGGGTCGCCGATCAGGAACAGGCCACTGTCGAGGTGGTTTTCTTCAATGCGGTAGATGCTGTCGAAGATGCTGTATTGCACCGGGTCGGTGTCCTGGAACTCGTCGATCAGGGCCACCGGGAATTGCTCGCGGACCACACTGGCCAGGCGTTCGCCGCCGTCGGCTTGCAGCGCGGCGTTGAGGCGGATGAGCATGTCGTCGAACCCCATTTCGGCGCGACGGCGTTTTTCTTCTTCAAAGCGTTTGCCCACCCAGCCGGCGGCGTGTTGCAACACGGCAGCGTCGGGGGTCGGCAGCGCATCGAGAGCCGCCTTGAGACCGGCCATGGCGTCGATGCCAGGATGCTGCGGTGGCTCGCCTTTCCAGGCTTCGGCCATGCCGTCAGGCGTCAGGCGCGTGAAGCCGGTGCCGATGTCGAGTTGTTCGAGGGTTTCGTCAGCAGCCCAGGCACTGATTTTTTCGAACCAGGGTTCGAAGTAGCGCGCCTGCATCTTGCGCCCGTCGACGGCTTTGGCGGCCACGGCTTGCAGGCAGATGTCGCGCAGCTCAGTGGCCCATTGTTGCCAAGGCGCCTTGAGGGTTGTCAGCGCTTCGCGGCGCTCTTGCAGGCAAGCCGTGATCAGTTCTGCGGGCTCGCGGGTTTCATCCGTCGGCCGCTCGCTGCCGAACAACGCGCGTACCCGTGGCATCAACGCAGCAGGTCCACCCCAGTGACTGCGCACCCAGTTGAGCGCGTCGTCATGCATCGGGTAGCAGAACAGCCGCCAGTAATCGCGCAACACTTCGCCGAGCAAATCGCTGTGGTCGGTTTCCAGGGTCTGGGTGAACAGGCTGCCGCTGTCGAACGCATGTTCGCGCAGCATGCGCTGACACCAACTGTGGATGGTCGAGACGGCGGCTTCGTCCATCCACTGGGCGGCGATGTCCAGGCGGTTGGCGCAGGCAGGCCATTGTTCGGGTAGGTAATCCGCGCGCAGATCGGCGATCAGGGCGTCTGGCTGTTCAATCTCTTCGCGAAAAAAACGAGCGGCTTCGGCCAGGCGGATGCGGATGCGTTCGCGCAGTTCTTTGGTGGCGGCATCGGTGAAGGTCACCACCAGGATCTGCGGCGGCAGCAGTTCGCGGCCAAAGCTTGATTCATCGCCCCCGTGGCCGAGGACCAGGCGCAGGTAGAGGGCGGAGATGGTGAAGGTCTTTCCGGTACCGGCGCTGGCTTCAATCAGCTGGCTGCCTTTGAGCGGAAAGGCCAGGGCCAAGGGTCTGCTGGTCATGCGCTGGCCTCCTCGCCGGTGAGTGATCGCCACGGGGCGTTGAGCAGCGGGCGATACAGGGTTTCGCACCAACCTTCGAATTCTTCACTGGCGATGAGTGTGGCGTAATCGGGGAATTGCCGGGTGAGCGCCGGCGTTTCGCGGCGTTCGCCTTCGTTGTTGAGCCCATCACCTTCGTAGGTTTTAACTGCGGCTGCTTCGGCCTTGACGGGGTCGGTCTGGCTGAGCCACGCGAAAGCGGTTTTGACGGCCACGGGCAACGGTTTGCTCATTCCGGCATGCCAGGCGAGCAGCAAGTGGCCGAGGACTTCCTGGGCATTGGCTTTATCCAGAGGCGGCAGCAGCAGGGTGTCATCGCTGGCCACCAAGCCGGTGCTCAGCGGCAGACCGCACGCACAGGCAACCACGTGATTGACCCAAGGGCGAATCAGGCGATGCCACTTGCGGGTCTTGATCGAGCCGATGCTGTTGGGAATGGTGGTAACGCTTAGCAACCCGCCATCACTGCGTCGATGCAGACCGCTGATCCAGCCTTCCAACTGCACGCCGTGATGCTCAAAACTGACCGGTTCGGCACCGGTGTGCGGGGTAGGCCAAAGGGCGAGCAATTGCTGATAGCGTCGCAACAGATCGGGTAAAGGCTCGATCAGTTCGTTGCGCAGGCATTCGCCGAAACCAACCATCGGCAACAGGCCACTGCCTTGCAGGCGCAGGGCCTGGGCGTTCAGGGTCTGGTCGAGCTGATCGGGTCGGGTGAGCGCGGCGTTCAGCAGGCTGTCACTCAGGCTGTAGCGTTGCAGTGCGTCAAGAACGAAGGGCTCTTCGTCGGCCAGCGGGACTTCGGCGGCTTCGAAGAATACTTTCAGGCGCTGGCTGAAGAAGTGTTTGACCGGGTTGCGCAGGAAGTCTTGGAGCTGGCCGAGACTCAGGGGTTCTTCCTGTTGGTGGGGAACCAGGTCGTGTTCTGTCGGGAGGGCATCGGAGGCTTCATGAAGCAACTGCCATTCGCGCGCGTAGCTGAACAGCGCATCGCCTTCATGGAAGTAGCGGGCGCTGAACGGTTGCAGCGGATGCTCTTGGGTCATGGCTTCGATCAGCGGTATGTCACTGTTTGCCAGGTGCCAGCCACTGGCGAGATGGTCACGCAGTTGGCCGATGAGTACCGACGCTGGGCGGTCACTGTTGTCGCGGATGCTGCGGCCGACCCAACTGACGTAGAGCTGGTCACGTGCTGAAAGCAGGGCTTCGAGCAGCAGGTAGCGGTCGTCTTCACGGCGTGAGCGGTCGCCTGGGCGGTAGTCGCTGCCCATCAGGTCGAAGTCCAGCGGTGGTTGCGCGCGCGGGTAATCACCGTCGTTCATGCCGAGCAGGCAAACGAGCTTGAACGGGATCGCACGCATGGGCATCAGAGTGCAGAAATTGACAGCCCCGGCGAGGAAGCGTTGGGACAGGCGACCTTGGTCCAGCCCCGCAAGCCAGGCCTCGCGGACCACTGTGAGAGGTAATTCGTCTTGCAGGCCGACGGATTCGCAGGTTTCCAGCCAGGTTTCCCTGAGTTGTTCGAGTTGGCCCAGCAGGTAGTCATCGTGCTCGCTGCTGGGTAGGAAGAACAGTTGTATCAGGCGTTGCAAGCGCTCGCCCCATTGCGTCGGTGAAGCCGGCAGTGATAACGCTTGATGCGCATCGCTGAGTGCGTCGAGCAAAGCGACCAAAGGGCCGATGAGCGCCGCATCAAGGCCACCGATTTCGTCGTAGGGCTCGATACCATCACACGCGGCGCCGGTGCCGACGGCGTAACCGAGCAACATGCGGCGCAGGCCGAAACGCCAGCTGTTTTGTTCCAGTTCTTTTGGCAGGCCCAGACCGGCACGTTGTTCGGCGTTGAGCCCCCAGCGGATGCCGGCGCCTTCGATCCAGCGATGCAGCGTGGGCAGGTCGCGCTCCTTGATGGCGAAGCGTTCGCGCAGGGCCGGCACGTCGAGCAGATCGAGGATCTCGCTGACCGGGAAGCGGCTGTCGGGCAGTTTCAGCAGGTGTTCGACGGCGATGAGCAGCGGGTCACGGCCGCGTTGGCCTTGGTCGGTCAGGGTGAACGGGATGAAGCGTGGGTCATTGCGTTCGAGTTGGCCGAACACGGCGCGGATGTGCGGCGCATAGCTGTCGACATCCGGGACCATGACGATGACATCCCGCGGGCGCAGCGAGGGGTCGGCACTGAAGCGTTGGAGCAGTTGGTCGTGGAGAATTTCCACTTCTCGCTGCGCGCTGTGGGCGATGTGGAAGCGAATCGAGGTATCACGTTGCAGGTCGACAGCAGGCCATAGCTCGCGTGTTTCATTGAGTGGACGCAATTCCAGGATGTCGTCCTGGAGTTGATTGAGCAGTGTGGTGGGCTCGCTGTCGCTGAACAGGTCGATGCGGCCATCGCGGAATGCAGCGCGGTAGCTATTGGGATCGTCGTAGCTGTCCAGCAGGCTGATGTAGTCACGGCCTTGTTTGCCCCAGGCGGCCAGTAGCGGGTGGGCGTGCTGGTGCAGGGTTTGTGGGTCGATGGTGACCGGCATGCCGGCTTTGCGCGCCTGGCGTTTGTATTCGTTACGCAGGAGGTCTTTGTCGGCGACGATGTCGGACCAATGGTGGCGGCAAGGGTTGTGCACGCAGAGCAGAACTTGGCTGAATCGCGCGAGGCCGGCGAGGGCTTCCAGTGCCTGGGCGGGCAACGAGGAAATGCCGAAAACGATGACTCGGGATGGCAGGCCCTCGGGCGCTTTTTCCAATGTATTGATGCGCTCGATAAAGCGCTGATGAACGCCGGCGCGGCTTTCGGCCATGCCTTCTTCACCAACATCCAGCAGCAGTGCTCGCCATAGTTCGGCTTGCCAGCAGTTGGCAGGGTTGAGTGGCTTGGATTCGCCTCGACCGTTGCGCAGCTGGTGGCGGCCGGCAGCCCAGTCTTCGAGCCAATCGGCACGGTAGACCTGATATTGGTCGAACAGGTCAGCCAGACGCTCGGCGAGTTGGTAGCGTTTGCGCAAATCGGTGTCGTGGGTGAGAAAGCGCTGGAGTGGTTCGAAGTGCGGTTGATCGATAAGCTCCGGAAGCAGGCGCATGAGGCGCCACGTCAGCGGGGCTTTATCGAGCAGGGATTTGGGCGGAATTTCATCTTTTCCCAAGACCATACGGTAGAGCTGCCACATAAAGCTGCCGGGTAGTTGAACATCGATGGCGGCGGCGATGCCGCAACCCCCCATGTCGTCGTCTTCCGGATCTTCCGCCAGGGCCAGCTTGAGCCACTGGGCGATACCGTTGCTTTGGACCAGGGCGATTTCGTTTTCCAGGGGAGCCAGGGGGTAGCGGCGCATCCAGCTGACCACCAGGCTGCGCAGTTCGTCCAGGCGATTGCCGTGAACCACCATGAATCCAGCGCTGAGGGACGTCGCATCCGGCATAACGGCTTCCTTGGGAAAAGCGAAAATCGAGGGTGCGACTTTAGCACTGTGGGCAGTTGTTGGCGGAATTGCGATGTGAGCTGTCTTTTCGACCGCCCAAAACAAAACCCCATCTGCTTTCGCAGATGGGGTTTCGGAA
>NZ_JBZXDZ010000013.1:0-79212 GCF_058725305.1 Pseudomonas sp. DW-iso3
AGCACGACCTTGCCAAGGTCGGGGTCGCGAGTTCGAGTCTCGTTTCCCGCTCCAAGTTTAAGCAGTGTGGCTCTCGGGCGGCACTGAGTGAAACCAGGGCATGATCTTCGGATCTAACCTCTGGGCACTGAAATACACACCATGTGTTTCAGTTGTGTGTCCCCTTCGTCTAGTGGCCTAGGACACCGCCCTTTCACGGCGGTAACAGGGGTTCGAGTCCCCTAGGGGACGCCATTTGCGGGAATAGCTCAGTTGGTAGAGCACGACCTTGCCAAGGTCGGGGTCGCGAGTTCGAGTCTCGTTTCCCGCTCCATATTCAACAAAAACGCCGATCAGCAATGATCGGCGTTTTTGTTTGTGCGCGTTTTATCGTGCATTCGCCGCTTTGGCCAAGCGCAATGTGGCCTCGCGGATTTCTTCCTGGTTCAGCGATGCGAAGCCCAGGCGCAGCGCATTTTCCGCCTGGTCCATCGGTGAGAACTGTCGGCCGCTGCGGACGACCAGCCCGTGGTCCAATGCGCTTGCTACCATCCGGTCGACGTTTATCTGAGCGTCGAACCGCACCCATAGCGCCAGCCCGCCTTCTGGCTCCCGTACACTGATCCGCTCGCCGAACGCCTCATGCAGGCACGTCTGCAAGGTTTCACGGCGGGCGCGGTATTCCTTCGACACCCGGCGCAGATGTTTCTTGAGTTCGCCGTCGTTGATCAGGTCTGCGAGCATGGTTTGCGCGACTGCATCGGCATCGCCCAGCATCAATGCGGCGTTGCTGTGCAGGGCGTCGACCACCTGCGCGGGAGCCACCACATAACTGCAGCGAAACGTCGAGCCGAGGGCCTTGGATAAGGAGCCGATATAGATCACATGGCGCTGGGCGCGATCGCTTGCCAGGGGCAAGTAGGGCCGCCCATTGAAGTGATACTCGTGGTCGTAATCTTCTTCGATGATGCAGAAGTCGTGCAGCGCCGCCAATGCCAGCAACTGTTGCCGCCGTGCTGCGTGCAGGCTCACGGTGGTGGGGAACTGGTGGTGCGGCGTGAGATAGATCATCCGTACCTGATGTTCGCGGCACAGGCGGTCGATCTGGTCCGTGCGACAGCCTTCTTCGTCGATGTCCACCGTGACCAGTTGCGCGCCCAGCTTGCGGAAGATTTCCCACGCCGGTGGGTAACTCAGGCGCTCCACCAGGACCACGTCGCCGGGTCTGAGCAACAGGCTAGCGGTCAGGTACAGCGACATCTGGGTGCCTTGGGTCAGGCAGATGTTTTCGGCGCTGACCGTCAACCCACGGTTGTTGCGCAGCATCTCGGCCAGGGCGCAGCGCAAATGGTAGCCGGTGCCCTCGCTGCCGTAGCGCAGGGTGTTGGACGCGAAGCTGTTGCGTAGGGCGTTGCGGTAATAGCGGTGCAACACGGCTTGGGGCAGCAAGCGGTGGTCGCTGGTGCCGTTATCGAAAAACAGCGCGTCATGCCGATGATTCAGCGCGGTCACCTGGGCGTTCTGGGTGAAATACGCAGCGGTGGTCTGCGCCAGGATGGGCGGAGCGAAGGACGCTTGCGCGCGACTCGGCAGTTGTTTTGACGTCAACTGCGCATTGACGAACGTTCCGCGCCGCGGCTCGCTGACCAGCCAACCCTTGGTCAAGGCCTCTTCGTAGGCCAGGATCACGGTCTTGCGGTTGACGTCGAGCAACTGCGCCATCTCCCGTGTGCCCGGTAGCAAGGTGCCGGGCGCCAATCGTCCTTCCACGATTGCGGCCACCAGGCCTTCGGCAATCTTGCGGTAGGACGCCTGCCTGGCAGTGTCGTCCAGCTTGAGCAGCGGGCGCCATTTTCGCATCTGGACCATCTGAAGTATCCAAAACTGGAGGTTTTAATGGGCCTAGTCTAACGCAACAATCAAGCCTCACTCACCCCGAGGTTGTTATGAATACACGCCATATCGTCGAACTGTCCCCCTCGGGGAAAACCTTTGAGGCCGGTGACGAACTGTTGCTGGATGCGATGCTCGCCAACGGTTTGTCGGTGCCGTTTTCCTGCCGACGCGGGGCCTGTGGCTCATGCAAGGTGGTGGTCGCAGAAGGGACATACCGGGCCAAATACCTGGCGCCGGATGCACCCGCGCCGTGTTATCCGTTGGCAGCCAATGAGATGCTGTTGTGCCAGAGCCACGCCTGCGGCGACATGCGCCTGGAAATCCCCGGATGGTCGCTGGACACGCCCGTGCGGGTGGTCGAGGCGCAGGTCGTGAGCAAGCGCGCACTGAGCCCCGACATCATTGAACTGGTGATGATGCCGGACAGGCCGCTGGTGGTGCGGGCGGGCCAGTACCTCAAGTTCTGCCTGGTCGATGGCGACTCGCGGTGCTTCTCGATCGCTAACCTGCCGGCCGAAGACGATGGGCGCCTGGTGTTTCAGATTCGTCAGGTAAGCGGTGGGCTGTTTTCCGAGACGCTCCTCAGCGACCTCGATGCCGGTGATCTGTTGCAATTGGAAGGGCCGTTTGGTGCCTGTACCTGGCAGGAAACGGATGACAGCCCTGTCGTCCTGTTCGCCACCGGCACCGGTTATGCGGGCATCAAGCCGATCCTGCTGACAGCGTTGGCGCGCAACGTCGAGGTCACGCTGTACTGGGGAGGGGCGCAACCTGCGGATTTTTATGACCGTGCATTCCTGGCTGACGCGAGCGCCGCGCACCCGGGTTTTTGCTGGCATCCGGTGCTGGCGTCGCAGGGTAGGGTGCAGGAGGTTGCGTTGAGTCACGGGCATGCCTGGGAGCAAGCGCAGGTGTACGCGTGCGGTAACGCCGCAATGATCCGCCAGGCCCGCGAGCAGTGTCTCGACGCGGGCTTGCCGGCGCACCGGTTTGTTGCCGAAGCCTTTGTGCCCAGTGGTTGCTCAGGCGCGCAAACGCCCTTGCCCGCGTTTGACCCGATCTGGGAAAAAGTCGGCCCCCGCTACTCGTTTGACGGCATGCTGGCGGCACGTGACCAATCCATCCGTGCCCTGGCGGCGATTGCGAGCCGCCTCAAGGTTGGCATGACCACCGGCGAAGCCCTCGACATGGCCGCCGAACAGCTGCAGGCCATGGGCGCATCCCACACCTGGCATCCGACCTATATCCGCTTTGGCGACGACACGGTCCGGCCCCCCCGCGAAGGGATTGACCGCCAGCGCAGGCTGCGCACCTCCGATATCGCCGTGGTCGACCTGGGCCCGGTGTGGGACGGCTATGAAGGCGATTATGGCGATACCTTTGTGTTCGGTGATTCGCCGTTGCACCTGGCATGCCGCGCGGCACTGCACGAGGTCTTCGACGAGACCCGCGAAGCCTGGTTGCGCGGCCTCACCGGGCGCGAACTCTATGACTTTGCCGAGCAAAGCGCGGTGTCAAAAGGCTGGAGGCTGGCGCGCAATCTCGCGGGGCATCGCCTTGCGGATTTTCCTCACGCATTGTTCGAGTGCAAGGACCTGGCCGATCTGGAGATCCCACCGAGCGAAATGGCCTGGGTGCTGGAAATCCAGCTGTGCCATCCCACGGAACCGGTCGGTGGTTTTTTCGAGGATATATTGATGCTGCAAGCGTGAAGAGCCCGCCTTTGCGGCGGGCTGCTTTACATCAGCGCTTGGCTCAGAGCTTCGGCAGTTGGCCGATACGGCCCATCATTTCAGTCACGATCTGCAGGTCCAGCAGGAACTGGTCGACGGTCTTGAATTCGTTGTCGGTGTGCCCGGTGTACTTCACTTCCGGACGCGCCAGGCCGAATTGCACGCCGTTGGGCAGTTCATGCACGGAGGTCGCGCCGGCCGATGTGCCGAACGTGTGATCCATGCCCAGGTTTTCGCTGGCCACCGCCAACAGCGCTTTGACCCACTCACCTTCAGGGTTGCGGTACATCGGTTCGGCCACCGAGTAGGTGAAGTCCACCTTGACCTTGGTTTTCTTGTCCCAGGCGCTCAGCTTGTCGGCGATCTCGGCCTTGAGTTTTTCCGGCGACTTGCCCTTCGGCACGCGCAGGTTCACCGCCAGCTTGAAGGCTTTGTCATCCAGGCCGACAAAGGTCAGCGAAGTGGTCAGCGGGCCCATGAACTCATCGGAGAAGCCCACGCCCAGCTTGCCGCCCAAGTAGTCCAGGCCCCAGTTGTCGGATGCATAACGGGCGGCGTCAGTGATGTGGTTGTGCTTGAGGGCGATCTTGCCATCGACGCTGTGAATCAGCTCCAGCATGCGCGCCACTGGGTTGACCCCGGATTCCGGCTCGGACGAGTGCGCGGACACGCCGGTGACGGTCAGTTTGACGTCTTTGCCATCGATCTTGGTGGCCACTTCAAAATCACCACCGTTGCGCTTGGCGTATTCGGTGCCGGCCTTCTGCAGGCTGGCGGCCAATTCGGCAGGCTTGTCGCTGACGAACGTTGCCACCGAGGCCGACGGAATCTGGTTGGTGGCCATGCCACCGGTCATCGCGATGATTTCCGCGCCTTTGCCTTCACCCTTGCGACGCGGGAAGGTAGCCATCACCGTGCCGTAGCCTTTCTCGGCAATCACCACCGGGTAGCCGCCGTCCAGCGCCAGGTTGTACTGCGGTGTCGGGTTCTTTTCGAAGTAATACGGAATCGCGTCGCCGGAAGTTTCTTCGGTGGTGTCCACCAGCAGCTTGAAATTGCGCGCCAGCGGCAGTTTTTCTTCCTTGATCACCTTCATGGCATACATCGCTACCACGATGCCGTTCTTGTCATCCTCGGTGCCACGTCCGTACATGCGGTCGCCGATCAGCGTGACCTTGAACGGATCGAGCTTGGTGCCGTCTTTCAGCACCCAATTTTCCGGCGTCACCGGCACCACATCGGCGTGGGCGTGGATGCCGACCACTTCATCACCGCTGCCTTCCAGGGATATTTCGTACACACGGTTGTCGATGTTGCGAAAGTTCAGGTTAAAGGCCTTGGCCAGGTCCTGGATCTTGCCGGCAATCTTGATGAATTCCGGGTTCTTGTATTGCGGCAGACCGTCGACATTAAAGGTCGGGATTTCCACCAGCTCGCGCAGGGTTTCGGTGGCGGCCTTGCCGTATTTCACACGGGTGTAGATGCCGAGCAGGCGATTGATTTCGTTCTGCTGGTCGGCGCTCAGGGTTTTATTGTCGAGGAAGGCATTGATCGCCGGGCCCACGTCGCTGGTTTTGCCCATATCGCCCTTGGCCAGTGTGCCGAGGAAACCGCGAAAATCGGTGACGGACGTTTCGCTGAAACTCTTGAGAATCGCCGTGCTCTGGTCTGGAGTGATGTTAGCGAACGCGGGGCTGGATAGGGCCGAGAGGCTCGCGGCGAACAGGGTGGCAGCCGCCAATTGCTTGAGTGGGAAGTGCATGGAAAGACGCATTCCTTTGCAGGTAGTGAGTGGGAAGTTTCTGATCAATCTGTCAGAAACATTTCCACACACTACCACTACTCAGGTGCCACTGGTCAATGCTGGCCAGGGTGGGGCTCGGGGTACTCCTCGGTCACGTTCAAGGCTCTAGCGTAGGGCCCATCCCACAATTGCGCATGCAATTCCCCGACACGCTTGGCCATCGCTTCGCTGCGCATCACCACTTCCAGGTTGCGCGAATTATCCAGATACCCGCCCAACCAGTTGCTGGTGCCGATCCAGGCAACCTGGCCGTCGATCTCCATGGTCTTGCTGTGGATCACCCGCGCATACGGGATAAAGCCTTGCTTGGCTTGCGGCAGGGTGACGATCTTGACTTGGACGTTGGGCAACACCGCCAGGCTTTTGAGGTAGGGCAGTTCCAGCGCGTCGGTGTTCCAGTTGGACACCATCAGCTTGATCGACACCCCACGTGCCGCTGCCGCGCGCACGGCGTTGTCGATCACCGCGTAGTACGGACGCGTCTTGTCGGGTCCGTAGGACAGTGGCGCGTAGTCCAACAGTTGCACGCGCACCTCGTGCTTCGCTTCGTTCAGCAGGCGTGGCAGTTCCAACTGTGAGTCGCCCACGCCCGGTGGGTTGTAGCGTTGCGGGCTGGCGACCAGGTAGTTGCCGGTGCGCGGTGGTGCATTGCGTGTGACAGGCAGCGGCACCGGTTGGTTGTCGGTCAAGGCCTGCTGGGCTTTCCAGTCCTGCTCGAAGATCGCTTGCACCTGGCTTACCACGGTCGGGTCGGTGATGCGCAGCCCGGTTTCGTGGATGTGTTCCAGTGAACGCCAATCGAAATTCTGGCTGCCCACGAAGGCCTGCTTGCCGTCCACTACCAAGTATTTGGCGTGGATGATGCCGCCGCTCACGCGCGCGTAGGGCAACACACGAAAGGTCAGGTTGGGGATCGCCCGCAAGCGTTCCAGAGTGGAGGCTTCCGACAACTTGATGCCTTTTTCTTCCAGCAGAAAGCGAATCTTCACACCGCGTTTACCGGCGGCTTCCAGGCGTTCAATCACGCGGTCCATCACCGAGCCCGGATGATCGACGGCGTAGAATTGGCCGATATCGATGCTGCTTTTTGCACCGTCGAACAGTTCGCTCCATACCGGGCCCGGTTGACGCAAGTCGTCGGTACCGAGGGCGGTGTCCACCGGCACGGTGTGCACCAGTTCAAACCCCGGAATCGAAAAGTCCGCCTGGACCAGCGGACTCATGAGCAAGCCTGCCAGGCCTGCAATGCGCAATTTCAAGGAAACGGACATAGGGATTCCCATCGGAAAAGAAAAGCGGGCGCATTGCGCGCCCGCTGTTACGGTTACGCCGTGCGGCTGTGCAGCGGCGTCGGCACCAGGTGCGGCACTTCACTCTGCACGCGGGCGCCGGTGGCGGCGCGGATCAGCAGGATTTTCAGCTGATCGTTGATGCGTTCCAGGCTGTCCTGGAAGAAGTTGTGGAACACCACGCAGAACAGCGCGATGGCGATCCCCAGGCCGGTGGCGAACAAGGCCGTCCCGATACCACCGGAAATCTGCCCTGGATCAGACACACCCGCCGTGGCCAGCGCCTTGAAGGTGTCGATAATGCCGAGGATGGTGCCCAGCAAACCCAACAGCGGGGCGGCGGTGGTGATGGTTTCGATGATCCACAGGCTGCGGGCCAGTGGCGCACGAGTGGTCAGGTATTGGGTTTCGATCACGTCATCCAGGTCCTTGCGCGAACCTTGCGAGGCTTTCTGTGCCAGGACCGGCAACACCATGCTCAGCGGCAGGCTGTCACGGCGGATCAGGCTTTCCGGCAGGTCGCGCTCGCTGTGCACATTGGCGCCCAGCACCTCGGTCAGCGCACGGGCTTGCCTGCGTACATAGGCGAAGTAAATCCCGCGTTCGATGGTGATAAAGATCGCGATGGCCATCGCGGCATACATCACATAAAAGGTGATGTCGTGGAGCAGGTTCATGTCCATGTTCACTTACCTCGCAATTAGAAGTTGGCTTCCAGGGAAACCGTCACGGTGCGTTCCAGGCCTACGATGTAGGCAGGGTCGCCGTCGCGGAAACCGCTGTAGCTGGCCGCGTTGGTCTTGGTGGTGTAGACGCCGTCCAGGTATTTCTTGTCGAACAGGTTGTCGACGTTCAGGCGCAGGGTCGCGTCCTTGACCACCTTTTTGTCCACCGGCAGGTAAATACCCGCGCCGGCGTTGAACACGGTGCGGCCGGAGATGGCTTCGTCGTTGGTCAGGTCGCCGTAGAGCTTGCTGGTGTACTTGCCGCCGAAGGTGCCGTAGAAACGACCGTCGTCGTAGCCGATGTTGGCGGCCAGCATGTTTTTCGGCACGTTGGCGAACTGCTTGCCGCTGGTGGGCAACACGATGGCTTTGCCGGCGTTGTAGACGGTCAGGTCGTCTTGCTGCTCGGCCTTGGTGTAGGTGTAGGAGGTGTAGTAGTTGAAGTGATTCGGCAACAGGCCGCTCCACTCCAGCTCCAGGCCGCTGTTGTTGACGGAGCCGGCGTTGATGTCGGCGAAGTCGCCGTTGATGTCGCGCGACGACACCTGGCGATCCTTGAACTGCATGTAGAACAAAGTGGCGGCTACGGTCATGTCTTCATCGGTGTAACGCCAGCCCAACTCATGGTTCCAGCTGGTTTCCGGCTTGGAGTCGATGGAGCCGACGCCTTTGTCGTACAGCACGTAGTTCTGCGGGATGCGCATGTTGCGCGACAGGCTGTAGAACAACTGGTCGCGTTCGTCCAACTGGTATTTCAGGCCGGCGTTGGGCAGCAACTTGTTGTAGGTCTGGTTACGTTTTTCCGGCTGCTCGGTGAGGCTGCCGTGGTTGGTGCCGTCGCGCTTGACGTTCATGTAGGCCAGGCCCGCGATCAGGGTCCAGTCCGAGTTGATGTACCAGGTGTCCTGGGCCCAGACCTTCTGCGCCGGGGTGATGGTGAAGCGGTCGCGACCCTGGATGGTGTTGCCGTTGGCATCGGCCACGGCGTCGTTGGAATCCGGCCAGGTGTCCACCGGCTTGCCATTGGACTTGAGCGGAATGAACGGCTGGGTCTGGCTTTGGCGTGCGCGTTCGTACCAGTAGCCGACTTGCAGGCTGTGGTCGCCCAGGTCCCAGTTCAGTTTGGTGGTGATGCCCGGACGCCAGGTCTGGGTGCGCGAAGGGCGGTAGTACACACCGCTGTTCGGGGTGCCGTCGGCGTTGTATTGGGCGCCGGTGGGCAGGTTGCCCAGGTCGAATACGCCACCCTGGTTCGAGCCGCGGTTCAGCGCATAGCTGGACGAGCCGACACCGCTGCCGTTACCCCAGTAGTAATACGGGATCACCGACAGCGCGAGGTTGTCCGCCAGTTTGAACTGGGTATTGAGCACGGCGGTGAACGTCTGGAACGGGTTCTGCGCCAGCGCGTAGTAGCTGTTGTACTTGCCGTTGCTGCCCACGGTAGGTGTGGCGGGGTAGGGGTCGTACTTGCGGCCGTTCTGCTGGTACTGGGCCTTGGTCAGTTGGCTGTAGCTGTTGTTGTCCTGCTCGTGGTACTTGAGGATCAGGTTGGCGGTGTTGCCATCGCCGGCGTCGAAGAAGCTGTTCCATTCGACCTTGTCCGCGCGCACGGCGCCCGAACCGCGCCACATCTGGCCTTCGGTATGCGACGCCGACAACCAGTTGCTCAGGCCGTTGATCTCGCCGGTATTGAGACGGGCAAAGGTCTTGCGCGTGGCGTTGCTGCCCATCACCTGTTTGACGAATGCCCCGGTTTCCTTGGTCGGGCGAATGGTCACGATGCCGATGTTGCCGCCGCTGGAACCGATGTGCGGACCGTCGGCTTCCGAGGAACCCTGGGTGACGAAAATCTGCTCAATGTTTTCCGGGTCGCCCAACAGGTTGGAGTACAGCGCGTAGTTGCCCGAGTCGTTGATCGGCATGCCGTCCACCGACATTCCCACCTGGTCGGAGTTGAGCCCGCGCATGGTGAAACGAAAGCCGGACAGGCCAGTGTTGTCTTCGCTGGAAATGTTCAAGCCTGGGGTGTACTTGAGCTTGTCCACGGCGTTGCCGGTGGCGGTCTGTTTATCCAGCGCTTCCTTGGTTACGGTGGAGCGGCCCTTGATGCTTTCCTCCTGCACCATGTAGCCGCCACCTGCCGTGGCTTTGCCCTGAACCCCAATAGTCCCGACGTCGCTGTTGTTGGTGTCGGCCATGACCATTCCCTGGCCCATGCTTGCGGCAACGAGTGCCAGATGAATCCGTGTGAACCTCATCTCTGTCGTCCTGGTGTCGGGTGCTTATTGCACGCTGTAGTTGAAGGTGGCGGTGAAGCGCTGCTCATTGCGGCCCCCGAAGGCTTGCTCGGGGAACGGCTTGACTTGCTTGATGCGACGCAAGCTGTTGGTGGCGGCCCGGTTGAGCAACATGCTCGAGGCCTGGGTTTGCAAGCCGGAGTCGAGAACCCGGCCCTGGCGATCGACCAGCAACCAGACCACCACTTCGCCGGTCGGGCGTTCGAGGGAGGCCTGACGCCCGGTGGGATACTGCTTGTAGGTGTCCAACTCGTTGCGCAGCCCCTTGAGATAGCCGCCTTCCAGTGCTTGGCCATCGACCTTAGGTGGCGCAGGCGGCGCGGGCGTCGGCGCGACCTGTGCCACAGCCGCCGGTGCCGGTTTGGCAGTGACCGGTGGCGGAGCCGGTGCAGGTGTCGGTTGGGCGACTACGGGCTTGGGCACAGGTTTCGGCTTGGGCTCATGCTTGGGTTTGGGCAGCGGTTTTGGCGGCGGTGGCGGCGGGGCTGGCTCGGCCTCTTCATCCTCGATCACCGGCGGTGGCGGCGCTTGTTCCACCACCGGCTCCGGGATCACTTCCGGCTCCGGCTCGACCAACGCCAACTCGACCGCCGATTCGTCATAAACCGGCTCGACCTTCAACGTCTGGGACTGGATACCCACTGCAATCAGGACCAGGGCGATCAGGGCCGGAACGCTGCCCAGCAGCTGACGCGCACGAAACAATACGTACATGATCAGGACTTACGCGTAGCAATGGACACGGAGGTAAAGCCACCCAGGCGCAGGGTGTCCATCACTTCCACCAGGCGCGAAACCTCCACGCCTTTGTCGCTGTTAACGATGATGGTCGACTTGGTGTCGGGCTTTTCCGCCGCTTTCAGCGCCGGCACCAGCGCGTCGACCGTGAGGTCCTTGCCATCCAGTTGCAGTTGGCCTTCCAGGCCCAGTGTCAGGATGAATTTGTTCTGTGGTTTGAGCTGCTGCGAACTGCTGGCGCTGGGCAGTTGCGTCTTCATGCCGAGGGCCGGAATCACGTTCAGGCTCACGAGTACGAAAAACACCAGGAGGAACATCATCACGTCGATCATCGGGATCAGTTCGATGTGCGCCTTGCGTTTTTTCGGTTCGTCCCAGGTTCTCATTCCGCTACCCCGTTATTGAATTAGGGGCGACACGCTAACAACCAAAAATGACCGATTGGTTAACTTTAATTGACGTTTTGAGGGCTCTAGGACGCGTCTTACAGGCGAATCTCAAGACATTTTTGTGACGTAACAGAATTGACATGTGGCAGGAGCACTCTCAAAAACTTTACTTCGAGGGCCCCTGGAAATGAGCCGTGAGCTGCCACAAATATCCACGTCGCGACTGTTAATGCGCGCACTGGAAAACCATCAGGCCGAGACGTTGTGGGGCCTCGCCAACGGTCCGAACATCGCAGATAACACGGCGAGCATTCCCTCGCCTTACACCCTCGAAACGGCGCAGAACTTTATCGAGGGCATGCAGCAAAAATTTCACTCGGCCCACCTGTTGAGCCTGGGCATGCATCGGCGTGACTGCGGTGAACTGATCGGCATCGTCAGCCTGCGCATCAACCCGGCCCACCGCTATGGACATTTGGGCGGGTGGGTAGCGGCGGATGCGCGCAACCAAGGGTATGCAGCAGAGGCGGCGCGTGCGCTGATGGACTACGGTTTTGCCGAACTCGACCTGCACCGTGTGGGCAGCCAGTGTTTCAGTCGCAACAAAGAGTCGGCGCGGGTCATGGAGAAAATCGGCTTGCGGTACGAAGGCTGCATGCGCGGGGCGTTCCTCAAGAACGGCGTGCATGAGGACATGCTGGTGTTCGCCACGGTGCGTGAGGATTGGGAGTTACGGCGGTGAGTGGTGAGGTTGATCATGGCCGGCGCCGGGTGCTTGCCGGGCTGGCCGTCGCCACCACGTTTTCGATCCTCAGTCCGTTTGCGCGCAGCGCCGGAGTGGACTATCCGTTCACCCTTGGCGTGGCGTCCGGAGACCCGTTGCCCGACGGGTTTGTGATCTGGACACGCCTGGCGCCTTTGTTCAATGCCGCGGATGGCCGGGGTGGCTTGAGCCGATCGGTGCCGGTGCGTTGGCGGGTCGCCAGCGATGCCGCCATGAGCCGCGTGGTGCGCCAGGGCGAGGTCATGGCCAGCGAGCGCTGGGGGCATTCAGTGCATGTGGAAGTCGCGGGGCTGGAGGCGGGCCGGCCTTACTGGTATCAGTTCGAAGGGCTTGGGGCACAAAGCCCGGTGGGGCAGTCGCGCACGGCGCCGAACGTGCATGCCATGACGTCGGCGCGCCTTGGGTTTGTCTCGTGTTCCCACTGGGAACGCGGCTATTTCAGTGCCTATCGCCACCTGGCAGAGGAGCAGCCCGACCTGGTGTTTTTTCTCGGCGACTACATCTACGACAGTTCCTACGCGGCGGATTCGGGCAAGATCATTCGCTCCCACGGCAGCGGCAATGCAGTGAGCCTGAGCGACTATCGCAACCGCTATGCCCTGTACAAAACCGATCCGGATCTACAGGCCCTGCACGCCGCCGCACCGAGCGTGGCGACCTGGGATGATCACGAAGTGCAGAACGACTACGCCAACCGCTGGTCCCAGGATCCCAGGGTCCCTGTCGCACAATTTATGCAGCAGCGGGCGGCGGCCTACCAGGCTTACTACGAGCATATGCCGTTGCGTGCCAGCAGCTTGCCGAAGGGGCCGGACATGCGCATTTATCGACGCCTGGACTACGGCCGACTGGCCCGCTTCCACGTGCTGGACGGTCGGCAATATCGTTCCGAACAACCGTGCATTTTGGCCAATGGCAGTCACCAGGGGCATATTGCCGATAACCTCTGTCACGACTTGCGCGACCCTGGCCGAACCCTGCTTGGTTGGCAGCAAGAGGCCTGGTTGGACCAAGGGTTTGCCCAGTCGAAGGCGCAATGGAACATCATCGCCCAGGACCTGCTGGTGGCCCCGTTGACCCAGCGTGACCTGACCAACCACAAACCGGGACGTTGGACCGACGGTTGGGATGGCTACATGGCCAATCGCTCACGGATGCTGGCTTCCATCGAACGTAACCGGGTCAGCAACCCGGTGTTCTGGGGCGGTGATATCCATTCGTTCTGGGTGACGGATCTGCAGGCTGATGGCAACGACCCGGACTCGCAGGTGGTGGCCACGGAATTTGTCGGCACTTCAGTGACGTCCGACGGCCCGCCCTTTGACGCGTTCAGCAAGCTGCTGCCGCTCAACCCGCATGTGAAGTTTTTCGACAGTCGCCAGCGGGGGTATGTGTCGGTGGAGGTGGAAGCACACGAGATGCTCACGAACCTGCGTGTGATTACCGACCCCCACGACCCGGCGGCCACGGTGTCGACCCTCAAGTCATTTGTGGTGGAGTCGGGGCGGGCGGGGGCGATTGAGGTTTAAGCGATTTCGTAGCGCACCGACAGCGCACCCTTTTTCTCCGACAGGGCCAGGATGCTCACCTGGCCCAATTCGCTCAGCGCCTGCACGTGGGTGCCGCCGCAGGCATACGCGGGCAATTCGCCGAAGCCGACTTCGCGGGTGCCGTCTTCCAGGTTCATGTGGCGCGGGTAATCCGCGGCGATCCATTGGTTGACCTGTTGCTGGAGCGCCTCGGCTTCCATGGCTTGCGCCGCTTCGCCACGGATGAAGGTGATCTTGCCTTCGCCGGGCCAGTGATGAGCCTTGATCGGCATCCAGCCCAGGGCCTCGCCTGCGTTGCCGATCAGGTGCCCGGCGGAATGCAATCGGGTGTGTAACGTGCGGCGCTGTTCGTCGACCCGAGCGGTGATCGGACCGGGTTCCAATGGGCGGTCGACATAGTGCACCACGCGGTCGGCTTCCTGGGTGACGCGAAGTACAGTGCTTTCACCGAGCCAGCCGGTATCGAAAGGTTGCCCGCCGCCCTGTGGGTGAAAAATCGTCGACTGCAGGATGACTGCAAACTGCTCCCCGTGAGGTGTGCAACTCAACACCTCAAGCTCGGCAGTCAGGTGGTCGTGGGTAAAAAACAGGCGCTCGGTCATGATCTACATCCGCATCAGGGTTCTGCGGGCAGTATAAATAGTGCGTGGATAGGTGATAATCCATTCAATTATCAATGGACCTGTGCACCATGAGCATCAATCTTCCTTTGCCGCTGCTGGGCGAAATGGCGATTTTCGTCAAAGTGGTGGAAACCGGCAGCTTCTCCGAGGCCGCCCGGCAGCTGGGTGCTTCGCCTTCCTCGGTGAGCCGCAGCATTTCTCGCCTGGAGAAGGCCCTGGCGACGCGCTTGCTGCAGCGCACCACGCGAAAGTTGCGCCTCAGCGAAGGCGGGGAGGAGGTGTTCAAGCGCTGCCAGGAGATGGTCAGCGCGGCGCGCTCGGTGATGGAGATCAGCGGCCAGTTCACCCATGAAGCCGAAGGGCTGGTGCGAGTCAGCGTGCCCAAGGCGGTGGGGCGGTTTGTGGTGCACCCGCATATGCCGGAATTCCTGCGGCGTTATCCCAAGGTGGATGTGCAGTTGATCCTGGAGGATCGCCAGGTGGACATGATCGATGACAATGTCGACCTGAGCATCCGCATCACCGACAGCCCACCGCCGGGGTTGGTGGGTCGGCAGTTGTTGCCCATCGAGCATTTGCTGTGCGCGACGCCGCAGTACTTGGCCGCACACGGTACGCCGGGGCATCCCCATGATCTGCTGGCGCACAGCTGCATCTACCTGGGGGAGACACCCGGTGATTCACGCTGGAAATTCCGCCAGGCTGGCAAGGCCGTGACGGTTGCGGTGCGCGGGCGTTACGCGGCGAACCACACCGGGGTTCGGCTGGATGCGGTGTTGCAGCATGTGGGTATCGCCAGCTTGCCGTATTTCACGGCGCGCCACGCGTTGGAGGAGGGGCGGTTGGTACAGGTGTTGCCGGCGTGGGACTTTATTGCGTCCTACCATGGCGAGGCGTGGTTGCTGCATTCGCCCACGCGGTATCTGCCGCCGAAGTTACGGGTATTTATCGATTATCTGGTGGCGTGCATGGCGAAGGAGCCGACGTTGCGTCGGCCCATTCCAGGTCGCTGATCAGTGCTTGCTCTGGTCGTCCGGCATGGCCAGTAGCTGCTTTTCCTGGTTCCAGTCGAACGGTTCGTCGTTCTGTTCGGCTTCGAAGCGACGTTCTTCCAGCGCCTGGTACAGGTCCAGTTCTTCGTCGGGCATGAAGTGCAGGCAGTCACCGCCAAAGAACCACAGCAGGTCGCGCGGCACCAAGTGGGCAATCTGCGGGTAACGCAGGATGACCTGGCTCATCAGGTCCTGGCCCAGGTACTGGCTTTCGATCGGGTCGATCGGCAGCAGGGCGCGCAATTCGTCGAAGCGCTCCAGGAACAGTGAATGGCTTTCCTCGGGCACCTGTTCGGCTTCGCCGACGGCAACCAGGATGCTGCGCAGGTGGTCGAGCAAGACGAGATGATCGGCAACGACGTTGGACACGAGATAAGTCCTCTAAAGCAAAAACGGGCGCGAGAGTATATAGCTCTCGCGCCCGTATTTATATGACCACTGGGATCAGCGGACTTTACCCTCAGCCTGGGTCAGCTCTTCCTTGCTGAAATCGTCCACGTCGATCACCTTGCGCCGTGCCGCTTCCGCCTCACGCAAGGTGTGCGCTTCGGCCGGCTGCAACACGCCTGCGTGCAGCGCGGCGTCGATGGCGTGTTCCCCGGCAGTCGGCTTGACCTGCCCGCTCTTGAGTGCCATGTGCAGTTTCTTCTGCAGCGGATGGCTGGCGCCGAGCAGGTCGTAGGCATGTTGCAAGGCGCCTACCGGATCTTCCGCCGATTGCGGTCGGTAGCAGCCGGCCAGCAACTCTTCCAGGGTCGGGTCGCCCTTGGCACGGCCGATCACCGCAGCCACTTCGGCATCCAGCGCATCCGACGGCCCGGTATGGCGACGGCCGAACGGGAACACGATCACCCGCAGCAGGCAGCCCAGCACCTTGTTCGGGAAATTGCTCAGCAGTTCATCCAGCGCACGTTCAGATTCGCCGAGGCTTTCTTCCATGGCCCAGGCAAACAGCGGTTCCAGGTGATCCGGCGAATCCAGGTCGTGATAACGCTTGAGTGCGGCCGACGCCAGGTACATATGGCTCAGTACATCACCCAGGCGTGCCGACAAGCGTTCGCGACGCTTCAACTCGCCACCCAGCAGCATCATGCTCAGGTCAGCCAGCAGCGCGAATGCGGCAGCCTGGCGGTTGAGTGCACGGAAGTAGCCCTGGCTCAAACGATTGCCCGGCGCCTTCTCGAAATGCCCCACCCCGAGGTTCAACACCAAGGTACTGGCGGCGTTGCTCACGGCAAAACCGATGTGTTGCATCAACAGCCCATCGAACTCCTTCAATGCCTGGTCATGGTCGTCGCGACCGGCCAGGGCCATTTCCTTGAGCACGAACGGATGGCAGCGGATCGCGCCCTGGCCGAAGATCATCAGGTTGCGCGACAGGATATTCGCGCCTTCTACGGTGATGAAGATCGGCGCGCCTTGCCAGTTGCGGCCCAGGTAGTTGTTCGGGCCCATGATGATGCCCTTGCCACCGTGCACGTCCATGGCGTGGCTGATGCACTCGCGGCCGCGTTCGGTGAGGTGGTACTTGAGGATCGCCGACAGCACCGAGGGTTTTTCCCCCAGGTCGACGGCATTGGCGGTGAGCATGCGTGCGCTGTCCATCAGCCAGGCGTTGCCGCCGATACGCGCAAGGGCTTCCTGGATACCCTCGAAGGCCGACAGCGGCACATTGAATTGCTCGCGCACCTGGGCGTATTGGCCGGTCACCAGGCTGGTGAACTTGGCCGCGCCGGTACCCACGGCGGGCAGGGAGATCGAACGGCCCACCGAGAGGCAGTTCATCAACATCATCCAGCCTTTGCCGAGCATTTCCTGGCCACCGATCAGGAATTCCAGGGGGATGAACACATCCTTGCCGGCGTTGGGGCCGTTCATGAAGGCGGCGCCCAAAGGCAGGTGGCGACGGCCGATTTCCACGCCGGGGGTGTCGGTGGGGATCAGCGCCAGGCTGATGCCCAAGTCTTCCTCTTCACCCAGCAGATGGTCCGGGTCGTGGGCCTTGAAGGCCAGGCCGAGCAAGGTCGCAACCGGGCCGAGGGTAATGTAGCGTTTTTCCCAGTTCAGGCGCAGGCCGAGTGTTTCCTTGCCTTCCCATTCACCTTTGCAGATCACGCCAGTGTCCGGCATCGCGCCCGCGTCGGAGCCGGCCAGTGGGCCAGTCAATGCGAAGCAGGGGATGTCATCGCCACGGGCCAGGCGCGGCAGGTAGTGGTTGCGCTGTTCTTCGGTGCCGTAGTGCAGCAGCAGTTCGGCCGGGCCGAGAGAGTTGGGCACCATCACGGTCGATGCCAGGTCACCGCTGCGGGTGGCGAGCTTCATCGCGACCTGGGAGTGGGCATAGGCGGAGAAGCCCTTGCCGCCATATTCCTTGGGAATGATCAGGGCGAAGAAACCGTGGGTCTTGATGTGTTCCCAGGCCGCGGGCGGCAGGTCCATGGCCTGGCCGATTTCCCAGTCGCTGACCATGGCACAGAGTTCTTCGGTGGGGCCATCGATAAACGCCTGTTCTTCTTCGGTCAGTTGCGCCTTGGGGTAGGCCAGCAACTTGTCCCAGTCCGGGCGACCGCTGAACAGTTCGCCGTCCCACCAGACGGTGCCGGCGTCGATGGCATCGCGCTCGGTCTCGGACATCGGCGGCAGGACTTTCTGGAACCAGCTGAACAGTGGCTTGGTGAAGTATTGGCGGCGCAGGTCGGGCAGCAGCAGGGGAGCGGCCACCAAGGCGATCAACACCCAGAAGATCAGCAGCAGCCAACCCGGTGCATGGCTCCAGGCGCCCATCGCCAGCAGGTAGACGGCGACCACGCCCAGGGCGGGCAGGGGCGCGACGCGGCGGTGTGCGAGGTAGGCAATGCCGACCACCAGCACCAGTATCCACAACAACAGCATATTCAATCCTCCGTGAAAACAGGGGCGAAACCACCAGGGAGCTTAGTCGGCATCCGAACAAGCGGGGTGATCAGGGTGTAACGAGATTTGGCCGATTCGTCGTTATCTCCAAGACAGGCCTGTGGTTAGACTCCAGGCTTCCTTCGGAGATAAAGCTCATGGATACCTACCTGAGTCCCAGCCGCTTCATCGATAGTGACCACCCTGCGGTGGTGGAGTTCGCCGAAAAACACCGTGGAACCCGTAGGGATTTTAGTGACCAGGCAGTCAGCCTCTATTACGCCGTGCGTGAGGCGATTCGCTATAACCCCTATACCTTCAGCCGCGATCCAGACACATTAAATGCCAGCTTCGCCCTGTCCACCGGCGAAAGCTATTGCGTGCCCAAAGCCACCTTGCTCGCCGCCTGTGCCCGCCACTGCGGCATTCCGGCGCGCATCGGCCTGGCGGATGTGCGCAATCATTTGTCGACGCCACGCCTGATCGCGTTGCTCAGGAGTGATGTATTTGCCATGCACGGTTATACCGAGCTTTACCTCAACGATCGTTGGGTCAAGGCCACGCCGGCGTTCAACCAGCAACTGTGCGATGTGTTCGATGTACCGCCGTTGGATTTCGACGGCCTCCACGACAGCGTCTTCCACGCGTTCAATCGCCAAGGCCAGCGATCGATGGAGTACGTGGTGGACCACGGGCAATTTCCTGACGTGCCCGAGGCCTTCTTCTTCGCCCACATCCAAGCGTGTTACCCCCATCTGTTTGCCGAGGATATGCCGCCGTTACTGGGCGACATGCAGAGCGATTTGAGCCGCGTGTGAACCGGCGTATGCTGCTGCCTTCATCTAGCCATGTTCATCAACAACAAAGGCGCGGTCATGCTGAAAATCTGGGGTCGTAAAAATTCATCAAACGTCAGGAAGGCACTGTGGTGCGCCGAGGAACTCGGCCTGGACTATGAAGCAATTGATGCGGGCGGGGCTTTTGGTGTGGTCGACACGCCGCAATACCGGGCGTTGAACCCCAACGGCCGGGTGCCGATGATCGAAGACGGTGACTTCGTGCTGTGGGAGTCCAACACCATCGTGCGCTACCTCTGCGCCAAGCAGGCTTGCCGCTGGTATCCGACAGACGTGAAAGCCCGCGCCAACGCGGAAAAATGGATGGACTGGACCACGTCGACCTTTGCCGAACCGTTCAAGATCGTGTTCTGGGGCGTGCTGCGCACCCCGGCGGAAAAACAGAACTGGGACACCATCCACGCCGGTCGCCAGGCCTGTATCGATGTGCTCAAAACCGTTGATGAAGCGCTTGCTACACAGCCGTATCTGTCGGGCAACGAGATCGGCATGGGCGATATCCCGTTGGGCAGCTTTATCTACGCCTGGTTCGAAATGCCCATCGAACGGCCCGCAATGCCCCATCTAGAGGCCTGGTATGCGCGCCTGCAGCAGCGTCCGGCTTACCGCAAAGCGGTCATGACCGCGTTGACTTAATACTGACTATTAATACAGGTGACTGTACTTGTGCGGCGCGGGCAAGCACCATGCTTGTCATGCGCCGCCGTTGAACTACCTGGGCTGCGCCCTCATCTACTCTTTCTATTCCCTTCTTTGGTGCGTAATCCGATATGAGTTCCGCTCTGTCCATCCGGCAGCTAACCAAAACCTACGGCAACGGTTTCCAGGCCCTGAGTGGTATCGATCTGGACGTTGCCGAAGGTGACTTCTTCGCCTTGCTCGGCCCCAATGGCGCCGGCAAATCCACCACCATCGGTATCCTCTCGACCCTGGTCAACAAGACCAGCGGCACGGTGAATATCTTCGGCCATGACCTGGACAAATCCCCGGCGGCGCTCAAGCGTTCCATCGGCGTGGTGCCCCAGGAATTCAACTTCAACCAGTTCGAAAAGACCTTCGACATCGTCGTGACCCAGGCCGGCTACTACGGCATCCCGGCGAAAGTCGCCAAGGAACGCGCCGAGCAGTACCTGACCCAACTGGGCCTGTGGGACAAGCGCGATGTGCCGTCGCGTTCGCTGTCCGGCGGCATGAAACGCCGGCTGATGATCGCCCGCGCATTGGTGCACGAGCCGCGTCTACTGATCCTCGACGAGCCTACTGCCGGCGTGGACATCGAACTGCGTCGCTCGATGTGGACTTTTCTCACCGAGCTGAACGAGAAGGGCATCACCATCATCCTCACCACCCACTATCTGGAAGAGGCTGAGCAGCTGTGCCGCAACATCGGCATCATCGACCACGGCACCATCGTCGAAAACACCAGCATGCGAAACCTGCTGGGTCAGTTGCATGTGGAAACCTTTTTGCTCGATCTGAAAAACAACTTGTCGGCGCCGCCGCAACTGCTCGGCTACCCGAGCCGCCTGGTGGACAGCCACACCCTGGAAGTGCAGGTGGACAAGGCCATGGGCATCACCGCGTTGTTCACGCAGTTGGCAACCCAGAACATCGAAGTGCTGAGCCTGCGTAACAAAACCAATCGCCTTGAGGAGTTGTTCGTGTCCCTGGTGGAGAAAAATCTGGCGAAGGTGGCGGTATGAGTTCCGAACTGCAACCCAACCTCGTCGCGCTGCAAACCATCGTCTATCGCGAAGTGAAGCGCTTTACCCGGATCTGGCCGCAGACCCTGCTGCCGCCGGCGATCACCATGGTCCTGTACTTCGTGATCTTCGGTAACCTGATCGGCCGCCAGATTGGTGACATGGGTGGCTTCACTTACATGGAGTACATCGTGCCGGGCCTGATCATGATGTCGGTGATCACCAACTCCTACGGTAACGTGGTCTCCAGTTTCTTCGGCAGTAAGTTCCAGCGCTCCATCGAAGAACTGATGGTGTCGCCGGTGTCGCCCCATACCATCCTGATCGGCTACACCCTCGGCGGTGTGCTGCGTGGGTTGATGGTGGGCGTGATCGTCACCCTGTTGTCGCTGTTCTTCACCCACCTGCAGGTGCATCACCTCGGGGTCACCATTCTGGTGGTGGTACTGACGGCGACGATCTTCTCGCTGCTGGGTTTCATCAACGCCGTGTTTGCACGCAACTTCGATGATATTTCGATTATTCCGACCTTCGTGCTGACGCCGCTGACCTACCTGGGCGGGGTGTTCTACTCCATCAGCTTGCTGCCGCCGTTCTGGCAGACCGTGTCGTTGGCCAACCCGGTGCTGCACATGGTCAACGCCTTCCGCTACGGCATCCTGGGGGTGTCGGACATCAAGATCAGCGTGGCGATCACGTTCATGTTGGTGGCGACCGTTGTGCTGTATATCGGTTGCGCGAAGTTACTGGTGAGCGGACGCGGGATGCGCACGTAAGCGCTGACCTGAACGCGGTCAAAAATGTGGGAGCGGGCTTGCTCGCGAAGGCGGTATGTCAGTTACAGAATGTACTGACTGATCCACCACCTTCGCGAGCAAGCCCGCTCCCACATTGGTTTTGTGTAAGGGCTTCAGACCTTCAGTGCCAGTTCGATCAGCCTATGCAGCTCTTCAACCGTCAGCGGCGTGGTCGAGAATAGAATACGAAACACCGTTGGCGCCGCCAGCAGATTGATCAGGTGATCCACGCTCGGCGGGCTGCTGTCCGGATAGCGATCGACAATCGCCTGAAACTGCCCGCTCAGGATGCTCACGCAATAGCCTGGCGTCTGGCTGCACTGCACATCCCGCATCATGTTCCGTCCAGGCTCCGAACTCATCTCATCCAGATACTGCTCGGCCCAGGCCTGCAGGTCACCGCGCAGGCTGCCGGTATTCGCCGGCTCGCTGTCCGGGCGCATCCGCGCCAACGCCACATCCGCCAGTAGCACAGAAAGATCGCCCCAACGCCGGTAGATGGTCGAGGGCGTAACCCCCGCGCGCGCAGCGATCATCGGCACAGTGACGCTGGAGCGCTCATGGGCTTCCAGCAGTTCACGCACGGCTGAATGGACGGATTCTTGTACCCGGGCACTACGGCCCCCCGGGCGGAGGCCTTCTTTTATCGCCATGATTGTGACCTTAACACAAAGAATTTGCTTTAAGCCTGGCCTGGTAGCACACTGCACAAAAGCAAAATATTAGCTTTAGCGGAGCGTGCGTATGTCCAACCCGATTTCTCAGCGTTCCAGCCTGGTGTTCCTCGCGATCACCTTGCTGACGTTTCTCGCCGCCTCCAGTGCGCCGACGCCGTTGTATCACCTGTATCAGGAGGGCCTGCATTTTTCCGCAGGCATGCTCACGCTGATCTTTGGCGTCTATGCGCTGAGTCTCCTGGTGGCGCTTCTGACTGTTGGCTCACTGTCGGACCATCTGGGGCGCAAGCCGGTGATTTTTACCGCGTTGATCTTGAACATGCTGGCGATGCTGCTGTTTATCAATGAAGGCAGCGTGGCCTGGTTGATTGCCGCGCGTACGCTGCAGGGCTTTGCTACGGGCATGGCCACTGCCGTACTGGGCGCGGCACTGCTGGACACGGATCGCCAGCAAGGCCCACTGGTCAACAGCGTAGCGCCGTTGCTGGGCATGGCCTGCGGTGCGATGGGCAGCAGTCTGCTGGTGGAGTTCGCGCCGCTGCCGACCCAGTTGATCTACTGCACGCTGCTCGTGCTGATGCTGCTGCAGGCCGTTTACGTATGGCGCCTGCCGGAAAGCGTCAGCCGTATCCCTGGCGCACTGGCTTCGCTGCGCCCGACCTTGCACGTACCGCCCCAAGCGCGCCGGGCCTTGTGGTTGTCGCTGCCGGTGGATGTGGCGGTGTGGGCGATGGGCGGGTTCTACCTGTCCCTGGCGCCGTCACTGGTACGAACCGCCACCGGTTCGACCTCCAACCTGATCGGTGGCGGCCTGGTGGCGGTGTTGACCGTGAGCGGCGCATTGATGATCTTCACGCTGCGCAATCGCCCAGCCGACAAAGTGCTGCGCCTGGGGGCCGGCTTGCTGGCAGTGGGTGTGGCGCTGATCCTCACGGCCGTGCACAGCGCCAGCGTGCTGCTGTTTTTCATCGCCACCCTGATCGCCGGCAGCGGTTTTGGTGCGGGCTTCCTCGGTGCCCTGCGCAGTGTGGTGCCACTGGCCTTGCCCCATGAGCGCGCGGGTTTGATGTCGGCGTTCTATGTGCTGAGTTACCTGGCGTTCTGCCTGCCGTCTTTGCTGGCGGGCAACCTGATTCGCCGCTTTGGTCTGATCGTCACCACTGACGGCTACGGCGCGGTACTCATCCTGCTGGCCCTCGGCGCACTGGTCGGCCTGCTGTTGCAGGATTCGGCGCGCGCCAGGGCGACGACAGGCGGCTGATGAGTAATAATCGCCTTCCGCATCGCCTGATTGAGATTCAAGCATGAAGATCATCCGCAGCAAGGACTTCACCGGCAGCCGGGCCTGGGAGGCGCTGGACATCGCCAACATGAACGGCATCACCACGCGCCTGCACTGGACCGACCAGCCGTACCGCTGGCACGTCAATGACGGCGAAGAAGTGTTTGTGGTGCTGGATGGCCGGGTGCAGATGCACTATCGCGACAATGGCTTCGAGCAGGTGGCGGAGCTGGCCGTCGGCGACATCTTCTACGCCAGTGTCGGCACCGAGCACGTGGCACATCCCCAAGGCCCGGCGCGCATCCTGGTGATCGAAAGCGAAGGCAGCGTTTGACCCCTATATTGGTAAAGTAGATAACAGATAGAGATATTACCCGTTATATAGATATTCGATCAGGTTCTACCATGGTCTCAACCTCATGCGAGGAAGAGGATTGCCATCATGACCTGCTCGAATACCTTCAGCTACAAACCCTTCAGTCACTTGACCCGTCCACGGGAAGTGATCCGCCAATTCACCCCCAACTGGTTTGCTGCCACCATGGGCACCGGCGTGCTGGCGCTGGCCTTGGCCCAATTGCCGGCCGATGTGCCTGGCTTGCACGCGATTGCCGAAGCGCTGTGGTTTTTCACCATCGGCTTGTTTGTGCTGTTCAGCGTGTTGTACGCGGCCCGTTGGGTGATGTTTTTCGATGAGGCGCGGCGGATATTCGGGCACTCTACGGTGTCGATGTTCTTCGGCACCATCCCCATGGGGCTCGCGACCATTCTCAACGGCCTGCTGTTGTTCGGCCTGCCGCGGTGGGGCAGCGACGTGATCCCCCTGGCTGAAGCGCTATGGTGGCTGGATGTCGCCATGGCCCTGGCCTGCGGCGTGCTGATCCCGTTCATGATGTTCACCCGCCAGGAACACAGCATCGACCAGATGACGGCCGTCTGGCTGCTACCCGTGGTGGCCGCCGAAGTCGCCGCCGCCAGCGGTGGGCTGCTGGCACCGCACATCGCGGACGCCCATTCACAGCTGGTGATGCTGGTGACCAGCTACGTGCTGTGGGCGTTTTCCCTGCCGGTGGCGTTCAGCATCCTCACTATCCTGATGTTGCGCATGGCCCTGCATAAGCTGCCTCACGCCAATATGGCCGCGTCGAGCTGGCTGGCGTTGGGGCCCATCGGCACCGGTGCCTTGGGTATGTTGCTGCTGGGGGGCGATGCGCCGGCGATCTTCGCGGCCAATGGTTTACCGGGCGTCGGTGAGATGGCCAACGGTCTCGGCGTGGTCGCGGGGATTACGCTGTGGGGCTTCGGCCTGTGGTGGATGCTGATCGCGGTATTGATCACCCTGCGTTACCTGCGCGCTGGTATTCCGTTCAATCTGGGGTGGTGGGGCTTCACCTTTCCGTTGGGGGTCTACGCCCTGGCCACGTTGAAGCTGGCGAGCCTGTTGCACCTGGGTTTCTTCAGCGTATTCGGCAGTGTGCTGGTGGTCGCGTTGGCGCTGATGTGGTTGATCGTGGCCAAGCGCACGGTGCAGGGTGCTTATAAAGGTGAGCTTTTTGTTTCGCCGTGCATTGCAGGACTAGCGAATAAGTAAGCCGGATTAGGTAAAGTCGTGGCCTGAATGTTTCTACAAAAAAACAGGCCACGCAGGAACACGGACGATGAGCCACCCCTCGCAATTCACTTTGCTGCGCACACGGCGTTTCCTGCCGTTTTTCATCACCCAGTTGCTGGGCGCGTTCAATGACAACATCTTCAAGCAATCGCTGATCCTCGCCATTCTCTACAAGCTCACCATCGACGGTGACCGCTCTATCTGGGTCAACCTCTGCGCCTTGCTCTTTATCCTGCCGTTCTTCCTGTTCTCGGCGCTGGCCGGGCAGTTTGGCGAGAAATTCAACAAAGACGCCTTGATTCGCGCGATCAAGATTGGCGAGATCGTGATCATGGCCGTGGGGGCGACGGGCTTCCTCACCAACCACTTGGAAATGATGCTGCTGGCGCTGTTTGCCATGGGCACCCACTCGGCGCTGTTCGGGCCGGTGAAGTACTCGATCATGCCCCAGGCTTTGCACGATGATGAATTGGTGGGCGGTAATGGCCTGGTGGAGATGGGCACGTTCCTGGCGATCCTGGCCGGCACCATTGGCGCCGGGATCATGATGTCGTCCACCCATTACGCGCCGGTGGTGTCAGTGGCGATCGTCGGCGTGGCGGTGCTGGGCTATCTGGCCAGCCGCAGTATCCCAAGGGCAGCGGCGTCGACCCCTGGGTTGCGTCTGAACTGGAACATTTTCAGCGAATCCTGGGCCACCTTGCGTTTGGGCCTGGGGCAGACGCCCGCGGTTTCGCGTTCGATCGTCGGTAACTCGTGGTTCTGGTTTGTCGGCGCGATCTACCTCACGCAAATTCCCGCCTACGCCAAGGAATGGTTGTACGGTGACGAAACCGTGGTGACGCTGATCCTCACCGTATTTTCGGTGGGCATCGCGCTCGGCTCGATGCTCTGCGAAAAACTCTCCGGGCGTAAGGTAGAAATCGGCCTGGTGCCGTTCGGTTCATTCGGCCTGACGGTGTTTGGCCTGCTGCTGTGGTGGCACTCCGGCGGCTTCCCGCAGAACGTGCAGGCCAACGACTGGCTCGCCGTGCTCAGCTACGGCCAGGCCTGGTGGGTGTTGTTCGATATCCTTGGCCTGGGCGTGTTTGGCGGCTTCTATATCGTGCCACTGTACGCACTGATCCAGTCGCGTACCGCCGAGAACGAGCGCGCGCGGGTGATCGCGGCCAACAACATCCTCAACGCACTGTTCATGGTGGTCTCGGCCATCGTGTCGATCCTGCTGCTGAGCGTGGCCAAGCTGTCGATCCCCGAGCTGTTCCTGGTGGTGTCGCTGCTCAACATCGCGGTCAACACCTACATCTTCAAGATCGTTCCCGAGTTCACCATGCGTTTCATGATCTGGCTGCTCAGCCATTCCATGTACCGGGTGGAGCATCGCAACCTGGAGGCGATCCCGGATGAAGGCGCGGCGTTACTGGTGTGCAACCACGTGTCGTTTGTCGATGCACTGCTGATCGGCGGCGCGGTACGTCGGCCGATTCGCTTTGTCATGTACTACAAGATCTACCGTTTGCCGGTGCTGAACTTCATCTTCCGCACCGCCGGGGCGATTCCGATTGCCGGCCGTCACGAAGACATCCAGATCTACGAAAAGGCCTTCACACGCATTGCGCAGTACCTGAAGGAAGGCGAGTTGGTGTGCATCTTTCCCGAGGGCAAGCTGACCGCCGATGGCGAGATGAACGAGTTTCGCGGTGGTGTGACGCGGATTCTGGAAGAGACGGCGGTGCCGGTGATTCCGATGGCGTTGCAGGGGTTGTGGGGGAGTTTCTTCAGCCGCGATCCGAACAAGGGCTTCTTCCATCGCATCTGGTCGCGGGTGGTGTTGGTGGCCGGTGAGCCGGTGGCGGTAGAGGCCGCGACGCCTGCGCAGTTGCAGGAACGGGTGGGGGTGTTGCGGGGGAGTGTCAGGTAGTTGTGGGCTGGGTTACTGGCCTCTTCGCAGGCAAGCCCGCTCCCACACCAGGCCGCGTTGTTCTAGCGAACGCGGTCTGGTGTGGGAGCGGCGGTTCGACAGCGGTAATGGATCAGGTGCTGATCTTGAGCCCAATGAGCCCGCAAATGATCAGCGCCACGCTGGCCAACCGGAACAACGCCATGGACTCCCCAAACAGGATGATCCCGGCAATCACGGTGCCCACGGCACCTACGCCGGTCCAGATGGCGTAGGCCGTGCCCAGCGGCAATTCTTTCATGGCCAGGCCCAGCAGGCCGAGGCTGACGGCCATGGCGGCAATCGTCAACGCAGTCGGCAGCGGTTTGCTGAAACCGTCGGTGTACTTCAGGCCGACGGCCCAGCCGACTTCAAACAGACCCGCGAAAAACAGAATGATCCAGGACATGATGACCTCCTAACGTTAGGTGGGGTCGTCCCCGGATTAGGCGCTGGAAGCGTCGCGGGGTCGTCCCCGCGAAGCTCGGTAGAGTGCCGAAAAGTGCTCGGCTGATCAAGTTTGCGGGGTGTTCTCCAGCACGCGGCGGTCTTCCTTTTCGCTCATGCGGCGGAAGTAGGTGGACAGCAACGCCCCGGAAATATTGTGCCAGACGCTGAACAGTGCACTCGGCACCGCCGCCAATGGCGAAAAATGGGCGCTGGCCAAGGCGGCGCCCAGTCCTGAGTTCTGCATGCCGACTTCGAGCGCCAGCGACTTGCGCTGTGCCAGAGGCAACTGGAACACGCGGCCGGTGAAGTAACCCAGCAGGTAACCGAAGCTGTTGTGCAACATCACCACCGCCATGATCAACAGGCCCGACTCGGCAATCTTCGCCTGACTCGCCGCAACCACCGCCGCGACGATGATCACAATGCTCACCACCGACACCAGCGGCAACACATCCACTGCATGGCGCACCCGCTCACCGAGCACGCGTTGCGCCAGTACACCGAGCACGATCGGCAGCAGCACCACTTGCAGGATCGACCAGAACAACTCCATGAACGACACCGGCAGCCAGGCCGACGCCAGCAGCCAGATCAGCGCCGGGGTGAGGAGCGGGGCGAGGAGGGTGGTGACGGCGGCGATGGCGACCGACAACGCCAGGTCGCCACGGGCCAACCAAGTCATCACGTTGGACGAAGTCCCGCTCGGGCAGCAACCGACCAGGATCACGCCGACGGCGATTTCCGGCGGCAGGTGGAAGGCCTGGCACAGCAACCAGGCCATGCCGGGCATGATGACAAAGTGCGCGACCACGCCCAAGGCCACGCGCCACGGATGGCGGGCGACTTCGGCGAAGTCATCAATCTTGAGGGTCAGCCCCATGCCGAACATCACCAGGCCCAGCAACGGAACGATGGCGTTTTTCAGGCCGATGAACCAGCTGGGTTCGAAGAAGGCGACGACGGCGAAAACCAACACCCAGTAGGCGAAGGTATTACCGACGAAGCGGCTCAAGGCGGCGAGTGCGCGCATGGGGGTGTCCTTGTTGTCAGTTAGGTTCGGTAATGCTGATGTCTGCCTGGGAACCCAATCAAATGTGGGAGCGGGCTTGCTCGCGAATGCGGTGTGTCAGTCGCTGAATATGTTGACTGATCCACCGCATTCGCGAGCAAGCCCGCTCCCACAGGTTGATCTTCACAAGGCGTTAGATGCCCTGTGGGGTCTCTTCACCGCCGAGTGCTTCGACCAGCGCGGGGATGAAGTCCCCAAACGTCAGCATCATCAGGGTAAAACTCGCATCCAGTTGGCCCAGGGCTTCGTCGCCGCCGTCCTGTTCCGCCTGGTCCTGCAGCAGGTCTTCGAACTTCAGGCGCTTGACGGTCATCTTGTCGTCGAGCATGAAGGACAGCTTGTCCTGCCAGGCCAGGGACAGTTGGGTCACGACTTTGCCGGTGGTCAGGTGGAGTTGGATCTCTTCGCCGGTCAGGTCCTGGCGCTTGCAGCGCACGATCCCGCCGTCTTCGTGGGTGTCACGCAGCTCGCATTCGTCAAGGACGAAGAAGTCATCGGCCGGCTTTTGGGTGGTGACCCAATCGGTCATGATCGCGGTTGGCGCGGTTTTAACCGTGAGTGGACGAACCGGCAGGGTGCCGATCACTTCACGCAGGGTCGACAGCAGGTCTTCGGCGCGTTTCGGGCTGGCCGAGTTGACCAGGATCAGGCCCTGTTTCGGCGCAATGGCGGCGAAGGTCGACGAGCGACGGATAAAGGCGCGTGGCAGGAAGGCCTGGATGATTTCATCCTTGATCTGGTCGCGTTCCTTTTTATAGACCTTGCGCATCTGCTCGGCTTCGATCTCTTCGACCTTTTCCTTGAGTGCATCACGCACCACGCTGCCCGGCAGGATACGTTCTTCCTTGCGCGCGGCGATCAGCAGGAAGTCACCGCTGACGTGAACCAGGGGAGCGTCTTCACCTTTACCAAAAGGCGCGACGAAACCATAAGTGGTCAATTCCTGGCTTGCGCAAGGGCGCGCCAGTTTGGTGGCCATGGCCGCTTCCAACGCCTCGGCATCAACAGGCAGATCTTGGGTCAGGCGATAGATAAGCAGGTTCTTGAACCACATGGGGTGAGTCTCTCCTTTATACAAAGGGGGGCATTATTCTCTTGATAACGTCCCAGGCCAACCCTGCCTAAGCCATTGGAAGCTATCAAAAAAAAGATTTCAGAAAGTGCTTGCCAGACTTAAGGTCGCTCCGTAGAATGCGCGCCACACCGAAACGAAGGGTGATTAGCTCAGCTGGGAGAGCGTCTGCCTTACAAGCAGAATGTCGGCGGTTCGATCCCGTCATCACCCACCATTCGCTTCAAGTGTTACGCGCAGCGGTAGTTCAGTCGGTTAGAATACCGGCCTGTCACGCCGGGGGTCGCGGGTTCGAGTCCCGTCCGCTGCGCCATATTCGGTAACCTGGAACGCTGAACGCCAGGTCACCACAAGAAGCCCGCTCAATGAGCGGGCTTTTTGCTGTCTGGGGTTTGCAAAAAGCCAAAAAACGCCGCCGATCATTTCCGATGACCGGCGGCGTTTTTATTGGGCGATTAGACATCCCCGCGTGTAGTCACCCTGAAGGTGCGCGGTTCACCCATAGAATCGGCGTGGCTCAAGCATTATCGAGAATGGTATCTCATTGGGCGGCCAGGCAGCGGGTAAGCGCAACAGACTCGCATTTGACGACGTAGAAGCCCGTTTTTGCTGGGGTTTCTCGTAGCTGAGAAAATATTTCAAATAAATTGCATTTAAATCAAGACATTGCGGATTTTTGGTGTATGATGCCGCCCACACCGAAAGTGAAGGGTGATTAGCTCAGCTGGGAGAGCGTCTGCCTTACAAGCAGAATGTCGGCGGTTCGATCCCGTCATCACCCACCATTCGCTTCAAGTGTTACGCGCAGCGGTAGTTCAGTCGGTTAGAATACCGGCCTGTCACGCCGGGGGTCGCGGGTTCGAGTCCCGTCCGCTGCGCCATATTCGGTAACCTGGAACACTGAACGCCAGGTCACCATAAGAAGCCCGCTCATCGAGCGGGCTTTTTTTCGTCTGCGTTTTATCCTCTCCGCGCTCTGCCATTGTGCACTGCCTATTCGCCCTGAACTGTGTGGGTGCGCCATGACGTGGGGGAATACCCCCATGCACATTGGTTGATTGCGCCCTCGGCCGCTTAACCGTTTATCTATAGCCACGCGAAGACTTCCAGGCGAGTGACCGGCAGCAGGATGCTGCGGGGGCTCGCTCTCCAACATAAAAATAGTCTGCAAGGGGAACGGCTCTCTATGAAATATCCACTGCGTCCGTTGGTGTTCTGGCCAACGTTCCTGATCCTGCTGGCGGCGGTGATCGCCAGCTACATCGATCTGAATGCATTCCTTGCGGTCAGCAAACAGCTCAACAACCTGATCCTGAAAAACTTCTCATGGCTGTTCAGTGCCGGCTCGTTTGCCATGGTGGTGCTGACCGCGATCGTCTACTTCTCCGCGCTGGGCAAGGTGCGAATCGGCGGCGAAGACGCCCAGCCGTTGCTGAGCAAATGGCGCTGGTTCATGGTGGCGCTGTGCACCACCCTCGCGGTGGGCGTGCTGTTCTGGACCACGGCCGAACCGCTCTATCATCTGTATGGCCCGCCCACCAGCCTGCCGATCGAGGCGGGTAGTTCGGCGGCGAAGACCTTTGCCATGTCGACGATGTTCCTGCACTGGACCATCACCCCCTACGCCATCTACCTGGTGCCCTCGCTGGTGTTTGCGTTGGTGTTCTACAACCGACGCAGCAATTTCTCCATCGGCGCCATGCTTGAACCGTTGCTCGGTGAAGCGCGGGTCAAGCGCTATGCAGGGCTGATCGACACCCTGGCGATGTTCGCCCTGGTGGCCGGCATGGCCTCGTCCCTGGGTACCGGCGCGCTGACCTTGGCCGGGGGCCTGGCTCAGTACATCGGCGGTGAAACCACACCGTTGCGCCTGGCTATCATCATCGCGATCATCGTTATTACCTTTGTCGCCTCGGCCGCCAGCGGCCTGCAGAAAGGGATCGTGATGCTGTCCTCGTTCAATACTTGGATCATGCTCGCCCTGGGGCTGTTCGTGCTGTTGTGCGGGCCGACCCTGTACATGTTCAGCCTTGGCGTCGAGTCCCTCGGCGTGTACCTCGACACCTTCTTCAGCCGCAGCCTGTTCACCGGCGCCGCCAGTGGCGACACCTGGCCACACAGTTGGACGGTGTTCTACTGGTCGGTGTGGTTTGCCTGGGCGCCGGTCAGTGCGTTGTTCCTCGGCAAGATCGGGCGTGGCTACACGGTGCGTGAATTCATCCACATCAACATGCTCTACCCGGCGTTGTTCACGGCGGTGTGGATCTGCATCTTTTCCGGCACCAGTCTGTACTTCGATGCGCTGGGCGACGGCAGCCTCAACCGTGTGCTGAACGAGCAGGGCGTGGAACACGTGCTGTACCAGATGTTCCAGCAGTTGCCGGCCAGCGGTCTGATGATCGCGTTCCTGCTGTTCGTGGCGTTCATCTCCTTTGTCACCGCCGCCGACTCCAGCACCGATGTGATCGCCAACCTGTGCAGCAAAGGCGTGACCGCCGATTCCGACCTGGATGGCAACCCAGCGTTGAAGATCGTCTGGGGCGTGATCATCGGCTCGGTATCGTGGGTGATGGTCTCATTCGTCGGCATCGACGGGGTGAAGATGCTCTCCAACCTCGGCGGTCTGCCGGGGATGCTCCTGGTGTTGCTGGCCAGCACCTCACTGATCTTCTGGTTGAAAAATCCCGCATTGCTGGATGTGAAACGCCATCAGCGGACCCCCGCAACGGAACTGCACAGCGCCAGCCCGGCGCCGGATTTCGCCCGCTGATCGATTGAACCGCTGTTGGAGTTACTGATGGAAATCGTCACTGAATTTGCTTACACCGTGCGCGAAATCGAGCACTGCCTGATCCCCTTGAAGGACGGCACCCAGCTGGCCGCACGCATCTGGTTGCCGGAAGTCGCCGGCCTGCAGACCTTTCCGGCGATCCTGGAATACCTGCCGTACCGCAAGCGCGACGGCACCGCCGTGCGCGATGCGCTGACCCACCCGTGGATGGCGGGGCAGGGCTATGTGTGTGTGCGGGTGGATATGCGCGGCAACGGTGAGTCCCAAGGCTTGATGGCCGATGAGTACCTGCTGCAGGAACAGGAAGACGCCCTTGAAGTGATCGACTGGCTGTGCCGGCAACCCTGGTGCGACGGCAATGTCGGCATGATGGGCATCTCCTGGGGCGGCTTCAATGGCTTGCAAGTCGCGGCGCGCCAGCCCGAGGCATTGAAGGCGATCATCACCTTGTGCTCCACCGATGACCGTTATGCCGACGACATCCACTACAAGGGCGGCAACCTGTTGATGGAAAACTTCGGCTGGGCCGCCACCATGCTCAACTTCAGCGCAGCGGTGCCTGATCCCTTGCTGGTCGGCGACGACTGGAAAGACCTCTGGCACCAACGCCTGGACGCCATGCCGCTGCTCGCCGAAACCTGGCTGCAACACCAGACCCGCGATGACTACTGGCGCCACGGCTCGGTGTGCGAGGACTACGCGAAGATCAAGGCGGCCGTGTATGCGGTGGGCGGCTGGGGCGATGCCTATCGCAACACCGTTTCGCGCCTGATGCAAAACCTGCCCGGCCCGAAGAAGGCCATGATCGGACCGTGGATTCACAAGTACCCGCATTTTGCCGTGCCCAACCCGGCCATCGGCTTCCTGCAAGAAGCCAAGCGCTGGTGGGATCACTGGCTCAAGGGCATCGATAACGGGGTGATGGATGACGCATCCTGCACCTTTTACTTACAGGATATTCTGCCGCCGAAGGGCAGTTATGCCGAGCGGCCGGGGATCTGGGTGCAGACGTCGGGCTGGCCCGACTCGCAAGTGCAATGGACGGATTTCAGCCTGGGCGAACATGGCCTGAGTACGGGTGCACAACCTTTGGCGGCGCCGCGCAGCATTTGTTCGCCGCTGACCACCGGCCTGCACCAGGGCGAGTACTGCGCTATCTGGTTTGGCCCCGATGGCCCGACGGATCAACGTCGCGATGACCTCCAGTCGCTGTGCTTCGACTCGCAGCCGCTGACCGAGCCGCTGTCGTTGCTCGGCGATGCACGGCTTAAGTTGCGTCTGGCAAGTGACACATCCTGTGGTCAATTGGTCGCCAGGCTGAATGCGATAGCGCCGGATGGGCAGGTCACGCAAATCAGCTACGGCGTGCTTAATCTCACACTGCGTGAGGACTTTTCCCAGGTAACGCCTGTCGTCCCAGGTCAACCGATGGATGTGCAGTTGAGCCTCGACCACATCGGCATGCGCCTGCCTGCCGGCTACCGTTTGCGCCTGGCGCTCAGCACGGCGAGTTTCCCGTTGCTGTGGCCGAGCCGCGAGCTGACCACTTTGACGTTGCTGCCAGGCCTGCAAAGCCTGCAACTGCCGGTGTTTACTGGCGAGGCGGTGGAGTGCCCGTTCGAAGCGCCGCAGTCGGCTACACCGGTAGCGATGGAAGTCTTACGCGGTGCCGCGCCGAAACGCACACTGATCGAAGACGTGGGCAGTGGCGAAGTCTGTGTGAAAATTGAAGACGACCTGGGTTCGGTGCGTTTTACCGACCATGGCTTGTCAGTGGACCAGCGTTGCACCGAGCAATACCGCACCTTGCCCTGGGATCCGCTGTCGACGCGGGCCGACATCGAATGGCACTACTGTGTCGGCCGCGACCAGTGGGCCGTGGAGGTGGAAAGCCACCTGAGCGTGCACGCGGATGCCGAGTGGTTCTACATCGAAGCGGAGCAGACCGCCTGGGAAAATGGCCAACTGGAACATCGTCGACAATGGAGTAAGCGCGTGGCCAGGGTCGCACTGTAAGCAGGCAAGTGGCAGGATGCCTGTCAACGTGATCTCTGCGGGCCTGGGGTAACCTGGGCCCGTCATTGCCAATGGACTTGCTCATGTCGCGCCGAAATGTCGATCTTCCGCCCCTCAACTGCCTGCAGACGTTCGAAGCGGCCGCACGCCATTTGAGCTTTACCCAGGCGGCCCATGAACTGAATCTGACCCAAAGCGCGGTTAGCCGCCAGGTCAAACGCCTCGAAGAAGACTTGGCCCGCCCGCTGTTTTATCGGCTGGCCCAAGGCTTGAGCCTGACCCCTGCCGGGGTACGTTACTTCCGTACCGTCCAACGCCTGTTGCGCGAGCTTGATCGTGAGTCCGCCGAGTTGCGCAGGCGCGGTGCCGATCGCCAGTTGACCCTGGCCAGCACGCCCACTATCAGCTCTATCTGGCTTGCCGGTCTGTTGCCGCAGTTCCAGCGCGACCATCCGGACCTGGATATCCGCATCCTGTGCAGCGAAAGCCCCAGCCACTTGGATGTCAGCGAATATGACCTTGGTTTGTTCTATCACTTGGATGAACTGGCCGCGCCCCACGGCCTTGAGCTGTCACCGGTGTTCGACAGCGAGCAGGTCATCACCGTGTGCAGTCCCGGCTACCTTGAGCGCCACGGCCCAATTCGCGACCTGCACCACTTGTTGCACGCTCACACCTTGCTGATCGTCGAGGACCACCACCACGATTGGCTGACCTGGGCCGACTGGTTCGCCGACGCCGGTGCCGACTACTACTCTCCGCGCCATGCGTTGCGCACCAACAGCTATCAATTGTTGATGCAATCGGCGGTGATGGGGCACGGCGTCGCCCTGGGGTGGAAGCGCTTGCTGGAGACTGACCTTGAGTCCGGACGCCTGCAAATGGCCTTGCCCCACAGCATGCACAGTCGCGGCCGCCTGCACCTGATGCAGCCGCATCATCGCAATCCGCCCGCGGCGGTGCGCAGTTTTCGTCAATGGTTGCAGGCACGTACCGCAGAGGCTGGACTCGCTGACTGAGTGTCAGTGCTGGCCGGTATTTTTCTTTTTGGTCTGGCGCGTCGCCAAGTGTTCGAAGCAAAAAGAAGCGGTGCCGAACACGGCGATCAGGGTGAGTACGATCATGCCGAGGGTTGAGCTTTCCACGGTGACTTCCTACGGGTGATGGGGTAGGTGCTCACGGTAGAGGCAGGGGTGATAAGGGCTCAATAGACCCGACGCAATCCTTACGCCGTCGGGCCTGATGTTATGCATTCTTTACGGGGCGTTGCGGCTGTGGCGGTAATCGCTGACCGCTTCGTACACCGCCTTGCGCAAGCGGTTGATACCGCCGATAGGGCGGTGTTCCGCTACACCAAACCAGGGGTTGAACGATTGGTTGTCGCACGCCAGGTTCTGCTCGGGTGTATCGAAATCCTGCGCCGGGATGCGCACCTTGGCCACCGTTTCATAGGGCGCATCGCTCTCCTTCCATTCGATGCTGGTGTCTTCGATGGGCATGAAAGTCTGCGGGTTCTGCCGCTGGATCTGCAGCACGAAACACGCAGGTATGCGGTCGGTGGACAACTGCTGGCTCAAGGCGCTGCGCAGGAAGTTCGGCAAGTCCTGGTTTTGCTTGGGCAGTTGATATTCCGGGCAGCTGAGCGGGTCGGGCGCGACGCGGAACTTGGCGTTGGCCGCCCCGAACTTGTAGGGCGAGACCGAAAAGTACGTCGTTTGCGTCGGGCTGGCCGGTGCGGGGGCCAGGGTCGCCAGGGCGATAAACAGGTGGCGCACCTGCCAGGTCCGCGGGTCTGCCTTGGGGAAGAACGCCAGGACTTTCTTGCCGTCCGCTTGTGCGCCGATGTTCTGCGCATACTCCGCTACATCGCTGACAAAGAAGTTCGGGTGGCTGAACATCACGAAGTCCTGTTCCGTGCGTGCCTGTTGATCGGCCAGCAGTTGTTTGCCCGGCACGTCCAGCAGCTTGAGTGCCATGCCCCGCGCATCCCGGATGCTGTCGAACTGTGGGTAGGCGTTGCCGTTGGACAGTCGCATCATCGCCTGCCAGGTCTTGCCCGGCTCGGCGAACACGCCCTGGCGCAGCGCCGGGTCGAGATCGGCCAACACGCTGAATTCGGCCTTGACGCAACCATGGGCCTTGGCATGGGCATCGCGCAGGTAGCGCGTGCCTTCGCGGTGCTGGTCAACGATGCGCACGGCCGTCTGGATAATGCCTTGGGTCATCGCTGCTTCGCCCGGCGGAATCTGCTCATTCGGCGACACCGGGCCGCTGTGTTGCCAGGCGTACCAGGCGGTAGCGGCCAGCCAGCCGAGCAGGCCGAGGCCCACCAGCCACAGCAGGGTCTTGCCCAGAAACGCGCCGATGCGCAGCCATAGGCGGGCGAGCAGGGAAGGTCGGTCGTAGGGGGATCGAATCATCATGGCAGTTGTTGCTCCAGCGGGCCGCCCAGTACTTTGAGGTATTCCAGCAGCGCCCAGCGTTCCTGCGGTAGCAGGCCACGGCCGATCACGCCATTGCCACGACTGCCGGCACGGAATTCGTGACCGCTGTTGTGGTTGCCGGTGATTTTGGTGTCGAACAGAAAGGCATTCTTGAACGCACCGGTCTCAAAGCCGAGGTGGCGCGGGTCGTAGTTGAAGGTGCCTTTATAGAAGGTGGTGCTGCGCTCGTCCTGGGGCGAGAGCAACTGATAGATCGTCGGCACCGAACCGTTATGCAGGAACGGCGGTGTCGCCCAGACGCCTGCCAATGGCCGCGCCTTATAAGCTCGCAGTTCACGCACGCCAATGGGCAGGCCGTAGCCGTCCAGGCGCGGGCGCTCGTCCGGGGTCACGCCGGCGGCGCGGTAGGCATGTTCTTCGACGAAAGCGGTGACGTAGGCGAGGCCCTTGGCCACGGACATTTTTTTCAGGTCCAGTGGCTCGGTCGGCGTGGGGTGCAGTTCGACGTTGAGTTTGGCCAGTTCCGCCAGGTCCCATTGCAGGGCGCTGAGGTCGTAGCGCTGATCGGCGATGTTGCTGGCAGTGCCGGGGTCGGTGCCGATGTAGGCCACTGGCAGCATTTTCAGCTGTTGCACAGGACGGCCGTTTTCCTGGGTGACGCTGGGCACATGGCAGCCGGCGCAGTTTTCGGCGAACAATGCGCGGCCTTGGGCGGCGAGCGGCTTATCGATGGTGCCGAACAGATTCTCGGGCCAGGTCGGGGCCTTGAGGCGTTGCAGGGTTTCTTCGATCAGGTTGAGGTCGCGCACCCTTACGCTGGAAGGGTAGCGCGCATCGCCCTGGAGCGGTTGGCCGGCGTCGTCGAAAAAGGTCAGGGTCGCGCCGACACCCAGCGCTTCGCCGATGTTGCGTGCCATGGGCTGTTGGGCCGAGCCGTTCCATTGCACCCAGTCGAAGGTCCAGATATCCCACAACTGCGGGTAGTCCACCGGCGCATTGGCGACGCGATAGTTGTCGGGAGAAATGGCGTCGCCAAAGCTGGCGTTGGCAATGCGGCCAAAGGCGTCCGTGCGGCCGGGACCTTCTTCAGTGGGGTAGAGGCCACGGTGGGTATCGTTCCAGGCCACCTTGAGGAATTTGTTCAGCGACTGCTTGAAGTCTTGGCGCAGTTGTTTGTGCTCGGCGTCGTAGCGATCTTTCAGCACCTGGCGGGCAAAGCGTTCGAACTTCCATGGGTTGTAATAGGTGGCCGCCAGGCTCGCGACCAGGGCCTGGCCGAAACTGCCGCCGCGCAAGGTCGGCACGCTGGAGGGCAGCACGTGCTGGGCGGAACCGCCGTCGATCCGCAGGGCTTGGTTTTTGTAATGCAGTTCGCCGGTGTGGCAGGCGGCGCAGGTGATATCCAGGTACTCGACGTTGCTGCCGGCGTTTTTGTGCCGGGCGAAACCCACGGGCAGGTTGCCGGGGTTTTGCGCCGTGGGCAGTTGCTTGGGGTCGACCAGGAAACCGAAGCGGGCCAAATACGCTGGCGTGGCAAAGCGCTGCTCGGAAAACGGCAATTCCAGGGCAGTGAACCAGTCGTAGTGCAGGCCTTTTACCTGGGTGCCCTGGGGCGTGAAGTAGTAGGTCTGGCGGTCGGCGGCACTCCATTGGTCCTGGTAGTGCACCTGCTCCACGGGCACGTAGTCCGGCAGCTTGGGGTTGATGGTGTAATAAAGCACCACGGCCAGGATCAGGCCCAGTGCTATTAATATCAGGAGTAAAACACGGGAAAAAATGCGCAAGATGGCTATCCTTGTCTCGGCCTTGTCGAGGTGTCGCGTTGTTATGCCACTACGCCACAAGGGCGGCAAGTGGCCATGAGCCTGGTAGCAGGCGGCCCCACGATCCTTCGCGGGGCCCCATCATGAATGAAAATGCTTTTAAACACGTGAACTTATCAGAAGTTTCCTGCTCACATGCCGGTAGCCATTGGTCGTGGCCGCCTGATAAGCTCGCGACTTTATTCGAATGCCCTATTGGCGCATGAACAAGGAAATAGCATGAAACAGCATCGGTTGGCGGCGGCGGTGGCCCTGGTTAGCCTGGTACTTGCGGGTTGTGATTCGCAGACCAGCGTAGAGCTGAAAACCCCGGCGCAGAAAGCTTCCTACGGCATCGGCCTGAACATGGGCAAAAGCCTTGCCCAAGAAGGCATGGATGACCTGGATTCCAAAGCAGTAGCCCAAGGCATCGAAGATGCTGTCGGCAAAAAAGAGCAGAAGCTCAAAGACGACGAGCTGGTTGAAGCGTTTGCCGCACTGCAAAAGCGTGCTGAAGAACGCATGACCAAGATGAGCGAAGAGTCGGCAGCCGCCGGCAAGAAATTCCTCGAAGACAACGCCAAGAAAGACGGCGTCGTCACTACCGCTTCCGGTCTGCAGTACAAGATCATCAAGAAAGCCGATGGCGCACAGCCTAAGCCGACTGACGTGGTGACTGTGCACTACACCGGTAAACTCACCAACGGCACCACCTTTGACAGCTCCGTGGATCGCGGTAGCCCGATTGACCTGCCGGTCAGCGGCGTGATCCCAGGTTGGGTCGAAGGCCTGCAACTGATGCACGTCGGCGAGAAGGTCGAGCTGTACATCCCTTCGGACCTGGCCTACGGCGCACAAAGCCCAAGCCCAGCGATCCCAGCCAACTCCGTGCTGGTATTCGACCTGGAGCTGCTGGCCATCAAGGATCCAGCCAAAGCAGAAGCACCTGCAGCACCAGCCGCCAAGAAGTAATCGGCGCCTGAACATACAACGCCCCGTCTAGACGGGGCGTTGTTGTTTCTGGGGGGCATCGTTCTAAATGGGGGAGCTGCGCAGATCCAAACGAACGTCTGTGGCAGGTAACAGTCTGATATAAGACTCGAGTACGGGTAGCCGCACATCAACGCCAAGTCAATGAAATCTTGGGTTTTTTTTCAGTGCGCAAAAAATGCCCGATCTGACTGAAAGCCTTGTAACACGTGGCTTTCAGCGCGGAAAATAGGCTCTGTTCACAAGGTTATCCACAATTTGTGTGGATAACCTTTTATGTCGCCTGGAACTGGAGTGACAGATGAAACCACCCTTCAATTTCACCCGTTTCCTGCCCATGGCCGCGCGTCTCCTAGGGCGTGGACGTTTGCCGACGTTACTGTTCGCGGTGGCGGCCAAGGGCTCCAGCCAGGGCAATCGCCTGGGCAAACTCAAGGATGACTTCAAGTTGCTCCAGGCGCTGTGCCTGGCCTACTGGCGCGGCGAGTACCGGGCGATCAGCCCCAAGGCGCTGATCTCGGTGGTGGCGGGGTTGATGTACTTCCTCAGCCCGATTGATGCCATTCCGGACTTTATCCCCATGTTCGGCATGCTCGACGACATTGCCGTGCTGGCATGGGTCATGAAGACCCTGGAAGGCGAACTGAGCGCCTTTCGTGCCTGGCGTGACGCCCAGCGCCCGGAAAAGCTCGCCGTGGTTGAGCGACTGCCTGCGACGCCCGCGCTGCTGGCCAAGGAAAACCCGCAAAAAAACGGATGACACGGTATATCCCCCTGCGACCTTTGTGGCTGTTAGGATTACACTCCTAAGGAAAGAGCTTACTCAGTAAGTGTTGTTATCCTACGGGGCGGTCATGGATATTCAGATAATTTCACGCAATGGCGAACCCGAATACGCGGTGTTGCCATGGGATCAGTACCAGGCGCTGCTAAAAGCTGCCGGTCAGCAACAACCGACGTTACCTCCTCTCTCATCGACTGCCCAAGCCGCCCCTGACCAGGACCTGCGCCCGCTTGCAGACCTGCGCGGCTTGCGTGAGACCAAGGGCCTGGCGATCGAAACCCTGGCACGCACTGTGGGGATCAGCCCCTCATATCTTGGATTGATTGAAAGTGGTGAACGCCAGCCGGATGCCGCGATCCGCCGCAGCCTGGCCTGGGAATTGGGCGTTGCAGGTTGGAGGGATGAATCTTGAGCCTACGTATCAGCCGTCAACACTGGGATGGATTACTCAACGAACTGGACCAGGCTCGCCGCCAGCGCCATCTGCTGACCTACCGCGCGCTGCTGGAGCGCCTGCAATTTCCCACGCCCGCCATGCAAACCCTGGCTGCCGCTTTGGAGCACCTGGCGGCGCTGGACGCCAAGGCCGAGCAGCCGTTGCGCAGCTCGCTGGTGATCAGCCAGGGCGCCAGTCGCCTGCCGCGTACCGGTTTTTTTGAATGTGTGGAGCGCCTGGGGCGTTTCAGTGGGCCGTCCGATGGCGTGGCCGCCGCGTCCTGGCACGCCTCCGAAGTGGTGCGGGTGTTCGAATACGAGTACCCGGAATCCGCCGAGGCTTAAAGCGCCTGGGGTAGTGCGTCCATGCTGTCGATCACATGGATGCTATAGCCGGCCATATCCTTGGCATGGTGCTTGGCTTGCGATGCCAGCTCCGCCAACTGGCTGGCATCGAGTTGTCCACAGGCCTGTGGATACAAATGCACCACGCCGATGGACAGTGACAGCAGCGCAAACTCCTGGCGTACGCCCTGGCGGTTGAGCGCCACGAAACAACCGGCCTCCAGGTGTTCGGCGCGGTAGAAACGTCGGCATTGGGTGTGGAAGTCATCCAGCAGCTGATTAAGGCGTTTACGCCAATCCTGCGGGCCCAGCACCAGCAAAAAGTCATCGCCGCCGATATGCCCGACAAAGTCGCGGCTGGGGTCGACGCGGTCGTTCAAGCACTGCGCCAGGCACAACAAGACCTCATCCCCACGCCCATAGCCGTAGATATCGTTAAACGGCTTGAAGCTGTCGATATCCACATAGCAGATCACCGATTCGCGCTGTTGCTGCAACAGGCGCGTCAGGCATTGCTGGATCGGCACATTGCCCGGCAGTAGGGTCAGCGGATTGGCGTAGCGCGCTTGCTGGATCTTCAACTCGGTGATCAGCTTGAGCACATCGATCACCCGGCCCAGGCCCAGATAATCACCATTGAGCGTGATGATAAAGTCTTCTTCGATGCGTTGCCGTGCACGGCTGGTGAGCAAACGGCTGACCTGCTGCAGAGACTGGCTCAGCTCCACCGCCAGGAAGTCGGTGCTCATCAAGCGGCTGATGGGTTTGCGCGCAAACAGGTCGGTGGCGAAGGGTTTCAGCAGCGCATCCGACAGCGAATGCCGGTGGACGATACCGATCGGGTGCCCGCGCCCATCCAGCACCGCCAGGGAATTGAGGTTGGCTTGGCGCCGGAACGCTTCCAGCACCTGGGCGGTGGCGGTGTCCTGATCCACCGCCGGTTGTTCGTTGAGCAAGGCGCTGAGGTCGCTGCCTTCGTCGTTCAGCGCCACGTTGGCGCTGTCAGGCTTGGGCAGCATCAGGCGTGCTTCCTGCGGCGGTTGCTCCTGCGGACGGCAGAGCAGGTAGCCTTGAACCAGGTCCACCCCCATCTCGGTCAGTACCGCCAACTCTTCAGGCAGCTCGATACCTTCGGCAATCACTTGGGCACGCGACGCCCTGGCGATTTGCAGGATGGAGCCGACAAATTCCCGCTTAAGCGCATCCTGATGGATGCCGTCGATGAAGTGTCGGTCGATCTTCACGTAATCCGGGCGCAACTCCGACCATAGACGCAGGCTGGAATAGCCGGCACCTAGGTCATCCAAGGCGATCGAGAAACCCATGTTGCGGTAGTGGTGCAGCGCCGTTTGCAGCAGGTCGATATCGTTGGTGGGGGTTTGCTCGGTGAGTTCGATCACCACTTGGCTCGGTGGAATGCCGAAGTCATGCAGCAGTTGCAGGGTGCGCCCCGGCTGATGCGCGGTTTCCATCAGGGATTGCGGCGAAACGTTGAGAAACAGCTTGCCCGGCAGCTTCTGTTCACTGAAGCGGCGGCACGCGCTTTCGCGGCAGGCGATCTCCAGTTCACTGAGCCGTCCGGCCTGGCTGGCCACGGAGAACAGGGCGACGGGGGAGTGCAGCGGGCTGTTGGACGGCCCACGACTGAGGGCTTCATAGCCGAGAATGCGTCGGTCAGAGAGGCTGATGATCGGTTGGAACAGGCTGTGCAAACTGCCTTGAGCCAGGATAGAGCCCAATGCATTCAGCTGTTCGGTCATGGTCATGGCGATCTCGATCGAAAAAAAAGGACCGCAGGCTGGCAGCCTGCGGTCCTTCATTTCACGACAGAATGATGTCTATATGATGACACTCCAGGGAGCCATCACATTAAATCGCCATCATTTACTGCTTGGCCACCTGTTTGGTGATCTTCAGGTAATCCAGCAGGATCCGGCCCGTCTCGGCCAGGTAGGCGTCGTCTTCCGGCTTGGTTTTTTCGGCTTCGGTCGGCAGCGCGTCTTCGTCTTCTTTCTTCAGTTCCTTGAGTGGATCTTCACCCTTGGCCTTGCGGCGGATGTTTTCCAGTGCAAGTTGCTTGTTTTCGATGTCGGCGTGCTGCGCGCGGCGATCCACTTCATTGAGGCTGACGGTTTTTTCTTCCATCAGCTTCTTGGCCAGGGCCAGCTTGTCGCGGATGAACACGAACTCGGCATCCTTGGCGGAGCGGGTGTCGTGGTCGGCCTTCAACTGCGCCAGGAATGGCTTGAACGGGTCCGAGGCCGGCTTGATCGCAGGGCGGATGGTGTCCCATGGCATGGCTTCCGGCAGAGCGCTCTCGCCGATTTCCTTGGTGTCGATGATCGACGGGAAATCGATGTCCGGCAGTACGCCCTGGTGCTGGGTGCTCTGCCCGGAAACCCGGTAGAACTTGGCCAGTGTCAGTTTCAGCTCGCCATGGTTAAGCGGCTGGATGGTCTGCACGGTGCCTTTGCCGAAGGTCTGGCCGCCGATGATCATCGCGCGGTGATAGTCCTGCATGGCGCCGGCGAAAATCTCCGAAGCCGAGGCCGACAGGCGGTTGACCAGCAACGCCATAGGGCCTTTGTAGAAGGCGCCTGGGTTCTCGTCTTCCAGCACGTCGACACGGCCGTCAGCGTTGCGCACCAACACAGTCGGGCCCTTGTCGATGAACAGGCTGGTCAGTTCGGTGGCTTCCTGCAGTGAACCGCCGCCGTTGTTGCGCAGGTCGATGACCACGCCGTCGACTTTTTCCTTCTGCAGTTCTGTCAGGATTTTCTTAACGTCGCGGGTGGTGGACTTGTAGTCCGGATCGCCAGCGCGGAAGGCCTTGAAGTCCAGGTAGAACGCCGGGATTTCAATCACGCCCAGCTTGTAGTCCTTGCCATCCTGCTTGAGGTTGAGGACTTTCTTCTGCACGGCCTGGTCTTCGAGCTTCACCGCTTCACGGGTGATGGACACGATCTTGCTGGTCTGGTCGTTTGGCGCATTGGTGTGCGGAATCACTTCCAGGCGCACCACGCTGCCTTTCGGCCCACGGATCAGCTTGACCACTTCGTCCAGGCGCCAGCCGACCACGTCGACCATCTCTTTGTCGCCCTGGGCAACACCGATGATCTTGTCGGCCGGAGCGACCTGCTTGGTCTTGTCCGCCGGACCTGCCGGCACCAGGCGCACGATCTTGACCTGGTCGTTGTCGCTTTGCAGGACGGCACCGATGCCTTCCAGCGACAGACTCATGTTGATATCGAAATTTTCTGCGTTATCTGGCGACAGATAATTGGTGTGCGGGTCGTAGGACATCGCGAAGGTGTTGATGTAGGCCTGGAAGATATCTTCGGCACGGGTCTGGTCCAGACGTGCGAGCTGATTCTTGTAGCGCTTGGTCAACAGCTCCTGGATGGCCTTCGGCTCTTTGCCGGCGATCTTCAGGCGCAGCACTTCGTCCTTGACGCGTTTGCGCCACAGATCGTCGAGGGCGGCGGTGCTGGTCAGCCAAGGCGCGTCCTTGCGGTCCACCAGAAGGGTTTCCTTCTGGGTGAAGTCGAGCTTGTCGACGCCTTTGTCCAACTGGCCCAAGGCGAAGTCCAGACGCGCTTTGACGCGGTCCAGGTAGCGCTTGTAGATGGTAAAGGCGGGTTGCAGGTCGCCGCTCTTGAGGAAGTCGTCGAACTGCGTCTTCCACTTGTCGAACTCGGCAATATCGCTGGCCAGGAAGTAACTGCGCGACGGATCCAGCAGCTTGAGGTAGCTGTCATAGATGATCACCGAGCGCGCGTCGTCCAGCGGCGGCTTGCTGTAGTGATGACGCTTGAGCAACTCGACGACGTTAAGGCTGGCAATCACCTCATCGCGATCCGGCTGAAGGTTGTCCCAGCTGTTGGCTGCGAACGTATTGGTCGACATCGACGCGAAGCCGAGACCAATGAAAAGAGCGAGGGCGGTGCTGGGGAACAAATGCTTCATGCTGATTCGACGCGGGGGCAATTGATAACGCATATTAGGCCGTCTTTGAGGGAGCCGGTTCCATATGGTCCGGTCGCATAATGCAAAAAGCCCGGCGATACAGCTACGGGCTCAGTCCAGACTCACTATGGAGGCACTGTGAAAGCATTGCAAGGCGTTGACGGTCATGTGGAGTGGTTGGACGAACCCAGTCCTACCTGCGATGTAGGGCAAGTTCGCATTCGCGTGGCGGCAGCGGGCCTCAATCGCGCCGATTTGTTACAGCGCGCGGGGCTCTATCCGCCGCCATCGGGCGCCAGCCACGTATTGGGCCTGGAGTGTTCCGGGGTGATCAGCGAAGTGGGGGCGGGCTCATCCTGGCAAGTGGGCGACCGGGTGTGCGCACTGCTCGCCGGTGGCGGCATGGCCGAAGAAGTGGTGGTGGATGCGCGCCACGTACTGCCTGCGCCGGAAGGCTTGTCGCTGATCGAAGCGGCAGCGCTGCCTGAGGTGTACAGCACGGCGTGGCTCAATTTGTTCCAGTTGGCGGGCCTCAAGCCCGGCGAGAAGGTGCTGCTGCATGCCGGCGCCAGTGGCGTTGGCTCTGCCGCAATCCAGCTGTGCAAGGCGTTTGGCAGCCCGTGCTGGGTCAGCGTTGGCTCGGCGGACCGCCTGACTTATTGCGAGGAACTGGGTGCCCAAGGCGGCGTGGTGCGCACCGACGGGATCGAAGGGCTGCGGGATTTCGGGCCGTTCGATGTGATCCTCGACCCGGTGGGTGGCAGCTATGCGGCGCTCGACCTCAAGTTGCTGGCCCTCGATGGGCGCTGGGTATTGATCGGCTTGATGGGCGGTCGCGACGCGCAGCTGGATCTGGCCCAGGTGCTGGGCAAGCGGATTCAGCTATTGGGTTCGACCCTGCGCAGCCGCAGTGATCAGTTCAAGGCTGATCTGTTCAGTGACTTGAGCCAGCATGTGTGGCCGTTGTTTGTTGAAGGGCGGTTGAGCCCACAGCTGGCCAAGACTTTCCCGATCAAGGATGCCGAAGCGGCGTTCGCCGAGTTGGCGACTAACCAGATTTCCGGGAAATTGGTGTTGGTGATTGACGAAACCCTGGTCTGACCTGGATTGAAATGCAGTCAATGTGGGAGCGGGCTTGCCCGCGAAGGCGGTGTATCAGTGAAGAATATTTCATCTGACACATCGCCTTCGCGAGCAAGCCCGCTCCCACATGTTGATCGCATTTCAATTTCTGAAGGGGCTGTGTCAGGTCCAGTGATGGATCGGCCAGCCGGCCGTTTCGGCATGCTCGCGCAATACCGGGTCGGGGTTCACCACTTGCGGGTAGTCCACCTTGAGCAACAACGGCAAATCATTGCGCGAGTCCGAATAAAAGTACGCGCCTTCCAGCGATTCGCCTGCCTGCTCAAGCCACTCAAGCAGCCGCGTGATCTTGCCCTCGCGATACGTCAGCACATCGACCGTACGCCCGCTGTACACACCATGGCTGACGTCAAGGTTGATCCCCAACACTTCATCAATGCCGATCCGCGCCGCAATCGGCGTGACCAGGTGCGTGCCTGAGGCGGAGATCACCAGGATCCGGTCGCCATTGGCACGGTGGCGGGCGATGGTTTTGGTGGCGTCGCTGTAGATCAGCGGCTCGATCACGTCTTCGACCCAGGGCTCCACCAAGTGCTCGATTTCTTCCGGCGTGCGGCCGATCATCGGCTCCAGGCTGAAGTCCATGAACTCTTCCATCCGCAGCTTGCCTTGGCTGTAGGCGTCCATCAGCTCGTTGTTCTTGCGCATGAACGACTCAGGGTCGACCCAGCCCAGCCGGCCCATCTGCTCACTCCAGAGGGTGGCGCAGTCGCCATGGATGAGGGTGTCGTCCAGATCAAAAATTACCAATGCCATCCGTCATGCTCTCTCAAATGAAACGTTGCATCAGGCTACTTCACACAGGGCACTGGGGTCGATGGAAAGTGCCAGGCGTTGCCCGTCCGGATGCAGGTCATCGGCCGAACGGTTGAGCACATCTACCACCAGTTCTACACCGCGTGCTTCGATGCGGTAGCGAATCACGTTGCCCAGCAGGCTGTGGCTGCGCACCAGCGCATCCAGTTCGCCGGTGCGGCTCAGCTCAATGGCCTCCGGGCGAATGGCGATACGGCTGCTGATCGGGCGTTGCAACAGTTGGGTGGCCTTGTCGGCGTCGAGCAGGTTGTAGTTACCGATGAACCCGGCGGCGAATACATCCACCGGCGCGGTGTAGAGCGTTTCGGCATCGCCGCTTTGCACGATCTTGCCTTGGTTCATCAGGAAGATCCGGTCGGACATGGTCAGCGCTTCTTCCTGGTCGTGGGTCACGAAGATGGTGGTCAGCCCCAGTTCGCGTTGGATCTGGCGGATCTGTTCACGCAGGTGCTTGCGAATCCGCGCATCCAGCGCCGACAGCGGCTCATCCAGCAGCAACAGGCGCGGACGGGTGACCAGCGAGCGGGCCAGGGCCACGCGCTGGCATTGGCCACCGGACATCTGGTGCGGGTAGCGGCCGGCGAGGTCCTTGAGTTCGACCAATTGCAGCACTTCCTGCACGCGTTTGTGACTGTCATCGGCGTTGACTTTTTGCATGCGCAGGCCGAAGGCGACGTTCTGTTCCACGGTCATGTTGGGAAACAGCGCGTAGCTCTGGAACACCATGCCGATATGGCGTTTCTGCGGGCTCAGCGGGACGATGTCCTGGCCATCCAGCAGAATTTTCCCACTGTCCACTGACGTCAGGCCGGCGATGCAGCGCAGCAGCGTGGACTTGCCGCACCCGGACGGGCCGAGCAGGGTGACGAACTCGCCCTTGGCGACTTCGCAGTTGATGTCACTGAACACCGGGGTGCCGGCGTAGCTTTTTTGCAGGTGTTGGACGCTGACGAAGCTCATTGGCTTTTGTCCTTGTTCAAGATGTTGGCGGCCCAGGTCAGCACCAGCACAAAGAAGAAATAGGAAATCACGACGGCACTGGTGAAGTGACCGCTGCTGTTGCGCATGTTGTTCAGGTACACCTGTAATGTTTCGTAGCGGGTGCCCACCAGGATATTGGCGAACACGAACTCACCGAACAGGAACGAGAACGACAGCAGCAACGCCACCATCAAGCCTTTGCGCAGGTTCGGCAGCACCACCAGGATCGCCGCTTGCCAGGTGCTGGCGCCGAGCAGTTGTGACGCGTCCATCAGGTCGCGCAGGTTAATGGCTTGCAGGTTGTTGGTGATCGCCCGGTACATGAACGGCAGTGCGACGGTGAAGTAGCAGCCGATCAAAATCCACGGCGTGCCCACCATCGCCATCGGCCCGGAGCCATACAGTTGCAGCAAGCCCACCGACGACACCACGGGCGGCACCGCGAAGGGCAGCAGGATGAGGATGTTCATCAGCGCATCGAGCTTGGGGAAGTGGTAATGCACCACGAACAGCAGCGGCAGAATCAACACCACCGACAGGATCAGCGCGCCCACACACACCAGCAATGATTGCCCGAAGGCCATCAAGAAGCGTGGGTCGCTCCACAGCTGCACGTACCATTTCACGGTAAAACCGGCAGGCAGAATGGTTGCTGACCAACTGCTGGCAATGGAGTAGACAAAGGTGCCCACCAGCGGCAACACCAGGATCGCAAATAACAACCACACCACTACCCGATGGTAGAGGGAGGCCGGGCCGGCTTCAGTGCGAGACATGGTAGCTCCTCTTGAGCAGCAGTTGATGGACCACGGTGACTACGGTCATCAGCGCCACCAGCACCACGGCCAGGGCGCTGGCCAGGTACGGGTCGAGGGACACATCGCCGGACACCAGCCCCGCAATGCGGATCGGCAGCACGTTGAAGTTGCCGGTGGTCAAGGCGTAGACCGTGGCATAGGCGCCGAGGGCATTGGCCAGCAGAATCACGAAAGTGCCCAGTAGGGCAGGGGTGAGCACCGGCAGGCCGATATGCCGCCAGAACTGCCAGCCATTCGCGCCCAGCAGGGACGCCGACTCACGCCAGTCTTCGCGCAGCGCATCGAAAGCCGGGTACAGCAGCAGCACGCCCAGCGGAATCTGGAAGTAGGTATAGAGGATGATCAACCCGGTTTTGGAATACAGGTTGAAGTCCTGAATGATCCCCGCCTGCTTGAGCATGATGGTGATGCTGCCGTTGAAGCCCAGCAGGATGATGAATGCGAACGCCAGTGGCACGCCGGCGAAGTTGCTGGTCATGTTGGCGAAGGCGGTGACGAAATTGCGCAGCGGCGAATCCACCCGGCGCAACGAGTAGCTGCCCAGCGTGGCAATGATGATCCCGAAGATGCTGGAGTAGAAGCTGATCTCCAGGCTGAACTGGATGGCTTGCAGGTAGAACTTCGAGCTTAAGATCCGCGTGAAGTTTTCCAGGCCCCAGCCAGCCTCTTCGGTTTGCAGGCTGTTGATCAGCACCCACACCAGCGGGGCGATTTCGAACACGATAAAGAACAGCGCGAAGGGCACCAGGCACAGCAGTGCCAGCCATTTACCACGGATCATTTCAGCAGCTCCCGGCATGCAGGTTTGTCGTGGGGCACGCCCAGCAACTCGCAGACGGTGCCGCACAGCTCGGTCTGTTTTGGCGTCGCGTTGGGGTCCAGGCTGAAGGCATCGCCAAGGACAAACAGCGGCACTTCACGCTCTTCTGGCAGCAGGCCGTTGTGGGAACGATCGTTGTTCATGCCATGGTCGGCGGTCACCAGCACCTGGTAGCCCGCATCGAGCCAGGCTTGCAGGTAGTCAGCCAGGATGATGTCGGCCGCCCGTGCGCTGTTGCGGTATTGCGGCGTATCGAGGCCGTGCTTGTGGCCGGCGTCGTCGATGTTCATCGGGTGCACCACCAGGAAGTTCGGCGCGTGCTTGAGGCGCAGGCTTTCGGCGTCGGCAAACAGGTGGGAATCCGGGTAGTGGTCATTCCAGTAGAAATGCCCGTGCTGGATCGCCAGTGCCTTGTCGTCGGTATGACGGTCGCGGGCGGCAAGGAAGGGCGTGCGGTTGTACAACTCGCTGACCCAGTGGTAAGCCGCCGCTGCCGTGGTCAGGCCGGCGTCGGTGGCGTAATGGAAAATGCTGCGCTGGTTGGACAGGCGCGAGACGTTGTTGTGGACGATGCCGCTCTGGATCGGAGGCACGCCGGTGAGTACGCATTCATACAGCGGTCGGGACAGGGCGGGCAGTTCACATTCCAGTTTGTAGAGGGCTGCGCGTCCTGCGCCGACATAGGCCTGCAAGTGCCCCATGGCGTGTCGGGCCACCTCAAAGTTCAGGCCGTCGAGCACGACAAGGATGACATTGTGCTTCATGGGGGGAGGCGCTCCGCAACAGTAGACTTGACTCAATTTCTCTGACACAAACGGGTCAAATTGTGGGAGCTGGCTTGCCTGCGATGGCGGTGCATCAGTCGACACAGAGGTTGAATGTCAGACCGCTATCGCAGGCAAGCCAGCTCCCACACTAACTGCATTTCAGGCTGGGAGCCTGATTACTTCATCTCTACGATGACCTGCTCGTTCCACAACTGCGGCAGCTTCTTGGACGTCGCTTCCCAGGCTTCGGCATCCTTGATCGGCTGCGGGTTGGCCTTGGTGTACTGCTCGCCCGGGATCAGGTTCTTGGCGATGTCGGCCGGCAGTTTCAGGTCGGTTTCAGCGCGGATCGGACGCGCATTGCCTTTCGCCAGGTTGAGCTGGCCGGCGTCGCTGAAGATGTATTCGCGGGTCAGCTTGGCGGCGTTCGGGTGTTTGGCGTATTTGTTGATGATGGTGGTGTAGCCGGATTTCACCGAGCCATCCGATGGGATCAGCACCACGTAGTCATCCGGGTTGGCCATCTTGGCCTTGTAGCTCAGGCCGTTGAAGTCCCAGACGATACCCACTTCGACTTCGCCTTTTTCCATGGTGGCAATGGTCGGGTTGGACAGGCCGAGACGACCTTGCTGGGCAATCTTGGTGAAGAATTGCAGGCCTGGGGCGATGTTCTTCTCGTCGCCCTTGTTGGCGATGGCGGCAGCGAGTACGGCGTTGGAGGCCTGGGCCGCGGTGCTCACGTCACCAACGGAGACCTTGTATTTGCCGGTCTGCAGGTCAGCCCAACTGGTAGGAACCTCGGAACCGTGCAGCAGCTTTTTGTTGACGATAAACGCGATGGTGCCGGTATAGGCCAGGGCCCAGTGACCGTCTTTGTCCTTAGCCCAATCCGGCACCTGGGCCCAGGTGGACGGTTTGTATGGCTGGGTGACTTCCTGCTTCACCGCAATCGGTCCGAACGCCGCGCCCACGTCGCCGATATCGGCGCTGGCGTTGTCTTTCTCGGCCTTGAACTTGGCAATCTCCTGGGCCGAGCTCATGTCGGTGTCGATGTGCTTGAGGCCGTAGGTCTTGGCCAGGTCTTCCCAGGTGCCCTTCCAGTTGGCCCAGTCATCGGGCATGCCGACACTGTTTACAGCGCCTTCTGCCTTAGCGGCAGCTTCCAGGGTTTTTAGATCGGTATCAGCGGCCATGGCGGCGGTGCACATGGCAATGGTCGAGCCTAACAGTGATGCCAGGAAAAGCTGTTTCATCCGAAGCTCCTTTGGGCGTTTTCAACGCGGCGGTTTTTTCTGCGGTGTTGTTGGTCTAGGTCAGAGCAATACCTGAGCCAATCTAGACGCGATGGATGACAGTTTCATGTCGATGTCGTTTTTAAAGCCTCGATGTCGCTCAGCGCAGACTTAGCGTAGACCATGCTCAAGTGCCCGTAGTGACTGGACTTGGCCGATGTATTGCAGGGTGTGCTGCTAGGGATGCACACGGACTGTCATCTGTCGGTCATCTGTAATGCCTAGGCTGGCACGCAACCGTGCAAGCCCATTTACGGAGCGGTTTGTGCACCTTGTCGGTGCTGGTCTAGTCCAGATAGGTAACGTTGATGCGTGATGAGGCAATCAAAGCGGTGACATCCATCGGCCTGGCGCTGCAAGAGCAGATCGACCACGGCCTGTTGCCACCTGCCAGCAAATTGCCCGCCGAACGCAAGCTCAGCGAGTTGTTTGGTACCACCCGGATTACGGTGCGGGAAGCCTTGTTACAACTGGAGGCCCAGGGCCAGATCTATCGCGAGGAGCGGCGCGGCTGGTTTGTCTCGCCGCCACGGCTGGCCTACAACCTGATGCAACGTAGCCACTTTCACGCGATGGTCAGCGACCAGGGGCGGGTGGCGTCCACGGAAGTGATTTCCGCGCGGCTCCAACCGGCCTCGGCGGCGGTGTGTGCGTGGTTGCAGTTACCGGCGCTGTCCAGCGTGATCCAGATCTGCCGGGGCCGGCGGATTGACGGGCGCTTGGTGCTGTATGTAGAGCACTACCTGAACCCGCAGTATTTTCCGGGGATCCTGGCGTGTGATTTGAATCAGTCGATGACTGAGCTGTACGCGCGAAAGTACGACCTGCACTACGGTCGAGTGCGCTTTGAAATCGTGCCGACATCACTGCCGGTGGAAGCCGCCGCTGCATTGCGTGTGTCGGTGGGCAGCCCGGGCTTGCGTATCGCCCGGGTCAATTATGACCAGCACCAGCGTTTGATCGACTGCGACCTGGAGTTCTGGCGGCATGATGCCATCCACGTTGGCGTGGATGTTGTGTAGCCACCGGACTGAATGACACACCACAAACCCACAGTTGAATCGAGCCATAGGCATGACCGATCGGTGGGTTGTCAGGGTGTGAGCGCGTCGATCAACTGACCCACATTGGTCTCCAACTCTGTCACCGGCTCCGCACCGTCCACATTCAACACCAGCAGTTTCGAGCCCCCGGCGCTAACCGCCGCCTTGACCGCCTCACTCGGCTGACGATGATGCAGCACCACCGCCACCTCGTTGTCCTTCAACTCGGCACTCAGCTTCTGCAACGCCTCAGGTGTCCAGTCAGCGTCGGGCCGCGCATCGGTACTGAGCACTTCCAGGTTCAAACTGCTGACCAGGTACGCGAAGTGGTCACTCAGGCTGACCACGCTCAGGTTGTCCGCCTTGGCCAGTCGCGCTTCGCTGTCGGCGGTGAGCTTGAGCAGGCGCTGCTTGAGGGCGGCGAGGTTGGCATCGATCTTCGGCTTGGCAGTAGGGGCCAGGCGGCTCAGGTCGGCGGCCAGCACATCGGCCATGCGCCCCATGTTGTTGCTCGACTGCCAGGGCTGGCTGTTCAAGCCGTCGGTGACACCCGGCTGCACCGCAATGCCCGGCAAACCGCCGTCCACCGGGCGTGCAGCGTCGACTTCGACGATGCGGATGTTGCTGCGCCGCGCCACCGGGTAGAGCGGGTCATCAGCCCACAACGAGCGCAGGCCGATGGCGGCGTCGGCGTCCAGTGCCAATGTGTTCAGGGCCGGGGCGCCACGGCCGGTGAAGTAGGACACTTGCCGCGAACCGGGCAGGTTGGCCGGGGCGGCGCGCTCAAGCTGTACGTCGGTGCCTTTTAATAGCACCTCAGCCAGGCCGTAGGTGATCGCAAGCGAAGCAAGCACTTTGACCGGCTTTGCCGCGTGGGCGGCCGATTTGGCCGTTTCAGCCGCCATCAGTGGCGTGGTGAACAAACAAGCGATGGCCAGGGCCAGAGGATGAAGAACGGAGCGCATTATCCAAGATTCCCTTTGAGGCTGGGCACAGTGCCGCGCGCGATGGCGGCCAAGGCGAAGGCGATACCGGCGACCAGGATGATGGCGGCGCCGGACGGCACGGGCAGGTCGAAGATGATCGGCAGCAGGATCCCGCACAGGGTGCTGACGGTGGCAATGGCGACCGAAACCCAGAAGAAACCCTTGAGCGACTGGCTCAACAAACGCGCCGCGGCTGCCGGAATCACCAGCAGTGCACCCACCAGGATCGCGCCGATGACCTTGACCGCCGCGACGGTGATCAGCGTCACCAGGATCACGAACAGGTAGTCCAGGGTTTTCACGGCGACGCCGCGCACCGCCGCCAGTTGCGGATTGAAGCTGGCCAACATGATGCGGTTGTACAGCGGCAGCGCCAGGGCCATCACCAGCGAACCGACAACCGCCAGTACCAGCAGGTCGTTGCCGTTGACCGTCAACACCGAGCCAAACAGCACGTTCTCGAGGATGTGCACGTTGATCTTGCCCGCCAGGATCAGCAACAGGCTCGCACCCAGCGCCAGGGACACCGACAGGAACACGCCGATCAACGTATCCGGCGCCAGGCCGGTGCGATTGCGCAGGTAGTTGAGCAGGATGCCGAACAGCAGGCAGTAGCCGAACAACGCGCCATACGGGCCGGTATAGGGCTCACCCAGCAGGATGCCTACGGCCACGCCCGTCAGCGCGGCGTGGCCGACCGCTTCGGAGAAAAACGCGAAGCGCTTGACCACCACCAGCGTGCCCAGGCCGCCCAGCACCGGGCCGATCAGCAGACCGGCGAGCAGGGCGTTGACCACAAAACCGTAGGCCAGCGCCTCCGGCAGGTAACCGGAAGAGGCCCAGCCCTGGACCATCAAGCGAAAGGCTTCATAACTCATTGCGCCGGGCTCCGAGGGTGGGTGGAGAACAGGGTGAGCAGACGATCCGGGGTCAGGGCCTCCTTGGGTGTGGCGTCGAACAGCACGCGGCGGTTCAGGCCGGTGACGCGATCAGCCAGACGGCCTACGGCCTCCAGGTCATGCTCGATCCACAGCACCGTGATCCCGGCCAGGCGCCAGTCATTGAGCAGGCGCTCGAAGACCTGGATACCGGCTTCGTCGAGGGCCGACATGGGTTCATCCAGTACCAGCAATTGCGGCGCCGGGATCAGGCCCTGGGCCAGCAACACGCGCTGGCGTTCACCGCCGGACAGCGCGCCCATGCGCCGCTTGCGTTTGTCCTGCATGCCAACGCGCTCCAGCGCGTCCCCAATCGCGCCGGCGTAATGCTTGGACAAACCAAGAAATGCAGGGCGCCGTTGGCACATAGCCGCCATGAAATCATCCACGGTCATCGGCAAACCACGGTCGAATTCCAGGGCCTGGGGCACATAACCGATGGTGCCGGGCGCGGCCGGCCAGTGCAGGCTCAAGCGGCCCTGGTGAGGCGTTTGCCCGAGCAGCGTCTTGATCAGCGAACTTTTGCCGCCACCGTTGGGGCCGACCAGTGCATGGATACTGCCCGGCCGTACCTGGAAACGCACGTCATCAAGGATCACGGTGCGACCCAGGGTCAGCGATACCTTGTCGAATTCAAGCGTCGGACCGACGCTGACCGCACTCAACTGTTCCGCCGCCGTCATGCCCCCGACTCCTGAATCGCCCGCACCACGGTATTGAGGTTGCCGGTCATCTCCACTTCGTACTTCTCGGCGCTGTATTCGCCGTAGGAAATATGTGACAGCGGGTACAGCTTGACGCCCGACTCGCGCTGGATGGTGTCGACGTAGGTGGACGGGAAATCCATCTCCGAGAAGATCACCTTTACGTCCAGGGCGCGCAGTTCATCGATGGTTTTTTTCAGCTGGCTCGGGCTGGGTTCGATGCCGTGGGCGGGTTCGACCACGGCGGTGACTTCCAGGCCGAATTCGCGCAGCAGGTAGTCATAGGCTGCGTGCACAGTCGCCACGCGCAGGTCCGGGTTGGGGGCGCTGGTCAGCTTGGCCAGGGCATCGGCGCGCATCTGGCGCAGACGCTTGCCGTAGGCACGGGCATTCTGGGTGTAGGTCTTGGCGTTGTCCGGGTCGAGCTTGCCCAGTTCGCGGGCGATGTTATTGACCTGGGCAATCGACGCACTGATCGACAGGAAGGTATGCGGGTTGACCACCTTGCCGGCACCGCGCGCGGCGTTACCGGTGGCGGCCAGCAGCGGCACGTTGGCGTTGGCCTCGATCACCGGGATGTCCGGACGTTCGCTGGTGGCAATCATGCGGTCGGCGAAATCATCGTGGCCGACGCCGTTGAGCACAATCACGTCCAGGGTGCCGATACGTTTGATGTCTTCGGCGCGCGGCTCGTAGGCATGCGGGTTGAAACCGGCCGGAATCAGCGGTACCACCTCGGCCTTGTCGCCGACGATATTGGCCACATAGCTGTAATAAGGATGCAGGGTGATGCCGATTCGCAGGCGTTTGTTCGCCTCGGCGTTGGCGAGCGGGGCGAGTATCAGGCTGAACAGGCCAACCAGCAACAGGCGCAACAGGGGAGATGAAATGGACATGGGCAATCGGTCTTCTCGTTCAGTGACGGTGCTGGCGGGTGACGCCGGCATCGAATTGCGCAACCACTTGCTGCCAGCCGGCTGCGATCAGCGCCTGGTCAGTGAGGTCGGAGGGAGCGGCGAGGTGGGCTTGGCGATTGAGCCAGATATCCGGCTCGGCCCCGTGCACGCGCATCAACAGCGAGCCGCTGGTGCCGGGCGCCTGGCTCAAGCCCAGGTAGGCCGAAGGTTCCAGCAATTGCCAACGATGATCACCCCGGCTGACCGAACTGGCGTCCTGGGCAAAGGGTGCGAAGCCTTCTTCGGCCAGTTGCGCAGGGCTGGGCAGTGCACTTTGCTCCTGCTGCAACAGCTGGATCTCATCCAGGGTCACCCGCAGGTCGGCGTAGATGCCTTGCTCGGCGGCGCTCAGGTCGCGACGGGCATCCAATTGGTGGCTGGGTACTGCCGCCACTTCCTGGGTTTCACCGTGCAGCGCGATCACCGAACCCGCCACCGCCAGGATGATCAGGCACAACAACAGCACATAGAGGGTTTCGTGGCCGGCACCGGCGGGTCGTACAACCTGTGTGGTACTCATTGCGGCTGGATATCCGCTTGGTCGATTTCCACCACGTGGCCTGGGCCCGCATCAAACAGCACATAGAACTCGGCCGACGGTTTCTTGAAGGTCAGGGTCGAGTCCTCACCCAGCTTGCCAGGCATCAGGATGGTTTCGTCGTAACCGATCACGTCCAGGGTCACGCCGGGCGCGCCGCTGCCGTCGGAGAAACCGCCTTTGCACTGGATCTGCTCGCCGGGGATTTCCTTGCACTCGCACATCGGGTTGTGGGCCAGGGCAACAGTACTGAAGCCGGCGCACAGCAACAGAACGCCGCAGGCGCGGGTCAGGCGCATCAAAGTCATGGTTTAACTCCTTGCTTGTTCAGCCAGGCAATAGTGGCAGGCGAGGCCTGGCTCAGCGGGATGGAGCCCTGGTGCATGCTGCCGTCCCAGCCTTCCATGGTGACCCACAGTTCGGCATCGGCTGGCGTGCGTTCCGGGATCGGCAGGCCGGCGCCCATGCGGTAGGGGGTGCCGAAGAAGATCACGCCGGCGGCGCGCAGGCTGCGTGGCTTGCCGATGCGCAGGTAGGTGGCCTTGACCTGGTTGGCGCAGGTGTCACACAGGGCGGCGTTGAAAAACTTCATCGGGCCGGCCGGGTCGGGGCGCGGGCCTTCATTGCGAAACTCCGCGAGGGTCAGGCTCCAGGGGCCTACCTGCACTTCACCGGCCACGCGCTCGCCGATGCCGGTGTCGCCGCGAAACAGCGCGGCGTCGGCGAAGTACTTGGGCATGAAGCCCAGAGGGATCAGCAACAGCAGCACATTGATGTGGAAGCGCCATTTCAGCCAGAAGGCCCGCAGTGGCGAAGGCGGTACAGCAGCGACCTTGCTCATGAGTTGGCCTCCGAAGTTTCAGCCTGCAGGGCCGGGATGGACGCTGGCTGTTTTTGAGTCTTGGCTTCGCGCTTGAGGGCATTGAGGGTGGCCAGGGCGGTGCGCTTGGTCCAGATCAGCAGGCCGCTCAACACCATCATGCTCATGATCAGGCCAAAGAATGCCCAGATCAGCTTGATCCAGATCCCACCAAAGTCGCCGGTGTGCAGGGGGCGCATGGATTCGGTGACGAACTCCAGCTTCGAGCGGTCGGACAGCAAGTGCGCCGCCGCGACTTCGCCGTCATAGGGGTTGATCTGTGCGGTCTGGAACATCAATGGGTACCAGCCGCGCCCGCTGATCTGCAGGTGGCTGTAGGCGTTGAGCGGCAGGCTGATGAAACTGGCCTCCAGGCCAGGGATGCGCTGGGTGGCGATCTTGAGCGCCTCGTCCACGGGAATCATGGGGGCCGGCACGCCGGGTGCCGACATCGGCACCTTCTCACGGGCAATCACCGGGATGACCGGTTCGGTGGAAATCGAGATCTGGTTGTCTCCCAGGATCGCCCGGATCAGGAACCAGATGCCGGTGACGGAAATCACCGCAATAAACCAGATCGACCAGATCCCGCTCAGACGGTGGAAGTCGCCCCAGAAAATCCGCGCGCCGTGGCGGATACGCAGGGTCGGGCGCAGGAAACCCTTCCAGAAACGCTTGTACACCACCAGCCCGGTGACCAGCGACGCCAGCAGCGGGATGCCGAGTGCCGACACCAGGTACCAGCCCCAGCTGTAGCCTTTGGTGAATGGCACCAGCCACCAGCCGTGCAGGGCGCGGGTGAACTGCTGGAAGTTGAAGGACGGGCTGATGCCCTGGATCGCACCGGTATAGGGGTTGACGTAGACCTCTACCGAACGCCCGTCGGGGTAGCTGAGATTGACGCTGAGGGCGAAATGGGATTCGTCGGGGCGACTGATCGACTGGACGAACACCTGCGGTTCATCGCGCTTGATCGCGACGATCACCTGGTCATAGCTCAGCGGTTCGGCATCATCCGTCGGCTTGCTCGCGCGGATATCCGGGTTGGCCAGCCAGACGATCTCCTGGCTGACCACCGCCAGGGTGCCGGTGACGCAGACGATCAGTACGAAGAACCAGATGGGCAAGGCCAGCCAGCTATGGACGAGAAACCAGAGTTTGGAGCGTGACTTCTTCGACATGTGAATGAGGGTCTTGATCGGAGAGGGGCAGTGAAGGCCCGGAAAAGGCCAGTCGTAGCTTTTGCTGACGCGACAGGCTGTATCTAAGTTAAGACGGATGAGAATGAGAAATCCCTAACCCCGATATGAAAGAAAATGTTTCAGGTTCACATTCAGGGCGTTTTAACGCCTCGATCGAACACGAAACATGTTCCAAGCCATCACCCTGGCGCCCTTGATGGGGCGGGGCCGCTGCGTAGGATGGGCTTATGCCGTTGAGTGAGCCCTATCCAAAGCGAGCCCTAAGAAAAATGACTGCCAGAACCCTTTACGACAAACACATCGATTCCCACACGGTGTGCCCCCTGGATGACCAGGGCCATGTCCTGCTTTATATAGACCGCCAGGTGATCAACGAATACACCAGCCCCCAGGCCTTCAGCGGCCTGCGCGAAGCCGGGCGCAACGTATGGCGCCCCGGCACGGCGTTGGCCGTGGTCGACCATGTGAACCCCACCACGCCCAAACGCATCGCGGCGATGCCCGATGCCGGCGGGGCGCGGCAAGTGTCCTACCTGGCCGAGAACTGCCGGGACTTCGGCATCGAACTGCTGGACATCCTCGACAAGCGTCAAGGCATTGAGCACGTGATCGCCCCGGAACAGGGGTTTATCCTGCCGGGCATGGTGATTGCCGCCGGTGACAGCCACACCACCACCTACGGGGCCCTGGGTGCCTTCGGTTTTGGCATCGGTACTTCGGAAATCGAACACCTGCTGGCTTCCCAGACCCTGGTCTACAAGCGCCTGAAAACGATGTGCGTGAGCGTCGACGGCGACCTGGCGCCGGGCCTGACGTCCAAGGACGTGATCATGGCGCTGATCGGCAAGATCGGCGCCTCGGGTGCCACCGGCTATGCCATTGAATTTCGCGGCTCGACCCTTGATGCGTTGAGCGTCGAGGCGCGCATGACCATCTGCAACATGGCAGTGGAAGCCGGTGCGCGGGGCGCGTTCATGGCGCCGGACGAAAAAGTCTTCGCCTACCTCAAGGGCAAGCCGCGTGCGCCGCAAGGCGAGCTGTGGGACCAGGCGCTGGCGGGCTGGCGCTTGCTGCACTCGGATGTCGGCGCGGTGTTCGACCAAGAGGTGCAACTCGACGCCACCACCCTGGAGCCCATGGTCACCTGGGGCACCAGCCCCGACCAGGCCGCGCCCATCGGCGCCCGCGTGCCCGACCCGCAGGACGTCAGCGACCTGATTCTGCGTCAGGACATGCGCCGCGCCCTCAATTACATGGGCCTGGAAGCCGGCATGCGGCTGAGCGATATCGTCATCAGCCACGCATTCATCGGCTCCTGCACCAATGCGCGCATCGAGGACCTGCGCGACGCCGCCAGTGTAGTGCGCGGCAAGCACGTGGCCGAGCACGTACGGGCGATGATCGTGCCGGGCTCCACCGAAGTGCGGGACCAGGCTGAAGCCGAAGGGCTGGCCGCGATTTTTATCGACGCCGGCTTTGAATGGCGTCAGTCCGGTTGCTCGATGTGCCTGGCGATGAATGATGACGTGCTGGCTCCCGGCGACCGCTGCGCCTCCAGCACCAACCGCAACTTCGAAGGTCGCCAGGGCGCGGGCGCACGTACCCACTTGATGAGCCCGGCGATGGTCGCCGCCGCCGCCATTACTGGCCGCCTCACTGATATCCGCCACGTTGGAGCGCGCCCATGAGCCTTCAACCGTTCACCCTGGTCACCGGCAAGGCCGCGCCGATGCTGGCGGCCAATATCGACACCGACGTAATCATGCCCAAGCAGTTCCTCAAGGGCATCGACCGCAGCGGCCTGGACCGTGGGCTGTTCTTCGACCTGCGCTTCTTGTCCTCCGGCGAGCCCAACCCTGAGTTTGTGCTGAACCAACCGGCCTGGCAGGGCGCGAGTTTTATGGTGGTAGGGCCGAACTTCGGCTGCGGCTCCAGCCGTGAACACGCGGTGTGGGGGCTGAAGCAGATGGGCATCCGCGCTTTGATCGGCAGCAGCTTTGCCGGGATTTTCTATGACAACTGCCAGCGTAACGGGGTGTTGTTGATTACCCTGGACGAGGCGGTGCTGCAGACGTTGGGCAAGACCGTCAGCCAGGCGGACCAGGCGCAGATCAGTGTCGACCTTGAAGCCCAGCAGATTCGCCTGGCGGACGGCGAGGTGATTGCGTTCCAGATTGATACGTTGCGTAAGTCTGCGCTGCTGCTTGGCCTGGACGCCATCGGCAGTACCTTGCAGCGCAGTGACGAGATCAAGGCCTTTGAACGCCGCCACCTGCAAGCCAACCCCTGGCTCAACTGACACACCCAGCTCTAAAAGCAGGAGCGGGCTTGCTCGCGAGTGCAGTGTGTCAGCCAATACATGTCTGACTGACCCACCGCTTTCGCGAGCAAGCCCGCTTTCACTTTCTTGATTGGGTTTGCAACGCTATGGGCTAGATCGAGAGCCCTTTGAAGTGCTCCTGCAAGAACTCTACGCAGGCGCGCAGCTTCCCGGAATACGCCAGCCGTGTCGGGTACACCGCCCACACATTCGCGCTCTGGGTATACCCGTGCAGTACCTGCACCAGCTTGCCTTGTTCCAGCAGCGGCTTCACATCCCACATCGAGCGCAGCAACACCCCGCGCCCATCCAAGGCCCACTGCAACACAATCTCGCCATTGTTCGACGACAGCGGCCCACGCACGCGCACGCTTTCCTGGGCGCCGTCGCGTTCCAGGTTCCAGATGCCAAACGCGTTATCGCGCTCTTTGAGCACCAGGCAATCGTGCTGTTCCAGGTCGCTCAAATGTTGCGGTGTGCCGTGGCGCTGCAGATAAGCCGGGGCGGCGCACAGTACCCGGCGGTTGCTCACCAGCCGGCGGCCGATGTGTTGACCGGGAATGTCGTCGCCCACGCGGATCTCCAGGTCGAAGCCTTCGCTGACGATGTCCACCACGCGGTCGAAAAGGTCCAGGCGGATTTCCAGGTCCGGGTATTGTTCTGCCATCAGCGACAGGGCCGGGGCCACATGGTTGCGGCCAAAGCCGAAGCTGCTGCACAAATGCAGGCGCCCACGGGGGCTGTCGTGGGCGTCGGAGAGCTCATCGGAGAGTTGCTGGAAGTCCTCCAGGATGCGCACGGCCCAGCGCTGCACCCGCTCGCCGTCTTCGGTCAGGGCGATGCGCCGGCTGGTGCGGTGCAGCAGGCGGGTGGCCAGGGTGGTTTCGAGGATCTGGATACGCTTGCTGACATACGCGGGCGACAGCCCGAGTTCATCGGCTGCCGCTGCGAAGCCGGCCTTGCGGATCACGGTCAGGAACACCCGCAGGTCTTCGGGTAGGGGCACGGTATCTTTCTTGTTAGTCATCAGAAACAGGCGTGGCGGCATGAGCCGCCAGAATAGCACCGCTTGGGCGCGCCTTCCGGCACGCCCGGGTGTTGTCGCTTACTCGGCGGCCATCTTGGCCTGGGCCGCAGCCTCGGCAGCCCGAGCATGGCGGCCGCGCTTGAGCGCAATAGGGGCCATTTTTTCGCGGTCCAGCTCACCTTCCCAGGCGGCCACTACCAGGGCGGCCACGGCATTGCCGATAATATTGGTCAACGAGCGGCATTCGGCCATGAAGCGATCGACGCCGAGGATCAACACCATCGCCGCCACCGGCACCGTCGGCACCACCGCCAGGCTGGCGGCCAGCGCCACGAAGCCCGCACCGACCACCGCACCCGCGCCCTTGGAGGTCAGCATGGCCACCGCCAACAGGGTCAACTGCTGCTCCAGTGGCAAGTGGATGTTAGTGGCCTGGGCCAGGAACAGCACCGCCAGGGTCATATAGATGTTGGTGCCGTCGAGGTTGAAGGTGTAGCCGGTCGGCACCACGATGCCCACCACGCCCTTGGAGGCGCCCAGGCTTTCAAGTTTCTGGATCAGTTGAGGCAACGCCGACTCCGACGAGCTGGTACCGAGCACGATCAACAGCTCTGACTTGATGTAGCCCATCAATTTGAAAATGCTGAACCCGGCGTAGCGGGCGATGCTGCCCAGCACCACAGCAATAAAGAAAAACGCCGTGACATAGAAGGTGCCCACCAGTTTCAGCAGGGGCAGCAACGAACCGACACCGTACTTACCGATGGTGAACGCGATCGCACCAAAGGCACCGATCGGCGCGACCCGGCTGATGATGCCGACGATGCGGAAGAACACTTCGCTGGCCTGATTGATCACGCCCACCAGCGGCCGGCCCTTTTCACCGACCATTACCAGGCCCACGCCAAACAGCACGGAGACGAACAGCACCGGCAGGATTTCACCCTTGGAAAACGCATCGAAGAATGTCGCGGGGATCACATGCAGCAGGAACCCGGTGATGCCTTCGCCATGTTCGGCCTGGCCGACAAAACCGGCGATGGCCGAACTGTCGAGGGTCTTCACATCGATATTGAAGCCCACGCCCGGATGCAGCAGGTGTGCGGCGAGAATGCCGATCAACAGGGCGATGGTCGAGACCACCTCGAAGTACAGCAGCGCCTTGCCACCGACCCGGCCCACCTGTTTTACGTCGTGCATGCTGGTGATGCCGGAGACCACCGTGCAGAAGATGATCGGGCCGATGATCATCTTGATCAGCTTGATAAAACCATCGCCGAGGGGCTTGAGGTCGATGCCGATCTGCGGCCATTGATGGCCGATCAACACGCCCAGCGCGATAGCGATGAGCACCTGGATATACAGGGTTCCCAGCAGTTTTCTGATTGTCATTGTTATTATCTCGGTACGTTTCTTGGGGCAAAGCGAAACCGTCGCAGGCCATTGGCAGCCTGCGAGGCGGGTGGGTCAGGTCACGGGTTTACTGAGTGGTTCAGCGAAGGAAGGTCAGGACTTCGCCCAGCAGCAACTCGGGGGCTTCTTCGGCGATGTAATGGCCGGCCGGCAGGGCCTTGCCGCGCACGTCGGTGGCGACTTTCTGCCATTCCTTGAGCGGCTCGAAACAGCGGCCGACCGTGCCTTCGGCACCCCACATCACCAGCAACGGCAGGTTCAGGTGGTTACCGGCGTCGATGTCCGCCTGGTCGTGCTCAAGGTCGATACCGGCGGCAGCACGGTAGTCCTCACAGAGGCCAGTGGCGGCCCCCGGCAGTTTCAGGCAGCGCAGGTACTCGGCGAAGGCTTCATCGGTAAATGGCTTGAGCCCGGCGCTGCGACTGCCCATTACGCTGCGCAGGTAAAGCTCCGGGTTGCTTTCGATCAAGGCTTCCGGCAACGGCGCCGGGCGGATCAGGAAGAACCAGTGCCAGTAGGCGCGGGCGAAGGCTTCGTCGGTCTGTGCATACATCGACAGGGTAGGGGCGATGTCCAGCAGCACCATGCGCTGCACGGCGGCGGGATGGTCCAGGGCCAGGCGATGGGCAACGCGGGCGCCACGGTCGTGGGCCAGCACCGAAAACTGCGCGAAGCCCAAGGCCTTCATGAGCTCGGCGCTGTCCCGGGCCATTTCGCGTTTCGAATAGTTGGAGTGGTCGTCATTGGCTGGCGGTTTGCTGCTGTCGCCATAGCCACGCAGGTCGGCGGCCACCACGGTGAAGTGTTCAGCCAGCTGTTCGGCGACTTTGTGCCAGATGACATGGGTTTGCGGGTGCCCGTGCAACAGGAGCAGACCGGGACCTGTACCGCCTTGGCGGTAACTGATGTCCACGCCGTTGACGTGGCACTGGTCTTTTTGGAATCCGGCGAACATGGAATGACTCCTCTTTGTAATTGCTTGCATCCTGGAATCACGCAGCGTTCGGGGCAAGGGCGAAAACGTGGAGGGGTTGTTCATGAAGTGTGTAGGAGCTGGCTTGCCGGCGATGAAATCGACTCGGTGCGCTGGTAGAACGAGTTGTGTGCATCGCCGGCAAGCCAGCACCTACATTTGATAGATGTTGCCTCAGCTATTTCAGGCTTGCTTGAACATCTCCATGGCACGCTGGCGGATCTGTGCTTCGGTCAAATCTTCCTTATGCGTGGCCAGGAACCACAGATGCCCGAACGGATCCTTCACGCTAGCGGAGCGGTCGCCGTAGAACTGGTCTTTCGGCTCGGACACGACCACAGCGCCCGCAGCCACCGCTTGCTTGAACTGCGCGTCGACATCCTTCACATACAGATGCAAACCGACACTGGTGTGTTCATCCGGATTGCGCAGCGCCATTTCATCGCAGGGCGTGCCCAGCATGATTGCCGAGTCACCAATGCGCAGCTCGGCATGGCCGACTTTGCCATCGGGCATGTCCAGGCGCATGACCTGGGTGGCGCCGAAGGCTTTCTTGTAGAACGCGATGGCTTCAGCGGCATTGTTGATGCCCATATACGGCGTGACGCTGTGATAACCCTCGGGAATCGGTTTAACGCTCATATCGTTCTCCTTGATGGTGGTGGAGGGACGGCCTTTTAACTATAGGCCACGGATTGCGTGGCCTGCGGACAGCCGACGAGGTGTCCGCCAGGCAACAGTGAGCGGGCAGATTGCTGCGCCCTAAGCGCGCCGGGTCAGCGTTCTTACCGCCAAACCGCCTGCTTCGAATGCCGATGAGGTGCGCCAGTTCATCCTGACCCGTTACAAAGGCCAGATCGCCGCTGGTTTCTGATTATGAGGGTGTCACTTCAGTGATTGGGAGGTGGGCTCCAACAGCTGTGCCCCTGGCCCGCACTCGCCGAGTTTGTCATCCTGATTACGCAACGGACATGCCTCCAGCGACAGACACCCGCAGCCAATACAGCCACTGAGCTTGTCGCGCAGCAGCATCAGCTTGTTGATGCGTTCATCCAGGTCTTCGCGCCACAGCGCCGATAAACGCTCCCAATCCTGGGCATTGGGCGTGCGCCCGTCCGGGAGCGTCTGCAACGTCTCGCCGATCGTCGCCAGCGGAATGCCCAAACGCTGGGCGATCTTGATCACCACCACACGCCGCAGCACATCCCGTGGATAGCGGCGCTGGTTACCGGCATTGCGGTTGCTCTTGATCAGCCCCTTGGCTTCATAGAAATGCAGGGCCGTGACCGCGACGCCACTGCGGGCGGCGAGTTGGCCGACGGTGAGTTCCTTGTTGAGCATGAAAAAACTCCCAAACAGCGCTTGACCTTGACTTAACTAGAGGTTTTACCCTGCGTGGCATCGAATCGCAAGATTCTGCCTACAGAGAAAGGGGAGTGTTCATGCAGGTATTAGAGAAAAATCGCAGCTTCACTCAATTGATCGAGTTTCAGATCGAGCCCCGGCAGCAACGGGCCCTGGTGGCGGCGTTGACCACTCAAAGCGAACGCCTGGCCCAAGGCCATGGCGGCTTTATCAATGCAAGTGTGCAAGTCAGCGATGACGGCCGGCGGGTGCTCAATTACCTGCAATGGCGCTCGCGGGAGGATGGCGAGGCGGCGTTCAAATGCTTCGAGCACGGCGAGGAGGATTTCTGGACGCTGATTCGCGCCCACCAGGCCACGGCCGTGACCTTCGGTTCGTTCCAAGTGCTGCGCAGCTTCGAGCGTAGCCACGATAACGCATTGCACTGCCGTCTAAATGGATAGGTGCAGCATGCGCTCGCCCTGCACGTTTTCGCCTGGGCGGCGTTTGTTCACCGCCAACTCGCCGATCTTGATCAGGCGTGTGCGCGTGACGTTGCGGCTCAAGCCCAGCAGGTTGGCGGTGTGCACCTGGTTGTAATGGCTGAAACGGTAGGCGGCGCGGAGCAGGGCGTCCTCGACCTTTTCATGCAGGGCCCCGGCCTGTTCCTCAAACAGCTTTTGGAAGGCCCGCGCCAGCAACGCTTCGGCGCTGTTGTCAGTGCCGTGCTGGCTGTCGTCCTGACGCTCGATGCGCATGTTCGACAGGCGTAAATCGTCGCGTTCGATCACGCCATCGCGGCAGATCAGCAGGGTGTGGTGAATCACGTTTTCCAGCTCACGGATGTTGCCCGGCCAACTGTAGCTCTTGAGTTTGTGCTCGGCCTCGCGGCTGATGGTGATCGGCCCGTAACCCAGGCGCTGGCTGTAGGCTTCGATAAAATGCCGGGTCAGCGGCAAGATATCGCCTGGCCGGTCACGCAAGGGGCTGAGCTCCAGGCTGACCACGTCGAGACGGTAGTAGAGGTCCTCGCGAAAATGCCCGGCATTGATGGCTTTTTCCAGTTGCACGTTGGTGGCGGCTAGGACCCGCACATCAATCGGAATGCTCTTGCGCGACCCCAGGCGTACCACTTCGCGTTCCTGTAGGACGCGCAACAGTTTGACCTGGATCGCCATCGGCAAATCGCCGATCTCATCCAGAAACAACGTGCCGCCGTCGGCCTCTTCGAACCAGCCGGCCTTGGCACTGAGGGCGCCGGTGAAGGCGCCTTTTTCGTGGCCGAACAGCTCGGCTTCCACCAGGGATTCGGAGAACGCACCGCAGTTCACCGCCACGAATGGCCGGTTGCGCCGCGCGCTGAGGTTGTGGATATGCCGTGCCACCAGCTCTTTACCGGTCCCGGTCTCGCCGATGATCAACACGCTGGCTTCGCTGGGCGCCACTTGCTGGATGTGGTCGAGCAACGCCTGGGATTTAGGGTCTTCGAAGACCTGGGCCGTGGCGCGGATCGACGTCGCGAGGGTGGGCGAGGGCGGTAGGGTCAAAAGCTGCATGGGCACCTCTCTTAGGAATAGAACGTTGGAATCGGCAGGGCTTGGTTCAATGCCCAATCCCCGAGTTCGTGGAGCTTGTAGTCCACCGGGTCGTGCAGGGTTTGCGTGCGCAGGTTGCGCCAGTGGCGGTCCAGGCGCAGCGATGCGTGGGTGGAGCGCGCGCCGGTCACTTCGAACAGGCGGCTGCACAAGTCGAGACCTTGGCGGGTCGCGGCGACCTTGGCGGTGGCGATAGCGATAGCCAGTTGGCCACGCTCGTTTTCGCTGAGGTTCGGGCCCTTTGCCCAGGCTTGGTCGAGCAACTCGGCGGCGCGCTCCACCAGCAGGTGCACACCTTCAAGGGCGACCCAGAATTCTCCGTAGTGATGCAGCACGTAAGGGTCCTGGCGCACGTCTTCGGCACTGGATTTATGCCACGAACGGGTTTCGGTGAGCGTGTAGTTGCGCGCTTCTTCGAAAGCGCCTTCGGCTATACCGAGGAACATATGCGTGAAGGTCAACTGCGCGATCAACGGGCGCAGGCAGGCAAAGGGCGTGCTCAGCGGGCCGGGATCGAGCAGCAGTTCGGATTCTTCGACGCGCACCCGTTCGAAGCTCGCGCTGCCGCTGTCGGTCTGGCGCTGGCCGATATTGTTCCAATCGTTGTGCAAAGTGATGCCGCTGCGGCCGCTGGGGATGGCGGCGATCAGCAGCTTGCCGCCGGCGGTTTCATCCACCGCCGAGGCGATCAGCATTTCCGAGTCGCTGGCGCCGGAGCAGAAGCTCTTTTTGCCGGAAAACTCGCGCCAGCCGCCGAAATCCTTAACCACCGTGCGCGTGTCCAGCGGGTTGAGGGCATTGCCCCAAAACCAGTTTTTTCGTGCAGTCTGTTCGAACCAGGGCTGCCATTGGTCCGGGCGTGAAAACAGGCGCACGGTGGCGAGCATCAAGTGGTGAAAACCGAAGACATGGGCGATCGAACTGTCGACCTTGGCGAATTCGCGCACGATGCCGAGGGTGTCGCTCCAGCGTGCGCCGAGGCCGCCGTATTGGATGGGAATACTCAGGGCCAGCAGGCCGCTCTGGCGCAGGGCGTCGCGTTCGGCTTTGGGCGTGCCACCGCGCTCGTCACGCTCGACGGCGGTGCGGGCGAATTCGGCGGCCAGCCGTTTGGCGGTCTGCAAAGGGGAGGGCAGGACGCTGTGGGGGTTGGCTGTCACGGGGGATTCCTCTATTTGCCTTGTAGGCGCTGGCAAGCCGGCGCCTACAGAAGGGCAGCGGTTCAGGCCTTTGTCGTCGGCAGTACATCGTTGGCAATCATTTCGCCGAACGGGCCAGTGAGGTTGGTGACGCCGCGCCCGGCAAGGCTGGCGTAGGGTTCCGGCAGCAACGGGAACACCAGCTCGGCGAAGCGATAGGCTTCTTCCAGGTGCGGGTAGCCGGAGAAGATGAAGCTCTCGATCCCCAGGTCTGCGTATTCCTTGATGCGCTCGGCCACTTGCTGCGGGTTGCCGACCAACGCGGTGCCGGCACCACCGCGCACCAGGCCGACGCCGGCCCACAGGTTGGGGGCGATTTCCAAGTTGTCGCGGCGCCCGTCATGCAGGGCGGCCATGCGGCGCTGGCCTTCGGAATCGAAGCGCGAGAAGGATTTTTGCGCGGCGGCGATGGTTTCGTCGCTGATGTGCTCGATCAGTTTGTCGGCGGCTTTCCAGGCGTCCTCTTCGGTCTCGCGCACGATCACATGCAGGCGGATGCCGAATTTCACGGTGCGCCCGTGGCGTGCGGCGCGCTCACGCACATCCGCAAGTTTTTCCGCGACGGCGGCCGGCGGTTCGCCCCAGGTCAGGTACACATCGACCTGCTCGGCGGCGAGGTCGTGGGCGGCATCGGAAGAACCGCCGAAATACAGCGGCGGATAAGGCTTCTGCACCGGCGGATAAAGCGCTTTGGCGTTCTGTACGCGCAAGTGTTTGCCTTCGAAATCTACCGATTCGCCCTGCAATACGCGGCGCCAGATCTGTAGGAATTCGTCGGAGACTTCGTAGCGTTCGCTGTGGTCAAGGAAGCTGCCGTCGCCGCGGTTTTCGTCGGGGTCGCCGCCGGTCACCACGTTGATCAGCAGGCGGCCGTTGGACAGGCGGTCCAGGGTCGCCGCCATGCGTGCCGACACGGTGGGCGAGATGATGCCCGGACGAATGGCCACCAAGTAACGCAGGCGTTCGGTCAACGGCACCAGCGCCGAGGCGATGACCCAGGAGTCTTCGCACGAGCGCCCGGTAGGAATCAGCACGCCGTGGTAACCCAGGCTGTCAGCCGCCTGTGCGACTTGCTTCAGGTAATTGAGAGTGACCGGCCTTGCACCTTGTGTGGTGCCCAGGTAATGACCGTCGCCGTGAGTGGGCAGGAACCAGAAAACATCCATGACAAATCCTTAAGCGATTTTCAGCAGAGAGGGGGCGTGCGCAGTGAACAACGGTGCTGCACGTTCTGCCGCCAGTTGAATACGGGCTTTTAATAGGTCGCTGGTTATTTGGTAGTCGGTGAAGTCCGCCTCGGTGGCGTACACGCCGACGGGCAGGGTCAGCGCCTGGAAGAAGCTGAACAGCGGACGCAACTGATGATCGAGGACCAGCGCGTGACGTTCACTGCCGCCGGTTGCAGCCAGGAGCACGGGTGTGTTGACCAACGCATTGAGGCCGATCAGGTCGAACAAATGCTTGAGCAAACCTGGGTAGGAACCGCGATAGATCGGCGCCGCGACGATCAGCAGGTCGGCCTGTTCGATGGCCAACAGTTGCGCCTCGACATCGGCGGGCAACTCATCGCGCGACAACGCGCCGCCGAGAGGCCGAGCGATGTCGCCCAGTTCGATCAGGGTGGTCTCGATCGGCAGCAACGTAGCGATTTCAGCCAGTACAGCCTGGGTCAGTACGAGGGTGCGGGACGGACGCCAGGTTCCGCCGGAGAGGGCGACGACATTCAGGGGACGGGTCATGAACAGTTCCTTTTTCAACAGTGGTTCATAGCAAAGGGGTACAACCGGTTGAGCAAGAGCTGTACCAACGGGTGCAGGCCTTGAACGGCGTGGGTTGCAGGCTCACTGCTGAAAAGTGCGGGTGTTGGCTGCCTGGTGATTTGTTGAATGACTGTTGCTAGCGAAACAGTTGCGTGGGCAACAGTGCTGTCGCCGTTCAGCATCATTTATAGAGGGTTACTTTTATTCCGTAAATGAACGTATTTCCATATTTATAGATCTTAAAGGAATATGAAAGCGCCGCTATCGAAGGTGCTTCAGCGGTTGATAGCAACTATCACGGCAGGTGATTTTTCCCTGCGCGAGGGCGGGAGTAGCCTGTGTTCATTGACTCGAAACCTCCTTTGCAGGGCCACCGCCATGAACCGATTCCTCGCTGTTTCCTTATTGATTGTCAGTGCTGTCCTTGCTGGATGTGCGACCCATCCATCGCCAGAGATGCGCCCTTACACCGCCGAAGAAACCAAACAGTTGGCCCTGGAAGCGTTGAGTCGTCGTGGTTTGTCATTTGATGAATATCAACAGCAGCGCGCTGCACTCACCGGCCAGCCACAGAGACCCTTCGGCTTTGATCGTCAAGGCGAAATGAACGCCGAACGCAGTGTGACCCTGCATGGTCGTCCCAGTTGAGCCTGCGTCCGACGGCAAAAAGCCCGAGGTTTCCCTTAAGGAACCTCGGGCTTTTTGTTTTCCATGGGGCGACTTCAGCCTGTTAAGCTGAATTTCAGGAGCGTTCCTACGCACATTTACATAAAGTGGTCCTTCTTTAATGGCATTCGATCGGTTAAACCTGACGACCTCTGTCCCGGTCCGTGCCCCTGAGACGCTGCTCTCGGGAACCTGCTCTGCGAGTTTTCAATGTCATGAATAAACGTCCGCTGTATTTCGACTACGCCGCCACCACCCCGGTGGATGAGCGGGTCATCCAGGTGATGGTCGAGTGTCTGGGCTTCAATGCCAACTTCGGTAACCCTGCGTCCAGTTCCCACGCGTTCGGCCAGGCGGCGCGGCACACGGTCGAACAGGCGCGTCGTCAGGTGGCCGAGTTGGTCGGTGCCAACCCGGAACAAATCGTCTGGACTTCCGGCGCCACCGAATCCAACAACCTTGCGATCAAGGGCGTGGCCCAGGCGCGAGGTGTGGCGGGTGGGCATATCATCACCAGCCAGATCGAACACAAGGCCACCCTGGATACCGCGCGACAACTGCAGGAAGCGGGCGTGGCCGTGACCTACCTGGTGCCGGATGCCGAAGGCCTGATCAGCGCCGATGCTGTCAGTGAAGCCTTGCGCGAGGACACCTTCCTGGTGTCGCTGATGCTGGTGAATAACGAATTGGGCACCCTCAACGACATCCCGGCCATCGGCGCTCGCGTGCGTGAGCACGGTGCGTTGTTGCATGTGGATGCGGCGCAGGGGGCGGGCAAGGTGGCGATCGACCTGGCGCAGTGGCCGGTGGACTTGATGTCGTTTTCGGCCCACAAATTGTATGGCCCCAAAGGTGTCGGCGCTTTGTATGTCGGCCCGCGGGCGCAGCAGAAGGTGTTGGCGCAGATTCACGGCGGCGGTCACGAAGGCGGCCTGCGCTCCGGCACCTTGGCAACGCATCAGATTGCCGGCATGGGCACCGCGTTTGCGTTGGCGGCGGCGTCTTTTGCCGAAGAAAAGGCGGTGATCGTGGCTCTGCGCCAGCGCCTGCTGGACCAGTTGGCGTCGGTGGCCGGCGTGCGCCTCAATGGCAGCGCCACGCAACGTATTCCACACACCCTGAGCCTCACGTTCAGTGAAGGCGAATTCAATGCCGCTGCGTTGAGCGCGGGGATCGCGTTCTCTGCGACGTCCGCCTGCAATTCGGCGAGTAACGCGCCGTCCCATGTGCTGCTCGCCCTGGGCCATGATGCACGCAGCGCCGGCCGTACCATTCGCTTGAGCCTGGGCCGGTTTACCACCGAACAGGATATTGACCAGGCGGTGCAGTTGATCAAGTCAGCCCTGGCCAGTGCACCGGCCTTCTGGGCGGTCTGATTCATTTATCGCAACACATAATAATTATTCGTGGTTAGCAGGAGACACAATGAGTACGCAGCCTTTGACCCATGGAACGGTTCCCCAGCGCCTGGCGCATACCCGTGAACTGATGAGCCGCGAGGGCATCCACGCCCTGCTGGTGCCGTCGGCCGACCCGCACCTGTCCGAATACCTGCCGGGTTACTGGCAGGGGCGGCAATGGTTGTCGGGGTTTCATGGTTCGGTGGGGACGCTGATTGTCACTGCGGATTTCGCCGGTGTGTGGGCCGACAGCCGTTACTGGGAACAGGCGACCAAGGAACTCAAGGGCAGCGGCATCGAACTGGTCAAGCTGCAGCCGGGCCAACCCGGGCCACTGGAGTGGCTGGCCGAGCAAACACCGGAAGGGGGTGTCGTCGCGGTGGACGGTGCAGTCATGGCTGTGGCGTCGGCGCGAACCCTGGGTGGCAAGTTGGCAGAGCGTGGCGCCCGACTGCGTACGGATGTCGACCTGTTGGATGAAGTCTGGAAAGACCGCCCGGCATTGCCGAACCAGCCGATCTATCAACATTTGCCACCGCAGGCCACTGTCAGCCGTGGTGAAAAACTCGCCTCACTGCGCGCCGCCTTGAAAGAGAAGGGCGCCGATTGGCATTTCATTGCAACCCTGGATGACATCGCCTGGCTGTTCAACTTGCGCGGTGGTGATGTTTCCTTTAACCCGGTGTTTGTGTCCTTTGCATTGATCAATCAGCAGCAAGCCACGTTGTTCGTGGCGCTGAGCAAAGTCGATGGTGAGCTGCGGTCGGTGCTGGAGCAGGATGGCGTGACGCTGCGCGACTACAGCGAAGTGGCTGACGCGTTGCGCGCGGTGCCTACGGGCGCCAGCTTGCAGGTGGACCCGGCGCGCGTCACCGCTGGCCTGCTGGAAAACCTGGATGCTGGCGTCAAGCTGGTCGAAGGGCTTAACCCGACCACATTGGCCAAGTCCCGCAAGAGTCTTGCCGACGCGGAACATATCCGCCAAGCCATGGAGCAGGATGGCGCGGCGCTGTGCGAATTTTTCGCCTGGCTGGACAGTGCGTTGGGTCGTGAACGTATCACCGAACTGACCATTGACGAACACCTGACTGCTGCGCGCACCCGTCGGCCCGGTTATGTATCGCTGAGTTTCAACACCATCGCAGCCTACAACGCCAATGGCGCAATGCCGCATTACCATGCCACTGAAGAAGAGCATGCGCTGATCGAAGGTGATGGCTTGTTGCTGATTGACTCGGGTGGCCAGTACCTGGGCGGCACCACGGATATCACGCGGATGGTGCCTATCGGCACGCCGAGTGACGAGCAGAAGCGTGACTGCACCCGCGTACTCAAGGGCGTGATCGCCTTGTCCCGTGCACACTTCCCGAAAGGGATCCTGTCACCACTGCTGGACGCCATTGCCCGCGCGCCGATCTGGGCGGAAGGCGTGGACTACGGCCACGGCACCGGGCACGGTGTAGGCTATTTCCTCAATGTGCATGAAGGCCCGCAAGTGATTGCCTATCAGGCCGCCACGGCGCCGCAAACGGCGATGCAGCCGGGGATGATCACTTCCATTGAGCCGGGCACCTACCGTCCGGGACGTTGGGGTGTGCGCATCGAGAACCTGGTGCTCAACCGCGAAGCCGGCAAGACTGAGTTCGGCGAGTTCCTGAAGTTCGAAACCCTGACCTTGTGCCCGATCGATACGCGCTGCCTGGAGCCCGCGCTGCTGACGGCGGACGAGCGCGAGTGGTTCAACGCTTACCACGCTGAGGTGCGTGCGCGGTTAAGCCCGTTACTCAGTGGTGCTGCGCTTGAGTGGTTGCAGGTACGCACTGCGGCTATTTGATCGCCTGCAGTTCAGGGGCCTGGGCCAGGGCGTCGGCCATATAGTCGACGAATGCCTTGACCCGGGCTGACTGGCGACGGTTGGGCGCCGACACCGCATGGATCGGCAGCGACTGCGCGGTGTAGTCCTGCAACAGTGCGACCACGCGGCCGGCCTTCAAATCGTCGTAGAACAACCATAGGGGCGACAGCGCAATGCCGAGCCCCGTCAACACCATTTCCCGCACCGCTTCGGAGTTGTTGCTCTGGGCGTTGCCGGTGATGCGCACGCTGTGTCGCGTGCCCTCCTTTTCGTACACCCACTGGTTCTGGCTGCTGAGCAGATTGAAGAGCAGGCAGTTGTGCTGGCTGAGCTCATGCGGGGTTTGCGGCGCGGGATGGCGGGCCAGGTAGTCCGGGCTGGCCAGGGTGACGCGGTGGGTGGTACCGATCTGTCGTGCAATCAAGCCACTGTCGCGCAATTCGCCAATTCGCAGAGTCACGTCCAGGCCTTCGCTGACCATGTCCTGCAGGTGATCGTTGAGTTGCAGGTCCACCTGCACGTCCGGGTATTGCTGCAGGAAATCGCTGAGGCGTGCAGCAATATGCAGGCGCCCGAAACTGACCGACGAACCGATGCGCAAGGGACCGGCGATCGCCTCTTTGCCGGTCTGGAAACTGTGTTCGGCAGCGTCCACGGCGGCGAGGATTTCACGGCAATGGCTGTAGTACCGTTGACCTTCGTCGGTCAGAGACAGTTGGCGCGTACTGCGGGCAATCAACTTGCCGCCCAGTTCGGTTTCCAGGGCGCGCAGTATTTTGCTGATGGTGGGCTGGGTGGTCTGCATTTCCCGGGCGACGGCGGAAAAACTGCCGCGTTCAATTACCCGAACGAAAATCGCCATTGCGTTGAGTTTGTCCATGAGCTGTCCGAACCATGCCAAATGGGCATGAGCACTATAGCTTTTTAGCGTCTTATCAGCATGAGTCGGCAGACGGATCATGGGCTTCATCCTCCTATGACACGAGATCGCCAACATGACTGATATGCACGCTTTGATTGTGGACGCCGTGGATGCGCCGTTTCGGCTGACGACAATGCCCAAGCCAGTGGCCGGCGCTGGCCAAGTGCTGGTTCGGATTCGCGCCAGTGGCCTTAACCCATTGGACGGCAAAATTCGCGCAGGCCAGGCTGCTCATGCGCGCCAACCTCTGCCGGCGGTACTCGGGATGGACTTGGCGGGCACCGTTGAAGCCGTCGGCCCTGGCGCGGGTGGGTGGCAGGTTGGCGATGATGTGTATGCGTTGGCAACCGGGATTGGCGGCGCACAGGGCTCGCTGGCGGAATATGCGGTAGTTGATGCGCGCTTGCTGGCGAAGAAACCCGCGACCTTGAGCATGCGTGAAGCGGCGGTGTTGCCGCTGGTGTTGATTACGGCTTGGGAGGGTTTGGTGGACCGGGCTCAGGTAGGTTCTGCACACAAAGTGTTGATCCAGGGTGGTGCTGGCGGGGTAGGGCATGTCGCGGTGCAATTGGCGCTTGCTTACGGCGCGCAGGTGTATGCCACAGGCTCTGCCAGGCATCGCTCGGTCATCGAGGGGCTTGGCGCGACGTTCATCGATTATCAGCAGCAGACGGTTGAAGCCTATGTCGCGCAGTACACCGCGGGCGAAGGTTTCGACATTGTGTATGACACCGTCGGCGGGGAGACGCTGGATGCATCCTTCCGAGCGGCCAAGACCTATCACGGTCACGTAGTGAGTTGCCTGGGATGGGGGCAACACAGCCTGGCGCCGTTGTCCTTTCGTGGGGCGAGCTACTCTGGCGTGTTTACCTTGTTACCGTTGTTGACTGCAAAAGGGTGTGAACATCACGGGCAGATCCTTTCCGAGGCCGCGCGGTTGATCGATGCCGGCAAGCTCAAGCCGATCATGGACGGGCATCAATTCGATTTGCACAGTGCAAACGCCGCTTACGATCTGCTCGCAGGCGGCGCGCAAGGGCGCTTGGCGATCGAGATCTAACTCAAGGCTTCACGCACGAAATCCAGACGGTCCTGACCGAAGAACAACTGTTTGCCTACAAACATGCTGGGTGCACCGAACACGCCGCGTTGAACGGCCTGTTCGGTGTTGTCTTTGAGGGCAGCCTTTACACGTTCTTCATTAGCCAGTGCCAGCAGCTCATCCGGGTCAAATCCGTGTTCGGTGAGCACGGCAGCCACCACAGTGGGGTCTCCCAAGTGGCGGCCATCGACCCAGAGCGCGCGGAACAGGCAATCGACAACGTCCTGGAAACGTTCAGGGTGGTGCAATTGGACGCCGGTGATCACGCGCATCAATACCAGGGTGTTGATGGGAAAATGCGGGTTGAACTGGAGCGGCACGTTGTAGCGACGGGCATAACGTGCAAGGTCATCAAACATGTAGCGACCTTTTGCGGGAACGGTGATTGGAGAGGCGTTGCCGGTGGCCTTGAACACGCCGCCCAACAGCATGGGCTTGTACACCAACTGCGTACCGGTTGCCGCGCACAACGCCGGCAGTTGAGTGTAGGCCAGGTAGGTGGCAGGGCTGCCGAGGTCAAAGAAGAATTCCAAGGTTTTACTCATGGTCGATGCTCGCTGCTTATTGTTATGGGGCGTGCTCACCAGGGTTCATTCCAGGGGCGCAGGTCCAGTTCGAAGGTCCAGGCATCGCGTGGCTGGCTATGCAGGTACCAATAGTTATCGGCGATGTGCTCGGGGTTGAGGATGCCGTCCTGGTCCTTGAGCGCGTATTTTTGCGGGAAATTGTCGCGAATGAAGTCGGTGTCGATGGCGCCGTCGACCACGATATGGGCGACGTGGATGTTCCTGGGGCCCAATTCCCGCGCCATGCTCTGCGCAAGCGCCCGAATTCCGTGCTTGGCCCCGGCGAATGCAGCAAAACCTGCCGCACCGCGCAACCCTGCGGTGGCCCCTGTGAACAGAATGGTGCCTCGATTGCGCGTGACCATGCGCTTGGCCACCTCGCGTGCATTCAGGAAGCCCGAAAAACAGGCCATCTCCCAGATCTTGAAATACTTGCGCGCGGTTTCTTCGAGGATGCTGCACGGGACGTTGGCGCCGATGTTGAACACGAAGGCTTCGATGGGGCCCAGGTTGGTTTCGATGTTTTCGATCAGTGCGATGACGTCGTCTTCCTTACGTGCATCGCAGGCAAACCCATGGGCCTCGCCGCCTGCAGCTTGAATACTGTCTACCAGTGGCTGCAGTTTGTCGGCACTGCGGCGTGTCACGCAGGCCACATAGCCTTCGCGGGCAAAGCGTTTGGCAATGGCGCCGCCGGTTGCGTCACCGGCGCCCACTACCAATACGATTTTCTTGTTGTGCGTCATGGGAACTCCGTTGGCTCGATAGTCGAGCAGGAGTTTAGACGCAGCGCCGCGAAGGGCTGGATTTGTATCTGGAATTTAATAGGAGCAGTCAGGGGATGACTGCTCGAGCAACTATTTACAGATGACGATCATGCTTCGGCTGGTATAGCCGGCAGGATTGAGGCCGAAGGGGTAGTCCCCTGGTTCCTCGGAGTTGTCACCGGACTTTGCGATAACCCGATAGCCCTTGGCGCCGCAAGAGTTGGTTGCGCTGGTGTAGCACTGGTCCCAGGAAGAAGACAGGCCGGAACAGTTGATATGCAGCCCTTTTTTGCCACGTTTCACTTCTGTCTTGGTGGTCGCGGCACAACCGGCAATCGCCATGACCATTAACAGTATAAAAATTCGCTTCATTCCTATCCTTAATAGCCACCCTGCAGTGCTACAGGCGGCTCTACTCGCTCTCGGGTGTCGCGTTAGCGCTGTCCTTGTCGGAGTTCTCCATGAATGACATTTGTTGACCGCTTAAACATGGCCTAAATGAGCGCCAAATGCCAGAGCTACATTCAAACAGGCTTCAATCGGCTGGAACCAGCGGTTTTGAGTCGTTGCGCATCGTCACCGTTGCGCCTACGGAGGCCAAGATGATGCAAATGATCGCCAGCCACTGCGCGAATGACAGGTGTTCGTGCAGGAACAACAGGCCGGAGAAGGCGCCAAACGCTGGTTCGATGCTCATGAGCGTGCCGAAGGTGCGGGCGGGAAGGCGGGTCAGTGCGACCATTTCCAGGGTATAGGGCAGAGCGGTGGACAGAATGGCCACACCGATGGCGATAGGGATCAACGCGGGGGTCAGCAATGCGCTGCCTGCATGGACGATGCCGATAGGGGCAACAAACAAGGCTGCGATCATTACGCCAAGGGCGGCGGTCTGCACGCCGTTGTCATTACCGGCTTTCTGACCATACAGAATGTAGAGCGCCCAGCAGACCCCGGCACCCAGAGCGTAGCTCGCTCCCACTAGATCGATCCCGCTGCTCGCTTCGCCCAGTGGGATAAGCAAGAGCAAGCCGATGATCGCCAGGGCAATCCACAGGAAGTCGACTGCGCGTCGAGAGGCATAGATAGCGACAGCCAACGGGCCGGTGAATTCCAGGGCGACCGCAATTCCCAAAGGTACGCTGCGCAGGGACATATAGAAGAGGAAGTTCATGCCGCCCAATGCCATTCCATAGATGATCACCGTTCGCAGGGACTTTGCCGTCAACGTGGCGCGCCATGGGCGTAATAGAAACAGCATGATCACGCTGGCAAAAATCAGGCGCAGTGCCGTGGTGCCCTGTGCCCCGACGATAGGGAACATGGTCTTGGCCAGCGAGGCGCCGGACTGGATGGAGGCCATGGCGATCAGCAGCAGGCCAATGGGGAACAATGTCGCGCCCAGGCTGCGGGGGGAGGTGGTCATTTGGGAGTGTTTGTCCAAAGTCATAGTAAAAGAAGCATGGGCGCTATGATGCTTAACTGTTTGAGAATGGGCAATATATTGCTCAACTATCCTTCTGACGTTTTTATAAAGGGCGGATTTTGAAGTTTCCAGCGCCTTTGATAGAAAAACCAAATTAGGAGTTGACGGCAGATTTCAGAAGTCTATAATTCGCCCCACTTCCGGCGCAGTCGAAACGGAAAACTCCTTGGTAAAC
>NZ_JBZXDZ010000014.1:0-72565 GCF_058725305.1 Pseudomonas sp. DW-iso3
AGAGCCCGTCCAGCGTTCCATCGGTGAGGGTCAGCAGTTCCTCGCCCGTGACCATGGACACCGGGCAACCGTTGGTAGCGGTCTTGTCCGAAGACGCAGCGGCATTCCCAGCCGGGTTTCGAGCGGAAGCAGGCACATCGTCGACAGGCTCCTGCCGCACCAACACCGTCCGTTGCGTGGCCTTGTCCCGAACCAGCGGTACCGGGTTGGCAACCACCTGATCCCCAACCTTCAATGGCACATCCGGAATTACCCTGATCGGCGTCGCCGCGCTGCCCAGCAACAACGGCTTGGCCGCTTCGACATGCGCGTCCAACCGAGGCCCGACGAGCTGATCGGCCAGCCTCTCCAGCCATCTACGCGTGCGGCCGGATTTGATATGCCCCACCACCTGGGGGCCCAGGCGCAGGGTCACACCCATGGCGCCTGCAACCCTCACGAGCAGCAGCCCGATCAATACATCGCCGGTGATTTCCCCCATCACCTCGTTCATTTCTTGCGGCGGCAACATCCGTATCCAACTGGATATCGCCGACACATAGATAAACACCAGCGGTTCATCGCTGAGCACCAACAGTCCGCGGCCAATGGCCTCCTTGCCCAGTTTCAGCAGTTCATCAAGTTCGGTCTGGGTAACGTATTGCAGCCACTTCTCACTGTGGGTCTGGATATCCGCCAGCAGGCCATACAGTTGCGTGAAGTTGTCCCAAAGGCTGTAAAGCGCCTTACCCATTCCCTGAAGAAACGCCTTCTCCAGCATCCTGCGTTGATCAAGAGGGTGAGCGTCTGTGTAATCCTTCCACTGCGCTTCGTAGGTACTTTCCCACGCTTCGCGCAGGCGAACTTCCAGCGCGTCAATCACCGTTTGATAAGACGCATACAGCGCCTTGACGTGGTCTCTTGAGACATTGGGATAGAAGCTGACGCGGTACTGCTGGTCGCGCTCACATTCGTCGACTTCGAGAATGCCGCTCGGGCCGATGGTCTTGTGGATCGGCTCGCCCAGTGGGCCGCCGCTGGGGTCGACGCGCTGAAGCACCACTGGCGTGTTGCCGATGGGTACAGCTCGCGTGCTTTGAAACATGTGCACCAAGGTCAACGTGCCGTTGGCCTGGCAAGTAGCGACGGTGCTGCTCGGAAAAAGGGAGCGGTTGATCGGCGCGACCAGCGCCACCTCATCCCCGACCTTGAAGACCTGTTCAATATCCAGCGCGGAAAAGCTCCAGAAGCTTTCCGCCCAGTCATCAAAGGTGTTCAGGCAATCCCGGAAGTCGCGAAAGACGCCCTCGATATCGACCGTCTTCACATCCATTGGGGTCAGGGCCAGCCTGCCAATGGCCGGGTTCAAGAAACCGCTCCAACAACAAGAAAATCCATCTGCAATCCCTCGCACTGTGTAGTCAGGCGAGGGACTTTGCAGAGGTTCCCGGAGGAGGGGAGTAGAGCTTATCCGGCAGTTATGTGGGAAGTTTCGACAACTCTCGTCTTCTCACGCCCCAGCACCAGGCTGCACAACGCCGGCAGGAACAACAGCGTCAACACCGTGCCCACCAGCACGCCGCCGATCAGTACGTAGGCCAGGGACGACCAGAACACCGACAACGTCAGCGGAATAAACGCCAGCGCCGCCGCCAACGCGGTCAGGATCACCGGCCGCGCACGCCGTACGGTGGCCTCGATGATTGCCGCGTGAATCGGCATGCCGTGGTCCTGGTTCTGGCGGATCTGGTCGGTAAAGATCAGTGTGTTGCGCATCAGGATCCCACCAATCCCGATCAGGCCCAGGATCGCGTTGAAGCCGAATGGCTGGTTGAACAGCAGCAACGTAGGCACTGCACCGATCAAGCCCAGCGGCGCAGTGGCGAAGACCATGAACATCACCCCGAACGAACGCACCTGGAACATGATCACCGTGAGGGTCAGCAGGATCATGATCGGGAACAGCGCGGCCAGGGCAACGTTAGCCTTGGCGCTTTCCTCAACCGGGCCGCCAATATCGATCTGGTAGCCGGCGGGCAGTTTGGCGATCAGCGGCTGCAGGTCTTTGTACACGGCCATTTCCACGTCGGGCGGTTGCACGCCGTCGATGATATCGGCGCGCACTTCCACGGTGGTCGCGCGATTGCGGCGCTTGAGGATCGGTTCTTCCATCACCGCCTGGAAATGTCCGACCTGGGCCAGCGGCACAGAGGTGCCGGCGCTGTTGGTGAGGGTCATGTTGTTGAGGTTGCCGAGGTCCTCGCGCTGGCCGCCCTGGGCGCGGGCGACCACGGAGACGGTGCGGTTGCCTTCGCGCACTTCAGTGATCGGGTTGCCGCTGAGCAGGGCATTGAGCTGGGATTTCACCTCGTTGGGGGTAAAGCCCAGCAGGCGCAGACGGTCTTGGTCCAGCACCAGCCGATAACCGCTGGTGCGCTCGCCCCAATCGAGGAAGGCATCCTTGGTCAGTGTGTTGGCGGCGACGACTTTGCGCACGTCTTCGGACACGCCACGCAGCACATCCAGATTGGGTCCAGAGACCCGGAACACCACCGGGAACGGCACGGGCGGGCCAAACAGCAATTGGGTTACGCGCACCCGCGCCGAGGCAAACTCACCCGCGGCAATCCGTTCCCGCATGCGCAGTTTCAACGCGTCGCGAGCATGAGAGTCGGGGGTTTGCACGATCAGCTTGGCAAACGCCGGGTCCGGCAGTTCCGGGTTCAACGACAGGAAAAAGCGTGGTGCGCCGCCCCCCACATAGGTGTCGACCAGAGTGGTTTGCGGCTCTTGCAGCAGGGCTTTTTCCAGCCGCGCGGCCACCGCTTCGGTGCTTTTGAAGGCGCTGCCGGGCGGCATGTACACCTCCAGAATCAGCTCGGAACGGTCGGAGTTGGGGAAGAACTGCTTCTTCACCACGCCCATGCCCGCCACGCACAGCACAAACGCGCCGACGACCAGCCCCGTCACCAGCCAGCGGCGCCGCACGCAGGCTTGCACCAGGCTGCGCAGTTTCTGGTAGTAACGCCCGGCGTAAATCGCATCATGGCCGCCGGGCACCGGTTTGATCTGCGGCAACAGCTTTACGCCCAGGTACGGCGTGAAGACCACGGCCACCAACCACGACGAAATCAGTGCAAAGCCGACGATCCAGAAAATATTGCCGGCATATTCCCCGGCCCCGGAACGCGCAAACCCCACCGGCAGGAAACCAATGATGGTCACCAGCGTACCGGTCAGCATCGGCGCCGCTGTGGAGCTCCAGGCAAAGGTGGCGGCATGGATCCGGTCGAAGCCTTCCTCAAGCTTCACCACCATCATCTCGATGGCGATGATGGCGTCATCCACCAGCAAGCCTAGGGAGATGATCAGCGCGCCGAGGGTAATGCGGTCGAATTCGCGCCCGGTCAGCAGCATGATCACAAACACCACTGACAAGGTCAGCGGCACAGCCGCCGCCACCACCAACCCGACGCGGAAGCCCAGGGCCAACAGGCTGATCACCATGACCACGGCCAGGGCGACGAAGAATTTCAGCATGAATTCGTTCACCGCCAGGCGGATATTTTTTGCCTGGTCGGAGACCTTGGCGAAGTTCACGCCCAGGGGCAGGTCGGCCTGAATCTTCGCTTCCTGGGCCTTGAGGCTCTTGTCCAGTTCCAGGCCGTTCCAGTGTTTCTCCATGATCACACCCAGCATCAACGCCGGGTCGCCCTGGTGGCGGATGCGGTAACTGGGCGGGTCTTCATAGCCACGGCTGACGGTTGCCACATCGGCGATGCGCAGCACGCGGCCGTTGACTTCCAGCGGTACGTTTTCAATCAGTGACAGGCTGTCGAACGCGCCGTCGATGCGGATATAGGCGCGAGCCCCGGCGGTCTCGACGAAGCCCGATGGCGCCACGGCATTCTGTGCGGCGAGGGCGGCAAAGATCTGGTCCGGCTTGATGCCCAGGGTCGCCAGGCGTTCATAGGAGAACTCGACAAACACGCGCTGTGCCTGTTCGCCGAGGATGTTGACCTTCTTCACGCCCGGCAGGTTGAGGAGACCCTGGCGCAGTTCTTCGGCCATCTGCACCTGTTGCCGATGGGGCAGATGTTCGGCCTCCAAAGCGTACAGCGCGAAGTACACATCGGAATATTCATCGTTGAAGAAGGGCCCGATCACGCCCTGGGGCAGCTTCGCGGCTTCGTCGCTGAGCTTTTTGCGGGTCTGGTAGAACAGGTCCTGGATTTCGCTGGGGCGTGTGGACTCCTTGTAGGTCATGCGCATCGATACGAAACCCGGTTGGGCGATGGTCTCGACGCGGTCGTAGTAGTCTAGCTCTTGCAGGCGCTTTTCCAGGCGATCGGCCACCTGTTCCTGCATTTCCTGGGCGGTGGCGCCAGGCCAGGCAGCGGTGATGGTCATTACCTTGACGGTGAAGGACGGGTCTTCGGCGCGCCCCAGTTTGCCAAACGAAAAGATCCCGGCGGCGAGGATCGCAATGATCAGGAACAACGTGACCGCACGATGCTTGACCGCCAGTTCGGAAAGGTTGATACCGCGCATGCTCAGTTGTCCTGTTTGCGGTTGAGGGCCAGCACCTGGGCGGGCAGCAGGCGCACGGGATCACCGCTGTGCAGCAGGTGTGCGCCGAGGGCAACGATGACTTGGCCGGGGCTTACGCCGCTGTCGAGCAGGGCGTCTTCCTGGCCAAGACTGGCGACTTTCACTGGCGCGAAACTGACCTTGTCATCTGCGCCGATCAGCCAGACGCCAGTGCCTTGGCCTGCATCCAGCAGGGCGCCGATGGGCACCCGGGTTTGCTGCACCTGGCCATTGCCTTGCAGGCGTACGGTGATGGTGGATCCGAGGGCAAAGCGGTCGACTGCGCCGTGCAGGACGTAGCGGGCGCGGTAGGTGCGGGTGGTCGGGTCGGCGCTGGCGGACAGTTCGCGCAGGGTGGCAGTCACCGCCTGGTCCGGGGCCCCAAAGGGGAAGGCCAAGGCTTTCTGCGCGGCCTGGTCGCGCTGGTTTTCCGGCAGGTTGACGATGGCTTCGCGCGCGCCGTCATGGGCCAGGCGTGCGACGATCTGCCCCTCGGCGACCACCTGGCCACGGTCCACTCGCACGTCGGTAATGATGCCGTCGCCATCAGCCTTGAGCACGGAGTAGGTACGGCGGTTTTCAATCTGGCTGGCGTCGGATTGTGCCGAAGCCAGCTCGGCTTCGGCCACGCGCAGGAGGGTCGCCGACTGGTCGAAGATCTGCCGCGACACGGCGCCGGTGCTGGCCAGGCGCTGGTAGCGGTTTTCGTCGTCACGGCGCTGGCGCAGTTGTGCCTGGGCGGCATGCACGCGGTTCTTGGCCGAGCGCAGGGCCAGTTCGAAGTCGCCGATGTCCAGTACCAGCAGCGTGTCGCCACGGGACACGTGCTGGCCGGGGTCGACCTTACGCTCGATGACCTTGCCGCTGACCCGGAAGCCCAGGTCGCTTTCGGTGCGTGCCGCAACCACGCCGGTATAGGCGCTTTGCTGGGTGCCGGCGGCTTCGACTTTGGCCGCGAGGACCGGGCGCGGCAGTGGGGTTTCAGCGGCGGTGTCGGCCTTGCTGTTGCAGCCATTAAGGATGATCAACAGGGCCAGGGGCGTGAGAAGACGCAAGGGAAGAGGGTGCATGGCGGGCTCCGGGGTAACCGTTGGGCAAAAAATTATGGACATAATTTTTTACGCATATTATGGTCGAAATATAAATTAATCCAGCCCCCGGATGCTCCTCATGACAAACGCCCCGGCGCCATCGCGAAGCTTGTTGTTTTTATTGGTGGCCCTGACGGCGCTGGGTGAGGTGTCGACCCAATTGATCATTCCCGGCCTTGGCGCCATCGAGCAGGCACTGGCCGCTCCAGCGGGCTCGTCATTGATGGCGCTGTCGGCGTTTGTCGCCGCATTCGGCCTCGGGCAATTGCTGTTTGGCCCGCTGTCGGACCGCATCGGCCGTCGGCCGGTACTGATCGGCGGTCTGGTGCTGTATGGGCTGGCGACCTTATCGATGCTGTTGGTCGATGACATCGAGCACTTCATCGCCGCCCGCGTGCTGCAAGGCCTGGGCGCGTGCGCCGCGTTGGTACTGGCGCGCACGGTGGTGCGCGATGTATGGAAGGCAGAAGCAGGGCCGGCCCTGGCATTGACCATGATCGGCATGCTCTACGCCATCGTGGTGGCGCCGATGGTCGGTGGCCTGCTGATCAAATGGCTCGGCTGGCGTGCGCCGATCATGCTGGCACTGGCGATTGGTAGCGTGGTGCTGTTACTGGTCCTGCTGTTCTTTCGCGAGAGCAATCACTACCTGGACCCCAAGGCCGGCCACTGGCGCTCCCTGGGCGGGCAATACCTGGATCTGCTCAGGGGGCGCCAGTACCGTGCGTTCGCCGTGGCGCTGGCGTGCACCTATGGCGCCATGTTTGCGGTGATCGCGGGCTCGTCGGCGGTGTTTATCAACTTGCTGGGCTTCAGCAGCCTTGAGTACGGCATCAATTTCGGCCTGATTGTGTCGATGCTGATCGTTGGTTCCACCTACACCCGGCGCAACATCATGCGCCTGGGCCCCCAGCGGATTGTGACAATGGGCGTGGCGATGGTGGCCGCTGGCGGGGTCTCGGCCGTGGTCATTTATGCGCTGTTCGGCCTGTCGGTGCTGGGTCTGGATATTCCGATTGCGCTGGTGACCCTCGGCGGCGGCCTGGTCTTGCCAGGTTCGGTGACGGGCGGGGTAATGCCCAACGCCCACCGCGCGGGCCTGGCAGCCGGGCTGATGGGGTTTGCGCAAATGTTCGGCGCCACCTGCAGCGGCGTGCTGTTGAGCCTGCTACGCGATGGCAGCGCCACGCCGATGATCGTCATCCAGGCGTGCTTTGCGGCGACGGCCTTTGTGGCGTTTCACCTGTTGCGTCAGCGTCAGGCCAACGGATTGTCCTATACATAGGACAGTTACGGCCGTATCTGCCAGCTAGTGCTCAACGGCCCGACGTCTTATGGTGGACTCACTTTGGAGGATCACCATGAAAAAACTCATCGGCATCTACACCAGTCCCCGCGCCCACTGGGTGGGCGACGGCTTCCCGGTGCGCACACTATTTTCCTACGACACCATGGGCAAGCACATCAGCCCATTCCTGCTGCTGGACCACGCCGGCCCGGCCGACTTTACTCCGACCGAGCAACGACGCGGCGTCGGCCAGCATCCTCATCGCGGCTTTGAAACCGTGACCATCGTCTACGACGGCGAAGTCGAACACCGCGATTCCACCGGTGCTGGCGGCAAGATCGGCCCTGGCGACGTGCAATGGATGACCGCCGCCAAAGGTATCCTCCACGAGGAATTCCACTCCGCCGCCTTCGCCCGCAGCGGCGGGAAGCTGGAGATGGTGCAACTGTGGGTCAACCTGCCGGCCAAGGACAAAATGGCCGACGCCGGTTACCAGACCCTTGTCGACGGCGATATTCCGGTACTGCCGTTGGCCAACGACGCCGGGCAACTGCGCCTGATTGCCGGAGAGTTTGCTGGCACCCAGGGCCCCGCCCGTACGTTTACGCCTATCGACGTGTGGGACCTGCGCCTCAACGCCGGCAAGCCAGTCACTCTGGAACTGCACGCAGGGCGCAACACCGCGTTGGTCATCCTGCGCGGAACAGTGCTGGTCAATGGCGAGGAAGTCGCGCGCCAAGGGCAATTGGCGTTGTTCGAGCGCGATGGCAGTCAACTCACACTGGAGTCCAATGACGACGCCAAGGTGTTGCTGCTCAGCGGGGAGCCCATCGACGAACCCATCGTCGGGCATGGACCGTTTGTGATGAATACCGAGCAGGAGATTCATCAAGCGTTTGCTGATTTTCAATCGGGCAAGTTTGGGCAAATGCAAATATAACGGCCCCGTGTAATCCAGTGTGGGAGCGGGCTTGCTCGCGAATGCGGTGCATCAGTCACAGAAACATTGACTGGCCGACCGTATTCGCGAGCAAGCCCGCTCCCACATTTCGTTTGTGCTATACCCGATAACTCCATTTCATGCGATCTTCTGCGCATTCGCCCTGGAGTCGCCTGGATGCCCTCATTTATCGCTGATCACCCGATGCTGTGCGCCCTGGCGCTGATCTTTATCGACATCGCCGTGTGGCGTCTTATTTCCGTCAACCTCGCCAACTGGAAGCTGGCGGCGCGGTTGGCGATTTTTGCCGTGTACAGCGCCGTGTTGTTCAATGACGGCATGAACCCCATGCAAGTGGCGCCTTATGCGGACAACACCGCCTTGCACCTCTCGGCCACTGCCTTGCAGATCGGTTGGTGGCTGTTTGCGGCGCGCACGCTGACGGTGTTGCTGGGTGCGGTGATGATGCAGCGGGTCGGCCACACCGGGCGCCTGTTGCAAGACCTGGTGGGGGCTGTGATCTTCCTGATCGCGATCATCGCCGCCATGGCGTACGTGCTCGATTTGCCGGTCAAAGGTGTGCTCGCCACTTCCGGTGCGGTGGCGATCATTGTCGGTCTGGCATTGCAGAGCACGTTGAGCGACGTGTTTTCCGGGATTGTCCTCAATACCACCAAGCCGTATCAGATCGATGACTGGATCTCCATCGATGGCACCGAAGGCCGAGTGACTGACATCGACTGGCGCGCCACGCGCCTGCAAACCTCTCAGGGCAGTCTGGCGGTAATCCCCAATTCCCTGGCGGCCAAGGCCAAGATCATCAACTTCTCGCGCCCGGCGGACATGTTCGGCCTGTCGGTCAGCCTGCAGGTCAGCCCCCATGCGCGCCCGCAAACCGTGATCGAGGCGCTGGAGCGGGCGATGCAAGGGTGTCGGCCGCTGCTGGGCAATCCGGCGCCGAGCGTGGCGTTCAAGGCCTCGGCCAGTGGCGGCGTCGAGTATGAAATCAGCGGGTTTGTACCCGCCATGAGCCTCAAGCGTGAGGTGCGCAACCAGCTTTACGACCTGGCCTTCAGGCACCTGCAAGCGGCCGGGGTGGGATTGCTGTCGGCCACCGAAAGCAGCACACCGCCGGCCATGTCCGCGGCGCGCGCATTGCTCGAACGCTCGTCGATTTTCTCCACCCTGCGCCAGGAAGAGAAAGACACCTTCAGCCAGAACATGACCCTGAACGCCTACCGCGCCGGCGAGATGATCCTGCCGGCGGGGGAGGTCAGTGACCATTTGTTTATTGTCGAGTCCGGCGTGGTCTCGGTGATGCTGACCAAGGGTGGGCACAAGGTCGAAGCAGGACGAATGGGGCCGGGCGAGGTGATTGGCGAGGCAGGGATCCTGTCGGACCAGGCGGCGCTGGCGGACTTCTCGGCCAAGACGTTCTGCACCTTGTATCGCATTGAGAAGGAATACCTGAAACCCTGCCTGGATGCGCGTCATGACATCAGCGAGGCCATGAAGACCCTGCTGGATTTCCGCCTGCACGCCGCGCAGGCCTTGACCCAGGAAGCGCCGGTGGTGCCGGTCAAGAAGGGGTTCCTGCAATGGTTGCGCAATCGCGGATTGTAGTTGATCAAGGCGCCATGGCAATGCGGTAACGCTGGTCAAAATCCTCGGCCAACTGCGCCAGCGTCACGTCGCCCAGCCGTGCCAGCAACAGCGCCTGGGCCTGATCGAAGGCATCCGTCAGCGCTGCGTTCACCGCTTGTTCGACCAGGCACTCCGGGTGGTCGGTGGACAGGCCGATGGCGAATATCGACGGCGTGCCCAGGGCGCTATGAATGTCCAGCAAGGTGATTTCATTCAAGGGTTTACCCAGGCACCAGCCACCCTGGTGACCTTTTTCCGAGCGTACATAGCCCTTTTCCTTCAGCAGCCCGAGGGTGCGCCGCACCACCACCGGGTTGGTGCCCAGCATCTGCGCGATGGTCTCCGAGGTGGCGCGCTCCTCATGTCGGCCCATATGGATCAGCACGTGGAGCATGCGCGAAAGTCGGGTGTCGTTTCTCATCGATAGGCCTCAGGTTGATTCGGACGAAAGTATCGTTCGTAACCTAAAAAGTTGCGAGACTATTGACGCGGTATTTTTATGTAACTTATGGTGTGTCGTGAAAGCGTTCGGATAACCGGATGCACATGACCGGGGGTCACCTTCATGCTGTACGACGTCATTATCGTGGGCGGCAGTTATGCCGGCCTGTCAGCGGGCCTGCAATTGGCAAGGGCACGGCGCCAAGTGTTGGTGATCGATGCGGGGCAACGGCGCAACCGCTTTGCGGCGACTTCCCACGGTTTTCTCGGCCAGGACGGTCAGGCCCCGGAAGCCATCGCTTCGCAGGGGCGCGGCCAATTGATGGCATATCCGACGGTCACTTGGGTCCAGGACCGCGTGATTCAGGCGAGTGGAGAGTCGCAAGGCTTCGCCATTGGCACTGAATGCAACGGCACGTTTCACGCCAAGCGCCTGATCCTCGCCACCGGGGTAGTGGACGAGTTGCCCGCCATCGAAGGCCTCGAATCACGGTGGGGCAAGCACGTGTTCCATTGCCCTTACTGCCACGGCTACGAGCTGGACGAAGGCCACATAGGCGTCTTGGCCACCTCAGCCTTGGCCATGCACCACGCACTGATGCTGCCGGATTGGGGCACCACCACCTTATTCACCAACGGCGTATTCATCCCGGATGCCGAGCAACAGGCACACTTGGATCGACGCGGGGTCAGCGTGGAATGCGGCGCGGTACGGCGCATCTGTGGCGAGCGCGCCGACCTGGAGCTGGACGATGGGCGGCTGTTCAGCCTCGATGGGATCTTCACGATGTCCCGCACCCGAATCAGCCCTTTGGCCGCGCAACTGGGCTGTGAGCTGGCGGACGGCCCAACCGGTCCCTACCTGCACACCAATGACATGCGCCAGACGTCCCAGCCTGGCGTGTTCGCCTGCGGCGATGCGTCCCTCGCCGCCGGTTCGGTCGCGCTGGCCGTGGCGGAGGGCGTGCGCGCCGGCGTGGGCGCGCATTTTTCCTTGATCAACGGTTGAGGTGCACCGGGCTGTCGGTGGACAGCGAGGCCTTTACCGCCAGGGCATGATCGGTGATCAGCACTTCTTCGCGGCCTTCGCTCAGGGCTTGAAGCGCTTCAGCCATCCACCAACTGCTGGAACAGCGGCGTCAGCAGGTCGATCAGCACCTGTGGATCGGCCTTGGCCAGCGCCGACAACTCCAGCATCTGGCGCATGACCTGGAAACCCGACACCAGGGCTATCACCAACGCGGCACGCTCTTCGTGGTGGGCGCCCTTGAGTGCAGCGGCCATGGTTGCCTGATGACCTTTTTCCACTTGCTCGCGACCGATGATGGCTGCGCGTTTGCTGGACGCCGCATGCAACATGATCAGGAAACCTTCCAAGGGCTTATTGCCGGCTTCGGTGAGGCTGACCAGTGCGGTGGCGATGGTACGGCCGAGGTTTTCCGAGCTGAGGTTGCCTGGCGTCAGGATGATCCGGCTGGCCAGGGTCTCGGCGATCACTTCGGCAAACAGCTCTTCCTTGGACCCGAAGTAGCGGTTGACCAGCATCTCGGTGAGCCCCGCGCCAGCGGCGATCTCGCGCACCCCGGCGCCGTCATAGCCCGATTGGGCAAAGGCCTTGCGCGCGGACAACAGGATGGCTTCGCGGGTGACGGCGGCATCGCGCCGTCGTGGAATCGGGTTGGGCATTGGTGTCCTGTTAGGGCGGGTATCGGTGGGTGCGCAGGTGATGCGCGCCGACAGGATGCTCTGCAATTGCGCGTCGGTCCAGTTCGGTTGGCTGGCCCACATATGGCTGATCTGCTCGACACACGCGTCGTACTCTTTAGGCGTCGGCGAGCTCTTGGCGTACTCCTTGCCAGCGCGTTCGATAAAGGCGGCGAAGTTTCTCAGCGTTCAGCGGCTTGAACCGCAGAAAAAGACAGCATCAGGCAGGCAGAAGTTACGCCGCCTTTAGGGCCGACGATGGAATAAGCCTGCACACGCATACACGATCATTCGGCGAGGGTGATTTTGTTCAATACCCCGGCCGACTCGCCGTTTACCGTGGCCTCACCATCACGGGTTCGAATAAAAAGGAACTGCAATGAGCTTGATCATTTCCATGGCTGCCTTCGCCCTGGCCACGTCCATCACGCCAGGCCCGGTCAATGTGGTTGCGCTGAGTTCGGGGGCGCGCTTCGGCTTTGTCGCCAGCCAGAAGCATGTGTTTGGTGCTGCTGTGGGCTTCACGTTGCTGTTGGTGTTGATTGGCCTGGGCTTGCATGAGGTGCTGGTACGCTGGCCGATATTGACCCAGTTGATCCAGTGGGGCGGGGTGGCGTTCCTGCTGTACATGGCCTGGAAACTGGCGGCGGACGATGGCCGTCTCGACGCCGAAGGTAACGCCACCGCGCCATCGATGCTGTACGGGGCGATCATGCAATGGCTCAACCCCAAGGCCTGGCTGGCCTGCGTGGCGGGGATGGGCTTGTTTGTCGCGGATGGCGATGCCGCACAGGTCTGGCTGTTTGCGGCGCTCTACCTGGTGATCTGCTACCTGTCCGTGGCGTGCTGGGCCTACGCCGGGACGTTCCTGCGCCGCTACCTCGGCAACCCTCGGGGTGTTCGCGTGTTCAACCGCTCAATGGCTGCGTTGCTGGTGGCCAGTGTGGGTTATTTATTGATGGCTTGAGCCGGTCGCGGTACTGCCCCGGCGTGGCGGCGAAATGCTGTTTGAACGTGCGCTGGAAATGCGCTTGGTCGGCAAACCCCGCGGCCAGCGCGACATCGGCGATCAGCTCACCCTGGCGCAATTGCGCGCGGGCAAACTGGATACGCTGGTTGACCAGGAATGCGTGGGGCGTCAGCCCGTAATACTGCTTGAATGCACGGATCAGGTAGGACGGCGACAGCTCGGCCGCCACGCAGATATCTTCCAATCTGAGTGCGTCGGTGCAGTGTTCGCGGATGTAGTCGGCGGCGCGTTCCAGCTTGTGGTTGACCTCGCGCACCGGCGTGTCGGAGGGGTTGAGGCGCTGTTGCACTTCAGTGAAGTAACTCACCAGCGCGCTCTGTTTTTGCAGGTGTTCGGCCTGTTCATCCACCAGTATCCCGTACAACTCCAACAGGCCTTCGTAAAGCACCGTGTCCCGGGTGTAGGGCGTGTTGAAGGGCCGATAACCCTGCTCCGTGCTGAAGCCCAGTTGGTGCTGCAAGTCCGTCAGCCAGGGCGTGTCGATGTACACCATCTGGTAGGACCACGGCTCATTGGCGATGGGGTTGCAGGCGTGTACGTCGCCGGGGTTCATCAACACCACCGTGCCGGCGCTGATCTCAAAGGTCTCGGCGCCGTAGTGGTAATAGCTGCGCCCCGTGGTGACCACGCCGATGGAGAAATGCTCGTGCGCGTGACGGCTATAGGTGACCTTGCGCCCATCGGCAATGGTGCGTGCTTCGACGAAGGGCAGGCGCTCGTCGCGCCAGAAGCGCGGCGAGCGTGAAAGGTGAGCGAGGCTGTTCGGCGACATGGCGGCGGGTCCCTCCCTTGAGCGAGTGAAGGGATCATTGCACAGACCGCCACCGTCGTCAGCTCAGAAGTCCCATTTGGTCGCCAGTTGCAGGCTGCGCGGTTCGCCGTAGAAACCGGTGCCGAAGTTGCCCAGGCCGGTGTAGTACTTTTTATCGAACAGGTTCTTCACGTTCAGCGTGGTGCTCAGGTGCTCGTTGAAGCGGTAGCGCGCCATCAGGTCTACCAGGTAGTAGCTGTCCTGGGTGATGCGCGCGTACTGGCCGAAATTGACCGTGTCATTCGGGTTAGGCTGGAACACGTTGCCGAAGAACTCGCTCTGCCAATTCACGCCGCCGCCCACGGTGACATTCTCCAGCGCGCCGGGCAGGCGGTAGGTGCTGAACAGACGCACCACCTGCTGTGGCGTGGTGGTTTGCAGCACCGAGCTGTACACGTAGCCGTTGTTGGCATCGCGGGTGTGCTGGTAGGTGTAGCCCGCGGAGACGTTCCAACCGTCCAGCACCTCGCCCGACAGTTCCGCCTCGAAGCCTTTGGTGGTCGCACCGGCAATCGGGCGATACACCGAGTCGGTCTCGAAGCCCGAGACGTACTCGGCGACATTGTCCTGCTCGATGCGGAACGCCGCAAAGCTGGCGTTCAGGCGGCCCTCGTAAAACGCGGCCTTGATCCCGGCCTCATAGGTATCGCCTTCGATGGGGTCAAGCAGCTTGCGGTCGGCGTCCTTGCTGTTCTGCGGGCGATAGATCTGGGTGTAGCTGGTGTACACCGACCAGGTGTCGTTGAGGTCGTAGACGATCCCGGCATACGGCGTGACCACGCCGCTCTGGTGGTAGCGGGTGCGGTTGTCGGCTTTGGTCGGGTCGTAAAAGTCCGTGTTGTCGGTGCCGCTGAAATTGCTCACGCGGGTGCCAAGGATTACCGAGAGGTCATCAGTGGGTTTCAGGCGTGTGGCCAGGTAGGCACCGGTCTGGCGTTGCACGATATCGTTCTGGCCGCTGCGCGGGATGTCCGGTTTAGCGTATTCGCCGTGCCAATCGAAGATGCTGCCGCCCACGGGCGGGTAGACCGAACCGTACACCGGCACATCTTGTTTCGAGCGGGTGGTCATGAAGCCCATGATCAACTCGTGTTCACGACCGAGCAGGCTGAACGGCCCGCTGAGGTTCACGTCCAGGGTGCTTTGCACCTGGTCGCCCTTGTACTTGCCCATGAACATGTACATGTTCTCGCCGCTGACCGGGTCCGGGTTGCCGCCGCTAGCGGAGGCGAGCAGGGTGTCGTGCTGGCTGCGCTTGCGGTCGAGGCTGACTTTGAGCGACCAGTCATTCGCCAGCTTCTGCTGCACCGAGGCGAAGAGTGTCTGGTTGTTGAAGTCGCGACGGCTCCAGTCGGCGGCCGGGTTGAACGAGCGCGAGAAGTTCGTGCGCGAGCCGTCGCTGAAGTACATCGGGAAACCGGTCCAACTGGCACCGCGGGAGCGGGTGTCTTGTTGATCGATGCCGAAGGTCAACAGGGTGTCGGGCGTGAGGTCGGCTTCAAGGATGCCGTAGGCGATGTCCTTGGTGTTCTGGTAGTGGTCCAGGTACGACTGGCGATCCTGGTACACGCCGACAAAACGCCCGCGCACGTTGCCGGACTCGGTCAGTGGGCCGGAGATGTCGCCTTCGGTGCGGTAGTTGTCCCAGGAACCGAAGGTCTGGGTTACCGAGGCCTGGAAGGCAGCCGTGGGCTTTTTGCGGATCAAGTTGACCGTGGCCGAAGGGTCGCCGGCGCCGCTCAGCAGGCCGGCCGACCCCTTGATGATTTCCAGGTGGTCGTACACCGCCATGTCGGTGCTGGTGGTGCCGTAGTCATATACGCCGTCATAGGTGGAGTTGACACCGTCGTACTGGAAGTTGGTGATCGGCAGGCCACGGCTGGAGAACTCCCAGCGCTCGCTGTCGTAGTTCTGCACGCTCACGCCGGGGGCGCGGCGCAGGGTGTCGGCGATGCTGTTGGTGCCCTGGTCGTCCATCTGCTGGCGGGTGATCACCGTCACCGATTGCGGGGTTTCACGCATCGACAGCGGCAGGCCGGTGGCCGAAGCCATGGAGCCGGTGGTGTAGGAACGGGTGTCTTCGGTGGTGGCGCCCAGGTCCTGGCCGGAAACCGTGGTGGCACCCAGCTCCAGCGCGCCGGTGTTGGCGGGAATCGGGTCCAGCACGTAACCGTTGTTGCCTTGGGGCAGGGCCTGCAGACCGCTGCCCTGCAACAGGCGCTGCAAGCCGGCCGCCGGGGTGTAGTTGCCGTTCAGGCCGGGGCTGGTCTTGCCGGCGGCGAGGCTGTTGTGGCCGGCGATGAAAATGCCCGACTGCTCGGCGAAGTTGTTCAACACACTGACCAGGGAGCCGGCGGCGATGCGGTAGGGACGCGCGGCCTCCTGGCTCGAAGGCGAGTCGGCGGCGTGCACCATCGGCGCGCCAAGGCAGAACAACGAAGTGGCCAGCGCCAATGGGCACAGCGCGAAGCGAGCAGGTTGCGACATGGATGTTTCCCTTTGGATCAAATCGATCGGCGAATTGAAAGCGTCTGCAGGGTTAACCGAACGAGTGTTGAAAAAGGGAACTGGCGGTTGAAGATTTTTTACAGCGGCCCGACCGATACCCACCACGGCAACGGCCGGTCGACCCGAATCGGCAGCGCCGCCTGCAACAGGTGCAGGGCATGATCGCTGTCCTTGAGCGGGAACGAGCCCATCACCGGCAACTGCGCCACCGCCGGATCACATCCCAGATGGCCGGGGCGATAACGGTTAAGCTCGGTGATCAACTGCCCAAGCGGCAAGTTGTCCGCCAGCAGCACGCCACGGCTCCAGGCCTCCCGCGCTTGCGAGGCAGTCGCGGTGGGCTTGAAGCCATCGCGGGTAAAGGAGGCTTGCTGGCCCGCTTCGATGATGCGCACATGCCGGTCTTGGGTGGTGATCTGCACGCGGCCTTCGAAGACATTGAGCTGGGTGTGATCGTCGCCTTGCAGCACACTGAAACGGGTGCCCAGCGCCTGCATGCGCCCGTGTTCGGTATCGACCAGAAACGGCCGCCGGGCGTCCTTGGCCGTGTCGATCAATACCTCGCCAAAGCGCAGAAGCAGCAAGCGTTGCGCCGCATCAAAACGCACATCCAGCGCACTCAACGCGTTCAGCCACACATGGCTGCCATCGGCCAGCAGGGTATCGCGGGTCTCGCCGCTGGTGGTTGCATAGTCTGCGCTCCAGCCGCCCACCAGTCTGGGCAGGGCGGTGTTGCGCCAACTGCCCCAGGCCAGCGCCGAGCCGCCGCACAGCACCAGCAGGGTCTTGAGTGTCTGGCGCCGCGAACTGCGCAAGGCGCGGCTGGCTCCCTGGGCTTGTTCCTGCAGCGGGGCAAAACGCTGGCTCACCCGCTGCACGTACTGCCAGGCCGCCAAGTGTTCAGGGTTTTGCGCGACCCAGGCCTGCCAGCGCAGTTGCTCCAAGGCGCTGCCGTGGTCCTGCAGGCGCACATACCATTGCGCGGCCTGCTCAAGGCTGGCATGGCTGAGCTTGCCGGAGGCGTTCATTGCACGAGCATCCCGTCGAGTTCGGCTTCCAGGATTGCGCAATGCAGCAGGGCCTGGGCCATGTACTTCTTGACCATGCGCTCGCCCACGCCAAGCTGCTCGGCGATCTGCTTGTAGGGCAGGCCGTGTAACTGGGCGAGCAGGAAGGCTTCGCTGACTTTCTTCGGCAGTCGCGCGAGCATGGCGTCCACCTCAACCAGTGTCTCGACGATGATCGCCCGTTGCTCCGGCGACGGTTGCAGCGCTTCCGGCCGTTCGGCCAGCGTTTGCAGCCACGTGCGTTCGAGCTGGCGCCGGCGCCAATGGTCGATGCACAGTCCACGGGCGATGGTGGCCAGGTAGGAGCGTTGGCGGACGGGGTCGGTCTCGGCCGGTGGGCGGCTGAGAATCCGGATAAACGTGTCGTGAGCCAGGTCGGCGGCATCCCAGCGGTCGTTCAGGCGCCGGCGCAGCAGGCCGAGCAGCCAACCGTGATGGGTGCCGTAGAGGTGGGTAAAAGAAGTCGACACACTGCCCGTCCAGCTCAAAAAAGCATGCAAATAAGAATTGGTCGCGATTAAAGCAAAGCGTCGGGCTGCGTGCAAATGATTAAAACCGCTCAGCCAGGCCAACGATGCCCTTTGAAGGCGCGAGCTTGCTCGCGAAGAACGTGAGAGATGACGCAGCGCTATCGGGCTGCCCGGGGTGGCCTATTGGTTATTCGCGAGCAAGCGCGCTTACCAAAAACCAATCCGCGCTGCTATTGCCGCTGCAAGCGGCAGTCACAGCGGTTTAGACAGAAACACCCGGCTGCTGCCTTCAGGTGCGCAGGGCACTTCACCGAATTTCACCCACCCGTGCTTCTCGTAGAACCCCGGCGCCTGGAAGCTCAGGGTGTAGAGCACCGCATTGCGACAACCCCGCCGACGGGCTTCGTCTTCGAAGGCTTGCAACAGTTGGCTGCCCAGGCCCGACCCCCGCAGGTGTTCGGGCAGGTGGAAGAGGTCGAGAAAGGCCATGCCTAGCGTGGTTTTACCGGTGATGCCGCCGACGATCTGCTGGGTGGCAGGGTCTTTGATCAGCACCGTCAGCGGCTGGCGATCGTTGTAGCCCGTGATGCTTTCGTTGAACGCCGCCAGGCCGCTGCCGAGGAGGCGCTCGGCTTCGGGGTTGGGCTGGTCGCTGATTTCAATCAACGGTATGTCCATCGTCAGAGCGCCCTGACCATTTCATGCCACGCCATTCCTCCGTGATCCGATGGCGAAGGGCGCACATAGTCATAACCCATGCGCTCGTACAACGGCACGTGCTGTTCTTTGCACATCAAGTGAATCGTCTGTTTGCCCATCCCGCGCATACGCTGCACGAACTCAGTCATCAACGCCTTGGAATAACCCTTGCCCTGATGCGCCGGGTCGACCACCACCGACATGATCACGACGTTTGGCGCCTCGGCGCAGTGGCCTACCAACTCCTTGAACGCCTCGTCCGACATCACCACCTCATGGGCGCACCCACAGTTGATGAAACCCACCACTTCGCCCTCGGCTTCCAGGATCAAGAAACCTTGCGGGTATTGCGCAATACGCGTGGCGATCTTCTCCAGCGTCGCGGCTTCGTCGCCTTCGTAGGCGCTGATTTCGATGTCAAAGCAACGCGCGGCATCGGCGGGGAGGGCGGTGCGGAAGGTGAGGGCGGGCATGGTATTTCCTGAGGCATTGAGCGAAAGGGCCCATCATAGAGAAACATCCTGTGCCTGGCACTGAAACGCTATCTCCCAATACTCGATAAGCTGAAGGCGATACCCTGCTGGCCGGTTTCGGCGCAAATCCTTCGGGTGTGCCAGCGCTCGGCAATACGGCCGCGCTCCAGTACCGCTGCGCAGGGTGAGGCGTGCTTCCCGCTCCCCCTAGAACTCCCCGGAATACTTCACCGCTGCCGCCGCCCGCGACGGCACATCCAGCGTGCGCAACAACGACGACACATGGATGCGCACCGTAAACGGCGAGATTTCCAGGGCCTTGGCGATTTCTTTGTTGGTCTTGCCCTGCGCGATCAGGCGCAGCACGTCCTGCTGACGGGCAGTGAGGGCGTAGGTGTCCAGTGGCAGCAAACCGGAAGGGGCAAACTTGACCAGCACTTCGCCTTCGCGGATGGCCAGCAGCGCCTGGCCGATCTCGTCGGGGGCGATGTTCTTGCCGATGAAGCCGTCCGCGCCCAGGGCCATCACCTGATCGATCAATGCCGGGTCATCCACCATCGACACCACGATCAGTGTAGTGCGCCGCAGTTGCTGGCGCAGTTCGACCAGTTGGCTCATGCAGGTCAGGCCGGGAAAGCGCAGATCGAGGATCAGCGTATCGACCTCGCCGCCTTCATGGATCAGTGCGAGCACCCCTTCAAGGTCCCCGGCTTCCTGCACCACGGCGTCTGGCAACAAGCGCTGCACCGTGCGCAGCATGGCTTCACGAAACATCGGATGGTCATCGGCGATGATGATGCGACTGCTCATGTGGGTACTCCTTCCTGGGGCAAGGGTGTGCAATTGCATGCTACCTTACCACCGCGCCCAGGGCCTGCCTGTGGTGTGTGAAGGAATTGATCACTGCCGCACAAGGACGTAACCCCATGAGTCTTGAGACCAACTCCGAACTCGACCAAGCCAACCTGCGCATCGTGGTGGCCAGCATTGCGATTGTCTACATCGGTGCATTGGGCTTCCTGCCCGGACAGTCGGTGGACACCTACCTGCCGGTGATCCTGTATATCTTTCTGTTCCTGCTGGCCTCCATCGTGTTGCGCCAGGTGATCGCCCGATGGCCCGGACATTACCCGGCGCGGCGGATCTTCGGCATGCTTCACGACTACACCGGCACCTCGTTCGGCATGGTGGTCGGTGGTGAGGCGGCATTGCCGCTGTATGCGGTGATGGTGTGGGTCAACCTCGGCAACGGCATGCGTTACGGCTCGCGTTACCTGGCGATTGCCACGGCGTTGGCGCTGCTGGCGCTGCTGGTTGTGTATCGATTGACGCCGGTGTGGCAGGCACAACCCTTCATGGTGCTGATGCTCATGATCACCAGCACGGTAATCCCGGTGTATGCGCACATTCTGCTGGAGCGCACGCGCAAGGCGTCGGAGCAAGCCATCGCCGCCAACCTGGAGAAATCCCGTTTTCTCGCTCAGGCCAGCCACGACCTGCGCCAACCCATCCATTCCATCGGCCTGTTCACTGCCTGCCTGCGCGAAGCCCGGCTGGGCGACGAAGAACGGAGGCTGGTGGACAATATCGACCGCTCCCTGCTCAACGTGTCGCAACTGTTCCGTTCGATTCTCGACCTCTACACCCTCGACAACGGCCGCCTGATGCCCAAATACCAGGCGGTGCACCTGGGCGAGTTCCTCGCCGACCTGGTACGCCAGAACGCCGAAGCTGCGCGCTGGGCCGGCGTGGAGCTGCGCCTGCGGCCGTGCGCGCACTGGGTGCTGGTCGACCCGGCGCTGCTGGCGACCATGGTGCAGAACGTGCTGTCCAATTGCTTCAAATATGGCGCGCATCGTCCGGTGCTGATCGGCGTGCGCGTTCGCGACGGCGGCTTGGCGGTGGAGATTCATGACCGGGGGCGGGGAATTGCCGAGGAGCATCTGTCAAAGGTCTTCGAGGAGTTTTATCGGGTACGCCACCTGCGTGACAAAGACGTCGAAGGCGTGGGCCTCGGGCTGTCCATCGTCAAGCGCCTGGGGCAATTGATGGGCGTGCAAGTGAGCCTGCGCTCACGGGTTGGCCATGGCACCTCCGTGTGCCTGTATGGCCTCACTTTGGCCACTGCACCGCGGACTACGGCACCGCGTGACGACACGCGCCAGGCCGGGTTGCTCACGGGTTTGAAGGTGTGCCTGGTGGAGGATGACCACAACGTGCTGCTCGCCACCCAGGCGCTGCTGGAGCGCTGGGGGTGCGAGGTGCAGGCGGAGTCGTCTGGGCGTGACCTGGTCAGCGACTGCGACATCATCGTCGCCGACTATGACCTGGGTAATCATGCCACCGGTATCGAATGCATCGACGCCCTGCGCGCGCAACGTGGCTGGGCGGTCCCGGCGCTGATCCTCACCGGGCACGATGTGGAGAAAATCCAGGCCGCGTTGCACGACCGTCAGATCGCCATTCTCTCCAAACCTGTACGCCCCGCTGAACTGCGTGGCAGCCTGCGGGACCTGAGCCAGGAGTCCGTTACTGGGTGAAGCCCTGCAGTGGGTTGCCGCGTGCGCCTTTGGGCTGGCAGTAGGCGGCAGGCTTCATCAGGCCAAAGCTTGCGACCGCAAACGCGCCGCCGCTGGCACCGCTGGGCACCGAGCAGTTGTACTCGCCAGACGCCGCGGTGGCCACGTAGTAGGTGGTCATCGAGTCGCTGCGTACGTTGGAGATACGCTTGACCGGCTCGCCCAGGTTGGTTTCCGACAGGGTCTTGAGGTGGTCTTCTGTAGGCTTGATGTTGCTGCAGCCGGCCACGCCGATGATCAGGGCACCCAACAGGGTCAGGCGAGTAACAGAGGATTGCAGTTTCATGGTGATTCTTCCTTGGGGTTGTTATGGTTTTTCCAGCGCACAACACGCCCACGCGCAAGAAATGCACGGTGCCGGAGGAGCGTTGGAAGTGTCGGGGAATATAGCGCCGCAGGGGGGAAGGGTCGATTAGCACAGGTGTGCTAATGGCACGATGATTTCATGGAAATCGCGTGAAAGGCTGAAGATAAAACCTGCCACTCCAAAGGATGCCCAGGTAGCGTTCGCTACCCGCTTGCAAGCCATTCGCACTTTCGGCAGGCGCTTCCTGACATGGATCTCACGTAGCAGCCGTAAGAAAGCGTTTTCACCGTTAAATGATAAAGCCGTCCCGGATGGCTTTCTGTTCAACAGAATCGGCCAATAGCGCAGTTCAGCATGAGTTTTTGCTTATAAAGCGATACTCAACAGCCCACCCATGACGCCGCTGCCGAGTACCACCAGCCACGGCGCAACTTTCCAGAACATCAACGCAACCAGCGCCACAAGGGCCAGGGCAAAGTCCTGCGGGGCGTGAATCGCACTCGTCCATACCGGCTGATAAAGGGCGGCGAGCAACACACCAACCACCGCCGCATTGATGCCCATCAGCGCCGCTTGCGTGCGGATGTTGTGCCGCAGATGCTCCCAGAACGGCAAGGCGCCCAAGATCAACAGGAAAGAAGGCGCAAATATCGCCAGCAGGCAAACCAGGCCCCCAAGCCAACCGTTGGGCGCTTGGTTCATCGACGCGCCGAGAAATGCAGCGAAGGTGAATAGCGGCCCAGGGATGGCTTGCGCGGCGCCATAGCCCGCCAGGAATGCATCGTTGCCGACCCAGCCGGTAGGTACGACTTCAGCCTGCAACAGCGGCAGCACCACATGTCCGCCACCGAAGACCAGCGAGCCAGCGCGGTAGAACGCATCCACCCTCGACAACATTTGACTTGGAAACCACGTTGCCAGGAGCGGCAGCCCGAGCAACAGAGCACAGAACAGAACCAGCCAAAACATGCCGGCACGACGGCGGATGCGAATGGGCAGCGGATCACGGGCTTCGCTCGGCTCGGGCTTGAAGAGGCACAAGCCAATGATCGCACCCATCGCTATGACCCCGACTTGCCCCAACGCGGAGGGTACGAGCAGCACGAAGCAGGTTGCTGCTGTCATGATGGATCTACGCGGCGTATCGGGACACAGATTGCGCGCCATCCCCCATACCGCCTGCGCGACCACCGCCACGGCTACCACCTTTAACCCGTGCAATACGCCAACGGGTATGACATCGCCATAACGGGCTATGCCCAACGCAAAGAGGATCAGGGCAATCGCGGAAGGTAAAGTGAACCCCATCCACGCCGCCAGCGCGCCACCGTAGCCTGAGCGAGAAAGCCCAAGCGCGATGCCGACCTGACTGCTTGCAGGCCCTGGTAGAAACTGGCAAAGGGCGACCAGATCCGCATAACTGCGCTCGCTGAGCCACTGTCGACGCACCACGAACTCGTCTCGGAAGTAGCCCAGGTGGGCGATTGGGCCACCGAAAGAGGTCAGGCCCAGGCGCAGGAAAATTAGGAAAACTGTCCAGTGGCGGCGGTCAGTCTGGCGGGTGTCGGTCATGTTGATTGATTCATCATCGGCCTATTCAACAGACATTAATCGAAAATTGTTAACGAAAGACAATACTCAAGCTGCGCGCATCACAGGATGCAGAGGCCTGCTGAATCTTCACCGAGCGGATTGAGCCCGAACGTGGCACGAGTGATGCGACGGATGAATTCGCTAACAGAGCAGCAAAGGCCAACGACAGACCGAAAGACCACTCCATTCATTTTCAGTCGGCGACGTCTTCCGGCGAAACCACCCAAACACTGCAAGGCATTTTGTATAACAGGTGTTCCACGGTGCTGCCGATCAACTGACCGATCCCTCGATGGACGACGCGTCCCATGACAATAACGTCAATGTCATAAGCATCCGCATAGCTGGAAAGCACCTTGGCCGGGTTACCCATGATCATGTGCTGGTTTTCCGCCGGGATGTTATTGCGCTTGGCCAGCTCATGGAAAGCATCGCTTTGTGCATCGAACAGCGCCTTGGCGGCGCTTGGAGAGAAGAGCGCGGAGGCATTGTTGAAACCGAACTCGGCGGCGCTGATCGAGGACAGGTCGTGGGCGTAAATAACGTCCAGCTCAGCATTACAGTTGCTCGCCAGTTTTGCCGCTTCGTGCAGAATTCTGTCGTTAAGGCCTTCGTAGTGGTCATTGCGATGGAACGGGTCGACCGCAGCAACGATTCGCCGTGGAAGGGCGTGGTGCAAATGACTGACAAAGTGCAGGGGCACCGGGCATTCGCGTAGCAGATGAATATCCAACGGAGTGAACATCAGGCGTGACAGGACTGACTCGTGCTCCAGAGCTTTCACCAGTGCTGTCATGGGTTGTTCCCGGAGGTGGATGAGAATCTCTTGCAGGGGGCTTTGCACCCACACCACTTCAGTGGTCACGTGCACGCCGAGCTTGCGCAAGGGGCGGGCCTGATCCTCTAGCCATTGGTGGTGGCGCTCGACATATCCCAAGCGCATCTGTTCCAGAGCTTGCTCATTGACCAGGCCAGCAGTCGCCAGCCCCTCCAGATAGTCGAATGCCACGATGTGCAAGGCGGCGTCCGACGCCTTGGCCAGAGCGGCAGCGCGCTCGAAGGCCGGGCTGCTTTTCATGAGGGGCGAGACAACGAGCATGAAACGTGATTGCGCAGACATGGCAAATCTCCCATTGGTAATCGCTCAAACGCTCGCCAGTCGAACGTCCGGGCAGTGAGCCTTGCGCCTAGGGTGGCGCTGGCTACGCCAACGGGCTTGATTTTTGTCAAAGAGACGAGTGAGAGCGCCGGTCAAACGATCTGCGGCAGGCGCTTTGATTCTCTGATTGTTGACCATTATCAATCTGCGGTTGGTCGCCCTGGCGCAGTCTCGGGTGAGTGCAGCACTCACGAACTCGATCTGCGTAGGAGAACCGAGGATGGCCACCATGAAAGCCGCAATATTCGTTGAGAAGAACCGCATCGTGCTCGAGGACAAACCGATCCCCGAGGTCGGCCCGCTGGATGCTTTGATTCGCATCACCACCACGACCATCTGCGGCACCGATGTGCATATCCTTCGCGGCGAGTACCCGGTGGCCAAAGGCTTGACCATCGGTCACGAGCCAGTGGGCATCATCGAACGGCTGGGTTCGCAGGTGCGCGGTTTCGTCGAGGGACAACGGGTCATCGCTGGGGCAATTACCCCAAGTGGCCAGAGTTATGCCTGCCTGTGCGGCTGCGCCTCACAGGATGGCCCCGACACCCGGCACGGATTTCGCGCCACGGGTGGCTGGAAATTCGGCAATATCATCGACGGCTGCCAAGCCGAATACGTGCTGGTACCAGATGCACTCGCCAATTTGTGCCCAATCCCCGATGGTTTGAGCGATGAACAGGTGCTGATGTGCCCGGACATCATGTCCACCGGGTTCTCTGGGGCGGAGCGCGGTGAGATCAATATCGGTGACACAGTCGCCGTATTTGCCCTCGGGCCGATCGGTCTGTGTGCCGTGGCCGGTGCACGACTTAAAGGGGCCACCACCATCATCGGCGTCGATGCCGTGGCGCAGCGCATGAGCGTCGCCCGTCAGTTGGGCGCGACCCACGTGGTGAATTTCAAGGAGGCAAATGTGGTCGAGCAAATCATGGCCCTGACCGATGGCCGGGGAGTCGATGTCTCGATCGAGGCTCTGGGCACCCAAGGTACGTTTGAGTCGGCATTGCGCGTGCTGCGCCCCGGCGGCCGGTTATCCAGCCTGGGGGTGTACTCCAGCGACTTGCGCATCCCGCTCGATGCCTTTGCCGCCGGCCTCGGTGATTACAGCATCGTGACGACGCTGTGCCCCGGTGGCAAAGAGCGGATGCGCCGGTTGATGGCAGTGGTGCAAAGCGGTGCCGTCGATTTGTCGCCGCTGGTGACTCACCATTTCAAGCTCGATGACATCGAGGCGGCCTATGAGCTGTTTGCCAATCAGCGTGACGGTGTGATGAAAGTGGCGATAACGCCTTGAGAACGTCTTTCGCAGGTGTTCATGAACTTCGAGATCACGCACTCACAACCCGCTCATTACTGGGATCAGGGCCACCATGATTGAAACCATTGGCATGGCGGGGGCGGCCGCCGCGCTGGGGATCGGCATGTTGATCGGTCTGGAGCGCGAGCGCCACAAAGGGACCGGAGATACCCGCGACTCCGCCGGATTGCGGACGTTCGCGATCACCGCGCTGCTGGGATATGCGGCGATGCAGGTGGGAGGGGCGTTGCTGGTCGGGATGGTCGCGATCAGTCTAACCGCGCTGGCGACTGTCGCCTATTGGCGAAGTCTGAGTGACGACCCCGGCGTGACCAGCGAAGTGGCTTTGCTCACCGTGCTGATCTTGGGCGCGCTGTGCAGTACCGCTCCCGAACTGGCCGTCGCTATGGGTGTGGTGGCGGCGGGGCTGCTGACGTATCGGGAGACACTGCATCATTTCGCCAAAAGCCAGTTGACCGAGCCTGAGATGCGCGATGGACTCGTCTTGCTGATTACGGCGCTGGTGGTGCTGCCATTGCTGCCGGATCGTTATATCGGCCCTTATGCAGCCCTCAATTTGCGCACCGTCTGCAGCTTGACTGTTTTGTTGATGCTGGTGGGCGCCGCGGGGCATATTGCGGTGCGTACGCTGGGAACTCGCTACGGCTACGCTATCAGTGCGATCGCCTCCGGATTCGCCTCCAGTACCGTGACCATCGCCTCGATGGGACATCGCGTCGCCACGGAGCCTGGCAATATCCGCGCCCTGAGTGCTGCGGCGATATTGTCCAATTTGGCCACCGTGATTCAGGTCGGGCTGATTTTTGGCCTGGTTGATCCCGCACTGTTGCGCAGCATGTGGGGGCCATTGGCCTGCGGATTTGCTGTCACGGGGTTATATGGCGCATGCCTGATGTTTCCCGTCCAGGCCGGGGGCGCCAACGGGCCGATCAAGGTGGGGGGCGCATTCGATCTCAAGCTTGCCTTGATTGTGACGTTGACCATGACCGGTATCACCCTGGTTTCATCAGCCATGCTGAGCCACTTCGGTCAGGTCGGGATAATGTTGACTGCGACCTTGACCGGTTTTGCCGACGCGCATTCCTCCACAGCGTCCATCGCCTCCCTCGCCAAGGCCGGCTTGTTGCCGTTCGATGCCATCGTCGGCCCTGCGCTGGTTGCTGTCAGCAGCAACTCTTTGAGCAAGTGCCTGATGGCCTGGGTCAGCGGTGGCAGACGATTTGCCGCCTATGTTATCCCGGGCCAGGTGTTGCTGACGCTGGCCATGTGGGCGGGCACCTTGCTGCATTGAGTTCGGCCGGTATGTCCAGAACGCTGAAACGGCAACCGTTGCCACCGTTTCTCTTGGCCTGGTACATCGCGCTGTCGGCTTGGGCGAGCAGATCATCCACACTGCTTCCATCGCCGTGAAACAGGCTGATACCGATGCTTATAGCGGTTTCGATCCGATGATTGTCCACCATGAAAGGCTGATGGATAGCGGCGACCAATTTGTTCGCCAAGGGCTCAAGTTGGTCAATCTGGTCCACGCCGGAGATCAAGATCGCGAACTCGTCACCGCTCAGGCGGGCGACCACGTCGGAGCGGCGCACTGACTGGCCCAGGCGTTCAGCCACCGCGACCAACAGCCTGTCCCCGCAAGCGTGGCCGAGGGTGTCGTTGATGGATTTGAAGTGATCCAGATCGATAAACATCAGCGCCAATGGCTGCTTGTATTTGATCGCGCCATTGATTGCCTGGTTGAGCAGGTTCAGGAACAGCAAGCGGTTGGGCAACCCCGTCAGAGCGTCGTGGAATGCCAGTTGCTGCATGGCGGCGCGCTCTTCGTCTATGAGACTGAAGTTGTGCAGGATGGCGATGAAGTGCGTCACCACACCGTCCTGGTCGAGCACCGGCGTGATGATCTGATTGACGGTGCAGGTGCCTCCGTCCTTGCGCCTCTCGACCATTTCGCCTTGCCAGCTCAGCCCCGCCATAATCGTCATCCACAAATTGCGATAGAACGTAGTGCTTTGTCTACCTGAAGACAGCAGATGCGGGGTCTTGCCCACCAGCTCTTGCTTGGAATAGCCGCTCATCAGGCAGAATGCTTTGTTGAGCCACACGATGCTGCCACTGCGTTCGGTGATTAGTACCGGGTTTGTTGCGGCGTCCAATGCCCTTACCAACACTTGCTGGTCATTTTCGATCATTGCCTATTCTCTCTGCAGACACAGGACGCTTTGGTTCAGGCTATGAGGGTGCGAGGGGGTACTTGTTGATCAATATCAACTTTATTCGGGGCGATGTTCACCCTTACGACTGGCATACCTGACAAATATCAAACAGCTGAAGTCTGTAACGCTCAACCTTGAGCAATAGCCATCCAGATGGCCCCGTCCCGAGGTGCCCCATGTCACAGATCCAGCGTTTATTATTGATTGCCCCTCCAGCCATGATCCGCACTCCAGCCTTTGAGCGTGCCACGGCTCTGGCTCGGGCGATGCAACTGCCGTTGCACATCGTCGCGTTTGATTATCTGCAGGCACTAGCGGTGGCAGGCCTATTTGCCCCCGAACAGATGGGTGTAGCGCGGGAAGGGTATTTGCAAACTCATCGACAGTGGCTTTCGGAACAGGCCGAGCTGATGAGCAAGCATGGCGTTGCAGTCTCCAGTGAGGTGGTGTGGGTACAGCATCCTTATGAAGAAATCCTGCATTTCGTCAGCGAGCTGCCGTTGGCACTGATCATCAAGGATGCTCACGAAGAGTCGGCGTTGAAACGGATATTTTTCACCCCGCTGGACTGGCAGTTGCTGCGTGATTGTCCAGTGCCGGTGCATCTAGTGATCAATGACCTGCATGCTCGACCTCGCCAGATCCTGGCTATTGTCGATGTCCTGCGCAGTGAAGAGCAGGATCAGGTATTCAACGATCAGATTATCGATGCCGCCGTGAAGCTGGCCGAGCAATGTGGTGCCACATTGGAGTTGGTGCATGTCTATGACTGGATGGCGGTGTATGCGACGGACATGGGCGTTGGTGCGTTACCGCTGGCCACGGGTCTCTATGAGGCGTTGGGCAGCGCAGAGCGTGAGGCGTTTGCGGCGCTAGCCGAGCGCCATCATGTGGCACCGCAGAACCGTCACTTTATCGAAGGTGCGGCGGTTCCAGGCATTTGTGAGTTCGCGACTAAACACGCTACGGACGTGATCGTCATGGGGACGGTGCAGCACCATGGCTTGAGTAAACTGTTAGGCACAACCGCCGAACAGCTCTTGCATAGGGCGCCTTGCAGCGTATGGGCGATCAAACCGTCGCGCGACTGATACGTGGCCCAGCCGGCAGGGCAGGCCGGCACTCCACGCCTACGGCGTGTCCCCTACCTTTAATGACGCGGCGCCCTTGAGCAAAGGCGCGCGTTATCGCGGGGCAACTGTTTACAGGTGAAGACGATGGATAACCTGAGATGAGTTGTCGGGGTCGCTAGACGTGTCGAACCCCAAGCTTCTTGCCAGGTCACGCATCGGCGTATTGCTTGCCGCGTCAATCGAGTACATCTGGGTGAAAGCGTTGCGACGCGCCGCCTTGATCAAATGCGTCATCAGATGCGTGCCCAAACCCAGATGCTTCCACTCATCAGCAACGGTGACTGCGCATTCACATACATGTTCTCCGGTGGCGGCATACCGACTGATACCGATCTCGGTAAGCTTGCCGTTATCGTGAGTCAGTGCGATGTAGGCCATGCGCTGGTCGTTGTCAGTGTCCATTAACTGATCCAGCATCGCTTTGCTCGGCTCATTGATCTGGGCAAGAAATCGCATATGCCGCGACTCGGGAGACAGGCGCTTGATAAACGCATACTCACGCTCACGGTCTTCATCCGTGAGCGGCCGTATCAGCACGTGCCGGCCGTCTTTAAGGGGTTCGATCCAATGGTGGCCGGCCACTTTGGCGTAGACATCAACGGCGCGTTCATTGTGTTCTTTGACGGTTTGCATGAAAAACCTCCATCCAGTTCAGATCGGCGCGCCGTGATTACCGCGCGGGTCATACCTTTCTACGTCGATGGGGCGGCCTGATTCTGATCTGGATCAGAAACCCGTGAGGCCGGTGCTCAATCGTGAGGTACTTATTCAAACTGTCGTCGTGATGACAGTCGGGGGAATGCGCCTGATTGCAACGTTTTCCACGGCGCTGGCTGCCGCGCGTACGCGATGGGGCGCCAAGTGTGCGGGCGTTAGAGGACGGTCGGACGATTGCAGCCTGATACCAGTTGTTTAAGGCCCTCCATGTCCTGAATCTTGACGTTCCGGCCGGCAATATCCACCAGGTTCAGGTCTCGCAGGTGCGCGATACCCCGGCAGATGGTCTCCAGGCGTAGTCCTAAGTAGGAACCGATTTCCTCTCGGCGCATTTTCAGAACAAAGTCCTTGGGGGAATAACCGCGAATGCTCAAACGTTGTGAAAGGTTGAGCAGGAAGGCCGCTAGGCGCTCGTCCGAGTTCATGTTGCCCATGAGCATCAGCATTGTCTGGTCACGCACGATTTCCCGGCTCAACAGGCGGTTGAGGTTGTGTTGCAGCGACGGCAGGCTCTGCGAGAGTTTTTCCAGTTGCGCAAAGTGGATGGGGCACACTTCGCTGTCTTCCAGGGCAAACGCGCTGCACGCATGTATGTCGGCACTGATAGCGTCCAGGCCCAGCATCTCGCCAGGTATCTGAAAGCCGGTGACCTGCTCACGACCGTCGACTGACACCATGCTGGTCTTGAATGAACCAACTCGCACGGCGTAAAGCGAGCGCAAGGGGTCGCCGGTGCGGTACAACGCCGTACCTTTTTTGATCTTGAAGCGCTGGACGATCAGTTTGTCCAAGCGCTTCACTTCATCGCCCGATAGCCCTATTGGCAGACAAAGCTCTAGAACACTGCACTGTGAGCAGGCTGATTTGAGGCTCTGGACTTGTAACGGACGGGTTCCAGTCATCGGGTCTCGCTCCGCCAGGTATCTCCTGAGCATAGCGGGGGGGCGTGTGGGTCCGCACTTAATTTGCCCTTTTTCAGGTTAAAGGTGACGAGTGGAGAAGAACGCTATTCGAACGAACAGTCCTGCCGTTCCATGCTGCCCAAATTGATGGGTGCATCTGAACCGGCAGCGCGCCTTGCTGGCGGCCCGTTATTTACTTGATAAAGATCAGAGTCTGCCGTGGGCCGAATCCGATACTGCAGTCACAGCGCCGCCTGCAGTCCGAACAGGATGTCGGGTTTGCAGTTGGGTACAACGCTGTTGTCAGGAGATCGCGGTGATGCAGAAACTTAAACGTATTTTATTGATCGTACCGACCGAAATGACCCGTACTCCAGCATTCGACCGCGCGCAGGCGCTGGCCTGCGCCACCGGAGCGTCGTTGCACATGGTTGCGTTCGATTACGTCCAGGCCTTGGCGGTAGCAGGCTTGTTCGACCATGAAGCCATGACGCGTGCCCGAGAGGGTTATTTGCAAGTGCATCGGCATTGGTTGGAGCAGCAGGCGCGCCTTGCGGGAGGACAGGTGACCAGTGAGGTCGTCTGGGCTAAAGCAAGCCCTGGCCATGTACTCGATTATGTGAACGACTTCCATGCAGATCTCGTGGTCAAGGATATTCACCACGTGCCTGCACTGGGGCGGGCCTTTCACCAGCCACTGGACTGGCGGTTACTGCGCGAGTGTGAAGCGCACTTTCATCTGGTGACCGAAGCCAGGCACCCCAACCCTCTGAAAATACTCGTTGCCATCGACCTGTCCCACCTTGAAGAGTTGACTCAAGGTGTCAATGAGCAAGTGCTTGAACTGGCGTCGACACTGGCAGCCTCCTGCGGTGCCAGGTTGCACCTGCTCAGTATCAGCAACTGGTCGGTTGTGGGAGACACATCGACGAGTGTGTCCACGCTGAGTCTGAATGAAAGCCTTAGGGACGCGGTCAATGACGCGCAGGAGGAGGCGTTCGAGGTGCTTGCGTCACGCTACGGGATTGACGGCCACCGCCGTCACCTGCTGACGGGCATCCCCCACGCGGTCATTGAGCGGTTCGCCCAGCAGAATGAATTCGATATCGTGGTGCTAGGCGCCAGCCATGCTCGTGGCGGCGACATGTTCATCGGCAGCACAGCCGAGCGCTTACTCAATCACCCGCCGTGCAGCCTGTTGGTTGTGCAACCGTTAGCCTGAGCATGCACGTGCGTCAAATTTCGTTGCATCGACGCTTTATCGCCGTTCTCTGCCGCTCATGTCTCGACTAAAAGCGGCGCGCAATCGCGCTATCACGTGCTGGACTGACTCTCCTTGAACCTGCGGTGGTGTCGCGCTTTCTCCAAACTCACGCCATACAAACAGCGTCAATTCGGCCCCGTCGGTCAATGTCTGCGTCAGTTGCTGTGTGCCAAAACCTTGCAGCAACCGATAACGCTCATCTTGCCAGAACGCGTCCTCCACCCAGTCGTACACCGGAATGAAATGAAAGTGCAGCGCAAATCCCGGCATGTGCCCATAACGGCTGATATACAGCCATTTCGGTTTGAGCTGCGCCTCCATCACTCGCTGGGTTTTTGCCAGCAGCCCACCCAACTCGGCCAGCGCCGCTTCCGGCATGTCGGCCAGGGAGTGAATCGGCGCCTTGGCGCCTAGCATCAGGTAGCCGGGCAAGGCTGAAGCCAGGTGATGGTTGAGCAGCCAGTGTTCGGTTTCGTGAAGGACGTAGGCGGGGTCGATCTGCATAAGCGAATCCCTGTTAGCGATGCGGGCAGGATACCTGTATCCCAGAAAAGTGGTGGATCTGTGCCTATCGCCCGCGGGTCCAGATGGATAGCCTCAAGCCCCGCTAATCAACCACCGAGCCCACCATGGACCTCACTGCCGTCCCCTTTGGCACCACTGACTGGACCACGGTCGAATCCGTGACTTACCCAGGCATTACCGGCAACGCTTTATGGCGCACCTGCCACTTCGGAACCACCCGCGTGCGCATGGTTGAGTACACCCCCGGCTACTTGGCTGATCACTGGTGCTGGAGAGGGCATATTCTCTTGTGCCTGGAAGGCGAGTTGCATACGGAACTGGAAGACGGCCGCCAGTTCACCCTGACGGCCGGAATGAGTTACCAGGTGGGCAATGACATGGAGGGCCATCGCTCGTCGACGAGCGTAGGGGCGAAGCTGTTTATTGTGGATTGAGGCGGTATATCGGGTTGTTCAGCCAGTTGCGGATGCAAGCGCAGGCCGCTCACCACAGAGCTCCCATGCCCTCAATGCATCTTGCTGTGGTCCATCCCATCCACGCCACGGGCCGGGGCCTTCACTTCAATCGCCTGCTTCTCACCCTTGGCGTTTTGCACGGTGAGGGTCAGCGGCACCTGGTCGCCTTCCTTGATCTGGCCGGTCAGGCCCATCAGCATCACGTGGTAGCCGTTGGGGTCGAGGGTCACGGCCTTGCCGGCGGGCAGGGCCACCGAGTCCACCGGGCCCATGCGCATCACGTCGTCCTTCATGCTCATCTCATGGATCTGCACGTCCTTGGCCACCGGCGAGGCCACGCTCAGCAGTTGGCTGTCGCTGTCGGCGGTGACGGTCATGAACGCGCCGCTGGACGGCTGGCCCGGCACCGTGGCGCGTACCCACGCGTCGGTTACTTGCACCTGGGCACTGGCGTGGGCGGCAAGGCCCAGCAGGGTCAGGCCGATAAGGGTACGTTTGAGGTGTTGAACGGCAGTCATTAGCAGACCTCCATGACGGTGAGCAGGTCTTCTGCGCACTCTTTAGCGGTAAGGGATGCCTGCAGGCCCAGGCGCAGGTTGCCACGGGTGTCGAACACGAAGCTGGTGGCGGTGTGGGACAGGGTGTAGGTGTCGCCGGCAGGGATCTTTTCATAAAAGATCCCGAATTCCTTGGCGGCCACGGCGATTTCTTCCGGGGTGCCGTACAGCGCTTCGAAGCTGGGGTCGAAGGCTTTGACGTACTTGTTGAGGATCTCGGGGGTGTCGCGTTCCGGGTCCAGGGTGATGAACACCACCTGCATGATTTCGCCGTCGCGACCCATCAGTTTCTTGGCCTGGGCGGCGCGCGCCAGGGTGGTCGGGCACACGGCCGGGCATTGGGTGAAACCGAAGAACACCACCGGCATCAGGCCACGGTACGAGCTCAAGGTGACGGTCTCGCCGTCGGTGTTCTTGAGCTTGAAGGTACGGCCCATGATCTTGTCGCTCAGGTCCTTGCCGTACTTGAAGTTCAGCTTGGGGCTGTAGTCACAGCCGCCCAGCAGGCTGCCCAGGCCCAGCAGGCCCATTCCGGTCAGCACTTTGCGGCGGGTGAATAAGGTACTCATCAACTGTGCATCCTGTGAAACGCCTGCATTGCTCTGGATCAATACGTCAGGCTTTGAGGGCGTCCAGTCTACCAACCCTGGGAAGTGCACGTAATCTGCGACGTTCTGCCACAGGGGCAGGCGGCACTTCATCCTTTGGCGGCTCTGGTGGTAGAGTCGCCGCCATGAAATTGAGCCACCCCGACCGTTCCCTGATTGCCTGGGCCCTGTACTTCTGCGTGCTGATGAACCTGTTCGTCTGCGGTTTGGGGCATGGTCAGATGATGGGCCAGACACTGAATGGCATCGGTGGGGCGTTTTGTTCGGTGGACGGCAAGCAGGCGCCACTTTCCGACAAAGGGTTGGGCAGCCCGTCTTCCAGCAACATCTCGAACTACTTTGCCTGCCCGGTCTGCAACGCCTTGACGGTTGCCCTGGTGTTTTTGGTCGGTCTGGCTTGGTTGCTGGGGCTGGGGCAAACTCCACGGCCCGCCCATGAACGTCGCAACAAGGCGCCGCCGCGTTATTCCTGGCCTTCGGCCAACCCCCGCGCTTCCCCTGCATTCTGACGTTTGCCTTGGGCTTCCTGAGACCAGGAGGCATTCCATCGTCATGACTGTGAGTGCGTTTCATGAACCACCTGTTGCCCGCAGGCGCCAGCCGCCTGGTCAGCAAGGCGTCCCGCCGCCTGCACGCGGTACCGACGCCGCCTGAATACCCGAGCAATTCCCGCAACTTCGTGCACCTGGATGCACGGTTATTGCCGTATTGGCACACCCTGTTCGATATCTGCCCGGCGCTGCTCAAGCTGGATCCGCCCGAAGGGTTGAACCTGTTCCGCAGCTTCATGACCTGGGCCTACCGCAACCGGCCGCCGCAGGACTGGACCTATCACCTGAATGTCTGCCGCTGGCTGCTGGGCTCGCCGTATCGGTCGCAGATCGACGACGAGCCGATCGAGGCATTCATGGCGGCGGCCGCCGCGTGTTGGGTCAATACGGACGAAAGCCAGGCACAGGGCGTGGCGCTGGCCTGGCAGTCGTCGAGGGTTGTCGATTGGAAAGACGCCCGGAGTGTCGGGGTCGAACAGCAGGCGCTGCCGCCGCCACCCTGGGATTTCGCCTGGTGTCCGTTGAAGGCGCCGGGTGGGTTCAGTGGGTGGTTGGCGGTGCCTTGACATGCGGCTGAATACCTTGAAGTGACACGTGGATTGTTACGCAAACTGAAAAAGTGAATAGCGGTTTTGACGGCTTTTTCCCGTGGGACCAAGCCTATACCGTGCGCGCTCCCGTCGAATGTCACACGTTAGAGGCCTGCAACAAGAACAGGCTGAACGCCGACGGTGTCGCCTCAATCACTTCTCGGAGCCTTCATGAACCACAAGACTTGCCTGGCGCTCGCCGTCTCCCTCGGCGCTGCGCAGCAGGCGGCTGCGTCGGGTTTTATCGACGACAGCAAAGCCAGTCTCGACCTGCGCAACTTCTACTACAACCAGGACACCCGCAACGCCAAGGCCGCCTCGGACAAGGAGTGGGGCCAGGCCTTCATGTTCAATTACCAGTCCGGTTTCACCGAGGGCACGGTCGGCCTGGGCCTGGATCTGCAAGAGTGGTACGGCCTGCGCCTGGACGCCTCGGGCCGGGCCGGCAAGGCCGGTGCAGACAACACCCCCGGCAGCGTTTTCCCGCTGGACGACGGCAAGGCCGTCCATGATTTCAGCAAGACCGGCGTCACCGGCAAACTGCGTATCGCCCAGACGCAACTCAAAGCCGGCAACCTGATGCCCAAGCTGCCGGTGCTGACCACTGAGGACGGTCGCCTGTTGCCCCAGACCTTTCGGGGCTATCAGGTGGAGTCCAAGGACTTCAGGGACGTCAATCTGATCGCGGGCAAGATCGAGCAGGTGATGGACCGGAACTCCAGTAACGGCCAAGGCTTGTCGATTGCTGGGGCCAATGACCCGGTCAAGGGTAAGGCCAGCAACCAGTTCTACTACGGCGGTGTGGATTACGCCGTGAGCAAACGGCTGCAGGTGCAGTACTACTACGCCAGCCTGGAGAACTTTTACCAGCAGCATTTCCTCGGCTTGGTGCATAACTGGCAACTGCCGGTGGGCCAACTCAAGAGCGACCTGCGGTATTTCTACAGCACCGCCGACGGCAAGAATGGCAGCGTTGCCGGGCGCGGCGAAGGTTATGTCAGCTCGGGCTACTACGGGCCTGGCGTCAACGCCGGCAAAGTCGACAACCGCTTGTGGAGCGCCATGTTCACCTATGCCTTGAGCGGGCATTCGCTGAGCTTGGGCTACCAGAAAACCACCGGGCAAAGTGACTTCCCGCACATCAACCAGGGCCAGGGCCGCTCGCTCTACCTGATCACCAATTCCCAGTCGCTCAAGTTCGTGAATGCCGGTGAGCAAGCCACGGTTGGCAGCTATGCCTATGACTTTGCCGGCCTGGGCGTGCCGGGGTTGCGCTCCAGCGTGACGTATATCCACGGCAGCCACATCCGCACTGTCGGCCGCGACAACAGTGAGTGGGAGCGTGACCTGCGCCTGGATTACGTGATCCCCACCGGCACCTTGAAAGGCCTGGGCTTTACCTGGCGCAGCGCGGTGCTGCGCGGCAACGACACGGCGGACAAGGACGAGACGCGGCTGATTGTCAGCTACAGCATCCCGTTGATGTGATGGGTTGACCGGAATCAAGGTGTGCACGCTGGCAGGTCGTCACACTGGTGTTCCGGTACCCCCCGCGAGGCCATCATGCCTTACCTACTGTTTCTGCTGGCGCACCTCTTCGCTGCGTTGATTTTTATCGGCACAGTGTTTTTCGAAGTGCTGATCCTGGCACGCCTGCACCACCAATTGCCTGCGCGGGTGATGGTGCTGGTGGAGCAAGGCGTCGGTCAACGCGCCAGGGTGATGATGCCCTGGGTATTACTGGTGCTGTTCGGCGCGGGGCTGGGCATGGTCTGGCTGCGTTACTTGCCAGTGCTGACCGCGCCTTTCGCTTCGTCCTTCGGGACTTTGCTGACCGTTAAGTTGACCCTCGCCGCCAGTGTGCTGCTGCACTTTCTGCTGACAATGCTGCGTATGCGCCTGGGGCGTGTAGGGCCGCGCTATCTGCGGTTTGTGCACTTGAGTTTGTTTGCGCATATGGTTGCGATTGTGGTGTTGGCCAAGGGCATGTTTTACCTCACTTGGTAAAACCCTCGATAGATAGACCGATAATGAGTTGAGGAGCCGTGGCATGCACGTACTGGATCGGCGCAAGGCAATGTCGATTACCCCGTTGTTGCGCCTGGCCTTCCGGCCATTTTTTCTCGGCGCGTGCCTGTTGGCGGCGCTGGTGGTGCCGTTGTGGCTGTTGGCCCTGGGCGGGCTGACTGGCGAGTGGCAACCGGCCGGCGGCTGGCTGGCCTGGCATCGGCATGAGTTGCTGTTCGGCTTTGGCCTGGCGATCATCGCCGGTTTTTTGCTGACGGCGGTGCAGACCTGGACCGGGCGCGCCGGCCTCAGCGGGACGCCCTTGGCGGTGTTGGCGGCACTGTGGCTGGCGGCTCGCGTGGGCTGGTTGCTGAATGTTCCGATGCCGTTGCTGGCCGTGCTGGAGTTGAGCTTCCCATTGGCAGTTGCCGGGGTGATGGGGTGGACGCTGTGGAAGGTCCGGCAGACGCGCAATTACCCGATTGTGCTGGTGTTGGTGTTGCTGGCCTTGGCTGACGGGCTATCGCTGTCCGACCCAGCGTTGCAGCGCCAGTCGGTTCTGACCGGCTTATGGCTCGTCGCGGCGATGATGGGCCTGATCGGTGGCCGTGTGATTCCGTTTTTTACCCAGCGTGGCCTGGGCCGGGCCGAAGCCGTCAAGCCCTGGCCGTGGTTGGACCACCTGTTGCTGAGCGGGTCGATTCTGGTGGCGCTGTTGTATGCCAACGGATGGGCCTTGATGCCTAATCTCTGGGTTGGCGTGCTATTCGCCGCGTTGGGCCTGGGCCATCTGCTGCGCTGGCTGCGCTGGCAGGATCGCGGCCTGTGGCGAGTACCGCTGCTGTGGTCTCTGCACCTGGCCTATGCCTGGCTCGCGCTGGCGTGCCTGGGCATGGCGCTGTGGCATTTCGGTGCCGCCTTCAATCCAAGCCTGGCGGTGCACGCGCTGACCATTGGTGCGATGGCTGGGTTGATCCTGGCGATGATCACACGGGTCAGCCTGGGCCATACCGGTCGACCGTTGCAGCCGCCACCCGGCATGACGCTGGCTTTCGCGTTGCTGAACCTGGCGTGTGTATGCCGCGTGTGGTTGGTGCTGGTTTGGCCCTTGGCAGCCCTGTGGTTGGCAGGACTTTGCTGGTCCATTGGGGTGGGCCTGTACGTGTGGCGCTATGGACCGATGCTGTGGCAGGCGCGGGTCGATGGGCATCCGGGCTAGGAGAGGTCAATGTCTTCTGTGTTGTGGATGGTTCATCGGTTGACGGTCCTCGCCAAGTCGTTGTGGTGAACCGCGATGCGGCGTCATGCCGCGGCGGAGTGTTGACCGCGGTCAAGGGATAGCGGCGCGGCAGTTCCCACACTGTGGCGAACTTTCTGGAGGACCGCGCCATGCCCCTGTCCCTTGCGCAATTGCGCCGCAACTACACCCTTTACGGTCTTCGCGACGATTGTGCGCAGGCCGACCCGTTGGCATTGTTTGGCCAGTGGCTGGACCAGGCACGCAAGACCGAAGTGCCCCCGGCGGAAGCCAACAGCATGGCCCTGGCCACGGTGGACAGCCACGGGCATGCCCATTGCCGCATCCTGTTGCTCAAGGGGTTCAGCGTCGACGGGTTTTTCTTTTTTGGTAATTACCAGAGTGCCAAGGGCCAGGAGTTGGCGGACAACCCCCATGCCGCCATGACGTTTTTCTGGCCGGGCCTGGAGCGTCAGGTCCGTATCGAAGGCCCGGTGGTGAAGGCCGCTGCGCAACTGTCGGACGACTACTTCGAGGCGCGTCCGACCGCCAGCCAACTGGGCAGCTGGGCCTCACCCCAGAGCCAGCCCCTGGCCCATCGCAGCGAGTTGGAAGGACGCCTGCGTGAGGTCACCGAGCGCTTCGCCGGGCGCCAGCCGCCTCGGCCCGAACATTGGGGTGGTTTCTGCCTGCAACCCCGGCGCATCGAGTTCTGGCAGGGCCGTCCCAACCGTCTGCATGACCGCCTCGACTACCGCCTGTTGGACGGCGAGTGGCAGCGCACGCGCCTGGCTCCCTGACGGCATACCTCCTTCGAGGAATAGGCCCTGCGCTCATTGCGGCGCAGGCTGGATGCATCTTTTCAATACCTGGAGCCTGGACCATGGCCCATCTGACCCAACGCAGTTTTGTCTCCCTGCATATCGCGGTGCTGACCATCAGCGATACCCGCACCTACGACACCGACACCTCCGGGCAAACCCTGGTGGACCGCCTGAAAGACGCTGGACATAGGCTGATCGACCGTAGCATCGTGATGGATGACATCTACCAGATCCGCGCACGGGTCTCCCAGTGGATCGCTGACCCTCACGTACAAGTTGTACTGATGACCGGCGGCACTGGCTTTACCGCCCGTGACAACACCCCTCAGGCCGTGCTGCCGTTGCTGGACAAACAGGTGGACGGGTTTGGCGAGTTGTTCCGGCAGGTGTCTTTGGCGCAAATCGGCATGTCCACCTTGCAGTCCCGCGCCCTGGCAGGGGTCAGCAATGGCGTGCTGGTGTGCTGCATGCCCGGTTCGCCGGGCGCCTGTCGGACTGCCTGGGACCAGATCCTGGTCGGCCAACTGGACAGCCGCACCGGCCCGTGTAACTTCGCGCCGCATCTCAAGCCGCAACTCGATCAACCGCTTCAAGCCTGTGTGGTACGGTCATGAGCCTGTGCGACAGCGGCGACCTGCTGCCGGTGGAGGAGGCCATCGACCGGTTGCTGGCTCAGGCACCGCCGCCACCGCCCACTGAGGTGATTGCGTTGACCGAGGCCCTCGGGCGTGTCACTGCCGAAGAGGTGTTTTCACCGATCGACCTGCCCGGTTGGAGCAACAGCGCCATGGACGGCTATGCGCTGCGCGCGTTCGATGTGCCGGAGCAGGGCGGTCATTTGCAAGTGGTTGGACGGATCGCCGCGGGGCATAGCAGTGACGTGCCGTTGCAGCCGGGGCAAACCGTGCGGATCTTTACCGGTGCGCCGCTGCCCCCAGGTGCCGACAGCGTGGTGCCCCAGGAGCGCTGCCGCGTTTACGGTCAGCGCATCTGGTGTCCGCCGGTGCGCCTGGGCGAACACGTACGCAGGCGCGGCGAAGAGTTGCAACGCGGGCAGCGTGTGATGAGTGCCGGTAAACGCCTGCGTGCCCAGGAAATCGGCTTGCTGGCGGCCGCGGGCATACCGCGGGTCAAGGTCTTCCGGCCACTGCGCGTGTGCCTGCTCAGCAGCGGTGATGAACTGCGCGAGCCGGGTGAGTCCCTGGCGCCAGGGCAGATCTACAACAGCAATCGCTATCTGGTCGCGGCGCTGCTGCGCGGCTGGGGCGTCACGGTTCACGATTACGGTGTGATGGCAGACGCTCTCGCGGCCAGTCGTGATGCGCTGCTGCTGGCCTCTTCCGAATGCGATTTGCTGCTGACGACTGGCGGTGTGTCGGTGGGCGAAGAGGACCACCTCAAGCAAGCGATCCAAGCGCTGGGCAAGATCGAGTTCTGGCGCTTGGCAATCCAGCCCGGCAAGCCGCTGGCGTTCGGTCAGGTGGCGGGTAAACCCTGGATTGGCCTGCCGGGTAACCCGACGGCTGCGCTGGTGACCACGCTGATCGTAGTGCGCCCATTCCTTTTGCGTGCTCAAGGCGCGGAGCGAGTGTTGCCAGTGCCCATCAGCGTGCCCGCCGCGTTTGAATGGGTGAAACCCAACAAGCGCCGCCAATACCTGCGCGCACGGCTGAGCCCCGGCAGCGACGGGCAATTGCGCGCCGTCCTGCACCCCCAGCAAAGCTCGGCGATGCTCGTCGCCGCCTGCTGGGCCGATGGTCTAGTGATCATCGAGCGCGAGCAGCAAGTATCCAAGGGAGCGGCAGTGTCTTTCCTGCCCTTCACCGGTTTTGAATAAGGAGCGGTCATGCAACTGGTTTGTCCGGCGGGTAACCTGCCTGCGCTGAAAGCCGCCGTGCGCCAAGGCGCCGATGCGGTGTACGTAGGGTTTCGCGATGACACCAATGCTCGGCACTTTGCGGGGCTGAACATGGACGACAAGCAGTTCGATGCCGCTGTCGCCCATATCCGCCAGCACCAGCGCAAGCTCTATGTGGCGGTCAACACCTACCCGCAACCGAAGATCTGGCCGCGCTGGCAACGCGCAGTGGACCGTGCCGCCGATCATGGCGTCGACGCCTTGATCGCGGGCGACCCTGGCGTACTGGGCTATGCCGCGCGACGCCATCCGCACATGGCGTTGCACCTCTCGGTGCAAGGCTCGGCCACCCATGCGGCAGCATTGAAGTTCTACGTCGAACACTACGGCATCCGCCGTGCCGTGCTGCCACGGGTGCTGTCCCTGGCCCAGGTCAAACAGGTGGCGGCCAGCGGCACCGTGCCCATTGAGGTGTTCGGTTTTGGCAGCCTGTGCATCATGGCTGAGGGGCGTTGCCATTTGTCGTCGTATATCACCGGCGAGTCGCCCAACCTCTGTGGCGTGTGCTCGCCGGCCAAGGCCGTGCGCTGGAGCGACGACGCCGACGGCCTCAGCGCACGGCTCAGCGACGTGCTGATCGACCGCTATACCCCGGACGAACCTGCTGGCTACCCGACCTTGTGCAAGGGCCGTTTCCTGGTGGGCGGCAAGCGTTTCCACGCGCTGGAAGAACCCACCAGCCTCGACACCCTCGACCTGCTGCCCGAACTCAGCGCCATCGGCGTGGAAGCGGTAAAGATCGAAGGCCGGCAGCGCAGCCCGGCCTATGTGGAGCAAGTCACCCGTGTGTGGCGTGCGGCCCTCGACGCCCACCGCGCCAACCCCGCGAGCTTTGTGGTCAAGGCCCCATGGCGCCAGGTGCTCGCCGGGCTTTCCGAAGGCAGCCAGACCACCTTGGGTGCTTACCATCGTGCGTGGCAGTGAGGAGACACAGATGAAACTCAGCCTGGGACCGGTGCTGTTTTATTGGGACAAAGATCACCTGGGGCGCTTCTATGCCGACATGGCCGGCTTGCCCCTGGATGTGATTTACCTGGGGGAAACGGTGTGTTCCAAACGCCGCGCGTTCAACCTGGATCAATGGCTGGGCCTGGGCCGCGAATTGCAAGCGTGCAGCTCGGCGCAGATCGTATTGTCGAGCCTCACCTTGATCGAAGCCGCCTCCGAACTGTCCAGCCTGCGACGGCTGTGTGACAACGGCGATTTTTTGGTGGAGGCAAACGACATGGGCGCCGTGCAGTTACTGATCGAGCGCAAATTGCCCTTTGTCGGTGGCCCGGCACTCAATCTCTACAACGGCCACGCGTTGGTGCAGTTGCTCGATGCGGGAATGCAGCGTTGGGTGCCGCCAGTGGAGTGCTCCCACGATCTGATCGCCGATGTGCTGGAGCAAGTGCGTGAACTGGGGAGGCCATTGCCCGAAGTGGAGATCTTCGCCTACGGGCATCTGCCCCTGGCGTACTCGGCGCGTTGTTTCACTGCGCGGGCGGAGAACCGGCCGAAGGATGATTGCCAGTTCTGCTGTATCAACTATCTGGATGGCATGGCGTTGACCAGTCAGGAAGGGCAGGCGTTGTTTACCTTGAATGGGATTCAGACGATGTCTGCCGATGTGACCAACTTGCTGGCTGACTATCCCGGTTTGGTTTCGTGTGGTGCCGATTTACTGCGCCTGAGCCCGCGGGCTGAAGGGATGGCTGATGTGGTGCGTGCCTTTGATCAAGTGCGCCAGGGAGCCCTGCCGCCGTTGTTTGTGGACGGGTGCAATGGTTATTGGCATGGGCAGGCAGGAATGTTGCGGGTTGAGGAGGTGGTGGGGTGTTGAGTCGCAAGCAGTGGGTGCTCAAGGGCGTGGATCGGGTGTTGCCGTTGATTCGGCGGGTGCCGTTTGCCGCGCAGCGGTTGGTGTTGGAGCAGGGGCTTAATCGGTGTTTGGCGGAGCCTTTGCGCGATGGAGGTTTCGATCTGCTGCGTGGGCGTTGGATGTGCCTGCGTGTTGCGGATTTGGGGGTGTGTTGGTATCTGACGTTGGGACGGGAGGGGTTGCGGGTGGCTTCGAAGGCTGCTGCCGAGGTGACGATCAGTGGGAATTGGCGGGAGTTTTTGTTGTTGGCCAGTCGGCAGGAGGACCCGGATACGTTGTTTTTTCGGCGGCGATTGGTGATTGAAGGGGATACGGAATTGGGGTTGGGGTTGAAGAATCTGATTGATAGTCTGGATTCGGATGTGTTGCCGGGGTGGTTGTGGTGGGGGTTGGAGAGGGCTGGGTTGGCTGTTTGACTGTGGGCATATCCGTTGCTGCGGAACCCATACCCGCGATCACCCCAATAACGGATATGCCCACAAGCCCCTGTCACCCCGCCTGCCTCAGATGCTCCATCGCCCAAACCGCCGCCTCCACCCGCGACCTCAACCCCAGCTTATGCAGCACATTCTTCACATGCACCTTCACCGTCCCCTCGGTAATCCCCAGCTTATGCCCGATCACCTTATTGCTGTACCCCCCGGCAATGGTCCTCAACACCTGCCGCTCCCGCTCAGTCAGCTCCACCGCCGCATGCGGCTGCGGCGAACGCAATGCCTGGGCCAGTACGCGGGTCAAGCCAGGGCTGATCACCAAGGCTCCCTGCAAGGCATCACGGATGAACTCCACCACCAACTCCGGTTCCATGTCCTTGAGCAGATAACCATTGGCATCCAGTCGTAGCGCATCACGAATATCGTCCTCCGCGTCGGACACGGTAAACAGCAGCACCTTCCCCGCATAGTTCATGGCCCGCAGGCGACGCAGTGTCTCCAGGCCGTTCATGTGCGGCATGTTGTTGTCCAGTAACACCAGGTCCGGTTGCAACGTAGCGATCTGATCAAGGGCCTCCTGGCCGTTACCGGCCTCACCAACCACGTGCAAATCGTCCTCCAGTTCAAGCATCTGACGCATGCCGTGACGCATCATCGGGTGGTCGTCGACCAACAGGATTCGGTGGCGAATAGCGGTGTTCATGAGGCGGTGCCTTGTAGAGAGTGGCCAAGAAATTCCGGCTGGAAACGCAATTGCACCCGCGTGCCCTGGGGCTCACGCGGGCTGATGTCGAGATGGCCGTGCAGGCTGCGTGCGCGCTCGTCCATGATGGTCAGGCCGTGGTGTTCGCGTTGGTCGACGTCGCCGCCGAAGCCACGCCCATCGTCTTCGATGCAAAGGCTCACGGTCTCACCAACCTGGCGCAGTTGCAGCCAGGCATTTTGCGCATGAGCGTGGCGCAGGCAATTGGACAGGGCTTCGCGGGTGATCTGCAGCACGTGGATCTGTTCACTGGCCGACAGCTGGAATGCCAAGGCGTCCACGTGCAGGTGTACCTGGAACTCGCCACGGCGGGAGAACTCTTCGGCGGTCTCCCGCAGCTCCTGCACCAACCCGGCGTCATGGATCTGCAAGCGGAAGGTGGTGAGCAGTTCGCGCAGTTGGCGGTAGGCGTTATTGAGGCCGTCACGCAATTCACTGGTGACGCAGGCCAGGGTTTCCACGGGCTCGCCACGGCGGATCAGGGTCTGCATGCGGCTCACTTGTAGCTTCATGTAGGACAGTGCCTGGGCCAGGGAGTCGTGCAGTTCGCGGGCGATGATGGTGCGCTCCTCCAGCAGTAACAGGCGGTGGTCCTGTTCCCGCTGGCGCTTGAGAGACAGCGAGGTGCCGATCAGGTTGGCCAGGGCCTGGATCAGTTGTTTTTCCCAATCCTGCGGGGGGTGGCCGTCGAGGAAGTGCGCCTTGAGTTCGCCCAGTTCTGCGCCCTGGTTGCTGATGCTGAATACCTCTGGCGGCGCCGCGTGGTGGCGTTCGCACGTCGCGCAGTCGCCGATCGCGCAGACGTTGCGGCTGTGCTCGCCATGCAGCGCCAGCATCTGCTGCGCCGGTGCGAGGAAGTGACCTTGCAGGCACAGCGACAGGCGCAAGCCCGGCAGGCGTTTCTGGAAGCGCCGGATCAGTTCATCCAGGCCTTCGGCATTGGCCAGGCGCGTGGCCAGGCTGCGGCTGCTCTGGTAAAGCAATTCCAGGGCGGCATTGGCTTGTTGCAGGTTGAGAGTTTTGAGCTGCACCTGGGCTTCCAGAGTGCGGTGGGAGGCCTCGATGGTCTCGGCCATGGCGTTGAAGCTCAGGGCCAGTTGGCCCAGTTCGTCCTCGGAACGGTGGTTGACGCGGGTCTGGTAGTTGCCATCGCGAAAGCGCCGAGTGGCGTGCACCAGTTCCTGCAAGGGCGTGACCACGCCGTACTGCAACTCGTAGAGGCCGATCAGCAGGATGATCAAGGTGCTGAACAACGCCAGTCCCTGGATCGCTTGTTGCCAGCTTTGCTTGTGCTCGCTCTGTTGCTGCAACAGGCTGACGAACTGGTTCAGTTGCTCGACGAACGCCGGCGCGCTGGCCTGGAACAGCACCGCATCGCCGCGCATCACCGCCGGGCGCAGCTCGTCGTTCCAGCGCCGCTGGATCTGCTGGTAGCTCTGTAGCAGGGCGCTGTGGGGGCCGTCTTCGAGCACCGCCTTGAGCGACTGGCTGTCGAGGCGCCGTTGCAGGCTCTGGCTGACCTCGGCGACCTCATCCGGGCGTGCACCGGCCGCCAGTTTCCAGCTGAGGTGATAGGTCTCCATGCGCACCGAGCCCGCGGTGTTGATCGCGGCGGCGTCGCCCTGGCTGAACCAGGCGATCAGCCCGGCGCTGAGGGAACTGGCCAGGGCCAGGATCGCAATCAGGATCACCGCCAGACCGGCGCGGGCGGGCAGGGAGCTGCGCAGCCAGTCAAACATGACGGCACAGTTGAAGGGGGCAGCAGAGCAGCATGGTCGCACCTGGAGCGGGAAAGGGGGGGAGATGGCCTTCCCTGGCGCACTACCTCTAAAGAATTGCCGGCGAACCCTCCCACGGACAAAAGCCGGCACAAGAGAACAATCCATTGATAAATAAAGGCTTTCTCTTGTCTTGCGGGCTACCTCCTTGGAGGTAGACGGGGCCAGCATAGCGCCATACCCAACCGGCCCTCGTTGATCTGGGTCAAGTTCTGCGAGGGGGTCGCCCCTAACCTGCGCTCATGGAATCACTTTCTGGAGCGCATACCGTGACTCAACCCCGTATGAGACAAGGCCTGGTGCTGGGCATGAGCACCCTGGCCTTCACCGTCTGCTTTATGGTGTGGATGATGTTCGCCGTGCTCGGCGTGCCCATCAAGGACCTGCTGCAACTCAACGAAACCCAGTTCGGCCTGTTGGCCGCCACCCCGGTATTGACCGGTTCCCTGGTGCGCCTGCCCCTGGGGTTGCTGACCGACCGTTTCGGCGGGCGCATCGTGTTCTTTGTGTTGATGCTCGCCTGTGTACTGCCGCTGTACCTGATCACCTACGCCACGGCGTATTGGCAGTTCCTGGTGCTGGGCCTGTTTGTCGGTTTGGCCGGCGGCTCGTTTTCAGTGGGCATCGCCTATGTCGCCAAGTGGTTCGATAAAGAGAACCAAGGGTTTGCCATGGGCGTGTTCGGCGCGGGTAATGCCGGCGCTGCCGTCACCAAATTTCTGGCCCCGGCGCTGATCGCCCTCGGCACCTGGCACCTGGTGCCCAAGGTGTTCAGCGCGATCCTGTTTGTCACCGCGCTGTTGTTCTGGTTCCTCACCCGCGAAAACAAGGCCCACCGCAGTGCTGGCGGCGTCACCCTGCGTCAGCAACTGCTGTGCCTCAAAGACCCGGCTGTGTGGCGCTACTGCCAGTACTACTCGATTGTGTTCGGCGGCTACGTGGCCCTGGCGTTGTGGATGACCAAGTACTACGTGCAGGAATACGGCTTCAGCCTGCAAAGCGCCGCACTGCTGGCCGCGTGTTTTTCCTTGCCTGGCGGTGTGTTGCGGGCGGTGGGCGGCTGGATGTCCGACCGCTGGGGCGCACACAGCGTGACCTGGTGGGTGCTGTGGGTGAGCTGGATCTGCCTTTTCCTGCTCAGCTATCCGCAGACGCAGTTGCAAGTGATGACCGTCAACGGGCCCGTCTATTTCCATCTCGGCCTCAACGCCACCCTGTTCACCGTGCTGCTGTTCGTGATGGGCATCGCCTTCGCGTTCGGCAAGGCCTCGGTGTTCAAGTACATCGCCAATGACTACCCGCAGAACATGGGCGCGGTGTCCGGCATCGTCGGCCTGGCCGGCGGCCTGGGCGGCTTTGTACTGCCGATTCTATTCGGCGCCCTGGTGGACCTCACCGGTGTGCGCTCCTCCTGCTTCATGTTGATGTACGGCGTGGTCTGGGTCTCCCTGACCTGGATGTACATCAGCGAGATCCGTAAACAGCCGTTGCTCGGCAAACAAGCGCTCCAAGGAGAATGATCATGTCTATCGCGCAAAAGCCCGAATCGGGGCCGGTGATCCACGACTGGCGCCCTGAAGACCCGGCGTTCTGGGGCGCCAGCGGCAAGAAGACCGCCACCCGCAACTTGTGGATTTCGATCCCTGCGCTTTTGCTGGCCTTTGCGGTGTGGATGGTGTGGAGCACGGTGATTGTGCGCCTCAACGCCATTGGCTTCAGCTTCACCACTGACCAGTTGTTCTGGCTCGCGGCGCTGCCGGGTTTGTCCGGCGCGACGTTGCGGGTGTTCTACTCGTTCATGGTGCCGATCTTCGGCGGGCGCCGCTGGACCGCCCTGAGCACCGCGTCGCTCTTGCTGCCGTCACTGTGGATGGGCTTTGCGGTGCAGGATCCGAGCACGCCTTACAGCGTCTTCGTGTTGATCGCCTTACTCTGCGGTTTTGGCGGCGGCAACTTTGCCTCCAGCATGTCCAACATCAGCTTCTTCTACCCTAAGGCCCAGCAGGGCACCGCCCTGGGGTTGAACGCCGGCCTGGGCAACCTGGGCGTTTCGGTGATGCAGTTCTGCGTGCCGTTGGTGATCACCTTTGGGGTATTCGGGCTGATCGGCGGGCAACCGCAAACCCTGGCGGACGGTAGCCAACTGTGGCTGCAGAACGCCGGCTTCATCTGGGTGCCATTCATCATCCTCGTCACCGTGGCGGCGTGGTTCGGCATGAATGACCTATCCAGCGCCCGCGCGTCGTTCAGCGACCAGGCGGTGATCTTCAAGCGCAAGCACAACTGGCTGATGTGCTGGTTGTACCTGGCGACTTTCGGTTCGTTCATCGGCTTCTCGGCGGCGTTTCCGCTGCTGATCAAGACCTCGTTTCCGGACGTGGTAGCGCTGAAGTTCGCCTTCCTCGGCCCACTGGTTGGCGCACTGGTGCGGCCACTGGGCGGCTGGCTGGCCGACAAGCTGGGCGGCGCGCGAGTGACTCTGTGGAACTTCGTGCTGATGATCGTGATGGTGTTCGGCGTGCTGCACTTTTTGCCGCAGAACCAGCAGGGCGGCAACTTCTACGGTTTTCTCGGCCTGTTCATGCTGCTGTTCATCACCACCGGCATCGGCAACGGCTCCACCTTCCGCATGATCCCGGTGATCTTCCGCACCCTCCACGAAAAAGCCAGTGTCGGCAAACCCGCCGCCGTGCGTGAACAGGCCTTGAAGGACGCCAGCAAGGAATCCGCCGCCGTGCTCGGGTTCAGCTCGGCCATGGGCGCGTTCGGCGCGTTCTTCATTCCCAAATCCTTCGGCAGTTCCATGGCCGCCACCGGCAGCCCGGCCATGGCCTTCTACCTGTTTGTCGGTTTCTACCTGAGCTGCATCGTCGTGACCTGGTGGTGGTACGCCCGCAAAGGCTGCGCCACACCCTGCTAGTCCGACCCGAACTCGCGGGGCAACGCACCCCACGGCACGCCTGATGAGGAAAGCATCATGAGTCACCTACTGGATCAACTGCGGTTCTTCAACCGCAAGCAAAACGAGTTCTCCGAGGGCCACGGCGAGACCCGCAAAGAGTCCCGCGATTGGGAGAACGTCTACCGTTCGCGCTGGCAGTACGACAAGATCGTGCGCTCCACCCACGGGGTGAACTGCACCGGTTCCTGTTCGTGGAAGATCTACGTGAAAAACGGCCTGATTACCTGGGAAACCCAGCAGACCGACTACCCGCGTACCCGCAACGACTTGCCCAACCACGAACCCCGAGGCTGCCCGCGTGGCGCCAGCTACAGCTGGTACATCTACAGCGCCAACCGGCTCAAGTACCCGAAAATTCGCAAGCCACTGCTCAAACTGTGGCGTGAAGCGCGCCTGACCCTGACCCCGGTAGACGCCTGGGCGAGCATTGTCGAGGACAAGGCCAAGGCCGAGTCCTACAAGAGCAAGCGTGGCATGGGGGGATTCATCCGCTCCAACTGGGAGGAAGTGAACGAGATCATTGCTGCTTCCAACGTCTACACCATCAAGCAGTACGGCCCGGACCGCATCGTCGGCTTCTCGCCGATCCCGGCCATGTCCATGGTCAGCTATGCCGCCGGCTCGCGTTACCTGTCACTGCTCGGCGGGGTGTGTCTGAGCTTCTATGACTGGTACTGCGACCTGCCACCGGCTTCGCCGATGGTGTGGGGCGAGCAGACCGACGTGCCGGAATCGGCCGACTGGTACAACTCCAACTATATCATCGCCTGGGGTTCCAACGTCCCGCAGACCCGTACACCGGACGCGCACTTTTTCACCGAGGTGCGCTACAAGGGCACCAAGACCGTGGCCATCACCCCCGATTATTCGGAAGTGGCCAAGCTCACTGATCTGTGGCTCAACCCCAAGCAGGGTACCGACGCCGCGTTGGCCCAGGCCTTCAATCACGTGATCTTCAAGGAGTTTCACCTCGACCACCCAAGCGCCTATTTCACCGACTACGCCAAGCGCTTCACCGACTTGCCGGTGCTGGTGATGCTCAAGCCCGTGACCGGTTTTGCACCGGGCGCCGGGTTCCAGCCTGACCGCTTCCTGCGTGCCTCGGACCTTGTGGGCAACCTTGGCCAGGACAATAACCCGGAATGGAAAACCATTGCCCTTGACGAAAGCGGCGAGCTGGTCTCGCCCCAAGGTTCCATCGGCTATCGCTGGGGCGAGAAGGGCAAGTGGAACATCCTCGCCAAGGAAGGCGGGGAAGGTCGCGCCATCGACCTCAAACTGAGCCTGATGGGGGCGGACGTAGCGGAGGTGGGCTTCCCGTACTTTGCCGGCGAGTCCCACGAGCACTTCCAGCACGTGGCGGGCGATGCCGTGCAGTTTCGCCGCGTGCCGGTGCACAGCGTGACGTTGGCCGATGGCAGCGTGGCCAAGGTCGCCACGGTGTTCGACCTGTCGGCCGCCAACCTGGCCATCGACCGTGGCCTGGGCGGCAGCAACGTTGCCAAGGACTACGACGACGCCAGTGTGCCCGGCACCCCGGCGTGGCAGGAAGCGATCACCGGCGTCAGCCGCGAGAAAGCCATCCAGATCGCCCGTGAGTTCGCCGACAACGCCGACAAGACTAAGGGCCGCTCGATGATCATCGTCGGTGCGGCGATGAACCACTGGTACCACATGGACATGAACTACCGCGGGCTGATCAACATGCTCATGCTCTGCGGTTGCGTCGGCCAGACCGGCGGCGGCTGGGCCCACTACGTCGGCCAGGAAAAACTGCGCCCGCAATGCGGCTGGCTGCCCCTGGCGTTCGGCCTGGACTGGAGCCGCCCACCCCGGCAGATGAATGGCACCAGCTTCTTCTACGGCCATAGCTCGCAGTGGCGCCACGAAAAAATGAACATGCACGATGTGCTCTCGCCCATGGCGGACAAGTCGCAGTTCCCCACCCACGCGCTGGACTACAACATCCGCGCCGAGCGCGCCGGCTGGCTGCCGAGCGCGCCGCAACTCAACACCAACCCGTTGCACATCTGCCGTGAGGCGGCTGCTGTTGGCATGGATCCCAAAGACTATGTGGTCAAGGCCTGGCAGGACGGCACCCTACGCTTTGCCTGCGAGCAACCGGACAGCCCGGCGAACTTCCCGCGCAACATGTTTATCTGGCGTTCCAACCTGCTCGGTTCGTCGGGCAAGGGCCATGAGTACATGCTCAAGTACCTGCTGGGCACCAAGAACGGCGTGATGAACGAAGACATCGGTTTTGGCGGCGAAAGCAAGCCCACCGAAGCCGAGTGGGTTGACGATGGTGCCATCGGCAAACTCGATCTGGTGACCACGTTGGACTTCCGCATGTCGTCCACCTGTGTGTATTCCGACATCGTCTTGCCGACCGCCACCTGGTACGAAAAAGACGACATGAACACCTCGGACATGCACCCGTTCATCCACCCGTTGTCGGCAGCTATCGACCCGGCGTGGGAGTCGCGGTCCGATTGGGACATCTACAAGGGCATCGCCAAGGCGTTCTCGGCCATGGCGGTCGGCCACCTGGGTGTCGAGAAGGACCTGGTCACCGTGCCGCTGATGCATGACAGCGTCGGCGAGTTGGCCCAGCCTTTCGGCGGCACTGATTGGAAAAGTGCCGGTGTGGCACCGGTGCCGGGCAAGAACGCGCCGAACATGGCGGTGGTGGAGCGCGACTACCCGAATATCTACAAGAAATTCACCTCCCTTGGCCCGCTGCTGGAAAAACTCGGCAATGGCGGCAAGGGCATCAACTGGAATACCGATGAGGAAGTGAAATTCCTCGGTGAACTGAACCATCACGAAGGCGACGCGGGCATCAGCCTGGGGCGGCCGAAAATCGACACGGCCATCGACGCCGCCGAAGTGATCCTGTCCCTGGCCCCGGAAACCAACGGCCACGTGGCTGTCAAGGCCTGGGCTGCGCTGTCGGAGTTCACCGGCATCGACCACAGCCACCTGGCATTGCCCAAGGCTCACGAGGCGATCCGCTTCCGCGACATCCAGGCGCAGCCACGCAAGATCATTTCCAGCCCCACCTGGTCGGGCCTGGAAGACGATCACGTGAGCTACAACGCCGGCTACACCAACGTCCATGAAAACATCCCATGGCGCACCCTCACCGGGCGCCAGCAGTTCTACCAGGATCACCCGTGGATGCAGGCATTCGGCGAGCAGTTGATGAGCTATCGACCACCGGTCAACACCCGCACCATCGAAGGGGTGAAGGGCAAGCGCAGTAATGGCGAGACCGAGATCGTACTGAACTGGATCACCCCGCACCAGAAATGGGGGATCCACAGCACCTACAGCGACAACCTGCTGATGCTCACCCTGAGCCGTGGGGGGCCGATCGTGTGGCTCTCGGAAATCGACGCCCAGCGCGCCGGTATCGAGGACAACGATTGGATTGAGTGCTTCAACGTCAACGGCGCGCTCACCGCCCGTGCGGTGGTGAGCCAGCGGGTCAAGGAGGGCATGGTGATGATGTATCACGCCCAGGAACGCATCGTGAACGTGCCGGGTTCGGAGACCACCAAAACCCGCGGCGGCCACCACAACTCGGTGACCCGCGTGGTGCTCAAACCGACCCATATGATCGGCGGTTATGCCCAGCAGGCCTACGGCTTCAACTACTACGGCACGGTCGGCTGCAATCGCGATGAGTTCGTCGTGGTGCGCAAGATGGCCAAGGTCGATTGGCTCGATGGCTCCGACGGCGATGATCTGCCACGCCCATTGCCGACCGATATCGAGGAGAACTGAGATGAAAATTCGCTCACAGATCGGCATGGTGCTGAACCTGGACAAATGCATCGGCTGCCACACTTGCTCGATCACCTGCAAGAACGTGTGGACCAGCCGCGAAGGCATGGAATACGCCTGGTTCAATAACGTCGAATCCAAGCCCGGCATCGGCTACCCCAAAGAATGGGAGAACCAGGACAAGTGGAAGGGCGGCTGGATCCGTAACGCCAATGGCACGATCAACCCGCGTATCGGCGGCAAATTCCGCGTGCTGGCAAACATCTTCGCCAACCCCGACTTGCCTAGCCTGGACGACTACTACGAGCCGTTCGACTTCGACTACCAGCACCTGCACACCGCGCCCCTGGGCGAACACCAGCCCACCGCGCGCCCGCGTTCGGTGGTGTCGGGCAAGCGCATGCAGAAAATCGAGTGGGGGCCCAACTGGGAGGAGATCCTCGGCACTGAGTTTGCCAAGCGCCGCAAGGACAAGAACTTCGACCAGATCCAGGCCGATATCTACGGCGAGTACGAAAACACCTTCATGATGTACCTGCCGCGCCTGTGCGAGCACTGCCTCAACCCGGCATGCGCAGCGTCATGCCCCAGCGGTGCGATCTACAAGCGTGAAGAAGACGGCATTGTGCTGATCGACCAGGAAAAATGTCGCGGCTGGCGCATGTGCATCAGCGGTTGCCCGTACAAGAAAATCTACTTCAACTGGAAGAGCGGCAAGTCCGAAAAGTGCATCTTCTGCTACCCGCGCATCGAAGCCGGCATGCCCACGGTGTGCGCCGAAACCTGTGTCGGCCGTATCCGCTATCTCGGTGTTCTGCTGTACGACGCCGACCGCATCAGCGAAGTCGCCAGCACCGCCAACGAGCACGACTTGTACGAGAAACAGCTGGAGATCTTCCTCGACCCGAATGACCCGGCTGTGATCCGTCAGGCCCTGGCCGATGGCGTGCCGCAGTCGGTGATCGACTCGGCGCAGCGCTCGCCCGTCTACAAAATGGCGGTGGACTGGAAGCTCGCGCTGCCGCTGCACCCGGAATACCGCACCTTGCCGATGGTCTGGTACGTGCCGCCGCTGTCGCCGATCCAGAACGCCGCCGCTGCCGGCACCGTGGGCATGAATGGGGTGATCCCGGATGTGGACAGCCTGCGCATTCCTTTGCGTTACCTGGCCAACATGCTCACGGCGGGCGATGAAAAGCCGGTCAAGCGTGCCCTCAAGCGCCTGCTGGCAATGCGCGCCTTCAAGCGTTCCCAGCAGGTGGACGGCGTCCAGGACCTGCAAGTCCTTGAAGACGTGGGCTTGAGCGTGCCGCAAGTGGAAGAGATGTATCGCTACCTGGCCATCGCTAATTACGAGGACCGCTTTGTAGTGCCAAGCGCCCACCGCGAGGACGCCATGAGCGATGCCTTCGCTGAGCGTTCGGGCTGTGGTTTCAGCTTTGGCAGCGGCTGCAGCGGCAGTTCCGACACCAATATGTTCGGCGCGAAGAAGGCCAACCGCCGCGACGTGTTGAAAACCGTACAGATCTGGGAGGACTGAACCATGCGCATTCTTAAAGTGATCTCGCTGCTGCTGGACTATCCCACGGAACACCTGGTGAGCGGCCGCGATGAGCTGGAGCAGGCGATTATCGAGTCACGGGAAATCAGTCCCAAACAACGCGGCGCCTTGTTCGAACTGCTGGAGCTGATCTGCGCTAACGACCTGATGGATGGCCAGGAACACTACGGCGCGTTGTTCGGGCGCGGGCGTTCGCTGTCGTTGTTGCTGTTCGAGCATGTGCACGGCGAATCCCGCGACCGTGGTCAGGCGATGGTCGACATGATGGCCCAGTACGAGGCGGCTGGTTTTGCCATCGGCGTCAAGGAGCTGCCCGACTTCATCCCGCTGTACCTGGAGTTCCTCTCCACCCGCGAGGACATCGAGGCCCGCGAGGGCCTGGCGGATGTGGCGCACTTGCTGGCGTTGCTCGCGGCGCGCCTCGAAGAACGTGAAAGCGCCTATGCCAGTTGCTTCCGGGCACTGCTGCAAATCGCCGGCGCCGAGCCGCACCAGGCGGTGGCCGAAGTGCGCGCCCAGGTCGCTGCCGAGCCGCGTGACGACTCCCTCGAAGCCCTTGACAAGGTGTGGGAAGAAGAGGCCGTGGACTTCATGCAGGCCGAACAGCAGGACCGTTGCAGTGCGCTGCCGAGCGCTCCGGGCAAGGCGCGGGAAGAAAGCGCCGTGCCGTTGCACTGGGTGGATTTTCAGCAGGAAGGGCGGGCCGTGCTGCCTGCCGGGGAGGTGGGTAATGTCTAAGTGGAATTTGCTGGTATTCGGGGTGTACCCCTATGTGGCCCTGGCGATCTGCCTGTTGGGCAGTTGGGCGCGGTTCGACCTGTCGCAGTACACCTGGAAGGCCGGCTCCAGCCAGATGCTGAACAACCGTGGCATGCGCGTGGCGAGCAACTTCTTCCATATCGGCGTGCTGTTTGTGCTGGCCGGGCACTTTGTCGGCTTGCTGACGCCCGCGTCGGTGTACCACCACGTGATCAGCACGGAAAACAAGCAACTGCTGGCAATGGTCTCCGGCGGTTTTTTCGGCCTGCTGTGCCTGGTGGGGTTGCTGATGCTGATCAAGCGTCGTCTGAGTGACCCGCGTGTGCGGGCTACGTCGAGCGCGTCCGACATTCTGATCCTGCTGGTACTGCTCGCGCAGTTGCTGCTGGGCTTGCTGACCATTGTGGCCTCCACCGGGCATATGGACGGCTCGGTGATGGTGATGCTCGCCGATTGGGCGCAGAACGTGGTGTTGCTGCGGCCAGTGCAGGCGGCGGAGTCGATTGCACCGGTGTCGCTGATCTACAAGGCCCACGTGGCGCTGGGTCTGACCCTGTTCGTGCTGTTCCCGTTTACCCGCCTGGTGCACATGGTCAGCGCGCCGGTCTGGTACCTGGGCCGTCGTTATCAAATCGTGCGGCAGAAGTCGTGAGGAACACATGATGACCCAGCCTGAATTGATTGCCAGCAGTGAACAGGAATGGCCCATCGTCAGCGTCAACGGCGTGTCGATCACGCCCGAGGCGATGGCCCTGGAGCTGCAATACCATCCTGCCGAAAGCCGCGAAGCCGCGGTGTACCTGGCCGCTCGCGCGCTGGTGATTCGCGAGCTGCTGCAACAGCGCATCACCGAGTTGGGCCTGGCGGTGGACATCGCCCCCGGCGAGAACGAAGAAGAAGCCGCCACGCGCTTGTTGCTGGAGCGCGAGATCACCGTGCCGCAGTGCGACGAGGCGACCTGCCGGCATTATTTTGAAAGCAATCGAGGGCGCTTCCACAGCGCACCGTTGCTGGCGGTGCGGCACATCTTGCTCGAATGCGCGCCGGACGATGCCGAGGCACGGCAGATGGCCCATGTGCAGGCAGAAATCCTGCAGCTGAGCCTGGCGCAGACACCCGCCAGCTTCGCCGAACTGGCGCTCAAGTATTCGGCGTGCCCGTCCAAGGCCCAGGGTGGCTCATTGGGCCAGATCAGCAAGGGCCAGACCGTGCCGGAGCTGGAGCGCCAGTTGTTTACCCTGGCGCCCGGCCTGGCCGATAAGCCCTTGGAAAGCCGTTACGGCTGGCATGTGATCAGCGTCGACCAGCGCATCGAAGGCCAGCCGTTGCCTTACGAAGCAGTGGCGGGCGCCATTCGCACCCAGTTGCAGCAGGGGGTGTGGCAGAAGGCGCTGGTGCAGTACCTGCAAACCCTGATTGGCGCCGCGGACATCCGTGGTCTCGCGCTGCAAGGCGCCGACTCGCCGTTGGTGCAGTGACATGAGCCTGGTGGATGGGCTCGGCCGTTCAATCGATTACCTGCGTCTGTCGGTGACCGACCGTTGTGATTTTCGCTGTGTGTACTGCATGGCGAAAACCATGACCTTCCTGCCGCGCCAGCAGGTGTTGAGCCTGCAAGAGCTGGAGCGCCTGGCCCGGCTGTTTGTGGGCCAGGGCGTGCGCAAGATCCGCTTGACCGGCGGTGAACCTTTGATCCGTCCTGGCATTGTGGGGTTGTGCCGCACTATTGCTGCGTTGCCAGGCTTGCGTGAGTTGGTGATGACCAGCAATGGCTCACAGTTGGCGCGGCTGGCGCAGCCGCTGGCGGCGGCGGGGGTCAAGCGCATGAATATCAGCCTCGACAGTCTGGATCCCGTGCGGTTTCGGGCGATCACGCGCAACGGTGATTTGCGCCAGGTGCAGGAGGGGATAGAGGCGGCGCGGGACGCCGGGTTCGAGCGGGTCAAGCTCAATTGCGTGGTGATGAAAGGGCGTAATTTTGATGAGGTGCCCGCGTTGGTGCGGTATGCGATCGAGCAAGGGATCGATATCAGTTTCATCGAAGAAATGCCTTTGGGGGATGTAGGGCGTTCGCGGGGGGAGACGTTTTGTGCCAGTGATGAGGTGCGGGAGGTGATCGCTCGTGAGCATCTGTTGCTCGACACTGCGGAAAGCAGTGGGGGGCCGGCGCGGTATGTGCGTTTGGCGCGTTACCCCGACACGCGCATCGGGTTTATCTCGCCCAATTCACAGAGTTTTTGTGGGAGTTGTAATCGGCTAAGGATGACGGTGGAGGGGCGGCTTTTGTTGTGCCTCGGGCAGGACGACGCGCTGGATTTTCGTGAGTTGCTCAGGCGGTCTCCGTTGGATGATCGGCCGTTGGTTGAGGCGTTGCATCGGGCGTTGAGGGGAAAGCCAGCGCGGCATGATTTTTCGGGGGCGGGGGAGGTTCAGGTGGTGCGCTTTATGAGCATGAGCGGTGGGTGAGGTTGGGGGGCACCGTAAGGGCGGAACCAGGGATAGCCGTGACGGAATAAAGGGATATGCCCCGATCAGAAAACGTTGATCCCGATCAAGGGTTTCCAACGCTTCTCTCCGTAATATCACTGCATATTGTGTTTTATGTTATCGGATTGTCTATATGTAGTGTTTGGAGCTCCCAATGCAAAGCACGCTCACCCCGCTCACCAGCACCCACCTCCACAAACGCGACGGCAGCCTGGCCCCCTTCGACGCCGAAAAAATCCGCCAAGCCCTGATCGCCGCCGGCACTGCCACCGCGGAGTTTCAAGCGAACGACGCCGACCTGTTGCTGGGCGCAGTATTGGCACGCCTAAGGGGCATCGAACAACTGGACGTCGAACTCATCCAGGACAGCGTCGAACGCGTGCTGATGGACGCCGGTTACTTCCAATCGATGCGCGCCTACATCGTCTACCGCGAACAACACGGCCGCATGCGCCGTGACCGCAAGACCCTGGTAGAGGTCGCCACCTCCATGAACGAATACCTCGATCGCGAAGACTGGCGCGTGCAGGCCAATGCCAATCAGGGCTATTCCCTGGGCGGATTGGTGCTCAATGTGGCAGGCAAGGTCACTGCCAATTACTGGCTGGACGAGGTCTACAGCGAGCAGATCGGCCGCGCGCACCGCGAAGCGGATCTGCATATCCATGACCTGGACATGCTTGCCGGCTACTGCGCCGGTTGGTCACTGCGTTCGCTGTTGCACGAAGGCCTAAACGGTGTGCCGGGCCGGGTCGAAGCGGGCCCCCCCAAGCACTTGAGCAGCGCCCTGGGGCAGATGGTCAACTTCCTCGGTACCCTGCAAAACGAATGGGCCGGCGCCCAGGCCTTCAGTTCGTTCGACACCTATCTCGCGCCCTATGTGCGCAAGGATCAACTGAGCTACCCGCAAGTGCGCCAGGCCGTGCAGGAGTTCATCTACAACCTCAACGTGCCGTCGCGCTGGGGCACCCAGACACCGTTTACCAACCTGACGTTCGATTGGGTCTGCCCAGAAGATTTACGTGAACAGGTGCCGGTGATCGGCGGTGAAGAAATGCCGTTTGCCTACGGCGACCTGCAAGCCGAAATGGAGATGATCAACCGCGCCTACATCGAGGTGATGCAGGCCGGGGATGCCAAGGGCCGGGTGTTCACCTTTCCGATTCCCACCTACAACATCACCCATGATTTCCCCTGGGACAGCGACAATGCTGACCGCCTGTTCGAGATGACGGCGCGCTACGGTTTGCCGTATTTCCAGAACTTCCTCAATTCCGATATGCAACCCAACCAGGTGCGCTCGATGTGCTGCCGCCTGCAACTGGACGTGCGTGAATTGCTCAAGCGCGGTGGCGGGCTGTTCGGTTCGGCGGAACAGACGGGCTCCCTGGGGGTGGTGACAATCAACTGCGCGCGCCTGGGCTACCTGTTCAAGGGCGACACCTCAGGCTTGCTGCAACGCCTGGACAGTCTGATGGAAATGGCCATGGAAAGCCTGGAGGTCAAGCGCAAGGTGATCCAACACCACATGGATGCGGGCCTGTATCCCTACACCAAGCGTTACCTGGGCACGCTGCGCAATCACTTCTCCACCATCGGCCTTAATGGCATGCACGAGATGCTGCGCAATTTCAGCGCTGACGAGGAGGGCATGCACACCGAACAGGGCCGCGCCTTTGCCCTCAAATTGCTCGACCATGTGCGCGCCACTTTGCTGCGCTTCCAGGAAGACACCGGCCACCTCTACAACCTTGAAGCCACCCCGGCGGAAGGCACCACCTACCGTTTTGCCAAGGAAGACCGCAAGCGCTACCCAAACATCCTGCAAGCGGGCAGCGACATCGCGCCGTATTACACCAATTCCTCGCAACTGCCGGTGGGCTTTACCCAGGACCCCTTCGAAGCCCTGGAGCTGCAAGACGAACTGCAATGCAAATACACCGGCGGCACTGTGTTGCACCTGTACATGGCCGAGCAGATCTCGTCGACCCAGGCCTGCAAGCAATTGGTGCGCAAGGCGCTGGGGCGTTTCCGGCTGCCGTACCTGACGGTGACGCCGACATTTTCGATCTGCCCGGTGCATGGCTACCTCGCCGGTGAACATGAGTTCTGCCCCAAGTGCGATGAAGTCCTGGCCCTGTAGGAGCGAGCTTGCTTGCTCCCGTATGAAGCCATTCAACTCAACTCCACCCCAAGGAGATTCACCATGCAAACCTCCCAGCCACAACGCCAGCGCTGCGAAGTCTGGACCCGAGTAATGGGTTACCACCGGCCGGTGTCGGCGTTCAATCCAGGCAAGCAATCCGAGCACAAGGAGCGTGCGCACTTCACTGAAACGGCCGCTGCGGCCGGTCGCCAATGAGTCGAGCGCTGCGGGTCGGGGGCCTGGTGCCCCTGACCACCCTCGACTACCCCGGCATGCTCGCCTGTGTGCTGTTCTGCCAGGGCTGTGCCTGGCGTTGCCGTTACTGCCACAACCCGGACCTGATCCCGCCGCGCGCGAGCACGCAAATGGATTGGCGCCGGGTGTTGCTGTTTCTGCAACGGCGCCGAGACCTGCTCGACGCCGTGGTGTTCAGCGGCGGCGAGCCGACCTTGCAAGAGGGTTTGCCGGCGGCGATGGATGAAGTCCGGGCGATGGGTTTTCACATCGGCCTGCACAGCGCGGGGATCAAGCCGGCGGGGTTTGCCCATGCTTTGCGGCATGCCGACTGGGTTGGTTTTGACGTAAAGGCCCTGGCCGAAGACTGCCAGTCGATCACCCAGGTCAAGGGCAGCGGCGCCGCCAACTGGCGCAGTCTCGATATTTTGCTCGCCAGCGGCATGGACTACGAATGCCGTACCACGGTGCATTGGCACCTGATCGACCCAGCCCGCCTGCTGCGGCTGGCCCAACGTTTGCAAGCCCGTGGCGTGCAGCGCTTCGCCGTGCAGATGGTGCGCACCGCCAGCATGCTCGACACGCAACTGCCGAGTTCCCCGGCACAGGCTGCGTTACCGGAGCTGTGGGGCCGCTTGCGTGAGTTGTTTCCCGCGTTTGTATTACGAGGGTGACCCGCGCCCTCAACCGCGTTTTTATCGATGCTGCCCCTGGTGGGCAGGTGTTCATCAAGGAAGGTTCAGAATGAAGCAGTTAACCACGGCACAACGCATTGTCATCGGTTTCGCGATTGCGCCGCTGGCTCTGGTCGGTTTGGTGTTCTACGCCCTGCACGACCTCGCAACCCTCAAGCAACAATCCGAACAGATTGTGCAGCAGGACTGGCCGAAAATAGCGCCGATCATGGTGATCGCCACCGGCGTACGCGATAACGGCCGCAACACCCGTGACTTGCTGATCGACCAGGACAACCAACAAGCCCAGGAAGCCATCGGCGGCACCCGGCAACGCATCACCGAGGCGTTCGCCACCCTTGAGCCGCTGCTCGATACCGCCGAAGGCAAGGCCGCCTATGCGACCTTGAAAACCCATCGGGAAGCCTATGTGGCCGCTTTCACCCAGGTGCAGGCGCTGATCAAGCAAGGTGCTCGCGAACAGGGCCTGGCCCAGCTCAAGCAACAGGTGATGCCCGCCGAGCTTGCGGTGTTCAAGAGCCTGGACGCGTTGATGGCCATGCAGGGACGTCTGTTCGCTGAACGCGAGCAGGCGGCGCAGGTCCTGTACGACGAGGCCCGGCGCAACATGATCGGGTTGTTCCTGTTGTGTTTGGCCCTGGTGGTTGCCGCCGCGATTATCGTCACCCGCAGCGTGATTCGCCCATTGGGCGGCGAGCCGGACGAAGCCGCGCGCGTGCTGAGCCATATTGCCCAGGGCGACCTGACCATCGTGGTGCCAGTGGGCAACAGCGCCGAAGGCAGCGTGATGCGCAACCTGCACCAGATGCAGCAGAACCTGAACCAGATGGTGCGGCACATTGCGACGTCGGTGGACGGCGTGGCCAGTTCCTCCGAAGAACTGAGCGCGGTGAGCAGCCAGACCAGCAGCAGCTTGCAGTCCCAGGGCCAGGAGATCGAACAGGCGGCGACGGCGGTGAATGAAATGACCGCTGCCGTGGATGAAGTGGCGCGCAACGCGGTGAGCACCAGCGAGGCTTCGCGTCTGTCGGAACAGACCGCCCAGCGCGGCCGTGCCCAGGTGCAGGAAACCGTGGCGTCGATCAACACCCTGGCCACCGGCGTAGTGGAAACCTCCGAACGCATCCAGCAACTGGCGGGCCGCGTACAAGACATCAGCAGTGTGCTGGAAGTGATCCGCAGCATTGCCGACCAGACGAACCTGCTAGCCCTCAACGCCGCCATTGAAGCAGCGCGGGCTGGGGACGCCGGGCGTGGGTTTGCGGTGGTGGCTGATGAAGTGCGGGCGTTGGCCCATCGCACCCAGGCTTCGACCCAGGAGATCGAGCAGATGATCGGCAATATCCGCCAGGATACCGAGCATGCGGTCGCGGCCATGCACAGCAGCAGCGAGCGCGTGCAGGCGACACTGAGTGTGGCGCAGCGTTCGGGTGAAGCCTTGGATGAGATTACCCGGTCTATTTCGCAGATCAACGAGCGCAACATGATGATTGCCAGCGCCACCGAGGAGCAGGCGTTGGTGGCGCGGGAAGTGGATCGCAATCTGGTGGGCATTCGCAATCTGTCGCAGCAGGTGCTGCAAGGGGCGTTGCATACCGAGACGGCGGGGCATGACCTGGCGGGGATGGCGGGGGCGCTGCACCAGACCGTGGCGCGCTTTAAAGTGTAGCCAGATACCGGCAAAAAACTGCACTTCGCCAGGGCGTGAATAGCGGCGGCGAGCATCGAAACAGTGCGTGATCGAGAGTGAGGCTGGGCGCTTGATTTCGGTCAAGGCAGCATGGGTGTTTTAACACTAGGGTGTGAACACCGTCTCCAACAAGGCAAATGCCATGGCCAAGCCTTTTCCGCTGCACCCCAAGCATCCCGAGCGTATCTGCTGGGGGTGTGATCGCTACTGCGCTGCGAGCGACCTGGCCTGTGGCAACGGAGCCGACCGCACCATGCACCCTGCGGAGATGCTCGGTGATGACTGGTATGAGCACGGCGACTGGGGCGTTACGCCCGAGCCGCCGGATAAGGATGAGCCGTCAGCTGCTTGAGCGGGGTTTATCTTTACTGGGCTTATGGGTATCAGCAGGCTTGGCCGGCCTGGGCGGCTGCTTGTCGGTGTCTTTGGTCTTCTTACTGCTGTCGGAGGGGCTGCTGGGGTAGGTCCCCGGCGGCAGGGCAGAACCGGCGGCACCGTTACCATTCAAGGCGTTCGCGGCTGGCTCTGGGTTATCGCCGAACGCGGCGAGGGCGGGGCCAGTGAGCAAAGCGGACAGGCCGACAATGAGTAAAATCCTTTGGGACGATCTGGTCTTCATGACGCAATCCCCTCGTGTGATGGTTCCAGAGCCTGGATTACTCTCAGGCCCTGGTCATGCCTCGATCAAGCCGCCATGGGCTTGGTCGACTGCAACTTCTTGTGCGCTGCTTTCATCGCTTCCATTTCGGCGCCCAGTTCTTCCAGCAGCGCTTTGCCTAGCAGCTTTTTAGCTTGCGGGAACATCTCGGTTTCCTCTTCCTCGATATGGTGCTCCAGCAATTCCTTGACCACTTTGACGCGGCCGGAAAACTCCGTTGTCGAAGGCTCGGTCTGCTTCAGGTCCGGCAGTACCAGGGTGTCAACGGTGCGATGCTCTTCCTTGGCCTCGTGGTACATGATGTCTTGTTCCTTGCCACCAGCCTTCCTGAACGCCGGGTAGAGGATTTCTTCTTCCAGCCTGGTATGCAGGCTGATTTCGGCTTCCAGCTTGGCCAACAACTCAGTGCGTTTTTTCACCCCACGTTCGGTGGATTCACTCAACTGAGTCAACAGGGCCTTTACGCGTTCGTGGTCGGCTTTGAGCAGGTCAATCGCATTCATGGGTGACACCTCACGGGGAAATCAGGGCGTGTCGACATGCACACCTCGTCCATGACAGGAGTGCATCAGTTGTACCAACTTGAGCTGTTTTTAATTCGTGAGGAAATTCAAAGGCCTACGATGACATGGCGACTGAACCTGTCGTGCAGGTTGCATGGTCGGTGCGGTTGCACGTTGCATTCCACAACCCCGGGACATTCGCGCAAATTTTAATGAACCCTCGCGCTAAACACTTGACCTAACGTGTACGACCTAGGAGGTGAAGCATGGAAATTCAATATATCTGGATCGGTTTGGCGGTGGTTCTACTGCTACTGGAATTGTGGGCGATCAATATCGTATTGCGCAGCACTGGGGGCTGGGAGACCAAAGGATTGTGGGTGGTGGTGCTTATCTTTGTGCCACTTTTGGGCCTTATCGCTTGGGCGATGTTCGGGCCTAAACGCGAAATGCCGCAGCAGCATAAAAGCTGAGGCAGAAGTAGATAGAGAACAGGCGCCGTCGAGGCGCCTGTTTTCGTTGCGCGGTAGGCTTATCAGCCTGCCAATGCCTTGGCGATCGCCTCATTGAACGCCGGCAGATCATCCGGGGTGCGTGAGGTAATCAGGGTCCAGCCATTGGCTTTGCAGACCTTGACCTCTTCATCGACCCATCCGGCGGCGCCGGCGTTTTCCAGATCGATGCGCACGCTCTTGTAGGAGGTCAGGGTCTTGCCTTTGATCACACCGGCATCGATCAGCGCCCAGGGGCCATGACAGATTGCCGCCACGGTTTTGCCTGCCTCGACGAACTCGTTGATCAACTTCTGCGCCGCTGCATCCTGGCGCAATGTGTCAGCGTTGACGGTACCGCCAGGGATCACCAGTGCATCGAAATCACTGCCCGACAGCTCGGACAGCTTCGCATCGGACTCAACCGTCGTGTCCTTCTCGGTATCGCCGACGAAGGTCTGGGTGATGCCGCCTGTGCTGGAGCCGTGGGTCACTGTCGCGCCATAACCGCGCAGCGCTGCCAATGGTTTGAGCAGTTCATCGCGCTCGATACCGGTGTTGGACGTGATGACCAGAATCTTCTTGCCGTTAAGGTTTGAACTCATGATCGAATGTCTCCTGATGGGTGTACGAAGGATGGGATATGGGAGAGTTGATCCGGGTCGGGTGGCAAAGGTTTAAATTAATTTTCAGCAAATTTGCACCGGGTTGGCGCGGGCAATTTCCTTGAACTATCCAGGGCCGCAGGCTTCTGCTGCATAGGCGCTCGCTATTTTTACCCGCGCCATTGATTGGAGAACCACCATGACTGCCGATAAGACCCCAGCCCCCATCAGTTCCGAAGAAACTCAGAAGGGCACTGATAAAGCCACAAAAGGCCAGACCCTGGAACGCCCGAATCCCAAGACCGAAACCGTCGATAAAGTGCTGACCCCCACCTCGGTCAAGGACACCGAGCGCCAGACCGATGCCATCAACGAACAGGCCGCCAAGGCCGAGCGCAAGCTGGGCCACTGAACATGGCCCGTTCTATTTCTGCGTCGGAGTTGGGCATCGAGCTCAAACCTGGCGATGACGGCAGCCTGTTCAAGTGGTTTATCGCCAGCTTCCTGATGGGCAAGCGGATCCAGGCACCGATTGCCGCACAGGCCTACAAGGTGATCGTTGAAGAGCAAGGCCGCGATACCGCGCGCAAGCTGCAGCACTGCACGTCGCGTGAGTTGGTAGCCATGCTCGGACGCGCGCATTACGTGCGCTATGATGAAACCACTGCCCAACGTTTACTCGACCTCAGCGCCAAGTTGAACGCCGAGTATGCCGGCAAGATCACTCATATGCGCAGTGCCAGCGAGAGCCGAGAGGCCTTCGAAAAACGCCTTGGGGCGTTCGACGGGGTCGGGCCCAAGACCATCGAGATTTTCATGCGTGATGCCGCCAAGGTGCTGTTTTGACGGCAACGCTGTTTGTGGGCTGTGCCGGCTGGAGTTTGCCGCGTGAGTACTGGGCAGCATTTGCCGAGGAGGGCACGCATTTGGAGCGTTATGCGTCGCGCTTCAATGCGGTGGAAATCAACAGTTCCTTCTATCGCCCGCACTTGGCGAAGACGTACGCGCGGTGGGCGCATTCGGTGCCGTCGGGCTTTCGTTTTTCAGTCAAGGTGCCCAAGCGCATCACCCATGAATTGCGCTTGCATGGCTGCCAGGCCGCACTGGATGCGTTTCTTGGACAATGTCTGCAACTGGGTGAAAAGCTGGGTTGCCTGCTGGTGCAATTACCGCCTTCGTTGCAATACGAACCGAGTGTTGCCGACGCATTCTTCACGGCGTTGCGCCAACGTTTTACCGGTGACGTGGTGCTTGAACCACGGCACGCGAGCTGGTTGGCGGCTGAAGAGATGATGCAGGCTCTGCAGATCGGGCGGGTGGCTGCCGACCCGCCGGTGATCCCGGCGGGAGATGTGCCGGCCGGTTGGCAAGGCGTGCATTATTGGCGTCTGCACGGAACACCGCGTGTCTATCACAGTGGCTATGGGGCTTCACGCGTTCAGGCGTATGCGCGTGTGTTGAGCGCGTCCGTAGCGGCTGGTATTCCTACCTGGTGCATCTTCGACAATACTGCCAGCGGCCTGGCTACGCCTGATGCGCTGTCACTACTCGACGTCCACTCGCAACACTTCCAACCCTAGCTGCTCATACGCCTCTACACTGGGCACATGCCATTCGGTGATCAGCGTGTGAATGCGACTGCACGGCGCCACCACAAAGGGCTCCACGGCGCCGAGTTTGTCCGCCATGGTCACCGCCACCACGTGGGACGCACTGTCGAGCAAGGCTTGCTTGACCGCCACCTCATCGAAGTGCAACGAGCTGATGCCCACTTGCGGATGCAGTGCGCACACGCCGGTGAATAGCACGTCGGCCTTGATGCTCTGGATCATGCGCACGGTTTCATGGCCGCTGGTAGACAGCGTCGCCGGGTTGAGCTGGCCGCCCGTGAGGATCACCTTTACGTCAGGGTGGTCGGCCAAGGCGATGGCGATCATGGGGGATGTCGTGACCACAGTGAGACGCATCGAGCGTGGCAACGACTGGGCAATCTGCAGCGTGGTAGACCCGGAGTCGAACAGTACGATTTGCCCCTCTTCCACGCGGTCGGCAGCGAGCCGGGCGAGGTGACGCTTGGCCTCGTTAGTCTCGCCGACACGGGTGAAGAAGTCTTTGCCGGTGTCCTTGGGCCGGGGCAGGGCGCCGCCGTGTACGCGTTGCAGCAGGCCGGCGGCGGCGAGTTCGCCGAGGTCGCGGCGGATGGTGTCCTGGGACACTGCAAAGTGGTCCACCAGCTCCGAGGCGGTGACTTTGCCGTCACGTTCCAGCAGCAACAAAATCTTCTGCTTGCGCAAAGAAGGCAGGTCGATGGCTTGATGAGTGGTGTGCATGGTTTTGCGTCTTTTTGCGTGTTTTTGCGAGATTAGTCGCGCTGCGATCTAAACGCAATGGCTGGTTGTGCGGCTGATGGGCGGTTACTCTCAGCATTCAGTTCAGGGAGAGGTGACCTAGATGCCGTTGATCACAACCATCGAAGATTTACGCAAACTCGCGCAAAAACGTGTCCCACGGATGTTCTACGACTACGCCGATTCCGGCTCCTGGACTGAGAGCACTTACCGGGCAAATGAAAGCGATTTTGCCTCTATCAAGTTCCGCCAGCGGGTGGCGCGCAACATTGATGAACGCTCGATCCGCGCCACGATGATCGGCCAGGAGATGGCCATGCCGGTGGCGCTCGCACCCACCGGGTTGGCCGGCATGCAGCACGCCGATGGCGAGATTCTCACCGCCCGCGCCGCCGCCGCGTTCGGCCTGCGCTACACCTTGTCGACCATGAGCATCTGCTCCCTGGAAGACATTGCCGAGCACGTCGGCCAGCCGTTTTGGTTCCAGTTGTATGTGATGCGCGACCGCGCCTTTATCGAACAACTGATCGAGCGCGCCAAGGCTGCCGGCGTGGACGCGCTGGTGCTGACCCTCGACCTGCAGATCCTCGGCCAGCGCCACAAGGATCTGATCAATGGCCTGTCCGCGCCGCCGAAATTGACCCTGCCGAATATCCTCAACATGGCCACCAAGCCGCGCTGGGTGATGGGCATGCTCGGCACCCAGCGTCGTGGCTTCGGCAATATTGTCGGGCACGTGAAAGGTGTGGCGGACATGAGTTCGCTGTCGTCCTGGACCGCCCAGCAATTCGACCCGCGCCTGAGCTGGGACGATGTAGAGTGGATCAAGAAGTGCTGGGGCGGCAAGTTGATCATCAAGGGCATTCTCGATGTGGAAGATGCGCACCTGGCCGCGAATGCCGGTGCCGACGCACTGGTGGTGAGCAACCACGGCGGTCGTCAACTCGATGGCGCGCCTTCGAGCATCAGCCAGTTGCCGGCGATTGTCGAAGCGGTGGGCGAGCGCATTGAGGTCTGGCTCGACGGTGGCATTCGTTCCGGGCAGGACGTGCTCAAGGCGATGGCATTGGGCGCCAAAGGCACCATGATCGGTCGCCCGCATTTGTATGGTTTGGGGGCCATGGGCGAGGCAGGTGTAACTAAGGCGCTTGAGATTATCGCCCGAGAGCTGGACGTGTCGATGGCGCTGTGTGGGTATAACGATATACGCGATGTGAATCGCGAGATTTTATTGCCGGGGACATTTCCCGAAAGCGTTTACTGAGCAAAAAAATCGTAAAAATATAAAAAGAGTTGTCCACGAAAACCGTGGGTATCTCTGTGGATAACTTTGCGAAGCCCCGGCAGGGTTGGCGATTTATGCAGAGATCATTATTTGATCAACTTCTGGTTTGGCCCCGCATGGGCTGGGTTTGCGCTTGACATGCAAGCGCGAACCCAGTGCCGGAAAGCGTTTTATGAGTCGCGATCACGGCCTGTGGAGTGCGTGACAACGTGGGGTGGTGCCTTCGCTTGCATCAGTTTGTCCAGCGCCTGGCCATAACTGCGACCGGCCAGGCTCATGCTGTTGTTATGGCTGGCACCGGGCACCAATAACAGCCGCTTTGGCTCCTGGGCGGCTTCAAACAGCTGCTGGCTGAAGCGCGGCGGCACGTAGCGATCGTCAAGGCCATGTACCACCAGCAGCGGCATACGGATATCGGCAATCTTGTCGATGGAATTGAATTTTTGCGACAGCAACCAGCGCACCGGCAACGACGTATTCGCCACGGCCGTGGCCACATCCGCCAGCGATGTGAAGGTGGACTCGATCACCAGGCCGCGCACCGGCAGTGGTGTTTGTCTGCCCAGTTCGGCAGCCAGGTCGATGGCCACCGCGCCGCCCAGGGAATGTCCGTAGATCAGGCGTTTGCTTGGGTCCGGTTGCAGTACCTGGAAACGCTCCCAGGCAATGCGTGCGTCTTCGTATACGGTGGTTTCCGACGGTAATTCGCCGCGGCTCTGGCCGAAGCCGCGATAGTCGATGGCCAGTACCGAATAACCCAGGGCGTGCAGTTGCTCGATGCGAAACAGTTGCCCGGTGAGGTTCCAGCGTACGCCGTGCAGGTAGAGGATGGCAGGTGCGTCCTTCTTGTCCGCCGGGTACCACCAGCCATGGATATTCTGTCCGGATTTGAAACTGGCCGGCTTGAGTTCGAACTCCTGCACCGCCTTGGGCAAGCCGCTGTACCAACTGGCGGTGCCCGGCTCGATGCGAAACACCAGTTCGCGCTCCTTGTGCTGCAGCACGGCGCAACCCACCGGCAGACCGACGATCAACAAGGCCATGCACACCATGGGAAACCAGCGCAGGCTCAGGCGCGAGAGGAAACGAGAGGACATAAAGGTTCCAGGAAAAAGATGAATCAGGGGTTTTACCAGATGGCCCAACCAGGCAGGAATTATTTCGACAGCCGTAAACGGGTATTCCTTGCAAAGTGTTACACCATTGAACAACGCGTGCCGGGGTTGTTAGGGTGGGCGGCCCGAACAGGAGAGCAAGCACATGGAATTCACAGGCAAAACCGCACTCGTCACGGGTGGCGCACGCGGGTTGGGGCTCAGCTATGCACGGGCTTTGGCCCAGGGCGGCGCGCGGGTGGTGATCAGCGATATCGGCGCCGATAATGCCGGCGTTGGCAGCGATGCTTCGGTGGTCCAGGCCGCGGCAGACACCTTGCAGGCCGAGGGCTTGAACGTGATAGGTCACGGTGGCGACCTGTCCACGAACACCGGCTGCCAGCAACTGATCGCGTACGCCATCGAAGCCTTTGGCCAACTCGACATTCTGATTCACAACGCCGGCTGGGTCGGTTACCAGAACATCGCCGACCTCGATGCCGCGTTCCTGCAACGCGCCATGGACATTAACCTCTATGCGCCGCTGTGGCTGTGCAAGCATGCCTGGCCGCACCTGCTGCGCTCATCCGCGCCGCGCATCATCCTCACCACTTCCGACCGCGCCATGTACACACAATATGAGCAGACTGGACTGGTGGCCTACAGCGCGGGCAAGATGGCGCAACTGGGGATCATGAACGCGTTGAGTCATGAAGGTGCTGAGGCGGGGATCAAGGTCAATGCGATCTCGCCGGTGGCCAAGACGCGCATGTGGGGCGTTACCGAAGAACCGGATGAACTCAAGCCCGACTGGGTGACGCCGGGGGTGGTGTTCCTCGCCTCTGAGCAATGCCAGGACAGCGGTTACATCCTGCGCGCCAGCAACGGGCAATTCACGGCCACGCGCTTCACCGAGAACCCCGGGGTGGACTACCCGCGGAACCTCGCACGGATCAAGGCGAGCAGCGCAGAAGCAGTCGCCGCCGCCTGGAACAGCATCAAACAAGCACAACCCCTTTCTTGAGAAACCCGAGCATGGACAACAGCCCCGTTCGCATGACCGCCGAAGAAACCCTCTCGGAAAACTGGTACCTGCTGAAAAAATACAGCTTCGACCTGCGCCGCCGCGACGGCAGCTGGCAAGCCCAGACCCGCGAGGTGTACGACCGCGGCAATGGCGCGACCATCCTGCTGTACAACCGCGAGCAGCGCACGGTGTTGCTGATCCGCCAGTTTCGCATGCCGACGTTCGTCAACGACTATCACGGCTACCTGATCGAAGCGGCGGCCGGATTGCTCGACAATGCCAGCCCCGAAGAACGTATTCGCCTGGAAGCGGAAGAGGAAACCGGGTATCGCGTGGGGCATGTGGAGAAGATTTATGCAGCATTCATGAGTCCGGGTTCGGTGACGGAGCGGATTCACTTTTTCATGGGTGAATATCAACCAGGGGATCGGGTGGGGAGCGGTGGCGGCCTTGAGGAGGAGGGTGAGGATATCGAGGTGTTGGAGTTGGGCTTTGATGAGGCGTTGGCAATGGTGCAAAACGGCGAGATTGTGGATGGGAAGACCATCATGTTGTTGCAGCATCTGGAATTGCGGATGTTGAAGGACGGCTGGTGAGTCAATTTTTGTCGTGAGAAGGCTTGCCCTGTGCCGGGCTGCCCAGCAGCCCTAAAAACGGTCAACACGTGTTCACTTGAAAACACCCATCGTCTGGATCGGGGTTGTTTCGCGGTCCAGCGCAAGCAAGTAGATTGTTTAAATGGCGGATTATCGTAAGATCTAGTTGGATTCCTCGTGAGGCAGACGGCGGTTGTTAACGGGTTTGCAGAGACTCGGCCCACTTATTTCGATAAGCGATCTGCTCATTGATATCGTTTGTAAGATTGCTTTCTTCGTAATCGAATATACGAACGAGTTCCGCATCGGGCTCACTCATTGTTACGTCATAAGCAACTAATCCGCTTGACATCTGTGAGGCCATTGCAGAGGGGTAGACACTCACCTTTGAACCTTTACACAAAAAAGCTATTTCACTGAACTCTCTTCTTAATAATCCAAAGCATGTATATATATCTATGTCAGAGTATGTTTTTTTTGTGCCGTCGGTAAATGTTATAGAAAGTGTTGATGTCGCTCTGTCAATCCCAAGTGTAGCGGTTTCTCTTTGGGTGTTTTTGATTATGGTTATGTCGAGTTCTTTCATTGGTCATTTTCTATTTGGATTAATGAGTGAGTAGCCTTTATGCGTTCCATCATCGTGGACGGGTGTGGCTCCTAGAATATCCTTGGTATCTATCCGGTTTGGTATGGCAATTTCGCGCTCCTTTTTATAGTCGGATAAAATGCCTAGTTCTTTGTTGACATCCCGACCCGGAATTTTCTTTAGGGTGTAAAGATAGCCTTCCTCAAACCCAAAGGATGTTGCGAACGTCAACCCTTGCTCCCTTGATATCGATGTGCTCACAAAATTGCTTGGTGGACTCGCATTGTTTTGCGAGTGTAAGTATAGGTCAGTGCTTTTTCCTCTGCTCTCAAAGCCTGTTTCAAAAATTTCGTCCGGGTGCCTTGAGTCCCCTCGATATAAATATTCTTGTTTTTTACTTGATGCTGGTAGCGAAGGAGTGCCGTCGTCTACGTTCAGCTGTTTATTTGAGTTTTCTGTGTTTGTGTGTGGTTTGCATCCATCCCCGCCGGGACACGTGTTCAAACCCAGTGGATCAACCCAGCCCGTAGGGTTGGGCACGTATTGGTACGCATTGATCCCACCCGCCAGCTTCACCGGGTCCGGCGTGAGGTAACGACCAATATCCGGATTGTAGTAGCGATGGCGGTTGTAGTGCAGCCCGCTTTCTTGGTCGAAGTATTGGCCCTGGAAACGCAGCGGGTTGTCGATTTTTCCGATGTCGAGACGGGTGATTTCACCGTAAGCACGGTAATGGGCGGACCAGACGATTTTGCCATCGGAGGCGGTGAGTTCCTGCGGCGTACCCAGGTGGTCGAGTTGGTAGTGGTAGGCCTTGGTTTCCTTTGGACCGAAACCTTCCAGTAGGACCAGCGGGCGAAAGGTGTTCGGCTCGTAGAGGTAACTGCGGTGGCGATCCGCGTGGTGCTCGGCGATCAGTGTGTCGCCCTGCCAGAAAAACTCCGTAGTGATGCCGTCAAGGGTTTTGCTGATGCGCCGCCCAAACGGGTCGTAGCAATAGCTGACAGTCTGGCCA
>NZ_JBZXDZ010000015.1:0-67168 GCF_058725305.1 Pseudomonas sp. DW-iso3
CATCCAGGTCGGCTGTCAGGCCGCCTTCGCAGGCAAGCCAGCTCCCACATTTGGAGTGCGGGGGGAATAGTTAGATTGTGGTCGTCTGTCGGGCCGCCTTCGCAGGCTAGCCAGCTCCCACATTTGGAGTGCGGGGTAGCAGTTAGATTGTGGTCGTCTGTCGGGCCGCCTTCGCAGGCAAGCCAGCTCCCACATTTGGAGTGCGGGGGAATAGTTAGATTGTGGTCGGCTGTCAGGCCATCTTCGCAGGCAAGCCAGCTCCCACATTTGGAGTGCGGGGTAGCAGTTAGATTGTGATCGTCTGTCGGGCCGCCTTCGCAGGCTAGCCAGCTCCCACATTTGGAGTGCGGGGTAGCAGTTAGATTGTGGTCGGCTGTCAGGCCGCCTTCGCAGGCAAGCCAGCTCCCACATTTTGGATCGCGGGATAACAGGTAGATAGCGACCGGCTGTCAGGCCTCCATCGGTAGCAAGCTCCCTCGCCACCTGCAATCTACATTTTGCCCCAAGCCGCGCCCTACAGAGGGACGGTATGCGCAGCGACGGATCAAGCTGTTAAACTCGCCGCCTGCCAGACACCGACCGAGCTGAAAACACTGTGGAAATCTTCAAGGAATTTACATTCGAATCCGCACACCGCCTGCCCCACGTACCGGAAGGCCATAAATGCGGGCGCCTGCATGGGCATTCGTTCAAGGTGGCGATCCACCTGAGCGGCGACCTGGATCCCCATACCGGCTGGATTCGCGACTTCTCGGAGATCAAGGCGATTTTCAAGCCGCTTTATGAACGCCTCGACCACAACTACCTCAACGACATCCCTGGCCTGGAAAACCCGACCAGCGAAGTGCTCGCCAAGTGGATCTGGAATGAGTTGAAACCTCTGCTGCCTGAGCTCAGTGCGATTCGCATCCACGAGACCTGCACCAGCGGCTGCATCTATCGCGGCGAGTAATCGACTGCGTCCATAAAAACCACCTTCGGGTGGTTTTTTTGCGCCTGGCATTTATCCATGTAAAGCGACCTTGACACCTCAATGGCCCGCACTTAATGTAAAGCACCCTTTACTTACGGAGATGGCTATGTCGGTCAAACGCTTCTTGGTGGAATTCGCGGTGACAATGCTGGCGTATATGCTGTGCGTGGTGGTTTCCAGCGCCTACATGTCGTCCATGCCCAACGGCGCCGCCCGAGTTGCCCTGGCTTTGCTGCCGGTCATTCCGATGATCGCGATGGCAATTGCGATCATCCGCCGGCTCAACGCCATGGATGAAATGGGCCGCAAGATCCAGTTGGACGCACTGGCCGTGGCCTTTGTGTGCACGGCCCTGACGACCTTCAGTTACGGCTTCCTGGAAACCGCTGGCTTCCCACGGTTGTCGGCCTTTATGGTGTGGCCGATCATGGGCGGCGTCTGGTGCGTCGCCACGATCATCGGCACAAGGCGCTACCAATGAACAACCTGATGCGCCAGTTGCGCTCGGGACTGGGTTGGTCCCAGGCCGACCTCGCCGAACGCCTGGGTGTGTCACGCCAAACCGTCAACGCCATCGAGACCGGCCGCTACGATCCGAGCTTGCCCTTGGCGTTCAAGATCGCCAAGGTGTTCGAACGGCCTATCGAAGACATCTTCGAAGCGCCGGCAGACTGATCGACTGTCCAGAGGAGCCCGCTGCAATTTTGCCGAACACCAGGCGCTGGATGCCGGCTTCGCGGCCATTCGTCTATACACCAACGCAGCCATGCACGAGAACATCACGCTGTACACCCGTCGTGGCTGTATCGAGACCCACCGGGCCGAAAAACATGGCCTGCGGCGGGTGTACATGACCAAGAAACTCCGGGAGTAACCCATGGAAAACACCTGGCTGGCCCAGGCCAAACGCTTGCAGGCGTTGGCGTCCACAGGGCTGCACTTTTGTACCGATGATTTCGAGCGCGAGCGCCTGGAAGAAATTGCCGAGATTGCCCACAGCATGCTCGCGCAGCTGGGCAATGTGCCCTTGGAGCGCATCACCGGGCTGGTCACGGATTTTGCCCAACGCTACTCGACGCCGATGATCGACGTGCGCGGGGCGGTCATCCAAGACGATCGAATTCTGTTGGTACGGGAGTTGACCGATGGCTGCTGGGCGTTGCCGGGAGGTTATGCGGATATCGGTTTGTCGGCGGCGGAAAATATCGTCAAGGAGATTCGCGAGGAAGCCGGGCTGACGGTGACGGCGCGCGCCCTATACAGCGTGACGCACAAGGCCAAGGGCTTGTATCGGCCGGATGTGCGCGACTTCTATAAGCTGTACTTCCTCTGTGAACCGGTAGATCAGTCGGCTCCGATGGCAGGGTTCGAGACCACCGAAGTGGGCTTTTTCCGGCTAAATGACCTGCCGCCACTGTCTCGCGGGCGCACCATCGAAAGTGATCTGGAGGCTGCATTTGCCTTCCACCGTGGCGAGATCACCCAGACGCTGTTCGACTGATCCAATTTGTATCACGGCTGCACCGCTTTCGTGCCCGATTGGGCACGCCGAACACTCTTTCCCGCGCTCCTCCCCGTTTTGGCTATAAATACTGTGCACAGTGCACAAACCCTACCGTGCGTGTGTCACTGCTGCCCGATGTGGCACGCGCGGTGCAATAGGCCTGCGTCACTCATTCAGGAGCAAGGCACATGACGCAGCAAGAACCGGGCAACGATTACCCCCTCAGCGAAGTCCCGATGCATGCGCGCAAGGGCCTGGCGTCTACTGCCATGGTGCTGCTGGGCTTTACCTTTTTCACCGCGACCATGTTTGCCGGCGGCAAGCTGGGAGTGGCGTTCAGCTTTACCGACATGCTCGGCGTCGTGGCCCTGGGTAACCTGCTGCTGGGTATCTACGCCGCAGGCCTGGGTTACATCGCCTTCAAGAGTGGGCTGAATTCGGTGCTGATGGGACGCTTCTGCTTCGGCGAAATGGGCAGCAAGCTCAGCGACTTGATCCTCGGCTTCACCCAGATCGGCTGGTACGCCTGGGGCACCGCCACTGCCGCCGTGGTGCTGGGCAAATATTTCGAGCTGGGCCAGGGCAGCGTACTGGCGTTTATGGTGCTGTTCGGCCTGGTGTTCTGCGCCACGGCCTACGTTGGTTATCGCGGGCTGGAAATCCTGTCCTACATCGCGGTACCGGCCATGGGCATCCTGCTGTTTCTGTCGATGTGGGTCGCCACGGTCAAAGTCGGCGGGCTGGATGGGCTGCTGGCGGTGGTGCCGAGCGGTGAGCTGGACCTGTCCACCGCGATCACCCTGGTGTTCGGCACCTTTGTCAGCGGCGCGACCCAGGCCACCAACTGGACGCGTTTTTCGCGCTCGGCCAAAGTGGCGGTACTGGCGAGCCTGATCGGCTTCTTCATCGGCAATGGATTGATGGTGCTGATTGGCGCCTACGGTGCCATCGTCTATCAGCAACCGGACGTGGTTGAAGTGTTGCTGCTGCAAGGCTTTGCCATGGCGGCGATGGCCATGTTGCTGCTCAATATCTGGAGCACCCAGGACAACACGATCTACAACTTCGCTGTGGCCGGCTGCAACCTGTTGCGCACCAAACGCCGCAAGACAGTCACCCTGGCCGGCGCCGTGATCGGCACCCTGCTGGCGTTGCTCGGCATGTACGACATGCTGGTGCCTTACCTGATTCTGCTGGGCACGGTGATCCCACCGATTGGTGGGGTGATCATGGCGGACTTCTTCTATCGCTATCGCGGCCGCTACCCGCGCCTGGCGGATGCGCGCCTGCCGGCATTCAACTGGCCGGGGCTGGCGGCCTATGGCGTTGGCACCGTGCTGGCGTTCAATTCGCCCTGGGTCGCGCCGTTGGTGGGTATCGTTGCAGCGTCGCTGACCTACATCGTGCTCACCGCCGTCCTACGCGTGCGTGCGCCTCTGGCTGATGCCCAGGCATGAGCTTGACCATTGCCGATGTATTGGCGCTGCCGGGCCTGGAATCCATGCGCCTGCGCGCTGGCGAGACCGGGTTGGATAACGGTGTGCGCTGGCCCTATGTGGCGGAAAACAGCGGGATTGCGGAATGGGTGCTCGGTGGCGAGCTCGTGTTCGTCACCGGGATCAATCACCCGCGCGACGAAACCAACCTGTTGCAATTGCTTGAGGAAGCCTGCGAGCGTCAAGTGGCTGGCTTGGTAGTGCTGACCGGGCCTGCGTATATCCAGGCGATTCCCCAGCGTTTACTCGATGCCGCCGAAGCCGCCGGCATGCCGTTGATCGAACAGCCCTACTCGCTGAAAATGGTGCTGGTAACCCAGGCCATTGGTTCGGCGCTGATCCAGTCCGAACAACTGGGGCGCTCGCGGCATGATGTGCTTGAGCGCTTGCTGACCGGCGACTACCAATCCCTGGAACTGTTGCTGCACCGGGCCACGCAATTGGGCATGCCATTGGCCGGGTATTGGCAAGTGGTGCAACTGCAGTTGGAAGGCAACGAGTTGCTGTTTGCCCAGGGTGATGCGGCTTCGGTGGAAGCGCAACTGGCGCGACAACACGACGTATCAGCCGTCGACTGCGGCAATTCTCGGCCGGTTTGCCGGTGCAGGGACGAGCCGGCCAATGGACAGTCCTGCTGCCCGCGCCGGATGCCGTGGCGGCGTTGACCAACCGCCAACAGCTAGCCCATTGGCTTAATCCGCTGAATCTACGCTTGGCGCCGCTCAAACTGTTTATCGGCCTCAGCGCCGCAGCGCACCCACCGGCACACCTGGCCCAGGCGCAGGATGAAGCCCGCCAGGCACTGGCGGCTGCGCGGCGCTTCAGTGAGCGTGCCGGGCTGTGCGTGTACGACGAATTGGGCGTGCTCAAGCTGCTCAGCGGCGTGCGTGATCGCGCCCTCCTCGATCAATTCCTGAATGAACGCCTCGGCCCATTGCTGCGCCACGACTTGCACCATGGCCCCAACCTGATGCCCACCCTGGAAGCCTGGTTCCATGAGAATGGTAACCTTGTGGCCGCCGCCCAGCGGCTGGCCGTGCACCGCAATACATTAACGCACCGTGTCCAGCGCATCGAAGCCCTGTGCGGGCTGACGCTGGATAACGCTTATGATCGCCTGGACATCGGTATAGCGCTGATGATCTGGCGACTGTCTGCCTGATTGTTTTTAGCCAAGAGGAACTTGCCCATGCACATCATCAACGCCCGCCTGCGCAACCGTGAAGGCCTGCATGATCTGCACCTGGAACATGGCCGGATCGCCAGCATCACGCCACAAACGACAGCGCCCGTACTGGCATCTGGTGACCTGGACGCTGCGGGCAACCTGGTGATTCCACCCTTCGTTGAACCGCATATCCACCTGGACGCCACCCTGACGGCCGGCGAGCCCCGCTGGAACATGAGCGGCACCCTGTTCGAAGGCATCGAGTGCTGGGGCGAGCGCAAAGCCACCATCACCCAGGAAGACACCAAGACCCGCGCCAAGAAGACGATCCAGGCCCTCGCCGCCCACGGTATCCAACATGTGCGTACCCACGTCGACGTCACCGATCCGGACCTCACCGCGCTCAAGGCGATGCTGCAAGTGCGCGAAGAGAGCAAGCACCTGATCGACCTGCAAATCGTCGCCTTCCCCCAGGAAGGCATCGAGTCGTACCGCAACGGCCGCGAACTGATGGAAGAAGCCATCCGCCTGGGGGCCGACGTCATCGGCGGTATCCCTCACTTTGAATACACCCGCGACCAGGGCGTGAGTTCGGTGAAGTTCCTGATGGACCTGGCCGAACGTACCGGCTGCCTGGTGGACGTGCACTGCGACGAAACCGACGACCCCCATTCACGTTTTCTCGAAGTGCTGGCCGAAGAAGCCCGCAGCCGCGATATGGGTGCCCGCGTCACCGCCAGCCACACCACGGCCATGGGCTCCTACGACAATGCCTACTGCGCCAAACTCTTCCGCCTGCTGGGGCATTCGGGGATCAGCTTCGTCTCTTGCCCCACCGAAAGTATCCACCTGCAAGGCCGCTTCGACAGCTTCCCGAAACGCCGTGGCGTCACCCGGGTCAATGAACTGCTGGAGGCCGGCATGAACGTGTGTTTCGGCCAGGATTCCATCGTCGACCCTTGGTACCCCTTGGGCAACGGCAACATCCTGCGGGTGCTGGAGGCCGGTTTGCATATCTGCCACATGCTCGGCTACCGCAACCTGCAAAGCGCCCTCGACCTGGTGACCGACAACAGTGCCAAGGCCATGGCCCTGGGTGACCGCTACGGTCTGGAACCCGGACGCCCCGCCAACCTGTTGATCCTTTCGGCGGACAGCGACTATGAGGTCATCCGCAGTCAGGGCTTGCCGCTGTACTCGATCCGCAACGGCAAAGTGCTGATGCGGCGTCAGCCGGCGCAGGTTGAGTTTGTGTAAAACCGGGTTCAGACAATTGAGTCGATATCCAGCGTTTGCGCCCTCCCCCATGCGTGAAGCTGCGCGGGGGGGATGCTGGCGACTTGCGACGGCTCACGGTTTTCACGGTGGCTGAACCAGCGCTTGAGGCTGGGTTGCACGTTGGCGCTATGGGCTTGACTGCCGTAGACATCACGGGCTTCCAGGCGGCGCCAGCGCAGAGTCGCAAGGCGCTCACGGCTGGTGTGCAAGCGGTCGATCTCGCTATTCAGGGCTTCGTTGTGTTCATAGCCTCGGTCGTTGGCAGACCTTAGGCGGGCCAGTTCCCGGCGCTTGTTGCGCAGTTGTTGGCGCATGGTCTCCAGGGCCAGGTCGAGCAGCTCGAACTCGCTTGGCGTGACCAGTGGGCCGTTGCTTTCCTGGGTTTGCTGCCAGCGACGTAGCGTTGCCCACGCCGCCGGAATGTAGCTGGCAGTCATGAAGTGCTGGTTGGCCTGGAACAGCTGTCTCAGCAGGTTATCCCGCTCGGGCATGTCGCCACGCAGTTGCAAGGTTCGGTTGCAACCGGCCTCTTGGATGGATTCACAACCGGGTTTCCACAACACCGAAGACTGTGTGCCATCCGGCAGCATGATCGGCATGAAATGGTGCTGTTCGCCGTGGTGTTGGTAAGGGTTTGCGCCAAAACGCACCAACCCGGCGGCGAACAGCAGGCCGCCCGGTGCAGGGGCGCTGAACAGTGTGACGGCGCCTGGGATCCAGAGTTTGGCGGTGGTGTTCATCCAAGGGGCCGGGACGCTGGGGACGGGATCGTTGTGGTTGACGATACGGTGGTGGACCAGGGTTGAAGCACCTTGGGTGAATTCAGAGTCGGCGGCGCGGGGGGCGCCGTAGGTGTAGAGGAGGATGTTGTAGTTGCACTCCGGAGCCCTGCGCAGACCTTCTGCGAGGAGTAAAGCGATTGCGCCGCCCAGGCTGTGGCCGCAGATGATAATTCGTTGGCCGGTATGGAATTGGTCGAGGTAGTGCAATACGAAATCGCGCACTGCCCGGTAAGCCTGATAAAAACCTTGGTGGGCCTTGCCGACTCCTTCCGTGTAAGGGACCTGATGAGCGTTTGCATCTCGCATTCCGTCGGCACCACTGGCGGTACCACGCACCGCGATCAGGATTACTTCATCGTGATGGGTAATAAACGCCTGAGTATCCGTACCAAGCGCTTCATCATCGAAAAAGTGCACATTCGCTGGATGTTCCTGCTTTTCCTGCAACTCCGGTTGGTTTTGTGGGTATAGCTCTGGATCGAAGGGCAAAATCTCAAAACGCTGGGAGTAAGGGACCTCTTCGTAAAGGGGGTAAAAACGGTCGACTTGTTCTGCATCAAATCGCCAAGCCTCATGGGAACCCGAAAGCTCTTCGGCAAATAGATGCCCGATGCTGGGATCAAGGGGAAAGCGAACGTGGTCGTGGGGCTTTTCAGGTGGCACTTGGCCGAAGTTGCAATAACTCAAGGTGGCCATCAATGCCAACTGATAAAGGTTCAAGGCGCAGAAACCGTCGTCGGTTGAAAGCATCGGGCGAAAGGCCCTGAGTGGTCGAACTTCCAGAGCGGTGTGGTTGTTGGGAAACAACACGACTCCTACCAAGTTCGATTGAGGTGGTCCAAATCCCAGCTCACCCATCATGTTCAACGCGTGTCGCAGGGGTTGATGACTCCGCTGCGCAACCGGTGGCAAATGGGCGACATGGCGGACCAAATCACGCACTTCCACTTGATAGAACCGGTTGGCCTTGTGCTGAGCAGGATTACTGTCGAGGCGCTGGCCATCAGAGGCGGCAAACCGAGTCTGTTCAGCCCGAACTTGAAGCTCGGTGATAGGAAGTTTGTAGGTGGGGCGCAACATCAGTTGTAGATAGGGGGGCTCTGTTCCTGAATACAGATCGTCGAGAACAAGTACCACAGGCCCACAGAAAATATTGTCTAGCTTGGCAAACCCTTCTCCATTCAGCCTGCCTTTGTACTCCTGCCCTGCACTATCGTGGACGGTGTATGGCAGTCCACCGTACGCCGCCCCCACGCCCAGTTCGTCGACCAGGCAAAAGCTCACCCAATGCCCGCGCAGTGAACAGGCTGGCTTGCTATCACTGAAAAAAGATTGCTTCCATGCATCCTGCTTCATGACCTTGCTCCTTGTTATTGACACGATGGATAAACATCACAAACGCGACCATCCGGCATTTTTATCGGTTTAAAGTCGGAGGTGTTGCCGTTACAAAACGCATAAAGGTCTTCAAAGCTTTTACCTTTACAACGCTTCCAGCCACCCGGAACGACCACCCAGTTATCACCAACAGCCGGTTCTTCCTTGTCCGTGACCGTCAGCACCAGCCTGAGCGTTTTCCCCGCTAACTGATCACGTTGAGCAGCACCACCGGCCAGGGACTCCTGCAACGGCCCTATTGCATTATTCGAACGACATTGCAGAAGTTTCCTGATCGCATGAAACGGCCCCACCGTCCTGAAGCGCCACTGACATTGCCCAATCAGTTCCTGCACACCTGACTCGGGCATGCCAGGTTGATCATTCCAGCGATCTCGAATGGCGATGCCTGCACGATCGCCTCCCACATCCGTATCTCGCTTACCCCACTTCGCATACATATCAAAATCGACACTTCGCAAAACCGTAGGGCAACCTTCAATCACCTCACTCAACGGCAGTTCAACACTCACGCGTTCGGCCACAGGCTTGTAACGTGCAATAAAAATCTTCCGCTCCGGCCTCTTGCCCCGACGCCTTGGCAGCGTGCAGGTTTCCCCGGTCGCAGGCCCGTAGTTGGCTCCCCCGATGAAGCGGAACTCCGCCGGCAGATCCACCTCCAGCGTAAAGTGGTCAACCGGCTTGCCCGCACAGCCTGTCAGCGTCAGCATCCCCACCACAACCCACGCACCAAGCCTTCGCCTATTCATCCTTTCCCTCCATTGATCGCCACTGCTCCACCACCCGTTCAAAATGATCACCTGGCGCTTCCCCAACCAGCGGTTGCCACCGAATGAGACTGTTGCGTGTGGCCTCCTCCAACCGTCGCACCACCAGAAACTCCAATTGTTCCGGCCCTCTCCATTGCCAGACACGCGCCAGCTCCAAGACTTGGCCCAGCCAGATTCTCGGGTCCTGGAATTCCACCAAAGCGACCAGTTCTTCGCTGTGTACAGCCAACAGGTAACGCAGAATATTGGCGTGCAGGATGGCTTCGGCGTTCGGGTTGGGCGTGTTCAGCCAAGGAACCGGGTCAGGCAGCGGATACTCGCCGACAGCCGGGTTGTCAGCCGTGCGCCAGCGGTCTTCGTGCCAGTAGCACACGCTGATCAAGGGGCCAAGAAAGACCGGCCAGTGGTCCGCACCCAGATAGTCCAGCGCACGTGCCAGGGTACGGTTGTCGTGAAAGCGGTACAGCGATTGCTCGCCCTCCGGCCCCGTCAGCAAACGGTCGCGCCAGTGCCGAGTCACCCCAGTCAGGTCCTTGCACGGTAAACTGCCCAGCCAGCCCCAGTTATTCTCAGGCTGTTGCAAGAGGTCTCGTAATGCAGGCTCGCTCATCTGCTTCAACAGCAAGATCACGGGGCCCTCCCTCATGAGATCCGCCAGCGCAGTCTCGGCATAGAGGCTGCGGTAGTCTGACAAACTGCGCACCGCCAGCAGTGGCTGATGCGCGGCATTCTGCCCATCGAGGATCAGGCACAGGCTTCGCCCTGCCTGCTGCTGTTGGTTTATCCATTGACTTGGCGAGTTCTGCATCAGGCCGCCCTCCCTGGCAGATCACACAGGCCTTCGCGACAATGCTCACACACCGGGCAATAGTCCGCTCCCAGTTGCCTGGCCAAGTTCATGATCGTGCCTTGTACCTTGGAGACCTCAGGCATACCGGCCACCCTGAAAGCGCCCGCCAATTGGGTAACAGACGCCGAACCGCCCAGCGCGATGGGACGACTGCTGAAAATGCCACCCGCCTGGATGACCAGATGCTCTCCACCCGCCTTGAGGCTCAGTTCTGCCCCGGCATCAATCACCAGGCTGGCACCCGATTTAAGGTGGAGCTGCTGCCCTGCCTCAATGACCAACGTCTGTGCCACGTGGGTCCGGCTATCGCCATGCACATCAAGGTAGTCGCTCGCCTTGAGCAGCACTTTGCGGTCGCCGGTGACCTGACGATGCTCTTCGCTTTTCAAGTGAGTCGTGCTGATCCCGTGGATGACTTCTTGCCGTTCCCCTGCGACCTCCAGCCGACTGTCATGGCCGATCCGTTGCTCCAGGTCCCGCTGCGCACGCAGGTAGACAAGTTCCTCGCCCCGACGATCTTCCAGGTACAGCTCGTTGGAGCCTTCGCCGCCAAGGGAACTGCTGCTGCGCAAAACGCTGCGAGTCTTGTGCAGTGGCAAGGGATAGGTCGGCCGATGCAATGCATTCGGCAGGCAGCCGTTGATCAGGGGGCGGTCGGGATCCCCGTCCAGGAAGGTCACCAGCACTTCCATGCCCACACGCGGGATCATCGTTGCACCGAACCCGTCACCGGCCCATCCGGACGCCACCCGCAACCAACAACTGCTTTTATCATCCGCCTCGTCCAGGCGGTCCCAGTGAAAGCGCACCTTCACTCGGCCATACACATCGCAATGCACGTCCTCACCGGCGGGCCCGGTCACGGTTGCGGTCTGGCTGCCATTGATGGTCGGCTTGGTATGCCTGAGAGAGGGTCGATGCACGGCCTGCCAGGGTGTTGCGGTAAAACGATTGCGATAGCCCTGGAATACGTCGGTTGCCGGCGTCGCTTCCTCCAGCACCTGGGGTTGATAACCCTCATGACGCACCGACGTGATCAGCCACAGGTCGTTGCAGGAGGGGTCGGGATGATCGCGTATCTCAAGGAAGTGCCCACTGCGCAGCACTGGCTGATCACTCTTGCCCAATGCCCGATACCGGTCGCGCTGGTGAAGCTCCAGACTCCGCCGTGCCAACTGCTTGCCACGGGTATGAGCGGTGAATCCTGCGGGATACTGATAGTCCTCAAGTGGGAGTGTCGACGCGGCCCCCGCGCTGTCGTGCAGGTGCACGGAAGGATGTTCGAAGTCGTAATCACGACGCACCGTCTTCTGGCTGCGGATGCCCAGGCGCACGTCGAAACGCTGGATAACCGGCGTATCGGCGTGCGGCCCGCCAGGAGCGCTATAGCATTGCACGGGCAAACGCGGGAACACCGTTTGGTCATCGCCAAATACCAGCAGGTGGGCGTCCACGCTGTGACGGAAATGATAGTGAATGCCCTCCTCTTCACATAGCCGCTGGATGAAGTGAAGATCACTCTCAGCGTACTGAACACAGAACGTACGCGGCGGATAAACCACGGGGCCAAGTTCGAAGGCGTAAGCATCCGCCAGGATGCCATGCTGCTCAAGGACCTCGGCGATGATCTGGGGCACGCTGCGCTGCTGGAAAATCCTCTGGTCGCGTCGGTGCGCAAGGTAAGCCAGGCGGGGCGCCAGGGTCAGGTGATAGCGCGTGGTGCGCCGACCTGGGTCATCCCGGCCAATGGCGTAGACCTGCCCATGCAAACCGTCGTCCGCTTCGCCGAAAGCCAGGTAGGCGGGTTGGTGGAGCAGCGCTTCCAGATCAAGGGAAGGGTTTTCGCTGACCACCTGTATGTGAATGAAAAACGGTTGATCGAGGACTTCACTGCCTTTGAATGCCAGGACTTGCAAGTCGATATCTACATGTGGAAGAACCAGATTGAAACGTGACGAAACAAACGCGTTAACCATCCGTTGTTACCCGCCGTTAATAAATGAACACCCGGAGACAGGCCCTCTCGCTACACAGAGAATTAGTTATCGAGAAAAGGCGCTGGAACGTCTCAAAGCTTAGTCATTTCGGGGAGGAATCGACCGTTTTCAAATAAAAAAGAAGTTTCGTACAACTAAGCTGGAAGTGTCTTTTACACAATAATAAAACGAGCCAGCGTGCCATTTCTTAATAACAAGAAATGCCCTACACCGACTTACATCGGCATGACTAACTGACATAGAAATGGCTGACACCGGTTAACAGTGTCAGCCGTTAAACAACTTCATTCTTGCAACTGCGCAGTGCCGAACAGACTGACGCTCAGCAACGTTTCGGCCTGGGTGTGCAAGCGAACTGGCGCAATGCCACCCGGCATCACCACTGCAACCTCACCACTCTCCACCCAGCCCGCCCGCCAAGCGGCACAAGCCACCGCACTGGCGCTGGTTCCGGAAGACGCGGTGGGCCCCTCCCCCCGTTCGAACACGCGCGCGATGATTCGATTGCCGGGCTGGCGCGCCGCCCATTGCAAGTTGACCCCTGCCGGACAGGGCCGACCACCACCCGCCGGGGGAGCAAACGCAATGGTCTTCAAGGGCTCGTACAGTGCGGGTTGCTGCATCTGAGTGTTGTCCGGCAATGCCGACACCTGCTCGACCAGTGTCACGCAATGGGGGTTGCCCACCCGCACAAATTGGCTGGCCGCCCACTGAGGGTTGATCGCCGCCAACTCGCTCACATGACTCAGTTCAGTTTCATCCACCTCCATCTGCGCCCCCACCACCTCAGGCCCGAAACCAGGTACCCCCAACTCAAGCCAGAACCCCGCAACCTGTTCACGGATTGCCGGTTCAACCCATGTCGATACGGGTGATACCGCGTCCGATTTGTCGTGGTGCACCCTCAACTCACAGGCCCCGCTTAGCAGGCCCTGGTCAGTGAGTGCCTGGGCAAAAATCGTCAGGCCATTGCCACTGCGCTCGGCCAAGGAACCGTCGGTGTTGACAATCATCAAGTCAAAGGGCGGCTCGGCCTGGAACGGCCCGACCAGCAAGCCATCGCAGCGATGAGTCTTGGCACCGGCTGGACGTGGCAGCGAGCCCCAACTGCATTCAGAGGCGATGGCCGCCGACGTCCAGTTGCTGCGAGTACGCGCAGCCAGCTCAGCGCTCTCGGGTACAGCAATGCCCGCGTCTCTCAACGAGGCCGGGCTGACCACGCCATAGATATTGCCGCGGGCGTCGTAGAACAGGGTCATGGGGTCGTCCACCTGTGCATGCGCTGAAGAAGGGGCAGATTGTGTGGGATCTCGACGCTGCACACCATCCTGCAAGCACTACACGTTCAATCCCCTGAACGGACGTTTTCATCAGGCCGAAGTCCGCGCGCCGTCGCCATGGTCTTTTGCGACAGTGTGCGCCGAGGAGGTTGAAGTCAGCGTCGATAGGCAAACGCCTGCCTGATAGGGTTTCGGAGGCGGCCTGGAAGGTGGTAATCCGCCGCGAGGGCCCAGGGGTTCAAAAGCCCCCACGGGGATTACGCACCTTCCAGACCGCCTCGTACACACTCGATACCGTTTGTGTGGCGACGAACCCTCCTGACGTTCCGGGTTTGTAAAAATAAAATTCACGACCACGACTTCCCCCAGGGAACCCGGCTCGCGCACCACGACATGATGTGCAAGGATGTCACGCCGGACATCGTTCGTAGAACGCAAAACCAAGGATTTTTCATGACTGCCATTCCCACCTCAGCGCCCGTGGTTCCCGGGCGGTTAGAGCAAATGTCGACCCGTATCGCTTTCTTCATTGCTGGCTTCGGCATCGCAGCCTGGGCGCCGCTGGTGCCCTATGCCAAGGCCCGTGCCGATCTGAGCGAAGGCACCCTGGGCCTGCTGCTGTTGTGCCTGGGCGTCGGTTCGATCATCGCCATGCCCGCCGCCGGTGCGTTGGCGTCGCGCTTTGGCTGCCGACGCGTGCTGAGTGCCGGAACGATCATGATCTGCCTGGCGTTGCCAACGCTGGCGACGGTCAGTTCGATTCCGCTATTGATGGCGGGGTTGTTCCTGTTTGGCGCTGGCCTCGGCACCGTGGATTCTACGGTCAACCTGCAGGCGGTGATCGTCGAGCGAGCCAGCGGCAAGACCATGATGTCGGGCTTTCACGGGCTGTTCAGCCTGGGCGGGATTGTCGGTGCAGCGGGCGTTTCGGGGCTGCTGGGGCTGGGACTGTCGCCATTGCAGGCGACGCTGGTGGTGATTGTGATCACGCTGGCGGCGCTGCTCAAGGCTGCACCGCATTTGCTGCCTTACGGCAGTGAGAGTTCCGGTCCGGCGTTTGCCGTGCCCCACGGCGTGGTGCTGTTCATCGGTTGCCTGTGCTTTGTCGTGTTCCTGGCCGAAGGTGCGGTGCTCGACTGGAGTGCGGTGTTCCTCAGTGCCGAGCGCGGCCTGGACGAAGCCTATGCTGGCCTGGGTTACGCAGCCTTTGCCTTGACCATGACGGCCGGGCGCTTGACCGGTGATGCCATCGTGCGCCGGCTGGGGGCTACCCGGGTGATCGTGGCCGGTGGCGCACTGGCTGCGGCCGGTACATTCCTCGCCACATTGTCCCCGGCCTGGGAAGTGGCGTTGTTGGGTTATGCGCTTGTAGGCGCCGGGTGCTCCAATATCGTCCCGGTACTCTATACCGCTGTGGGCAAACAGAACGTCATGCCAGAGCACATTGCCGTGCCGGCCATTACCACCTTGGGCTATGCGGGGATTTTGGCAGGGCCTGCCGTGATCGGGTTCATCGCCCATGGCAGCAGCCTGGCCACTGCCTTTCTGTTAATTGGAGGGTTGCTTGCGGCGGTGGCGGTCAGTGGAAAAATCCTGCGCGTCTGAACACAGGGCGGCATCGCCGGCTTGATGCTTTCAAGCCGCTGATGCGCGCCTGCCTACGTTATTTCCCCTTCTCTTCCTTGTCGTTCTCCAGCCAGCGGTCAATGCTGTAGTTCTTCAACCAGCCATCATCGTTATGACTGCCAAAGAGGTTGTAGCCATTGGCTTTATAACTGTCCAGAGAGGCCATCAAACCCGGCCGCTCCATCAGGTTCTTGGCCAGGTATACCTGTTGTTCGCTGTACATTTTCAACGGAAACCCGGTGCGCACATCCCGTAAAGGCTCGCCGTTCTTATCCGTCTGGTTCGGATCCTTACTGATCTCGATGAGTGTGTCTTTTTTGACGTACCGATGTTTTTCGAAAAAGAATGAGCGGTCTTCCGACTTATCCCGCAAGTCATCAAACATGCCTCTGAATGCCTGGACGACCTGAGCGTCGGTTTTCGCATGGAACGGATCCGCGCTTTGCGTGTTGGGGTTCGTATTGCCGATCTCTGAGTCACCAGCCCTGGTCAAACTGTCATGCGTGATTTCACCGCCCTTCGCAATTATCGCTTCGTTCAGTCGGGGTCGGTTGAGTATCTCTCGCGCCAACATGATGGTGCGTTCCGAGACTTTGCTGCTGCTGGGTTCCTCTTTGGCGATCTCCTGTAAAGAACCCTGGGTCAGCCGGCCATCTTTCTTGAAAGCGTCCAGCAATGACAGGTTGTTCTTCAAGTCGGTCGCCAGCAGATGGTCGTCGGAACTGACGAAGGGGTTGCCAACTTTCGTCATGCCTCCGTACAGATTCTGGCCGTCGAAGTGCCGGTCGGCGCCGTTCGCGAAACGGGTGTTGATTGGCTGCGCGGCCGGCAGCGGCTTACCCAATGCGCGGGCATCGACCTCATAGCGAGACTGACCACTCCCCGTTGGCCCTGGTGCGTTGGACCCAGCCGTTTGCGTATAGCTCGGATTATTGACACGACCAATCATGATTCACCTCCACCCTAATCTAGATTCCGTAGCCTGGGCCTTGATTGCCTGATCCTCGAAAGGGCCTCGAAATCAAGATGGCACAAGCAGCGATTGAGTGGCCCGCAGGAAACAACGGTTCCGAAGAAGCTCGTCCAAAACGCTGGATAGACCCTGGGGAATCTTAAGCGCTTGTAACCAGCTCACCTGCCGCGCATCCATGCGTTGGAAAATCCTGCCGTGTAAAACGGCATTACTCAGCGGCGGGACAACTTGTTCCAAAGACTCGCTAACAGGGAAGTCACAGCGCTGGGCGCCGACTCCTCCGTGAACACCCGAGAACCTTTGTCAAAGTCTTCGGCGGTGGGCGCCTTGAAGCTGAACCTCGGCGAGGATGTGAGGTTGAGACCCTGCGGCTCTCGTGGATTTTTTGCCTCCTGTGTCAGTGCCGCCAAATTCGAGGGGTTGTACTGGGAGTGACGGGGTTCAAATGATGTCGAGTTCATGGTCCAGACCTAATCCGGTAGATGAAGGCCCCCAGCGGCACTCAATGGCCGCTGGATATTTTCTTTGTGGTAGATCTTCGCAATCAGTTCCATGTGATTGGGGTGCAGGGTTACGTCAAGCGCTTGCCGCCCCCTGCCGCCTAGCGCACGGCAGGGAGCCCCAGGTCTAACCCAGCAATGTGTACAATTCCTGGCGAGAAATCCTGCCATCGCGCTGCCAGCTGTAAATATTATCCATCGCTGATCTCAGATCAGAACGTGCCATGACCTCCCGCGAAAGCTGGATGAGATGGTCGTTGTAGGGATTGCCGGACAACGGTTGCGTTGCACGTGCATTGAGCTCCCTGAGCTTAATCGTGCTGCTGAAGTACCCGCCCTTCAGCGCATTGAAATTATTCAGCATGTCTTGAACGATTTGCTTGTCGTCACTCAGTTTCAACGGATTGTCCGAACGAACAAAACTGGTGATATCGTCCCTGGACAAGCGGCCATCCAACGCACCGGTGCTGCCGTTGCGATCGAGCGATTGCAGCAACCCGGGACGCCGCAGCACCTCGTTCGCCAATCGAATATTCGGGTCCTTGTAAGGGTTGCCAGTCAACGGCTGCTTGGCCACTTTCTGCAGACTTTGTTCCGTGACATAACGTGAAGGCCAGCGCCCTTTGAACGCGCCATAATTATTCAAAAGGCCTTGTGCCAATTGCTCGTTACTTTGTTTCGAGTAATAGGGGTCTGGCAACGAGGGGTTCGGACGTGGTGGCGGGCCGGGATTCGGGCGTAAGTTTTCCGGCAATGGACGCGGCGGCGGGCCACCGAATACCGGGCCGGCGTGATTGGACTGCGCAGTGAAATTGACGCCTACCGTAAGCTGGACACTTGATGCGGCAGCAGATCGCTCGGCACCGGGCTTAGCATCTCCGAGGGAGGCGTTATCGAGGGAAGGAGCGACGCTCTGATTGTATGCTGATACCGACATTCCAGTTCTCCAGTTCGGTGTATTCAGGTGCCTGACTTTGAGTCGTCAAGGAAGCCAGCAAAGGCAGGCATCTTCTGTGTGGCAGAACAGTAGGAACCGGTTCCTGAGACCGCTGAAAGTTTCCAGAATCGAAGTAGGAAGAGCATCTGATCGAGTGAGAGACAAGACGGTCTGTCGGCAGGCAGCGCCGCTCGACCTGAGCAGGAAGAGCGGCAATGTGTCGATCAGAACCCGACGCTGGCCTGTACGAAGAACGTGCGGGGCTCCCCCAGGTACATCCCGGAGTTGTTGTCGCTGGAGCGGGTGTAGTGCTGCTGGTCGAAGACGTTCTTCACGCCCACGCCCAGTTTCAAGTTGGACAACTGCTCGCCAAAGTCGTAACCGCTGCGCACGTTGACTGAGACATAGCCCGGGATATCACCGTACTGACCGTCAGCCGTGCCTTGAGTGATGTAGGTACTGGTCGTGCCGGGGGCGCGCTGGCCGGACTGGGCGTACACATCCAGGTTGTGGGTCCAGCGGTTGACGTCATAGCGCAGGCCCAGTGTGGCGACCTCACGGGAGTACAGCGGCAGGTCGCGCCCCTTGAACGGTACGTCGCCTTCCGAGGTGGCCTTGGTGTAGGTGAAGCCGGCATTGGCGGTCAGGCCGTCCAGGCGTGGGTCCAGGTTCGACAAGTCGTAATGGGCCGACGCTTCGATGCCGGTGTGCTTGGTCGCGCCGAGGTTGGTCCAGCCCACGTCGTTGCTGACGTATTGCAGCTCATCCGAGAAGTCGATGTAGAAGAACGTCAGCTCACCGCCCCACACATTGTCGTTATAGCGCGTCCCCACTTCGTAGGTCTTGGCCTTTTCCGGGTTCAGACCATTGGCCGTCTGGTCGCCGGTGCCGCCCTGACCCAGTTGGAAGTATTGCAGGCTGCCAAACGAGGTCTCGTAGTTGGCGAAGAGTTTCCAGGCGTCGGATACGTGGTACATCACGCTCAAGGCCGGCAGCGGTTCGTTGTTGTGGACTTCGCGGCGTTTTTCCTGGGTACGGGTGCCATTCAATGCAACCACCGGGCGATCGTGCCATTCGGTACGGATGTCCTCGAAGCGGATGCCCGGCGTGATGGTCCACTTGCCGATATCAACCTTGTTGTCGATATAGAACGCGTTGGCCTCGGTGCCCCCCGTACGGTCCTGATACACGTGACCGTCGCTCTGCCCACCCGGCGTCGGCACATTGTTGACCAGGTTCAGGCTGGTGGCCTGCTCATGCATGCCTTCCTTGAGGTAGCGATAGCCCACACTGACTTCCTGGGTACTCGGGCCCACATCGAACACATGGGACACCCGCGGCTCGATGCCAAAGGTGTAGTAGGTGCGCGGGTAAGAGCCAATCGTCCTGAGGTCGCGGTTGGCGATGTTGCTGCCGCGGAAACTGTCGGAATAGTAAGTCAGCACTTCGGCCTGGGTACGGTCATCGATCTGGCGGATGTACTTGAAGGACACGTCCTTGCGGCGTCCGCTGAAGTTGTCCCAATCACGCACCGATTGGTACGGGTTGGCATCGAATTGCTTCTGGGTCAGGCCGCCGGGCATATCGGCGCTGGCGTCGTAGTAGTGGAAGTTCAGCGAGAAGTCGTCTTGATCGGTCGGTGCCCAGTGCGTCTTGAAGATGACGTCGTCGATGTCGTTGGCGTTATTGCTGTTGCGGTAACCGTTGCCATTGACCCCGGAGTACAGCAAAGCGGCGCCGATGCCGTTGTCGGCGGTACCGCCGATAAAGGCGTTTTCCACGTGCTTCCAGCCGCCGTGGGCAGAGGTTTGCAGGGTGGTGCCGACTTCACCGGAGAATTTCTCGGGGATGGCACGGGTCACGAAGTTGATCACGCCACCGACGTTTTGTGGCCCATAACGCACGGAGCCAGCACCGCGCACCACGTCGATGCTGTCCAGGTTGCCGGCGGAAATCGGTGCCATCGACAGTTGTGGTTGGCCGTAGGGTGCGAACGCAGCCGGCACACCGTCGATCAGCACGGTGGAGCGTGGCGACAGCCGTGACGTCAAGCCACGTACGCCGACGTTGAGGGAAATATCGCTGCCGCCGGTGCCATTCGATTCCTGCACCTGTACACCTGGCACACGACGCAGCACGTCGCCGACGTTCATTGCGCCCTGCTCCACCATGGTTTCGCGGCGGATCACGGTGCGCGCGCCAGCATGGTTCTGCACCACTTCAGCGTTGGCATCGCCGAGCCAGTCGCCGACCACCTTGATATCAGTGGCACCCAGCTCCAGGGGCGAGCCGGCTTCACCCGTGCCGCTGTTCAGCGGGCGCAGGGTCACGGAACCGGCGTCGATCTGGTAGTCCAGGCCGCTGCCTTGCAGCAATTGGCGCAGGGCTTGTTCAGGGGAAAGGTTGCCGTCTACCGCCGGCGCCTGCTTGCCCGCGACCAGATCGGGGCTGAAGAACACTTGCAGGGAAGTTTGCTGGCCCAGTTGGCTCAGCGCCGCGCCCAGGGGCTGGGCCTGGATATGAATGGCGTCGGCGGCGTAGGCCGCAGGGAGCGTGGCACTGACTGCGAGCGCCAGGACGAGCGGTGCCCAGCGGGAAGTTTTATTGTTGTGGATGGCGAGTTTTTTCACGTCGAACCTAATCCTGTGATCGCAAGAGTATGCGACTGTTAATGCAAACCAGTTGCAGTTGCAGGAGAAGACGAAGAACTCGAAAAAAACCTGAATGTCAGCGTGAAATAATTTCCTGGCTGCCGTCCGGCAAGGTCCGCAAGGCCACCGGCAGGATGTGCGGCAAGGCCTTGAGCAAGGCGTCAGTGTCGTTGGCCTTGAACACGCTGGTCAGGCGCAGGTTACCCACCGCAGGCGTACTGACCCGCAACGGACGCTCGCGGTAGCGCGAAACCTCGCGTGCCACTTCGCCCAGCAAAGCGTTGTTGAAGACCAGCTTGCCCGTGCGCCAGGCGGTCAATTCTTCAGTGTTCACCGTGTAGGCCGCTGCCACCGATCCTTTGTTGTCGACGTGGGTGCCCAGGCCAGCCGTCAGCGTCACCAGGTTGTCCGGTGAATCACCCTGTACCTTCACGGTTCCGGCCTCGACCATCACGCGAGTCTGGCCTTCATCACGGCGCACATCAAAGCGCGTGCCGGTCACCGTCACCTGCCCTGCCCCGGCAGCCACGACAAAGGGTCGGCTGGTGTCATGCTCGACGCTGAACAGGGCTTCGCCCTGCTTGAGTTCCACGCCACGCCGGCCTTTTTCATACTGCACCGCGACCACGGTGCGGCTGTTGAGGTCCATCACCGAGCCATCGGGCAACGCCACCTGGCGATGTTCACCCACACCTGTACTGAACTCGGCGCTGTAGGGTTTCGGATGATCGAGCCCACTGAACAGACCCAAGCCCAGGGCCACCGCGATCACACCGGCGGCCACCGCATAACGCAACACGGCACGCCGCTTGGGCCGCTCCACCGGGGCTTCGCACAACGCCTGCAAGCGCGCTTTAGGCAGCAAGCCGGTGGCACTCCAAAGGCCTTGCAGCACATCAAATTCATATTGGTGATCGGGATGCTCATTACGCCATGCGTCGAAGCGCTGGCGTTCGGCAATGCTCAACTCGGCGTCCTGCAGGCGCACAAACCATTGCGCGGCTTCGTCTCGGGCACGGTTGTCCATCGTGGAAGATCCTTGGGTCATGGCGCCATCGCGTCCAGGCGGTCGCGCAGATGCCGCAGGGTGCGGATCATATACTTTTCCACCATGTTTTTAGACAGGCCCAGGCGTTCGGCGATTTCCTGCTGGGTCAGGCCCTCGATTTTCTGCCAGATGAAAATCTTGCGGCAGTTGAGCGGTAACTCAGACAAGGCCCGCTCGATAGAGTCCGCCAACTGGATCGCGTGCATGAAATGCTCCGGGTCGCCACTGTTGGGCGAACGCTGATCAAAGGCTTCCAGCGTGATAGCTTCGCGACGGTCTTCACGTCGATAGGCATCCACTGCGATGTTGCGCGCGGTTTGATGCAGATAAGCGCGCGGTTGCTCAACCTCGCTGGATTTTGACTCCAGCACCCGCACAAAGGTGTCATGGGCCAGGTCTTCGGCCTGTTGACGGTTTCTCAGGCGGCGCGTCCAGGTTCCGATCAACTCTTCGTAATGTTCGAAAAAGCCTGTTCTGCGGGGCGGCTGAGGGATCATCGCGGGTGCACTGGGGAGGCGGGGCGTGAATAGTAATGCTTCCTATTAAGAGGAGCAATTGCTACCCGTCATATCACCTCGAAACGAGTGTGTGCTGCCCACCTGCCTCAGACGACTGAGTTTTTCACGGCTGCCGCACACGCTCATCTGACACCATTTGCGCTGCTTGTTCTTGGAGATGTCGAGGAACACCCAATCGCAATCAGTGGCGCTGCAACTGCGCAATGCGTGCAGTTCACCGGACACCAGTAACTGCGTGGCCTCGATGGCCAGGCGCCCGAGCACCATGGTCGTCAGCTCCTGCGTCGTGGTGCAGGGCTTCCACGCCCAGGCAGGTTTGCCATCGACAGAACACAGCACCCGCCAGGCAACGCCTTGCTGGAAGGCCCGGTTGATATGCTGCAACGCGTCATCGGGCGCGGCCCCTTGTAACGACAACGGATAGAACGCCGCGTACAGGCATTCCCTGAACGCGATGATCGCATCCAGGTCCGGCTGGTAGGCCATCGAAGACTCGAACACCATCGGCTTGTAGTCGTCAAACTCTCGGGCCGAGATCAACGACGCGTGCACTGCCCACTCGAAGAAGAACTGGAGACTGGTGAGCCGTTCTTCCATGACCTTGAGCGAAGTGCCAGGACGACGGCCGTTGGTGGTATTGATAAAATCCAACACCCGGGCCCCACCAATCAAACGGATCGATTTTGCAGTGCCCGTAAAATGTGTCATGCCTACTCCTGAAAAAACGCGTTCTCCCTGCGATGGCGCAGATTACCTTGTTTTTTCAGCATGCAGACAGTGTCATCCTCGCGCAAAGACAGACGGCTAGGTGTGACCGTCGTTATGCGCCACCCAATCAAGAATCGTCGCGACCGACTGTTCCACTGAAAGCGCCTGGGTATCCAAATGCACTTCCGGAAACACCGGTACATCGTAGCGGGAGTCGATACCCGTGAAGTTTTTGATCAACCCGGCGCGGGCTTTTTTATACAGCCCCTTGGGATCACGTTTTTCCGCGGTTTCCAACGGCGCATCCACATGCACTTCGACGAAAAACTCGTTGCCGATGATCGAGCGCGCAAAGTGCCGGCTGGCCGACGAAGGTGAAATCAGCGCCACGATCACGATCAACCCCGCCTCCAGCATCAACCGCGCCACTTCGGCGACGCGACGGATGTTCTCGTCGCGGTCGCTGTCGGTAAACCCCAGGTCCCGGCACAGCCCGCCGCGTACCGAATCGCCGTCGATAATGGCAGTGATTCGCCCCTGCTCCTGCAGCGCGATATCCAACGCATCAGCAATGGTCGACTTCCCGGACGCGGAGAGGCCGGTCATCCAGATGACCACGGGTTTGTGTTTCATGCTCGGATGCCCGGCGCGCCGGCGGCTGAACGCAAAGGCGTGCAGGTTCTGGTTTGAAGTGTCTGGAAAATAACTCATGACTGCTCGCCCTCCCCGACCGAAATGGGCCGTTTACCCAACAGGAACACCATCACGCATTGCACGAACAGCAACAGCGCCACCACCCAGTAGACCGTCGAAAACGACCCGGTCAAATCCTTGGAAAACCCGCCCAGGAAATTGCCACACACGCCACCCAGGCCGATCAACACGTTGGCAATACCGAAGGCCTGGGTCAGACGGCTGACCGGGACGATTTGCCCGATATAACTGGGGACCAGCCCGAAGATGGGATAGAACGCCAGCGCAAACAGAAACGCCGCCAGATAGAACAACGGCAGGCTGTTGAAACTGAACACCAGGCTGGCGGCCAGCCCCGCGCTCAGGAAACACATTGCCAGCGACGCGCGCACGCCCACCTTGTCGGCGATCCAGCCCACCAGAAAACCCGACGCCATGCCTACGGCACCAAGGGTGGTCCAGATAAACCCGGCGTCCCGTACCGACACACCCAATTCATCGCGCAGGAACGGTGCCAGGTAAGTCTGGAACGGCAGCAACGCCATGCCATTGAGAAAGGCAATGGCCCAGGTCAGGTACAACGAGCGACCGAGCCAGGGTTGCTGACGGTCAAAGGCGGTGGTGTCCTCGCCGGAAAACCCGGCGTCCTGGCCCGCAGCCAGGTTGCGCAACAGAAACCACGCCACCCCACACAGGGCCACCGAGATCAGCCCGGCGGTGAGCCAGATCGAGCGCCAGCCACCATTGAGTGTCAGAAACGACACCAGCAAACCGTTGATGAATACGCCGTAGCTGGTGCCGCTGGAAATCAGCCCCATGACCCGCGAGCGATTGCCCGGGCTGAAGCCCTTGGTAACGATCTCCGCCAACGGGATATACACCGAAGCGGAACAGCCACCGAGCAAGATCAACAGCGCCCCCGACAACCAGATGCTGTTACTGACGCTTAACCCCAGCAGCGCCAGGGACGTCATCACCGTAGACACCAGGCTGATTTTCCATCCCTCGAAAAACCGGCTGATATAGCTGGTAACCGATGAAAACAGCAGGAAACCAATCTGCGCGCCGCCGGTGATCAGGCCCACGGTGGTGTAGTCGAAACCGATGTCGCGGCGCATGTCCACCACCAGGTTGGCGAACAGGTAAACGCCAAAACCATAAGTGCTGGCCACGAACCCGGTGAGGACCACCGCCAGCACGACGCTGTCCAAGGGGCGCGCATTGCTCTGTACGAGTGTGCTCATCAAGCCCTCCTTATTCGGCGCGCGCAGTGTGGATGACGAAATCACAATCCATCATGTCGTAGTCCAGTTCGAAATCACCGTAACTCTCATGGTGGGTGAACCCGGACTTGAGCACCTCCCCCTTCAATTCGCCCGGCAACAGGGGATAGACCTGCAGCCGGTACAGTTCCGCGTTATCAAAGGAATAGATGAACTCACAAAGGTGCTCATCGACCTGTCCCAGGCTGACCGACGCGTTCTTACCGCAGTAATAGTAATTTCCGCTGGCCTTGTAGTTGCCGGCACGGATGGCGAAGAAATTGCGCTGATCCACAATCAGCAAACCACCCGGTTTGAGCAAAGCCCTGAACCTCGCCAACACCCGCAACCGATCGTGGGCGGCGAAGACATGGCACAGCGAACTGCCCAGGCACACCACGGCGTCGAACTGGCCCAGTTCCTGGGGATCCAGTGAGTGCCAGTCGCGATAATGGGACTGAATGTCCAAGCCATGTTTGCGAAAGTTCGCCCGCGCCTTGGTCAACATGGTGCTGCTGCCATCCGTGGCAACCACCTCAAAGCCCGCCTGCTTGAGTTGGACGGCATGGAAACCGCTGCCCGTCGACACGTCGATCACCGAGCGCACACCGTGGCTACGCAGCAGGTTTTCGAAGAACCCGCCCTCCCCGGCCTTGCGTTTTTCCCAATCGATCAGCTCATCCCAACGCTCGACGAAATCCGCCGAATATTGCCTGGCATAGCTGGGTACATCGTTGTGCTTGCGCCCCGATATCTGATTCATCACACACCTACCAGGTTGAATTTTTGAAGGCCAGGTATTTACTCGCCAGCTCATGGGCAAACTCGGCGGACTGCTCGATGGACATGGTGTTCCTGGAGTACCCCAGCATCGATTGCATGACGGCCATGCAGTGCGGGTTGTAAGTGACCGAACCATCACAGTGGATTTCGTCGATGCCGTCCTGGCTCTGGCAGATGCTATTGATGCGCACCGCCTCATCCTGTGGACAAGCCTCGGAGAACTGCACCTGGATCCGCCCTTCGTGCAGCCACACTGGATAGCCGCCCGGAAGCCCGAGAGGACCCGGCGCATGCACCAGGACCGGCACGGACGAGAACAACCCTTCGATGACCGTGACCGCAGAGCACGCGGTGAGGAATTGCCCATCCACCCCGCCCAGGCGACGGAACTCGGACTTCACCGTTGAGAAAATCGCCTCGGCCGGCAGGCGCGCCACCTCTGGCCGATTGCGCACGTCATACAACAGGCGGTAGCTGGCACGCGGTGGCAAACCACCGCGCGGCACGTAGTGGCTGAAGTAGTGCTGGGCATACAGCTGCACTTGCACATCAGCGGGTGCACATTCAAGCAAGCGTGCGATGGAAAGACGCACGGCCGGAACCAGATTGGCCACATTACCGACGCCAATGTCCGGCGCCAGGCCGATGCGCGCCAGGATCGGGTTGACCGCATCGGGGAACGCCGCATTCACGGTTTTGGTAGCGATGCCGGAGGCTTTCACCGCCTGCATCAAGCAATGCATCAACGTCAGGTGCATGGGCAGCCAGGGACCGAACTGGGCCTGGTCGAGCTTCTCGAACGACAACTTGGGCAACCCGGTGATGACCCGCCATGACTGCAACGACGCGCAGTTCACCAGCATATCCGGGGCTTCTTCACGTAACAGCCGCGTGACCTTGCCGATGTCCGTCAGGTCGGCAATCACCGGTTTGATGTCGATAAACTGGCCCAGTTGCGCACAGGACAACGCCACCAGGTTGCACAGCCGGATCGTGGCCTCCTCATTGCGGCCCAACACCACAAACTCGAACGCGTTTTTCGGCCCCAGAATCTTCAGGATCTGCAGGCACAGGTTGCCAGCGCCCACCAGCAACAGTTTCCTCTTGCGTACCGGGAGGCTCATCGTGGGTAGGCTCCATTGTCGACCGGAATCACTCTGCCAGTGATATGGCGCATCGCATCGCCCACCAGCAGCAAGATGACCTCGGCCACGCCACTGGGCAGGATCGGGTCCTTGAGCACTTCCTGGCGGGCGTACTCGGCGCGTCGGTATTCGGGGATGGTGCCGTAGATCGCGGTTTCATGGATCAGTGCCGGGGAGACCGCGTTCACCCGTACGAACGGCGCGAAGTTCCAGGCATTGGCCTTGGTCAGGCCGATCACCGCCGCCTTGGTGGCGCCGTAGAGCGCATCGCAGCTGCCCACTTCACCGGCCACCGAAGCGATGTTGACGATGCTGCGCGGGGCTTCATGCTGCATTTCCCGTTCGGCGAAGTCCTTGGAGAGGTAAACCAGTGCCTTGAGGTTAACGGTGAGGATCTCGTCTATCTGCTCATCGGAGTAGGCATAGACACTTTTGCCGTGATAAATACCGGCGTTATTGACCAGGCCGTCAATACTTGCATGCCGCTCATAAAGCATTGGGATAAACCCCTTGATAACAGCCATATCCGAGAAATCAGCACTGTGCGCCTCGAATACATCAGCACCATACAGACCTTGCAGCACGTTAAGGCCCTCGGCATCCTTGTCCGCACCGATCACGAAATAACCCTGCTGAATCGCCAATTCCACAGTGGCTCGGCCAATTCCGTTGGCCGCTCCAGTAACAATCAACTTTTTCATACAACAATCCCTATTGGCAAAATTCATTCATGCGCGCGTAAAACGTTCGATGGTATTCATACATCGCCTTTAACTTCGGATACTGTTCGACTGCTTCAATATCGACGCCCTGCTTATCTGGCGAAACAATCCGCTCACTGTTTTCCGCTTCGACATGCCAACTACGCCACGTCTTCCATTGTTGTGGGCACTCACGTTTCCACGTCATGGCGTGTGGCAGAAACTCTATATTCAGGTGATCACACAATTTGCGAATCACCCGCTCCGGTTCTGCGGCCAAATCATCGGCATTGATCACATAAGGCACTTTGCCCGTCAGTTTGGTGACGACACAAAATATGTCGTACAGCGCTTTATGCCCGATGGCCTGCAAGGGCATTTCGGGATGCACCCGATGATGGGAAATAATGCTGCTGGCGGGTTCGCGAATAAGAAAGATATTGTCCTGTTGCGCGAGAAAACCAATATCAACTTTCAAGTCATCCAAACAGTGATAACACATGTCTTTATGAAAGACATTCGCACGCTCACGGGCATCAAGCAGATGTTCTTTAATGCCTTGGTAAGTCGTGGGCAAACTGTGATCCCACTCATCAGAGGGGATCGCCGAGTCCTCGGAGAATGCCATATGCGCAAAAGGCTCATGGAAGACCTCGAAATCGCCCCGCTCGATAAATACGCGCTCAAGCACCGTGGAGCGCGAACGTGGATGCGCCCACAACCCGATCATCCTGTTCATGCGACCACCCCAAATTCGGCGGCGAGCAACACGTTGAGTGCGCGTTTGAACGGTCTGGCCACTGGGCAGAGCCGAACGCAGTAATCCGCCAGGCGCCGATGCGCGCTGTTGGCTTCATTGCAGGCGTTGATAAAGGCTTCATGGTTACCGAAGTCGTACGGTTCAATGCTGTCGACAAAGTAGGCTTCGTAGAAATAGGGGATGCGAATCAGCTTCGCAAAGGTCGACGTGGGCGGTTTCTGGTGCTCCAGCGCGGGTACGACGGGTTTGCCATGGCTTTCGCGCTCGATCAGGAACTCCACCACCTCCGGTGTCAGCGTGTAGCAGGTCGCCGTCTGCCCGGTCTTCTCCAGATGCCAGCAATGCTTGTTGCCACGTTCGTCCACATCGACCTTTATGCTGGAAAGCAGGGTCTTGACCGGCACGCCCGAGGCCGCCACCAGCGCCTGGATCTGCTCGTAGATCAACAACTCAGCCCAGCGCAGTTCCTCGGCACTCAAGGCCAGACCACGCTCGGCAGCCTGCAGTGTGAACTCGGGCTGGCAGGCGAAACGCCCGATCATGAAGGTGATCACGTACTTGCAGCGCCCGGTGTCGATCCCGTTGCTGCGCGCAGTCGCCAAGCCGCGCTCGATGGCTTGGATACCGGCCTGGAACTGCGCAACCGTGAAGCAGAAGGTGATATTCACCGACCCACCCTGGGCCACCAGGTGTTCGACCGTGACCAGCCCTTCCAGACTGCCGGGCACCTTGACCATCACGTTCGGCGCCAGGCGCTGCAACTCCAACCCTCGGGTGATCATCCGTTCGGTACAGCGCACGTCAACCGGGTCGACCTGGGCGGAAATCCAACCTTCGACCTGTGCCGATTGCACCCACCGTGGCATCAGCGTCGCGGCACCTTCAACAATGACCTCGTTGTACAACTGCTTGCGCAACTCACTGGGAGACAGGTTGGCCAAGTTGAAACGTGAGGACCAATACTCACGCTTATCGAGGATCACGGCCGTCACCAACCGGGGGTTGGTGGTCGCACTGCACAAGCCCCAAGGTTGGGAAAACTCATCCGGCATCAACGCTTCTATATAAACCGCGGCCGCCGGGTATTTTTCCAGCAGGTGTTGTTTGTACGGCAGGTACACGGCAGGCGACGAATCCCACCACACTTCTGAAGATTGATCGTTGCGTTTGAGCCGTTCCAGGTAACCAAGTGTGTTCACAACGCCGCCTCCCTGAGTTAATAAGTCAATTGAAAATGGTCAATACTTCACGCATGTCGGCAATCGGCAATGCTCCCGCCGCGGCCAATTGCGCATGCCGATGCGGTGGACCAAAGCCCAGCACTTTTATTTGGGCAGCAACGGCTGCCTGGATACCCGTCACACTGTCTTCAACTACCAGCGCATCACTCACATCAATACTGTAAGTGCGACAAGCCGTCATAAACACCAACGGATCGGGTTTCCAACGACCCAATTCATAACAGCTGAATATCCGCCCTTCGAAATAAGAAAACAGTCCAGCCAGGCGCAAACAGTGTTCTATCTTGTTGCGTGGTGCACTCGAGGCGACGCAATAAGGCACTTCCAAACTTTCCAGCACTTCGACTATTCCTTCCGTCGCTGTCAACCCGAGTGTCAGCGCGTGCAGCGCTCGCTCGCGAAAGCGTTGTTCAAACACTTCGTCCACACTGATATTTAATATCTGCTCGGCTTCGCGCAAACACTCAGCAATCTTCCGCCCACGAAAGTGTTCGGTGAAATGTGTCACATCAAGCATCGTGTCGCCCTGAACAAGAGCATTAAGCATGGAGATCAATACAGACAGGGTTATTTCTTCACTTTGGACGAGGACACCATCGCAATCGAAGATGACTAACTTAGGCACGCCAACTAACTTATGCACGCCAACTAAGGCCGCTGCTTTTACCTGAACGGGTAGTTCCCCTATATCGGCCGAATGGCACATGGATTTCTCTTATAGGTGGCCCCGCGATGACTTCCGAACTACCAACGGAGCGGGTTGATGTGTGCCTATAAGACACGCGGCGAAAAAGCCTGTCAAACGCTTTTGAGCGGTTTTTTAGTATCTTATGGTTATTTTTTATAGTTCTGTTATTCCATTTTTCACCATGGTTGTAGTCGCTAATTTCACACGGGTGAACTTCCTTTGCGCGCGATCAGTCAGCTACTTGAACTCACGAATTCAAGGTCGGTGAGCAATGCGTATTTCGTTGGAGCAACAAGTGGCGCTGGTGACCGGTGCCAGCTCCGGAATCGGTGCCGGCGCGGCCAAGGCGCTGGCGCAAGCCGGAGCGGCCGTGGTGCTCAATTACAACAGCCAGGCCGCACCGGCCGAGGCCCTGGCAGAGCAGATCAACGCCGAGGGGGGCCGGGCGATTGCCATCGGCGCCAACGTCTCAAAAGAAGACGATGTAGAGAGGCTTTTTGCCCAGACCCTGGATGCCTTCGGTCACCTGGACATCCTGGTGGCCAACTCCGGGATGCAGAAGGACGCCAACCTGGTGGACATGAGCCTGGACGACTGGAACGCGGTGATCGGCGTCAACCTCACCGGCCAGTTCCTGTGTGCCCGCGCGGCGGTGCGCATCTTCAACCGCCAGGGCGTGCGCGAAGGCGTATCGCGGGCGGCGGGCAAAATCATCCACATGAGTTCGGTGCACCAACTGATCCCCTGGGCCGGGCATGTGAATTACGCAGCGTCCAAGGGCGGCGTGGAGATGCTGATGCGCACCCTCGCCCAGGAAGTCAGCGAACAGCGCATCCGCATCAACGGCATTGCGCCGGGGGCGATACGCACCGCGATCAATCGCGCGGCCACCGAAGGCGCAGCGCAGAAGGAACTGTTGAAGCTGATCCCCTACGGGCGAGTCGGCGACGTGGAAGACGTGGCCAACGCCGTGGTGTGGCTGGCCAGCGATGCGTCCGATTATGTGGTCGGCAGCACGCTCTTTATTGATGGCGGCATGAGCCTTTATCCGGAGTTCCGTGGCAATGGTTGATTTGAAGAACGAACAACAAAGCCCCATCGATGCCCACGGCATTATCGGCGATATGCGCAGTGCCGCACTGGTTAACGACAAAGGCAGCATCGACTTCTTCTGCTGGCCGGAATTCGACAGCCCGTCGATCTTCTGTTCGCTGCTGGACAGTCCCGACGCCGGCATTTTCCAACTCACCCCGGACCTGCCCAACGCCCGTCGCGAACAGATCTACCTGCCCGACACCAACGTGCTGCAAACGCGCTGGCTCAGCGACGAGGCCGTGGTGGAGATCACTGACTTGTTGGCCATCAGCGAGGACGTTGATGACCTGCCGCTGCTGATCCGCCGGGTGCGTGTGGTCAGTGGCAAGGCCGACATTCATCTGCGCTGTGCGGTACGCCACGACTACGCGCGAACGCCCACCCAAGCCACCCGTGACGATGGCACGGTGTGCTTCAGCGCCGAAGGCCAACCCGGTCTGCGATTGTCCGGCAGCTACCCGCTGCAGATCAAAGACGGTGCCGCCGTGGCCAGCTTTACCCTGGGCCAGGAAGAAGGCGCCGAGTTCGTCCTCGGTGGCCAGGAGGATGAACGGGTGGACAGCCGCTGCACCGACCTGGCGCTGGCCCACACCTTGACGTTCTGGCGCGGCTGGATCGCGCAATCGAACTACCGCGGGCGCTGGCGCGAAATGGTCAACCGCTCGGCCCTGGCCCTCAAGCTTTTGACCTCGCGCAAACACGGCGCAATCATCGCCGCCGCCACTTTTGGCCTGCCCGAGACGCCCGGCGGTGAGCGCAACTGGGACTACCGCTACACCTGGATCCGCGATGCATCGTTCACCGTCTACGCCTTCATGCGCCTGGGCTTTGTCGAAGAAGCCAATGCCTATATGCGCTGGCTCAAAGGCCGGGTCAGCGACTGCTGCAACCAGCCGACCAAGATCAATATCCTGTACGGCATCGACGGCCGCCAGGAATTGCCGGAGGCCGAACTCGACCATTTCGCCGGCCACGGCGGTGCCAAACCCGTACGCATCGGCAACGAGGCGTTCGACCAGATCCAACTGGACATCTATGGCGAACTGATGGATGCCGTCTACTTGGTCAACAAGTACGGCGAGGCCATCTCCCATGAAGGCTGGAAACACACCGTGGAGGTGGCCGATCAGGTCTGTGAAATCTGGAACACCAAAGACGTGGGCATCTGGGAAATGCGTGGCGAGCAGCATCACTTCCTGCACTCACGACTGATGTGCTGGGTGGCGCTGGACCGCGCCATCCGCCTGGCCTCCAAGCGTTCGTTGCCGGCGCCGTTTGCACGCTGGGACCAGACTCGCCAAGCGATCTACGCCGACATCTGGAGCAACTTCTGGAACGAAGAACGCGGGCATTTCGTGCAGCATACCGGCACCACGGCGCTCGACGGTTCCATGCTATTGATGCCGTTGGTGAGGTTTGTCGCGGCGACCGATCCACGCTGGCTCTCGACCCTGGAAGCCATTCAGAAAAGCCTGGTGCGCGACGGCATGGTCTACCGCTACCGCAACGACGACAGCCAGATCGACGGCCTGCAAGGCACCGAAGGCGCGTTTGCAGCCTGCTCGTTCTGGTACGTCGAATGCCTGGCCCGCGCCGGGCAAGTGGAAAAGGCCCACCTGGAATTCGAACAACTGCTGCGTTACGCCAACCCTCTGGGCCTCTACGCCGAAGAGTTCGACAACCAGGCCCGGCACCTGGGCAATACACCCCAGGCCTTGAGCCACCTGGCGTTGATCAGTGCGGCATCGTTTCTGGACCGTAAACTCAGCGGGCAGAAAACCACCTGGCAACCCTGAAGTGGCCTGTGCACAATGGGCAGGCCCTCGACTACGGACAGGAACGCCATGCGCCAGGTACTGCTGATCATCGACGTGCAACCTTCCTTCAACCCGCCCACGTGGCTGGTGGACGGCATCAACGCCCTGCTCGGGCGCATGCCGTCAGTCGCCACCGTGGAACGCCATGACGAAAGCATCACGCCCTTCGCCCGGCAGCTCGGCTGGCAACCGGCACCGAATGACCAGAGCCTGATTGCAGCCGACCGCATCTTTATCAAGCATGGTTACGCCCCGACACCCGAGACCGTTGCCTACCTGAAAAGCCTCGGGCCAGAGCGCGTACTGGTGTGCGGCATCCAGACCGACACCTGTGTGCTGGCGGCGGGGTTTGCGCTATTTGACGCGGGGTTGCAGCCGACCTTGATCAGCGATCTCACGATGGGTTCGTCGCTGGACCGGTCGGGGCAGCTGGGCGTGGACCTGTGGCGGCATCACTTCAAGCATGTGCTGTGCCGCGCCGACCTCGGCCTGGACACGTAACGCCCCAGCCTTCAATCCCGCACCCTGCCGTCACGCCTTTCGGCTAGAGTTCCAGCACCTGACAGGAGCCCGCCATGACCATCGCCTTCCCCCTGCACACCGTGCGCACCACCCTGCTCGACGTGGCTTATGAAGCCCACGGCCCACTCGACGGTACGCCGGTGATCCTGCTGCATGGCTTCCCCTACGACCCGCGCGGCTATGACGAGATCGCGCCGGTACTCGCCGCGCGCGGGTGTCGGGTGTTAGTGCCGTATCTGCGCGGTTATGGCCCGACGCGTTTTATCAACGAGCAGGTGATGCGTTCCGGGCAACAAGCGGCGTTGGCCAAGGACCTGCTGGATTTCATGGATGCGCTGGGCATTCCCCAGGCGACCCTCGCCGGCTATGACTGGGGTGGGCGTGCCGCGTGTATCGTCGCGGCGCTGTGGCCCGAGCGGGTGCGCGGGTTGGTGACCGGGGATGGCTACAACATCCAGGACATCGCCAAGTCACTGAAGCCCAGGGCGCCGGTGACGGAGCATCGCTTGTGGTATCAGTTCTACTTTCACACCCAGCGCGGCGTGGACGGCCTGACCGCCAACCGGCGTGAACTGTGCAAGCTGTTGTGGGCACTGTGGTCGCCGTCCTGGGCCGAGGGGCCGGGCCTTTATGAGCAGACCGCGTCGTCGTTCGATAACCCGGATTTCGTCGAGGTGGTGATTCACTCGTATCGCCATCGTTTCATGTACGCGCCCGGCGACCCGGCGTTGGAATCCATTGAAGCCGCGCTGGCCCTGCAACCGACAATTTCAGTGCCGAGCATTTCGTTGTGCGGCGCCGATGATGGCGTGGGCCCGCCGCCCGACGAGGATGATGACATCGAGCATTTCAGCGGGTTTTACCGACGCCAGGTGCTGCCGGGCGTGGGCCACAATATTCCTCAGGAAGCGCCACACGCCACGCTTGATGCGCTGCTGGAACTGCTTGGCGAAAAGCGCTCGCGGTAGGCCTGGGGCGTCACCGACAGGGCGCGAAGGAAGCTGCGTCGCAAGGTCTCTTCACAGCCAAACCCGCACTGCACAGCGATGCGTTTGATCGATGCGGTGCTGTCCGCCAGTTGGCGGCGCGCGGTTTCGACGCGGATCAACTCGACGGCGCGTGCCGGGGTCTGGCCGGTTTCGGCACGGTAGTGGCGCACGAAGCTGCGCTCGCTCATGCCGGCCTGGGCGGCCAGGGTGGGGATGTTCAGGTCGAGGGTCAGGTTTTCGGCCATCCAGGCGTGGAGTTCGGCGAAACGGCTGTCGTCTTTTTGCAGGGACAGGGTCACGCTGAATTGGGACTGACCACCGGGGCGCTTGAGGAACACCACCAGGTGCCGCGCCACTTCCAGGGCGATGGCGCGGCCCAGGTCTTCCTCCACCAGCGCCAGGCACAGGTCGATGCCAGCGGTGACACCGGCGGACGTCCAGACCGCACCCTGCTGAATGAAAATCGGGTTGGACTCCACCGTCAACGAAGGAAATTTGCGCGCCAGCTCTTCACAACGGGTCCAATGAGTGGCCACGCGACAACCGTCGAGCATGCCGCTGGCGGCCAGCAGGAACGCGCCGGTGCAGACGGACGTCATGCGCCGGGTGTGTTTGGCTTTCTCGCGCACCCAATCCACCAGGGCCGGGTCTTCGGCAGCGCCGTACACGCCCCAACCGCCGGCGATCACCAACGTATCGCACGGCGCGACCGCAGCCGGTAACGGCTCGGCCACCAGGGCCAGGCCGGCGGAGGTCATCACCGGTTCCGCTTGGGCGGCGATCACCGACACCGCGTAAGGCAAGGGTTCGCCGCGCTGGCGCGCCAGGTCATTGGTGGAGGCGAACACCTGCAGCGGCCCGGTCACATCGAGCACCTGGGCATTATCGAAAGCGAGGACGTGAACGATTCGAGGCATGATTGGCGTGATTCGTGGGTTCAATGGCGTATTCGCCAAAGCCTAGGCCTCTAGAGTGAAGCCGTCCACCCCTTTCACGGAGCTTCATTCATGACCTTGCAGATCGGCTTTCTGTTGTTCCCCGGCATCCAGCAACTGGACCTCACGGGCCCCTACGACGTGCTGGGTTCACTGCCGGAGGTGAACCTGCACCTGGTGTGGAAAGACCTGGAACCCATCACCTCCAGCACTGGCCTGGTGTTTACCCCGACCATGACCTACGCCGACTGCCCGCGCCTGGATGTGATCTGCGTACCCGGCGGTTCCGGCGTGGGCGCACTGATGGAAGACCCGCAGACCCTGGATTTCCTCAAGGTCCAGGCACAGACCGCGCGCTACGTGACCTCGGTGTGCACCGGCTCGCTGGTACTGGGCGCGGCAGGTTTGCTACGGGGACGCAAGGCGACTACACACTGGGCCTACCACGACCTGCTCGCCCCGCTCGGCGCCATCCCCGTACACGAACGCGTGGTCCGTGACGGCAACCTGCTGACCGGCGGCGGCATCACCGCCGGCATCGACTTCGCCCTGACCCTGGCGGCCGAGTTGTACAGCGAGGCGGCGGCGCAACTGGTGCAGTTGCAGATTGAATACGCCCCCGCGCCACCCTTCGACTCCGGCCGCCCGGACACCGCGCCCCAGCACGTGCTGGAAGAAGCCAACAAGCGCACCGTCGAATCGCGCAGAGTGCGCGGTGAGATCGTCGCGCGCGCGGCGGCACGGTTGGGCTGACTCTGCCAAGCAGCTGCAGGCGCCGGCTTGTCGGCGATAGTCGTAGGTATCTAAACGCTAACCACGATGCGAAGGGAGCCGCTCTTGATCTTGATCTAAGGCGGTCCCCCAAATCCTTGTCGGATTACGGGCACACCGAGCCTAGGCGAGGTGCCGAGTGTTGGGGCAAGAGCGCTTTGGTTACTTTCGCGCTTTTCGAAAGTGACCCGCCGTAAGGGCGGAACCAATAGCCGCCGTTACCTAAATAACGGATATATACCCGGTCAGATCCAACATCCAGGTCGGCTGTCAGGCCGCCTTCGCAGGCAAGCCAGCTCCCACATTGATCAGCCGTACTCTCTTCAAGTCAGGTTGGGCGAGACATCACCGCCAAGCGCACCGCCAACACCGTCAACACCGTCGCCAACCCCCATTTCTGTAGCCAGGCCCCCTGTGAGCGACGGGCAAAAAACCGACTCAGCGCCCCACCAAAAATGCCCAACAGCCCATGAAATACAGCTGCAATCACGGTCAACACCCCCCCAAGCACCATCAACTGCACCGCAATGTCCCCTGCTTCCGGCCGTACAAACTGCGGCAAAAACACCACAAAAAACAGCAACGCCTTGGGATTGAGCAAGCTATTGAGCATGGCCTGCAAAAACACCCGGCCCAAGGGCACACGGTCGATGTGCCCCGCATTCGGCACGGGGCGTTTCTGCAAGGTCTTGAACACCAGCCACAACAGGTAGACCACCCCCGCATACCGGATCACGTCAAAGGATGGCGGCCAACTGGCAACCAACGCCGTCACCCCGGTAGCGGTCAAGGCGGTCAACAGCACGTCGGCCACGCCAATACCCAGGGCCGATGCCATCCCCCCGCGCCAACCATGGGTGACGCCATGACTGACCACAAAGGCCATGTTCGGCCCCGGGGACAACAGCAACAACAGCACAGCACCGGAAAATACCGCCAGGGTCGCCAGGTCGATCATGCTCAAGCCTTCCACCGGGAAAAGCCTGCAGATTAGTCCGTGCATCCAGGGCGGACAAAAAATTGTGCTGGATACATTGCGCTGCGGCAATTGCGAAGCGTCATGAGCAACGATTAGAATGCGAAACATTATCAATTAAGACAGCTGCGCCAGGATGCCCATGTCGAGCGATCACCCACTGGACCATGCCGCCATCGGCCAGCTTTACCATGCCCATCATGCCTGGCTGCGCGGCTGGTTGAGCCGCCGCACCGGCTGCCGCGAACACGCCGCCGACCTGGCCCAGGAAACCTTCGTGCGCCTGCTTAATGCGCGCAGGCAGCAAACCTTGCAGCAGCCGCGCGCGTACTTGAGCAGCATCGCCCGCAGCCTGATGATCGACCAATACCGCCGCCGCGAACTGGAGCGCGCCTACCTGGAAAGCCTCGCGCACTTCCCGCAAGTCGAGGTGCCGTCGGAAGAAACCCGCCTGTTGATCCTCGACAGCCTGGAACGTATCGACCGTCTGCTCGACCAGCTCAAGCCGCGCGTGCGCGAAGCCTTTTTGCTGGCGCAACTGGATGGCCTGACTTGCGCACAGATCGCCCTGCGTCTCGGCGTGTCCAAGGCCACGGTGGAACGGGACCTGTCCAAGGCGCTGCACGCGTGTTACCGGTTGCGTTATGTCGAAAACTGACGCGCAGCTGGTCGACCAGGCGATCCAGTGGATGATCACCCTGCGTTTCAATGTCGCCGACGATGCCAGCACCGCCGCCTTCGAACGTTGGCTGCACACCAGCGCCGAACACCAGCGGGTGTGGCAGCGGGTGACAGCGATGAATGACGATTTCAATCATCTACCGGCCCAGGTCGGCCGGCATGCCCTGCGCGGGGCGCGCCAACGCATCAGTCGCCGTGAGGGCTTGAAACTGCTGGGCCTGGTGGCCGGCGCCGCCGGCTTGACCTGGCTCGGTCGCGACTACACGCCCCTGCACGCCTGGATGGCCGACTATCGCACCGCGACCGGCGAACGGCGCTGGGTGGCATTGAACGATGGCAGCCGGATCCAGCTCAACAGCGCCAGCGCGATCGATGCGTCGCTCAACGCAGACCGACGCTTGGTGCAGTTGCGCCAGGGAGAAATCGTGGTGAATACCGGGGCCGACGACCGCCCTTTCTGGGTCCAGACCCGTGACGGTTACCTACGCGCCCTCGGCACGCGATTCCTGGTACGCGAAGACGCCTACGGCACTTTGCTCGCCGTGCAGCAAGGCGCGGTGGCGGTGTTTGCCGACAGCCAGACCGCCAGCGCACGCCAGGTCCTCAAGCCCGGCGAACAGGTGGTGTTCAACCGCAGCGGCATTCGCCCGGCGGTCGCCAACGGCCTGGATCCCTGGGCCTGGAGCGATGGCGTGATCAGCACCCACCACATGCGCCTGGACGATTTTCTCACCGAACTGGGTCGCTACCGCAACGGCTTGTTGCGCTGCAGCGAGGCAGTGGCCGGGTTGCGGGTGTCGGGGACTTATCAGTTGGACGACACCGATCAGGTGCTGGGCCTGGTGGCGCAGTCGCTCAAGCTCGATGTCACGTACCGCAGCCGCTATTGGGTGACCGTTTCACCGCGCGTGTAAATTTTCAAAAATAAATGAGGTGAATTCTCATTGCCGCTCGACCTGTAAGGAAAGGCCGATCAACAGGCCAGTTTTATCCACTTCCTTCAGGAGCATCCCGCGGTCATGCAAGCGTTCCCTTCCCCTCGTTCCCCCCTCAAGCGTGCGGTACAGGCCGCCTTGCTTGGCCTCTGCCTGAGCAGCGCCTTGCCCGTGGCCGTGATGGCCGAAACCCCGGCCAGCGACACCCAGGCCCGCGACTGGAACATTGCTGCCGGTGCCCTGGCAACAGCACTGGACCAGTTCGCCCGCCAGGCCGGCATCAGCCTGTCGTACGACGCCACCAGCGTCGCCGGCAAAACCAGCCCGGGTTTGAGTGGCCGCTTTGATTCTCAGCAGGCCCTCGAACAACTGCTACGCGGCCAGGGCCTGCAAGCCCAACGCCAGGGCAACAGCACCTGGATGCTGCTGCCACAAGTGGCCGATACCGGTTCGCTGAACCTGGGTGCCACCCTGATCAACGGCGAACGTTTGGGCGCCACCACCGACGGCACCGGCTCCTACACCACCGGCGCGGTCACCATCGGCAAGGGCGAACACAGCCTGCGGGAAACCCCGCAATCGGTGAGTGTGATGACTCGCCAATTCATGGACGACCAAAACGTCACCACCATCGACGACGTGATGGAACGCACGCCCGGCATCACCACCTACGAGTCACCCATGGGCGGCAAGTACTTCTACTCCAGAGGCTTCAAGATGCTCGGCCAGTACCAGTACGACGGCGTGCCCCTGGACATGGGCAAGGACTACGTCCAGGCCGACAGTTTCAGCGCGAACATGGCGATTTATGACCGCGTGGAAGTCCTCAAGGGCGCCGCCGGCATGCTCAAGGGCGCCGGCACCGCCAGCGGTGCGGTGAACTTCGTGCGCAAGCGTCCACAGGCCAAGCCCACCACCAGCTTGTCGCTATCGGCCGGCACCTGGGACAACTACCGCGCCGATGTCGACACCGGCGGTCCGTTGAATGACAGCGGCACCCTGCGTGGTCGCGCGGCGGTGAGCCAGCAGACGCGTGGGTCGTACATGGACATCGCCAAGCGCCAGGACCAGGCGTTCTACGGCGCGCTGGATTTCGACCTCACGCCGGACACCACCCTGGGCGTCGGCGCCAGCTACGAAGATGTCGACGCCACGCCGTGCTGGGGCGGCCTGCCGCGCTATGCCGACGGCAAAAGCGCCAACCTGAGCCGCTCGACCTGCCTGGGCCAATCCTGGAACGACTGGCAAAGCCGGCGCACCACGTTCTTCGCTGATGTAACCCATCACTTCAACGATGATTGGAAACTCAAGGTCGCGGCGGTCCACAGCCGCAACCTGCAAAACACCAAGTATGCCGCCAGCGAAGGCACCATCAACTATGGCAACCCGGCGCCCACGGCCAACTCCTATGCTGCGTTGATGGACTACGACCACAAGGACTTCGGCCTCGATGCCTATGTGGACGGCAAGTTCGAAGCCTTTGGCCTGGAGCATGAGCTGATCCTCGGCGCCAACGGCAGCCGTGGCACCCAGGACGATGTGTACGCGATCCAGAACCTGCCCAAGCGCCAGAGCATCTACCAGCCCGACCACCACTTCCCTGAGCCGGATAACAACACCTTCTGGCCGAACATGTATCGCGGCGGCACGGTCAAGGAAACCGCCACTCAATACGGCACCTACGCGACCTTGCGCTTGCGCCTGGCCGAGCCCTTGATGTTTATCGTCGGCAGCCGCGTGAGCTGGTACGAGAACCGTCGCCAGTCCAACAACCTGGCCTGGGGTGAATGGGCAGTGCAGGACGCACGCACCAAGGAAACCGGTGAAGTCACGCCGTTCGCCGCGCTGATCTATGACCTCGACGAGCACCTGTCGGTGTACGCCAGCTACGCGGATATCTTCCAGCCGCAGAGCTCTTACGCCACCGTCGATGGCGCGGCACTCAAGCCCAAGATCGGGGACAACTACGAGCTGGGGATCAAAGGCGAATGGTTCGACGGACGCCTCAACAGCTCCGTGGCACTGTTCCGCGCCATCGAGAAAAACGGCGCCGAATCCGACTACACCACGATGTGCCCGACTTCCGCCGATGGTTATTGCTACACCGACACCGGCAAAGTGCGCGCCCAAGGCGTGGAGACCGAAATCAGCGGTGAATTGCTCGAGCGCCTGCAGCTTTTCGGCGGCTACACCTACACCCAGACCAAGTCTCTGAAAAACATCGACAGCCAGGTCGAAGGCGGTTCATCCAACACTTACGTGCCTCGGCACATGCTGCGATTGTGGGGTGACTACCAGCTCGACGGCGCGCTGGCGAAATGGAGCGTGGGCGCCGGGGTCAATGCCCAAAGCAGCAACTACCGCGTGCAAACCATCAAGCTCGAACAGGCCGGTTATGCGACCTGGAGCGCACGCATGGCGTACCGCCTCGACGACACCTGGACCGTGGCGCTCAACGGCAACAATTTGTTCGACAAAAGCTATTACAACACAGTCGGTACCGCCTCCTGGGGTAACTTCTACGGCGAACCACGCAATTTCACCGTTAGTTTAAAAGGCAACTTCTGATCGGGCGAACGCCCCGGTGGCAGGGCAGTAAGTACGCCCTGCCACGCTCTATTTGTCCCCCTTTCCTTCCTCGCCTCAAAAAAGGTTTTTCCTTTAAGCAGGAAAAATCCGACATTTGTTCCTACACTCAAAAACACACCTTATTAACGAGTGTCCAGACAAGGAACGTCAATAAAATGCCTCAAAAAAGACTAATTAACCTATCTAGCCCGCCACTTCCGCACGGCAGTCAATTAATTGACGAGACTCAGTAAGGACACACGCCTTTAGTCACCACCCCAGTCACTACCCTGCAAAATCCATTCAAATGGATAGCTGCATTTGCAATGAAAAGTTGCGTATTACCCAGAGTAGCCAGTTTGTCCAGCGCGCTAAAGCAGCCTGCTGCTTTATTGAACAAACAATCAAACAGCGAAGTCTGGAGTGCAATGAGGGATGTTTTTATGCGAGAGAAGTCGTCTGTCGACAGTTTGTTTTTAACGCGCGCCGGTTTTGTTGAGTTCTTTGTTGTTTTCGTCAAGTTGATCCATGGCCTGACGGCCATTTTGCCTCCACTGGTCCTGGTACTCTTCCTGGACCCGATAGACCCTGAGCTGCGCGCCCACTTCCTGGGCCTGCTGGTGTTTTTCGCGGTCCTGACCATTATTCTGTTCCAGGCCCTGGGCATCTATTCCGAAGAATTGTTCAGCAACCGGCTGCGCCTGAAAACCAAGATCAAGGCCTGGACGGCGGCTTTTTGCATCCTGCTGTTCATGTACCAGATTCTGCAGTTCTTCCCGCAGTTGACCCCACGCAACCTGGTGACGTGGTACATCGTCAGCCTGGGGCTGTTTTGTCTTGAACGCCTGGTAATGCTGCGCCTGTACCGCCGGCTGATGCGTGCCGGCAAATACCTGCAACGTACGGTGATCCTGGGCTTTACCGACACCGCCGTGCATGTCGCCGATCATTTGCAGCGCAACGGCGATATTCGTTCCGGCCTGGTCGGCTTCATCGATGACCGCACCGAACGCATTCCCAAGGAGCTGAGCAACCTGCCCCTGTTGGGCAACACCCGCGACCTGGAAAAACTGATCCGCGCCGAGCAGGTCAACCAGGTGATGATCTGCCTGCCCTGGGCTGCCGAACAACGCATTCACGGCCTGGTCAACCGCCTGCGGCAGTTGTCGGTGAACGTCGTGCTGGTGCCGGACATGGCCGCCCTGCGCTACGGCCACAGCAAAATCACCGACGTGGGCGGCATCCTGATGTTCAACACCTCGCAGTTGCCGCTGCGTGGCTGGTCGCCGGTGATCAAGCGCTGTGAGGATTTGCTGCTGGCCAGCCTGGCGTTGGTGGCGCTGTCGCCGGTGATGCTGGCAACGGCGATTGCCATCAAGCTCGACTCCAAGGGCCCGGTGTTGTTTCGCCAGAACCGCTATGGCTACAACGACAATGAAATCCGCGTGTTCAAGTTCCGCTCGATGTACACCGACCAGAGCGACTTCACCGCCGAACGCCAGACCACTCGCGAAGACCCGCGCATCACCCGCGTGGGCCGCATCATCCGCAAGACCAGCATCGACGAGCTGCCGCAACTGTTCAACGTGCTGCTGGGCAACATGTCCATGGTCGGCCCGCGTCCGCATGCCACCGCCACCAAGGCGGCCGGGGTTCCCTTCGAGGTGGCGGTGAGCGAGTACAGCTCTCGGCACCGGGTCAAGCCGGGCATTACCGGCTGGGCGCAGATCAATGGTTACCGGGGTGAGACCGACACCCTGTTCAAGATCCAGAAACGTGTCGAGTACGACTTGGAGTACATCTCCAAATGGTCGGTGTGGTTTGACTTGTACATCGTTTTCATGACGGTCCCGGCCGTCCTTTCCACCAAGGAAGTCTATTGATGAACACACTCAACGGATTAATTCCCTGCATCATTTCCGGTGGTTCGGGCACGCGGCTGTGGCCGGTGTCTCGGCAGAACATGCCCAAGCCGTTCATGCGCATGCGCGACGGCCAGAGCCTGCTGCAGAAAACCTTCCAGCGCGCCGCCAAATTGCCCGGCGTGGAAAGCGTGTTAACAGTGACTAACCGTGACCTGCTGTTCCGCACCCTGGATGACTATCGCCTGGTCAACAAGGCCCACCTGCCCCTGGACCTGCTGCTGGAGCCGTTCGGTCGCAACACCGCGGCGGCGATCGCCGTGGCGGCGCTGCATGTGCAAGAACATTTCGGGGGTGAGGCGCAGTTGCTGGTGATGCCTGCCGACCATTTGATCCTCAATGAAGTGGCGTTCGCCGAGGCCGTGACCCAGGCCCGGGACCTGGCCGAAGCCGGCTACCTGGTGACTTTCGGCATCCAGCCGGACCAGCCGGAAACCGGCTTTGGCTATATCGAACAAGGTGAACGGCTGGGCACGGGCAACCGGGTCAAACGCTTTGTGGAAAAACCCGACCTGGCCACTGCCCAGGCCTACCTGGATGGCGGCAAGCACCTGTGGAACGCCGGCATGTTCTGCTTCAAGGCCAGCACCCTGGTGGACGAACTCGCCACCCATGCACCTGACGTGCTGGAGGCTGCGCGTGCCGCCCTGGACCACAGCCAGAGTCTGCAGAACAAGACCTCGCGCCAGCGTGAACTGGACTCGGAGGCCTTTGGCAGTGCGCCGGATATTTCCATCGACGTGGCGCTGATGGAGAAGTCCACGCAAGTCGCCGTGGTCCCCTGCGATATTGGCTGGAGCGATATCGGTTCCTGGGAAGCCCTGCGCCAGCTCACCCCGAGCGACGCCCATGGCAATCAGGTCAATGGCGAAGCGATTCTGCATGACGTGCACAACTGCTACATCGACTCGCCCAAGCGTGTACTTGGCGCCGTGGGTGTGCGTGACCTGATCATCGTCGACACCCCGGATGCCCTGCTGATCGCCGACGCCCACCGCAGCCAGGATGTGCGCTACATCGTCGCCGAGCTCAAGCGTCAAAACCATCCGGCGTACAGCCTGCACCGCACCGTCACCCGGCCGTGGGGCACCTACACCGTGCTGGAGGAAAGCAGCCGTTTCAAGATCAAGCGCATCGTGGTCAAGCCTCAGGCGTCGCTGTCACTGCAGATGCACCACCATCGCAGCGAACACTGGGTGGTGGTCAGCGGCGCAGCGCAAATTACTAACGGCGAGCGCGAATTCCTGATCAACGCCAACGAGTCCACCTACATTCCGGCCGGGCACAAACACCGCCTGACCAACCCCGGCATCATTGACCTGGTGATGATTGAGGTGCAGAGCGGCGAGTACCTCGGCGAGGACGACATTGTGCGCTTCGACGACATCTACGGGCGCGCCCCGGCAGACGTGAAGAAATAACATGCGCACGTCACTGATCATCCCGACCCGCAACGCCTCCAGCCACCTGGCGCGTCTACTGCCGGCGCTGCGCATGCAAACCCTGCAACCTGACGAGATGCTGGTGGTGGACAGCGCCTCCAGCGATAACACGGTGGCGCGCTTTCGCGAGTTCGGCGCACGGGTCGAGGTGATCGACGCGCGTGACTTCAACCACGGCGGCACGCGGCGCTGGGCCAGCGAACAAGTGTCCGGCGACGCGCTGATCGTGATGACCCAGGACGCGATTCCCGCCACCCCCGAGACCTTCGCCAATCTGCTCGCCGAATTGCAGCAGGACCCGCTCAACGGCGTGGCGTACGGCCGCCAGTTACCCCACCCCGATGCGGGTGTGCTGGGTGCACAATCGCGGCACTTCAACTACCCCGAACAGAGCCGCAGCAAGAGCCTGGCCGATGCGCCGGAGCTGGGGATCAAGACCTGCTTCAGTTCCGACTCGTTTTCCGTGTACCGGCGCAGTGTGCTGCAAGCGGTGGGCGGTTTTCCGGCGGATGTGATCGGCAGCGAAGACGCCTATGTGGCGGCGCGCATGCTGCTCGAAGGCTACAAGGTGCGCTACGCCGCCACGGCGCTGGTGCATCACTCCCACGATTACAAGCTCTTGGATGAGTTTCACCGCTACTTCGATATTGGCGTGTTCTACGGTCGCGAACCGTGGATCAAGCAGGCCTTTGGCGACGCGGGAGGCGAAGGCAAGCGCTATGTGCTGGCCGAACTCGCGGCCTTGCGCAAAGCCGGTGCCTTGTACCGCGCCCCCGAAGTATTGGTACGCAGTGCGTTCAAACTGCTCGGCTACCGGCTGGGCCATCTGGAGCGTCGCCTCCCCCTCGCCCTCAAGCGGCGCATCAGCATGTTTCCCGGTTATTGGAGGTGAGCATCATGCCCTACAGGAAGTCCCCCTTGATGAAACGAACCCTGCTTGTCGTGGCCATGATGGCCTTGGCCGCCTGCAATACGCCGGCACGCATCGTCCCGCCCGACGACAAAACCGTCGAGGAAGGCAAACGCGCCCTCGACCAGCTTGCCCAACTGCCGCCGGCGGTGGAACGCATCCGCATCGGCGACCAGTTGCGCATCGTGCGCGATGCCGGCGAGATGCCGACGCTGTCGGCGTTCAACGTCAGCACCATCTATGAGCTGACGCTGTACACGGTGCAGACCGACGGCAAGATCAACTACCCGTTCCTGGGACCGGTCCAGGTCGCCGGACGCCAGCCTTCGGAACTGGCCACAGAGTTGACCAGCAAACTCGCGCCCATCTACCGCGAACCGCGCGTGACCGTGAACATCAACCAGGCGCCGGGCAGCTCGATCATCGTCGGCGGCGCGGTGAACAACCCGACGGCGGTGCAACTCGGCACGGCCAACACCCTGGAACAAGCCATCATTGGTGCCGGCGGGGTCAGCCCGGCGGGCAACGCGAGCATGGTCGCCCTGCTGCGCGAAGACGCCCAGGGTGCATATCGCGCGTACTTCCTGGACTTCAGCCAGTTACTCAAGACCGGCCCCAACGGCCGCAAACCCGTGCACCTGCAACGCGGCGATGTGGTGTTCGTGCCCAAATCCAACGTGGGCGAGCGCATCCAAGGGGTCGATACCTACATGAACCAACTGATCCCGTTCACCAAGTCCATTGGGGTTGGCTACAACTACACCCGAACCAGCGGCGGCAATAACTAAAGGAGCGACATCCCATGATCGAGATCCGTTCTTTTCGTGATCTTCTGCGCTTGTTCTTCATCTTCCGGCGCGAGTTCAAACTGGCGGCGATTGCCGCGCTGGTGATCATCCTGCTGGGGGCGTTCCTGCTGCCGGCCAAGTACGAGTCCACCGCGCGGCTGCTGGTGAAACCAGGGCGCGATTCGACCTTGCCCATCGAGATCAGCAACCGCCAGGCGCTGGTGATGCCCAGCACCCAGCGTGACCCGATTGTCGACGAGGAGCGCCTGCTCACCGGCCGGCCCATCGTGCGCGCGGTGGCTGAGCATTATCTGGAAGTGATCGAAAACGCACCGCCGCCGGAGGGTTTCTGGAAGCGCACCAAGTACTACGTCAAGAGCGGCGTGGGTGCGGTGTTCGACGGCGTGCGCGTGATCATGGAAACCGTCGGTATCGTCGAAAAAACCACCCCGGTCGAACGTCTGGCTGCCGGCCTGGAGAAGAACTTCGAGGTGAGCCACGCCGCCGGTTCCACGGTGATGGACATCAGCTTCAAATGGAGCGACCCGGAAATCGCCCAGGCGGTGGTCAAGGATTGGGTCGAGACCTACATCAACGAGCGCACCGAGGCCCTGGGCCGCAAGAGCCTGTACGCGTTCTATGAAGGCCAGGTGTCCAACAGCGCGACCGAGATCAAGAGCTACAAGGAACAGATCCTCACCCACCTGAACAAGATCGGCGCCGCGAGCATCACCGACCGCCTGGAAGACTTGTCCGAGCGCATCAACGTGCTGCGCGGCGAGACCTTCAACACCACGCGGCTGATCGCTTCGTCCGACAGTGCGATCCAGAGCACACGCACTCAGCTCAAGGGCCAACCCAAGGAAGTCACCACAGTGCGCCAGATCGCACTGAACCCGCAGCAGCAGGATTTGCGTCGCCTGCTCAACCAGAAGCTGCTGGAAAAGGCCGACATGATGCGCACCTACACCGACAACGCGCCGCCGGTCAAAGCCCTGGACGCGTCGATTCGGGCAATGCAGATGCAGGTCAACAACGAGAGCAACACGGTGCAAGCGTCAGAGAACCGTGCGCCAAACACCTTGGAAATTCACTTGCAGCGCGTGTTGCTGGATGAAACCAGCAACAACCAGGCGCTGCGAACCCAGCTGGTTCAACAGCAGAAACAACTGCTGACCCTGGAAGCCCAACGCAAGGAGGCCCTGGAGATTGAGCCGGAGCTGGCCCGCCTCTCCCGCGAACTGAACACCACCGAGCGCAACTACGCGCTGTACGTGGATAACCTGGAAAAGTCCCGCATCGACCGCGAGCTGGATAACAGCCAGATCAGCAACATCGCCGTGATCGAAGAGGCCACCCTGAACCCGGGCCGCATCTTCCCGAAAACCCTGGTGATGCTGCTGTTGGCGATTCCGTTTGCCATCGTGGTCGGCCTGCTGGTGATCTACCTGTGCTACCTGCTCGACCAGCGGATTCACGACGGTGGCCTGGTGGAACGCAAGTTCGGCTTGCCACTGTGGACCACCCTGCCGGAGCTGGACACCTCCACCGCGCAAAGTACCAACGCGTTCAATGCGAGCATCTACCGCTTGTACAGTCTGCTGCAGCCCGACCGCATTGCCGAGCACGGCGTGACCCTGGGCCTGACCTCGGCGCGCCATGGCGAAGGGGTGACCTTTGTGGTGGAGCAACTGCGCCAGCTGCTGCATGAAAACGGCATCAATGTGCGGGTCGGCGGGGTGGAAGCCGCCGCACCGGGTGAAGTGGTGTTGCTCGACGCCTCGGCCCTGCTGGATAACCGCGAAGCCTTCATCAACCTGCGCCGCGCCGACCTGATCGGCCTGGTGGTGGAAGCCCGCAAAAGTACCGTGCCGGTGGTGGAGCATGCGCTGTCGATCCTCAACACGGCGTTTGGCAAGGTGGACGGCATCATCATCAACCGTCGCAAGTTCGAAGTGCCGGGCAAGGTGTTGCAGACCATCGGTAAATACCGGGGAGCGTTCTGATGCGTATCGCCCTGCTCGCGCCCTTGCCGCCGGAAAAGAACGGGATCGCCGACTACGCGAACCATTTCCGCACGGCACTGGAACACCTCGGTGTGACGGTGCTGACGCCGTTGGCCGGGGTCGCGGGCAACTCCGAGGCGATCAAGCAAGCCATCGCAGCTTTCGACTGGCAATCCGTCGACTTGGTGCACGCTGAGCTGGGCGGCGGGCGGCTCGGGGAATTCCTGGCCTTGCGTGAACTGCGCAAGGCTTACCCGCAGTTGCCACTGACGGCCACCGTGCATGACCCGGAGCGCATCGTGTGGCGACGTGAACAGTTGCCGTTTCCGCTGAACCTGATGGCGCGTCTGCCCAGCCCATTGCCGCAGGCGGCGGTGGTGCTGGCCGACCCGCTGACCCTGCGCGAAGAACGCCAGGTGGCCAAGGGACTGACCCGGTTGGTGACCCTCACCCGACTGGGCGCCGACTGCTTGACCCAACGCATGCAACTGCCGGCCGGCAAAGTCGCGGTGATCAATCATGCCAACCTGGCGATTGCACCGGCAGCATTGCCGTCGCTGGACACCTTGCGCCTGCTGTATTTCGGCTTTATCTACCGCGGCAAAGGTATTGAAGACCTGGTGCAGGCCCTGGCGAATGTGTTCAAGCAAGCCCCTCACTTGCGCGACCGCGTGCGCCTGACCCTGGCCGGCGGCACTGCGGCGGAAATGGCGTTCGGCGCGGGCGGCAACTACCTGGAGCAGTTGAATGCCCAGATCGCGGAATTGGGGCTGACCGACGCAATCGACTGGCGCCTGAACCTGCCGGCCGATGAAATCGCCCAGACCATTCAGGCCCACCATGTGATGGTGCTGCCGTATCGCGAATCGAAAAAACTCGGCCTGCTCGGACGCCAGCGCGGCACCAGTGGCGCGCTGTCCTGGGCCACCGCCTGTGGGCGCGGCGCAATCACCTCCGACGCGCGTGCGTTTGCCGAGGAAGTCGCCAGCGGCAACGGCGCGATCTACCCCGAAGGGGATGTGGCCGCGCTCGGCGAACAGCTACTGCGCTTGGCACGCACGCCACTGCTGGCGCGGGATTGGGCCGAGCGGGCCGGGGAAATCGGCCGCGAACGCCTATGGCCGTTGACCGCGCAGAAGTTCAAGCAGCTCTTCGAGCAGGCCATCACCGGAGCCCCTTATGGCGCGTAAACGCACTTACCTCGCCACCTTTGCGGTGGTTGCAGCCCTGGGCTTGACCGCATTCTTGTGGGGACGCCAAGCGGATGCCGAAAGCCATGTACTCAAGGGCACCAAGGAAGTGGTGTGGAAGGATTTCCTGGGGGTGAATGCGCAGTTTCTGTGGTTCAGCCCCGAGCGCTACCAGAAGCAGATCGACCGCCTCAAGGCCTTGGGCCTGGAGTGGGTGCGCCTGGATCTGCACTGGGATCAGCTGGAAACCGCGCAGAACCAGTACAAGCTCGCCACCCTCGATGAGCTGGTGGGCAAGCTGCAACAGAACCAGATCAAGTCGGTGTTTTACTTAGTCGGGTCGGCACGCTTTATCACCAGCGCGCCACCGATGTCGCAGTACCCGGACCAGTACCCGCCGCAAGATCCCAACGTGTTCGCCAACCGCATGGCGCTGCTCTCACAGCGCTACCCCAGCGTGGATGCCTGGCAAGTCTGGAATGAACCGAACTTGATCGGTTTCTGGCGCCCGGTGGCGGATCCTGCCGGCTATGCGAATCTTCTGACCGTTACCACCAACGCGTTACGCGCCGTGAACCCGAACAAACCGGTGGTCGCCGCCGGCATGGCGTTTTTCAGTGAAATGCCCAACGGCCAGACCATGTTCGACGCCTTGGGCGCGCTGGGCGTGGCCAGTCTGAACACCATCATCTCCTACCACCCCTACACCCAATTGCCCGAAGGCAACGACCCGGCCAACCTGGACTTCATCGCCAAATCCACCCAGCTCAACCAGGCCCTGCGCAACGGTGGCGTGCAAACCTTGTGGAGCACCGAGTGGGGCTGGTCGACGTACAAGGGGCCAAAAGACGCCCAGGACCTCATCACCCCTCAGGCCCAGGCCGACTACGTGGTTCGTCGCCTGGCGCTGATGAGCGCGATGGATTACGACAAGATTTTCCTGTTCACCTTGAGCGACCTCGACCAGCGCGCCAGCGTGCGTGACCGCTCCTATGGCTTGCTGGATATCGACACCAACCCCAAGCCGGTCTACACCGCACTGAAGAACTTCCTTGATGTCAGCGGGCCGAAGCTCACGCCGGGTGATCCGCCTGCTGCCGACGCGCTGCCCGATGGCCTGTTCAGCATCGGCTGGACCCGCACCGATGGGCGCAAGCTGTGGTTCTTCTGGTCCGCCCAGGGCGGCAACGCGCACCTGCCGGGCTTGGCCAGCGCCACCCTGTACGACCCGCTGCACGGCACACAAACCCCGGTAAGCGGCACCAATGGCCTGACCGTTCCGGTCAAGTCGAACCTGCAAATTCTGTTATGGGAGTGAGGCCTGCCATGCGCATTTTATGGATCCTGCCCTACTCACCCTGGCCCGCCACCAGCGGCGGCAAGACGCGCCAGTTCCACCTGCTGCGCAGCCTGTCCGCGCGTGGGCATCGGATCACCTTGCTGCTGCATGACAAACATCCGGTGTCGCTCACCGACCGCCAGGTGCTGGAGGCGTTTCTCGAACAACTGATCATCCTGCCGCGTCGCCCTCTGCGCAGCGTGAAGACCCTGCTCGCCGGGCTGTTTGCGCCCTACCCGCTGCTGGCGAGCGTGAATGGCTTGTCGGGCGCGTTGCAGGACCGGTTCAACCAACTGCTCAACGAGCATTGGGATGTGGTGCAGATCGAGCACACCTACAGCTTCCAGCCCTATGAAGAGGCGCTGGCGCGCAAATCCCAGCCGTTCGTGCTGACCGAACACAACGTCGAATCGGCCCTAGGCGCGGCCACTTACGACCGCTTGCCGGGTTGGTCGCTGCCGTTCATTCGCTATGACCAATGGCGTTACACCCGCTGGGAACGGCGCGTGATGCGCCAGGCCACCCAAGTGGTGGCGGTGACCGACAGCGACGCCCAGGCCCTGGAACCCATCGCCGGCAAACCGGTGTCAGTGGTGGTCAATGGCGTGGATTGCGATCACTTCGCCACCGCCCGACCGGACCCGTCGACCCTCCGCGTGCTGTTCCTCGGCAACTACGAATACGCGCCCAACGTGGACGCCATCGAATGGGCCCTGGACGAAATCCTGCCCAAGGTCTGGGAGCGTTGCCCGCAGGCGCGAATGAGTGTGTGTGGCTTCGGCATGCCGGACAGTTGGCGTGAGCGCTGGCCGGACCCGCGCATTGAATGGCAAGGGTTTGTGCCCAACCTGCTGAAACTGCAGTCGAGCTGCTCGGTGTTTCTGGCGCCGTTGCGCCATGGTGGTGGTTCCAAGCTCAAAGTGCTGGAAGCGTTGGCCGCGGGCCTGCCATTGGCAAGTACCGAACAAGGCGTGTCCGGGTTGGACCTGGTGGAAGGCCTGGACTACCTCGGCGGGCAGACCGCTGTGAGCCTGGCGGACGCCGTGGTGCGCCTGCTGCAATTTCCCGATGCCGCCGCGGCCATGGGCGAAGCCGCCCGCGCCTATGTGCGCCGCGCCCACGACTGGAGCGTCGCCGCCAGCCAGTTGGAAAAGGTGTACGCCAGCCTTTCGCCCCTGAATCAAAAGGAGCCCGCATGCGTGTAGGCCTGGATTACCGCACCGTCGGCACCTCGCCGCAATCGGGCATCAGCCGCCAGGTGTACGCGCTGGAAAGCGCCCTGCACGGCCTGCCGGGCATCGAGCTTGAACGGTTCACTGTGGCTCCCTTGGGCGATGAAACCCGCTTGCGGGCCCATTGCCCGGCCTGGGGCTGCGCTAAAACCGCCATGCACCAGCCACACAATCGCCTGCGTTTCGAGGCCGGCTTTTTGCCGCGTGCGTTGCGTGAGCAGCATATCGACCTGTACATCAGCACCTTCAACATGGGCTTGCCATTACCGCCCCACCCGAAGGGGCTGCGTACGGTGGTGCTGTTGCACGACCTGTTCCAAATCACCCTCGACAACTATCACGCCAACCGTCTGAAGGCGCTGATCTACAAGACCAGTGATCGCCTGTCGATTGCCTACGCGGTGCACAGCGCCGATCGGGTGTGGACGCCGTCGCAGTACAGCGCCGATGAAACCGCGCGGTTGTTTCCCAAGGCGGCGGGAAAGATTCGGGTGTTGCCCAACCAGGTCGATGCCTTTTCCGAACAGGCAGCGGATCTCAGTGCACGCCAATTGCCTGAACGCTATTGGTTGCTGGTGGGCACCCGCGAGTTGCGCAAGAACGTGCCGTTCCTGGTAGACGCCTGGCAGCAGGCGCGACGTCAGTCTCCCGCCGTGCCGGAGTTGGTGCTGGTGGGCAGCCTCGACCATTTGCCCGAGGCCCAGCGCACCCTGCCGGGCATTCGTGCGCTCAGCGGTGTGTCGGATGCCGAGTTGCATGCGCTTTACCGCCAGGCTTCGCGCCTGTGGCAGCCTTCCTATGCCGAAGGCTTCGGCCTGCCAGTGATCGAAGCGCTGAGCGTCGGCACCCCGGTGGCGGTGGCCAGCGGTACCTCGTTGGATGAAATCACCCCGCCCTCGGCACCGCGTTTTTCGCCCACCGATGGTCCGGCGCTGACGCAATTGATGCTCAGCCTCGGCGATCGCGCGGAAGAAGAATCACCCGAGCAACGCCGGCAATGGGCGCAACGCTTCAACCATCAAGCCTACCGCCGACGCCTGGCCGAACTGATCGAGGAATTGAAGTGAGAGTGAACCTGCCCAGCCTCGTCGCCATCCTCTTCGGCCTCCTGTTTGGCGCCGCCGCCCTGCTGCTGTCACCGGCCAAGGCGTTCCTCGCGGTGATCGGCCTGGCCGGCGCGGTGACCATCCTACGCTTTCCGTTCTGGGGCCTGCTGCTGTTTGCCCTGGTTGCCACGTTCATGCCCTATTCCACGGTTAACCTGGGCATTCGCAGTACCGTCAGCGAAGCTATCCTGGCGATGACCTGGGGCGCGGTCCTCTGGCAAAACTTCCTGGTACGCCTGCCGGATACGCCGAGCCTCACCCGGCGCCCGACCGACCAGATGCTGTTGTGGCTGATGGTGTTCAGCGTGTTCCCCTTCATTGTCGGTCAGGTCACCATCCACGCCGACAGCAGCGGCGTGGCCAACTGGCTGCGTTGGTTGCTGAACTTGTCGGGGGTGTTCCTCTGCGCCAAGTTGCTGGTGGACCACAAGCACCGCGAGTCCCTGGTGATCGCCCTGCTGCTGGGCAGCCTGGCGATGCTGATGCTGTCGATTGCGGTGTTCGTGCGCACACGCTCCGGAGCCGGCATTGCGCCGGTGCTGGCACTGTTCAATTACGGCAACTTCGACATGCTGAAATTCGGCCTGGAAGCCATGTCTTCGCGGATGGGCTCGCCGTGGATGCACCCGAATGCCATCGGCGGAATCATGGCGCTGCTGCTGCCCCTGGCGTTTTGTTTCGGCATGACCGAACAAGGCTGGAAACGCGCACTGGGACTGGGCGTGGCGTGCCTGGGCGCGGCGGCCTTGCTGTTGGCGAGTAGCCGTGGGGCAATGGTCAGCCTGGCGCTGGTGCTGCTATGGATGGCCACGCGCCGGGTGCCCTACACCGGACGTCTGCTGATGATCGGCGCGGCGCTGACCGCCGTGCTGGTGATGGCTTATCCACCGCTGCAGGAACGCCTGGCGACGATTTTTTCTTCGAGCAACGCCAGTACCGAAGTGCGTTTCGACGAGTACCGCATGTTTCCGCAGGCGATGGTGTCGTACCCGTTCGGTATCGGCTTCAAGGTCGATCCGCCCGTGCCTGGCACGCCCTTGCTGGGCATCTCCAACCTGTGGCTGAACTACATCTACAAGACCGGCATCGTCGGCATGCTGTTCTTTATCGCGGTCACCGTGCGCTGGTGGCGTGAAGCCCGCCCGGAAAGCGGCCCGATCCGCCTGACCAAGGACAACGCGCTGTGGCTGGGCACCACAGCCGGAATTCTCTCGGCGCTGGTCAGCGGCCTGTTCGACCACTACTTCAGCTTTGCGGTGGTGATGGTCGCGCTGTTCTGGCTGATGGTCGGCATCAACGTATTGGAGGCACGTCGACTGTTTCCGGCACGCCTGCCCCAGGTGAAACGTGTGGTGTTCGGCAAACCCGTGCTTGATGGCGCACAGCCCTGATGCTGGGCTCCGCCGCCTGGCTGACACTGGCGACGCTGCTGGGCCTGTGCCTAGGCTTTGCCCGTGAATGGCTGCTGGTGGCGGCCTGGGGCGCGGGCGAACGCAGTGATGCATTCCTGATCGCACTGTTTTTGCCGGAGGCGCTGCGCATGTCATTGGCCGGCGGCGTGCTGAGTGCCGCGGCGCTGCCGCTGTATCTGGCGCGCAAGGACGACGAGCGGTTGGGCTGGTTGGCCGCGTTGTTCCCCGCACTGTTGCTGATCGCCCTGGTCACCAGCCTGTTGCTGACGCTGCTGGCGCCGTGGCTGGTGCAACTGCTCGGGCCAGGCCTGGCGGCGAGTGCCACGGCGCTCGCCAGCAGTAACTTGCAGATCGTCGCCTGGTGCGTGCCGGGGTTGATGCTGCACGCACTGTTTAGCATCCCGTTGCAGGCCAGCGAACGTTTCGTGCTGGCTGGCTTGGGTTCGTTATTGTTCAATTTGCCACCGGTGACCTACCTCGCCCTCGCCGGCACCGCCACCCAACCGCACGCCCTGGCCCTGGCCTGCCTGGCCGGCAGCTTGTTGATGCCGTTGGCGCTACTGCCATCGATGTGGCGCCAGGGCTGGCGGCCGTGGTGCTGGCAATTGCCGTGGGCGCCGCTGCGGGAATTGGGGCAGCGCATCGGTCCATTGTTACTGAGCAACGGCGCCAGCCAGGGCCTGGCGCTGATTGAACGGCTGGTGGCATCGCTGTTGGGTGAAGGCGCGGTGACCTGGGTCAACCTGGCGCGCAAGCTGATGAACCTGCCGCTGATTGCGCTGATGAGCCTCAACCAGGTGTTGCTGGGCATGATGAGCCGTCGTCAGGGCGATGAGCGCCTGGCCCTGCTCAAGCGCGGCCTGGAAACCGCCAGCGTGCTGACTCTGCCCGCCGGTGTCGGCCTGGTGGCGGCGGCCCCGAGCCTGGTGGCGTTGCTGCTGCCCGCGCAATCGCTGGACTCGCCGTTGCCGCTGCTGCTGGCGTGGTTTGCCGTGCCGCTGGTATTCGGCGCCTGGAACGCCTTGCTCGCGCGTTATGCCTACGCGGCCGGGGATACGCGCCAGCCGCTGCGCTGCGAACTGCTCGGCAGCCTGGTCAATGTGCTGTTGCTGGGCGTCCTGCCGTTTGTGTTTGGCCTGGCAGGCATTCCGTTGGCGGCGCTGGCCGGGGTGATCTGCACCGCGCTGCTGCTGATGCAACGCCAGGCCTTGCTCAGCGCCCTGCCCTGGGCTCGGAGCTGGCTGCTCAGTGCCGTGCTGATGGGTGTGGCGGCGTTGGCGCTGTTTCGGATTGAAGGCGTGTGGCTGCAACTGGGGCTGAGCACCCTGGCCGGTGCAGTGGTGTTGCTGGGCATGGGGCTGTGGTTGAAGCCGTGGCGCAAGGCATGACTCATGCCGCGCATTCCCGTTGACGATTTTCGCTGGCAAGCCAGCTCCTACAAGGGCGGTGTTTTTTTTAGAGGGAGGGGTTCAGGTGAAACATCGTTGGATTCAAATGGACATTGCCAAGGGCATTGGCATCCTGGTGATCGTATTCGCCCACAGTTGGTTCGTCGCCACCTCGCCGGACCTGCTGTATCCGGTGCTGGCGTCGTTCATCCTGCCGCTGTTCTTCTTTTTGTCCGGGGTGTTCTTCAAGCCTGAACAGCCCTTCGTGGAGATGGCGGTGCGCAAGGCCGACGGCCTGCTCAAGCCGTTTTTCTTCACCATGCTTATCTACGTGATCGTGCGCAGCCTGCTGCGGGGCCAGCCGCTGCTGCCGGATATCGGCGGCGTGCTGTATGCCTCGGTGGACACCATCCCATGGCAGGCGCTGTGGTTTCTGCCGCACTTCTGGGTGGCGATCCTGTTCAGTTGGCTGATGCTGCGGCTGATCCAGCGCCTGAAGCTGTCGCTGTTGCTGAGTTGCGCATTGGTCACGCTGCAATTGATCGTGGGCGTGTGGATGCTGCCCTGGTTCTGGCAACTGCCGGTCACGCTGGGCGGGCACACCTGGGTCCTGCCGGGCCTGCCGTTCAGCCTGGATATCACGCTGATCAGCAGCACCTACTTCATTGTCGGCTACCTGCTGCGCGACTGGCTGCGTGCCCACTCGGGCTCCTGGCTGACGCTGGTGGTCTCCGTCGCGCTGTTTATCGCAGTATTCACGTTCACCTGGGACACCATGGACCTGGCGCAGCGGCGCTACGACCACTGGTTATGGACCACCCTGCCCGCCGTGATCGGTGTATACGCGTGCTGGGCGCTGGCAAAGGTGCTGATGGTCTCGGCCTGGGTCACGCGGGCTATGACCTACATCGGCCAGAACACCCTGATCCTGCTGATCTTCCATGGTGAAATCCAGCACAAGACCTTCGACCTGATGGAGCGCCTGGGGCTGCACGCGTTTGTCGCGGCCTGCATCGGTTTTGTGGTGGCGGTGGTGGCGCCGTTGTTGATCGGGGAAGTGATCAAGCGGGTGGCGTTCCTGCGGTTTTTCTACTTTCCGTTTCCGGTGCGAAAACCACAAAAAACCCTGTAGGCACTCACGCCTACAGGGTCTTGGGTTCAGTCATCCAGCTGTTGCGGTGCAGGCTTGCTGCCATGTTTGGCAGGCTTGGCGCCCTTGGCTGGCGCAGGGGCCGCAGGTTCAGGCTCCGGGGCGGCGGCGGTTTCTTTCTCGGCCATCGGCATCTGGTCGATGGCAGTGAAGAATTCCTTCAAGTCGAGGGTATCCGGTGGCACGGTCTTCTCGACTTTCTTCTCGCCGTCCTTGCCCACCAGGATCACTTTGGTGCCACTGCCGGCACCCAGTTTGAGGGCACGGATCAGTGCGTTGGTTTCCGGGGGCGTGAGCTTTTTATTGTCCTTGGGGTCCTTGGCGAACTTCTCGCCTTCGGCGCCGATGCTGCCAAACTTCACGGTGTAGAACACCATGCTGCGTTCTTCGAAAGACTGCTTGGTCGCAGGCTCGTCCAACTGTTTCTTGAGGGTCGCCAAGGTGTCGTTGCCGGAATCAAGCTCTACCACTACCAGCGGCCGGGCCTTGCCCAAGTCTTGCTTGAGCGGGTTGATATCATCAGCAGCCAACAGCGGCCCCGTAAAAGCCATCAAGGTAGCCAGGGTCAGCGACCGGATGAGCATGCGCACCTCCTTTGTATTCCATGCAGGGTTCTTGAGTTTCATGTCTGCGACAGTCAAATTCAAGGATGATTCCTACACCACGTTACGAAAGCGTAGGACAAGACGCCCGCTACGCAAGGGTTTGGTGGGCGCACTTGTCATTGTTTCCACTGATTTCGGAAACATCATGAGACCTTCCACGCGGGCCAATGCCGCGCAAATACGGGGGCGACGACAGGGTCGGCATCCACTTGCGCCAGGCTTTGGGCAAAGCCCGGCGCCAGACCGTTCAACACCTCCCGCGCTTCATCCCAACGCGACACCGCCGCCGCCATCACGCCCAACGCATTCGGCACGCCGTTCGGGGCGAACAACTGCCCATCGAACTGATCGGCAAACACCACCCAGGCCTGGTGCAAGTATCGTCGAGTGCCTTTCACCAGCTGCGCCTGTACGGTTTCGTTGACGTCGCCGAGCCAGCGTTGCGGGTAGTCAATGATGCCGATCGCCGAATAGCAGTTGGCCGCGATGTACACAAGGCCGCGGATGATCTGCGCGCGGTCGCCGGCCAGCAGGTCCGAGGCCGGATATTCCAAGCCCAGGTGGATCAGGATCGCGGCGCTTTCCGTCAACACCTGGCCATCGGGGGTGATCAGGGTGGGTACCTGCTTGAGCGGGTTGATCCGGGCCAGCTCATCACTGCCCTCACCCTCTGCCCAGGAGGCCGCGTCCACCCGTCGCCACGGCACCGCACAGCGCTGTAGGGCGATTTCGATCATGCAGGAGCCGGATTCGTCGATGCCATAAAGGGTGTACATGGGCTTTTCCTCCTAGCGTTGCAGTTTGGCCTGCAAGTTGGCCTTCACCTGCGGCCATTCCGAATCGATGATGCTGAAGCGCACCGAGTTGCGCTTGCGCCCGTCGGGCATGATGCGTTCGTGGCGCACGATGCCTTCCTGCACGGCGCCGAGCCGCAGGATCGCGGCGCGGGATTTTTCGTTGAGTTCGTCGGTGGTGAATTGCACGCGCACGCAGTCGAGCACTTCGAACGCGTAGGTCAGCAACAGCAGCTTGGCTTCGGTGTTGATCGCGCTTTTCTGCGTGGACAGCGCCAGCCAGGTATGGCCGATTTCCAGCTTGCGATTGATCCGGTCGACCTTCCAGAACCGCGTGCTACCCACCACCTGGCCGTCATCACGACGCACCAAGGTAAACGGGATCATGCTGCCGGCGTCACGCCCTGCCAGGGCGGTGTCGATGTACTTATCGACGGTGTCCGGGCCCGGTACGTTGGTGACCTTGAGGTTCCACAATTCGCCATCGGCTGCGGCTTCGAGCAAGGCGGTCTTGTGTTCCCTTTGCAGCGGCAAGAGTTCGACCGTGGTTCCGGTCAGAGTGATCAGGGTCATGGTGCAAGCGCCGTCTGGGTGGTCATCAGTGACAGAGAGTGCAGGCTCCCACCCGGACGAATCAAGCGTTTTAAAACAGGCCCATCTGACCGCCCACCAGGGTGCTGAAATCGTCATTCACGAACGGCAGGATCGCATCCGCCACCGGCTGCAGTTGCCGGGTGACGTAGTGGTCGTAGTCGATGGGCGCGTGCCGCACTTCCAGCGGTTCCGGGCCGTTGACGCTGATCACGTAACTGATCCAGCCACCGCGCTGGTACTGGCGCGGGCGGTTCATGCGATCGTTGTACTCATCGGCCAGGCGCGCGGCGCGGACATGGGGCGGCACGTTGCGCTCGTAGTCGTCCAGCTGACGGCGCAGGCGTTTGCGGTAGATCAGCAACTCATCGAATTCGCCGCTGAGGGTACGGCGCACATAGTCGCGGATGTAATCCTGGTGGGGCTGGCGATGGAAGATGCGCTGGTAGAGTTCCTGCTGGAATCGGCGCGCCAGGGGCGACCAGTCGCTGCGCACGGTTTCCAGGCCTTTGTAGACCATTTCTTCACGGCCATCGCTGTGCACAACCAGCCCGGCGTAGCGTTTTTTGCTGCCCTCCTCTGCGCCCCGGATGGTCGGCATGAGGAAGCGGGTGAAGTGGGTTTCATACTGCAATTCCAGCGCGCTTTGCAGCCCGAATGCCGTTTGCAGGTGCTCGCGCCACCAGTCGTTGACGTGCTGCACCAACGCCCGGCCGATGCGCCCCGCGTCCTCCTGGCCGTGTGCACTGCCGAGCCAGACAAAAGTCGAGTCGGTGTCGCCGTAGATCACCTCATAACCTTGGGCTTCGACCAGCTCGCGGGTCTGGCGCATGATCTGGTGGCCACGCATCGTAATCGACGAGGCCAACCGCGTATCGAAGAAGCGGCAGCCACTGGAACCGAGTACGCCATAGAAGGCGTTCATGATGATTTTCAGGGCCTGGGACAGCGGGGCATTGTGTTCACGCTTGGCCACTTCACGGCCTTCGGAGACCCGCGCGACGATGGACGGCAGGCAATGCCGGGTGCGAGAGAAACGTGCGCCGCGAAAGCCTTCCACGGACTCGCTGTCGTCGGGGTGCTTGAGGCCTTCGATCAGGCCCACCGGGTCGATCAGGAAACTGCGGATGATCGACGGGTAAAGGCTTTTGTAATCGAGCACCAGCACTGATTCGTAGAGGCCTGGGCGTGAGTCCATGACAAAACCGCCGGGGCTGGCCTGGGGCGGTTTATCGCCCAGGTTCGGCGCGACGAAACCCTGGCGGTGCATCAGCGGCATATACAAATGGGTGAACGCAGCGACGGAGCCACCGTTGCGGTCGGCCGGCAAGCCGGTGACGCTGGCGCGCTCTAACAGGAACTTGAGCAGTTCGGTTTTCTCGAAAATCCGCGTGACCAGTTCGCAGTCCTTGAGGTTGTAGCGCGCCAGCGCGGGCTTGTCCTCGGCGAACATGCGGTTGATTTCGTCCATGCGCTGGTACGGCGTGGAGATGTCCTTGCCCTCGCCCAGCAGAGTTTGCGCGACGTTTTCCAGGCTGAAGGATTCGAAGCTCCAGGTGGCCGAACGCAGGGCTTCGATGCCATCGATGATCAAGCGCCCCGCCGCCGCCGCAAAGTAATGGTTGCGGCTGCCGTGTTCGCGCCAGGCCATGGGTTCTTCACCCCGCCCAAGCATGAGCGGCACATTGAGGCGCTGGGCATGTTCGTGGAGCACGCGCAGGTCGAATTGCACCACGTTCCAGCCGATGATCGCGTCGGGGTCGTGCAGGGCGAGCCATTGATTGAGGCGTTCGAGCAGTTGGGCGCGGGTGTCGCAGTAGTCGAGCTTGAAGTCCACGGCGGCGGGTTTGTTCGGCGGGCCGAGCATGTACACCTGGCGCTCGCCGCAGCCTTCGAGGGCGATGGAGTAGAGATCGCCCTGGGCGGTGGTCTCGATGTCGAGGGACACCAGCTTAAGCGGCGGGCGGTAGTCGGGCGCGGGCTTCATCTGCGCGTCACAGAGCACGCCGGTGGCGTCCGGTGTGCCGCCGAACCACACCGGTGCGGTGATGAAGCGCTCCATCATGTAGCGCTCGGGTGGGCGCACGTCGCCTTCGTAGACATCAACCCCGGCAGCGCGCAGGCGTTTTTCCACGTCCATCGCTTGGCGGTGCTGGCGCGTATACAGGCCCAGCACGGGGCGATGATGAAAATCGCAGAGCTGCAACGGGCGCAATTCGATGTCGCGCTCGCCCTTGAGCAGCCAATCCAACGGCTTGCGATGGGCCTCGGGGATGAACATCACCGACGTCTGCACGGGTAGACGGACAAACCTCGGGCCTTGGTCGGTGGCCAGCCAGAAGCTGACCTCCGTACCCGCCGGGGTATCTCGCCAATGCCGGGTCAGGACAAAACCCTGCTGTAAATCCACCGTACCGCACCTCAGGAATCGCTTTCAGGGCGTGATTCTACTCGGCATCCGCGCGCGCAGACCTGAATCTCATAAATTTGTTGCAAGACGTTAATAATAATTACTATCATTCGCGACGGAGTCGTATCCGCGCAGTGAGGACGCGCAACGCTGTTGCCCTTTTCCTCACATAACGGTTCGCCGTCAGGATCGACCATGCCCATCCGTGCCACCTTTGCTGTGCCATTTCGCCCTACCCTGCTCGCCCTTTGCTGCTCCATGAGCCTCACAGCCCACGCCGCAACACCCGCCACTCCGGAGGATGCGAACAACCGTCAGGATGGCAACACACTGGAACTGGGCGCCACCAGCATCAACGCCGAAGCGCCCGCTCCAAACGCCCTGCCTCCGGTATACGCTGGCGGCCAGGTGGCACGCGGCGGTCAGTTGGGTGTGCTGGGTAACCAGGACATCATGGATGTGCCGTTCAGCATGGCCTCCTACACCGAAAAGTTGATTCGCGACCAGCAGGCCGAAACTGTCGGTGATGTGCTGCTCAATGATTCGTCCGTGCGCCAGGCGTCAGGTTTTGCCAACCAGGCGCAGACCTTCATGATCCGTGGCCTGCCGCTGAACGGTGACGACATTTCCTTCAACGGCCTGTACGGCATCCTGCCGCGCCAGATCATCTCCACTGACGCCTTGGAGCGCGTGGAAGTGTTCAAGGGACCCAATGCCTTTATCAACGGCGTAACGCCAGGCGGTTCGGGGATCGGCGGTGGTGTGAACCTGCAACCCAAGCGCGCCGACGACGTCCCGCTGCGTCGCTTCAGCACCGATATCAGCAGCGATGGCCGAGTGGGCGAGCACTTGGACATAGGCCAGCGATTCGGTGAAGACAACCGTTTTGGCGCGCGGGTAAACCTGTCCCAGCGCGAAGGCGATACCGGCATCGATGATGAAAACCAGCGCTCGAAACTGTTTGCGGTCGGCCTGGATTACCGCGGCGATGCGTTGCGCCTGTCCAGTGACTTTGTGTATCAGAAGCAACGCATCAACGGCGGGCGCAACTCGGTGTTCCTGGGCACGGCCACCCATATCCCGGATGCACCGTCGGCTGACACCAACTACGCGCCGAGCTGGAGCAACACCAACCTTGAAGACACCCTGGGCATGCTGCGCGCCGAGTACGACTTGAACGACAACTGGACGGTTTATGCGGCAGGCGGGGCCAAGCACACCCGTGAAATGGGGCAGTACTCGTCGGTGACGCTGACCGATAACCTTGGCAATGCAACCGCCAGCGGTTCGACCATCGCGCATGAGGAAGACAACAGCAGCTTGATGGGTGGCCTGAATGGCAAATTCCAGACCGGCCCTGTGAGCCATCGTCTCAACTTCGGCCTGGCCGGCATCTGGACCCAGGCGCGCAATGCCTATGTGTTCGCCACCCCACGCACCCTAACCAACATCTACAACCCTGTGACGGGAGCGCCACCGGCCCTGAATAATCCACGCAATACCCCTGGCACCGATTTCAGCGACCCGACCATCACGGCCAAGACCTTTGTGCGCAGTACGGCAGTGTCCGACACCCTGGGGTTCTTCGACGACCGCCTGTTGGTGACGGTCGGTGCACGCCGCCAGCAGATCGTTGTGCAGGGTTACAACTACATGAGCGGTACCCGCACGGCCCATTATGACGAGTCGATCACTACGCCGGTCTACGGCCTCGTCTTCAAACCCTGGGAACATGTGTCCTTCTACGCGAACAGGATTGAAGGCTTGGCCCAAGGTCCGACTTCCCCTGTCAACTCCGGGAACAGGACTGTTATTGGCGGAGGCCAGCCCTATGCACCGGCACGCTCCAAGCAGATTGAAGCCGGGGTAAAAGTCGACATGGGCACCTATGGGGCGACGTTGGGTGTGTACCGCATCGAACAGCCTGGAGCCGGCTACGTACAGGTCATTGATGCTACGACAGCGCGCTACGTGCGAGAGGGCCAGCAGATCAACAAAGGCGTGGAGCTGAACGTGTTTGGCGAACCGGTTAGCGGCCTGCGCTTGCTGGGCGGTGTGACAGTCATGAAGACCGAGCTCAAGGACACGCAAAACGGTGCCAACGACGGTAACCGCGCGATCGGCGTGCCTTCGTTCCAGCTCAATGCCAACGTGGATTGGGATGTGCCTGGCCTGCAGGGCGTGACGCTCAACGGCCGCATGCTGCGCACCGGTGGCCAGTATGCCGACGCCGCCAATAACCTGAGCCTGCCAGCGTGGAACCGCTTCGACATAGGCGCACGCTACAACTTCAAGGTGGCTCAGCGGGATGTCACGCTCGGTGCCACCGTGGAAAACGTTGCCAACGAGAAGTACTGGGAATCAGCCCAGGGCGGTTTCCTCAGCCAGGGCGATCCACGTGTCGCCAAGCTGTCGGCGACTGTGGACTTCTGATCACCGTTGCCTGCGTCAGGCGGTTGCCCTGGCCGCGCTTCTGTCCGCCCAACCTCGTCGCCCACGCTGTCGATATCCGCCGGTCAAAATCCGTTGAGGCCGATGAAGTCACCACAAAGGTATTGGCGGTGGATGCGGCCAAGCATCAGGTAGTGCTGGCAGGTGCCGAAGGCGGTGAGGTGCAGGTGAAGGCTGAATAGGTTAGAAAAGTGGGCATCAAGCATGATGCCCATTGCGGTCAAGCTTGACGGGCTTGGCTCAGGTAAGTTTCGATGTTGCCCATCTGCTCATCCCAGCCACGGGAATTCATCTTGAAGGCTTTCTGCCGCCGTGCCTCAGGCACTGCGTCAAACCCCGACTCGACCACCCGCAGTAGAATGCCCGGTGCTCGGTCCTCAATGGTGAATTCCACCAGTGTCGGGGTTTCCTGGTCGTAGTCGACGCCCTCTTCCACCGCGAAGGGGTGCCACCGGAACGAGAACAGTGTTTGCGGCAGGATGCGTTCGATTCTGGCCTTCCAGATCACATGCTCGTAACCGGGATAAGTGATCGGCGCCTCAAGGGTTTGCCCGGCAACAAAGCTTTTGCCGCTGAGGGCGATACCAAACCAACTGCCGAATTGCTCGGCATCGGTGAGGGCTTCCCACACCTGTTTACGTGAAGCGTTGAGCAGGACTTTTCGTTCGATGCGATCTAATACGTGCATAAGTCACCTCCTCCATTGACAGTAGGCGACATCAAATAATGCGCAACCTTGGGTTGTAAGCAATCATGATGACCCCATCCTTGAACCGGCTATACGTTATGACTGACCCGTTGAATGGAAGTTGCTTCTGTAAAGGCGTGCGCTACCAAGTGGACGGCCTCGACATGCCCATCAGCCACTGCCACTGCGACAGCTGTCGCAAGGTGCATGCGGCAGCATTTGTGGCGACGGCGGGCGTGATGCGTGAACACTTTCGCTGGACCCAGGGCGAAGCCCTGCTGGCGTCATTCGAATCGTCGCCAGGCAAGTTCAGGCATTTCTGTTCGCGCTGCGGTTCGCACCTGATGGCGGAGCGCGGGCACCAACCCCACGTCATTGTGCGGGTGGCGACGCTGGATGATGATCCAGGCGTCAGGCCCACCGCGCATATCTGGACATCCCATGCGGTGCCCTGGCTTGCCTATGAAGGCGTAGAGCAGTGGGACGGGTGGCAAACCTGATTAGACCTTCGGGTCTCCGGGTGCTTTAGCCGGGGTCACGTACTGCGGCTTCAGGTGACCTTCTTGGTCGAGTAACCAGGCGTCCATGATCTGGCGCACTACCGGTCCTGCAACACGACCGCCGGCCTCGCCGTTTTCGATCATCACCGAAATCACGATCTTCGGATGTTCGGCTGGCGCGAAACCGACGAACAAGGCGTTGTCGCGGTGGCGTTCCAGGGTCTTTTCACGGTTGTAACGCTCACCCTGCTTGATCGCGACCACTTGTGCCGTACCACTCTTGCCGGCGATGCGGTATTGCGCACCTTGTGCGGCAGCGCGGGCAATGCCGCGTGGGTCGTGCATCACCAGTTGCATGCCGTGGTTGACCTGCTCCCAATCACGCGGGTCCTTGAGGACGACGTTGGGCATCGGGTTTTCATCCACGGGAGGCACGCCATTGATGGTCTTGGCCAAGTGAGGCCGATTCCACACGCCCTTGTTGGCGATCAGCGCTGTGGCTTGGGCCAATTGCAGCGGTGTGACCTGCATATAGCCCTGGCCGATGCCGAGGATCACGGTTTCACCCGGGAACCAGGGTTGCCGGCGGGTGGCGCGCTTCCAGGCCTGGGAGGGCATCAGGCCGGCTGACTCTTCGAACATATCCAGCGACACTTTCTGACCCAGGCCGAACTCAGCCAGGTAGTCGTGCAGGCGATCGATGCCGAGCTTGTGGGCTAGGTCGTAAAAGTAGGTGTCGTTGGACCGCATGATGGCGGCGTCCATATCTACCCAGCCGTCGCCGCTGTGATTCCAGTTGCGGTATTTGTGATCGAAGTCCGGCAGTTGGTAGTAACCCGGGTCGAACACGCGGGTCTGGGCGGTGACGACGCCACTGTCCAGGCCGGCGATGGCGACCTCCGGCTTGATGGTCGAGCCTGGCGCGTAGAGGCCCCTGAGGACGCGGTTGAACAGCGGCCGATCGATGGAGTCATGCAGGGCGGCGTATTCCTTGAAGCTGATACCGGTGACGAACAGGTTCGGATCGAAGCTTGGCTTACTGACCATCGCCAGCACTTCACCGGTCTGCGGGTCGAGGGCAACCACCGAACCGCGTCGATCACCCAAGGCCTCTTCTGCGGCTTCCTGGAGGTGAACGTCGAGGCTAAGGACAATGTTTTTTCCCGGAATCGGATCGGTGTGCTTGAGCACACGCAGTACGCGGCCCTGGGCATTGGTCTCGACCTCTTCATAGCCTACGTGGCCATGCAATTCAGACTCGTAGAAGCGCTCGATCCCGGTCTTGCCGATAGACTGGGTGCCCCGGTACTCCACCGAGTCGAGGGCTTTGGATTCTTTCTCGTTGATCCGCCCTACGTAACCGATGGAATGGGCAAAGTGAGCGCCCAGGGGGTAGTGACGAACGAATTGCGGTTCTACGTCCACACCCGGTAGGCGAAACTCATTCACGGCCAGCAGCGCGATCTGCTCTTCGGTCAGCTCATAAAACAATGTCACAGGAACGAAGGGGTGCCGCGCTTGCTTCAGCGCCTTGTCGAATACAGCACGGTCTTCTGCCGGCAAGTGCAGCAAACTGACGATGGCGTCCAACTCCCCCTTGAGGTCGGTGGTGCGTTCACGGGTGATGGTCAGGTTGTAGCTGGGACGGTTGTCAGCCAGCACGACGCCGTTGCGGTCATAGATCAACCCACGCGTCGGCGTAATAGGCAGCACGTGGACGCGGTTGTTCTCGGAAATAGTGGAGTGGTAGTCGAACTGTACGACCTGCAGGAAGTACATGCGTGCCACCAGGGCGCAGGTGATGCCAATAACCAACAGCGCGCAGGCAAGCAGGCGTTTGTTGACCAAGCGGTTTTCTTTTTCGTGATCCTTGATCGGTATAGGTTCAGGCATTTCTACAGCATCTCGTTGAAGAAGGTCGACGCCGCTTCCTGCGGTTGAAAGATCAGTCCTTGTGAAAATGTGCTGCACCATACCAAAAATGCGGAAACACTTTGTCTCCATTTGCCCAACGGCAGGTTCATGAGCCGCTTTTATGAGGAAAGTCGTAGAGGAAGAGCGTGCGCTGGTCGGGATGCAAAAAGAGGGGATTCATGAGGAGTGGCGCTTCAATGGTCTGTTATCGGTGACGGTGTTGACCAGCAGCGCACGGCAATGAGTCTCTACGTACTTTTCGACCGCCCAAAACAAAACCCCATCTGCTTTCGCAAATGGGGTTTCGGAAT
>NZ_JBZXDZ010000016.1:0-5372 GCF_058725305.1 Pseudomonas sp. DW-iso3
GGAATTTAATCTTGACGATGACCTACTCTCACATGGGGAAACCCCACACTACCATCGGCGATGCATCGTTTCACTGCTGAGTTCGGGATGGGATCAGGTGGTTCCAATGCTCTATGGTCGTCAAGAAATTCGGGTACTGAGTCGTGACCTGATGGCCTCGCTTCAGCAAATTGGGTATGTGACAGATCGGTGTTTTGTGAGATATCGAACTTTCGGTTCGTATCATCTTCACACACCGCAATCTGATGCTCGTTAGAGTAGTCAAATTGCTTGGGTGTTATATGGTCAAGCCTCACGGGCAATTAGTATTGGTTAGCTCAACGCCTCACAGCGCTTACACACCCAACCTATCAACGTCGTAGTCTTCGACGGCCCTTCAGGGAACTCAAGGTTCCAGTGAGATCTCATCTTGAGGCTAGTTTCCCGCTTAGATGCTTTCAGCGGTTATCTATTCCGAACATAGCTACCCGGCAATGCCACTGGCGTGACAACCGGAACACCAGAGGTTCGTCCACTCCGGTCCTCTCGTACTAGGAGCAGCCCCTCTCAAATCTCAAACGTCCACGGCAGATAGGGACCGAACTGTCTCACGACGTTCTAAACCCAGCTCGCGTACCACTTTAAATGGCGAACAGCCATACCCTTGGGACCGGCTTCAGCCCCAGGATGTGATGAGCCGACATCGAGGTGCCAAACACCGCCGTCGATATGAACTCTTGGGCGGTATCAGCCTGTTATCCCCGGAGTACCTTTTATCCGTTGAGCGATGGCCCTTCCATACAGAACCACCGGATCACTAAGACCTACTTTCGTACCTGCTCGACGTGTCTGTCTCGCAGTCAAGCGCGCTTTTGCCTTTATACTCTACGACCGATTTCCGACCGGTCTGAGCGCACCTTCGTACTCCTCCGTTACTCTTTAGGAGGAGACCGCCCCAGTCAAACTACCCACCATACACTGTCCTCGATCCGGATAACGGACCTGAGTTAGAACCTCAAAGTTGCCAGGGTGGTATTTCAAGGATGGCTCCACGCGAACTGGCGTCCACGCTTCAAAGCCTCCCACCTATCCTACACAAGCAAATTCAAAGTCCAGTGCAAAGCTATAGTAAAGGTTCACGGGGTCTTTCCGTCTAGCCGCGGATACACTGCATCTTCACAGCGATTTCAATTTCACTGAGTCTCGGGTGGAGACAGCGCCGCCATCGTTACGCCATTCGTGCAGGTCGGAACTTACCCGACAAGGAATTTCGCTACCTTAGGACCGTTATAGTTACGGCCGCCGTTTACCGGGGCTTCGATCAAGAGCTTCGCGTTAGCTAACCCCATCAATTAACCTTCCGGCACCGGGCAGGCGTCACACCCTATACGTCCACTTTCGTGTTTGCAGAGTGCTGTGTTTTTAATAAACAGTCGCAGCGGCCTGGTATCTTCGACCGGCATGAGCTTACGGAGCAAGTCCTTCACCCTCACCGGCGCACCTTCTCCCGAAGTTACGGTGCCATTTTGCCTAGTTCCTTCACCCGAGTTCTCTCAAGCGCCTTGGTATTCTCTACCCAACCACCTGTGTCGGTTTGGGGTACGGTTCCTGGTTACCTGAAGCTTAGAAGCTTTTCTTGGAAGCATGGCATCAACCACTTCGTTAACTAAAAGTTAACTCGTCATCAGCTCTCGGCCTTAAGATCCCGGATTTACCTAAGATCTCAGCCTACCACCTTAAACTTGGACAACCAACGCCAAGCTGGCCTAGCCTTCTCCGTCCCTCCATCGCAATAACCAGAAGTACAGGAATATTAACCTGTTTTCCATCGACTACGCTTTTCAGCCTCGCCTTAGGGACCGACTAACCCTGCGTCGATTAACGTTGCGCAGGAAACCTTGGTCTTTCGGCGTGGGTGTTTTTCACACCCATTGTCGTTACTCATGTCAGCATTCGCACTTCTGATACCTCCAGCAAGCTTCTCAACTCACCTTCACAGGCTTACAGAACGCTCCTCTACCGCATCACTTACGTGATACCCGTAGCTTCGGTGTATGGTTTGAGCCCCGTTACATCTTCCGCGCAGGCCGACTCGACTAGTGAGCTATTACGCTTTCTTTAAAGGGTGGCTGCTTCTAAGCCAACCTCCTAGCTGTCTAAGCCTTCCCACATCGTTTCCCACTTAACCATAACTTTGGGACCTTAGCTGACGGTCTGGGTTGTTTCCCTTTTCACGACGGACGTTAGCACCCGCCGTGTGTCTCCCATGCTCGGCACTTGTAGGTATTCGGAGTTTGCATCGGTTTGGTAAGTCGGGATGACCCCCTAGCCGAAACAGTGCTCTACCCCCTACAGTGATACATGAGGCGCTACCTAAATAGCTTTCGAGGAGAACCAGCTATCTCCGAGCTTGATTAGCCTTTCACTCCGATCCACAGGTCATCCGCTAACTTTTCAACGGTAGTCGGTTCGGTCCTCCAGTTAGTGTTACCCAACCTTCAACCTGCCCATGGATAGATCGCCCGGTTTCGGGTCTATTCCCAGCGACTAGACGCCCTATTAAGACTCGCTTTCGCTACGCCTCCCCTATTCGGTTAAGCTCGCCACTGAAAATAAGTCGCTGACCCATTATACAAAAGGTACGCAGTCACCCAACAAAGTGGGCTCCCACTGCTTGTACGCATACGGTTTCAGGATCTATTTCACTCCCCTCTCCGGGGTTCTTTTCGCCTTTCCCTCACGGTACTAGTTCACTATCGGTCAGTCAGTAGTATTTAGCCTTGGAGGATGGTCCCCCCATATTCAGACAAAGTTTCTCGTGCTCCGTCCTACTCGATTTCATGACTAAGAGATTTTCGCGTACAGGGCTATCACCCACTATGGCCGTACTTTCCAGAACGTTCCGCTAATCTCAAAGCCACTTAAGGGCTAGTCCCCGTTCGCTCGCCACTACTAAGGGAATCTCGGTTGATTTCTTTTCCTCAGGGTACTTAGATGTTTCAGTTCCCCTGGTTCGCCTCTTGCACCTATGTATTCAGTACAAGATAACCATCTTATGATGGCTGGGTTCCCCCATTCAGACATCTCCGGATCAAAGTCTGTTTGCCGACTCCCCGAAGCTTTTCGCAGGCTACCACGTCTTTCATCGCCTCTGACTGCCAAGGCATCCACCGTATGCGCTTCTTCACTTGACCATATAACCCCAAGCAATCTGGTTATACTGTGAAGACAACATTCGCCGAAAATTCGAATTTCTCAATTAAGAGAACTCACAAATTTTACCTTAGCCTGATCCGTTACCAGTGAAAGTAACGTTCAGTCTATCTTTCTATCACATACCCAAATTTTTAAAGAACGATCTAATCAAAGACTAGAAATCAACATTCATCATCAACCCGATGGAATGCTCATTTCTAAGCTTTCAAAACTTTCAGAAGCAGTAGTGGTGGAGCCAAACGGGATCGAACCGTTGACCTCCTGCGTGCAAGGCAGGCGCTCTCCCAGCTGAGCTATGGCCCCGTATTTCTACAGGCGTTTCCCACACAAAATTGGTGGGTCTGGGCAGATTCGAACTGCCGACCTCACCCTTATCAGGGGTGCGCTCTAACCAACTGAGCTACAGACCCAATTTCGGGCTGCTTCTTATCGTCTTCTTCAATGAATCAAGCAATTCGTGTGGGAACTTATGGAGCAGCTGATGTCGTCGATTAAGGAGGTGATCCAGCCGCAGGTTCCCCTACGGCTACCTTGTTACGACTTCACCCCAGTCATGAATCACACCGTGGTAACCGTCCCCCCGAAGGTTAGACTAGCTACTTCTGGTGCAACCCACTCCCATGGTGTGACGGGCGGTGTGTACAAGGCCCGGGAACGTATTCACCGCGACATTCTGATTCGCGATTACTAGCGATTCCGACTTCACGCAGTCGAGTTGCAGACTGCGATCCGGACTACGATCGGTTTTATGGGATTAGCTCCACCTCGCGGCTTGGCAACCCTCTGTACCGACCATTGTAGCACGTGTGTAGCCCAGGCCGTAAGGGCCATGATGACTTGACGTCATCCCCACCTTCCTCCGGTTTGTCACCGGCAGTCTCCTTAGAGTGCCCACCATTACGTGCTGGTAACTAAGGACAAGGGTTGCGCTCGTTACGGGACTTAACCCAACATCTCACGACACGAGCTGACGACAGCCATGCAGCACCTGTCTCAATGTTCCCGAAGGCACCAATCTATCTCTAGAAAGTTCATTGGATGTCAAGGCCTGGTAAGGTTCTTCGCGTTGCTTCGAATTAAACCACATGCTCCACCGCTTGTGCGGGCCCCCGTCAATTCATTTGAGTTTTAACCTTGCGGCCGTACTCCCCAGGCGGTCAACTTAATGCGTTAGCTGCGCCACTAAAAGCTCAAGGCTTCCAACGGCTAGTTGACATCGTTTACGGCGTGGACTACCAGGGTATCTAATCCTGTTTGCTCCCCACGCTTTCGCACCTCAGTGTCAGTATTAGTCCAGGTGGTCGCCTTCGCCACTGGTGTTCCTTCCTATATCTACGCATTTCACCGCTACACAGGAAATTCCACCACCCTCTACCATACTCTAGTCAGTCAGTTTTGAATGCAGTTCCCAGGTTGAGCCCGGGGATTTCACATCCAACTTAACAAACCACCTACGCGCGCTTTACGCCCAGTAATTCCGATTAACGCTTGCACCCTCTGTATTACCGCGGCTGCTGGCACAGAGTTAGCCGGTGCTTATTCTGTCGGTAACGTCAAAACAATCACGTATTAGGTAACTGCCCTTCCTCCCAACTTAAAGTGCTTTACAATCCGAAGACCTTCTTCACACACGCGGCATGGCTGGATCAGGCTTTCGCCCATTGTCCAATATTCCCCACTGCTGCCTCCCGTAGGAGTCTGGACCGTGTCTCAGTTCCAGTGTGACTGATCATCCTCTCAGACCAGTTACGGATCGTCGCCTTGGTGAGCCATTACCTCACCAACTAGCTAATCCGACCTAGGCTCATCTGATAGCGCAAGGCCCGAAGGTCCCCTGCTTTCTCCCGTAGGACGTATGCGGTATTAGCGTTCGTTTCCGAACGTTATCCCCCACTACCAGGCAGATTCCTAGGCATTACTCACCCGTCCGCCGCTCTCAAGAGAAGCAAGCTTCTCTCTACCGCTCGACTTGCATGTGTTAGGCCTGCCGCCAGCGTTCAATCTGAGCCATGATCAAACTCTTCAGTTCAAACATCTTTGGGTTTTTAAGAAACCCTAAACTTGGCTCAGCAATCGTTGGTTACATCTTTGATTTCTCGCGGAGTAACTTGTGATGCTGATAATCTTGTTGACTATCAGTCTGACTCCACAAGCACCCACACGAATTGCTTGATTCA